>CAVTUE010000001.1:0-22195 GCA_963737805.1 uncultured Acidimicrobiaceae bacterium
AAGCCCGGACCGCCTCGGCCAGTGCCGTGGCACGGCCAGGTCCACGTCGAGTGGCTTCTCGCAGAAACGGGACACCCGGCGGCGAGGGCCACGTCCACCACCGCCCGGTGGGCCGATGTCGGCGTGCAGACCCAGAGGGCGTCGCAGCGCCGTGCCACCTCCGCCGCGTCGGCGACCACCTCGACGTCGTCACCACCGAGGGCGTCGGCAAAGCCCCGGGCGCGGCGCTCGTGCTGGTCGTGCACGGCGACAATGGAGGCGTCGAGCACGCCGCCGTCGATCATCGCCTTGAGGCCCAGGCCGTGTCCCCATGCGATGACGCCGGACCCGACGAAGCCGACGCGCAGCATGCGAGGGACATTAGGCGTTGGTGCCCGGGTCGTGAGTCCCGCCGCGGTTCGGCCAAAGGATGACGCGGTGCGCGCAGACGGCGCGGTTTACGGGGTCGCCGGCACGGCGGCAACGCCGCCCGCCAACGCCTCCATGAAACGCGACGCCACCATGACCAGCAACGCGACCTCCTGGCGCTCGCGGCGCCTGATCGGCGCATGGCGCCCCCCGCACACGGTGAACCCTGTCCCGGGAACGGGCTCGATGAACACGCCGGAGCCCGTGGTGTCGTTGGCCGGGTCCGCCCCGCTGCGCGACCCCTCGGCGAAGGCCGCGACCCACTGGACGGAGGGGACGTCGCCGTGCACCTCGGTGAAGCCCGCGAGCTCGTCGTCCGCCAGTGCCAGCCAGGTCAGGTCGAACAGCGTGATCAGGTGGGCGGTCAACGCATGCAGGGCCGCCGGGGGCGTGGCGGCCTGCAGGATCCCGGCGGCGGCGGCCAGGACTGTGTCCTCGCGGTCCGGCGCCTCCGTCTGCAGCTCGGTGACCTCTTCGACGCCCGCACCGGGGACGTTGCGGATGCCGCGGCAGACCGCATCGACCGCCCCCGGCTCGTCGGGCAGTTCCACCACGAGCTCGTCGATGGCGACGCCCGCCTCACGCTCGAGGACCTCGAGCCCGACGACGTTGCCCTGCACGGAGCCGATCTCGGCGGCCACCGCACCCAACACGCCCGGGGCGTCGGGGAGCCAGATCCGCATCCTGGTCAGCACGGCGTCATCACCGTGTCACCCGGGCGCCGCACGCTCAGTGGACCCTCGTCATGCGCACGACCACCCGCATGGTGTTCTCCGCGTTGCCGGCGTAGATGCCCTTCACCGGCGGGACGTCGCCGTAGTCGCGCCCGCGGCCGACGGCGACATGGCGTTCCCCCACCGCGCAGTCGTTCGTCGGGTCGTAGCCCCACCACCGGCCCGTCCACACCTCGACCCACGCGTGGCTCTCGCCCGTGATCTCCTCGCCGATGGCGGCGTCCGGGTCCGGATGGAAGTAGCCCGAGACGTAGCGCGACGGCAGTCCGACCGACTTGGTGAGCGCCAGCGCGAGGTGCACGAAGTCCTGGCAGACGCCCCCGCCGTCGGTGTAGGCCTCGTCGGCAGAGGTGTGCACCGAGGTCACGCCGCGCATGTAGCGCAACGAGTCGTCCGCGGTCGCCATGATGCGTCGCGCCGTCTCGAGCGGGCGCCCGGCGCGTAGTCCGCGGCGATCCCCGAGAGCTCGGGACCGGGAGCGGTGTAGAGGTGATGCGACAGGTGGTCGGCCATGGTCGACGAGGCATCGCCGATGTCCTCCCACGTGCAGTCCTCGGGCTCGTCGGAGTTCTGGGTGTCGACCAGCGAGTTGCCGGTGATGCTGAGCGCCTCGTGGCCGCGATCGACGTTGAAGGCCACCACGTGCGTGCCCCAGTAGTCGAGGTAGGCGTACTGGGGCGCCGGTGGGAGTGTCACCACCCTCGTCTCCAGCGCGGTCTGGCGCAGTTCGGTCCGCGGGGTCAGGCGTAGCTCGTTGTAGGAGGCCCGCGCCGGTGCGTCGTAGTCGAATCGGGTCTCGTGGGAGACGCGCAGCCGCCATCCGTCGGTGCGGCTCACCCTCCCCCACCACCCCCCTGCCGCCACTGCAACGGGAGGTCCTGGGCGAAGTAGCGCCGCGTCACGGCGTCGCTCACCGACGAGATGGAGGACTGCAACCGCTCGAGCCGGGGCTCCAACCCACGAGAGAGCGTCGCCGGCGCCGAGTACTCGAGCTCGGCCCGAGCCAGCCCGACGAGTCCGCGGGCGTCATCCCACGCCGCTTCTCGCCCGGCGTTGATCTGGTCGAGGCACTCCTCCGCCAGGGTCAAGGAGGCGAAGGCGGAGCGCGGGAAGAGCCGGTCGCGCAACAAGAAGTCGAGGACACGGCCCGGCTCGACGACGCCCTGGGACAGACGCAGGTATGGCTCATAGCCGCCGCAGGAGCGCAACAGCATCACGAGGCCGCTGTCGAACACCTCGTCGAACGCCACCGTGGCCAGCTGGCGGCCGACCACGTCGGTGCGCTCCAGGCAGCGGCCCAGGGTGAAGAAGAGCCAGGTCTGATCGCGGCTCATCATGGTGTCGGCCAGGCCCATCATGCCGGCGCACTGGGTCTTCACGAAGGAGAGGTAGAACCCCGGCCCGGCCCGGCGAGCGGCCTCCCACTGCAGCGGCAGATCGGCCCAGGTGGCGTTGATGTGCTCCCAGAACTCCACCGGCACGACGTGCCGCACCGCCCGTGTGTTCTCCCGGGCCGCGGCCAGCGCGCCGGCGATGGACGACCTGCTCTCGGGATCGGTGGCCAGGCGCTCCGTCGCCTGCCAGAGGGTCTCGCTGCCCGAATCGGGGAGCCCCATGACGGCCAGGAGCCGGCGGGCCGCGTGCGAGCCCTCGACGTCACTCTGCTCGAGGGCCTGGTACACCGAGACGTCGAGGATGCGCGCCGTTCCCTCGGCGCGCTCCACGTACCGGCCGACCCAGAAGATCGACTCCGCCACCCGGCTCAGGAGCGCGCGGGTCACCGGCATGTCCGGCCCGGTCGCTGCTGCTGCTTTTGTTGTTGTTGTTGTTGTTGCTGCTGTTGCTGCACGCCGACGTCGCCGTCGGACGCGGGTCCGGCGTCCATGGGCGGGCCGGCCTGGAACGGCGCCACCTGGCGCGGGGGGAGCAGGGGCATGGAGAGCCCGCCGCCGACGACCCACGTGTCCTTGGACCCGCCGCCCTGGCTGGAGTTCACCACCAGGCCGCCCTCGCCGAGAGCCACCCGGGTGAGGCCACCGGGCAAGACCCAGACGTCCTCGCCGTCGTTGACGGCGAAGGGACGGAGGTCGACGTGGCGCCGCACCATTGTGTTGTCCACCCAGGTGGGGGACGTGGAGAGGGCCACCAACCGCTGGGCGATCCAGTGGCGCGGGTCGGACTCGACGTCGAGGGCCAGCTGGTCGAGCTCGGCGCCGGTCGCGGCCGGCCCGATCACCAGCCCCTTGCCGCCCGAGCCGTCGACCCGCTTGAACACGAGGTCACCACGACGGGAGAGCGCGTCGCTGCGGACACCATCGTCGACCAGGTGCATCGTCTCGACGTTGTGCAGGATCGGATCCTCACCCAGGTAGTAGCGGATCATCGCCGGCACGTAGGTGTAGATCAGCTTGTCGTCGGCCACCCCGTTCCCCACCCCGTTGGCGATCGTGACCCGGCCCGCCCTCGCCGCGTTGACGACGCCGGGGCAGCCCACCAACGACTCGGGCCGGAACTGCAGCGGGTCGAGGTAGTCGTCGTCGATACGCCGGTAGATCACGTGGACCGGCACCTCGCCTTCGGTGGTCCGGAGGAAGACATCGGTGCCGTGGCACACGAGGTCGCGACCCTCCACGAGGTGCACACCCATGAGGCGCGCCAGCAGCGCGTGCTCGTAGAAGGCCGAGTTGTGCACACCCGGCGTGAGGACGACGACCGTCGGGTCCTGCACCGCCGCCGGCGCGGCCCGGCGCAGCGCGCTGATGAGGCGCGCCGGGTAGTCGGTGACCATCTGGATCGGTTGCCCCCAGAACAGCTCGGGCAGCACCCGCGCCATGGCGGCGCGGTTGGCCAGGACGTAACTCACCCCCGACGGGCTCCGCACGTTGTCCTCGAGCACCCGGAACTCGCCGTCCTCGTCGCGGACGACATCGATCCCGGCGACGTGGATGCGCACGCCGTTGGGGGGCGAGTAGCCGTAGGCCGCCCGCACGAATCCCGGCGAGCTCGTGATCACCTCGTGCGGGATGAGGCCGTCGCTGACGATGCGGGCCGCACCGTAGGCATCGGCCAGGAAGAGCTCGAGCGCCCGCACCCGCTGGGCCACCCCGGCGGCCACCTTGGACCACTCGGCGCCGGTGAAGATCCGGGGCACCACGTCGAGGGGGAACGGTCGCTCTTCCCCGTCGAGGTCGAAGGTCACGCCCTGGTCCATGAAGGCCCGGGCCAGCCGGGAGCCGCGGGCCGAGACGTCCTCGGGGCCCATCTGGGCCAGCGAGGAGGCCACGGCGGCGTAGGGCACCCGGGCCACGCCGTCGCGGCCGACCATCTCGTCGAAGGCGGCGCCGGTCAGCCCCCGGGCCGATGCGCCGTAGCCATCGAAGAGGTCTCCCACGGTGCTCAGGGTGCCAGGCATGTGTTTCGCGCCGGTTTCACGGCCGCGAACAGCCGGTGACGAGAGGGACAGGTGGGGCCGCGTGCCCGAAACCAGGGCCGACGGCCAGGCGGGTGGGGCGCAAGCCCGCAGCGTACCGGGGTGCTCCTACCCGATGAGCCCCAGCTCCTTGACGTCGTTGCGCTCGGCCAGCAGCTCGTCGGTGGTGACCTTGATGCGTTCGGCCGCGAAGTCGTCGCGGGCGAAGCCCTCGACCACGGACCACCCTCCCCGGCCGTCCGACGCCACCGGGAACCCGAACTGGAGCCCCTCGGGCGCCCCGTACTGGCCCTCGCTCGCGATGGCGACCGAGAAGCAGTCCCCCTGGGCGGTCTCGTTGCGCAGGCTCACCACGGTGTCGATGGCCGCCGCGGCCGCCGAGGCCGCCGAGGACGAGCCCCGGGCGTCGATGATGGCCGCACCCCGTTTCTGCACGGTCGTGATGAAGTCGCCCCGCAGCCAGTCGCCGTCGGTGATGACCTCGGTGGCCGGCCGGCCGCCGATGCGGGCGTTGGCGAAGTCGGGGAACTGCGTCGCCGAGTGGTTGCCCCAGATGGCCACGTTCGTGACGTCGCCGACCGGAGCGCCCGCCTTGGCGGCGAGCTGGGCCTTGGCCCGGTTCTCGTCGAGGCGGGTCATGGCGAACCAGCGGTCAGCCGGCACCTCGGGCGCGTTCGAGCGCGCAATGAGGCAGTTCGTGTTGCACGGGTTGCCGACGACGAGGATGCGCACGTCGGAGTCCGCGTGCTCGGCGATGGCCCGGCCCTGGGGCTTGAAGATCCCGCCGTTCACGCTGAGGAGGTCGCCGCGCTCCATCCCGGCCTTCCGCGGGATGGAGCCGACGAGGAGGGCCCACGAGGTGCCATCGAAGGCCGTCTTGAGGTCGGAGGTGGCGACGATGTCGTGCACCAGCGGGAAGGCGCCGTCGTCGATCTCCATGACGACGCCCTCGAGCACACGCATGGCGGGCTCGATCTCGAGGAGCCGCAGCACCAGCGGCTGGTCCTCGCCGAGGAGCTGGCCCGACGCGATGCGGAACAGGATGGAGTAGCCGATCTGGCCGCCGGCGCCGGTGACGGTCACGTGGACAGGGGGCTTGGCCATGGAGGTGGTGGTCCTTTCCGACTGTGCTGCTGGTCCGACGGTTGTGTTCTGCTGGTTTGCTAGAGGCGGTCGACGATGGCCGAGGCGAACTCGGAGCACTTCACCTCGGTGGCACCGTCCATGAGGCGGGCGAAGTCGTAGGTCACGACCTTGTCGGCGATGGTGGACTCGAGCGCGTGCACGATGTCCGACGCGGCGTTGTTCCAGCCGATGTGCTCGAACATCAGTACCCCCGAGAGAAGCACCGAGCCGGGGTTCACCTTGTCCTGGCCGGCGTACTTGGGCGCGGTGCCGTGCGTCGCCTCGAAGATGCCGTGGCCGGACACGTAGTTGATGTTGGCCCCCGGGGCGATGCCGATGCCACCGACCTGGGCGGCCAGGGCATCGGAGAGATAGTCGCCGTTGAGGTTGGTCGTGGCGATGACGTCGAAGTCCGACGGCCGTGTCAGCACCTGCTGCAGCGTGATGTCCGCGATGGTGTCCTTGACCAGCAGCTTGTCGCCGGGGTCGCCGCCGCAGTCGTCCCAGCCCACGGCGACGTCGGCGAACTCCTCGCGGACGAGCTCGTAGCCCCACTCGCGGAACGCCCCCTCGGTGAACTTCTGGATGTTGCCCTTGTGCACCAGGGTCACGGAGCGGCGCTTGCGGTCCAGCGCGTACTCGATGGCGGCGCGGATGAGGCGCTTTGATCCCATGGGCGAGATCGGCTTGATCCCGATGCCCGAGGCCTCCCGGATGGGCCATCCCATCTCGTCGCGCAGGTAGGTGGCCAGCTTCTCGGCCTCCGGCGTGCCCGACTGCACCTCGTAACCGGCGTAGACGTCCTCGGTGTTCTCCCGGAAGATGACCATGTCGACCAATTCGGGATGTACCACCGGCGAGGGGACGCCGGTGAACCAGCGCACCGGGCGCAGGCACACATAGAGGTCGAGGATCTGGCGCAGCGCCACGTTGAGGGAGCGGATGCCGCCGCCGACCGGCGTGGTCAGCGGGCCCTTGATCCCGATCAGGTGCGAGCGGAAGGTGTCGACCGTCACGTCGGGCAGCCAATTACCCGTCTCGTCGAAGGCCTTCTGCCCGGCCAGGACCTCCTTCCAGGAGACCGTGTGGCCGTGCTTGGCGGCGGCGGCATCGAGGACGAGCTTGGCCGCCGGCCAGATGTCGACCCCGGTGCCGTCGCCCTCGATGAAGGGGATGATGGGCTCGTCGGGGACCTGCAGCGTGCCGTCGTCGCCCATGCGGATGAGATCTGCCATGGCTGGATGCTATGGGCGGGGGGGCCGACGTCCCAATTGACGTGGCCAGGGCACTATGGGGGCGGGCCACCGCCCTCTGCCCCCAGCAGGCCGGCCAGGCGGGCGTACTGCTCGGCCTCCGGACCGAGGATGTCGCCCACCCAATGGAGCGTCCGGTCGGCGTCGATCTCGGTGCCCCAGCGCAGGATCTCCTGAATGTCGAGCCAGTCCTTGGGGCGATCGAAGATGGCCTTGCAGGCGACGAGGTGCTCGGGGGCGAGGATCGGGATGTCGACGGGGCCGAAACGGACGACCCGGGCGAGCTCGGCCATTTCGAGGTGAAGATCCATGGTGGCGAAGAACACGTCGAGGTACGAGCCGTCCCAGTCGAGCCTCGCCTGCCCGTCCCGGGCTATGGCGGCCCGATCGTCGGGTGTGACCATCACGCCGATCAGGGCCAGCATCTCCAGGACCGGTTCCGCAGCTTCGGGCGGAAGCGTCAGATTCACGTCGATGTCAGTGGTGGCCCTCGGGTTGCGGTACCAGCTGAGAGCGATGGCTCCGCCGAACTGGTGCGGCACCCCGGCGGAGTCGAGCGTCTCGTGCAGCGAGACGATCTTGGGGGTCAGATCGTCGAATTGCCCGGTCCTGGTCAGCGTCGGACCTTGGTCGTCAGGCTGAGGCCCCTGCGACGCGCGCGGCACGCAAGCGGGCCAGGGGCGGGAACCGCAGCGGCTCCGGATCGCGCGGCGGCCGAAAAGCACCGACCTGGGCAACGAGACCCAGGAGGTCGATGAGGGCGTCGCCGGGGTCTCGTGTCGAGCCGGCCGGCCGCGGCCGCGACTCGAGCGCGGCGGCCATCCGCCGCGATGCCTCGACGAACTGCCGCGTCGCGGGGAGCTGGTGACGAGGGATCGGATTCGGTGCGTGTCGTGCTGCCGCTGCCCGGGCGGCGGCGCGTACGACGTCAGGGTCGAAGGGACGGCTCGCCCGCCGACGGGCGCGGGCCAGTACCTCGTCGTCGAGCTCCCTGAAGTTGGCGAGGGAGCGGGCTCGGGGGCCCTTGGGGGTGTGGACCGACTCCCGGATCTCGAAGCGCCCTTTCGGCCGGGCGACCACGTATGCCATACCCACTATGTTACCCACTAGCCGGCCCCGCGGCCCGCCCTTCGTGCGGTAGTGGGGCGCCGGCCCCCTACGAGCCCGCGCTCGGCCCCAGTCCCAGGGCGGCGTAGATCTCGCGAGTCGCGCTCGAGGTGTTGAAGGTGTAGAAGTGCAGCCCGGGCACGCCGGAATCGAGGAGGTGGGAGCAGAGCTCGGTGGCCAGCACCACCCCTTCCTTGCGGACCGCGTCGGCGCCACCCCTCTCGTGGGCGGCGCGCAGACGATCCTGCATCCAGCCGGGTGCCGCCGCTCCCATGGCGCCCAAGCGGCCCATGGTCGAGAGCGAGGTCACGGGCAGGATGCCCGGCAGGACGGGGGTGTCGACGCCCCGCTCGCGCACGTCGGCCATGAGGCTCTCGTACTCGGTTGCCTCGAAGAAGAACTGGGTGACCCCGAAGTCGGCGAGCGCCAGCTTGGCGGCGAGGAAGTCGCGGTCGCTCGGGAGGTCGGGCGAACGCGGGTGGCCGGCCGGGTGGGCCGCCACCCCGACGGAGAAGCCGCCGATGGCCCTTGCCAGCTCCACGAGCTCCGCGGCGTAGGCGAGCTCGCCGGGGCCGGCGGAGGGTTCCTCGGGCGGGTCCCCCCGAGCGCCATGAGGTTCTCGACCCCGGCCTTGCGCAGTGACACGAGGATGTCGGCCAGTTCGAGCCGGGTGTGGGCCACGCAGATGATGTGGGCCATGGGGTTGAGGTTCGTCGTGTGGAGCATGCCCGAGACGAGGTCGACCGTGCGCTGGCGTGACTCGGCGCCGCCGCGGTAGGTGACCGAGACGAACGACGGCTCCAGTGGTTGCAGCTCGCTGATCGTGCGGGCGAGGGTCGCCAGCTCCTTGTCGTTCTTGGGCGGGAAGAACTCGAAGGAGTACGTGGGCCCGGCCGCGAGCTGTTCCGCGATCCGTGTCATGGCGTCGACGCGACCTTTCCGGTGCCTCCTGTTGCGGTTCCGGCGTCCCCCGCACCGGCGGCGATGCGCCCGTAGTCGTCCTCGAGCCGGACGATGTCGTCCTCGCCGAAGTACGAGCCCCGCTGCACCTCGATCAAGACGACGTCGGTGGCGCCCTCGTTGGCGACGCGGTGCGCGCTCTCGAGGGGGATGTCGATGGATTCCCCGGCGCGCACCTCCGTCACGGCGCCGTCGAGCGTCACCGTGGCCGTGCCCGCCACGATGAACCAGTGCTCGGCCCGCTTGGCGTGGCGCTGGTAGCTGAGCCGCTTGCCGGGGTGCACGACGAGGCGCTTGACCTTGTGATCGGCCGCCTCGTCGTCGAGGACCGTGTAGTTGCCCCACGGGCGCTCCGAGTATTCCCGCTCGCTCACCTGGTGTCTGCCTCCCTGGTCGTGGCTGCGGCCGTGGGCCAGCTGGTGGCCGGCGCTGGACCCCTCACCGGGCCGTCGTCTCCGCGGCCCGCAACGCGTTGCGCAACAGCATGGCACGGGTCATGGGCCCGACCCCGCCCAGGCGGGGCGTGATCCATCCCGCGACCTCGGCCACGTCCGGGTGCGCATCGGGGATCAGCTTCTTCCCCTCGAAGGTCGTGCCGGCGGAGACGACGGCGGCTCCCGGCTTGACCATGTCCGGCGTGAGCAGATGGGGCCGGCCCGCCGCGGCCACCACGATGTCGGCCGTGCGCACGATCGCCGCCATGTCGGCGGGGTCCACACCGGTGTGGAGCATCGTGACCGCCGCGTTGTAACCGGGACGCTTCAAGGAGAGGAGGTTGGCCAGGGGCCGGCCGATCGTCACGCCCCGGCCGATGACGGCGACGTGGCGCCCCTCGATTTGGACGTCGTAGGCGTGGAGGAGCTCGACGATCCCCGCGGGCGTGTTGGGCAGCGGGCCCGGTGTGCCCAGCACGAGGCGCCCGAGGTTGATGGGGTGCAGGCCGTCGATGTCCTTGGCCGGGTCGACCGCCAGCAGCGCCTGCTCTTCGTCGAGCCCGGGAGGGAGGGGGAGCTGGACCAAGAACGCGCTCACCGCCGGGTCGGCGTTGAAGCGGGCGATGGCCTCGAGCACCTCCGCCTGGGTGGCGGTGGCGGGCAGGTGCACACCCACCGAGTGCATGCCGATGCCGGCACAGTCCTCGTGCTTCAACGCGACGTAGCGCTCGCTGGGCACGTCGTCACCCACCAGCACGGTGCCCAGGCCGACGCCGACGCCCTCGGCGCGCAGGCGTGCGACGCCTTCGGCCACCTCGGCGCGGATCCGGGCGGCGACCGGCTCGCCGTCGAGCAGGATGGCGCCCATCAGTGGCGGAAGTGCCGTTCGCCGGTCAGGACCATCGCCAGACCGGCCTCGTCCGCGGCGGCAATGACGTCGGGGTCCTTCACCGACCCGCCCGGTTGGACCACGGCCGTCACGCCGGCGTCGGCCAGCACGAGGAGGCCGTCGGGGAAGGGGAAGAAGGCGTCGCTCGCCCCCGCACCGCCCTTGGCACGTTCGCCCGCCTTCCGCACGGCGATCTCCGCCGCGACGACACGGGACTGCTGCCCGGCACCCACGCCGACCGCCTGTCCGTTCGTGACGACGGCGATGGCGTTGGAGGTCGTGCGGCCGCACACGCGCCACGCCAGCACCAGATCGCGCCACTCCTCCTCGGAGGGCGAACGCGTCGTGACCGTTCGCCATTCGGAGCGGGGCGAGACGAAGGCGTCGACGTCCTGGACCAGCACGCTGGTGCCGAGGCTCCGGAGTTGGCGCAGTGCCTGCTCCGGTGCGGGGCCCGACATGATGCGCGTCGCCTTGCGGCGGCCCTTCAGCTTCTCGAGTGCCACCGGCACGTACGAGGAGGCGATGATCACGTCGGCCTGCGGTCCGGCGGCGACGGCGTCGGCCACCTCGTCCGTGACGGCGCCCCCGATGGCGACCACGCCCCCGAAGGCGCTCATGGGATCGCACTCGAGTGCCCGCTCGTAGGCGCTGACGAGGTCCTCGGCCACGGCGGCGCCGCACGGGTTGGCGTGCTTGATGATGGCCACGGCCGCCTGCCCGGCTCCGGCGTCCGCCGCCAGCTCGTGCACCAGGCGCCACGCCGCGTCGCCATCGAAGATGTTGAGGTAGGACAGCGGGCTGCCCCCGTGCTGGACCATGCCGTCCCACCAGCTGGTGGTACCGGCCGTGCGGTAGCGCGAGCCGCGCTGGTGCGGGTTCTCGCCGTAGCGCAGCACCTCGGTGCGCTCGAGCGTGAGGTGCAGCGTCGGCGGGAGGACCGCGGAGAGCTCGGCATCCTCGACGTCGGCGACGGTGGCGCCGTCGATGTCCCCGACGGGAACGGGCCCCCCCGCGTCGAGCCAGGCGACGATGGCCCCGTCGTAGGCGGCGGTGTGGGCGAAGGCGGCCCGGGCGAGCCGGCGACGCGTCGACGCCGAGAGCGAGCCCGAGGCGCGCAGCTCCTCGAGCACGAGCGGGTAGTCGGCCGGTGAGGTGACGATGCCGACGTGCTCGTGGTTCTTGGCCGCCGCCCGCACCAAGGCCGGGCCCCCGATGTCGATCAGCTCGACGGAGGGGTCGGAGGAAAACGGGTAGAGGTTCGACACCACGAGGTCGATGGCGTCGATCCCATTGGCGGCGAGGTCGTCGAGGTGCTCGGGCTTGGACCGGTCGGCGAGGATGCCTCCGTGGATCTTGGGGTGGAGGGTCTTGACCCGCCCGCCGAGCATCTCGGGCGAGCCCGTCACCTCGGCCACCTCCGTATGGGCGACGCCGGCCTCGCTCAGCTTGGCCGCCGTGTTTCCGCTGGCCACCAGCTCCCACCCCAGGTCAGACAGGCCCTGGGCCAGCTCGACCAGGCCCTCCTTGTCGTACACCGACAGCAGGGCCCTCACGAAACGATCACCTCGTCAATCCTTGTCACTCGGAACCACTCCTCGTCACGCCTTCTCCGCCCGTCCCGGCTCAGCCCGCACGCCGCCCCATCGCGGTGGCTCCCGGGCCGACCGGTACCCGGGCCGGCGGTTCGATCGCACGTCCCGCCTCGAGCTCCGCCAGCGCCCAGGCCACCGTGGCCGGGTAGAGCCGTCGCTCGACCACCTTGATCCGCTCGTGCAACGTCTCCTCGGTGTCGCCGGGGCGGACCGGGACCGCCTCCTGGGCCAGGATCGGCCCGGCGTCCATCTCGAGGGTGGCCAGGTGCACGGTGCACCCGGTCTCGGACACGCCGGCGGCCAGGGCGTCGCGCACGCCGTGCCACCCCGGGAACGCGGGCAGCAGCGCGGGGTGGGTGTTCAGGATCCGGTCGGGGAAGGCGCGGTGCACGGCCCCGGTCATCACGGTTCCGAAGCCGGCCATCGCCACGAGGTCGACCTGATGGGCGACCAGGGTTGCGGCCACGGTCGTCGTGAACCCGTCGCGGTCGAACCGGGGCCCGAAGCCGCCGTACCCACTGCGGTCGACGAGCTCGGAGGCCGTGCCATGCTCCTCGGCCAGGGCGAGCGCGGCGCAGGGCCGATCGGACAGCACGACGGAGACCGGGAGACCTGCCTCCACCATCGCCCGCAGGATCGTCCCGGAACCCGAGACAAGGACTCCGAGGCGCACGCAGCCAATCTACCGAGTGGGAGCCCATGGCGGCACCAGGGGCGCCCCTTCGAACGTCCTCAGTGCCGCGTCACCGACAATGAGCCGAACCGGGCAAGGAAGGCCCGTCAGGAGGACTGACTGCCGAGCGTGACCGTCGTCTCGTGAGTCTGCCCGGCCCGCACGTAGGTGAGGTCGACCTTGTCCCCCGCCTTCTTGGTGATGGTCAGCTCCAGCAGCTGGTCCGTGGTGGTCGCCGGCTGGCCCTCGATCTCGGTGATGACGTCGCCCGCCCGCAGTCCGGCCATGGCCGCGGGACCGCCCACCTGCACCGAGTTGACGTAGAGACCCTGCGGCAGCCCGGTGCGCTGGGCGATCGGAGCGGTCACCGTGACCGCTTGCATGCCGAAGCTGGCGTGGGTGACATTGCCGGTGGCGATCAGCTGGTTGGCGACCGTCTCGGCGATGTCGACAGGGATGGCAAAGCCCAGCCCGATGCTGCCCCCGCTCGAGCCGGGCACGGCCGCCCCGGCCGAGGGGATCCCCACCAGCTGTCCGCCGCAGTTGACCATCGCCCCACCACTGTTGCCCGGGTTGATGGCGGCGTCGGTCTGGATGGCGTCGGCCAACAGCGCACTCTGGGACGTTCCCGCGCCGGGCACCTCGATCGTGCGCGCCAGCGCGCTGACGATGCCGCTGGTGACGCTGTTCGAGAGTCCGAGCGGGGCCCCGACGACCACCACGGGCTGACCGACCTCGAGATCAGCCGAGGATCCGAGCGCGATGACCTGGGGCGACTGAGCCTGGGGCGCCTTGATCACCGCCAGGTCCGTCAAAGGATCGCGCCCGACCAGGGTCGCCGGGACCTTCTGGCCGTCGCTCAGCATCACCTCGATGCTGGCCCCGCTGGCCGCGTTCGCCACGACGTGGTTGTTCGTCAGGATGTAGCCGCCGTCTTGGTAGAACTCGCCGGACCCCGTCCCTGCCGGCCCGGCCGAACTGCGGCCGACCTCGATGGTGACCACCGACGGCACCACTTGCTCGGCGACCGACGAGGCGGTGCAGGCCGTGGCGCTGACGTCGGGACCGGACCAAAAGGCGTGGGCGATCACTGCGCCGACCAGGCCTCCGACCAACGCGCCTGCCGCGACCCAGACCCACAGACCCCGGGGCCAGCGAGGGTGAGAGTGGTGGTCGGCACCCGTCCCCTCACCGTGTGTACCCGACACCCTCACACCCTATGTCCGCGCCCAGAGAGCTTCCATGACCGGAATCTGAGCCGCGGGGTCAGGGCCGGGGTGGATTCCGCGAGAAGGCGAGTGATCCCGAGGTCCGAAGAATCGCCGTGCCGGAGTTGCCTATCATCCGCACCGTGACTAGCCCGGCTGAGCTCCAAGCGCAGACTGACCGCCTCCAGTGGTTCCATACGATCGACCTCGGGAACGGCGTCATCACCAAGGGCGTGGGAATCCAGGAGACCGGCGCCGAGATCCTCCCCGACGTCTCCGGCCGCAGCGTGCTCGACATAGGCGCTTGGGACGGGAAGTTCTCGTTCATCGCCGAGCAGGAGGGGGCGAGCCGCGTGGTGGCGCTCGACCATTACGCGTGGGGCGTCGACATGGCGGCGCGGGGCACCTATTGGGCCGAGTGCATCGAGAAAGGGATCCTCCCGGACCAGTCACACGACGAGACCGAATTCTGGCGTCCGGAGCTACCGGGGCGGCGCGGCTTCGAATTCGCCGCTGCCGCGCTCGACTCGAAGGTGGAGCCCGTCGTGGCCGACTTTCAGACTGTCGACCTGCACGAACTCGGGTCGTTTGACGTCGTGCTCTACCTGGGCGTCTTGTACCACATGAAGGAACCGCTCACCTGCCTGGAACGGCTGCGGGCCGTCACCAAGGAGGTCGCCGTCATTGAGACCGAGGCGGTACACCTCCAGGGCTTCGACCACGCGGCGTTGCTGCAGTTCCACGCGGGGAGCACGCTGCGGACCGATTTCGGGAACTGGTACGTGCCCACTATTGACGCATTACACAACCTTTGCCGCGCGGCCGGCTTCTCCGAAGTTCGGACGATTGTGGGGCCGCCAGCCCCTCCGCCTCCGGAGGCATCGCCGAGGCGACGCCTCGAGCGCCGCATTCGGCGAATCCCGCCCGTCACCTCGGCGCCGAACGAGAACTATCGCGCCATCGTGCACGCCTTCGTTTAGACCAAAACCTTGTCAAGCGCCCTGACACGAGCACGAGGCTTGTCGCGGGTGACACCGATGACCGGGCCTGCCTCCGAACGGTGACGGGCCGGGAGGTGAGCGTGACCGCTCGGCGACGATAGAACGATCAGTACCTCTCGACCAGGTGTGCTCGGTTCGTGGGTAGCTCGTACGGATCCGGCCAGAAGTCGGTGATCCGAGCGATCTTCCCGTCGTCGTGAAGCTCGAAGAAACAGAGCCCAGCCTGGATGCTGCCGTCGGCGTTCGTGAACTCGATCCAGCTGGACGCGTGTAGTCCCTCACCAATGACCCGGATGACCACCAGGTGCCAGTCACCCGGGAACCCCTCGACGTTGAATCGCACATAGTCGGCCCGACCACGGACCCGCTCGCGTGTCTGCGGGCCTTCGTACACCACCTCTTCGGCCAGAAGGTCGCCAAAGGCATCCCAATCCCTGTCATTGGCCGCCGCCCAATATGCGGTCACGACCTCGTTGGCATCTCTCACCAGTGAGACGCTAGATGCTGGCTGTACCGACAGATCCTGGCCGTACCGACCAGCCCCCGAGCGCACTCGAGATCGTCGCCCGACGGCCGCGCCGGTGATCCCGGTCCACAGGCCAAACATGGGCGGTCACCGTCAGTCGCACACCCTAGAAATGCTGGTGGCGCGGTGTTACCGTCACCGGGAGGGGCGCCGAATTGGACACACGGCTGATCGGCATCGCGGAGGGACACAAAGAAGGGCGTATGGGTCGCAGCGGGATCCTCTCGTTTGGGCCTTTCGCCGGAGAGTGAGCCGCCGTGAGAAGAACCTGCATCCTCGTCCTGGTAGCCGTCGTCGGCGTCACCTTCTTCGAGAGCGCGGCATCGGCAACTCCTGGTGGACGGAAGGCAGTGCCCTACGTCGAGCTGGGTAGCGGCACGATCACGTCAACGGTGCCGGATGTGACCAGCTCTGTCGGCACGGTTGTCGGCACGCCGGTAGTCAGAGGGACCACGAGTGGTTCGGAGGTAGCGGCCAGTCCTCCGCCACCGTGCGGTCCCAATGCGGGCAGCCCAGTAACAGGATCGGTTACGACGACCGCATCGAACGGTAGCCAGTTGACCTTCTCGTTGAGCGGAACGGTATGCCAAGCAGCCACGACTTCTTCGTACACCCGCTACCTGGTGACGAGCACGGTCACGGTCACGGGCGGTACTGGTGAGTTCGCCAACGCAACAGGTGGTGGCAAGCAATATTCGGTTGTAACTCTCTATCCGACCAGCTTCGGCACGCAGGGGCCGTTCACCTCGTTTCTCTATGGGAGCATTCGGCTCGCTGGTTGACGAACCAAGCATTCGCCACCGGTTCTGAATGTAGACAGCGAGCGGGACAGTGCCTCCGAACGCATCGGCTCTGTCGCGACGCGCCCGGCGGAACGTTGCACACGCTCACCGACAAGCACTAGCCGTCCAGCTCGCTGACCAGCTCGCTGACCAGCGTTGCTTCGTCCTTCTCGACGAGCGCCAGTTGTCTCCGGAAGTTCTAGGCGAATCGCTGCTTGTGCCGTGTTGTCACTCCGGACCAGGCATGCGGCCAGGCGGAGCGACGTTTTGCAGGAGCTAGGGCGCTCGCCCGGCCGTCGGCGCCTCGGCCGGAGAGATGCGGCTCTTGGCCGCGTTGAAGATGAGCCGGACGACGGCACCGATGATGGCGAGGTCGAGCAGCATCTGGGCCGCGACCACCAGTCGCGCCGGGTCGGTCCGCGGCGTGATGTCACCGAAACCTACCGTCGAGAAGACGCTGATGGTGAAGTAGAGCGCCTTCGTCTGGTTGAGGCCTTGGGTGAAGGTGAGATGCGACTCGTGCGACATCCCCAGATAGATGCCGGAGAAGGCGACGAGGAACAGCACGACCACGATGCCGAGGGCCTCGATCGCCCGCAGCTCGGGGAGCTCGGCGACCGAGATGCGGCGGATCTGCCAGGCGAAGACGGCCCCGATGAGCGCGACGTCAGCACCGAGGCGCACAAAGGCGCGCAGTCCGGACTCGTGGCCGATGGGCACCACGTAGAAAGCGCCGATGATGATCACCCAGCAGACCCCGATGGTGAGGCCGCTGCGGAGCATGGCGCGGCGGCGGGACGCCGGATCGAGGTCGGCGAGGCGAACCGGGGTGGAGGCGACCCGATCCCTGCGGGTCAGCCCGCGCGGGAGCGCCAGCCAGCGGGTGGATCTCCTGTCTTCTCAGAGGGTGGATCTCCTGTCCCCATTTGCCACAAGACGCTAACGAGGCGGGCGCCTTGGGTGGGGTATGCGCCGGTGGAGGTTGGGGGGTGCGAGCGCCTTGATCCGGCCTCAGTACCAGAGGCCCGCTTCCTTCGCGAATCCCCGATCGAATCAGGCCCATCGGAAGTAGTGGCAAATTCCCGTCTGATGACGTGCCGGGAATTCTCTGTCCAAGGACTGGGGGCTACTGATCCTGACCTTCGAAGGCCGGATGCCATTCCACATTCCAATCTTCGACACCGAGGACCCGGAGTTGTCGTTGCGCAATGCGCCATCCTTCTGGAAGCCGCACAACTGAGTCGTGGTAGTAGCCCCATAACCGGGGATTGCCCCCGTCAGTCCGCTGGTGCCAGGCGTACACGGACGCGCGCACCGAAGCATGATCGGCGTCCTCGAACGTCACCAAGACGTTCGCGTTGTGGTGGCTGGTGGCGGCAAATGCCGACTTGGGATGCCCGAACATCTGCCGGAGCTCGGCCCGAGAACGCACAGGAGGTGCGAAACTCGGTCCATAGTCGACCACGCAGTCTTCGGTGAAGAGTTCGACCACTTCGTCGTAGAGCCTGTGATCGACGCAGTACGAGTAGCGGTGAACGAGATCGACGATGTGGTCCTTGTCGAGAAGCCGCCGAAGGGCGGCGGAGGAGCTGCTATCCATCAGTTCTCCGGAATCCGGGTCTTGCGGAGATAAGGGTACCGCGGTCGTCAAACGGCTGGCCGTGGGAATCTTCTTCAACCGAGCGGCTCGGCCAGCGCGACGATGATGCCCCCGGGTCCGCGGACGTAGCAGAGCCGATAGCTGTCCTCGTATCGCGCGAGCTCCCCGATGAGTTCGGCACCGTGGGCGTGCAGGCGATCAAGGACATCCTCAATGTCTTCGACGGCGAATATGATTCGACGTATGCCCAGCGTGTTCGCCGGTGCGTTCGGCTCGGAACTGACTGCCATCGGCGTGTGGAACTTCGTCAGCTCAAGCCGGCCGTTTCCGTCCGGAGTCCGCACCATTGCGATGTCAGCTCGGACATCGTCGAGGCCCACTACGCGGTCCACCCAAGGCCCCTCGACTGTCGCCTCGCCGTCCAACTCGAGACCAAGTCCGACAAAGAACGCAACAGCAGCTTGGAGGTCGTCGACAACGACGCCGACGTTGTCCATCCGTAAGATCGTCATACGCTGCAAGATATTCGTTCAGCCATTTCGAAACCACTGAAATCATGACACCGACGCTGAGTTGGTAGCTCCCGCACGCCAAGGGTGGCCGTCCTGCGGCTACGCCTCGGATTGCTCGTTCAGCACTTGGACAACCAACTGACGAGCCTCCTCGGGCGTGGCCCATGCGAGCACGCCTCCTGAGAATTGATGGTTGTCAGTGACATCGGCGAGGGCACCATCGGGCGCATTCAGGTGGAGATCCCCTGGTCGAAGTTCGATCTCAGCAAGTACGAGACCCTTCAAAGGCTCATCGAACACGTCGACCGAAAAGCGACGATCTCCCCAGATCCAGTGCCAACGAGTTTTGCTCAGATGTGCTCCCTCTAGTGCTATGAGAGCGTCGTACTCACGCTGGGCCAAGTAGATGTTGGTCAACCGGACGGTCTCCGGCGACTCGGGTCGTTCCCGGACCTTCTGTCCGAGCTTCCAGATCACTCCTTGTGGAGATTCCATTCGGCGGAGGCGAAGATTTGTGTCGCGCAGATAGATGTCGTGTATCTGAACGGGATCGACCAAACCTGCGGGACGTTCCCTGAGGAGCCACCGCTGTTCATGTTCGATCTGTGCGTATCGTCCAGACCCAGGCGACCCATACTCCATGTCACGAATTATGCCCGTGCCCACAAGGCCGGGCTGGAGCGCCATCTGACGGGCTACTGCCTGTCGCGATCAGAGCGGACTTTGGCAAAATGAGGTTTCAAAGGGCCATCCTTCTTACCTCTGGACGGATCCTGGCCGACGGGGATTGAGCACACCTAGGACAGGATCTCGACGTACCCATCCGTTCCATTGACCCGGATCCGCTCTCCGTCGCGGATCAGCCGGGTGGCGTGCTCCACGCCCACGACGGCAGGCAGACCGTACTCGCGTGCGATCACGGCGCCGTGGGTCATCAGCCCTCCCACCTCGGTCACCAGACCCGCGATCGCGACGAACACGGGCGTCCAGCTGGGGTCGGTGTAGGCCGTGACCAGGATGTCGCCCGGATCGAAGTCGGCTTCGGCCATGTCCAGAATGACGCGAGCCCGACCCTCGACGGTCCCGGCGGAAACGGGTAGGCCGGCCAACGCGCCGTCCGGGACGTCGACACGTCGGTACGTCCCGGCCACGACCTCGCCGTCCGACGTGAGCACCCGGGGCGGCGTGAGCGCCTCGTACGACTTGAACGCGTCCTTGCGCAGGCCGATCAGGTTGTCGTCCACGTGCTGCGTACGCACGACGTCGTGGAACTCCCCGAACGTCAGGTAGAAGATGTCGTCCCTGTCACGGAGCACGTGGGCCAGCACCAGGCGCTCTGCCTCTTCGAGCAGGGCCGCTTGTAGACGAAGTAGCGGCTGACCATGCCGTACTTCGGATACTCCCGGTACCCGATGAAGGTCCGGACCCGGTCGATCATCTCCTTGGTTTCTTCCGCCTTGCGGTCCCCGTCCGCGACATCCAGAAGGCGGGCCAGCAGCTCCTGCTCCTTCTCCCTGGCCTCTTGACGGCCTTGCTCGAACCGTTGCTCTCCGGCACCCGACTCGAAGTTCTTGATGTTGCCGAGGATCAGGGGCACGAGCGTGGTGGGACGTTCGCTCCACCGTGGCCTCGTGATGTCGATCTCACCGACACAGCGCATGCCGTAATTGTCGAGCCAGAGCGCAATGGCGTCCCGGGCTTCGAGCCCTCCTCCGAACCTCGGCAGGTCGTCGGAGAAAATCCTCGTCCTCGACCTGCTCGAGGAATGCCACCAACTCCGGATGCGGGCGGATCACGTCCGCGACGTCCAGGAGGGCGAGTCCCATCTCCGAGGTGACGTTGTGCGGCACCGACTGTGTGAGCGTGTCGGCCGCGTTCTTCTCGCCCAGCCACGCCTCGAGGTGTTCGTTCAACCACCAGGTGGCCTCCATGGCGGACATGAACACCTGGTGGCTCCGCGGATCGAACAGGATCCGCCGGAGCTCCTGTATGTCAGCAAGGACGAAGTCGAGCAGCGCCGATCCCGTCTTTGACGCGATGTCGTGCTGCAAGGTGGCGAGCGACGCCTCGCTGCCTGCGATCAGCTCGGTGACGATGGCCGGATCGGTCTCGATCGGGGCAAGGGCGCCGCCGCCCGGCGTCCCGGGCGGGCCTTCGTCGGGGAGCATCGGGATGAAGTCGCCGCGTTCGAGGATGGTCCGTAGCGCGTCTCCGATCAGCGGATCGGATCTCCCCAAGGCCTCCAGATAGACGGCGCGAGTCGTCGGCGAGCCGAGCAACGGCGCGACGTCGACGAACAGTCTCCCGCCGGCTTCGGCCATGGGCCGCGGGGTCGTCATCTGCCAGAAGGAGAGCCCCAAGGGCTTCATGGGGTCGGTCATCATCTGTTGATGGCCGACGGAGACATAGACGTGGTTCTCCTGGTCGCCGGCCACGGGGATGGGGAACAGGGTGGTGATCGGCCGGCTCTGGACGATCTGGAACTCATCCCCGACCAGGCACCACTCGATGTCCTGAGGCTGGCCGAAGTGCGCCTCGATCCGCCGGCCCAGCTGCGCGAGCCGCACGACCTGCGCGTCGGTCAAGGCCGGCTGTTCCTGGCGTTCTGGCTCGATCGCCCGTTCCTGCGTTCCGCCGCCGGCGAGGCCTGGATGGCCAGCTGCTTGGCGGCGACCGCCTTTGAGATGACCTCGCCGTCCGCGCACCTTGTAGGCGTCGGGGTTCACCAGGCCCGAGACCAGGGCCTCGCCGAGGCCGAAGGTGGCCTCCACGGAGGCGACCTTCCGGTTTGACGTGACGGGGTCGGCCGTGAAGAGGATGCCGGCCGCCTGCGGGAACACCATCTGCTGCACGACCACGGCCATGTGGACCTTCCGATGGTCGAAGCCGTTGCGCAGGCGATAGGTGACGGCCCGTTCGGTGAAGAGCGAGGCCCAGCATCGGCTGATGTGCTCGAGGATCGCCGGCCGACCCCACGACGTTCAGGTACGTGTCCTGCTGGCCGGCGAAGGAGGCCGTCGGCAGGTCCTCTGCCGTCGCGCTGGATCGGACGGCGTAGGCAGCGTGCTCGCCGAGGCGGGCGAGCGAGCCGGTGATCGCCGCCGCCAGATCGTCGGGGATGGCGATCCCTTCGATCGTCCGGCGTATCTCCGCGCTGAGCGTGCGGATCGCCTCCCCGGTCATCCGGGCTCAGGCGCGACAGCCGATCGAGCCGGCCGTCGATCGACGGCGCGTCCGCCATGATCCGCTCGAAGGCATCCGTCGTCACGCAGAAGCCGGCCGGCACGCGGATGCCTTCGATCCGCGAGAGCTCCCCCAAGTGTGCGCCCTTGCCGCCGACGACCGCGACCTGTGTCTGGTCGATCTCGTCGAATCCCAGCACGTAGCTGCCCATCGGACCCCCATCCCCTTCGGACCGCTCGGTCCCGTCTTATCCCCACTGTCGATCGTGCCAACCGCCTGTGGGCCGGCTCCCGGCGTGCATTGTCAGCACGCTCTTGGTGCTTGCGGCAAGACCCCCACCCTGGTGTACCTTGGTATGGCGGGGAGAGTCTGGCGTTCCTGGCGGTACAGGAACCCGGTATGCCGTCGAGCTCGGAGTTGCCGCTGGCCGCGACGCGTGCACACCTCGCCGCCATCGACGTCGCCCGCTCACCAGAACGGATCGGGTGGCGGCCCACGTAGGCGAGAGGGGGAGAGAAGAATACTGCCCACGTCGGATCACGCCCGGTCTACGGTGTCGTTGGGACCCAGCTCCAGGAACCGGAGCCCCCGGATGTCACCGTTTCGGATTGGCCAACGTTGGAGGTGGGCATGATCGCTCAACGGTCCCATCGTCGGGATCGCCGCCACGTCCGGGACCTGAGGTCGCCCTCAATGACAACGTAGCCTCGAGTCGGCGTCGCTGTCGAAGCCACGCCAACGTAAGCGTGGCAGTCCGGTCCGGTCGTCGGGGGGC
>CAVTUE010000002.1:0-70606 GCA_963737805.1 uncultured Acidimicrobiaceae bacterium
TTTCGATTCGCGACAGAATGTGTGGCAGGAGCCGATTTACCGCAACGTGTTCGGATTGTTGGATCAGTTCGGCGACGCCGATGGCCAGTGGTCGCTCCCCGCGCTGTGATTATCGAAGCGGCGAGGGCTCCGAGCTGTCGTCCGCCCGGCACGGGCGGCGCGCTCCCGGCCGACTCGTCACGCCCAAGCTGGCGGATGTCCGTCGCGAGGTCGAGCGTGCCCGGCAACTGGTCAAAGGACTCTATCCAGCACCCCGGATCGAATTGATCGAGAGCGGCGATGGCACCGGGGCGTACGGTTCCGAAAAGGCCCTTGTGATGTTCCTTGACGCCCTTTCGCCGGGCACTGGGCTCGCCCCGGACGACCCAGTGCAGAAAGCTGAGCCCGCTCTTCGCGATTCCGACGATGCTCGCCGCGTGTCTGACGAGGCCCGCCACGCCCGGCAAATGCACGAACTCGACCGCCACACCCAGTGGCTGCTGTCCGGAGCCCTACGTGCGGCAGGAGTTCATGAAGAAACTCGACACCAGCTCGCTGGAAAAGTTCCAGGAAGACGATCGAGCCGTATCGCGAGGTCTTCTACAACGAAGTGATCGGGCGTTTCGATCAGCCGCTGCTGCCGCCCAATCCGCGACGCCGCAAGGTCTACGACGAGCCGAAGTGGACCGGCTACGAAGTGGTGCTGGACGTCTTTCCCGACGTGTTCGCCTACGGCATGTTGCTCGTGCCCAAGGACATCAAGCCGGGCGAGCGGCGGCCGGTGGTGGTCTGCCAGCACGGGCTGGAGGGGCGGCCGCAGGACATCGATCCCAGGCGGACAAGCCGGCCTACTACACGAGTTCGCCGTCGAAGCTGGCCGAGCGGGGCTTCATCACCTTCGCCCCGCAGAATCTGTACATCTTCGACGACCGCTTCCGCACGCTGCAGCGCAAGGCCAATCCGCTCAGGCAAGACGCTGTTCTCGATCATCGTGCCGCAGCACCAGCAGATCGTCGATTGGCTGGCGACGCTGCCGTTCGTGGACCCCGAGCGGATCGCTTTCTACGGCCTCTCCTACGGCGGCAAGACGGCCATGCGCGATGCCGGCCGCTGGTGGAGAGGTATTGCCTGTCGATCTGCTCGGCCGATTTCAACGAATGGGTCTGGAAGAACGCCTCGACCGGCAGCCGCTACAGCTACATGGGCACGGGCGAATACGAGATCTTCGAGTTCGATCTGGGCAGCACGTTCAACTACGCCGAGATGGCGGCCCTGATCGCGCCGCGGCCGTTCATGGTCGAGCGGGCACCTCGACGGCGTGGCCCCGACGAAACCGTGGCCTACGAGTATCGCCAAGGTGCGGCACCTCTACGCGGCCAAACTGGGAATCGGCGACCGGACGGAGATCGAGTTCTTCGACGGCCCGCACACGATCCACGGCAAAGGAACGTTCGAGTTCCTGCATAAACATCTGAGTTGGAATCATGGCAAGTGATCTCTGGAATCCGAAGCGAGGAGTGATGTTCCCGCCTCACGCCCTATCCCTCTCCCGCGAGCGGGAGAGGGGAGAATGTAGGGTGCGTGCTCTTGCACGCACGCGGGTAGCGAAAGGGAGTACAGTGCCTCTTCCCTGTGTTCCGTCGTGCCTCCGCGGTGCAGAACGCGATCAACAGCACTGCGAACATACGAACGACGGCCATGACATGAAGACGACCGCCCGGAGCTCGTCGTCGTAGTAGGGACCGAGCCCCTCGGCGTGGGCGACCTTGTCGATGCCCTCGTAGTAGGCGTAGACGAACGGGGCGCCGGCGCGGCCAGTGCGCGGACCGCGGTGACGAGTCCCGCCGGCGTGTGCCAGCGATGCAGCTCGACCGCGACCCAGGTGCGCCGCGGTGAAGCCGGTCGGCCCGTAGTCGTGGCGCGTCACCACGGGCACCGGACCGCGGGCGCCGGGGAACGACTCGCAAGGCTGGAACGTCGACGCCGGCACGGACACGCGGGCGTCGGCGCCCCGGACCGACCACTGCAGCACGTTCATGACGTCGCCGTCCAGGGCCACGCGGTACCCGACGACGCCGTGCTCGGCCGGCACCCTGCCCGTGACAAGCGAGGTCAGGGCGCAGGCGGTGGTGCTCGGGGCGACCGAGGTGATCGGCGCCCCCACGCCGCTCGACAAGACCGGCGCCAGGGCGCGGCGCTCCTGCAGCTGCTCCTCGCCGAGGCCGTCGAGCACGAGCAGCACGATCTGGCCCGGCCCCGGCTCGCCGGCTCGGGGAACCACGCCGGCAGCGGGCTGGCGCCCGGGCTGGCGAGCTCGCCGAGCAGGGCGGGAACGACCCGATGGAGGCACGCTCCGTCCCAGTCGGGCAATCGAGCGGGCTCGGCTGGCGGGCCGCCCGATCGGCCCCGGTTCGGCCGTCGACCTCGTCGCGCCGGGCCACCACGCCGTCACTCACGGAGGGACACCCTACGACCCACGCACCCCCTCTACCGACGAGATCGCCGGTAGCATCGCATGTCGTGAGGGTTTCCACACGGGGTGACTACGCCAGCAGGGCGTTGCTCTCGCTGGCGCTCCACGGGGCCGAGACGCCCGACCTCGGTGCAAGGACATCGCCGAGCGCACCGGCCTGCCCCAGCCCTACCTCGAGCAGATCCTCCTGGCGCTGAAGGGAGCCGGCCTCGTCCGCTCCAAGCGGGGCGTCGGCGGCGGCTACGTGCTGGCCCGCCCGCCCGAGGAGATCTCCCTGGCCCAGATCGTCTCGGCGGTCGACGGCCCCATCGCGGCCGGGGACTTCGGCGAGCCCCACGCAGAACGGGGCCTGCGACCACGAGGGCCAGTGCGTGCTGCTGGCGGTCTGGGCCGACGTCGGGCGAGACCATCCGCACGCACCTGCAGTCCTACAGCCTGGCCGACATGGTCGACCGGGCCCAGGGGACGGCCGTGGCGACGGTCTGAGCCGGTCGGACGGCCCGCCTCAGGTCCGCGGCCTCTCAGTTCCACGACCTCGATCGCCGGCCAGTCGAGCTCCCAGCCCGAGCACGCCGACGGCGCCGGTGCGCAAGAGGAAGAGCCGCGCCGGCGACCGGGGGCAGCCCGAGCCAGCGGGCCGCCAGCACGCGCAGGAGGTGCCCGTGGGCGACGCACAGGCGTGTCCCGCTCGAGGTCGCCGTGCCCGCTCGATCACCCGGTCGGCCCGGCGGCCGACGTCCGCGGCACGCTCGCCCTCGGGCACGCCCTCGTCCCAGAGCGTCCACCCGGGCCGGCTCTCCCGGATCTCGGCCGGTCGTGAGGCCCTCGTAGGCGCCGTAGTCCCACTCCATGAGGTCGGGTCTCGGCCTCGCCCTCGAACCCGGCCAGGGTCGCACGTCTCCTCGGCCCGGACGCAGCGGGCTGGTCAGCACCAGGCCGAACGTGGGCGGGCCCAGCTGGCGCACGAGCTCGCCAGCGCTTTTGCCTGCTCACGGCCCTCGGCGAGCAGGGGAATATCCGTGCGGCCGGTGTGTTGACCATTCTCGGACCATTCGGTGGCCCCGTGTCGGAGCAGCACCATGCGGCCGGCCATGGGCCGTAGACCACCACGAGGCGGAAATCGGCGCAACTCGCGCCGAACAGCCCCATGGAATGATCCGGAGACCGGCCGGGTTATACACAGCAGGTTGATCCCGGAATGCGCCCGGGTACGTACGACTGAGAGTGAGCGAAGAACGTCTGGAGCGAAGATGAAGAGCGCGGTGAGCACGTCGGACACATTGGGATCTGATGCTGCGTGACCTCGACCAGTTCCCCATGCCCGACCACGAGCAGCAGGTCGAGCTGGCCAAGCGGGTCGCGGCCGGTGACGATGCCGCACGGAAGCAGATGGTGGCGGCCAACCTCCGGCTGGTGGTGCACTGGGCCCGCCGTTACCAGGACCGCGGCGTCGACATGGCCGACCTGGTCCAGGAGGGCACCTTCGGACTGATGCGGGCCGTCGACAAGTTCGACTGGGAGCGCGGCTTCCGGTTCTCGACCTACGCCACTTGGTGGATCCGCCAGGCGCTGCAGCGTGCCGTCCAGCAGCACGGCCGGCACGATCCGCATCCCCCTCGAGGTCGGCGAGCAGATCCAGCGCCTCGAGCTGACGAAGTCCGAGCTGGCCAGCACCCTCGGGCCGGACGCCGACGGAGGCCGAGCTCGACGAGGCGACGGGCATGACCGCAGACGAGCGCGAGTCGCTCGAGGACGTGGCGCGGGTGACCGCCTCGCTCGACCAGCCCGCGGCGCTCGAGTCGTCCACCACGCTCGGCGAGCTGGTGGCTCCCGACGAGTCGGACTTCGTCGCCGACGTCGAGCAGACCATGGTCTACGACCGGGTGCGCGATGCGGTCGAGCGACTGCCCGGCCTCCAGCGTGACGTGCTGCGCCTGCGCTTCGGCTTCGACGGCGATTCCCCGGCCTCGCTGCAGTCGACAGCCGAGCGACTGGGCGTGGGCGTCCGCCGGGTGCGCCGGGCCGAAGAGGAGGCGCTGGCGGCGCTCTCGTTCGACGCCGACGTGCTCGGCGTCCACGAGGCCGCCTGAGCTCGACCGGCCCCAGGATCCATCGACCCGGACCAGCCCGACCCAGCGCTGCCTCCGAGATCCCGACCGGCCCGTCTCGGAGGCGAGCGGCGCGCCGGGTGGCAGCCGGATACGACGGTGACTCCAGGTACGCGGCGAGCTCTTCGGGGAACGCGACGTGCATCGGCGCGCCGACCGCTGGGTGCGCGAAGGCGAGCTCGAAGGCGTGCAGGAAGAAGCGCCCCGATCCCAGCCGCTTGTCCGGCGCGCCGTAGCGGGCGTCCCCGACGACCGGGTGGCCGATGGCCGCCATGTGGACCCGGATCTGGTGGGTCCGCCCGCTCTGCGAGAGCGAGCTCGAGCAGGGTCGGTCGGCCGTCTCGGCCGCACGTCGCGCGCTCGAGCACGGTGTAGCGCGGTGCGGGCCGGCTTGCCCCCGGCCGTGACCGCCATCTTCGTCGGCGTGCGGGCCGAGCGGCCGATGGGCGCGTCGACCTCGCCCCGGTCGTCGGCCACGTGGCCCGCCACAAGCGCCAGGTAGCGGCGCTCCATGCGTCCGGTCGGCCAGCTGCGCGACCAGCGCTCGGTAGGCCTCCTCGGTGCGGGCCACCGCCAGGAGTCCCGAGGTGCCCTTGTCGAGGCGGTGCACGATCCCGGGCCGGTCGGGCGGGCACACCCCGGCGGCGACCAGCTCGGCCAGGTCGGGGAACCGGGCCAGGAACCCGCCGACCAGGGTCCCCTCGTCGTGGCCGGCGCCGGGGTGCACCACCAGCCCCGCCGGCTTGTCGACCACCGCCACCGCGGTCGTCGGCGAGGACCACCTCGAAGCGCACGCCCGGTTCGGCCGCCACCCCCCCGTCTCGGGTCGCGGGCAGCCGACCGTCACGATGGCCCCCTCGCGGAGCACGGCGCTGCTGCCCACCGAGACCGGCGCGCCGTCGACGAGCACCCGGCCGTCGGCAATCAGCTGCGGGCCGCCCCCCGGGAGACGTCGGCCACCATGGCCACGGCCCGGTCCACCCGCACGCCGGCCAGCAGCGCCGGGACCTCGGTCGAGATCGCGTCTCCCCGCCCTCGGCTCACCCGGCCGCCTCCGGTGCCTCCTCGCGCGCCGCGTCGGTCCGTCCACCGAAGAGCAGGGCCACGATCACGATGATGACCCCACCGTCACACAGGCGTCGGCCACGTTGAACGTCGGCCAGTGGTCGAGCGTGATGAAGTCGGGCACCTGCCCCCGTGCCCCCCGACGATCCGCTCGCTGAGGTTCCCGATGGCCCCGCCGAGCACGAGGCCCGGCCCCACCGCCAGGGTCACCGTGCGGACCTGGGCCACGACCACCGCCAGCACCACGACACCGATGCACGAGCAGGACCGTCACCGAAGCAGGCGCCGGCCGCTGAAGAGGCTGAAGGCAAAGCCGGAGTTGATAGGTGAGCGCCAGGCCGAACGGACCCCAGACATGGCGCACGTCGTGGAGGTGGTCCACGGCGAGCGTCGTCGTCACCCGGTCCGCCACCACGACGACGGCGGCTATGGCAAACGCCAGAACCCCGGTGGCGGGTCAGCGCCGCGACAGCCCTCCGCTCTTGCAGGCCACGCAGAGGCGGGCATAGGGCAGCGCCCGCAGGCGCGGCTTGGGGATCGGCTGGAAGCAGCGCTCGCAGTACCCGTAGGTCTTGTCGTCGATCCGCTTGCAGCGCATCGTCGATCTCCTCGACGGCCAGCGAGCGCCTGTCCCGACAACGCCAGGTTCCGCTCACGGTCGACCGTCACGGTGCCGCCCTCGCCCGACTCCTCGTCGAACTGCACGTCACCGGGCTCGCGCTCGAGCGCCAGCGAGTCCGCCTCGGCGCGCAGCGAGGTGGCCTGCTCCTGGTAGATGGCGCGGTCGGCCGACGAGCAGTTCGTCGCACCTCGTCGAGGAACTTGGCGTCCTTGGCGTAGGGGCCGGTCTTCGGCCGGACCGGTGTGGGAGCCTTGGGCTTCGGCGTGAAGGTCGTGCGCGCCGGCGCAACCACCGCTCCGGCGCCGTTGGCCGCCGCCCGAGGTCCGCCGGCCTTCGTTGCGGCCGGCTTGTCGGCCGCCCTCTTCTTGGCCGTGGCCGGGGCGGGGCCGGCCTTCTTCGCCGGCGCCGCCTTCTTGGCGACCGGCGCGCGGCCTTCTTGCGGCCGGGGCCGCCTTCTTGGTGGTCACCGACTTCTTCGCGCTCGCCGGGCCGCCTTCTTGGGCGCCACGGTGGCCGGCTTCTTCGCTGACGATGCGGGCTTCTTCGCCGCAGTGGCTGCCTTCTTCACAACAGGAGCTGCCTTCTTTTTGGTGGGAGCGGAACGCTTCGCTCGCCGTCGCGTCAACCTTGGCCGAGGACTTTTTGTTCCCGGCCCGTGAGGATGCCGAGCGTGGCCGACCGCGACGCAGGCACCCTCTTGACCTGGGCACCCTTGCTCGCTGGGGTCATCGTTCCCTCCTTCGGACCAGCATCAGGTGGCCGGTTTCCCCGACGACGACCTCGTCCGGGGAGCGGGTGACGATACCGGACCGCGAGGGACGGGGCAACAACGCCCGCCATCCCGTCGGGGTGGGTCAGAGGGAGCGGGGCGCTCCTGACACGGAGGCGCTCTGGAGGTTCAGTGTCGGCGCACCGTCGTCGTCCGGGCGCCGTCCCGACGGGTCGTCGTCGCCGCCGCCGCGGGCGGCCGTGGGCGGACTTCGGCTTCACGCCCATGAGCGAGTTGGCGGGCTGCACGTTCTCGTCGACCCACTTGAGGATCTCGGAGAGCGCGCCGCGCAGCCGGTTGCGCTCCGACTCGAGGTGGCGGGCCATGCTCTCGACGTCGGTGGCCAGTTCCGTCCGGGTGGCCTCCAGCCGCGTGACCTCCTCGCGCAAGCCCCTGGTGCGTCTCGGCCTGCAGTTGCGCAGCCGTCGCCTCGGCGGCCGCGATCGCGGCCCGAGCCGTCTCCTCGGCCTGGGCGATGACCGTGGCGGCTTCCGCCTCGCTCTCCCGCTTCGTCTGGTCGACGAACTTCTGCGCCAGGAGAAGGGTGCGTTGCAGCGTCTCGTCGGACAGGGCCGCGGCGTCGGCCGACGCCGCGGCGGCAGCCGACTCCCTCCTCGGTCCCGGCCGCTACCGGCGCGGCGCGCTTGTCCCGCTCGAGTTGGGCGATGCGCTCGCTGGCCTGGCGGAGCCGCTCGTTCAGCTGCCGGACATGATCCTGCAGCCCCTCGGCCTCCTGGGCCGCCTTGTCCAGGTACTCATCGACTTCGTCGACGTTGTAGCCCTTCAGCCCGAGGCGGAACTCCACGGTGCGAAGCGTGTCGAGGATCGATGAGGGAGCCTGAGAATTGTCCATGGGAGCCAAGTGTAACTCTCCCCCCCGGCTCATTCCGATGGATGGCGAAATCAGTGCAGGAGCACGGGAATCAGCACGAATTGCGCAACCAGGATGACGATCGAGGAAGGAGAAGTCGAGCCCGCCCATGGGCCGGATGACCCGACGCACCGGGCGGAGGACGGGCTCGGTCGCCTGGTAGAGGAAGTACTGGATACGGGCCAGCGTCGTCCCGGGCTGGATCCGGAACCAGCTCAGGATCGCGTAGGGGAACATGATCAGCCAGATGTAGGCCTCGATCAGCCACGCGAGGAGACGAAAGATGCTCACCAGCCTGCGAGGGTAGTGCGTCTAGTCGCGGCCGAAACCGCGCTCGACCAGTCGCTGCCGCTCCTCGTCGGAGACCTTCACGTTGGTCGGCGCCAGCAGGAAGACCTGGTCGGCCACCTTCTCCATCTCGCCGCTCAGGGCGTAGGTCACCCCGCTGCAGAAGTCGATCATGCGCCGCTGCAGGTCGCGGTCGGCCATCTGGAGGTTCACGATCACCGGGCGGTTGTCCTTGAGGCGGTCGGCGATCTCCTTGGCGTCGCCGAACCGCGACGGGGCGACCACGTGCACCTGGCCCGATGCGGGCGACGGCGCCGGCCCGGTCGGGTTCATGGTGGGGTCGACCGGCACGGCCCGCACGGCCGAGGGCCGGGGGGCGACGTTGCTCGGGGCCGGCCTGGGCTGCTGGCTGGGCTGGGCCGACTCACGCGGGATGGTGCGGACCCTGCTCATGCCGCCGCTGAACTCCTCGGCCGGCTCGTGGTCCTGGGACCGGGGCTCGACCCGGGTGGCGGCCGAGAACCCACGCGGGGCGCGGTCCTCCAGGTCGTCGTACTCGTCGTACTCGTCGTCGAGCAGGCCGAGATACACCATGGTCTTCTTCATGAACGAGGGTGACATTCCTTCTCCTGTCCACGGACAGCGTAGTGCCTGCTCGGCAACACGGCGGTCCGGCGGCCCCGAGCCCCGGCGCCTGCACGCTCCTGCTCAGCCCGATGTCGGCCTCCACCGGAGGTTCCCCGTCAGGCTCCAGCTCACCTGGGGCCGCCGGTGGGCGTGTCCCGAACAGGGCCCGGCCGATGCGCACCATGGTCGAACCGGCGGCCACCGCGGCCTCCAGGTCGTCGCTCATGCCCATGGAGCGCTCCTCGAGGCCGAGATGCGTCGGCCAGGCGCCCCACGGACGCGAAGGCGCTCCGTCGCCGCAGTCGGATCCGGCGCCGCCACCGTCATGAGACCCCGCACGTCGAGCCCGAGGTCGCGCAGGCGCGGCCACGAGCGCGGCCACCTCCGCCGGAGGGCATCCGTTGCGGCCGGGCAGCCCGGTCGTCTCGACCTGCACGAGGACCCTGGCCCCCGGCGCGAAGCGGGCGATCCGGTCGCCCTCGGCCTCCCGCGCCACGCTCTGCCAGACAGCCGACGAGCGGGGCAAGTTGCGCCACCTTGTTCCGCTGCACCGCGCCGAGAAAGTGCCAGACCACCCCGTTGCCCCAGTCGTCGGCCGCCGCCTTCTCGACAGCTCCGCGGCGTAGTTCTCCCCCAGGTCCGCCAATCCCGCCTGGCGCGGCCGCGCGACCGCCTCGGGCCCGAACCCCTTGGTGACCGCGACCACCCGTACCCGGGAAGGGTCGCCACCGGCGCGCTCGATCCGCTGCCGGACGGCAGCCGAGCCTCTGCGCGACGTCGCTAGCGCAGGAAGGAGGGGACGTCGAAATCGTCGTCTCCCAGGTCGAGCTCCTCCTCCGTCCCCGTGGCGTCCGCGAAGATGTCCACCGGCTCGGGCGTCGAGAAGATCGTCGAGGCCAGGTCGCCCGGCCTGCTGGAGGGCCCGGTGCCCTCCTCCCAGCGCTCGAAGCCGGCGGCGATGACCGTGACCCGCACCTCGTCGCCCATGTTGTCGTCGATCACGGCGCCGAAGATGATGTTGGCGTCGGGATGCGCCACGCCGTGGATGATCTCGGCCGCCTCGTTCACCTCGAAGAGCCCGAGGTCAGAGCCCGCCGGCGATGTTGAGCACCATGCCCCGGGCGCCCTCGATCGAAGCCTCGAGCAGCGGCGACGTGATGGCGGCCCGCGCCGCGTTGGCCGCCCGCCCCTCGCCGATCGACGAGCCGATGCCCATGATGGCGGTCCCAGCATTGGTCATGACCATCTTCACGTCGGCGAAGTCGGTGTTGATGAGGCCGGGCACCGTGATGAGGTCGGTGATGCCACGCACCCCCTGGAGGAGGACCTCGTCGGCCATCTTGAACGCGTTGACCATGCTCGTCTTGTCGTTGGACACGGTCAGCAGACGGTCGTTCGGGATGACGATGAGCGTGTCGACCTTCTCCTTGAGGATCTGGATCCCCTTCTCCGCCTGCATCGCCCGGCGCCGGCCCTCGAAGGTGAAGGGCCGGGTGACCACGCCGATGGTCAGCGCACCCAGGCCCTTGGCGATCTCGGCCACGACCGGGGCACCGCCCGTCCCGGTGCCGCCGCCCTTGCCGGCGGTGATGAAGACCATGTCCGCGCCCTGGAGCGCCTCTTCGATCTCGGCCCGGTGCTCCTCGGCGGCCAGCCGCCCCACCTCGGGGTCGCTGCCCGCACCGAGGCCCCGGGTCAGCTGGCGCCCGATGTCGAGCTTGAGGTCGGCGTCGCTCATGAGCAGCGCCTGGGCGTCGGTGTTGGCCGCGATGAACTCGACGTTGCGCAGTCCGGCGTCGATCATCCGGTTGACGGCGTTGACGCCACCGCCCCCGACCCCGACCACCTTGATCACTGCCAGGTAGTTGCCCTGGGAAGGCACGGTCGTCATGAACTCCCTCGTTCTCGGGTCGATCGCCGACCGGTCACTCGCTGGTAGGTTCCGCCAGACGCCACCGGCGACGATGCGAGCAACGACCCATCCCTGAACCTCTGGGGAAGGTTGATGTTCACAGTGCGGCAACGTGGCCCCACCATACGGGGGGCGTTCAGGCTGGTCAAGCATCCTAGGTCACCCTGCGGTCACCGTCGGCGCATCGGGGACGCTGACGTCGATCACATCCCCGTTGTGCAGGGTGGCCCCCGGCCAGGATCGAGGACACGTCCTCGTACTTGGCGGTGAGCTCGGCCGCGGCGCCGATGTCGACCACGACGGGCGTGGTCAGGGCCAGCTGCACCCAGCCCGCCGGCTCGACCGTCACCGCCGTCACCTGCCCGGCGAAGGAAGGCGGGCAGCGTCGAGGCGCACCCGGAGCCCGGGCTCGTCCTTGGCCGGCCAGCACGTGCCCGGCGCGCCCGGGCGGCTCGCGGGACCGTCAGGAGCAGGAGGCCCGGCGGCCGGGTGGCCGCGCCGGCCGAGGACCCGGCCGCTCGCTGCTGAGCGACTCCCACGCTGCCGGCCGCGGTGCGCGACCGCGAAGCGCGGCGTCTCCTCGGTGACTGCGATGTGGACGCCGTCGGGCCACGAGACGTGCACCGTCGCCGAGCGCACCCACGGGAGCTGCTCGAGGCGGGCCGCCGCCGCTCCCGCGTTCGACGTCGAGCAGCGGCGGGTGGCCGGCCAACCCGGCCTGGGCGATCACCTGGGCGGCCGTCTCGTGCACGTTGCCGGTCACCGTCACCGAGCGGGCGGAGAAGAGCGGCTGTGTGGAGGAGGAACCACCCGCCGACGAGCAGCGTCACGACGCCGAGCGCGACCCGCGAGCACGACGAGCCGGCGCCGGCCCTGCTCCTCGACGGACCGCCGGTCGCGCCGGGCCGAGATGCGCGGATCCATCCGCCGACCGCTGCCCGCCGTGCGCGCAGCCCTGGCCCGGCGACGGGCCCTCGCCCTCTGTCGTGTCCTCGGGCGTCACCGCGCCACCCCGGCCTGTCCCACGCCGGACCCGTCACCGCTCCCGTCCACCGCGCCATTGTTCCCGTCGCCGAAGCCGAGGAGGCGGACCTCGGCGCGCAACGTCACACCGCACCGCTCCGCCACCACGCCGCGCACGTGCTCCATGAGGGCGTGCACGTCGTCCGCCCGGCCGCCCTTGTCCGCCTGGATGAAGTTGGCGTGCTTCTCCGACACGTGCGCCGTCCCCAGCCGGAAGCCCTTCAGCCCGGCCGCCTCGATGAGCCTCCCGGCCGAGTCGCCCTCGGGGTTGGTGAACACCGAGCCGGCGTTGGAGCCTCCGGGCTGGTGCGTCGCGCCGCCAGCGGACGATGGCGGCCACCGCCGCCTGTTCCTCTTCGGCCGATCCCGGCGTGACGGCCAATTCCGCCGCCACCACGAGCTGCGCGGCCGCGACCGACGAGGAGCGGTAGCCGTAGGCGAGGCGGGCTGACGTCGTCGGTGCCCCCGGCCTCGCTGCAGCAGGTCGACCCAGCTGTAGCGGACCAGGCACGATGCCATGTCCGACCCGTGGCCCCCGGCGTTCATGCGCACCGCGCCGCCGACCGAGCCCGGTACGCCGACGGCCCACGACAGCCCCGACCATCCGGCGTCGGCCACCCGGCGGGCCAGCACCGGCAGGGCCACCGCCGCCGGCGTGCACCGCCCGGTGCCGTCCGCCGTCGACCTCCGCCGCCCGGACCGGCCCCGGGCTCGGGCAGCTCCACCTGGCGAAGCCCGCGCCGAGATGCAGCACGATCCCGTCGAACCCCTCGTCCGCGACCAACAGGTTGGAACCCCGCCCGAGGACGAAGACCGCCGGACGGGGCGCCGACCGCGGCGGTGTCTCCGAGCGCCGAGCGGACCGCATCGAGGTCCTCGGGTCCCTCGACCTCGACGTAGAGCGCCGCCGTCCCGCCGACGCCGTAGGTGGTGAGCGGCCCGAGCGGCTGCTCAGGCGTGGCCCGGTCTGCCGAGCGCGCCGGCCACGGGCGTCGCACGTCGTCGCCCGGGCGTCACCACTGCGGCGACTCGAGCAGCTCGTCGGGCAGCGTGGTCAGGTCGCCCGCCCCGAGGGTGAGGCAGAGGTCGCCGGGGCGGAGCTCGGCCGCCACCGTCTGGCGCAGCTCCTCCCACCCGCCGGCGTAGGTGACGGGCAGCCGCGGGTCCTGGGCCCGGACGGCGTCGGCCACCAGGCGGCCCGAGACGCCCGGGACGGGTCGCTCGCCGGCGCTGTAGATGTCGGTCACGACCAGCACGTCGGCGTCGCCGAAGGCCGTCCCGAACTCCGCGGCCAATGCCGCCGTGCGGGAGAACCGGTGCGGCTGGAACACGGCGACGACGCGGGACCAGCCGCCGCGTCCGGGCCGTGGCCAGGGCGGCGCGGACCTCCGAGGGAAGGTGGGCGTAGTCGTCGACGAAGGTCACCCCGGCGGCCTCGCCGCGGAACTCGAAGCGGCGCGTCACCCCGGCGAAGCGGGCCAGCGCGGCCTGGGCCGCAGCGAAGGGAGCGCCCGCCTGCAGCGCGGCCACGACGGCGATCGCGGCGTTCCGCGGCGTTGTGCAGACCCGGGACGCCGATGTCGCACCGGGCCCAGCTCGCCCTCGGGCCCGCGCGAGGGTAAAGGAGACCGAGCTCCGTTGCAGGCTCGAGGTCGCTCCATGGCGTACGTCGACGCCGGGTCCGACCCGACGGTGGTCGCCCCGTGCTCCCGGCCGATGGCCGCCGCCTCGGGATCGTCGGCGCAGACGACCGAACCCAGGCGGGCGCCAGCCACGAAATCGGCGAACGCGCTCCGCAGGACCTCGAAGGTGCCGTAGTAGTCAAGATGGTCGGCCTCGACGTTGGTCAGCACGGCCAGGTCGGGCGCGATCGCCTGGAAGGTGCCGTAGCTCTCGTCCGCCTCGACGACGAGCCACTCCCCCGAGTCCCAGACGGCGTTGGTGCCGATCTCGTTGACGTCGGCCCCGATGACGAAGGAGGGCCGCATCCCGGCCTCGACCAGGATCAGCGACAGCATGGAGGCGGTCGTCGTCTTCCCGTGCGTGCCGGACACGGCCAGGCAGCGCCGGGTGGCACAGATGGCGGCGAGCATCTCGGAGCGCGGCACGACCCGGATGCCCCGGGCGCCGTGCCTCGGCCAGCTCCGGGTTCTCCGGCTGGACGGCCGGCGAGTAGGTCACCGCGTCGGCGCCCGCCACGTGCTCGGGCGCGTGTGCCCGACCGCCACCGTGATGCCGTGGGAGCGCAGCCGCTCCGCCACCGGCGAGTCCTTCAGGTCCGAACCCGAGACGTGGTGGCCCATGGCCCGGAGCACGAGCGCGATGGCGCTCATGCCCGGCGCCGCCGATGCCCACGATGTGGATGTGCCGGGGGCCGTCCCAGGTCGAGTGACGCTGCCGGCGGCGCCTGCGTCAGCGGGCATGGGCGTCCACCAGTTCGGCGACGCGGGCGGCCGCGTCGGGGTGCCGCGTTGGCCCCGGGCGGCCTCGCCCATGGCCCGCAGGCGGTCCGGGTCGGCCAGGAGCGCATCGAGCTCGAGGGCCAGGCGTGCGGCCGTCGCACTCGTCGATCGGGGACGAGGACGGCGGCGCCCATGGTCGACCAGCGCCTCGGCGTTGCGGGTCTGGTGGTCGCGTGGGGCGCCGGGCAGGGGGACGAGGATCGCCGGGACGCCCGACACCAGCAGCTCGGCGACGGTCATGGCACCTGCCCGGACCACGCAGACGTCGGCCGCGTTGTAGAGGTCGGGCATCCGGTCCTCGAAGGGCACCACCCGGTAGCACAGGCCGCTCCCGTCGCGGCCGTCACCCGCCGTCCTCCCACTGGCGGTCCCCGTGGCGGTCCTGGCGGCGGCTCCCGCGGCGGCCTCGGCGGCGAACGCCTCGTAGTCACGCCGCCCGGTCACGTGGTAGAGCGAGCGGTCGGCACAACCGGCCCACGAACGCGCCAGGTCGGCCACGGCGCGGTTGACCCGCCGCGCACCGAGGGAGCCGCCGGCGCAGGCCACGGTCTGGCGGTCGGGCGGCAGACCGAGCGCGGCCCGGCTGTCGGCCTGGCCCTCCGGCGTGCGCTCCAGCGTGGCGAGCTCGGGCCACACCGGAGTCCCGGTGACGTGCGTCCGCGGCAGGTCCGTTCCGGCGAACGCCACCGCGTTGGCCGCGGCGAAACGACCGAGCAGGCCGTTCACCGCGCCCGGCACGGCATCGGTGTTCATGGACACGAGCGGCACCCGGGTGAGCACCGCCGCCAGCCCCGCCGGGAAGCTGGCGTAGCCCCCCACGATCACGACGACCCGGGGGCGCCGCGTGAGGAAGGAGCCGAAGGCGCGCAGGCAGGCCCACGTCAAACCGAGCACCGCGCCGGCGTTGGCCCACCAGGCGGACGGGCGCAGGCTGCGCCGCACCCCCCGGCCCGGCAGCAGGGTGTGCGGGAACTCGAGGGTCGGCCACGCGGTGGCCTCCTGTCCCCGGCGTGAGCCGTAGAGCTCGATCGACTCCGCCGGGTGGCCGCGGTCAACCAGTGCGCGGGCGATCTGCAGCGAGGGAACGATGTGACCGCCCGTCCCGCCGCCCGCGATCACCGTGCCGCGCCGGTGCGCTCACCGACCTCGCGCCGAGCTCGCCGGCCGGCGACTCGCGGGGCCGCGACTCGTAGGCCGGCGGCCCAGGGCCGCCACCCGGAGCGCGCCACCGGCCTCGCCCTGCCGGGCCACGTTGATCAGCACGCCGGCGGCCGCCATGGTGATGACCAGCGACGAGCCGCCGAAGGAGATGAAGGGCAGCGGGATCCCGGTGACGGGAAGCACGCCCACCACCGCCCCGACGTTGATGAGGGTCTCCGCCCCAACCCACGCCACCAGTCCGAGCGAGACCAGCGCGCCGAAGCGGTCCGGCGACTGCACGGCCGCCCGTATGCCGAGCCAGACGAACCCGCCGAGGAGGCACAGCACCAGGAGCGCGCCGACGATCCCGAGCTCCTCACCGATCACCGAGAAGATGAAGTCGGTGTGCGCGTTCGGGAGGAACCCCCATTGGGCCTGCCCGCCGCCGAGGCCCGCGCCCACGAAGTGGCCCGAGCCCAATCCGATCACCGACTGCATGACCTGGTACCCCGAGCCCGAGCTGTGGGCGGAGGGGTCCATGAACGACAGCAGCCGGGCCCGGCGGTAGGGCGAGGCCACCGCCACCATCAGCGCCAGGCCGGCCAGCGCGGCCATCACCTTCATCACGGGTCCCAGGCGCACACCGGAGACGAAGAGGAGGGCCAGCGCGATGAAGCCGAGCACCATCGCCGTGCCCATGTCGGGCTGGGCCAGGATCAAGACGCAGGCGAAGCCGGTCACGATCAGGAGCGGGCCGATGATACGGCGGTCGGCGGCGTCCTCATCGAGGCGGCGGGTGATGAAGTCGGCCGCGAAGAGGGTGAGGGCCAGCTTCATCAGCTCGGACGGCTGCAACCGGAACTGCCCGAAGCCAACCCACCGGCTCGACCCCATGGCGTGGACCCCGAGGCCGGGGACCAGCACCACGAAGAGGAGCCCGAACGTCACCAACATGATGAGAGGGCTGAAGCGCCGCAGCTTGCGGTAGTCGAAGCGGACGGCGAGCCACAGTGCAATGCCGCCGATCGCCATCCACATGGCTTCCCTGATGAGGATGGCCCACGGTGAGCCGTAGGTGGCGATGGAGACCACCGACGAGGCGGTGCCGACCATCACGAGGCCGATGAGGCAGAGCAGTACCACATCGAGCAGCAGCAGGGTCGAGACCGGCACCCGGCGGCTGCCGATGCGGATGCCGATGCCGCGGCCCGCAGCGGTGCCGGCGCCGGATCCCCGGCCCGCTCGACGATGATCCGTCCAACGCGACGCCGACGCCGACGCCGACATCGACTTCGAGGTCGAGGTCGAGGTCGAGCGCCCGTCGCGGCCGGGACGCCCCGTGCCACTCCCCTGACCCGACGCTGCGCATTGCCGTCATGGCGCACACTTCCCTTGGGCGCGGACGCGCTGCGCTGACCGGTCCGACACCCGATGCATCCCGAAAGTCTCCCCCACCGCGCGGCGCAAGTGGCGGACCAGCGGGTGGGTGGATCGCTCGACGCCACCGCTGAAGACGGAAGAGGGTCATGTGAACTTCGCCACCGTGAGGAAGTCGCCGTAGAAGATGCCGAGCCCCAGGGCGCAGAAGAGCCCGCCGAGGATCCAGAAACGGACGATGACGGTGGTCTCGGGCCAGCCGGCGAGCTCGAAGTGATGGTGGATGGGGGCCATCCGGAAGATCCGGCGGTGGAAAATGCGGAAGCTGATCACCTGGAGGATCACCGACACGGTCTCCATGACGAAGAGCCCGCCGATCACGAGGAGCAGCAGGTCGAGGTTGAGAAGGAGGCAGAGCGCGGCCAGGCCCGCACCGATCGCCAACGACCCGGTGTCGCCCATGATGATCTTGGCCGGGGCCGCGTTGAACCACAGGAACCCGATGCAGGCACCAGCCAGCGCCACCGCCACGAGGGAGAGGTCGATCGCCGAGGCCGGGAGCACGTGGTAGATGGCGTAGTGCCGGAAGATCCAGTAGCCCATGATGGAGAGCACGGCGAAGCAGAAGGTCCCGGCGCCGGCAGCCAAGCCGTCCACCCCGTCGGTGATGTTCACCGCGTTCGACGAGCCGACCATCACGAGCACGGCGAAGATCACCCACCCGACCTGGCCGAGATTGATGCCGAGGGCCTCGGAGCGAGTGAAGGACAGTGCCGTCGAGGTATGGGCCCAGTGCACCGCCAATTCGGCGAAGGCCAGTGCGCACACCAGCTGGGCCGCCGCCTTCCCCCGCTTGTTCAGCCCGAGGCTGCGCCGGTGGTGGACCTTGATGTAGTCATCGAGGAAACCAATGAGGCCGAAGGCGACCACCGCGCCGACGGCTAGGTAGCCCGTGCGCGAGAAGCGGATCTCGGTGCCGATGTGACCGATCGCGTAGCCGATGGCGACGGAGGCCACGATCGCGATGCCGCCCATGGTGGGCGTGCCCGCCTTGGCGACGTGGGAGGCGGGGCCGTCCTCCCTGATGTGCTGGCCGAGCTCACGCGGACGGAAGTAGCGGATGAGGAATGGGGTCAGGAGGATGGCGACCCCCAGCGCAACGCCTCCGGAGACGAGCAGTCCCAGCACGCGTTGTCAGGCCTCCGGAAGAGTGCGGTGGGGAGCCGTCGCCATCCGCTTCGGACCGGCGGCACCGAGCCGCGCCGGTGGCCCCTCCTGGGGGGCCACCCAGGTCCCCGGGTCGGACCCGAACGCGCAGGGAGAGGGCTCGACGGGCCTCGACCGCGTCGTCGAAAGGGAAACGCTGGCCGGCGACCTCCTGATACGTCTCATGACCCTTCCCCGCGATAACGACGACGTCATCGGGGCGGGCGGCATCGATGGCCAGCCGGATGGCAGCCCCACGATCGGGCTCGACCACGAGCCGGGGGTCGGCGCGCCCGTCGGGGATCCCGGCCAGCACCTCTCCAATGATCGTCAGCGGTTCTTCGTCGCGTGGGTTGTCCGACGTCACGAAGGCCAGGTCGCTCAGGTGCACCGCCGCCGCGCCCATCAGCGGACGCTTGGCTCGGTCCCGGTTCCCACCGCACCCGAAGACACTGAGCACGCGCCCCCCGGGTGCCAGCGTCCGCGCCTCGCGCAGCACCACCTCGAGCCCGGCTGGTGTGTGCGCGTAGTCGACGAGCACGGTGAAGGTAGGGCTCCTTGACCCTGCCTCCGCCGGCGGCGGTGAGCCCGGAGCGGCAATGACCTGCAGCCGGCCCGGGACCGGCGCGATGTTCGCCATGGCCCGCGCGATCTCCTCGGGCCCGAGGTCCAGTTCCTCGAGCGCCAGTGCGGCCTCGGCGGCCAGGAGCGCGTTGTCGACGTTTATGGCGCCGGTCAGCGGGGTCGTGATGCGTTGGCTCCGCCACGTGAATTCGGAGCGCCCCGGGCGCAGCACCACATCGGTGGCATCGGCGCGGTGGACGGCGACCGTCGGAATGCGGGCGCGCGCCAAGAGCCGCTGTCCCCACGGGTCGTCAGCGTGGACGACGCCGCGCAGCGCATGGCTCGGAGTGAACAGCAGCGCCTTCGCCTCGAAGTACTCCTCCATCGTCCCGTGATAGTCGAGATGGTCGTGGCTGAGATTGGTGAAGACTGCAACGTCGAAATGGATGCCCTCGACGCGTGACTGGACGAGGGCGTGGCTCGACACCTCCATCGCCACCGCATGACGATGCCCGTCGGACTTCTGGCGGTCGCGCACCCCGGCCAGGACGCGCTGCACCTCGGTCGCCTCTGGCGTCGTGCGTGTGCCCGACAGCGTCCCCATGACGTTGGTGGGTCGACCCGCCGCGCTCAGCAGGTCGCCCAGCAGCTGAGTTACGGTCGTCTTGCCGTTCGTGCCCGTCACACCGACCATCAAGAGGTCGCGCGCGGGAAAGCCGTAGAACGTCGACGCCAGCCGGGCCATGACCGGCCGCATGGTGCCCTCCGCGATCCGCGTCTGCACGACACCCTGGTCGACTAGGTCGGGGATGAAGCGCTCGCAGAGGAGACCGATGGCGCCGCGGTCGACGGCCTCGGCGGCATGGACGTGTCCATCGCTGACCCGGCCGGGAACGCAACAGAAGAGGTCGCCGGGAACGACCCTGCGGCTGTCGTGCGAGATGCCCCCGACCTCGACGGAGGAAGGGTCGCCGACGGACTCGATCACCTCAATATCGTCGAAAAGGAGGTTCATGGGCACGCGTGGCATGGTCGAACCGACAGCGTTGCATGCCTCGGGCACCCCTGCGAGACGACCGCAATGGGGGTGTGGGGCAGGGTCACGTAATGTCCTGGGCTTGGTCCGGCGTCGGCGTCGGCGTCGCCGTCGACCCGGTGCCGGTGCCCGGGGTGGTGGGGGCCGGCGCACCAGGGGTGGTGGGGATGTCGTAGCGGTGCAGGGCGTAGCTCATGATCTGCGAGAACACCGGCGCCGCCACCGTGCCGCCGAAGATCGGGGTGGGCCGGTTGAGCACGACGATCATTGACAACGTGGGGTTGGAGGCTGGCGCGTAGCCCACGAAGGACGCCATGTAGGCGCCGGGGACGTAAGAGTCGTGGCCGGCGGTCGGGATCTGCGCGGTCCCGGTCTTGCCGGCCACGGTGTAGCCGGGCACGGCGGCGCTGGTCCCGGTGCCCTGGTTCACCACCTGTTGCAGCATGGAGGAGAGCTCAGCATCGACCGAGGGCGAAATGACTTGGTGGGTCGCCGACGGCGCGGTCTTGGTCACGTTCCCCGACGGACTGACGGTGGCCTGCACCAACTTGGGCGCCACGTACTCGCCGCCGTTGGCCACGGCGTTGTACGCATCGAGCACCTGGAGGGCACTCACGGCATCGACCTGCCCGATGGGCAGGGACACATAGTCCGTCGGTTCCCATTGCGCAGCGGTCGCCAGCAGCCCCGGTGACTCGCCCGGGAAGTCGAGCCCGGTCGGCTGGCCGAAACCCAGCGTCTTGACCTGGTTGAGCAGGCGCTGCTCGCCGACGCCCTGCGCGATCTCCGACGTCCCGATGTTGGACGACTGGGCCAGGATCTGCGTCGCGCTCAGCCGCTCGGTGGGGTGGGGCTCAGCATCGTGGAAGGTCGATCCGTCCAAGCTGATCTGGTCGGGGACGGTGAACTCGGAGTTGGGATTGATCAGACCGTCCTGCAACGCGGCCGAGAACGTGACCAGTTTGAAGACCGAGCCGGGCTCGTAGAGCTGGGTCACGGCCAGGTTGTTCTGCGCCTCATTGACGGCGTCGTGTGGCCCGATCGGCACGACGCCGCCGGGATCGGAGGGGGTGGTGGTGCTGCTCGCGCCGACGGCGGCAGGGTGGTTGGCGACGAGATTGGCCATGGAGAGGATCTGGCCCGTTTTGACGTCCATGACCACGGCGGTGCCACTGACGGAGTTCGAGGTCGCGATGGCCTTGGCCAGCGCCTGCTCCGACTCGTACTGGAGCTGCGAGTCGAGGGTCAACTCCAGACCGGTGCCCGGCGTGGAGGACACCTGGTTCGTCGCCGGGGACTGCGGCAGTGCCACACCTGCCGGCGACTCCATGATCGTCTCTTTGCCGTCGACGCCCGCCAAGAGGTGGTTGTCACCGAACTCGAGTCCCCCGGCGCCGTGACCGGCGGCGTTCGTGAACCCGACGACGGGCACTGCGAGATTCCCGTTCGGCACCTCCCGCTTCGAGTCGCCGATCAAGGAGATGCCGGGAAACGCATCCGCCGCGATCTTCTGACCGGTGGCCTGGGGCAGCTGGCGGGCGAGGACCTCGTAGCCCGTGCGGCGGTGCAGCTCGGAGGCGAGGGTGGTGGCCGGCACGTGGAGGATCGGCGAGAGGGCGAGCGCCGTCTGCACCGGATGCGCGACCTGGAAGTCGTCCGCGACGATGTCGTCGGTGGGGATGGAGAGTGCCAGCGGCGATCCGTCACGGTCGTAAATCCCGCCGCGCAACGACGGCAAGGGAACGGAGATGGAGGACTCCCCGCGCGCTGCCGCTTCGTAGGCGCCCGCGTGCAGGACCTGCACGTCGACCAGCCTCGCCACCAGGAGCAGCACCGCCACGATAAAAAAGAGACGGACCAGCCGCACCCGGCGCTGGAACGTGCCGTTCTCCCAGCCCCGGCGCTGACGCGAGACAGGAAGGCGAGCCACCTTCGCCGGCGGGCGGTGCGGGCGCGTCGATGGCCGGGGCGCCGGTGCCGCAACGGCGCCGCTCGGGCGGCGCGGCGCCGCCGGCTGGCGTCGGCCTGGCTGGACCGGCCGAGCCGGCCGAGCCGGCCGAGCCGGCCGGGTACCGGTGGATGGCGCGCGCGCCGACGCAGCGACCGAGCGCGTGGCCCGGCCCTGCGTCTGTGTCGTTGCCAACCCTGATTTGGAGGACCTCTCGCGGACCGAACCAGCGCGCGCGCGGTGAGGCGCGTGTCGGGTCGTGACGCTCACGGCGTCGATGTCGGCGTCGTTGTGGCGGCGGAGGACGAAGTCGAGGAGGAGGAGGAGGAGGAGGAGGAGGAGGAGGAGGAGCTCGCGGACGAGGAGCTCCCGGCGCCCGTTCCCGTCGGTGCCCCCGCACCCGCCGGGGAGGTTCTCGGCGGAGGCGGAACGGGTGCGGGCGTCACCTTCGGGGTGGGGAGGGGCACGGACAGGGAGACGTAGGGCAGCTCGACGACGCTGGCCGGCCGGACCATGTGGAGCCCGCCCGAGGCGGCCGCCACGATCCGCGACGGCGTCTCGAGTTGCGACACGGCCAGCTCGGCCTGGCGGTGCGCGCTCTGCTCCATGGTGAGCTGGTGCTGCAGTGTGGAGAGCCGCACCTGGCCGTTGGCCAGGACCGCCTGGCCCACGACGACTGCCAGCAACGCGGCCACCACCATGGCGACGGCCGTCATGGTGAGCCACTTGCCCCGACCGACGCCGGCGCGGCCCCCTCGTATGCCGCGCCGAGAACGAGTCGGGACTACCCGGAGCGGTGCGCGCCGGGTAGAGGGAGCTTCTGTCCCGCGCCCGGCCGGGCGGGACGGGCGTGTCGCCGTTGCACCGGAGCTCGCAGGGGGAGGTGCCATCAGAGACCACCCTCCGCCGCCTCGTCAGACCCGGCGTCGATCCGCACGATGGCCCGCAGGCGCGCACTCTCCGACCGGGGATTGGCGGTGATCTCCGCGGCCGAGGCCTTCCGGGCACCCCGGAAGACGAGTTGGTGCCGGACCACGGCGCCGCAGACGCACGGCAGGCCGGGGGGACACACGCACCCGCCCGAGGCGGCCTCGGCGAAGGCCTGCTTCGTGAGGCGGTCCTCCCCGGAGTGGTAGCTGATCACTGCGCACACACCACCGACCGCCAGGTGCGACAAGGCGACCGGGAGAGCGGCCGCAAGCTGGCTCAGCTCGTCGTTCACCGCGATGCGGAGTGCCTGGAACACCCGGCGGGCCGGATGGCCCTTCCGGCGGGCCGGCGCCGGCACGGCCGACGCCACGACTTCGGCCAGCTGCCTCGTAGAGGTCAGCGGCCGGGCTCCCACGACGGCCCGGGCGATGCGCCCGGACAGCCGCCCCTCTCCGTTCTCTCGGAACAGCGCCGCCAGGGCCTCCACTGGGAGGCTGTTCACCAGATCGGCAGCGGTCGGGCCCGTGGTCGGGTCCATCCGCATGTCGAGGGGACCGTCCTCGCGGAAGGAGAACCCCCGGTCGGACCGGTCGAGCTGAGGGGAACTGACCCCGAGGTCCAGCAACACGCCCGCCAAAGGCCCGAACCGGGGACCCGAGACCACGGACTCGAGCGAGGAGAACGGGGCTTTGACCAGCGTGACCCGGTCGCCGAAGGCGGAGAAGCGCGCCCGGGCCGCCTCCAACGCGGCGGGATCGCGGTCCAACCCGACGATGCGCAGCTCTGGATACGCCTCGAGCAACGCGGCGGCATGCCCTCCCCCTCCGACGGTCGCGTCGACGACCACTCCGGGGGGCACGGATGCGAACAGCGAGACCACCTCGTCGCGCAGCACGGGAATGTGTTCGAACGAGTGGGCCATCTGCAGCCCCTCGGCCGGTGGGTCGAGAGGGAGGTGGAGATCCGAACGACCAACGTGGAGGTGGGTGGAGTGGCCTTCCAGCGCGCCGGTCGAGGAGCTGCACATGGTCCAGTGCGTCCTACGTGTCGTTGTTGTCGTGTTCTCGGTCCTGTCGTGTGTCCTTTCCGTTGGAGCTCGGGTCCAGTCGATCGTCATGGCGGCCGCGGCCGCTAGTCCTCGTCCTCCAGCAGCCAGCTCTCCTCGGGCAGCACCCTCTCCGCCCACGCCGCCGGATTCCACAGCTCGACCCGGTCGATGGCTCCGTGCACGAGCACCTCGGCGTCGAGTCGGGCGAACGTCCGAAGGTGGGCGGGAATCGGCATTCGTCCCTGCCGATCGATTTCGACCTCGGCGGAGTTCGACGCCCAGATACGCGCCCGGTTGCGATCCGCGCGACCGGCGACTGCCTTCTCCTGCATGCTCTCCATCCGCCGCTCGAATTCGCCTGGTGTCCACAACGCCAGGCAGCCCTCCGAGTTCTGGGTGAGGTAGCCGCCCCGCTCGAACTGGCCGCGGAACTTCGCGGGCAGGATCACCCTGCCCTTCGTGTCGAGCGAATGCTCGTATCTCCCTACGAAGCCTGCCACCAGCTGTATCTCCCACGACGCTCCCTGGCTTGCGTCCTCTGACGCCTCCTCACACCACTGCGCGCCACTTTACGCCCTTTTCCTCCACTGCACAACTACTATGACCCCCAGCAACCCAAAAGCAACCACCTCCCATTCCCGGGCCCCACCGCGGGTGCGCCGAGGCGCCTATTGGGAGGCAGGCCGCGATGATCGGCCGGACCCGCGCCGGGCGCCCGGGCCGGGGACCCGCCCTGACCGCGAAGGAACACACCGAGAGCCCACGCCGACGCGACCGTTCTCCGATTCGAACCGGGCCGAGCCGGGATCGCAGAAAGAGAAGAAGGAAAGGGAAAGGGAAAGGGAAAGGAAAGGAAAGGGAAAGGAAAGGAAAGGAAGAGCCGACGCCCGCCTGCGTCACACCACAGGCAACCTCAACCCGATGGCGGCGTCATCATCCCGAAGGCAGGGAAGGTGTCCAGTAACGCCGCGCGGACGAGGTCGAGATCGGCGGCCGGCGGGTCGAGCTCGGCCAGACCGACCGCCATCGGCGCCAGGTCGCGCGCCAAGTCGTCGCGCGCCTGCTCGTCCAGTTCCATGAGCGCCAGCATCGGCACGGGATCCCAGCGCAGGTACGCGCAGGACGAGAACAGGGCGCCCTCCCGCGCCCGCCACTGCGAGAGCCCGACCACTTTGCTCGCGCCACGGAACACCTCACCGGGTCCGCGACCCGCGAAGCACACGAGGTCCCCGAGGTCGCCCGGGATCGATCGTCCGGCGTGCACGTCGAAGCCCGGCTGCTCGGGTCGGGGCCCGGTGCCCGCCAGCGCCTCCATCCACCACGCCCCGACCCACTCGGCGGCGGCTGACACGTCGGCCACCCAGAGCGGGTCGTCCCGCGGTATCCAGGCGTCCAGCCAGAGCTGTTCGCCCGGGCCGAGATAGACGGCTCCTCCCCCGCCGCGCCGCCGGGCCAGCCGCACGCCTCGCTCCCGCATCGCAACGCGGCCGACGAGTTCGGTCGGCTGCGTGCTCCCGAGCACCAGGGTGGGGCCAGCGACGTCACGGGCGAGGGCCAGCCGCCGCGGCTCGGCCCGGAACTGCTCGACGTCGAAGAGGGAGGAGGAAGTGGGCAAACCTCAGGAGGCCGCGGCGAGATACGGCTCCCACAACGGGTCCACGTCCGCCAGGTGCCGCAACCGCCAGAGGTGCCCGTCCGGCGGAGCCGGCTTCACGCTGAGTGTCCAACCCAACTCGGAGAGCAGCTGGTCCGCTTTGACGAGGTTGTCGCGCTTGCAGGCGGCCACGACGTTGGACCAGTCGTGGGTGCCACCCCGGCTGCGCGGGATCACGTGATCGATGGTGTCGGCGGGTTGCGAGCAGTACACGCAGAGCCCGCCGTCGCGTCGCAGCACCGATCGCCGGGTCACGGGCGGCGTGCGCGCCCAACGCGGGATGCGCACCATGTGCGAGAGGCGCACGATGGACGGCACGTCAATGTTGAGCCTCGCGGAATGGAAGACCGTGCAGTCCTCGCGGATGGCGACCGCCTCAGCGCGGCCCGCGAGCATGAGTACGACGGCACGGCGATCCGAGACGAGGGCGAGCGGCTCGTAGGTCGCATTGAGGAGGAGCACCCGCTCCATACCCCCGAGAGGCTATCCGCGGCGAGGCCGTGACCTCTGACACCAGCGCAGGAAGGCCACCACGTCCCTCGGGGTCAACTCCCCCGTCTCGTCCGTCCCCGCCGTACGCGGTGACGAGCCGGAACCGCCAGTAGTCCTCCCCTGGGAGCGGCACGAACGGTGCCCGGCGCCACCAGCCGCGTCGGGCCATCCGTCTGAGGGCGCCCGCGGAGGCCCACCACAGCCCGGGGCGAGGCACGACGGCACGCGCCACCACCAAGGCGTCCCGACCCCACTCCCGACGGCCGATACCCGCGCCGCTCACGCCACGACACCCGCGCCGCACAGTCCCACCCGGGCGGCACCGACGAGCGGGCCGCGGTCACCCAGAGCCGCCCGGCACCACCCGTGCCCCTCGGGCGAACTCGATACGGCACAGCTCGTCCATCTCCGCCTGGGCCGCCCGGAAGAAGGGCTCCCCGAAACCCAGGGCCACCGATCCGCTCACCACGGCGAGCGAGAGGTCGAGCAGGACCACCGCCGTCGCCAGCGCGCGACCGACGAGCGTTCCGGTTCGCTCGATCCATTCGGGAGACGCCACCCGGGCCGGTTCACCGGTCAGCGCCGCCAACGCGGTTCCCGATGCCTCCGCCTCGAGACAGCCTCGGCTGCCGCACGGACAGCGCGCGGCCATCGGGGACGACGACGACGTGGCCGATGTGGCCGGCGTTCCCGAGCCGCCCGTCGAGCAGCCTGCCGTCGAGCACGATGCCGCCGCCGATGCCGGTCGACACCACCATGGCCATGTAGTTCGCAGATCCGACCGCCGCGCCGACCCAGCCCTCCCCCAGCGCGAGGGCCTTGGCGTCGTTGTCGACGAACGTCGGGAGCCGGGTCAACCCGGCCAGGCGGGCCCGCAGGGGGAAGGCTCTCCACCCAGCGATGTTCAAGGGCGACACCGCCTCCCCGCCGGGACTCATCGGCCCACCGCACCCGGTGCCGCAGACGACGAGGTGATCCCCCGTGCCCACACGGCCGGCTACCTCCTCCACGAGCCCGGCCAGGTCGTTCCAGAGGTCCTCGGCGTCGTCGGGACCCGACGACGCCCGGGTTGGTCGCATCGCCCGTTCGACCAGGGACCCATCGAGGTCGACGAGGCCGGCGGCCATCTTGGTGCCGCCGATGTCGACGGCCAGTGCCAGGTCTGCCACGGAAGGATTGCTACCTCGGCCCGGATCCCCACCGCGGCGGGCACTGACACCGGATCAGCGGGGCCGACGACGCCCCGCGTGATGTTCAGCCGTCGCGCCGGTGGAAGCGGGAGCGGAACCAGTCGCGGGCGTCGCTCACTGCGCCCTCGATCCCGTTGACGGCGCCGGCGGACTTCGGCTCCCCGTCCTTCGATCGCCTCAGGTCGTGCCAGCCCGCCCGCCCCATGCGGCGCAGGTTGCGCTCGAACCACACCGCGGAGGCGAACATGATCACGACACCGACGAAGCCGGCGATGACCGACTTGCTGTAGAAGGCGACGAGGATGACGACGCCGATGACAAAGGTCACCGCAGCCCACTTGCAGTAGCGACCGGCGTGCCGGTAGACGGTCTCCGAGCGCACACGCTCCGCGAACTCGGGGTCCTGGCGAACCAGTGACTCCTCGAGCTCGGCCAGAATGCGCTGTTCGTGGTCGGAAAGCGGCACTACACCCTGCCCCCTGGGATCTCCACATCCATCCGGAGCACATGTTGGCACGCCCGGAGGGCGGGGACAACGAGAATGTGCCCCTTCTTGCCTGCCCGAACAGCTGTCTCCACCACTGTGCAGCTTAGAACCCGGCGGCGCCGATGCGAACGCGGTCATCAACTTGGCATGTCGCGCCACAGGTCCCACCCAGGAAGGTCGGGACCACCCCGCCGAGCCGCCGGGCCGCGCCCCGGGGGTCGGGCCTTCTCCTCCGCCTTGGGCTTGCGCCGCATGATCAGGGCCGTGATCAGAGCCCCGAGCAGGCCCGAGATCACGATGACGAGGATCAGCGGCGCCTGGCGGTGGAACACCCAGAAGTCGATCTGCACTTTCCGGAAGTTGGCCAGCGCGAACCAGCCCAACAGAATTCCCCCCACGGCGACGCCCACCAACCGGACCTGCTGCCTGCGGTCGACCGTCTTCCTCCCACCCCCATCGTCCGACTCCGGGGAATGGGCCTCCGAGTGCACCGGGCGTCTCGCCACAAGACCATTCTGCCCCCTGGGCGGCGCCAGCGGCGCGCCAGCCCATCCGAGCCGGTGCCCCCAGCTGCTATGAGAGTGGTCCCAGAAGGAGAGGTCATGACCACGAGCGAGATCCTGACCGGCGCCCGCACCATGTGGGAGCTGGTCGACCGCCGAGCCCAAGCGTCACCGGGCCATCCCATGCTCATCGCGGCGGACGGCGGAGACCGTCACGTTCGGCCAGTTCCGTGACCGGGTCGAGCGGGTCGCCGCCGGCCTGCACGGCTTGGGCGTCACGACCGGCTCGGTCGTCTCGTGGCAGCTCCCGACCCAAATCGACACCGTGGTCCTGTCCATCGCGCTCGCGCGCCTCGGCGCCGTCCAGAACCCGATCATCCATCTCTATCGCGAGCGTGAGGTGGGCTTCGCCCTCCGCCAGACCGGAGCCGAGCTGTTCGTCATCCCGCGCCACATGGCGGGACACCGACTTCGCCGCCATCGCCGAGCGGGCACTAGCCGACGCCCCCGCCCGGCCGACCATCCTCAGGATCGACGCCGGCCTGCCCGAAGGCGACCCTGCCGTGCTGCCCCCGCCGCCCCTGGGGACATCCCCGGAGGACGCCCCCATCCGTTGGATCTATTACACGTCGGGCTCCACCGCCGACCCCAAGGGCGTCCAGCACACCGACCAGACGCTGATCGCCGGCGGATGGGGCCTGGCCCGCGCCCTCGACATGGGGCCCGACGACGTCGGCTCCATCGCCTTCCCTTTCTCGCACATCGCAGGCCCCGACTATCTGGTGACGATGCTGTCCATCGGGTTCCCGGCGATCCTCGTCGAGGCCTTCTCGGCGCCGGCCGTCCTCCCGCTCTTCCGCCAGCACGGTGCGACCATGGTGGGGGGGAGCACCGCGTTCTACGTGGCGTACCTCGCGGAGCAGCGCAAGACTCCGACGGACCCGATCCTGCCCACCCTGCGCCTCATGTCCGGAGGCGGAGCGGCCAAACCTCCGGAGGTCCACTACGAGGTGCGCGACGAGATCGGCGGGCGCGGCGTCGTCCACGGCTACGGCATGACCGAGGTGCCGATGATCTCCAACGGCTCGCCGCACGACAGCGACGAGCAGTTGGCCAACACCGACGGCAAGCCCGTGGAGGGTGCCGACGTCCGCATCGTGACGCTCGACGGCCGGATCGCCGACCTCGACGAGGAGGGCGAGGTGCGGGTCAAGGGTCCGATGGTCTTCCACGGCTATACCGACTCCACTCTCGACGCCGAGGCCTTCGACGAGGACGGCTACTTCCGCACCGGCGACCTGGGTCGATTGCGAGCCGACGGACATCTGAACCTGACGGGCCGCCTGAAGGACGTGATCGTCCGCAAGGGGGAGAACATCAGCGCCAAGGAGATCGAGGACCTGCTCTACACCCATCCGAAGGTGATCGAGGTCGCCGTCATCGGGCTCCCCGACCCGGAGCGGGGCGAGTTGGTCTGCGCGGTCGTGCAGCTCGCCGAGCACGCCGAGGGGCTCGAACTGGCCGACGTGGCCTCGTTCTGCCGGGACGCCGGCCTCATGACCCAGAAGATCCCCGAGCAGCTCGAGCTCCGCACCGACTGGCCCCGGGCCGGCACCGGAAAGATCGTCAAGAAGTCCCTGCGCGACGAGTACGCCGCCCGGTGAGCGCCGCCCACCGCAGTCGGGGCCTCGTCGTCCCGCCGGGACCGCTCGGCGACAGGCCGTACCGCATCGTCTTCGTGTGCACCGGCAACATCTGCCGCTCCCCCATGGCCGAGGTCATCACCCGGTCTCTGGCGGCGTCGACCGCGCTGGCGGACGGCACCACCCTGGCCGGGCAGCTCGACGTGCGCAGCGCCGGAACCGGCCCGTGGCACGAGGGTGAGCCCATGCACCCGCTGGCCCAGACGGCGCTCGCTCGGGCCGGCCTCCCGGACCACCGGCATATCGCCCATCAGATCATGTCCTCTGAGCTGGGCACCATCGACCTCATGGTCTCCCTCGACCGGCGCCATCAGCAGACCCTGCGCGGCCTCGGCGCCGACCCGGGCCGCCTGGCTCTCCTCAGAGCCTTCGACGCCACCTCGGGAGCCGCCGCCGACGTGGGGGACCCGTATTACGGCGACGATGCGGTCTTCGACGAATGCCGCGACCTGATCGCGGCCGGGTGCGCCGGCCTCGTCGACTCCCTCACCACCTACTGGGACAGCCTCTGGGCGGCCAAGAGGGAACACCGAGGTCCCGAGAAGCCCGGGCATCCGCCAGTCACGCGCGAACCCGCTGGTCACGGAGCCGCTGGCCCAGGGGAGCGCCACGGTGTGTGACATAGTGCCGACGTGGTCTCACGAAGGGTCATGCGCCGGCGTCGCCAGTTCGCCGTGGGAAGCGCACTCCTCGTCCTTGTCCTGGTGATCTATTTGGCGTTCTTCTCCGGTGGCTCGAGCCAGCCGCCGCCCGTCGACGACCCACCAGGCCGTCACCACGGCCGAGCACTTTCCGAAGCACTCCCCGCTCAACCCGGCCTGGACCGGCAACGGCCACACAGTCACCTTCGGCTTCGGCGGCGACGTCCACTTCGCCGGCATCGTCGGGACGAACCTGGCCAAGAACCCCGCGACGGCCCTGGGCACCACCATCCCGCAGCTCTTCACCGGCGCGCAGGTCCGCATGGTCAATCTCGAGACGGCGGTGACCAACGGGACCTGCCCGGAGCCCCAGAACAAGCCGTACATCTTCGACGCGCCCGCGTCGGCCGTCACTGCGCTCAAGAGCGCCACCGTCTCGGTGGCCACGGAGGCCAACGATCACGGCATCGACTGCGGCCCGCAGGGCCTGTCCCAGAACCTGACCATCGCGTCCCAAGCGCAGTATCCGATCATCGGCATCGGCAGCACCGCGGCGCAGGCCTTCACGCCCTACCGGGTCACGATCGCCGGCCAGCGCGTCGCGATCATCGCGGCGACCCAGGTAATCGCCGACAATCTGGTCAGCACGTGGACGGCGAGCGCCACCCAGCCCGGCGTCGCCTCGGCGATCGACCCCACACAGCTCGTCCGCGAGGTCCAACAGGTGCGTCGCACGACGGACACGGTGATCGTCTACGTGCACTGGGGCACCGAGACGCAGGCCTGCCCGAACCCGCAGCAGGAGCCGCTGGCCGAGCAACTCGTCAAGGCGGGGGCGGACATCGTGATCGGCTCCGATGCCCACGTCCTGCTCGGGGGCGGCTATCTCGGCGGCGCGTATGTCGACTACGGCCTCGGCAACTTCGCCTTCTACGACGACACGGCCCCCGAGACCGACAGCGGCGCGCTCGTCATCACCGCGCAAGGTCGCCACATCACGGGCGCCGTATGGCGCCCGGCCACCATTCTCAACGGGCTCCCGCAGCCGCTGACCGGTGCTCCCGCCACCGCGGCCGTCCAAAGCTGGAACGCGGCACGAGGGTGCACGAATCTGTCGGCCACGCCCTCGACCACCCTGGCCACGATGCAGGGGGAGACGGTGCCCTTCGTCGCGCCCCCCGCACCGGCGGCCACGACGACGACCCGCCCCTCGACCGGCGGAAGCACCACCACGACGACGAGCACGACCGCACCCAAGTCCGGCGGAACGACCGGCGGGAACGGGTCGGGCTCCGGCTCCGGCTCCGGCGGAGACGCGACGACCACGACGACCGCGCCCGCTGCGACCACCACATCCCCGACGGACAACGCGGGCGGTTGACCGCATCCCCCGGCGCCGAACGGGGCCGGCCAGCGCGCCCGATCAGGGCAGCTCGATCTTCGACCAGGTGTGAGGCTGCTCTGCGAAGGCTTCCTCATTCGGCAGGCGCTGGTACCGGAACCGGATCTCTTCCAGGTCGTTCGGCTCGGTGACCGTCTCCTCGGACAGGCGCAGGACCATATCGGCCTGACGTCGCAGAACGTCTCGCTGCTCCGCTGAGGTGGTGTCGAGCATGATCGAGCCGAGGGAGTCGATGAGCCGGATCAGGACCGCCGGCATGCCGCGGGCCGCCTGGCGGATCTTGTCGAAGGCGCGGTTCACCATGCGGGCGTAGGACGGATCGGACTCGATCAGGCGCACGTTGCCCGCGCCATCCCGGTACACGCCCTCGTCGAGGACCCGGCCGGAGACCCGACCGAGGCCCGCCGACAGCCAGTCGATACAAGTCAGGGCCGTGAAGGTGTCGTTCACGGCAGCCGAGAGTGCCCGGATGGCGATCTCGACGAGTTGGTCGATGGCGAACACCGGGTCCTGCACGAGCGTGCGGTGGGGCCCGGTCACGTGGGCCTTCGACAGTGCCTGCGCGACCTCGGGCGCCGCACCCCGCGGCCACACGATGGCGAGCGCGCGGCCGGTGGCCAGATAGTGCCCCGGGCGGTGCTCCAGCCGGATCACCGAGTCGGTCCGCGTGGCGATGCCGATCAACTGGGAGTACCCGACGTACTGGATGTAGCCGCTGACCTGTGAGGGCACCTCGGCCCCGCGCTCGTCGATCAGCTTCAGCAGTTCGGGTACCGACTTGCCGGCGTGCGTGCGCACGGTGGGCTCGTCGGCCGCACCCACGGCGTCCGGGAACTCGGCGTCGATGGAGCTGATCAGGTCACGGGCAATCCCCCCGATCACCTCGGGAAGCTGGATCGACTTCGCGATGTGGTGGATGAAGTAGATCAGCACCGCGAGGTCGAGCAGCAGGAGCGCCTCAGCGACGGACGTCGACAGATGGGGGACGAACGTGGGGCTCAGGCTGTTGATGGATCCCAGTGCGAGCACGGAGTAGACGAGCGTGCCGACGAAGACGCCCAGCGTCACCTGGTTGCCGATGTCCCGCACGAAGTTGCGCATCATGCGTGGGCCGAACTGCTGCGACGCCAGGGTCAGCGCCAGGATCGTGATGGAGAAGACCACACCGATCACCGTGAGGACGGCGGCGGCGATGGCGGTCAGGACCTGCCGTTCGGCATCGGCAGTGCCCGTCCGGATCCAGACCGGCAGCGCCACGTGGCCGTGGTACGCCGCGACGTCGATCTCGAACGTGACGACGAAGAGGAGAACCGAGACGACGACGAGGATGCTCGGGACGACCCACAGCGTCGTCCGCAGCTCCTCCCACCGCCAGCTCGGCAGCTGGCGGCGGTCCTTGCCGACGCGCGCCGGCTGGGGCGCCACCACCTCGTCGATGTCGCTCACGGCGGCGACCCGGTCGATCCGAGGGACCGCACACCCGCGCCCGCCGGGACGCGCGCGGCGCGGCGCCGGGTCACGGACATGCCATGGCCGCACCGGGGCACGCACGGTTCGGGTGGGGATGGCGGTCGTGGTCATGGACATGGTGTCACTCTTCGCCGACCAGTCTTCCCGGCACACCACGCAACTGCGAGCACACGCTAGCCGCCGCTCCTGTGCCTCCCGCCCGGACGCACGGGGAAGGACCAAGCTCACGACGGGAAGAACCGGGGCAGGTGGCGCCGGTTGGCCCCCAGCAGCTCGTCGGCCAACGCCGCAGCCAACGGGTACTGCCCGACCAGCGGGTTGGCCAACAGCGCGCGCACGACGTCGTCGCGGCTGCCCGAACACGCGGCCTTCACGGCCAGGCGCTCGTATGCCTTCGCGTGCTGGACCAGCCCGAGCATCTCGGGCGACAGGTCCCGCTGCGGAAGCGGGTGCGCGCCCGTGGCGTCGACGACCGCGGTGGTCTCCACCACCGCATCGTCGGGCAGGCCCGGCACCGCGCCGTCGTTGCGCATGTCGACCACCTGCACGTCGCCGGTCCCGGCGTGGAGCGACCCCATGAGCCGCACGGCGGCCAGCGAGTAATAGGCGCCGCCGCGGTACGACAGTGCCGCCGGCTTCGACACCAGGGCAGGGTCCTGGTACTCCTCCAAGAGCTTGGTCTCCAGCTCCGCGACGACGTCGGCTCGCGACCGGTGCCCCGGTGCCGACTGCTGCGTCACTTCGGCGTCGTGCTGGTAGTAGTAGTGCACGTAGTACGACGGCAGCGCGTGCTGCAGGCGGAGCACGTCGATCGGGACGCCGCTCTCGAGCTCGAGCTCGGGTCCGAAACGGCCGAAGAGATCATCCAGCCGGTCTCTGGCCCTCGGTCGCCGCCAACCCGGGCCGACCTGATCCAGGTCAGGTGGTTCAGCCCCACGTGCTCGACCGAGACGTCGTCGGGATCGACCCCGAGATAGTGCCCGATCCGCCGTTGGGCCCAGATGGCGACATTGCAGAGCCCCACGGCGTGGTGGCCCTCGTCGAGCAGCGCCTGGGTCACGATCCCGACCGGGTTGGTGAAGTCCACCAGCCAGGCCCGGGGTTGGCCCGGGCCGCCATCTCCTCCGCCAGCTCGAGCACGATCGGCACGGTGCGCAGCGCCTTGGCCAAGCCGCCCGACACCCACGGTCTCCTGACCCAGGCACCCGTAGCCGACGCGGCAGCGTCTCGTCGACGTGGCGCGCCGCCTGCCCCCCGATGCGCAACTGGACCACCACGAAATCGGCCCCTTCGAGCGCGGCGTGTGGGTCGGCCGTCGTCGAGAACGTCCCCGACCATCCTCTGGCCCGCAGAATGCGTTCGGAGAGTCCGCCGACCACCTCACGCCGGAGTTGGCTCGGGTCGAGCAGGACCAGGTCGTCGACGACCATCCGGTCCTCCAGATCGCACAGGCCGTCGACCAACTCCGGTGTGTACGTGCTCCCACCGCCGACCACAGCCACCTTGGTCCCCACGCAGCGCAACGTAACATCCGTCCGTGTCCGAGCCCTCGGCCTCCGTGCCCGCCGTGCTGGCGTTCGACGGGGGCAGCACCAAGACCGATGTCGTCCTCGTCGCGCACAATGGCGGCGTGCTCGGCCGGGCCCGGGTCGGTCCATGCAACCACCAGCTCGTCGGCCTCGACGGGACGGTCGAGGCACTGACCGAGGCCGTCGCCGCCGTCGCGGCCGACGCACGGATAGCGGACGCCCCCCTTCCGCTGTGCCCGACTGGTGTGTACTGCCTGGCCGGCATCGACCTGCCCGTCGACGAGGAGAAGCTCGCGCCGGCGATCGACCGGCTCGGGTGGACGGACCGGGTCATCTTGCGCAATGACACGTTCGCCGTCTCGCGCGCGGGGACGACGGCCCGCTGGGGCATCGGCGTCGTCTGCGGGACGGGCATGAACTGTGCCGCGGTTGGGCCGGACGGGCGGACGGTTCGCTTCCCCGCTCTGGCGGAACTGTCGGGAGACTTCGCACCGGGTGGAGCCTGGCTCGGAGTACGGGCCCTCGGCCTGGCACTGCGCGCCGGCGACGGCCGGGGTGACGCCACCATCCTCAGTGACCGGGTGCCGGCTCATCTCGGAACGCCCGACTCGCAAGCCGCGCTCACCGGCATCTACACGGGCGCCATTCCCTACACCCGGCTCTTCGAACTGGCCCGCGTCCTCCTCGACGCCGCCGCCGACGGCGATGCGCCGGCCCGCCAGGCAGCGGACACGCTGGCCGACGAGATCGCGGCCTTCGTTCGGGCGGCCGTCATCCGGCTGGACCTCCACGACGAGGCGGTCGAGGTCGTTCTGGGCGGGGGCATTTTCGACACCACCGACACCGTCTTCCAGGCCCGTGTCGCGGCCGGCGTCCACGCTGCCGCGCCGCGCGCCAGACTCATCCGCCTCGACGCCCCACCGGTGCTGGGCGCCGCGCTCATCGGCCTCGACGCCCAGGACGCCCCGGCGAGCGCCGCCACCGCGCTCCGCCAGGCACTCCGAGTGACCGAGGACGCCACAGGCCCGCTCACCTGAGCAGCCGACGGGGCCCCCGCCCCGGGCGGCGGCGCCGGCGCCGGCGCGATGGTCAGCCGCCCCCTCCGCCGGACACCCCCGCCACCGCGTGCGGCATGGCGTCGGCCACCAGGCGCTCGTCGTCGGCCAGCAGGGAGTGGGCGAGGCCCTTCACCATCTCGATGATCTCAGGGTGCTCATCGGGGTTCCATCCCTCCAACAGCTCGGTGAGTCCGGTGCGCCGCGCCTCGGTCAGTTTCCCGAGTGCATTGGTGCCGGCCGGCGTGAGATAGAGATCGCACTCGGCGCCCCGGCGCCGCTCCTCGATCATGCCGGCCGCCAACAGCCCGTCCACCCCGGGCTGGATCAGATCCGGGTTCACCTTCAACCGTTGCGCCACGTCCTTGACCGTGCAGGCGGGCTGATCGGCCAGCCGGTAGAGCAACCAGCACGAACGGGGCGGCAGATCAATGCCCGCCCGATGGGCCAGGTTCTGGTACAGCTCGACCCGGTTCTCCCGGTCCGAGAGCCGGGTCAGCGCCAGCTCGATCTCCTCGAGCGACGACCGCGGGTCGGGCGAGCCGTTCACCTCGCCGACGTCGACCGTCTGCACCGTCTTGCGCAATTCCACCTCGGGGAGCAAGAAGCTCAGGAGGAAGGCCACGAAGGCGATGGGCACCGCCACCAGGAAGACGATCTGGATCGAGTGGGTCACGGCGTCGATGTACTTGGTGTAGAAGAACAACCCCTCGGCCGTCGACTTGAGCTTGGTCAGCACGCCCGGGTTGATCGTCTGCGGGTTGAAGGACCTCAGCACCGACGCCGGGACCTTGGCCAACGTCGGCGCGATCGTGTGGTTCAAGACGATGGCGTAGATCGCCCCGAACACCGCGGTGCCGAAGGAGCCACCGATCATCCGGAAGAACGTCGCGCTACTGGTGGCCACACCGAGGTCCTGGTAAGACACGGCGTTCTGCACCGCGACGACGAGCACCTGCATGACCAGGCCCATGCCGACGCCGAAGACGAACATGTAGCCGGCCAGGACCCAACCGTTCGTCGACGCATCGATCATCGACAGGAGATACGCGCCGACGGTCATCAATGCCGTGCCGACGATCGGGAAGATCCTGTAGCGGCCCCAGCGCGTCACGAGCCGGCCCGAGGTGACGGACGCTCCGAGCATGCCGAGCATCAGCGGCAAGATCCGCAGCCCCGACGCCGTGGGGCTCACGCCCTTGACGATCTGCATGTACAGGGGGAGGAAGGTGAGCGCCCCGAACATGGCGAACCCCATGACGAAGCCGATGCCACTGGCGGCGTTGAAGACCCGTTCCCGGAACAGCTTCAGGGGGATCACCGGCTCGGCCGCCCCGCGCTCGGCCAAGAGGAAGGCCGCCGCCAACACCACGCCGAGGACAGCGGTGAAGATGCTCGGGCCCGAGACCCAGGCCCACGAGATCCCGCCCAGGCTGGCGAAGATGATGAGCGACGTCGCCGAGCCGGCCAGCAACAAGGACCCCAGGTAGTCGATGCGGTGCGAGACCCGGCGCAGATGGCCGGGGAGCACGGCGCCGGTCACGAACAGCGCCAGTATTCCGAGCGGCAGGTTGATGTAGAAGACCCAGCGCCAGCTCAGGTAGGTGACGCAGAGCCCGCCGATGAGTGGCCCGATCACGGTGGCCACGGCGAACATCGCGCCGAACAGACCCATGTAGCGGCCCCGGTCGCGGGGCGACACCACGTCGCCGATGATCGTCTGCGCGCCGACCATCAGCCCCCCACCGCCGAGTCCCTGCAAAGCCCGGAAGGCGATCAGCTCGGTCATGGTGTGGCTGAAGCCGGCCAGGGCCGACCCGATCACGAAGATCACGATGGCGGCCTGGAAGAAGGTCTTGCGCCCGTACTGGTCGCCCAGCTTCCCCCACAGCGGCGTTGACACCGTCGAGGCCAGGAGATAGGCGGTGACCACCCAGGCCAGGTGCGACCCGCCGTGCAGGTCTCCCACGATCGTGGGCAGTGCCGTCGAGACGATGGTCTGGTCCAAAGCGGCCAGCAGCATGCCCAAGAGCAGTGCACCGAGAATCAGCCACAGGCGACGCTTGGTGATCTTCTCGGCCATGGGGGGTGCTGCGCTGACGCTCACACCGGCCTCCCCCCCACGATCAACTCACAGTAGGAACGTCCTGGTCGAAATGCAACCATAGGCAGCCGACCGCGCGTGTCCGCCGGACCGCCGGCAGCGGCCCACCGCCGCCCGCGCTACGGTCCCCGCGGCGTATGCCGGCCTCGAGTTGTGCCGGAACGAGATCAAGGAAGGCCAGAGCACCATGCGAACCCGCCTCACCGAGTTGCTCGGTATCGAGCACCCCGTCATGTTGGCCGGCATGGGGGGAGTCTCCTATTCAGAGTTGGTCGCCGCCGTCTCGGAGGCCGGGGGCTTCGGTTGTCTCGGCGCGTCCACCATGGGTGACGAGAAGATGGCGGCCGAGATCGCCGCGGTGCGCCAGAGCACCGACAAGCCCTTCGGCGTCGACCTCCTCACTGCGATGCCCGGGAGCATGAGCGACCAGGTCAAGATGATCATCGAGGGCGGTGCGTCGGCCTTCGTCGCCGGGCTCGGGGTCCCGACCGAGGTCGTGGACCTCTGCCACAACCACGATGTGATCGTCGTCAGCATGTGCGGCAAGGTCGAGCACGCGCAGCGCGCCGTCGACGCCGGCTGCGACTTGGTGGTGGCGCAGGGAACCGAGGCGGGGGGCCACACCGGACAGGTCGCCTCCTTCCCGCTCGTCCCGCAGATCGTCGACGCGGTCGGCGACCGCGTCCCGGTGGTGGCCGCCGGGGGCATCTTCGACGGCCGCGGCCTGGCTGCTGCGCTTGCACTCGGCGCAGATGGCATCTGGGTCGGGACCCGCTTCATCGCGACACCCGAGGCCCGGAGCGTTCTCGGTTACAAGGACAAACTGCTGAGCAGTCGGGAGGACCAGACCACTGTCAGCCGTGCCTATTCGGGCAAGACCATGCGCGTCGTCAGGAACCAGTACACCGACTACTACGACAACCACCCCGACGAACTGAAGAAGTTCCCGGAGCAACTCGGCATCGCCTACGGGAACGGTGCCATGCACCTCGGGGGTGACTCCTTCAGCGAGGGTGTGGACGTCGACAAGGAGTGTTACCCGGCAGGCCAGGGTGTGGGCGCCATCACGGAGCTCGTCCCGGCGGGCGAGTTGGTCGCGCGTTTCGTGGCCGAGGCCGAGGTGGTACTCGACCGCCTCTCGGGCGTGCGCTGACCAGCGCCGGCGGACGGTCGCACATGCACGGGGGTGTTCGCGGGCACGGGGAGACAGGGGGTCGAGGCCGGGGATGACGGTCGGCTCTTCCGCGGGACGACGGGTCGCGCTCGTCACGGGCGCGAACCACGGGATTGGCGCCGCCTCCGCCAAGGCGCTCGCCGCCCAGGGCAGCGCCGTCCTGTGTGCCTACTTCCGAGGTGAGAAGCTCGGCGGACTTGACGACGCGTCACTCCCGACGGCATATCGGGCGACCCGGATGGCCCGGGCCGACTTCCTCGCCGAGTCCATCAGGGCGGCTGGGGGCAGCGCGGTGGCGATGGAGGTGGACCTGTCCGACGCGTCGAGCGCGCCATTGCTGTTCGACACGGCCGAATCCGAGCTGGGACCGGTGGAGATCCTGGTGAACAACGCTTCGGGGTGGGTCGCCGACACCTTCGTCCCCACTGCGGTGCACCGCTTCGGGCGGGCGCAGCCGCTCGTGAGTCGGACCACCCTTGACCAGGTCTTCGGGGTAGACGCCCGGGCGGCGGCGCTCCTCATCGCCGAGTTCGCCCGCCGTCACGTCGACCGGGGCGGCGACTGGGGCCGCATCATCGGCTTGACCTCGGGCGGAGCGGACGGATTCCCCGATGAGGTCTCCTACGGCGCGGCCAAGGCGGCGCAGGTCAACTTCACGCTCAGCGCGGGAACGGAGCTGGCGCGCTTCGGCGTGACCGCCAACGTCGTGCACCCGCCCATCACCGACACCGGGTGGATCAACGAGAGGACGGCCGCGTGGGCGCAATCGGCGGGGCACCGCGTCGTCTCGCCCCGGCAGGTGGCTGACGTGATCGCCTATCTCGCTTCGGACGCCGCCGCGCTCGTCACGGGAAACGTAATCCAGCTTCGCTGACGCAAAGCGGTCGCCCGCCCCTCGCGCTCAATCGCTGCCGGCAAGTCCTGTCGGGCACGAGACACCGGTGCCCCCGGTGCGCTATGGCCGAGGGGGTTGGCCTCGAGATACTGCTGGTGGTACGGCTCGGCGTAGAAGAACTCCCCGGCCGAACAGATCACCGTCGCGATCGTGCCGTAGCCGGGCTTGCGGAGCGACTCCCCGAAGCGGTCGGCGACACGGTGCGCTGTTTCAGCCTGCTCCGTCGACGTCGTGAAGATCGCCGAGCGGTGCTGCGTGCCGACGTCGTTCCCCTGTCGCATCTTCTGCGTCGGGTCGTGACCCTCGAAGAAGGCACGCACCAATTGCTCGCTAGGAGATCGCTGCCGGATCGAACACCACGAGAACTGCCTCCGCATGACCGGTGCGACCGCTGCAGACCTCCGGTAGGTGGGATTGGACGTGAATCCCCCGGTGTAGCCCACCGCGGTCGTGAAGACCCCGGGCAGGGTCCAGTAGGCCCTCTCGACACCCCAGAAGCAGCCCATCCCGAAGAGAGCCCGCTCGAGCCCCTTCGGAAACGGGGGTGTGATGATCGTGCCGAGCACCAGATGCGGCTCGCGGATGGTGACCGGGTCTCTTCTCCCAACTAGCGCCCGCTCCACCGACACCATCTGTGACCTGCCCCAGCCTAGGAACCTCACGACGCCTCCTCCGGGATCCAGCAGCCACCCCTTCCCAGTATTGGCGCGTCAAATCGTCTACGTGCAGGTCAGCAAGGTTTTTGCGCAAATCGCGTGACATCATGAAGTTATCCGATATATCATTAGCGTTACGTAGACGACCGCGAAAACGGTCTGGCCCGAGAAGGGCCCTTACACCCAAGGAGTCACCGATGACACACCAACACGATCAGAACCGTGACCAACAGCACGACCGTGACCACGACCACGAGCACAACTACGAGCATCACCATGACCACGATCACGAGCACCTCCACGATCGCCACTTCGGCGGGCGGGGCATGCGGGGTCCCCGCGGTCGCTGGGGCGGCGGGCGCGGCGGATGGGGCGGCGGGCGGCGCATGCCGCGTGGCGCGATCCGCACCGCCATCCTGGTCGCCCTGCGCGACGAGCCGGGGCACGGGTACGAGGTCATGCGCCGGCTCGAGGAGATGAGCGGGGGCCTGTGGCGCCCGAGCCCCGGGTCGGTCTACCCGCACCTCCAGATGCTCGAGGACGAGGGACTGGTGCATTCCTCCGAGGTCGAGGGCAGCCGCACCTTCACGCTGACCGAGAAGGGTCGAGCGGAGGCTGCGAAGGCGACGCTCCCCTGGCAGGAGGCGGGCGAGCCGACGACGACGTGCGCACGCTTCGCCTCGGCGTGGGCCAACTCATGAGCGCCGCCAAGCAACTGGCCGGCGCAGGCGAGAAGGCTCAGATCGAGCGAGGCATCGCCGTCATCCAAAGGGCCCGCAAGGAGCTGTACCAGATCCTGGCCGAGGATTGACGCAGACAGACGAGCGAGAGCCCGAGAAGGCTCGCCCGATACTGTGCAGAAGGAGCCATGACGACGACGACCACCAGCCACGCCACTCGAGGGTGCCTCCCCGGGCGACGCAACCATCATCGAAACCGTGGCTCTGACCAAGACGTACGCGGGGGCGGACTTCCGGGCGGTCGACGGACTCAACCTCCAGGTCGGGACGGGCGAGGTCTTCGGGCTGCTCGGTCCGAACGGCGCCGGGAAGACGACCACCGTCGGTGTCCTGACCACCCGCGTCATCCCGACCGACGGTCACGCATTCGTCGGGGGCATCGACGTCGTGGAGCATCCGACGCTCGTCAAGCAGCTCATCGGCGTCGTGTCCCAACAGAACACGTTGGACCGCCAGCTCACGCCCTTCGAGAACCTCTACTGGCATGGGCGACTCTTCGGGATGGGAGCGAAGGAGTCGCGGCAGACCGCCGACGATCTCCTCGAGCGATTCCAGCTCACACGCTTCGCCAAGGCGTCGGTCTACGCCCTCTCCGGTGGCATGGCGCAACGCCTCATGGTGGCCCGCGCCATCTTTCATCGGCCGGCGGTTCTCTTCCTCGACGAGCCGACCGCCGGTCTCGACCCGCAGGGCCGTCTCGCGCTCTGGGACCTGCTCGAAGGCCTCAACGCCGAGGGTCAGACCATCATGCTCACCACGCACTACATGGAAGAGGCCGACAAGCTCTGCGATCGCGTGGCGATCATGGACCACGGCAGGATCCTCGCCCTCGATACTCCCGGTGACCTCAAGCGCAGTGTCGGCGCCGACACCATTGTGACGGTGAAGGCTGCCGGCGACGCCGACCGTCTCGCCGAAGTCTTCAGGGAGCGGCTCGATGGCCTCACACGGAGCCGCGTGATCCCTGACGGTGTCGAGTTGCAGATTCGTGGAGCCGATCGGCTGGTGCCACGGGTGGTCGAAGCAGCCGAAGCTGGCGGCTTCTCGCTGGCCGACCTGTCGGTGGCAGAACCCACCCTCGAAACCGTCTTCATCGGGCTCACCGGAAAGGAGCTGCGCGACTGATGGCGGCCACGACTTCGGAAACCATCGCTCCGGCAACCTTTGGCGCTGCAGGTATACGCCACGTCGAGCTGCAGCCGACCCGATCGGCGACCGCAGCCAGCCGTACCTCGCTCCGCGCCCTCATCCAACGCGACCTGGTCGTGCTCTGGAAGCACAAGATCGAGTTCACGGTGCGCACGCTCGTGCAGCCGTTTCTCTTGTGCTTCGTCTTCCTCTACGTGTTCCCCAAGATCGGGCAGGGCATCGGCGGTGCCAGCGGGGTCCCAGGCGCGGAGTCGGCCTTCGCGACCGTCCTGGTGCCCGGGGTCGTGGGCCTGTCCATCATGTTCCAGGGAATCCAGGCCGTCGCCATGCCGATGGCACAGGAGTTCGGCTTCACCCGCGAGATCGAGGACAGGGTCCAGGCCCCATGCCCGATCTGGCTGGTGGCGATTTCCAAGGTGATCTCGGGGGGCGCCCAGGGTCTCCTCGCGGCTGCGCTCGTCCTGCCCATCGCCTCGGTCGTGCACGCCGCAGGCGTCGAGGCGCAGATCAACCTCCACTGGTTGCTCATCGTGACGCTCGTACCGCTGTCATGCGTCTGCATGGCGTCCCTCGGCTTGCTCCTCGGGACTTCCTTCGAGCCGCGCAACCTCGGCCTCATGTTCGGGTTCATCGTGCTTCCGATCACGTTCCTGGGTGGTACCTACTACCAGTGGACACGACTGGCGCCGGTGGAGATCGGGCCTGTCCATTGGCTGCAGATCGTCGTTCTGATCAACCCGCTCATCTACATCAACGACGGGATGCGCGCCGCCTTCACGAACGCCGCGCACATGCACCTCTACATCATCTATCCCGCCATCATTGCCTTCAGCGTCATCTTCCTGACGCTCGGCCTGCGCAATTTCCGCCGCAAGGTGCTGTCCTGAATCTCGGCCCTGGGATCGAGGGCCGGCCGACGCTGACAGCACCCGACGCGCTCCCCGCAGCGCGCTCTCTCCGAGAGCCTCGGAGGACGGGCGAGTCCCCAACCCCGGACCCGGGGTCTGCTCAGGGCACACGCTCACACCGATCTGCCGGAAGGGGTGAGGCTCCGGCGCGACAAACCTCTTGAGCGCCGCGTCAGCCAACGTTGACGGTGTCCCCGACCTCGCACAACGGGGATGGGTGACTTCGGGCACAGGGCGGTCAAACCCGGCGGATTCGTGATCAGGAACGAGGTTCAGCCGTCGTTCGGTGGTTGACAGATAGTTGCTGATTATGGAAACTATCTGGATGGATGACACGACCTTTACCGCAAGCGTCTACTACGAGGATCCCAAGGCCGCACTGGCCTGGCTGGTCGAGGCCTTCGGCTTTGAGATCACGATGGCGATCGACGGACCGCCGGAATCACCGGAGATGTGCCACTACGAGATGGCGCTCGACGGCAAGGGGCGAGTAATGGTCGGCGGACAATGGATGTCAGCGATCCGCAGCCCCCGTGGATTGGACGGTGCCAACACTCAGAGCGTGCACGTGCAACTCGCCGACAGCCTCGACGCGCACTGCGCCAGCGCCCGCGGCAAGGGGGCAACAATCGCTCAGGAGCCCGCGGACCAGTTCTATGGTGACCGGACATATCGCGCCATCGACATCGAAGGCCACATGTGGACCTTCGCCCAGCACGTGCGCGATGTGAGCCGGGCCGAAGCCGAAGATTCACTGGGTCAACCCATCACCGCGTCCACTTGGGCGTGATTGCCGTCACGGACGCTGCCCCAGTCGATACCGCCCTCGCCGCGGTGAGCCGACCCGCTTCGTCGCCTCACCGTCGAGCTCCTCGCTCTGCGCCCACACCGCGCCGGAGAACTAGCTGGTGCGCTCGGAGTGACCCGGCCCACGATGAGCAAACACCTGCGAATCCTGCGCCAAGGGGGTCTGGTCACCGACACCCAGCCCCCCTTCGACACCCGAGTCCGCGTCACCGCCTGTGCCAAGAACCGTTCAGCGATCTGCGCCGATGGCTCGAAGGGGCGGAGCGAGGGTGGACCGAACAGCTCGATGCGTTCAGCGCCTATGTCCGCGAGCACCATGAACCCTGACCGGCCCCGAGTCCTCGTGGCCGCACGGGTGCCCTGCGAGCCAGCAGAGGCTTTCGCCCGCTTCACCACCGAGATTGACCAATGGTGGCAGCCTAACCCCCTGTTCCAGTTCACCGACGGGCGCACCGGTACCCTCACCTTTGAGACCGGCGAGGGGGGCCGGCTGATCGAGACTTACGACGACGGCACCGATTTCGTGATCGGCGTCATCAGCACCTGGGCGCCTCCCCGGCTGCTCGAGCTCTCCTGGCGTTATGCCAGCTTCCCTCCCGATCTCAGCACCGAGCTGCATGTCACCTTTGAGCCAATTGGCCCCGGACAAACTCGTGTCACAATCGAGCACTACGGCTGGGACACCATCCCCCCCGACAACGCGGCTCGCCACCACGTTCCCTTGGCGACGTTCCAACTCCGCTTTGCCGAATGGTGGCGCCGGCTCCTCGGGACAGCATTCCCCGTACGGGTAACGCCCTCTCCCGAAAGCACCCTTTCTGCGGGTAGAGCAGGCGAACCAGAAGATCGGACTGTCCCTCGACCAAACTGCCCGTAACTATGTATTTGGCTAATTGGATCTGGCGAGCCCTGGCCCGGTCGACGGAAAGGTGGCCCGGTCAGCCTCCTGATGTGCAGACCAGGCTTGGTCGAGTTCCATACGTACGAGAGCGCGATACTCGGATATGCCTTCGAGGAGTCCAAGGCAGGGTTATCACTCAGTCACCCCTCGCCTCGTCGTCGAGAACACTTCCGCGGAGGTGGCCTTCCTCCGGACAGTATTTGGGGCGACAGGTTCGGTGCAGCCGGGGCAACCAGCCGAGCTCCTAATCGGAGACTCGCTCATCATGGTGTCGCCCGCGGGCGAGCGGGCAGCGTTCCAAGCATTTCTCTACGTCTATGTCGATGATGCGGATGCCGCTTACCATCGCGCCCTCGATGCAGGCGCCTCCTCCATAGAGGAACCTTTCGAAACGCCGTACGGAGACCGACGAGCGATGGTGCGCGACCCGTTTGGAAATGTGTTCCAGATCGCCCATCGGCTCGACTGAGGATCCACGCTCTCAGAACGTCAGCTCTGAGAACATCATTGGACCGCCCTGGGCTCCACGACGGCCCGGGCTTTGGGTAACCGCCTCGGGGACGGTGTCTCTCCGTCGGCAAGGGCAATGAGGAGCACCTCGTTGCGCGAGAGCCTCCCCCACCCCTCGGAGAGGAGGTGATCCGGCGGGCCTTCGGCCGACGGCCTCGTTCCCGCGGCAGGGCTCGGAGTTCGAGTATCGCGTTGCAGCCGGCCGGTCGTGGCCGAGCACCGACGGCCTGAGAACCTGGCCTTTAGGTGAAAAATGCACCAATCGCGCCTGATCGGACATCCATCTGGGTAGGGTGAAACGAACCGTGTAGCCAGCGTGCGCAACCGCTCCGGGTGGGGCGAAGGGACGGATCTCATGGAAATGACCGGTCGAGAAACGCCGTCCGATCTCCCCGATGCCTATGCGCATGTTCGGGCCACCACCGAGCGGTTGGCCTCTGTCCTGAGCGCAGAGGACCAGACGGTCCAGACGATGCCGGACGTGAGCCCGACGAAGTGGCACAGGGCCCACGTCACGTGGTTCTTCGAGACGTTCATCCTCGGGGAGTACGCGAACGGATACCGCGCCTTCGACGATGCCTACGCCTACATCTTCAACTCGTATTACGAGGCCATGGGCGCCCGGCATCCCCGGCCTGAGCGTGGCTTCGTCTCCCGCCCCGGGATCGAGGAGATCGCGCGCTATCGCTCCTTCGTCGACAGCGCCATGGACACGCTGCTGCGCCATCCCGATCAGCCCGGGCTGAGGGAGCTGATCACCTTGGGACTGCACCATGAGCAGCAGCACCAGGAATTGCTCCTGATGGACATCAAGCACGTGCTCTCCAAGAATCCCCTGCACCCCGCCTACATCGCCGGTGCCTCCGGATCCCTCGAGGATCGCTCCCCCCAAGGCGGGCTGGATCGAGCACGACGGTGGTCCGGTCGAGACCGGGCATCACGGGCGGGGCTTCGGCTTCGACAACGAGTTCCCCGTGCACACCGTGCACCTGACGCCCTTCGGCCTCGCCGACCGGCCGGTCACCTGTGGTGATTGGCTGTCGTTCATCGAAGACAACGGCTACTGCCGGCCCGAATTCTGGCTCTCCGACGGGTGGGCCGTCGTCAACGCCCAGCATTGGGACTCGCCCCTGTATTGGTCCCGTGACCCGGATGACCCGGAGCGCTGGCTCCAATTCACGCTCTCGGGCCTCCGACCCGTCGACCCGAACGAGCCGATCTGCCACATCAGCTATTACGAAGCGGATGCGTTCGCCCACTGGACCGGTATGCGACTGCCGACCGAATCGGAATGGGAGACGGTCGCGCTGTCCCACGGCGAAGGCAACAACTTCCTGCGCGACGACGTGCTCACGAGCGGAGCGCCGCACCCGCGGCCCGCGATCTCGATCCAATGCCATCTTCGGTGACACCTGGGAGTGGACTTCCAGCGCGTACTCGCCGTACCCCGGGTTCCGGGCTGTTCCCGGTGCCGTAGGCGAGTACAACGGAAAGTTCATGGTGAGTCAGTACGTGTTGCGCGGCGGGTGTTGCGCCACTCCGGTCGGGCACGTCCGACCCACGTATCGCAACTTCTTCCCACCGGGCGCGCGCTGGCAGTTCGGGGGGCTCCGTCTGGCTCGGGACCCCTGATCCATGGCGTACACCATCGATGTCCATCTCTCGCCCGAGGAGGTGCGCAGCCAGATGCTGGTCGACGCACTGAAAGGCCTCCAGGGCGAGCAGAAGTCCATACCTCCGGTGTGGTTCTACGACGAGCGGGGCAGCCGCCTGTTCGAGGAGATCACCCAGCTCCCCGAGTACTACCCCACCAGGGCCGAGCGGGCCCTGCTCGAGGCCCACGCCACTGCAATCGCCGAACTGTCGAAGGCCGACACACTCGTCGAGCTCGGCGCCGGCGCCTGCGAAAAGACGCGGGTGCTCCTGACCGCCCTCCAAGAGTCCGGCACGCTCTCGCGGTACGTGCCCTTCGACGTCAGCGACGAGTTCCTCCGCAGCGCCGCCACCACGCTCTCGGAAGAGTTCCCCTCGCTCGACATCCACTTGGTCATCGGCGACTTCCATCACCATCTGGCCGAGATCCCGGCCGAGGGAAGGCGAATGGTCGCCTTCCTGGGTGGGACCATCGGAAATCTGAACCCCACGCAGCGAGCCCGCTTCCTCTTCGACCTGAACTGCACGATGACGAGCGACGATTCGGTGCTCATCGGAACGGATCTCGTCAAGGACCGGAACCGGCTCGTCGCGGCCTACGACGACTCCGCGGGTGTGACAGCGGACTTCAACCGCAACGTGCTCCACGTGCTCAATGAGCAGCTCGGAGCCGACTTCGATCCGGACCTCTTCCGGCACGTGGCGCTGTGGAATGAGCATGAGCAATGGATCGAAATGCGACTCCGCGCCGATGAGGCGAACGTGGTCGCACTGACCGGTGCCGGCATCACCGTTCGGTTCGACCAGGGCGAGGAGATGCTGACCGAGATCAGTGCCAAGTTCACACCCGAACGAGTGGAGCATGAACTCTCGGAGGCGGGCTTCGTCATCGAGGGGATGTGGGGAGCCGAAGACGGGGAATTCCTCTTGACCCTCGCCCACCCGTTCTGCTGAGCGCCCGACTGAGACTCAGCCCACTCGCTCCGGGACCCCGACGGCCGCCACCTCCGGGACCGGAGGCGCGTCGGGCTCAGGGCTCGAAGGCCGGCGCCTGTGCCGGTGCCCGCGCACGAGCCAGGCGGCGAGTAGCACCAAGAGCAACACGATTGCGCCCAGGCTGAGGAAGCTCGCCAACAGCAGGTGCCGTGGCCGGTAGTGGAATGTCACCACGTCGTTTCCGGCCGGGAGAAAGACCTGCTGGACGAGATCAAAGTCGTTCACCGGGATGGTACGGGCCTCCCCACCGTTGACCGAGACGGTGGCGCTCCAACCCGAATCCCACGCCACCGAACGAATCAGCGCTGCCGCCACAGGAGCCCGCAGCTGGATCTGCTCGGACTTCGTCGTGCTCGAGATGACGTGCACAGGCAGACGCCGGCCGTTCGTGGTGGTGGCGACGACGGGCTCAGCCGGCTTGCGCGAGGTGAACACCGCATAACCCTGGGAGAAGCCGGCAAGCTGCCACGGCCCGGGAACCACGGCCGACGAGAGCGAACCCGCAAGCTCGTAGGGCTGACCGGCCACGGTGATGACCGCCCGCTGGGACGGCAGGGAGCCGGCCAGGACCTGGACGGACAGGCCGACGGCGGGACCAGTCTGCTGCTGGCCCGCCACCGAGGTCGCACCTGTGGGAACCGGCACCGGCGCTCCCCAGCGGGTGGTCCCGTCGGCGGACAGTGACCCGAAGCGGACCAGCGTTCCCGAGGGTGCGGGGTGCTCGAGAACGAGGGTGGCGGTGTCCGGTTCGAGAGCCTCTCCGAAGAACCAGGAGGCCGCGTTGCCCGTGCCGAGGGCAGGCCGCGGCCCCGGAATGAGGGGGTACGCCGTCTCGTTGAAATTGGCGCCGTAGCCCCGCGCCAGAACGGGATCGGCACCGAAGCCCTCGAGAATCTGGGTGAAATCGTCGAAGGACTGCGGTAGCGACTGCAATGGCACAAGGAAGTACTCGGGCACGGTCACCAGCTCGCGGAGATCGAGGCGGCCCAGTGTTCCCGAGGACAGCTGGCCTATGTCGAGGTCGTCCTGTTCGTGCGTGTGGGTCGTCACCTCGTAGTTGCCGTTGACGATCGAGGCGTACCCCGACACCGAGGGCAGTCCTGGAATGATGTTGAGATCCGGTATGCCCTGAGGGCTTCCCGGATAGCTCGAGTAGGTCTGGGGGTCGTAGTTGACCATCCGTCCGCCTGGCGGCAACTTCGCCACCATCAGCTTCTCGATCGGCGTGGTCCCCGCCAGCAAGTCGTTGGTCGGCGTCTGGATCAGCTGGCTGGTGAATCCCATCAACGCGATATCGAGCGCGACGAAGACGGCGGCAAGCCCGGACCAGGGCACCCGGCCGAGCCGCGGCCGGATCCACACGAGTACGGCACCTCCGGCGCAGAAGGCCAGTGCGATGGCGGTGGCCTCTCGCACGGTGTCGGCAAGACGCGGGCGAATCGACACACCCGCGAACATCCACACGAGCGTGCGTGGCGACGCCAAGGCCCAGACGGCCAACGCCGCCACCACTCCGAAGGGGAGGAGCGCCGCGATCCGGTCGTACAGGGTCAGGCGATCCCGCACCCGGGGCGCCTCGGTGCGGTCGATCCAGCCGGCGAAGAGGACGCAAACCGCCGTGGCCACGGTGATCATGTTCCGGCTCTGCAGCCGTTGGTGCCCGTAGAGCGGGAGGGCGTTGAAGAGATGCTCGAGGGGGGTGCCGGAGCCCAACGCGAGGAGGAGGCCGAAGAGGCCCACGACATACCACGTCAGGCGGTCACGGGGCGGAATGCGGCTGGGCCAGCGCGGATGCAGCAGGGTCACCAACGCGATGATCGGCAAGATGCCGAGGTAGATCCCGACCTCGGGCAGGTTGTATTGGCTGAAGAACTGCGCCTCGCCGAGATGCCCGTACCCACCGTCGAGGTAGGGCACCAGGCCCAGGATGGTGAAGGGTCTGGGGAAACTCCCCGCCGCGGCGACCACCCCGCGCCTCGCTGCGAATTGCGAATGGCGTCGAGTCCGGGAAGCCACTGGATGGCCGCCAAGGCAAGGGCGAGCGCCGCTCCGGTTCCACACCTCGTCAGGACACGCCTCCACCGCTTGCGGTCGAGACCGGCAGACATGGAGGCAAACGCGACGACGAGCAATGCCTCGTCGAGCATCGCCTCGGGCGCACCGGCCAAGATCACCGACGAATAGGCGATCCCGAGGAGAATGGTCCAGCGCCAACGCCCGTCACGGACGATGTGCAGGACAGCCAAGAGCATCCAGGGGATCGCCACGAATCCCTCAGTCATGTCCACGTGGTTGACCTGGCTCAACACCGGTCCGGCGAAGGCGTACGTGGCGGCCGCAAGGAGGCAGGCCACCGTCGAGAGCTTCAGGGCCCGGAGGAAGACGTACATTCCGACGGCGATCGCCGAGAACACGATGATCTCGGTGGCCAACCACGCAGCGCGATCGGGCAGGACGACAAAGAGTCCCGTCAGGGGATAGAAGGCGCCGGCGTTGAAATCGGCCATGAGGGGCGCACCGCTGAAGATGTACTGGTTCCAGAACGGCAGTTGCCCGTGGCGCAGCATCGAGCCGACCAGGCTGTGCAGCGGGAAATTCTGCTGCAGGTTGTCACCCGTGATGAGCAGCTGGCCACCGATCAGGTCCGGGAGCACGAAGGCGGCGGTCGGGATGGCGATCAGCACGACGTAAGGCCACAGGGGTCCGATGTGTGCTCGTAGTCGGTTCACTGGTGAGGGGATGCCTTCCGGGGTACCTGGAGTGTGCGCCCTTCCACCTCGCAGGGGGCCGGGCGGGCGCGATCGGCGCAAGCTAGCCCCTTGCGCTGAGAAAGTCCTCAGAGCTCAGAGCTGACGTTCTGGGGGGGATCCTCGGCACGTGGCGTCGTCTTCCGACCGATGTTGCTCGATGTGGAGCGCCATGACACATTCGGCTCCAGGGCGGACCGCTCGAGCCGGTCGATGTGCGTGCGGGCGATCGACAGCAGATCGGCCAGCATCTCGTCGCCCAGCAGGAACGGCAGGAGGCCGAGGTCGAGCAACTTGGTGTGCGCGGCACGGTAGTAGTGCTCCTCCAGCTCCACCCTCGGGTCGTCCACGTGCACGATCTCGGCGCCACCGGAGGCCTCCGAGACCTTCCGGGCCAACTCCTCGACTGAGTAGGACTCGGTGAACTGGTTGAACACCCGGAACTCACCCGCGTCCGCCGGATTCCTGATCGCCAGCTCGATACAGGCCAACGTGTCCCGGATGTCGAGGAAGCCTCTCGTCTGGCCGCCCTTGCCATAGATCGTCAGCGGCTCGCCGGCTGCCGCCTGGATCACGAAGCGGTTCAGGACCGTACCGAAGACGGCGTCGTAGTCGAAACGCGTCGCCAGGTCCGGGTGCAAGGTGCTCTCGGGGGTCGACTGGCCGTACACCACGCCCTGGTTGAGATCGGTCGATCGGAGACCCCAGGCCCGGCAACAGAACGCGATGTTGTGGCTGTCGTGGACCTTTGAGAGGTGGTAGAAGCTGCCTGGCTGCTTCGGGAAGGGCAGGATGTCGGTGCGGCCCCGGTGGGTGATCTCGATGTAGCCCTCTTCGATATCGATGTTGGGGGTGCCGTACTCGCCCATCGTGCCCAACTTCACGAGGTGGATCGACGGGTCGACGTCTGCGATGGCATAGAGGAGGTTCAAGGTGCCGACGACGTTGTTCACCTGGGTGTACACCGCGTGGTTCCGGTCGACCATGGAGTAGGGCGCACTCCGCTGCTCCGCGAAATGAACGATGGCGTGCGGCCGGAAACGACCGAGCATGTCGTGGACGAATTCGTGCTCGGTCAGGTCACCGATGAAGACGTCGAGCGAGTTCCCCGACACCTCTTCCCAGCGACCGACGCGCTGGTGCAGCGACGCGATCGGAACGAGGGAATCCACCCCCATCTCCAGGTCGTAACCCCGGCGGGCGAAGTTGTCGGCGACCCCGACCTCGTGGCCCGCCCTGGACAGGTGGAGCGCCGTCGGCCAACCCAGATACCCGTCACCTCCGAGGACCAGAACTCGCACCTGACACCTTCCATTCCCGTAACAGGCAGATTTCACATGCGTGACAGCCCGAGTTTCCTCCTGTAGTCTGGGAAAGGCCTGAGAATCCTGTTAAGCAAGGTTTCGGGTCCCCAGAATCGGCGACGGCTGTGTCAGAATCACTGCAGTTTGATGACGATTTCAGCTCCCGCGGTCAAACGTCGCGGGAGCTGAAGTAAGGAATCCCGATGGAGCTCGTGTCCCCGAGCGCTGCCCCCACCTCCATGACTCCGATGCAGAGCACCGATGCCAGCGCCCCGGTGCAACCGGCGCATCAGCTCAGTGTGGCGCGCACCGCCATACTCGGGCTCGTCGGCAGCGCGGCAATCATGATCGGGGCCGTGCTCGGCGGCCAGTCCTTCGAGACCCACCTCCCGGGCGCGTGGTTCTTCGGAATGCCGGGAGGACCCTTCGGGTCGTTCGGCTCGAGCAGCTCGCTCCCCACGATCGCCTCCCTCGCGCTCGTGTTCGGCGGCCTGATCCTGCTGAGCCGTGTGTGGTTCGGGTTCCTGCGCCACCTGAGCGGCCACCAGGGGTTCCCGGTGAAACGCGTCGTGCTCGTGGTGACGATCTGGGCGATACCCATGCTCCTGGCACCGCCTCTCTTCAGCCGGGACGTCTACACCTACTCGGCGCAGGGTGAGATGGTGAGCCACCAGATCAATCCCTACTCCTACGGGCCCGAGGTACTGGGCGCGACGCCGTTCAACCAATTGGCGGACACCGTGTGGTCGGGCACCGAATCGCCGTATGGCCCGACCTTCCTGAGTGCGGACAGCGTGCTCGACCAGGCCTCGGGTCACCACATTCTGACCGACCTCGTGCTTCTCCGGCTGCTCGAAGTCGCCGGCATCGCCCTGGTCGTTGCGGCGACCCCGACGCTGGCCCGTGCGCTCAAACACGACCCGGCTCATGCGGTCCTGATCGGAGCCGGGTCACCCCTCGTGCTGCTGTCGTTGATCGGAGGCTCGCACAACGACGCGTTGATGATCGGGCTGCTCATGGCCGGTCTCGCCGTCGCGAAACGTTTCGGCACCGTGCCCGGGGTGATCCTGTGTGCCCTCGGGGCCGGAGTGAAGTCCCCCGCGCTCCTGGGTGTCCTCTTCCTCGGTTGGGTCTGGGCCGGGAAGGAGGCGTCCATCCGGCGCCGCATCGGGCGCACGGCTGTGGCCGGACTGATCGCGTTGGGCACCATGGAAGCGGTCGCTCTCGTTTCCGGGACCGGGTGGGGCTGGATCCGCACGACCACAACGGCGGACGCGTCCTTCACCGGCGTGACTCCTGTCAACGTCGTAGCACGGTCGGCGTCCATAGTCAGCCACGTCTTCCAAGTCCCGATCTCGACACTGACCGTGCGACCCGTCTTCAGCGTGCTCGGGCTGCTCATCGCGGTGTACGTCGGCTACCGGCTCCTGCTGCGCTCACCCGAGGACGGCGTCGTGCGCTGCCTCGGCCTGACCCTCTTGGTGTTGGCCTTGCTCGGGCCGATCGTGTGGGCCTGGTATGTGACCTGGGGTGTGATCGTCTTGGCACCCGCGGCCGTTGGCCGTCTCCGCTCAGCGCTCATCGTGATCAGCACGTTCTGGGCCTTCGTGGGCATGACGGCAGTCCATGGCATCTACATGGAGCTGATCCACACGTTTGTGCTGACCGATTTGCTGCTGGTGGCGATGCTGCTCGCCGTCGCCATCACCCCGCTGGCCCAATTCACCTCCGGTCGCCGCGTCCGACTGCCCCGCCTGGCACCCGGTGCACTGGCCCGAACGGGTGCCAGCGCCGGCGCCACGACCTGAACCCATAGGCGGGGAGCCCATTCGGCCCAGCCGGCCCAGCCGGCCCAGCCGGCCTGCGCCGACGTCTTTCAGTCGGCCGAATTCGAAGGCCGACACGATGCGCTCCGGTCGTAGGCGCACCACCAACTCGCCCACCACTCCGTTGCGGGCCCCGTACTCCTCGGCCCGGTCGGCGCCCATGTAGCGCCCACCGAGCCGCGTCGCCCAACGGCGCACCTCGTCGAGGTCATCGTTGATCTCGGCCACACCCTCCACCACGACGAAGCTGTAGGTGGTCGATCGTCGTCGACGCACATGGAGGCCCTGGGATCCCTCTCCAAGTTCCGACCCTTCACGGTCGAGGCACCCGTATTGAAGACCAGAGTGCCGTCGGTGTCGACGTCGAACCAGACCGGCGCCAGATGCGGCCGGCCGTCGGCGCGCACGGTGGCCAACTTGGCGGTCCGAGGCGGGAGTGCGGTCAGGAATGCCAGCTCCTGATCGTCCGCCAAGGAGCGGTCCGCCATCAGCGAGTCACCTCGGGGTGCCGCCGTTGGCGGTGTACGTCTCCGACCAGGCCTGGATCATCGGTCCGAAGGCGGCGGGGTTGTATGCGTCCTCCTCGTACGAGAACTTCATGTCACCGGCGTAGTGCAGCACCGTGATGTTGTGCGCCTGGTGGACCGACCCGTCACCGGGATCCTGCATCCGGTTCTCAATCCGGCACACCCACCAGCCGCGCTCCTCGTCGCAGACGCACCACGAGTGTGGGAACGAGTTCATGGCCCGGTTCGGCCACTCCGCCATGAGCGGGGCGATCCAGCCATAAATCTCATCCGGCCCGTGGAAGGTGCCGAACACGTGCTCGAGATATACCGCGTCGTCGGTGAAGAGGTCGGCCCAGTCCCGCCACTCGCCGCTGGCCGCGCACCGGCCCGCTGTCTCCATGTAGTGCTGATGCGCCCGCTCCAGCTCATCGCGGCTCCATTGGTGCGTCATGATTTCAGTATCCATTCACTCATGGTGACACTGCGCAAGGTGCTCAGGTCGACGAACGCGTTGATCTCCTCGATCATCTGGGCGACGTGCGCCTTCATGCGTTCGGGATCGCCCTCCGCGCAGTAGAACAACATGGGATCGGTGACGTGCTCCAGGGAGGGCCAGGCCTCCTCCACGATCCCCGCGCACGTGCGGGCGCGCCGTCGGTGATCGGCCGGAACACGGCATTGCGGACGTAGCGCGTGCGGGGCTGGATCGCCTCGGTAATGGGCGAGATCCGGGTGTGCCAACGCCTGATCCACTCGTCGAAGCTCAGGCCGGGGTGCTGCTGCAGGAGTGCCACCGTGAGCACGCCCGGCGATCGCTGCCCGTCGGGCCATGCCCGCGGCTGCGACCACTCGTTGCCTCCGTAGTCCCGGTAGAGCGACTCGACCACGGAGTAGCCGGCCACGCTGGCAGCGGCCGCCTCGAGCTCGACCTCGAAGGCCTCCCGCTGCTCGATGGTGTCCACCCATAGGGAAACGAGCCCGTGCAGGGGTGTCTCGCCCTCGGGCGTGGGGACGGGGGCCGGGATGTCGCTCTCGGGGTCCCACACGTCGATGGTGAGGCCCAGCGGGTCGAGAGCCAGGAGCTCCTCTCCCACTCGACCCAGCATGACCTCGGCCACCTCGGACCGGGTGCTGGTCTCATCGAGCCAGACCAGGTACATCAGCTTCTCCACGCTGCGCCTCCCCTCACCAGGTGAGCCCCAGCGCGTCGCGCATGGTCGCCTCGAACTCGGCGTCTCCGAGCGCCCGCCGCAACTGCAGCACCGTGGCGGCGTCACTTCCCACCTCGACCCGCAGCGGCGTCGCCGGATCCTCGAGGGCGTCGGCCACTGCGGTGCCCACGAGCTCTGGCCCCGGCCGACCCTCCGGCCCGGTCAACGTGGCCACCGTCGCGCTCCACTGGGCGTGCAGGTCGGCGTAGATCGCCGGACCGGGGTGATCGTCGTCGTGCTTCATCCCCGGTGCGATGTACCCCGGCTCAATGATCACGACCCGGATCCCGAAGTGCCCGAGCTCGAAGTGGAGCGACTCCGACAGCGCCTCGAGGGCGTGTTTCGAAGCGGCGTACGCCCCTTCCAGAGGTGTCCCGATCTTCCCCTGCACGGAGCTGACGTTGACGAGCACACCGCTACCGCGCTCGTCGCCAACCGGGCACCACTGCCTGCGCCATGCGCAAGGGGCCCACGGTGTTCACATCGAGGACCCGGCGGAAGGAGTCGAGCGGGTAGGTCTCCAGCGGCCCGGTGCCGGGCACGCCCGCGTTGTTGACCACCGCGTCGAGCTCGCCTGCCGCCGCGACGGCCGACCGCACCGATGCCGCATCACTGACGTCGAGTGCCAGGACCTGCGCCGCCCGCAACCCCTCGAGCAGCGCCGGGTTCCGGGCCGTGGCCACCACCTCGTGGCCCCGTCCGGCCAGCACCTCGACCGTGGCGCGACCGATGGCACGGGCCGCACCCGTGACCAGCACCCGCACCGCTCAGACCGCCCCGGCGGGAGCGAGGCCGACCAGCTCCTCGCTCACCTGCCACAGCCGACGCGCCGCCTCGGGATCCTGCGCCCAGGATCTCGGCCGCTTCGGCTTGCACTTGACGAAGTACTGACCGCTGATCCCCTCGACTTCTGGGGATGACGCCAGGTACACGGAGGTGCGAGCCCCCTTGGCCGGCGAGAGGAAGAAGGGACTCGCGATCTTGATCCCGAAGGCGAGAATCCCTGTCGTGTCCCCGTCGCCGCCGTACCCGGTGCGCACGGTGCCCGGATGGAGCGAGTTCGCCGTGACGGCGCTGCCCTCGAGGCGCCGGGCCAGCTCCAAGGTGAACAAGATGTTGGCCAGCTTCGACTGCCCGTACACCTGCATGCCCCGGTACCGCTTCTCGGACTGGAGATCGTCGAACCGCATCCCGTGGCGGGCCGCGCTGTGGGCTGCCGACGCCACGTTGACGATGCGCGACGGCGTCGACCCTTTCATCCGGTCCAACAGCAGGTTGGTCAGGAGGAACGGACCCAGATGGTTCGTGGCCAACGTGGCCTCGTGCCCGTCCACCGTCTCGACCCGCTCGGTGAGCACCAGGCCCGCGTTGTTCACGAGCACGTCGAGTCGAGGTGCCTGTTCGAGGATCTCCGCCGCGCCCTCCCGGACGGATGCCAGGTCGGCCAGATCGAAGACGACGAGCTGGACTTGCGCATCAGCACCGATGCGTTGTGTGATCGCCGAGACTGCTCCACGCCCCTTGTCGGCGTGGCGCGCCGTCACGAGCACGCGGGCGCCCATCGACGCCAGGGCGGCGGCCGTCTCGAACCCGATCCCGGAGTTTCCACCGGTGACGACGACGGTCTTCCCCTTCATGTCCGGCAACGCGGCGCAGCCTCCTCGTGACGAGCAGGCGTCAGCATTCCACAACGGCGGGCTGCTCCCCCGCGCCGCTCAGCGCCAGGTGTCTCGGGCCTCGACCAGCCCACGCTCGGGGTCGAGGAAGCTGCCACTCAGGGTCCGCTCCGCTGTGCGCATCTGCCACTGGAGCAGCTCCCGGGTGGCCGCCCAGGCGACGTCGCCCACTCCCGAACCCTTCTCCGCCAGCAGGTTGTGCGTCTGCTCGGGATCGCTGGCGAGGTCGAAGAGCAAGGGGGGCAACAGCGCGGCGTCGGCCGCGAACTGGACGTACTTGTGCCGTGGCCCTCGTGACACCACCAGGGCACAGTGGCTCATCGGGATCCCGAAGGCAGTCTCGGCCAAGAGGTTCACCGGGTCTGAGAAGCTCCATTCGAAGTGAGCGGTGTCGCGCCAATGCTGGGGGGCCGGCTCGCCGCGCAGGAATGGTCCGAGCGACCAACCGTCGGCCTGCAGGGGCACCTCGAGGCCCAGGAAGTCACAGATCGTCGGCAGCACGTCGACCGATTCGGTCACCGCTTCGACGATCGTCCCCCGTGCCCCGTCCGCCTCCGTACGCGGGTCCACCACGATCAGCGGGACGTGGTAGCTCTCGTCCCAGAAACCGAGCTTCTCGAGCAGCCAGTGGTCTCCCCCCATCTCACCATGGTCACTGGTGAGGACGACAAGGGTGGAGTCGGCCAACCCGCTGCGCACGAGGTAGTCGAACAGCGGGGCCAACCCGTCGTCCACCTCGCGCTGTGCCCCGTAGTAGGTCGCCCGCACCTGCCGGCGCTCCCGTTCGTCTCGGGATGCGCCCATCTCGGGGATCTCCATGGCCACCGCGCCGAGGGGGTGGATCGCCGCCTCCTCCTGGGGGGTGGCACACCCGATGAACGGTCCGACCGCCTCGGCCGAATAACGGTCGTGGTACCCGAGCGGGTTCCGGCGGGGGGGATGAGGTCGGATGAAGGAGGCGTGGACGAAGAACGGCGTGGCCGCGTTGTGCTCCAGCCACTCGATCACGGACTGGCGCACGAAGCTCGTCTGCGACAGCTCCACGGGAAAGCGCGCCGGCGCCCAGGTAGAACCGTGGGCGTCCGCTCCCGGAAATCCCTCCATGGGCTCGTACAACTCGTGCGGATTGGCGGGGACATCGAACCCCTGTTCGGCCAGCCAACGCCCCCACGCCGGGCTCCCCTCCTCCCACGGGTCCTCGATCAGGGCGCGAAATCCGGGCAGGACGCCTTCGTAGCTGAACAACCTCGGATCGCCGGGCGGCACGGTGCGGGGATCGACTGACGAGTCCGTGTACCCGAAGAGGACCGGGTCGTAGCCCGCCTCACGGGCAATAAGCGCCACGTTGGTGAATCGGGCATCCAATGGGGTGCCGTTGAGAATGGAGCGATTGCGGTGCTGGTACGTACCGGTGTAGAGGCAGGCCCGCGAAGGTCCGCACGGCGCTGCGTTGGCCCAGTGGTTTGCGAACAGGACGCCGCGGCCCGCCAATGCGTCCAGAGTCGGCGTCTCGAGTTCCGGATGGCCGAGTGCGGACAGGCAGTCGCCACGCCATTGGTCGAGCGTGATGAAGAGGACATTGCGTGACCCCGGCATGCCGCCACTCTTGCCGATCGCAGACGTCCCGGGCCTGAGCAGCCGGCCGGACGGCACGGCAAACCGCCACGACCGGGCTCAAGAGGTGCTGATCGTCGCTCCTCCGAGCTTCCTTCCGAACTCCATCAACCAGGCCCCGAGACGCGGCGCGACCGCCCGGCGCACGGTTCGGCCACCGGTCACCGGGAGGCCGGTGGCCGAACGCTGCGTCGCCCGGGTGTCACTCGCCACAACCTCGCGCCGAACCGCTCGCCTCGGTCGCGCCGAGACCATCAGATCCCGTCGGTGGGCTTCAGCCTGCGACTGCACTGCCTTCGTCTGGATCATCAGCTCACCTCGTTTCCCCGGTTTGTTCGCTCCTACGAGTCCGTCCCACCCACCCGACATCTCTGCACAATAGCGGATGTTTGACAAGAATTCAAGAATATTCTAATATAGCTGTATGCCTATGTTCATGGACGAAGAAGTACGGCCCGCCAAGAAATCGGTGACTGCCTCGCCATCGCTCGCCAGTGACCTGTCCTGGCTCCTTTTCGTGGCGGCGCGACCCGAGATGCAGGTTCGGTACCCGAAGCTGGCCGAGATGTACAAAGGCCGGGAGGACCTCGCCGCCCGCGTCCGCAACTTCTGGGACGACTGGTCGGAAGCGACCTGCTTCGCCGAGATGCAGGTGCTGGCCCACCACGGAGGAGCGCTGAGCGGGACCGACCCCGAGGCCCTCTGGAGGGCGATCGAGTCCGGAGTGGCGACGGTGCCGCTCGACCTGGAGATGCCTTCGGAGAGCGCCGAGGAGCGCGCGGTGTACCTCGAGCGGTTCCGCCTGCTCCGCTCGTCGCCGGACCTGCTGCAGTCGTACCTGGAACTCCTCCAGGAGGTCTGGGGGCCGATCAACGACATGTGGCAACAGGCGCTGCCGATCATCGAAGAGGCCGGGCGCCTCGTGGTGGCGCAGTACGAACGCGGACAGTCACTGGAGATATTGATAACGCCCGGGTGTGACATCCTCGAAGAGCGGATGCCGGACGTGGTGAACTCCATCGACGCCGGGAAGCCATTGCTGTTCGTCCCCTGCCTGTTCTTCGGCACGAACATGTACCTGGAATTCTCGAGCCTGATCGTCATCGGGACGGGCGTCGGCCAGGGCGACGTCGTGGCGCGGGCGCGGACCGAGTCAGTAGCGCGCCGGCTCAAGGCGGTCGCCGATCCCACCCGCCTCGCCCTCCTGCACTCGCTGGCGACGGCGCCGAGCACCGTGGGCGAGTTGGCCCTGCTCTTCCGGTTGGCCCAACCGACCGTGAGCATGCACGTGAAAGTGTTGCGAGAGAGCGGGTTGGTGCGCTCGGAGCGCCAGGGGGGGCGGATGAAGCTGAGTGCCGACGCTGCGGCCGTCGAGGAGCTGCTCGGCGAGCTCTCTCAGGTCGTGCTGCAGGGAGCCGGAGCTGCGGCCGATCAACCCGCCGGCGCCAACACGACCGGCAGCGACCGGATCCCGGCGACGGTGGTCGACAGCACCCGAACAGCCGGCCCGGTGACCGCGTAGCCGGGGAATCGTCCGAGCAACTCCTCCACGAAGATCCTGGCCTCCAGGCGGGCCAGGCTGGCCCCGAGGCACACGTGCTCGCCGAAGCCGAAGGCGAGGTGCACGGGATTGGCAGGACGCCGCACGTCGAACCGCGCTGCGTCCTCCCCGAAGATCCGCTCGTCGCGGTTGGCCGAGGCGTAGAGCATGCAGAGGTAGTCGCCCTCTTTGACGGGGGTCCCCTCGACCTCGGTGTCCTCGGTGGCGGTTCGGCAGAAGGCATGGACCGGGGTGACCCAGCGCAGGCACTCCTCCACTCCCCCGGGCACCAACGACACGTCGGAAGCGAGCGCGCTGCGCTGGTCCGGATGCTCGTCGAGGACGAGCGCCGTTCCCGACAGCAGCGTGCGTGTGGTCTCGTTTCCGGCCACCAACAAGGTGAGGAGGAACATGAACAGCTCCTCCCGGCTCAACGGACATCCCCCGACCTCACTGCCGACGAGCAGCGAGACCAGATCCTCCCCTGGTCGTTCTCGCTTGGAGCGGATGTGCCCGGCGATGAATTCGGAGAGCGCACCGAGCGCCGCCATGGTCTCTTCGGGCGGGAGGTCCGGCGACTCGATCGCGGCGTCGGACCAGCCACGGAAGTCCTCCCGATCCGACTCGCCGATCCCCAGGAGCTCTGCGATGACGATCAAGGGGAACGGGGCGGCGAGCTCGCTCACGAAATCGATCTCCTCCCGGGCGTCGACGGCGTCGAGCAGCGTCGAGGCGCTCTTGCGAATCGACTCGGCCAGACCGGACAAGGCGCGGGGCGTGAACCGGCGGTTGACCAGGCCACGGAAGGCGGCGTGCTCGGGAGGATCCATGTGGAGGATCGAGCGGGACGGCATGGCTGCGCCGCTCGAGCGCATTGGATCGTTGACCAATGCACCCCGACCCGAGCAGAAGTGGCCGGGGTCGCGGCTCAGGTTCCGTATGTTCTCGTAACGGCTGATCGCCCAGAACCCCGGGCCGCACTCGTGCACGGGGTCCTCGGCGCGAAGGGTCGCCAACACGTCGTAGTAGTCGTCCCGGACGAAGAAGGCGGCGTCCCGCGGGTCGATCCCGGTCCCCAGGGTGATCGGGCCACGCAGATCGGTCTGTTCCCGCTGGTCCTCGGACACCGCCCGAGCGTACTGTCAGCTGCGTGCGCACAGAGTACGACCGCGTCGGCCCGGAGGTCTCCCACGGGGACAAGGCGATCGACGACTCGTGAGCCCGCCGCCCGAGCCCGGCGCGACGGCGGGCGGAGGAGCCTCGCCCTACCCCGCCTCTGACGAACATGCCCCCCTCGCCGGCATCGACGAGTTCCTCATCCACAACGCCCCCTATCCCGTGCGCGTCATGTGGACGCCCGACGCCCAGGCGTACGAGCGCGTATGGTTCACCTGCCAGGACAAGGTCGGCGACCTGCTGGTCGTGATCGGCCTCGCCTTCTACCCGAACCTCGGCACGGCAGAGGCCTACGCCATCGTCAACGTGCGCGGACGCCACACCACCGTGCGGGCCCACAAGAAGTGCCCGACGGACCGGATGGACATGACGCTCGGACCATTCCGATTCGAGGTCGTCGAGCCCTTCCGGCAGTGGCGCCTCACGTTGGATCCGACCGAGCACGGGATCGCGTTCGACATCGCCTGGCTCGATACCAAGCGCCCCGTCTTCCGTCAATTGGGCGCCGGCATCATCGTGGGTGGCCGCGCCGTCAGCCCGGTCGCCGGCTACGACGGCTTCGGGCGGCAGGAGGGCTGGGTCGAGGCCCACGGCGAGCGCTTCGAGCTCGCGCCGGCCACTCACCTCGGCACGCGCGACCATCACTGGGGCACGCGTGACGGCGTCGGCGGCCCCGGCCGCTACATGGGGATGCAGCACCCGCACAGCGGCGAATGGGTCGAGTTCGAGGACTTCGGCATCTGGGGCGACCATGTGCTCTACAACCTCGGGGACGCGCGCAAGCGCAGCGCGACCTTGTCCAGACGCGTGCACCGCATGCGCTTCGAGCCGGACACGAACCTCCTGCAGAGCGGTGAGGTCGACCTGGTCTTTTCCGACGGGACCCTCAAGACCATGGCATTCGAGCGGCTCGGGAACCAGATCGCCTTCCTGCGCTGCGGCATGTACGGCGGCCCGAACGGCGGCACGCCCGACGGCGACCTCTGGCACGGGATGCCGGTGGCGTCGGACGATCTGGTCGTCGTGCACGGCGAGACCTTCGACGTGAACGACCCGGACGTACGCACCCGACTGGCCGGGCAGGACCAGCATCACTGCCGCGTCACGTGCGACGGCGAGGTCACCTATGGCCTCGTCGAGCCGTATGACACCCTCTGCTACGAGATGGCCAAGGCGGGCGTCATGGGCTTCTCGCTTCTCGATCCGGCGCCCTGAGCCACCGCCCGCGCCGCGGACGTCCCACAGGGGGCGGGCCGCCGCTCTGCGACCACCGGGCCCGGACCGGCGGGTCGCATCACCCATCACCCGACCGTTTCGGACGCCGCCTCCAGACGGCCCAGGAGGATGTCACCCAACGGGTTCTGCCGGCGGCGCTCGTCGCCGGTGATGCGCTGGTGGCGGTCGTTGACGGCCAGGGCGCGCGACATCGCGAACACCTCGTGCCAGTCAAGGTCCTTCGCCTCGTACCCGCTGCGGCGGGCGTAGCGCTCCAGCGTCTCGGCCCTGCCGGGAAACCCCGGTAGTCGCCCACCGAACAACGCCTCCATCATGTACTCCAGCCCGATATGCCAACCAAGGTCCATCTCCCGGGGACCGATGGACGCCAGGTCCCAATCGAGCACCGCCGTGACCCGGCGCTCGGCGTCGAAGACGAGGTTGCCCAGGCGGACATCGCCCCACAGCAGCACCGGCTCGCGCTCAGCCGGCACGTGGCGACGGCACCAGTCCAGCGCCTGCGCCAGCGCCGGCAACGGGTCACCCTCCGATGACCAGGCCACGTACGCGGCCCAGCGCGCCACCGCGTCCCGCAGCCGCGGCCCCGGCAGCACGGCTCCCAGACCGTGGGCCTCCCAGTCGACGGCGTGCACGTCGGCGACCGTGTCGATGAGCTGGTCGTGCATGACGCGTTGGAGCGCGGGCCCCGCGTCGCGCACATAGGGATCGAAGAAGGGGGCGGGCCCGGCGATGTCGCCCAGCACCCGCGGCATCAACAAGAAGGGCGAGCCGATCCATGCCGGGTCGGCGACCATCACCGACGGAGCGGGTGCGGGAACGCCCGACGCGGCGAGGACGTTCTGGACGAGCATCTGCGGACCGAGGTCGTAGTCCGGGAACGTGGGCTCCAGCGGCGGCAACCGCGCCACCAGGCCCGGGTGGGCCGGACCGAGGTCGACCAGGATCGTCTCGTTGGCCATGCCGCCTTGCGCATGCGACAGCGCGGCAAGGCGTGGCGTTCCCCCGTTCGTACCGTCCCCGCCCGCCATGGCACGGACGAGCTCAGGGTGGGCGTCGACCCAGTGCGCCAGCCCCACCTCGAGTGCCGCGTCGTCGCGCCTTGCCCCCGTGGCCACCTACGGAAGGTAGACCACGGCCCGCCACTGGCCCGTCATCGCCGCCCGGCAGAGGGCGGTGCCGGCGCGCACGCTCCAGGCGATGACGTCGCCCTCGCCCACGTCCACCGGGGTCTCGACGAGCAGGCCCCGCCGGGCGTGGTCCTGGCGTACCACCCATCCCTCGGGCACGGTCACGCCGGCCTCGGCCAGCCGAGCCACCGCCTTGCCCCCGGTCGGGTGCATCACGCCGACCGTCAGCCCCTCGCTGGCACGACGATCCTGCTTGGGCGGCATCACCGTCGTCATCGTCACCGGTGCCGCCTGGTTCCCGAAGAACGCGAACAGTCCGGCCCGCGGGTGCACGTCGCCGGCGTCCTCGTCGATCCCGGGCATGAGGTTGACCCAACCACTGCCGGCGTCGCGCAGCACGCGCAGCGAGTCGGCGACGCCTTCCACGTCGGGCGGCGTGAACTCGATCGTGTTCGTCCGCCGCCCGCTGCTCACCGGCGCAATCCTGACACCAGCCGCTCGACGACCTCCGCCGCCGGCCGTGCCTCGGCCTGACGGAACGCCGTCCCCGCGTACAGGCTCATGTGCTGGGGGTCGTCGGACCGGGCTGCCGCGGCACGCAGCGGCCGGGTGGCGTTGTTGATCTCGGGGTAGGCCGCCGGCGCGCCGCGGTGATCCTTCACCATGGCGTTGACGAGCGCGCGGGCCCGCCGGCCGCTGAACGCCCGCGTGACCGCGGTCTCGGCGAAGGCGGGGTCGGCGAGGGCGTCCTTGTGCGCCGCCGCCGCGCCACTCTCGGGGCAGCGCAGGAAGGCCGTCCCGACCTGGACCACGTCGGCGCCCCGGGCCAGCAGGTCGGCCACGTCCCCGGGCCCGCCGACCCCGCCCGCGGCCACCAAGGGGACGAGGGTGCGTCGGCGCACCGCGGCGAGCAGCGCCCGGATCGGCCGGTCCTCGTCCGGGCGGTCGTCGTTGACCAGGCTGCCCCGGTGCGCCCCGGCCTCGGCACCCTGCAGGCACAGCGCGTCCGGCCCGACCCGTAGCGCCCGCACCGCCTCTTCGGGTGTCGTCACCGTGAGGAGGACGGCGGAGCCCGCCGCCTGCAGCGACCGGACGACGTCGGCGTCGGGGATGCCGAAAGTGAAGCTCACCGCGGTGGGCGCCGCGGCCAGCACGACGTCGACCTTGGCCGCGTAGTCGTCGTCATCCCACGAAGGCTCGCCCAGCGCGGCCCCGAGGGCAGCGGCATCGGGTTCGAGTTGCGCCATGTACGCGGCCAGGCCTGAGGTATCGGCCGTGGGTCCGCCCGGGACGAACAGGTTCACGCCGAACGTCGTCGACGCCTGCCGCCGCGACCCCTGCCATCTCGTCCGCCAGGCCGGCCGCCGACTTGTAGCCGCCGGCCAGGAAGGCCAGCGCGCCCGCCCCGGCGGTCGCCGCCACCAACTCGACCGTCGAGGGCCCACCCGCCATGGGTGCCACCACGAGGGGCCAGTCCGAGAGTCTCCTCACATCCCCACACTTACCCACCGGCCGCTACGGTGGGCAACCCGTGGACCTCGACCTCGTCGACACCCTGCGCAGCACCGGCGCCGCCCGCCAATTCCACCCCGAGCCGGTCGGCGACGACGTGCTGGCCCGCCTCCTCGACACGGCCCGCTTCGCTCCCAGCGGCGGCAACCGTCAGGGCTGGCGCGTCATCGTGGTCAAGGACCCGGCCACCCGGACGGCACTGCGCGATCTCTACCTGAGCGGTTGGTACGAGTACCTGGCCATGATGTCCGCCGGGTCTGGTGCCCTGGGCGCCGGTCACGGACCGCGCCGCCGAGGCGGCGGCCGTCGCCAACGCCCCGCAGTTCGCCGACGCGGGCCGCGGCCGCACCCGGCTTCGCCGAGACCCTCGATACCGCTCCCGCTCTCCTCCTCATCCTGGCCGACCTGGCGGCGCTCTCCGCGGTCGACCGCGACCTGCCCCGCTACACCCTCGCCGGCGGTGCCTCCGTCTATCCGTTCGTCTGGAGCCTGCTGCTCGCCGCACGCACCGAGGGTCTCGGCGGGGTCATGACGACCATGCCGGTGCGGCGTGAGGAGGATGTGCGCGCGTTGTTCGACATCCCCGACACGGTGGCTGTGGCGTCCCTGGTGGCACTCGGGCGCCCCGTGGCCACCCCACGCCGGTTGACGCGCGCCCCGGTCGACACGTTCGCCTGCGTCGACCGCTATCACGGCGACCCGCTGACGTAGCCGGTCAACGCATCCCGAGCGACCCGGTTGGGGAAGGTGACCGGGGTCGTGGTCAAATGGCCTATGGCCCAGAACGTCCTCGGCGACTCACTCGAGCCCTGCAACTTCGATCCCGTCACCGGCTTCTACCGGGACGGCTGCTGCAACACGGGGGCCGAGGACGTCGGCGTCCACACGGTCTGCACCCGGGTCACGGCCGAATTCCTGGAGTTCTCGGCGTCCGTGGGCAACGACCTGTCGACCCCGCACCCCGAGTTCGGCTTCGACGGGCTGCAGCCGGGCGACCAGTGGTGCCTGTGCGCGGCCCGCTGGCAGGAGGCCTTCGAGGCTGGCATGGCGCCGCCGGTCGTGCTGGCCTCGACCCATGCCGCCAGCCTCGAGTGGGTACAACTGGGCGATCTGGTGGCGCACGCCATCTAGTCTCCCCAGCTGAGCTCGACGAACCGGAGGTCACACCATGGCAGAGGGCGCAGGGAACAGCGCAGGCAGCACCGTCGTCAGCGTGGACCGGGTCATCAACGCCCCGCCCGCCGCTCTCTTCGCCGTGGTGGCCGACGCCACGCGCCACCCCGAGATCGACGGCTCGGGCCAGCTGGTCAAGGCCAAGGACGGCGCAGCGCACGAGCTGACGCTGGGCTCGACCTTCGACATGTCCATGAAGATGGGCCTGCCGTACTCCATGTCCAACACGGTGGTGGAGTTCGAACAGGACCGTCGCATCGCCTGGCGGACCGTGCAAGCCGGGCCCCTCGGTCGCTTCCTCGGCGGGCGCATCTGGCGTTACGAATTCGAGCCGGTCGACGGCGGGACGAAGGTGACCGAATCGTGGGACATTTCCCAGGACAAGCAGGCGTTCTTCCTGAAGCACCCCAAGGTCGGCCAGCACACGGCCGCCTCCATGTCCAAGACACTCGACCGCCTGGCCGAGATCGCCGAGGCGTGACACCCGCATGATCGACGCCGTCTGGGAGGACACGAACCTCCCCGCCCTCAGCGAGTACACCCGAATCCCGTGCCTCTCCCCCGCCTTCGACCCCGACTGGGCCGAGCGCGGCGCCATCACCGAGGCCGCCGAGCTGCTGGCGGCGTGGGTACGGGACCAGGACCGCCGCGTTGGCGGTCGAGATCATCGAGCTGCCGGGTCGCACCCCGGTCTTGTTGATCGACAACGGCGGCACGGGCGACCCCGTCGTCATCTACGGCCACATGGACAAGCAGCCGCCGCTCGGCGAGTGGCGCAGCGGGCTCGGGCCCTACGAGCCGGTGCGCGAGGGCGACCTCCTCTACGGCCGGGGGACGGCGGACGACGGCTACGCGACGTTTGCCGCCGTGACGGGTCTGCTGGCGGCGGGCGGCGGGCGCGGCCGCGTGCTCATCCTCATCGAGGCGAGCGAGGAGAGCGGCAGCCCGGACCTGGCGGCGCACCTCGAGAACCTCAAGGAGCGCATCGGCACGCCCCGTCTCGTCATCTGCCTCGACTCGGGCGGGCTCAGCTACGACCGGCTCTGGCTGACGACGTCGTTGCGGGGGTGCCTCGTCGCGACCGTGCGGGTGGACGTCCTCACCGAAGGCGTCCACAGCGGGGTGGCGGGTGGCGTCGTCCCGTCGTCGTTCCGGATCCTGCGCCGCATTCTCTCCGCGATCGAGGACGAGGCGACCGGCCGCATCCTCCTGCCGGAATTGCTGGGGGCGGGGATCCCCGAGGCGCTCCGGGCCAACCTCGTGGACGTGGCGGCCGAGTTCCCCGACAGCGCGGCGCCGATCGTCGACGGCCTGCACCTGCTGACGCCGGACCCGGTCGAGCGGCTCGTGGCCCGCACCTGGGGTGCCGCCCTCGAGGTCACGGGCGCCGACGGGCTGCCCAAGCCCCGGGACGGCGGCAACGTGCTGCGGCCCTCGACCACGCTCAAGCTGTCGCTGCGACTGCCCCCCGACGTGGACGCGCAGGCGGCGACCGACGCCCTGATCTCGGCCATCCGCACCGACGAAGGCGCGCACATCACCATCGACATGGAGTCGGCCGCCCAGGGGTGGATCGCCCCGCCGCTCGATCCCGGCCTGGCCGCCACGCTGTCGGCCGTGTCCAAGGAGCGCTTCGGGCACGACGCACGGCCTCGTGGGTGAGGGCGGCTCCATCCCGTTCCTGGCCGACCTGGAGAAGGGTTTCCCCGGTACCCAGTTCGTGGCCACCGGTGTCCTCGGACCGCACTCCAACGCCCACGGGCCCAACGAGTCGCTCAACATCCCGATGGCCAAGGCCGTCACCCATGCCGTCGCGGAGTTGCTGCGGTGACGGACGGACCGCTGGCCGGCAAGGTCGCGCTCGTCACAGGCGGCAGCCGGGGCCTGGGGCGCTCCATGGTGCTGGCCTTCGCCGACGCCGGGGCCGACATCATCGTGGCCAGCCGCAAGGTCGAGTCGTGCCGGGCCGTGGCATCCGAGGTGGAGGCCAAGGGCCGGCGGGCCCTGCCGGTGGCCTGCCACGTCGGCCACTGGGACGAGCTCGACGACCTCGTGGAGCAGTCCTACGCCGCGTTCGGCCGCGTCGACGTGCTGGTCAACAACGCCGGCATGTCGCCCCTCTACCCCGACCTCACCGCCGTGAGCGAGGAGCTGTGGGACAAGGTGCTCGGCGTCAACCTGAAAGGCCCGTTCCGGCTCACCGCGCTCGTCGGCACGAGGATGGCGGACGGCCCATATGGTGGATCCATCATCAACGTCTCGAGCACCGGTTCCCTCCGCCCCGCCCCGGGCATGCTGCCCTACGACGCCGCCAAGGCGGGTCTGAACACGCTGACCGAGGGCTTCGCCAAGGCGTTCGGGCCGACGGTGCGGGTCAACTGCATCATGGCGGGCCCGTTCCTCACCGACATCGCCAAGGCCTGGGACCCCGCCATCCTCGAGCGCGGCATGCCGCACCACGCCCTGCGGCGGGCCGGCGAGCCCGACGAGATCGTCGGTGCTGCGTTGTACTTCGCCACGGACGCCTCGTCGTACACGACGGGCGCCATCCTGCGCGTCGACGGAGGTATCCCATGACCGACACAGCAGACTTCTGGTTCGACCCCCTGTGCCCGTGGGCCTGGATCACCTCGCGCTGGATGCTCGAGGTCGAGCAGGTGCGCGACATCCACACCGAGTGGCACGTGATGTCGCTGGCCATCCTCAACGCCGGGCGAGCCGAGCTCTCGGAGGAGTACAAGGCGCGCATGGCCCGGGCCAAGGGCCCGGTGCGGGTGTGCATCGCGGCGGAGCAGATGAAGGGCCGCGACATCCTCCTCCCGCTCTACACGGCGATCGGCAACCGCTTCCACCTCGAACAGCGGGGACGGGCCGAGGGCGAGGCCGAGGTCGTCATCGACGAGGCGCTGGCCGAGCTGGGCCTCCCGGCCTCGCTGGCCGAGGCGGCGGACTCCGACGAGTTCGACGCCGCGCTCGAGGCCTCGCACCGGGCCGGCATGGACCCCGTGGGCAACGAGGTGGGCACGCCGGTGATCCACTACAACGGGAACGCCATCTTCGGGCCCGTGGTCACGCCGGCACCCAAGGGCGAGGCGGCCGGCCGCCTGTGGGACGGCGTGTTGCTCTGCACGGGCACCGACGGCTTCTTCGAGCTGAAGCGCACCCGGGACCGGCGCCCGAGCTTCGACTGAGCCTCGGCCTACCCCGTCGATCCCGTCCGTGACCGGCAACAGGCCGTGGTCCATGGCGGTTGCGCACCGTCTTGGGTGAGATCACCAGCTCGCGACCGATCTGCTTGCTCGACAACCCCCGCGCCAGAAGCCGGAGGACGTCGATCTCGCGGGCCGTGAGCCCCGCCGGTCCGTCGCGCCAACGGGCGGCCCGGTGGCCGGCGGCCCCGAGCACGGCGCCGACGGCGTCCGCATTCAGGCGACCCGCCTTCACGTCCGATCGAAGCTGTGACGCGGCCTCCTCCGGTGTCAGCGCAGGACGATGCGGGCGGGGCTCGCGCATCGACTGGTAGGCGTCGCGGTCCGCTGCACCGACGGCGACAATCGGGGCCGGGGAAGCGTCCCCCTGCCGCCCGGACACATCCGCCGCGGGAGCCGGAACCGAGTTCGTCCAGTTCAGCCCCGCGGCCGAGCTCACCGCCGTGATGGCGGTCCTGCAGGACGCTGCGCAGAGTTCCCACGACGAGCCCGACGGGGGAGGTTGACCCGGCCCGCGTGCGGGTGGGGCCGAGTGCACCGGGCTCGGGATCCCGGCCGGGCAGGGGCCGGCCCTCGTCGTGGCCGACGTCGAGGTCTCGGAGCGATCGCCTCTCACGAGTCCAACGGGCGCCCCCCACGATCACGACAGGCAAAGCTAGGTTTTTTCGGTGCGGTCGCG
>CAVTUE010000003.1:0-84953 GCA_963737805.1 uncultured Acidimicrobiaceae bacterium
CACCGTGTTCGAGCGGGATGACCGTCCGGGCGGGCACACCAATACGGTCCGTGTGGAATTCGGGGACGAGGTTCACGATGTGGACACCGGCTTCATCGTCTACAACGAGCCGAACTACCCCGGACTGGTCCGCCTCTTCGAGCGCTTGGGCGTCCCCACCAAGCCGTCCGACATGAGTTTCTCCGTCGCTGACGAGACCACGGGGATCGAGTGGCGGGCATCCTCGCCCAACACGATCTTCGCCCAGCGGCGGAACGTGCTCCGACCAGAGTTTCTCCGGATGCTGGCCGACATCATCGGATTCAACCGGTCCGTGCGCCGACTTCTGAGAGCGGGCGTTCCCGAGACGATGACGCTCGAGGACCTTCTGGCGGCGGGTGGGTGGTCGCGCCGCCTCGGCGAGTGGTACCTCGCCCCCATGGTCTCGGCGATCTGGTCGGCCCCTCCGACGCAGGCCCTGGAGATCCCCGCCCACGCCTTCGCCCGCTTCTTCGAGAACCACGGCCTCTTGCAGCTCGGGGCCCAGCCACGCTGGCGAACCGTCGAGGGCGGAGCACGGACCTACGTCGAGCGGATCCTCCGCCCCCTCGGAGGCCGCGTACGCCTGGGAACCCCGGTAACGAAGGTCACCCGTCGGTCAGAAGGGATCGAGGTGCTGAGTGACCGGTATGGCCCCGAGGCCTTCGACCATGTCATCCTCGCGTGCCACAGCGACCAGAGCCTCGGCCTGCTCGGGGATCCCACGATGGCCGAGCGCGAGGTCCTGGGGGCGATCCGTTACCAGCCGAACAGCGCGGTGCTGCACACGGATGACCGCCTCCTCCCTCGCACCCGGCGGGCGCGGGCCAGCTGGAATTATCGACTGCCGGCAACCCGGCAACGGGGCGCGACCGTCACCTACCACTTGAATCGGCTCCAGTCGATCGACTCTCATCACGACATCTGTGTGACGCTGAATGAGGTGGAAGCAATAGACCCGGGCCGGATTGTGGCGGACTTCGACTATGCCCATCCAGTGTTGGATGCCCCGGCGATCGCCGCGCAGAAGCGATACGACGACGTCAGCGGGCACCGCTCCACGTGGTACTGCGGCGCGTATTGGGGCTATGGCTTCCACGAGGATGGTGTCCAGAGCGCGCTGAGGGTTTGCCGCGCGCTCGGAGTGGCCCTGTGACGTGGGGGAGCGACCGATGAGAAGTGCCGTCTACGAGGGAATCATCATCCACCACCGGCGACACCCGATCGACCACCGTTTCCAGTATCGGGTCGCCATGCCTCTTCTCGACCTCGACGAGATAGAGGAACTGTGCAGCCTCCATCCTCTTTGGTCGAACGGGCGCTCCAACGTCGTCTCCTACCGGCGTCGCGACTATCTGGGCGGCGGCCCGATGCCTCTCGCCCAGGCCGTGCGCGAGACGGTGGAGGACCGCCTCGGCACCAGGCTCTCAGGGCCCATCGCCATGCTGGCGCATCCCCGCACATGGGGCTGGCTGTTCAATCCGGTCACGCTCTACTACTGCTTCGACCCCACGGGCACCCACGTGGAAGCGTTGGTCGCCGAGGTCACCAACACGCCGTGGCACGAACGCCACGCCTACGTCGTGGGCCGGCCCGGCACACACCACTTCGACAAGGCGCTGCACGTCTCGCCGTTCTTCGGCATGGACATGCGCTACGAGCTCTCCTACCGCGCCCCGGGCCAGCGACCTGTCCTTGCGGATCAGCACCATCCGGGAGGGCAGCGCCGTCTTCGACGCCGTCATGCACCTCGAGCGGAGAGAGGCCAGCCGCCGGGAACTCAGCCGGCTTGTCTTTTCGCATCCGTTCATGACGATGCGGGTGTCCGCTGCGATCTACCGCCAGGCCTTCGCCCTGCGGCGCGCCGGCGCACCCGTTGTGGCCCATCCGCGCTGCCAGCAGCGCCATGTCCTCGGGCCAGAACCGAGCTCAAGACTCGCTGAACCTCCTCGAAGCACCACGGCAGAAGGGGCCACCGTGCTCATCCCCTCTACGGAGGTGGCACATGCCTGAGCCCACGGCAGCAACTCGCTCGGTCCGGCCGGAGGGGAAGTCACGCGCCCGGAGAAGGTCCGGGCCTGCTGCCGGACTGGGACGCCGGGCAGCGTCGATCGTGGGTCGCACGCTTTCCTCTGGGACCATCCTCGTCGAGGACGAGACCGGTGACCTCCGTCTCGGTCGCACAGAACCGCGGGTGCGGGTGCGGGTCCACGACCCACGAGCCTACGGTGCGGTGCTGCGCCGGGGATCCATCGGCCTCGGCCAGAGCTATGTCGATGGTTGGTGGGACTGCGACGACCTGACAGAGTTCGTCCGGGTCCTCGTTCGAAATCGCAGGGTCCTCGGGGAAGCCCAGGATCGCTTCGGCCGGGCCACGAGCATTCTTACCGATCCCTTTCGCCGGCTGTGGCGGCGGTCGCCGACGGCGGACCGCCGTGACGTACGTGCCCACTACGACATCGGCAATGAGTTCTTCTGCCGCATGCTCGATCCCACCATGAGCTATTCCTGCGCCCTGTTCGAACGCCCGGACATGACCTTGGAGGAAGCCTCCATAGCCAAGCTGAACCGGATCTGTCACAAACTCGCACTGTCACCGACCGACCACGTCGCGGAGATCGGCACCGGGTGGGGCGGCTTCGCCATCCACGCGGCGACCCATTTCGGATGCCGGGTGACCTCGACGACGATTTCGGCGGAGCAGTACACCTACGCCACCAAGAAGGTCGCCGATCTTGGCCTGTCCGACCGGGTGACGATCCTCCAACAGGACTACCGGGACCTGCGCGGGCAGTACGACAAGTTGGTGTCCATTGAGATGATCGAGGCCGTCGATTGGCCACTCCTGGACACATTCTTCAAGAGGTGCGCTCGGCTGCTGCGCCCGGACGGACTGATGGCCCTCCAGGCGATCACCATCGCGGATCGCAGCTACGACCGAGCGAAGAACGATCGCGACTTCATCAAGGCATTCATCTTCCCCGGTGGCTGCCTTCCTTCGGTGAAGGCCATTGCCGCTTCCGTGGCCAAGACCGACATGCGCCTCGTGGACCTCGAGGACATCGGACCGCACTACGCCGAGACGCTGCGGCGCTGGAGGGCCCACGTGGACGAGCGCCGATCGGAGATCGAAGATCTCGGCTTCGACGAGCACTTCCTTCGCCTATGGCGGCTGTACCTCTCCTACTGCGAAGCGGCGTTCATCGAGCGCCACGTGAGCGACGTCCAGATCGTGATGGCCAAGCCACAGTGGCGGCCACCGCTCCTCCTGCGATCATGATCCGCTGTCGGGATACGGGTACCCTGACCGGCTCAGCGCTGAGTCCGGCTCCCCAGCAATTCCTCCACAGACTTCACCACTTGTCGGGCATCGGTCCCGGTCCATCGGTCCGAGCCAAGCCTGAGGGCGACCTTCTCGTTGGCCACGGCAGCCCCACCCACCAATATGGGGACCTCGATCCCGGCTCGGAGCGCGGCCACCGCCTCTGTGACCGCCTTCTCGTGCCCTGCGCCAGTCACGGAGATGAGCACGCAGACCAGCCGGTGCTGTCGTGCCGCCGTCACGAAGGAATCGGCCGGGGTGTCGGCACCAAGGTCGATGACATCGAACCCGGAACCGCGCAGCTGGTCGGCGACGATGGCGCCCGGTATCTCGTGTCGCTCGCCGGCCACCGCCCCGAGGACGACCGTCCCGCGCTTTCGACCCCGTCGCGTGAAACGTGTACCGAGCCGGCTGATGACCCGGCGAGCGACTACCGACGCACGGTGTTCGTCGGCCACGCTGAGCTCCCCCTTCGCCCACTGCTCTCCGACGGCGCGCAGCGCCGGAACGAGCAGCTCGAGGTGGACCTCGGACGGCTCGGCGCCCCCGGCAAGCGCCGACTCGACCAGCTGCCAGACGCCCAACTCATCGCCAGCGACCAGGCGATCGAGCATTCGACTGGTTGCCCAAGCGCGTCGCGGCGCCCGGCGATTGTGGGCCAGCCTGGCGGCGGCGAAGCCGGTCCACGGCCGTGCGCTCGATGCGCCACTCGCCGGCCTCTTTGACAGCCGGGAGGCGTCCGGTGCGGATGTAGCGGTAGACCGTCATGTAATGGACGCCGAGGCGATCGGCGGCCTGCTGCAGACCGATCATGCGCGCACCGCTGGCGTCCGTTTCGACGGTCATCGCTCCCTTATCGCTCGTGCTGACGACGGTCGCTTTTCTCACGACCGGCACTCGTCGCCAACTTTAGTGATAAAAAGGAGCACCATGGCCCATGTCGTCAAGACGGTGACCACCGCCTTGGAGTCCCGGGCGGGCATTCGCCTACATGGCCGACTTCAGCCACGCCGCCGAGTGGGATCCCGGTGTTGCCGAGGCGAGCCGCGTGGACGGTGGCGACATCGGCCAGGGAAGCGCCTTCGACCTTACCGTGCTGGTCGGGGGCCGCCGGCTACCAATGCGCTATGAGGTCACCGACTACGCGCCGGGACGCGTCACTTTCTCGTCGCGCTCTGCCGCCCTTCAGTCCGTGGACACCGTGACGGTGACCCGCCGAGGGGGGACCACTGAGGTGACCTACGACGCCCGGATCAACTTCCGCGGCCTGCTTCGCGTCGCCGATCCCCTGCTGGCCCTCGGCTTCCGTGGCGTTGCCGAACGGGCAATTGGGGGACTCGAGCACCGTCTTGCCCAGTCCCCGTGAGCGCGTTGGTCTTGAATCCGCGGGCTCGTCCCACGACGCCCAACCCGGAAGCAGCGGAGGTCGAGACTGCCGCAGGGGCGGGGTCGAAGTGACACGGATGTCCTCGACGACCTGAAGGAGATGGACGTGAGCACAAACAGCGGCATCAGCGCGGTCGGCCGCAAGACATCGCCCATGCCGGTGAGCCGGATCACTGCCCCATCTGAAGGCAATCCGACTGATGACAATGACGGTATCGGCATCATCATCGTTGACCATGGATCGCGTAGCGCCGATGCAAGCCTCCGTCACGAGCGCTTCGTTGCGAGCTGGCACGAACACAGCCGCTACAAAATCGTCGCACCCGCTCATATGGAGTTCGCACAACCGTCTATCAGCTCGGCGTTCGACTCGTGCGTGGCCGCAGGCGCGACCAACGTAGTGATCTTGCCGTTGTTCCTATGGCCCGGAGTGCACCTGGAGCGTGACATCCCAGCGCTTGTGGCCCAGTCAGCCTCCTGCCATCCCGGCGTGGCGTATGCGGGACTCGTGGTCCGCCCGGTCTCGATCCCGCACCTTGGGATTAAAAGTCGGGGGCGAACCGTCCATTGCGTGTCATCGCTTCCAAATGGCCTGTTCACGTTAGGTGACCCGTCCAGCCAATTGAACGGATACGGGGGTGTCTGCCCGTTTCAGTAGCAGATCAGTAGCAACCCATCTCGCAGTTCCTCCTTGTTCGACGGTCCTGATTCACCGGTAATTCGAGTGTCAGTCACCTTGGCGTGCTCGGGCCCTCCCTGGGATCAGGGACGGGTTGACCGTCTCACCGGTGATCCGCAATCACGGTCTTCTCGCCGTTGGACTGTGGACTCCATCCACGCCGAGGGCATGCGATCGCGAGGCGCCGTCACCTGATGGTCAGGCCTTGGCAGGCGATCAAGACACTCGGCGGTGTGATCGTCGACGATCTCGAGCAGAAGTGGATGTGCGCCCAACGGAGGCCCCACGGAAGAAGTCCGTGTCCGCCGGGTTCCGACACTCGTTCGGTTCACGGCCGGTACGCCTGATGGATCAGCTATCAAGTCGGCATGGGCGTGGCGAAGTGTCCAGCGGCTTCCTTCGACCTCGCAATCGCCGCGGAACCGCTCACCGCCGATCGCTGACCGGCGCCCGCGCGGCATGGCATACCCCGGGTATGGGGGAGAGGAACGTGGCTATAGCTCGCTGCGTCGAGTGCCCGAGCGTGGTCAAGAGAGCCGGCGCCGGGTGCGGGCGAAGGGGTTGCCCTTCGACGCACGGCGCCACTCGGGGATGTCCTCGCCGCCTTCCTGCTGCTCCTTGCCCGCTGACGCGTACACGAAGTAGCCCGCGCTGACCTTGGTAAACGGCGCGTGGAGCTGACCCAAACGGTCGAAGCTGGTCTTGCCGTTGTCGGCGGCGAGGGGATCGAACCAAGCGGGAGTCACGAAGTTCGACACCGACACGCCGTCGACGTCGTAGGTCGGCGCTTCAACGGGGTCGCACACCTCGAAGCTGTAGTTCCGCGTCTTCCCGTCGCTCGCCCACAGGTTGCAGTTTGGGTCCACGAACATCTCAAGGACCTCGTGGGACAAGATGCTCGACACGCTCCAGTCGCCGGTTGTGGTCTTGGCCCCGTTGTCGAGGGACGGCGCCGCCGCGACAATTCCCCAGATCTTCCCGCCCTGGTCCTCGGTGTGGTAGCCGAGCACCCCCTTGGGCTGGTCCGGAATGTTCTCGACGATCGTGATGCCGTGCGCCTGTGGCGGCACCTTTTCGCGCAGTTCGACTTCTCCCGAGAGCGTCCCGTAGCTGATGACCGATGCCGGCGGCCGATCCCAGACCGGCGCCACGTCAACGCGGATCTGGTCAGCGATCGCCGACGTCATCTTGAGGACATCGGCATCGGAGACCCTACCGTTGGACTGATTGATTATGGCGATCAGCATGGCTCGGTCCTCCCGTCGGACTCGACGATATGACGCCGCGTGCTCAGCGAGGGAAGTCAACCGCATCAGCGCCGCAGAAGCAACCCCTATCTTGGTACCACCCCACGATCTTTGGCGGTTTGACCTGTTTCCCTAAACACTCAGCCGAGACTGCGTCATGGCTCCGCGGTTGCGCAGGGTCGTTGAAGGTGCCGGGAGGCCATATGCGGGTCAATTCCACTGGCGCCACCCGATCCCAGCGGGCGCCGCATTCGAGGTGGGACCGTCCTTTGCCGAGAGCATGGTGAATGCATCGTCGCAGTTCAGGGAGGTCTGCCCGACACGGGCGTGGGGCTTGTCTCATCGATTCCTGTTGCAAGTCCCCCTGATTGCCTCCAACTAGTGCCGTTTGTTGGTGGGTGTGGTTGTCGTTGTGATTCCGAGTCGTCGGCGGACGATGCTTCTGGCCATGTCGAGCGCGTGGGGATCTTGGCGTAGGACGAAGTTGGTGTTGGCAGCGAGGATGATGCCGTTCAGTTCGAAGGTGAGCGCGTCGGGGTCCTCGTCGGCGGGGAGTTCGTGGAGCTCCAGTGCGGTGACGACGAACTGGCGAATAAGTGCCGTGAACTCGCCTTGAAACGCTGTGATCTGGTCTTTGACCGGTCCTTGGCGAGTGCCCATCTCTAGGACGGCCCCGGCGAAGAAGCAACCTCCCGGAAACGTGCGCCGTATGAGGTGGTCGAAGAAGGCGTCGCACACTGCGACGAGCTGAGCAAGCCCCGGCTCGGCGACGAGCGCCGGTTCGATGACTTCGGCCTGGAAGATCCGTTTCGCTTCGTCCACCGTCGCGAGTTGGAGATCTTGCTTTGAGCGGAAGTGGGCGTAAAGGCCGCTCTTGCTCATGTCGAGGGCGCCGGCGAGGTTGCCGATCGAGAGGCCCTCAAGCCCGTCGATGGTCGCGAGCGACACGGCTTTGCGCACGATCGCTTCGCGAGTGCGTACCCCGTCGGCGCGCTGCTTTCGTTGGTTAGGCATATTGACAAGATAGCACGATCGGTCGTATAGTTCTATATAGCACGATCGGTCGTGCTTATACTAAAGCCCTGGAAGGAGCAGTCACATGCAAGTCCTTCGTCGCTCCCCCAATCCGGTCCCAGCCCAAGCGGTCACCGAACAACTACGGCCAGTGACCGTTCCGCAGCCGAGAGTCCGCACATGTTGACGATCAAGGTGGGTGCCGAGACCTCATCGCGTCCCCAGCGAGTGCTCGAGGCGGCTTGCGACTTCTCGGATCGGCGTGCTGACGTGTGGCCGAACGTGAGGGCAAGGCACCTCGAGGTCCACCAGCGCGGCGAGAACTTTGCCGAGGTAACGGAGGGAACCTGGGTCGTCGGCCTCTTCTGGGAGCGGAACCGCTACGAGTGGTCGGAACCGGGATCGGTCAAGGCGACGGTGATCGACTCCAACATCTTTCAGCCTGGCAGCACCTGGGAGCTCCGGGCCACCACCCGCGATGGCGGAAGCGAGGTGGAACTGGTCCTACACCGCGGTTTCCGCAGCGGTCCGAAGGGCAGGATCGCCAGCGCCGTCCACCACACAGTCGGCAAATGGGTCTGGGGCCGGTTTCTTAGGAGCGCCCTCGCCGCTGTCGAGAAGCAGACTGCCTAGCCCTATCCGACGCTCGGCCGAAACGTCGGCAGAGGTCAACACACTCAACTCTACGCGTTCGCTGTCGCGACCGGTGACGAGCTGCCGACTATCTGAGGAGGAGTGATGACCGTTCTTTACGAGAAGGATGAAACTGCGACATTCGACAGAATGACTGAAACCACCCTGTTGCCCGTGGCCAGCGTCCCACCCCACGGCATTCGCATCGACGTCAACGAGCTGTCCCGGCTGGTCCGGGTCCGCAACCGAGGCGAGGTGACGCTCCTCGACGCCGTGTCGTTCTCGATCTCGGCTGGTGAGCTCGTGGCGATCGTCGGTCCCAGCGGCGCCGGCAAGACAACACTGCTGGAGGCGATCGCCGGCGTCGCCCCGGCAACCTCAGGATCGGTGCGCTTCGACGGCATCGACCTGCACGCCAACCCGGGCACATTCCGGAGCGTGCTCGGCTACGTGCCGCAGGACGACATCATCCATGCCGATCTGTCCCTCCAACGCACGCTCCGCTACTCGGCGCGCCTCCGGCTCCCGTCCTCGACAACCGGGGCCGAGGTTGACGACGCAGTCCGTGACGCCATCGACGCCGTGGGCCTGACCGGGCAGGTCGACGTCCGGGTCGGCTCGCTGAGCGGCGGGCAGCGCAAGCGCGCCAGCATCGCCGTCGAGCTGCTCACCGATCCGCACGTCTTCTTCCTAGACGAACCGACCTCCGGCCTCGACCCTGTCACGAGCGCGGAGCTGATCGCCCGCCTGCGCCAGCTCGCCGACCGGTCAGCGACAGTCGTGTTCACCACCCACTCGGCCGAGGACCTCGCCGTGTGCGATCGCATCGTGTTCATGACCCGAGGTGGGCGAGCTGGCTTCGTCGGCACCGTCGACGAAGCGTTCGAGCAGTACGGCGTCAGCTCGGTCCCCGAGCTCTACCGCCGCCTGGCCGAACCGGACGGCATCACCTACCCAGCCGGCACGGCCGCTACCGCAGCGGCGTCTGACGCCGGTCCCCGAGACGTGAACACGCGACCAGTGGCGAGCGGGCTCACCCAGTGGGGTGTCCTCACACGCCGGACTCTCGAGACACTTGTGCGCAACCGCTTGACACTCGCGATCCTGGTCGGGTCACCAGCGCTGGTCGTCGGCATGTTCGCCATTCTTTTCCGGCCCGGCGCGTTCGACTTCCAGCACCCGAGCCCGAGCTCGATGGTGATGATCGGCTTCTGGGTCGTCTTTGCCGCCTTCTTCTTCGGGCTCACCTACGGCTTGCTCCAGATTTGCACGGAGCGAACCATCCTGCGCCGCGAGCGCCTCGTCGGCCTGCGGCTGGGCGCGTACGTGGCGTCAAAGGTGACCATCCTGGTGCCGTTCCTGCTCCTCGTGGTGGTGGCAACGCTAGGTGTGCTTCGTCTGCTGGACCGCCTACCCAGCCGCCCACTGTCCACATACGCCTCGATAGGCGTCGGCCTGCTGCTCTGCGCGGTCGCGGCCCTCGGCCTCGGCCTGCTCACCTCGGCCACGGTCAGAAACGTGGCTCAGGCGACGCTCGCCCTACCGATGTTGTGCTTTCCTGCCGTCTTGTTCTCTGGTGCCATCGTCCCCGTCAACCTCATGGCGCGGGTCGGCGCCGGCCCTCAGCGTGGTGATCCCGTCGCGCTGGGCCTTCGAAGCCATCGGTCACGACCTCGGGGCGCGGCGCATCCTCGCTCAGGGCGGCTCGCCACTCGGGCCTCCGCTGCTCGCGTCCTATGGCGACTGCGGGAACCCAGTCCACCGGCACCTACTGGCTAATCCTTGGAGCGTTCGCGGTCGTGTTCCTGGTCGCCACTTGGGGTGTGCTCGTGTGCAGTACACGCAGATCGATCCGCTAAGCACGGCGAGTGCGGGCATCAGCAAATGCGGGCGTAGCTACCGTGCGGCAGACTCCGTCACAATCACGCCGAGCTTGGTCAAGAAACTGCGGTAGTCGGTTTGGACCCACTCTTCTGCCACGGTCCTCACCCGTCCATTTGAGACGGCCTGTATGGTTGGCTCATGGCTCACGAAACAAGCACGGGCTCATCCCCGATTGTGAGAGGTTTGATGAATAGCCTCCGAGAGATCCTCCCCGAGGTCCACCGGCAAAAGCTCGAGAGATACGCAGAACGTGCGGAAGCCTCGACGCCCAAAGGAGACTTCCACAGGGCCAGGCACTGTCTGCATTGGGCTGTCAAGGTGGCAGAGAGTTCAGAGCATTCGCACCTTTCGGGGATGGCGATCCGCCTCAAAGAAACTCACAAGGCCTGGCAAGACGTGTGGCTCGGAATGGAATTTGGGTCTGAAGTGGAGATCGGCAAAGGCAACCCCTCGCAGGAGATCAAGGGCGATCAAAAGATCGGACCTGGCGAGGACGTCGAACTGCTGTGGGTTGAGGAGGCGACAGACGTTGCGAAAAGCGCGGCCGAGAAATCTGGCTGGGAAAATGTCCCCTGGGAGGAACTCCTAGAAGAGGTTCTCAAGATCAGTTAGACGCCGTATTCCCTTGGGTATTCCCAACGGCCGGCACTGCGCCGGTTTATCGATCGGCATCGATTTCGGCAGGATGACCTCGGTTCGTCTGTTGCGGCACGCCTCGCTCGGTGAGCCCACACTGCTAGCAACGGGTCGCCTGGATGCGAGGCCGGGGTACGTCGTTGGCTGCGAGGCTCATCCCAGCGTCCAGCGAGACGGAAGTACTGTTCGACGATCTCGCAGCGCTGCTCGTCGTCGGCGTACAGCCAGCCGCGAATAGCCTTGGTCGGAAAGCATCGATTAGAGAACATACAGACGAATGGCCCTCCTGGGCGCAACACTCGGGCCACGTCAGTAAACACCTCTATGGGTCTGGTGAGGTAGTCGACGGAAACGCAGCACACCACGGCGTCAAAGGACTCGTCGGGGAAGGGCAACCAAGGCTCGGCGTTGAGGTCGTGGACGACGCGTGATGCCCTGCCGAGGGGTTCGCGTCGAGCTCGTCGGAGTTCATCCCAAGCACGGTCAGGCGCGCTGGCGGGGTGCGGAAATGCGATACCCACGAACTCATCAGGTCGAGCACGTCGCCGGAGATCCCAAGTTCGTCATATAGGGCACCGACCGCAGCGATGGCATGGTCGTCGAGATGGGTGACCAGGCGAGGCCACGAGTAGAACACCGAATCGCGGGACGGGTCGGCCCGGTCAAAGAAACCGAGCGGGAAGACGTTGCTGTCCACCCTCTCAGCTTGCGATTAAACCTCAGCAGCCCTTGCTCTGGGTTTCTTCGAGCATGAGCTGCTGGGCTTGTGCCGCCACTTCACGCATCTCGGCGATGATGGCGCGAACCTGTCGATCGTTGCCAATCCATTCGCTGTAGAGCGCGGCCTCGTCAGGGGTCAACCTTCGGTTAACTGTCTTGCCACCCACCTTGGCCGTCCACTGGAAGTAAGGCCCGTGGAGTCGGGGCGGGTCGGCGTGACAAGCACAGCCCTCTTTCCCGCAACGGTTGTAACGAGGAGCCACACTCCCCGAAGCGATGTAGCCGACGTCAGCCAGCTGACGGGCCAGCTCGCGATAGCGCCGCTCATAGGTCTCGAGTCGGGTGGTCGTCCTCATGGTTGCCATCGCTGCCTCCACGCCCAGTATCCCAACTTTTCTGTCCGATAGTAATAATACTATCGGACATGCCAAGTGCGCGATCCAGACGGGGTATGCCGAGCGAGCTGATCGAGTTCCGAGCGGGCTTCTATCGCTGTTGCTGGCGCTGGGGCGACGCGCTCTTCGAGCTTTCTGATGCTGTCTTGTGCGCTCCCTCACCGGTGGCCTCGGTGCCCGCCCTTAGCCTCGAGCCGGTGTTCCGCCGTTCTCACGGCAGCCTCTACAAGGCGCTTGATCGCGGCCGCATTGACCAAGAGCAGCTGCGCTCGTTGCTGGTGGCGCACCGTCCAAAGACGTGGCCCCTCGTCTTCGCGGTCGATGCCTCGACCTGGGATCGTTGTGACGCCGAGTGCAGTCCCGAGCGGGGCTTTTACTATTCGGCGTCGAGGCATTCGGCCGGACAGCCCATCGTTGCTGGCTGGAACTACCAGTGGATCTGCCAGTTGAACTGGGCCTTTGACTCTTGGACAGCGCCGCTTGACGTCATGCGAATCGCACCAGGCCAGGACCCTTCTGCCGCCACCGTCGCACAGATCCGCCAGATGGTCGGACTTCTTCCAGACGCTGAAGAAATTCCTCTCTTCGTCTTCGACGCCGGCTACAACCCGATCGCCTTGGGTCACGACCTCGCCGAGGTCCGTTGCGAGGTTCTCACGCGCATGCGTGACGACCGCGTCTTTTTCTCCGATCCCCCTCCACCTTCAACGCGGCCCTCGGGAACCATGGGACGTCCGGCGCTGCATGGGACGAGATTCAAGTGCTCGGACCCGAGTACCTGGGCCAAACCAGATGGGTGCCTCAGGGCGACTGACCCCCGTTATGGCACCGTCCGCGTCGATGTGTGGCACGGTCTGCATCCACGCGTGCGCGGTCGAGGCCGTTGGTCCGAGCACCACGGCGCACCGCCGATTGTCCGCGGCAGCGTAATCCGCATAGAAGTAGCGCACCTGGCCAAGCCGAGCTCTCGAGCCAAAAAGACACTGTGGCTATTTTGGTCGGGGCCCGGCGAACCTGATCTTGATCGGTGCTGGCGGGCCTATCTGCGGCGCTTCGACATTGAGCACACCTTCCGATTCTTGAAGTCAACGCTTGGTTGGACCACACCGTCGGTCTGCACGCCCGAACAAGCCGATCGCTGGAGCTGGCTCATTGTGGCGGCCTACACCCAACTCCGCCTCGCCCGCCCTCTCGTTCAAGACCTCCGCCTGCCCTGGGAACGCCAGCGAGACCCCAACACCCTCACCCCAGCGCGCATCCGGCGGGGGTTTCGACAACTTCGTGCAACCATCAACACTCCGGCTAGTGCACCAAAATCGACGACGGCGGGACCGGGACGACCGAAGGGAACCCGAAAACCGCCCAGAAAGCGCCATCCGGCGGTCAAAAAGGCGGCTTGAGCATACGGCGGAGGTTTAATCGCAAGCTCAGTTTGTCGCGGTTGCCTCGCCAGGCCGAAGGACTGCTCAAGCCGAGGCCCTTTCCGGTCGGGCTCCTTGTCAAAGCGGATGGCCTCGCAGCTGGCTGCTGGCCCTGTCGCCGAGGGTGCCCGTACCGAGACTTGGCAGCGGGCCTCCAGACCCCAGTTCGGATCCGAGACCAAAACGGACCCGGCCCTCGCCCGACTACGCGGGCTCCGATGTCCCATGTACCGGAGGCGTTCGGAAGTTCCGGAACGGGTGCGTGGAAATGCCGGAATCCTCACAACGGAAGGGCGACGGGCCAAAACGTGCGGTTTGGTGATTGCAACGAAGCCTGCGGTCGGCAACGATTTGAGTCGTGGACAACGACGCACCGGCAGGCGGCGGGAAACCGCTACCGCTCATCCTCGCTCGAGAGCTGGCCTCGAATCTCGCGACGCCGATGTTCCTCATCGACGCGCGGGGAGTGCTGGTGTTCTACAACGATGCCGCGGCGCTGCTCATCGGAAGGGCATTCGGCGAGATGGGTGAGATACCGGCCGAGGAATTCGGCGCTGTGTTACAACTAAGGACTCCGGACGACAAGCCCCTTCGTCGGCGGGACACGCCCGCCGGGATCGCCCTCTTCGAACGTCGCCCCGCCCACCGGACGCTCGCCGCGACCGGCTACGACGGCGTGCAGCGTCTTGTGCACGCGACGGCGTATCCGTTGTTCGGCTCGACCGCCGAGATGCACGGCGTCGTCTCGGTGTTCTGGGAAGTTCTCGACGAGGAAAACGACGCCTGATGCGGGCACGCGTGTGGGGATGCCGCGGCTCGGTCGCTGCGCCTGGCCCGGATACCGTCAAGTACGGCGGCAACACATCGTGCGTTGAGGTGCGCCTTTCCAGCGGAGAGGTCCTTGTGCTCGACGCCGGCACTGGGATGCGGCCACTGGGCGTCCTATTGCAAGCGGCTCCGTGTCCTGAGCTGCACATCCTGCTCAGCCATCTCCATCTTGACCACTTGCAGGGCCTCGGGTTCTTCCGGCCGCTGTTTGATCCCAACGTCCAAATTCACATCTGGGGTCCACCGTCTCCCGTTCAACCACTTTCCGAGCGGATTGCGATGTATCTCTCTCCTCCGCTATTCCCGGTCCACCTTAATGATGTTCCGGCCCACCTGACGTTCCACAACGCGCCCGAAGAGGCCTTTTCCATCGGCTCGGCAACGATACGGTCGGGCAAGGTGCAGCACCAAGGTCCGACCGTCGGCTACCGGATTGAGGAGCACGGACACGCGTTGGTTTACCTCCCGGATCACGAGCCCTCGCTCGGCACCGAGCTGCACTCTGTGGCCCCTGAGTGGATGAGCGGTTTCGACATCGCACGCGATGCCGATGTCTTATTGCACGACGCTCAATATCGCGACCACGAGTACGGTGCACACGTCGGCTGGGGGCACTCAGGACTCGCCGATGCAATGGAGTTCGCCAGCAAAACAGGGGCTCGGAACCTGGTGTTGTTCCACCACGACCCCTACCACACCGACAACGAACTCGAAGAGCTCATAGCCGAGGCTCGTAAGATCTGGCCATCGGCGAAAGACCGGGTGTGCTTGGCGAATGAGGGCATGACGATCACCCTCGACAGTGAAGGTGTTCGACTCGTCGCCCGGTGACTAGCCAGCGAGCGAAACCCATACCCGACGCCCTCGACTATTCCGGTAAGCCGGACTCGGGGCCCTGGGGAGCTGGCATGTGCTGTCGCCTCGTTCTTTCCTCGTTCGCACCAGCAGTTTGAGACCTAATGCAACGAGAAGACTCGGATTGCAACGATGTTGACCTGGACTTTTAATGGGCCCATCGAAGCAGGTGAAGCCACGTCCGGCGCGCTCGACCTTCTTCACGCACAGGTTCAGAGCGTCGGTCGGTCCTTGGAGGCGCCCCGTTCCGGTGGTGGTTCAAGATCTCGGTGCGCCAGCGCTCGAGCGTGTCGCCGAGCGAGCGGATCTCTTCGACCTCGTCAGCCGATGATCGCCTTGTCGAGGAGGAGCACCCTGGCTTCTTTCGGGTCGCACGGACGCACTCCTTGACCAACCAGGCCCCGAACAGCTCTCGTGGGGGATCACCGTGGCGCAGCGGTAGGCGATCAGGTGATCAATCGAGGACGCCATGCGCGATCACGTGACCGTAAACGGCACTCCATTGCTCCGTTGGCCATTGACCATTACCGAATATCCACTCACCATGGCCCCGTAATAGTGCGTATCTGCTGTAACTCGTCCGGTCTCACGTCAGCCTGCTTGCCGTGGAGATGCTCAATCCGCCGTGGGTACTCGAGAGCAGGTCGACAATGACTTGCTACTGAATCTCTGGACCGATCGGGATTCAGTCGCTCGCCGTGGGTCAGCGCTCGAACTGCGAGCTGGCGATGCAGATCGAGTCGCATGCGCTGGACGATCTGCCCCGTCTTTTGTTCCCAAGGTGCCGGGATCGAGACCCGGGCGCCCACCTCGGCAGGCCTATCTCAGCCGGCGCACCTCAGCAGGGCTGGTGCATGTACAAGCAGCTGGTGCTGCTCACGGTCGACGGCGACGACGTGTTGACCGTTCTGGCGGGGACGGCCGGTGAGCCGGCACCGTTGCTCGTGGGCCGCCCGGTGACGTCGACCAGAGCGAGCACAAGCACCGCGACAAGGACCGCCGCGGCCACAAGCATGGCCGCAGTGCGAGGGATCTTGGCGTCGTGGGGAAGGCTGACTGTTTGCATCGTTGTCTCCTCGGATCAGGGCCGGTGTCTTCCGGCCCTGATCGCATGGTGATCGACAATGGCGGTGGAGTCTGTGCAGTGGGACACACAACTCGTGTCCCCGGGGACACGAAGGCGTGAGTGTCGCCGGACAATCTGAGCGACGCCCGGACATCGAACGCACTCAGTGGCGATCCTGGAGCGGCTGGAACGAGCGCCAGGCAAATCTTTGTCGTTCGGTCCGGTCGTTACCCGACGACCGGGAGCCGACCCTGACATCCTCCGAAGCGACTATCCCAGGACGTCCGGAGAACAATTCCGGCTCTCAAATTTAGGAGGGGTGGATGGCCCACGACGGGTTCTCCTGCCACAGCCACGTGGCCGGTGATCGGCTCGGTGTACAGGTATGGAGAGCGGCCCAGGGTCAGCAGTGCTGGCTTAGGAAATGGGATACTCGGTACCATGCAGTCTCACCTGCTCGACATGCTCGATGATGATGGGCAGCGAGAAGTTCTCGCAGCCGCGAGACGAAGGCGATTCAAGCGCAACGAGGTCGTGTTCCACGACGGCGATCCCGGGGACACATTGCACATGGTCGTCAAGGGCCACTTTGCGATTCGTTTCACCACGCCGTTGGGTGATCAGGCGACGGTCCGGGTGTTCGGCCCCGCCGACTACTTCGGTGAGCTAGCGATGCTCTCGGCGGGCCCGCGCAGTGGGAGCGCCATTTCCCTCGAAGGAGGTGAGACCTTGAGCGTGGATCGTGATGTTTTCGAAGAGTTACGGGCAACGAGACCAGAGATCAACGAAATGCTGACGGAGGCTCTGGTCGCGGAAGTGCGACGCTTGTCGGCGGCGCTGCTCGAAGCGCTCTACGTCCCAGTCCAACGTCGCGTCTGGCTGCGCCTTATCGACCTCGTGGAGATGTACGGGGGCGACGTGCCGGTCGTGATCCCGCTCACGCAGGACGAAATTGCCCAACTCGCCGGTACCACGTGCCCGACCGTAAATCGGGTCCTACGGTCAGGCGAGGAACACGGGGTCGTGCAGTTGGCTCGGGGTCGCATAGAGATCCACGATCCCTCCGCATTACGACGCCTCGTTCACTGATCTCGTCGAGGGTCAGGAACGCCGTCGCCTCTTTGAGGTTATGACAACCCATGCCGGCGAGCTCCGACGCTTCGAACGGTGTGCTCATCGAACTATCCCGTCGGGATTCTCCAAGGCGTACGGCCATGAGGTAGACGGAGCACGTCCACTGCCTGGTCCACTCCGGGCGCCCGGCTCGATTTCAGCGCGGGCGGCGGGTCAGCCGCCCGCCGGTCGGAGCAATACGAGTGGAATCTCGCGGTCCGTCTTGCGCTGATACCCGGCGTAGTTGCGGTGCTTGCTGGCGATGATCGGCCAGATCCGTGCCCGCTCGTTGGCATCGGCGATCTGAGCGGTCATCGGCTCAGCGGGTTTGGGACCTAGCTTGACCATCACCTTCGGATCGTCCCGGAGGTTGAGGAACCACGCGGGGTTGTGGTCATCACCGCCCCGGGAGGCCACGACCACGATGGTCGAATCCTCCTGGTAGGGCGAGGTCAGCATGGTCGTGCGCGGCTGGCCGCTCTTTCTGCCCGTCGTGGTCAGTTCGATGACAGGCATCCCGGAGAAGTGCCATCCGAGCCGACCTCCCGAAGCGCCGAGCAGCACCCGATGAACGCGATTCATGGCTTTGAGGGCAAGGTCCGAAGGCATGGGCGAAAGCGTAATGAGAGTTCGCTGTACCGAATCGGATTATCTGCCAGAAGTTGGCTCACCGGGCTGCCGAGGGCGTTTCGTTTCGACCCCCATCGCACTCCCCACCGGTCATTGCCCCAGAACAGCCGACCCGGTCTGCTTTGCGATATCTAGCCGGAGACGGTGAAGGCAGATGAGCGGTCGACAGATAGTTGCCAAAGATGGAAACTATCTGCATGGATGACACCACGTTCACCGCCAGCGTGTATTACGAGGATCCGAAGTCTGCCCTGGCCTGGCTAGTGGAAGCTTTTGGCCTGGAGGTCACCATGGCGATCGACGGACCGCCGGAAGCACCAGAGGCCTGCCACTACGAGATGTCTCTCGAAGGCAAGGTCGGCGTCATGGTCGGCGGCCAATGGATGTCGACAATACGCAGCCCCCACGGACTGGGTGGTGCCAACACCCAGTCCCTGCACGTGCAACTTAACGATGATGTCGATGCCCACTGCGCCCGAGCCCGTGCTGCGGGAGCAGAGATCGCACAGGAGCCCGCGGGATCAGTTCTACGGCGACCGGACCTACCGCGCCATCGACGTCGAAGGCCACATGTGGACTTTCGCTCAACACGTGTCCGATGTGACCCGAGCCGAAGCCGAAGCTTCGCTCGGGCAGCCGATCACGTCCACGACCTGGACGTGAACGCCGTCACTGACGGCGTCCCACTCGATACCGCACTGGCGGCACTCGCCGATCCGGTGCGCCGCCGCACCATCGAGCTGCTCGCCCTACGCCCGCGCCGGGCGGGAGAACTCGCCGACGCGCTCGAGCTCACCCCACCCACGATGAGCAAACACCTCCGGATCCTGCGCCAAGGAGGTCTGGTTAGCGATACTCAGCCCGACTTCGACTCTCGAGTCCGTGTCTACGAGCTGTGCCAAGAACCCTTGATCGAGCTTCGTCGGTGGCTCGAGCAGACCGAGCGGGGTTGGACCCAGCAACTCGAGGCGTTCGCCGCGTACATCCGCCAGCACCATGAGCCCTGACCGGCCCCGGGTTCTCGTGGCCGCACGAGTACCCTGCGAGCCGACCGAAGCTTTCGCCCGCTTCACGACAGAGATCGCCCAGTGGTGGCAGCCCAACGGTCTGTTCCAGTTCAGCGAAGGGCGCACCGGCACCCTCGCCTTTGAGACTGGCGAGGGGGGACGGCTCATCGAGACGTACGACGACGGGTCCGCCTTCGTGATCGGCACCATCAGCACGTGGGCACCTCCGCGGCTGCTCGTACTCTCCTGGCGCTACGCCAGCTTCCCTCCTGATCTCAGCACCCAGCTCCACGTCACCTTCGAGCCAACTGGACCCGGACAGACCCGCGTGACCATCGAGCACTACGGATGGGAAGCCGTCCCTTCCGACCACGCACCCGCCATCACCTCCCCCTCCCAACATTGCAGCTCCGTTTCGCCGAATGGTGGCGCACCCTCCTGGGCGCAGCGTTTCCGTCCTAGTAACGGCTCCTGCGAGGACCATTCTTCGCCGGCGTGTCACCCACGGTCACGCATAATCGACAAGAGTACCCGGTCGCCGGCGTCGACGTCCCCGAAGCACGGATTGGCTCAGAACGGGACATCATCGTCGGTAGAACCCGCAATAACGGCGCCGGCTACGACGTCGTCCTCCCGATAATCCCGGGCACTCGCGACAGCGTGATCACGTCCGGCGACCTGACTGCCGACACCGTAAACCCACCGTTCGCGTCTGTTTCCGCCGTAGCCTTTTGAATCTTCGGTTGCCCTATGACGCGAACCGGCGTATTCAGACAGTGCAGTGCGCACTGCACGAGCAGGCCACAGTCCCACGACGGCTCTGACGCGCCGAGCCAACTCGCGGCCGCGCCATTGTCAGCCACCTGGTGGGACGGGATGCAGTGCCCCGCGTTCTAATCGGAAGCACCACCGCCAGCCTCGTTCACCACGTGCCACATACGGGCTTGCTCGGCGGCCGACATGTGGGGATCTGACACCTTCCATGCCACCACGTCACGAAGGTTTTGCCTGATGACATCGATCTCAAAGGACCCAAGAAAGCTCTTCACGGAGAGCAGAGCGCGCACGTCCGAGGATCATTCCCATGAACCGACTGGTCGGCACCTCGCCCGCCGCCATGAGGATCCAAGCGAGCGCCACATCGACCGCGGGATCACCTCGACACGCACCGGCCCAGTCGATGACGACCGGACCTCTGGGGCCCATCATCACGTTGAGTGGATGTAGATCCAAATGCAGGAGGCCGACTCCACGTCCGACGGGTGCGTCGTTCAACCAAACCGGAGCCGTCAGCTCATGGAGCCTACGATGGAGGTCGGCCAGCACCCGTCCCAAGCGAGTAATCGTCCAAGGTCGAGTGCCCATCATTGCCACCATGTCTGGACCCTCGATGCGCTCGATGACCATGTTGAGACCGTCTTCGCTCACGTCTTCAACCGCAGGCACCGGGAATCCCTGGCCTCGGACATATTCGATAATGCGAGCTTCTTGGAGCATCGAACGTCCCTCCCGGGAGCGCCGAAGCACAAGGCCAGGGCCATATTCGAAGATGTCGGAGTCTCGACCCGACGCCAGCAAAGGTCCGGGATCCATCACGCCCGTCAGGGTAATTGACGACTGCGACAAAGATCCGCTTGGTCCCCCGAGCCGACGTGCTGGGCGTCACGCCGCATAGTGGAACGGATGCGTGTCCTCGAGGGTGACGCGCTGAGGCGTGCGTCCTGGGTGTAGCTCACCCCGCCGACATGCGAGCTATCGATCCGTAGGGCCAGGTACCACTGTGGCAGCCACGCGAAGTCTTGCGCCGCCCCCGGTCCCGTGCCGCCTGCGGTCGCAGGAGCAGTTGCCGTGTTCCATGTCACACGTTGGATCTACCTTACGGACCTGGTGTTCACGACCGACGATGCTCGTGCCTCTATCGCCAATGTTCGGTGGCAGTTCGCGAAAACGATGCCGCAGTGGCCCCATGAGTACACCGTGCGTGAGTGGCGGCACGATCTGGAGCGGGAGTTCTTCGAGTTTGTGGCGCTGATCCGGGACGGCGTCGTCAGGCCCTGGCCACGGGACGCCGCTTCTCCGAGGTACCACCACACGTACCTCGAGCTTCACGGCGGGGAGTATTGGACCATGGGCGCGCCCGTAGCTGAACCACGGTGATCGACCGAGCGCTCCTCGAGCCAGACTCGTTGTGGGCGGACATGCAGCTGACGCTGCGGAGGGAGGATCCTTGACCAAGGACCCAGGATTGGTTGACCGATATGGGCCGTGGGCCCTCATTGCCGGTGCATCCGAAGGCGTGGGAGCGGCGTATGCACGGGCAATCGCCGATCGCGGGCTCAATGTGGCCCTGCTCGCTCGCCGACGGGAGGTGCTCGACGAGGTGGCCTCGTCGATCCGATCAGCGAGCGGAATCGAGACGAGGACATTGGCCATCGACCTCTCCGAGCCGGGTGCGGCATCCAACGTCCTCGAGGCAACCGCTGGGCTGGACGTGGGGATGTTCATGTATGGCGCCGGGGCCGACCCGAACTACGAACTGTTCCTCGACCGACCCGTCGAGGATGCCGTGAGACTCGTGCAACGAAATTGCATGACGCCCTTGGAGCTCTGCCATGCCTTCGCTGCCTCGATGGTGACACGGGGGAAAGGCGGCATCGTGCTGGTCTCTTCTGGAGCGGGATTCGCCGGCGCCCGCAACATGGTCGCCTATGGCGCCTCCAAGGCGTTCGACACGGTGATGGGGGAGAGTCTCTGGGCCGAACTCCACGACCAGGGCGTTGATGTGCTCGTCACCGTGCTCGGGGCTACCGACACTCCGGCCTTCCGTCGGATGCTCACGCGGCGCGGCCTGTTGCCCGATCCCGATGGCGGCACGCCGATCCCCGGTACGGCCAGTCCCGAAGAGGTCGTTGCCGAGGTGCTCGCGAATCTGACCAACGGCCCCACGCTGCTCGTGGGCGAGCGGGTCCGTGAAGGCTCGCAGATGTTGCGCGCACTCACACGCAGCGACGCGGTCAGAGCGATGGTTGCCATGAGCAGTGGCGGGGTCATGGAGACTGGGAACGACGAGAAGGACAGACCGTGAACGGCATTGAGATCGATCATGAGGTGCGTGCCGCAGTCGCAGAGGTACTCGTTCGTTATGCGACGGGAATCGACCGACGGGATTGGGGGCTGTTCCGGACCTGCTTCACCGAGGACTGCGACGCCGACTATGGCGATATCGGGGTCTGGCGCGGTGCCCGTGAGCTCACCGAATGGATGAGAGAATCGCATGCCCTCTGTGGCCACACCCTGCATCGCATTAGCAACGAAGTCGTGACCCCTCACGATCGTGGCGTCGGTTCCCGTAGCTATGTCGACGCCCTGATCATGACGCGGACAACATGACCGGCACACGGGCAATCGGGTATTACGACGACGTGCTGGTGCGGGTCCCCGGTGGGTGGAAGATCGCCCATCGCCGCTTCACCCCGGTGCGCATCGAGTCGATTCTGGGAACGCCGTAGAGAGTCTCGGGAACCACCCACAACGGCAGTTGAGTCACGGAGCGGCAACACCTGTCCCTCATCTGCTCAGCTGCCGTCGATCCCAACTCCGCCATCAACTGCGTGAGCGGGACACGGGCCTCGCATCGGGGGTCAGGCCCGCCTTTCGCGATCGGGCGCTGGAGCGACACCCCCAGAGCCCCATCGGGCACGCCCGACACGGCGCCCGGTAGCGTGAGCCCTCGTCGCGCCGTACCAGTAGGAGGAACCGTGCAAACCGAAGCAGCTGTTCTGTGGGACCGTGAGGCTTGGAGTGTCGAGCCCATCGAGCTCGACGCGCCGAAGGAGGGCGAGGTCCTCATCAAGCTGGCGGCATCGGGCATGTGCCATTCCGACGAGCACCTGCTCACCGGTGACATGCCCGTGCCCCTCCCTGTCATCGGCGGACACGAGGGCGCCGGGGTGGTCGAGGAAGTGGGTCCCGGCGTCACCGGCCTGGCCCCCGGCGACCACGTGGTGCTGGGCTTCGTCCCCGCCTGCGGGAAGTGCCCCCCCTGTGCCACGGGCCACTCGAACCTGTGCGATGTCGGCGGCATTCTCATGACGGGCAAGCAGCTCGACGGAACGGTGCGCCACCACGCCCGGGGCCAGGACGTCTCCACCATGGTGTGCCTCGGCACCTTCGCCCCCTACACGGTGGTCAACCAGGCGTCGTGCGTGAAGATCCTCGACGACATCCCCCTCGACAAGGCTTGCCTCGTCGGCTGCGGTGTCACCACCGGCTGGGGTTCTTCGGTCTACGCAGCGGAAGTACGGCCCGGCGACAACGTGGCCGTGATCGGCATCGGGGGCATCGGGGCCTCGGCCGTGCAGGGCGCACGCCTCGCCGGTGCGGAGATGATCTTCGCCATCGACCCGGTGGAGCTCAAGCGCGACCTGGCCCCCACCTTCGGGGCCACCCACGTCTCGCCCTCCGTCGAGGAGGCCTTCGCCCTCATTCAGCAGGAGACCTGGGGCCACATGTGCGACAAGGTCATCTGCGCCATGGGCGTCGGGAACGGATCGATGATGGACTCCATCCTCAGCCTGGCCGCCAAGCGCGGCAGGGTGGTGGTCACCAACATCCACCCCTACCACGAGACCGCGGTGACGATGAATCTCATGATGCTGACCATCTACGAGAAGCAGGTGGTCGGCAGCATCTTCGGTTCGGCCAACATCCATTCCGACATCCCCAAGTTGCTGAAGCTGTACCGCAACGGGCAACTCGACCTGGATTCCATGATCACCAACACCTACAAGCTCGGCGACATCAACCAGGGCTATCAGGACATGCGGGACGGCAAGAACATCCGCGGGGTGCTGATCTACGACGGATGAGGCGGCGGGGAAGGTGGCGGCCGGCCGCCTACGCGGTCGCGCCGTGCATCGACCAGATGTCGTTGCAGCGCTCGCAGACCTCTTCGGGCACCACGCCGGCACGCATGAGCACGGCAAACGCCTTGCACCCGAGGCAGATACCGAAGGCCGATTCCAGCAGGGCGGCACCGGCGAGTAGGCCGAGGAAGACCTCGGCGGCCGTCCAGTAACCCAGTCCGGTGAGCACGAGGGCGGTCAGGGAGAAAGCGACGCCGATGCCCTGGGCGAAGCGCTTGGGTGGCCCGGCCACCGGGCGCTCGCGCAGACCGAGCCGTGGCGTGACGATCCGCGTCACGAATTGCCCCAGCGGGCTCAGGCTCGGGCCCGTCAGCACGCGGGCCACGAAGCCGTAGGCGATGATCACGGTCGCCCACTGCAGCCCCAGGGCGATGGTGAGCACGCACATCAGGACGACGCCGGCGGCGACCAGTCGGGCCGAGACTTCGTTCACCGGGTTGGGGAACGAGAACAGAGCCCGTACGCGACCGGAGGTGCGTGCACCGGCGTCAGTGTTACCCATATGGCCTGCTCCTTCCCCAATCCTCTAAACCCCGACCAGATTAGTCGGGTTTCCTCCGGGATCGGCGGTCGACCGGCCGTTCCGGGTCGGTTCAGGCCTCGGGCTGGGACACGGGCAGGGGCACGGGCTGGGGTGGCGGCGGCCCCACGTAGCGGGCAGCCGGGCGGATGAGGCGGTTGTGCGAAGCCTGCTCCATCACATGGGTGCACCAGCCGAGGGTGCGCCCGGCGGCAAAGGTCGGGGTGAACATCTCGCGCGGGATCCCGCACGTGTGCATGACCACCCCGGCGTAGAACTCCACGTTCGTATAGAGCTGGCGACCCGGCTTCAGCTCCGCCAGCACGTCGACCGTCGTGCGCTCGACGGACTGGGAGAACTCCACCAGCGGCCCCCCGAGGCGCTCGGAGACCGAGCGCAGGAGCAGCGAGCGCGGGTCGTCGGTCTTGTAGACGCGGTGGCCGAAACCCATGATGCGGTCGCCGCCCTCGACGGCGGCGCGGACATAGGCGTCGGCGCCGTCAGGTGTGCCGATGGCGTCGAGCATGTCGAGGGCGCGGCTGGGGGCCCCGCCGTGCAGCGGTCCCGACAGCGCGCCGATGGCGGCCACAACGGCGGCGCCGAGGTCGGCGCCGGTCGACGTCACCACGCGGGACGTGAAGGTCGACGCGTTGAAGCCGTGGTCGATGGTCAGGATCATGTACTGCTCGATGGCCCGGGCGTGCAGCGTGCTCGGCTCGGCACCCGTCAACATGAAGAGGTAGTTGGCCGCGAAGCCGAGGTCGTCACGCGGTTCGACGGGCTCTTCCCCCTGCCGGAGCCGGTGGGCCGCCGCCAGGATGGTCGGCACGACTGCGCACAGCCCGAGCGCCTGGTCGTACAGCTCGTCGGCGGCGATGTCGTGCGTGGGGCGCCAGCCGAGCTCGGCCGCCAGGAGCGAGACCGCGGTGCGCAGCACGTCGAGCGGTGCACCACTGCGGCACACGGCCGGCAGCACCGCGCGCAACCCGGGCGGCAAGGCGCGCCGGCGCCGCACTGCAGCGCCGAAGGCCGCCGTCGCGGTCGCGTCGGGGAGCTCCCCGCGGAACAAGAGATACCAGACGTCCTCCAGCGAGCGCTTCTCGGCCAATTCGACCGCCGAGTACTGCCGGTAGTGGAAGAAGCCCTCCTGGCCGCGCACGTCGCCGATGGTCGTCTCGGCCACCACCACACCTTCGAGCCCGGCCGGCACGTCCCCGCTCGTCTCCCCGGCGGGCCGGATGCGGGCCACCGCCATGAGGTCGCGCAGCGACACGACGCCGACGCAGCCGCCCCCTTCGACCACCGGCAGGTGCCGGTAGTGGTGCGAGGTCAGGCTGGCCCACGCCGCGTCCGCCCGCTCGTCAGGGCCGAGCACGTCCGGGCGCGAGGTCATCCAGAGGCGCACCCGCTCCCCGTCGGGGTCGGCACCGCCGGCCGCCGCCCTGAGGAGGTCGCGCTCGGTAAGGATGCCGACGACCTTGCCGTCGTCGGTCACCACGACCGAGCCGGTGTCGGCCTGCTGCATCGTCCGGGCCGCCTCGGCCAGGCTGTCGTCGGCGGTGCACGTCACCGCGGGGGAGGTCATGAGATCACGCACGATGGTTTCCATGCATCCCACTATGACGCCGGTTCCCTGCGTCTGTAAATGTTGATCAAGTCAATGTAAAGTGCAGGGATGGACCGCATGTTGAGCACCGAGGAGGCGGCCCGCCGTCTCGGGGTCAAGGTGCCGACCCTCTACGCCTACGTCAGCCGCGGCCTGCTCGTGTCGCACCCGGACCCGTCCCGGCGGGGGAGCCTCTTCGACCTCGACGACATCGAGGGGTTGGCGGTGCGCAGCCGGGGCGGCCGCCAGACCGCCACCCGCCTGGCCACCGTCACGACTGCGGTGACCCAGCTCGACCAGCAGCTCGGCCCGATCTACCGTGGCCGGGCCGCTACAGAGCTGGCCGTCGGTTCGAGCTTCGAGGAGGTGGCCGAGCTTCTCTGGCAGTCCGACGGGGCGGGCGACTGGCGCGCTCCCGAGCTCGGCCCCTGCCCGCTCACCCCCACGCTCGAGCGCATGCGCTGGGCGCTGGTCCTGTGCGGGGCGACCGACCCCCTGCGGTCGGACCTCCGTCCCGCCGCGGTGGCCCGCGCCGCCCGTCGCGCCACCGCCGCGCTGGCCGACGTCGTGGGGCCGCCACCTGCCGGGGAGGACGGGGCCGACTCCGTCGCGGCGCGGCTCGCCACCCGCCTCACTGCCTCCGCGGCTGCGGTGCCGGCCGCCGCCGTGAACGCCGCCCTCGTCCTCATGGCGGACCACGAGCTCGCCACCTCGACCATGGCCGTACGCGTGGCGGCGTCGGTGCGCGCCGACCCGTACGACGCCTTCTTGGCCGGGCTGGCCACTCTGGCGGGGCCGTTGCACGGCGGCGCGAGCCAGCAGGCCTACGAGCTGCTGGTCGTGGCCGAGCGCGACGGAGTGCCGCGTGCACTGAACGACGTGCTCCGCGAGCGCGGGCGGTTGCCGGGTTTCGGGCACACGGTCTACAAGAGCGGTGACCCGCGCTTCGACGCGTTGCTCGCGCTCGCCGAGCCGCTGTTGAGTGACGAGCGCCGCGCCACGATGCGCGAGGTCATGGCACTGGCGGCCGCGCACGACGTGCCCCTGGCCAACTGTGACCTGGCCCTCGCCGCGCTGAGCTGGGGCACCGGCATGCCGCCCGACACGGGGCGCACCATCTTCGCCGTGGCCCGCGTCGCCGGCTGGGCCGCGCATTACATGGAGGAGCTGACCGAGCGGCCCCTGCGCTTCCGGGCCCGGGCCGTCTACAGCGTCTGACCCGGACGCCGCTGGGTCTGAGTCGCCCGGAGCCTCGGACGAGTCGATGATGCCCGCCATCTTGGGTTCGGCCGAGTTCTACAGAGACGCTTCGGGCGCATGAACCGCGACGGCCCGCAGCGTCAGCTGCGCAGGCGGACCGGCTGCTGGTTGCGGATCGACAACAGAAGACCATCGAGTGCGAACACGGCACCCGCTCCGACGCACACACCACCGAGAGTGTCCGTCGGGTAGTGCCACCGCAGCACCACCACCGCAGCGCAGACCGCCACGACGACCACTGCACCCGTCACGGCAACCAGGGGCCTGGCGAACCGAGGCACGACGAGGAATGCCGCGGCAGCGAGCGCAGCCACAGCGGTGACTGTTCCCGACGGGTACGAGAAGGAAGGGCCCCCGAAATGGCGGCCGACGAGCGGCTTGGCCACGGTCTGCACGATCAGCACCGCCGCTATCGGAGCGATGAGGCACGACAATGCTCGCATCCAGTTCCGGGACAGAGCCGCCACGACACAGAGCGTGGCCGCCCCGGCGATCAAGACCGTCAACGAACCGAGGTGAGCCACCTCGGCGGCCCATCGAGAGGACAGGTCCGCGGGCAGGAGCCGAAACCCGATGACGTCCACCCGGTTGGGCCACGGTCGGTGCACGAATACCAACCCGGCGAGCGTCGCCGCACAGAGCAAGAGGCACCCCAGGAGCATCTCCGTCGACGCCTCGGCCTGATGGCCGCTGAAGCGACGGCGCGCTTCGAGGCGGCTCGGAGGCGCTGTCGAGACGACCATCCATACGAGGCTACGGGCCCCGGCGTCTGAACGGACGTCGCGCCGGTCCGATCGCTCATGACAGACCCGCGCAGCCGTCTCGACCACGAACCGAATTCTCATACTCCAGTAGGGCCCTGGTCAGTCGGGACGTCCCGCAATGAACACGAGCTCCCGGCCGGGTCGATCTGGAGCCCCCCTGACGTCGCGAACCACGAAGCCTGCCTCTCCCAGTGAGTTCTCGATCTGAGCCCGGCTTCGGAATCGAAGCTTCGAGTCCGAGGTGTACATGGCACCGTCCGTTTCGAAGATGTAGGTCGAGCGGAACGAGACGATGTCGTAGCGAACGTCGGTCACCTCCACCCAGTGCTCGACTGGCCCGATGCCCGAGAGCACGTCCCGCGTGTAGGTCGCCTTGCGGTCCACCGAAGCCACGGCTGGACCTCGGGTACGCGGCTCTCGAAGACCAGGTGGCCACCGGGTCGCAGGGCTCGGTGGCAAGCCCTGAGCGTGGTCGACCACTCGTCGTCGGTGACGAAGATCTGGGCGACGTTCCCCGTCATGGCTTCGAGGTCGACTTGAAGTGCTGGTAGCGCACCCAGATCGCCGTGTACCCAGGCCACGCGGTCGGCACCGTGCTTCTTGCGAGCGACGTCCAACGAGGCGCCTGCGGGGTCCAACCCGATCACGTCCGTGCCTCTGCTCGCCAGCATGCAGGCGAAAGTCCCGGTGCCACAGCCGATGTCGAGCACGCTCGTCGCGCCGAGTTCGTCGGCAATGGCCCTGTAGACCTCGAGATCCGATCGGTCGGAGTCCAGCCTGTCGTAGATCTCGGCGAGGCGAGGTGTCTCGAAGTGCGCGTCAGCCACCGCGTGACCGCACGGGAACAGCGCCCGTTGGCCGTTGCCGCGTACCCGGCCGTAAAGACGTTCGGACTGTGAGCGACCTTCCGACCTCAATGTACTGAGGTACCCAGTCGGCTCGGCCTTGTGCAGGCAGAATGAGGTGTAGCCGCCGACATGTGGGCGGCGGCAATATCCCCTCTTACTTCCACGCCAGGCTGAGGACGACCGGACCTCCATGTCCCACGAGCTGAACCGAGACCGCTTGTCCGGGAGTGACATCTCCGAAACACGAGGTCAACTCTGTGGGGAAGTCACATGCCACCATCTGGTTCAAGGCTCGCCCGGCCTGCATAACGTCGAGCGAGTACCCAGGCGCAGGTGTGAGCAGGTTGATTGGCGTATCGGCCGCCCCAGTGGTGGCTGAGAGCGGTGTGTAGGAGACCGTCAAATAGGTTTGGCTCGATGTCGCGGGAGGGATCACCTCTACGAATGAGTCCGTTGCGTCGTAGGTGACAGATACCGCCAGTGGACTCAATGGACCTGGGGACACAGCCTTGATGGCGAACGCCACGTGGTACCCACCATCGGTTGCCGGAAGCGTGGCGTTGCCGGACGGACTCAGGTTGATGCACCTCTGGAACTCGAACCCCGGTGGCCAGGAGCTGTCGTCCAGTCCTCCGTCGAGTCCGGCTGGGCACGCTTCGAGAGGAGTGGTGCCGGATGCGTGCAGTTGCACTGGCGTCGTTGTCGGGTGCAGCCCGACCGTGAGCCAGTTCCCGTTCGACAGCAGGACGCCGGACACGGTCAAGGTGCGGGACCCAAAGACTGGAACGGTGGTGGTGGTTCTGGCGTAGGTCGTCGTGGTGATGTGCGGCGGGACGGAGTGTGGTGAATGCGTCCGCGTCACGGCCGCGGAGCAGCTTGTGCATGCGAACACAACGACCAGCGCAACGGCGGCGCCGCGTTCAATCCTCACGCCCTGATCGTAGGCATCGACCTTCCGAAAACCGGCGATAGGACCCGTTTCCGCCCTGTCCCGAAGGCTCCTTCAGACATGCCTGCTTGAGAACTGCCCCACGCCGGCGGCGACTGGGCACCCCCACGAAAGTGAAGAGTGCGAGCATGTCGTGTGGATGTGATCACCCGGGCGGCTGATCTGGTCCGGTCCTGCGGATTTGATGTACAACTGTCGGTCAGCCTGAGGTCGACCAACAATGTGGTCGTCTGGCTTTCACCGAGCCCTATCGTCGCCAAAATCTCGACGGAGTACGACAGAGCGGCCAGAGAGCTTGCAGTTGTCAGAGAGCTTGTCGACCTCGCCGCTTCGGTCGTGGCTCCTGTCGACCTGCAGATTGAGCAACCCGCACGCATTGACGAGAAGACCGTCACATTCTGGCGGTACGAGCCCCAGGACGATGTTGTCGAACTAGGTGCCGCTCAGATCGCTGAGTTCCTGTTCCGCCTGCACTCCAAGCTCGCATCTTTGCGGGATCAAGCAGCATTTCCCTCATTTCGTGACCGGCTGATGTCTGCCGTAGATGCTCTGAGCGTCGTGAACGAGCGCCGGAGCTTGCAGAGGCTGATCGTGCTCTGTTGCTCGAGACATTGGTCGATGGAATGTCCCGGCTGACGAAGATGACACGGCACGAACGGGTGATCCACGGCTCGCCGCACCGATTCAACATCCTGGTCGTTGCAGCAGCTCCAAAGTTCATCGATTTCGAGACCGTGGAGCTTGGACCGGTTGAATGGGACCTCCCTCATTTGGAGCCGGAGGTCGCCGGTCTCTATCCCGGCGAGTTCGACCATCAGGCCTTGGCTTCCTGTCGCGTGATGGTCAGGTGCGGCGACCTCGACGTGGTGCTGGGTCGGCCTTGCACGCGGTTCCGACATGCACAGCCATGCGCCAACGAATCAGAATCGTTGTTGAAGCGCACTAGCCCGGCCCGATGACGATGGCGGAGGGGTGTCCGCCGACGTGCAGGGGGACGCCCACCGTGCCCGCAGCCAGCGCGACGGGGATCAGCGTGCCCGCCTGCTGGGTCACCCACGCCGTCGAGCCGTTGGCGCTCAGCGCGATCCCCTGGGCGACGTCGGGCAGCGCGACGGGTGGCCCGACGGTCAGACCGAGGACGGTCACCGCCACCACGGACGCCCCTCCGCAGACGTAGGCGGTGGCTCCCGACGGGGCCACGGCGATGCCGGTCGGGTTGAGCGGCAGCGCAATGGTGCCGCCGGCCCGCAGCAACGTCGGGTTGATCGCGGTCAGGGTCCGGTTGCCGAAGTTGCCGACCAGGACCTCTCCCGGCGCGGCGGCGATGGTCTGCGGCCCGGGGCCGACCGGGATGGCGGCCCCGGCCGTCATGGTGGCGACGTCGATCGGCGTCACCGTGTTGCCGCCGTAGTCGGCGACGAACGCGGTGGCCCCACCGGCGGACGGCACCGAGACGGCGATGGCGACCGGCTCGGATCCCACGGCGATGGGTGTGCCGGCGCGCCACGTGCCGAGGTCGACCGGCGTCACGCTGTCCGAGTCGAGGTTCGCCACGAGCGCGATCCCCTCACCCGACGTCCCGCCCGGCGCCACGGCCACCGCGTCCGGTTCGACGCCGACGCTCACCTCGTGCACCACCTCGTGCGTCGCCGGGTCGATCTCGTGCAGCTCGTCGTCCCCCTGGGTCACGACGAGCAGCCCCTTGCCGCCCGGCGTGTACGCCAGCGCGGAAGGCATGCTGCCCACCGGCACCTTGGCCCCGATGTGACGCCGGGTCAGGTTGACCGGAGTGACGTCCATGCCCGGAAGGGTCACCGAGGCGCCGGTCGTGACCCAGGCCACGTTGTGGACCGACGTGCTGCCGACCGGCTTGGCGCACGCGGCCAGCGCGGGGACCACGGCGACGAGCGCGGGGAGCAGTATCCAGCGGTGGCGTCGCACCCGTGCGCTCACCCCCGCGCGCAGGCGGCGCCGGCCGGGCGCTCGGACGCGCTCCACCCGGCCGCGCCGCCCTCCGGCCAGAAGTCGCCGGTGACGTCGTCCTGCCTGTAGGCCACGGGCGCCGGCTCACCGGCGGCCAAGGCGCGCAACGCGTCGAGCAGGGCGTCGACGTCCTCGTCGGTGGTCCCGAGCCCGCAGCTGGCCCGCACCGCACCGGGGATGTCGCTGCGGTCACCGCGCTGCACCGCGGCGCGGGCCCGGTCCACGCCGCTGCGGCCGACGCCGAGCAGACGGATCAGGTAGGGGTGGGCGCAGAAACATCCGTGCCGCACGCCGATCCCGAACTCCGCGCTCAGCCGCGCCGCCACCAGGGCGTGGTGCATCCCCTCCACGGTGAACGTGGCCACGGCGAGCCCGTCGTGCCCACCCGCCTCGGACCACGGACCGAGCACGCGCACCCCGTCGATGGCCCGCAGCCCCTCGTACAACCCGGCCGCCAGCGCGCTCTCGTGGGACGCAATGGCCTCCCAGCCGATTCGTTCGAGCTCGTCCATGGCCGTCCCGAAGGCGACCGCGCCGACGACGTTGGGTGAGCCGGCCTCCTCGCGCTCGGGCGGATCGGTCCAGATGACCTCGTCGAGGTCGACCAGGTCGACGGCGCCACCACCGGCGAGGAAGGGGTCACCGTGCTCGAAGACCCGGCGCGGCCCGATGAGCGCGCCGGCGCCGAAGGGGGCGTAGAGCTTGTGACCGCTGAAGGCCACGAAGTCCGGTCCCTCCGGCAGGGGACGGTGCGGTGCCAGCTGTGCCGCGTCGAGCAGGACGGGGACCCCGCGGGCGTGGGCCTCGGCACAGATCTCCTCGACCGGGGGTAGCCAACCGGTCACGTTGGAGGCCCCCGTCAGCGCCAGCAGCGCCGGGCGGCGCCCGTCCTCGAGCACTCGCACAACGTCGGCCGTCCCGAAGGTACCGGCACTGCCGCACTCCACCCAGCGCCGCGTCGCCACCCGCGCCCAGGGGAGCAGGTTGGCGTGGTGCTCGACCACGGTGGTGGCCACCGCGTCGTCGCGGCCGAGTCCGAGGCGGTAGGCCAGGTGGTTGATGGCCTCCGTGGTGTTGCGCACCAGGACCACCACGTCGTCACCACCCGCCGGCCTCCGGGCGAAGCGGTGCACGCTGTCGCGGGCGGCCTCGTAGGCGTCGGTGGCGCGCCGCGACTTGTACCCGGCGCCACGGTGCACGCTGGAGTACCAGGGCAGGAACTCGTTGACCCGATCGGCCACCGATTGCAGCGATGGCGTCGAGGCGGCGCAGTCGAGGTCGCGGTAGGGACGTTCCACACCGTCGAGGCAGGGAACGGGCATGTGGGCGCCGACGAGTGGGGCGAGGGCTGCCTCCGGATGCACGCCGTCACACTACGAAGTGCCGGCGACCGGCGGTATCCGGTGCTCAGATGAGTCCGGGATCGGCGAGCAGACGCCGGGCGGTGAGCACGACGATGTCGTCGGAGCTCCGTTCGCCGGCCGTCATGGCGTCGATGACGAAGTCGGCCACCCGGCCGGGCTCGCTGCTGGGGGAGGTGCGCAGCGACGACTCGAGTTGGGCGAGACGCTCGTCGAGGTGGCTGCCTCGCCGCTCGACGAGCCCGTCGGTGTACATCACCAGGCATTCGTGGTCCAGGTGGAACTCGTGGTCCTTGTAGTGGCAGTGCTGGACACCCAGGGGCGGCCCCGGCGGCACGGGGAGCTCGACGGCCTGGCCCGACTCGACCCGGACCGGGGAGGGGTGGCCGGCCGAGGAGAACAGGATCGACCCGGTCCTGGTGTTCAGGACGCCGACCAGCGCGGTGGCCAGCCGGCCTCCCACTCCGGCGAGGGAGACCCGGTTGAGCCGTTGCAGCGCCTTGCCCGGAGCCCGCTCCTCCAGCAGGAGCAGGCCGAGCATGTGGCGGAGCCGGCTCATGGTCCTGGCCGCCCCGAGGTCGTGGCCCTCCACGTCACCGACCACGAGGGCCACGAGATGCTCGCTGATCGGGACCACGTCGTACCAGTCGCCGCCGACCTCGACGCCGATGGCGGCCGGCTGGTAGCGGGCGGCCACGTCCCATCCGTCTATGGCGGGGATGGCGTCGGGTAACAGGTGGCGCTGCAACTCGTGCGAGATCCTCCGCTCACGGTCGAGGGCGCGCGCCCGGATGACGACGGAGCTGACCTGCTTGGCCAGCTGCTCGGCCAGGCCGAGGTCCTTCTCGGAGAAGCGGCGACCCGATCCGGCGGAGACGAGCGTGACGGTGCCGAGGACCTGTTCGTCGCGCAGGCGGAGCGGCACCGTGACATACGAGGTGAAGTCGAGCTTCTTCACAATGGCGTAGTGGCGCTCGTCCCGGCTGGTCGCCCGCAGGAACTCGTCGTCCATGTCCGCGCTCCACATCGACCGGCCGCTGCGCATGACCTCCATGGTCGGATGGAGGCCGGCAGGGTCGGGCGGGTACGAGGTGCGGAGCTCCTCGGTGAGCGCCCGCTTGTCGGGGTCGGCATGCCAGGCGGCCATCCGCCGCATCTGGCCGTCCTCGTCCTCGATGTCGATGAGGCACAGGTCGGCCATCATCGGCACCGAGACCTGGGCGAGCCGTTCGACCATCTCGCGGTAGTCGACGACCTCGGAGAGGACCTGCGTCGCCAGGAGGAGGAATTCGTTGCGGCGCCGGGCCTCCAGGAGTTCCTCGACCAACTGCAGGCGCTCGGTCGCCTGGGCCGACGCGTGGAGCAACTCACCCAGATGGTCGCCGACGGCATCCATGAGCTCGACCATCGAAGGGTCGCGCTCACGCGGGAGGCGGCTCAGCATCTTGACGATCCCGACGCAGGTGCCGTGGTGGCGGACCGGGAAGGCGAAGGCGCTCTCCAGCCCGTCCTCGACCAGCGAGTCGGTCATGAAGCGCCGGTCGCCCATCAGATCGGCCACCCACAGGGGTTCGCCGTGCTCGAGCACCCACCTGGGGAGACCTTCGCTCCCGCTGGTCGGATCGGCCGCCTTCTCCCGCGCGAAGGCGGGGGCAATGCTGGGTGTGCGCGTCCATACGTGCCGGCACACGAGCTCGTGGTTGGCCGAGACCGCCCACAGCGTGGTCACGTCCCACTCGAGGCGCCGTCCGAGCGTCGAGAGCAGCCGTTCGGCCGGAGGTTCGTCGATGGGGGCATCGGCGAGGATCTCGAGCAGCTCGCTCGTCAGCTCCGACCAGCGCTGCAGCTTCTCCTCGTCACGGGGACGGAGGATGCCCACGACCACCCGGCCTGCGAGCGGGTGGTCGAAGATGCTGATGACCAACTCCGTGTTGACGTCGGTTCCGTCTGCCCGCTTGATGACGGCGTCCAGACGTCGCCCGACGAGGTGGCCCGCCCGGGAGCGGACGAACGTCCCGAAGTCGACGCCCAGCGTCGCGGTCAGTGACTCGGGCACGAGGTCGAAGACCGGCCGGCCGACCAGGGATCCGCGGGGCCAGCCCAGGAGATCCTCGGCCGCCGTGTTGACGTAACGGATCTGGCCCTGCTCGTCGGTGGCCACGACCGCGTCGCGCAGCCCGTCGAGCACCGCCCGCACGCCCGGCACGGGCCAGGCCGGCTCCGTCTTCCACCGACGCGGCCGGCGCCACCGGCCGGCGCGGCCGGTGCCGCCGGAGGTGCCTGTCGCGCCCGCGCCGCCCGTCGACGGCTCGCTCCTCGCTGCTCGACGCCGCGGCGGCATCGCCTGGCGCGGCCAGCGTCGCCGAGTACCACACCGTCTTGCCGGGCCGGTCCCGTCGCATCTCGACGCCCCACGCCTCGGCCAGCGCGCGCACGATGTGCAGGCCGCGGCCGTCCGGTGCATCAGGCACCGGATCCTGCGGCGTCGGGTACCCGGCGGCACCGTCGCTGACCTCGACGCGCACACGCCCGCAGTCGGGGGCGACGCGCACGGACACCTCGAAATCGGTCGCGGCGTGCTGCACGGCGTTCGTGGCCAGCTCCGACAGCATCAGCGCGAGCGCGTCGGCCTCGTCGCCGCCGGGATCGCGGCAGCGCGCCGAGCAGGAATCGGCGGGCCTCGCCCACGGAGGACGGGGTGGCGGGGAACCGGCGGGCCGTGACGGGCGTCATTTCGTGCAGATCGCGCGTGTCCACCGTGGGCTGTCCCCCCAGGAGATCGGAGCCGTACCATACCCGTTGCGCTGTGCATCTCGCCGGTGGCGTGCCCCCGGACGAGGTGGGAGTCGGGCCGGCCGGCGCCCATCTCGGCCGGCTGCCGATTCCGGGGCTACCCTGCTCGTTCGTGGAGGAGCGCTACGAAGCCGAGCTGACCCGGGCCGCAGCCGTCCTCGACGGGGTCGACCGGGCGCTGGAGCGCCTGAGCGAAGGCACCTACGGGCAGTGCGAGACCTGCGGCGCGCCGGTCCTCGACGCCGATCTGGAGCGGGATCCGACCCGGTGCATGTGTGAGCAGCACCTGACCTCGCCTACGACGTAGCCGGGTGCCGCCTATCACGTAGCCGGCGTCGGCGGATGCCCCGAGGGGGCGCCCCCGGAGGTCAGCCGGCGATCGCGAGCTTCTTGGCGGCGTCGAGGCGGCCCGCCACGTCGGGCCAATTGACCACGTTCCACAGGGCGGCGAAGAAGTCGGCCTTCACGTTCTTGTACTGCAGGTAGAAGGCGTGCTCCCAGGCGTCGAAGACGAGGAGCGGGACCGAGCCGTTGCCCACGTTGCCCTGGTGGTCGTAGACCTGCTCGACGATCAGCCGGCCGGCGAGGGGCTCGTAGGCCAGCACGCCCCAGCCCGAGCCCTGGATCGTCGAGGTGGCCTGGGTGAAGTGCGCCTTGAACTTGTCGAAGGAGCCGAAGTTCTCGTCGATGGCGGACCCGAGTGCACCGTCGGGCTTGTCGCCGCCGTCGGGGCTCTGGTTCTTCCAGAAGATGGAGTGCAGGACGTGGCCCGAGATGTGGAAGGCCAGCGTCTTCTCGAGTCCCACGACGGCGCCGAAGTCGTCCTTGTCGCGGGCGGCGGCCAGCTTCTCGAGCGTCTGGTTGGCCCCGGTGACGTAGGCGGCGTGGTGCTTGTCGTGGTGGAGCTCCATGATCTGGGCCGACACGTGGGGCTCGAGCGCGGCGTAGTCGTAGGGCAGGTCGGGGAGGCTGTAGTCGGCCATGGCGGATCTCCTCGGTCGTGGTCGTCGTGCTGCTGCGTGCAGGACCATACCCGAAGGGGGCTCGATCCCAACCGGATCCAACGGCCATACGAGCAGGGACGGAGGCCGGCCCGGGATGGGCCGGGCCACCCCGGGCGGCCCGAGCTCCGGCGGTATGCTTGCAGGAGTGAGCACGGACCCCAAAGACCGCTGGCTCGATCTGGGGTCCTTCATCCGCGAGCAGCGGGGATCGGCCCGGCTGTCGCTGCGGCGGCTCTCCGAGCTGGCCGGGATCTCCAATCCCTACCTGAGCCAGATCGAGCGCGGCCTGCGCCGGCCCTCCGCCGAGATCCTCCAGCAGATCGCCAAGGCGCTGCGCATCTCGGCCGAGACGCTCTACGTGCAGGCGGGGATCCTCGAGGCGCCGTCCGGGTCGCCCGACCTGACCCGGGCCATCCTGGCCGACCAGTCGATCAGTGAGGAGCAGAAGCAGGCCCTCGTGCGGATCTACCTCTCCTTCCGGCGCGACCACGAAGAGGAGCGAGGCGAGCAGGACCCGGGCGGACCGGCGGCGCCGGCGGAGCCGGCCAGCCCCCGCCGCCCGTGCCGCCAGCGCTTGAGCACCCCGGCGCCCCGGATGGCAGGCCGAAGCGATTTTCCCGTCCGCCGATAGGCTTTGACCGCCATGCGCCGGCTCGCGGTCCTTTCTCTCCACACGTCTCCCCTGGCCCAGCCCGGGACGGGCGACGGCGGCGGCATGAACGTCTACGTGCGGGAGCTGACCTCGGCGCTCGCCCGTTCCGACGTCGCCTGTGACGTCTTCACCAGGGCCTGGTCGCCCGATCTGCCGCCCGTGGTCGACGTCGAGCCCGGCCTGCGCGTCCACCACGTCCCGGCCGGGCCCCTCGAGCCCATGCCCAAGGAGTGCCTCCCCGCCGTGGTCGACGAGTTCACCGCCGGGGTGCTCGAGCGCATGGCCGCCACGCCGATGTCCGGCCGCGACCCGGGCGGCGGGCAGCCCTACACCTCGGTGCACGCGAACTACTGGTTGTCGGGGCTGTCGGGCCACGTGATCAAGCACGAGCGCAACCTGCCGCTCGTGTGCACGTTCCACACGCTCGATCGCGTCAAGGCGGAGTCGATGCCCGAGGAGGTGGAGGCCGACATGCCGCACCGCCGGGCCGAGGCCGAGGCGTCCATCATCGACTGCTCCGACGCCGTCCTGGCCTCCTGCACGGTGGAGGCCGACCAGATCGCCTCGCTCTACGGGGGCGAGCCCGGGCGCATCCGCATCGTGCCCCCCGGTGTGGACCACGCCTTCTTCGGACCGGGTCACCGTCCCCAGGCGCGCCGCGCCCTCGGCCTGCCGCTCGACGGGCGCCTGCTGCTCTTCGTCGGGCGGATCCAGCCGCTCAAGTGCGCCGACGTGGCGATCGAGACGCTGGCCGAGCTGCGCGCCGGCGGCGGCGGTGCGAGCGCGGGCGGCGCCTACCGCCTGGTCGTCGTGGGCGGCCCCAGCGGCCCGCACGGCGAGAAGTCGCTGCAGGGCCTCTACGACGCGGCCGACGCCCGCGGGGTGCGCGAGCACGTCCACTTCATCGCCCCCCAGCCCCACGAGCTGCTCTCGTCCTACTACCGGGCCGCCGACGTGTGCATCGTCCCGAGCCGCTCCGAGTCGTTCGGGCTCGTGGCCCTCGAGGCAGCCGCCTGCGGCACGCCGGTCGTCGCCTCGGCCGTCGGCGGGCTGACCACGCTGGTCGACCACGGCCACACCGGGTACCTGGTGGACGACCCCGACCCGGGTGCCTACGCCGCGGCGGTGCGCAAGGTCTTCGACGAGCCGCTGGCGGCCGAGCGGCTCTCCACCGCCTCGGTGCTGCGGGCTCGCCGGTATACCTGGCGGGCCGCGGCCCGCACGCTGGTCGAGCTGCACGACGAGCTGGCTTCGGGCCGCCTCGTCGAGTGCGGCTGAGCGCGCCCGGCCGCGCGCTCCGCCCGCGCCGTGCCGGTCGTCGATCTCCCCGCCGACGAGGAGATGGCGGCGGCCGTCGCCTGCATCGACGCCTGGGCCGCCCGTGAGCTGGCAGCCGGGGGGTTCCTGGTGGCCGCCGAGCGCCAGGAGGTCACGGACCGCACCGCGTCGTACCGCTGGTACCTGCGCTTCAAGGGCGAGGAGAAGGACTTCATCACGGTCTGGTTCACGCTCAAGCAGCGCACGCTGCACTTCGAGGCCCAGTTCATGCCGGCGCCCGAGACGAACCAGGCCGACGTCTTCACCTACCTCCTGCGTCGCAACGCGCACCTCTTCGGGATGTGGTTCGCCCTCGGTCCCGAGGATGCCGTGTACCTGATGGGCCGGGTGCCGGCCCGCCTGGTCGACGACGACGAGCTCGACCGCATCGCCGGGTCGTCCGTGCTCTACACCGACGAGCACTTCCCGACCGCCATGACGCCTGGCCCACCCCTCGACCTACCGCCGCCGCCCCCGCCGCTAGCGAGCGAGCAGGGTCGCGCGGCCCGTCTCGACGACGGAACGCCCGGCACTCGGTATCGTCGCGCGGTGTCGAGCCTGCTCATCGTCGGTGGCGGGAAGATGGGAAGCGCCCTCCTGGGCGGCCTGCTGCGCTCCGGGTGGGCCGAGGTGGACGACATCACCGTCGTGGAGCCGCTGGCCGAGCGCCGCGACGAGCTGGTGGCGGAGTTCCCCGGGTTGCCGACCCTCGCTGCGCCCGAAGCGGGCACGTTGCGCGACGACGGGGAGCGGATCACCGGTGCCGTGCTGGCGGTGAAGCCCGACGCGGCGGAGGGCGCCTGCCGTGCCCTCGGGGTGACCGGCGTGACCCGGGTCCTCTCGATAGTGGCCGGCGTGCCGTCCGCCCGCCTGGAGGCGGCGCTCGGGGGCGAGCCGGCGCTCGTGCGGGCCATGCCCAACACGCCGGCGCTCGTCGGGGCCGGGGTGACGGCGATCTCGGGTGGGTCCTTCGCCACCGCGCAGGACCTGGCCTGGGCCGAGGACGTGCTCTCTGCCGTCGGCACCGTGGTCCGGCTGCCCGAACGCCTGCTCGATGCGGTGACCGGGCTCTCGGGATCGGGCCCGGCCTACTTCTTCCTGGTCGCCGAGGCCCTCATGGAGGCGGGCGTGCAGATGGGGCTCACCCGCGAGGTGAGCCGGACCCTCGTGGTCGAGACGATGCGCGGCTCGGCCGCCCTGTTGGCGGAGACGGGCCGTGATCCCGAGGCGCTGCGCGCCATGGTGACGTCGCCCGCCGGGACGACGGCGGCGGGCGTCCGCGCGCTCGAGTCCCGCGCCGTGCGCTCCGCCTTCATGGAGGCGGTCGCGGCCGCCACCGAACGTTCGCGCAACCTGCAGCGCTGAGCGACGCGAGCCAGTGACGAGTGAGCCCCCGCGCACCGTCTTCTTCCTCTCGGACTTCGGCACCGAGGACGAGTTCGCCGGCGTCGTGCACGCGGTGATCGCCGCACGGGCCCCGGGGACGACGGTGATCGACCTGACCCATCACATCCCGCCCTTCGACGTGCGGGCGGGCAGCCACACCTTGCTGCGGGCGGTGCCGCACCTGGGACCCGGTGTCGTGCTGGCCGTCGTCGACCCCGGGGTCGGCACCGAGCGTCGGGGCATCGGGCTGCGAGGTCGCGCTGCCCCGCGGCGGGACGATGTCCTTCGTCGGGCCCGACAACGGACTGCTCGTGGCCGCGGCCGAAGCGGCGGGCGAAGCACCGGTCGCACGGCTGGTGGAACTGGCGCGCGAGGCGGCGCCGCCCGACCGCGGCGCCACCTTCGACGGCCGTGACGTGTTCGCACCGGCGGTGGCCGGCCCTCTGCGCCGGCGCGGCGCTCGAGAAGCTGGGCGAGCCGATCGACCCGGCTTCGCTGGTGCGCCTCGTCGGCGGCGTGGTCGAGGAGGGCCGGTTGCACGACGGCCGTGTCTGTCTGCGCACCGAGGTCACGTGGGTCGACCACTTCGGGAACCTGCAACTGGCGGCGACGATGGCCGACGCCCGCGTCGCCGGGATCCCGTTGACCGGCTACGTCGAGCTGGCGGCCCGGATCGAGTCGGGTCGTGCGCACCCCGACGGGTTGCCCCACTCGCTCGTCCCCGACGGCGTGCAACTGCGCTGCGTCGACGCCTTCGGCGAGCTCGAGCAGGGGGAGTTCGGCCTGCTCGTCGACGCCAACGGGCATCTCGCCGTGGTGGCCGGGGAGGCGTCGGCGGCGCACTGGCTCAACGTGGCCGCTGGGGAGTTGCTCGTCCTGGCCTGGTGACGGCGGCGCCCGTGCGGTTTGGTGCCGCCGGGACTCCCCTCGGTACCATCCGACCCAGTGAGCGACGAGCAGCGGAGTTCCGAGACGATCCGACGCGTCCGCGGTGCCGAGGCGGATCCCCGAGGCCACGGTGCTGCGCCTGCCCATCTACCAGCGCATCCTGGCCGAGCTGGTCCGAGCCGGTTCCCGGACGGTCTCCTCGGAGCAGCTGGCGGACCTGGCCCGGGTCAACGCGGCCAAGGTGCGCAAGGACCTGTCCCTCCTGGGGTCGTTCGGCACCCGGGGCACGGGCTACGACCCCGAGTTCCTGATCGCGCAGATCGACCGCGCCCTCGGCGTCGACGAGAACTGGTCGGTGGCCATCGTCGGCATCGGCAACCTGGGCCGCGCCCTCACCAACTCGGCCGGGTTCGCCTCGCGGGGCTGCCAGGTCACCTCGCTCTTCGACGTCGACCCGGCCGTGGTCGGCGAGGAGATCCGGGGCATGCGCGTGCGGCACATGGACGAGATCGCCACGCTGCGCGCCGACCGAGCGTCCGGACATCGGGGTCGATCACCACGCCCGGCTGGGCGGCCCAGGGGGTGGCCGACCTGCTGGTGCGGGCCGGGGTCGACGTCGTTGCTCAACTTCGCCCCCCGGGTCCTCACCGTCCCGCCCACGGTCCACCTCCGCTACGTCGACCTCTCCATCGAGCTGCAGGTCCTCGGCTTCTACCGGGCCCGTGCAGGAGCGAGCCGGGGCGCGCCGAGGCAGCGCGCGCCGATGATGCGCTCGGTGGGGCTCTCGGCGCGTCCGGAACCGGCCTGACGGCCGTGCGGCCCGCCGGCGACTGGCAGGCTGGGGGTCGGGACCGGCACAATTGTGAGCCGACCCAGGAAGGAACCGAGTGTCCGTCGTCGTCATAGGGCTCCAGCACACGCAGGCCCCGCTGCCGCTGCTCGAGGCCGCGGCCGTCTCCGACGCCGACCTGCACAAGATGCTCAGCGCCCTGAACCACCGCCGCAACGTCGCAAGAGGCGGTCGTGCTCTCGACCTGCCTGCGCACCGAGGTGTACGCGGTGGTCGACCGCTTCCACGACGCCGTGGCCGAGATCTACGAGGTCCTCTCGGAGCATTCGGGCCTCTCCGTCGAGGAGCTGTCGGCCCACGCCACCGTCCGCTTCGACGACGACGTCACCGCCCACCTGTTCTCGGTGACCTCGGGCCTCGAGTCGGTGGTGACGGGGGAGACCGAGGTGGTCGGCCAGGTGCGACGGGCCTTCGAGCGGGCCCAGGAGGAAGGCACGTGCGGTCCCGGTGCTCTCCGCGCTCTTCCGGCACGCCTTGCAGACGGGCAAGCGGGTGCGCACCGAGACCGCCATCAGCCAGGGCACGACCTCGTTCGCCTACGCCGCGGTGACCGTCGCCCGCGGCGAGGACCAGGCGGGGTTGCGCGGCGCCCGCGTCGTCGTCGTCGGCGCCGGCGAGATGGGCCTCGGCGTGTGCCGTGCCCTGACGGACATCGCACCGGACGACGCGCCACAGCGCGTCGTGGTGGTCAACCGGTCCGCCGCCCGGGCGCGGGATCTGGTGCGCCAGACGGCGACCGGCCCGTTCGAGATGCGCGCGGCGCCCCTCGAGCGCGTGGCCGGCGAGCTGGCCGAGGCCGATGTCGTGCTGACGGCGGTGGCCGCCGAGTCCCACGTCCTGAGCGCGGCCGACTTCGCCGGCGTCGACGGACCCGCTCCTCGTCATCGACCTCGGGGTCCCGCGCAACGTCGACCCGGAGGTGGCCGCCCTCGACGGCGTCACGCTGCTCGACATGGACACGTTGAGCGCGTCGGTGGCCCGGGCGCTCGGTGACCGCCAGGAGGAGTCGGTGGCCGCCCGCGGCATCGTCGCCGCCGAGGTCGACCGCTATCGCAGCGCCAGCCGCCAGCGCGGCGCCGCCCCGATCATCGCGTCGCTGCGCTCCCGCCTCGAGACGCTGCGCATCGCCGAGCTCGAGCGGCATCGGGCGCAGCTGGCCGACCTGAGCGAGGAGGAGTGGGACCACGTGGACGCGGCCACCCGGGCCGCCCTGGCCAAGATGCTGCACGAGCCCACCATGCTCTTGAAGGAGACGGCGGGGACGCCGCGGGGCGAGCGGCTCGTCGAGGCGCTGCGCATCCTCTTCGACCTGTAGTCGGCGGCCATGGGATAGTCGGGCCATGGGAACCATCCGCCTGGCCACCCGAGGCTCGCCGTTGGCCCTGCGCCAGACCGAATTGGTCTCCGGGCTCCTGCGCCGGGCGCACCCGGGCCTCGTGATCGAGCCGCTCGTCGTGCGCACCCGGGGCGATCGCGATGCGTCGGCGCCCCTCGACCAGATCGGGGGGCAGGGCGTCTTCGTGACCGAGGTGGAGGCGGCGGTGGCCGAGGGACGGGCCGAGGCCGCGGTGCACTCGGCCAAGGACATGCCCTCGGTCATGCCGGAGCGGCTTCGTGCTGGGCGCGGTGCCGCGACGCGCCGACGCCCGCGACGGGCTGGTCGGCAGCACGCTGGCCGGCCTCCCGGCGGGCGCCCTGGTCGCCACCGGCTCGGCGCGGCGCCGGGCCCAGCTGGCGTCGCTGCGCCCGGACCTCGTCTTCACCGACCTGCGCGGCAACATGGCACGGCGGGTCGCCCTCGCCGAGGAGGGGACGGTCTCGGCCGTGGTGGTGGCGGTCGCCGCCATGGACCGCCTCGGCTGGGAGAGCCGGCTCTCCGACGTGCTCGATCCCGTCGACGTGCTGCCCCAGGCCGGTCAGGGCGCCATCGCGGTGCAGTGCCGGGCGGACGACGACGTCGTGCGGCGCCTGCTGGCGGCCATCGACCACGTGCCGAGTCACCGGGCCCTCCGGTCCGAGCGCGCCGTGCTGGCCGCGCTGGGCGGGAATTGCACGCTGCCGGTCGGCGCCTACGCCGTGCCCGACGAGGCGGGGGAGACCTTGCGGGTGTCGGGGCTCCTGGCCAGCGCGGACGGGCACACGGTGATCCGCCTGACCCGATCGGGCGGCGACCCCGAGACAGTGGGTGCCGAGGTGGCGCGTGCCCTGCTGGACGGGGGCGGGGCCGCCGTCGAGGGCTTCGACGACCGGCGGGACACGGGCCCGTGACCGTCTACCTGGTGGGAGCCGGCCCCGGTGACCCCGGGCTCCTGACCCGGCGGGGCGCCGCGCTGCTGGCCCGGGCCGACGTCGTCCTCCACGACCGCCTGGTCAGCCCGGCCATCCTCGACCTGGTGCCCACCTCGGCCCGCCTGATCGACGTGGGGAAGGATCCGGACGGCGGGCCACGGGGCCGGCGCCGCCGGTGGGGCTGGCGGGACGGTGGGGCCGGCGGAGGCGAACGCCAGGAGGAGATCGCCCGCCTGCTCGTCGAGCACGGGCGGACGTCCGCCGTCGTGGTCCGCCTGAAGGGCGGCGACCCGTTCCTGTTCGGCCGCGGCGGCGAGGAGGTGGAGGTGCTGGCCCGGGCCGGCATCGCCTGGGAGGTGGTCCCGGGGGTCACGTCGGCCTTCGGCGTCCCTGCCGCGGTCGGCATCCCCGTCACCCAGCGGGGGCTGGCCGCGTCGGTGACGGTCGTGACGGGCCGGGTCGGCGAGCCGGACGGCACCAGCGGCCCGGATTGGGAGGCCCTGGCCCGGGTCGGTGGGACCCTGGTCATCCTCATGGGCATGACGACCCGCGCCGCCATCGCCGACGCGCTGGTGCGGGGCGGGCGCGCCGCCGGACACGCCGGTGGCGGTGATCGCCCGGGGGACGACCGCGTCCCAGCGCGTGGCGCGCACCACCCTGGCCGGCCTGGCCGGCGTCGACCTCGGGCCGCCCGCCGTCATCGTCGTCGGCCCGGTGGCCGCGCTCGGCGCTGCACGACCCGGTCGACCAGCGACCGGGGGCCTCTTGACCGGTCGCACCGTGGTCGTGACGCGTGCCGGCGAACGTGCCCGCGGCCTGGTGGACGCACTCGAACGAGCGGGCGCCACGGCGCTCGAGTTGCCGCTGACCCGTCAGGTCGATCCGGCGGACGGCGGGTCGCGCTGCGAGCGGCGGCGGCGTCGGTGCGCGACAACGACTGGGTCGTGGTGACGTCGATCACGGCGGCGGACCGCTTCATGGGCGCCCTGCGCGACGCGCGTGCGCTCGGTGGCGTGCGGGTGGCCGCGGTCGGCCCGGCCACGGCGGACGCGCTGCGGCGGTCCGGCGTCGAGCCCGACCTGGTGCCGGCCGAGCACAGTGCGCGCGGGCTCGTCGAGGAGTTCCCCGATCGGGCGGGCGCGGGCTCGGGGCGTGTCCTCTTTCCCTGTGCCGACCTGGCGCCCGGGACCATCGCCGAGGGGCTGGGTCAGAAGGGCTGGGACGTCCGTCGGGTCGAGGCCTACCGCACGGTGGCGCGCGCCGCGCCCGAGCCGGCGCTGTGTGGAGCGGGTGACCGCCGCCGACGCGTTGACGCTTCACCGCCACGTCGTCGCGTGCAGGCGTTCATGGCGCTGCGCACCGCGGCCGGCGGGCCCGTGACCCCTCCCGCGCACGTGGTCTGCATCGGTCCGACGACCGCCGCCGCCGCCCGGGCCGCCGGGCTGGCCGGCGTGCACGAGGCGTGGGGGTCCTCCGCCCAGGGCATCGTCGACGAGCTGATCGGCCACCTGGGCGCCGCCGGGGACGCGGACCGTAGACCGTAGACCGTAGGCTGGAGGCATGGCCGAGGCGACCTCTGCGCCCGCTCCGGGGGGCTTCCCGGCGCGGCGGCTCCGCCGGCTGCGCCGCACCCCGGCGCTGCGGCGCCTGGTGGCCGAGACCCGTCTCGGGGTCGACGACCTGGTCGCCCCGCTCTTCGTGCGGGAGGGGGTCGAGCGGCCCGGTCCCGATCGTCGTCCATGCCCGGTCAGGTCCAGCACTCGCTCGACTCGCTGGTGGTCGAGGCCAAGCGCCTGGTCTCGTTGGGCGTCCCGGGACTCGTCCTCTTCGGGGTGCCCGGCGCGAAGGACGCCGCGGGGCAGCGGCGCCTGGGATCCCGACGGCGTCGTGCAGGTGGCGCTGTCCGCGCTGCGCGACGTCGTCGGCGACGAGCTGGTGCTCATGGCCGACCTCTGCCTCGACGAGTACACCGACCACGGGCACTGCGGCGTGCTCGGCCCCGACGGGCGAGGTGCGACAACGACGCGACGCTCGAGCTCTACCAGCGCATCGCGGTGGCCCAGGCCGAGGCGGGAGCCGACGTGGTGGCGCCGAGCGGGATGATGGACGGGCAGGTGGGCGCCATCCGTGCCGCGCTCGACGGCGGCGGCCACGACCGGGTCGCCGTCCTGGCCTACGCGTCCAAGTACGCCTCCGCCCTCTACGGGCCGTTCCGCGAGGCGGTCGACGTCACCATCGCCGGGGGCGGTGACCGCCGCGGCCTACCAGCAGGACCCGCGCAACGGGCGCGAGGCGTTGGCCGAGATGGAGCTGGACGTGGCCGAGGGCGCCGACATGGTCATGGTCAAGCCCGCCCTGGCCTCCCTCGACGTGATCGCCGCCGTCGCGGCGCGGTCGACGTCCCGCTGGCCGCCTACCACGTGAGCGGCGAGTTCGCCATGGTGAAGGCGGCCGCCGAGCGGGGCTGGATCGACGGGCCCGCCGTGGCGCTCGAGCAGCTCACCGCGCTCAAGCGGGCCGGGGCCGACTTCATCCTGACCTACTTCGCCGGCGGAGGTGGCCGAGGCGCTCGGTGGCTGAGCCGGCGCCGGGCGTCGAACGCCGACGTGGTTCGAGCGGGCCCGGCGCGTCATCCCGGGCGGCGTGGACTCGCCCGTGCGCTCCTTCGCCTCCGTGGGGGGACGCCCTACACCGTCGTCTCGCGGCGAGGGCGCCTACGTGCTGGGACGTCGAGGGAACCGGCTACCTCGACATGGTCCAGTCCTACGGCGCCGTGCTGCTCGGCCACGCGCACCCGGCCGTCACCGCGGCCGTGGCCGCCGCCGCGGCGCGCGGCACGACCTTCGGCGCGCCGACGCCGGGCGAGGTGCTGCTGGCCGAGGCGATCTGCGAGCGGGTGCCCGGCTGCGAGCAGGTGCGGCTGGTCTCTTCGGGGACCGAGGCCGCCATGAGCGCCGTGCGTCTCGCCCGCGGCGCCACCGGGCGCGACCGCGTGGTCAAGTTCGACGGCTGCTATCACGGCCACTCCGACGGCTTGCTCGCCGGCGGGGGCAGCGGGGTCGCCACGCTCGGCCTCCCGGGCTCGGCCGGCGTCTCCGCCGCGTGCCGTGGCCGACACCCAGGTCGTTCCCTACAACGTCGTCCCCGAGCTCGACGAGCGGGTGGCCTGCGTGATCGTCGAGCCGGTGGCGGCGAACATGAGCCTGGTGGCGCCCGCGCCGGGATTCCTCGAGGGGCTCCGCGCCGCGTGCCGTGCCAGCGGCGCCCTCCTCATCTTCGACGAGGTCATCACCGGCTTCCGGCTCGGCCCGGCGGGCGCCACGGGCGTGGTCCGGCGTGACCCCGGACCTGTGGTGCTTCGGCAAGGTCATCGGCGGCGGGCTGCCGGTGGGCGCGTTCGGCGGGCGCCGCGACCTGATGGCCGAGCTGGCGCCGGGTGGGCCCGTGTACCAGGCCGGCACGCTGTCGGGGAACCCGCTCGCCACGGCGGCGGGCCTCGCGGTGCTCGGCGAGGTACGCCCGGCGGACTACGAGGCACTGGCCGCCCGCGTCGCCGTCTTCGCGAAGGACCTCGAGTCGGCGGTGGCCGGGGGTGGCCTCTCCGTCGTGGCGCCGACGGTCGGGCCCCTCGTCGGGCTCTTCGTGGCCGATGCCGCGGCAGGCCCGCTCGAGGCGCCGTCCGACTACGAAGGCGCGCGGGCCCTGGCGGGCAGCGACACCTACGCCCGGTTCTTCCACGCCATGCTGCGGCGTGGCGTGGCGCTCGCGCCCGGTGCCTACGAGGTGATGTTCCCCGGCCTGGCCCACGACGAGGCGGTGCTGGCCCGCGTCGTCGAAGCGGCGGGGGAGGCAGCGGCGCAGACGGCTGACGAGTCCCGCTGACGCCCCGGTCTTCTCACACTATAAACAGGCTCGTTTAGAGTTTTCGCAGACGTGGCCGGCGGTTGGCAGACGTGGCCGGTAGGGAGACGCGCGACGCTGGGCGGCCGGCCTCCTCACACTATAAACAGGCTCGTTTAGAGTCTACGGCAGACGTGGCCGGCAGTTGACAGACGTAGCCGGTAGGGAGACGCGCACGGCGGCGATCCGATCAGCCGGGGCGCCGTCCTCCCGGCCCGATTCCGGCCGAGCGACCCCAACCACAGGGCGCTCCGGACCAATCACGACTCGCAGGACCTGGCGACGGGCAGACTGAGGACCATGCCCGAGACACCGTGGCCCGCCGACTTCGCCGCCCTCCGCCGCGGCGAGGGGTGCCCGATGTGCGGGCCCGGCGCCGACGAGACGCCGCACGGTCTGCGGGTCTTCGAAGGCAGGCTGGGCCGACGGCTACCTCGGCCGGTATCCCGGTCCGGCCCGGCTATGCCTATGTCATCTGGAAGGGCCGGCACGTCGCCGAGCCCACGGAGCTGTCGGCCGAGGAGGCGGCGGGTTTCTGGGCCGACGTCGCCCGCGTGGCCGGCGCCGTCGATGCGCAGTACCGGCCGGCCAAGATGAACTGGCTCAGCCTGGGCAACGGCGTGCCCCACCTGCACGTGCACCTGGTGCCGCGCCCGCCGCACGATCGCGCGGGCAGGTGGCCCGCTCGAGCCGGAGGCGTTCGACGTCGCGACGACACCGGCCGTCGAGCCGGCGCAGCTGGAGGCCGAAGCCGCCGCGTTGCGGGCCCGTCTGCGAGGCTGAGCGCGTGGACTGCTGGCCGAGGGCCGTACGGCCGAGGTCTTCGCCTACGGCGAGGGTCGGGTGCTCAAGCTCGACCGGCCCGAGTGGGACGGCCTGTCCGCCTATGAGGCGACCGTGCTCTTCGACCTGGCCGAGGCGGGGCTGCCGGTCGGCCGGCCGCACGGCACGGTCACCGTGGACGGGCGCGCCGGCGTGATCCTGGACCGGGTCGAGGGGCCGTCGCTGCTCGAGGTCCTCTTGGCCTCGGGGCCAGATGAGGTCGAGCGCCTGGCCGATCGTTTCGCCGCGCTCCAGCTGGAGTGCAATCACGTCAGCGTGGGCGGCCTGCCCGACCTGGTGTCCCGGCTGGGCGACGAGATCGACGTGAGCGTGCCCGACCCCGGGTTGCGGCGCGACCTCCAGACGCTGCTGGCCGAGCACGACGACGGCGAGCGGGCGTCTGCCACTTCGATTTCCACCCGTCCAACGTGCTGGTCGGTCCGCCGGCTGGGTCGTCATCGACTGGCTGACCGTGGCGGCCGGCCCCTCGGCGGCGGATCTCGGCCGCACCCTCGTCCTGTGGGGGCAGCGTTCGACCGGGCCGGTCGGGCGCTTCATGCGTGCCGTGCGGCGCGAGGGTCAGTCCCGACGAGACCTGGGCGACGATGCCCTCGATGCCTGGGTGCGGGTCACGCGGCGGCGCGCGTCGCGGAAGGCTTCGAGGGTTCCGAGCGCGCCTGGCTGCTGCGGGTGGCAGGCGGCTCGGAGCGGTTGTTTGCCTGAGTGGCGTGGCTCAGGCGGCCGGGCTCAGGCGGGTCGCTGAGGCGGTGGGGCTCAGGCAGCGGGGCTCTCGAGCCCGTCGCTGTCGGGCAGGACGCGCGAGACGAGCTCCATGGCCCGGAAGCCCAGTTCTGCCGGGCCGGCGGCGTCGGGACGCATCAGGTTGGCCATGATGCGGAGGAGCTGGGTCATGAGCAGCTCCGAGCGCATGCCGAGGCCGACGCAGAGGCGCATCGCCTCGGGGTTCGAGATCAGGTGCACGAAGGCCCGCGCCACCTTGAAGTACGGGCCGTAGGCGGCCGTGAGCTCGCGGTCGTAGTCGGTCAGCGCCTGCTCACCCCCGCCGGTCAGGGCGTGGCCGAGTGCGGCGGCGGCCAGGCGCCCCGTCTCGTAGCCGTAGGCGATGCCTTCCCCGTTGAACGGGTTGATGGCGCCACCGGCGTCGCCGGCGATGAGCACGTTGCCGCCCGCGCGCGGCCCGACGGAGAGCCCCATCGGGAGCTTCCCGCCGGTCGGCGGCCCCAGGCTCGTCTCGGGCCGCAGCCCCCAGGACGACGGGGCGAAGGCCACGAAGGCATCCATGAGATGGGAGGTGTTGAGGCCCTTCCAGCGCTGGTCGGTCGAGAGCAGGCCGACGCCGACGTTCACCCGGCCGTCGCCCATGGGGAAGATCCAGCCGTACCCGGGGACCACGTTGCCCTCAGCGTCGCGGATGTCGAGGTGCGACTCGATGAACGGGTCGTCGTGGCGGTCGGACCGGTAGTAGCCGCGCAGTGCCATGCCCATGGGCAGGTCGCGGCGCCGTGCCGTGCCGAGCATGCGGCCCACCCGCGAATTGGATCCGTCGGCCACCACGACGTAGCGGCCACGGATGGTGCGGGTGCTCGGCCGCGCCCTTCTCCTTGACCGTGACACCGGTGAGCGTCGGCAGTCGGCCTGAGGAAGGGGCGGCCTCGTCGACGAGAGGCGCAGTCACCTCGGTGCCCTGGAGCAGGGTGGCCCCTGCGCCCGCCGCGTGCCCGGCGACCAGCCCGTCGAGGTCGTGGCGCGTGATGGTGTAGCCGTAATCGGGGAAGTTCGGGTGCTCCGGCCAGCGCATGTCGATGGAGCGGCCGAAGCCGAAGGCGCGTAGGCCCTCGTAACGATGGGAACCGGCCAGGGCTTCCTCGAGGCCCATGTCGGCCAGCTGCCGGACGGCCCGTGGCGTGAGGCCGTCCCCGCACGTCTTCTCGCGGGGGAACACCTTCTTCTCGACGACCACGACGTCCCAGCCGGCTTGAGCCAGCCAGTAGCCGCAGGCGGAGCCGGTGGGCCCGCCACCGACGATCACAACGTCGTGCACGTGCTCGGCCGCAGGCTGCGGCACCGCCCGGCGCGGACGGGGACGCCTTCTCCGCCCCACCGGCGGCGGGCGTGGTTGCCGATCCGCTTGGCCGGCGCCTTCTTGGCCGGCGCCTTCTTGGCCGCCGACTGTTTCTTCGCCGCCGCCTGCTTGGCCGCCGCTGTCTGCTTGGCCGGCGCCTGCTTGGCCGCCGGCTGCTTCGCCGCCGCCTGCTTCTTGGTCGGGGCCTTCGCGGTCCGCGCCGCCTTCTTGGGGGCGTCGGGACCGGGGGTCTCGTCGGGAGCGGTCACGAGGGCATCGTAGGTCCCCCGCCGGGGCCTCTGACCAGCGGCGCGGATGTGCCTGGCGAAGGGGTCGCATGGTAGAAACGGAAGACAGTGGACCAGTACCTTCCGATCCTCATCCTGGGGCTGCTCGCCCTCGCCTTCACCGTCTTCTCGCTGGTGTCCTCGGCGGTGCTCGCACCGCGCAAGAAGCCGACGGCGGCCAAGCTCGCGCCGTACGAGTGCGGCATCGTCCCCGACGTGGAGTTGCCCCAGCGCTTCCCGGTGCGCTTCTACCTGGTGTCGATGATCTTCATCATCTTCGACATCGAGATCGTCTTCCTCTACCCCTGGGCGGTGATCTTCCACCAGATCGCGACCTTCGGGCTCATCGAGGTGATCGTCTTCGCCGCGGTTGTCTTCATCTCGTTCCTGTACCTCATCTCCAACGGGGCCCTGACGTGGGGCCCGGAGAAGACGCTGCAGTCGGGCATGCCGAGTCGCACGTCGGAGTCGACCATCACCCGGATCAGCGCGTCGAAGACCCCCGGTGAGGCGGCCTGATCGATGGGGTTCGAGGACCTCCAACACAATTTCCTGACCGGTCGCATCGAGGATCTGGTCAAGTGGGCCCGGCGGAACAGCGTCTGGCCGGCCACCTTTGGTCTCGCCTGCTGCGCCATTGAGATGATCTCGGTCGGAGCCGCCGACTACGACATCAGTCGGCTGGGCATGGAGGTCTTCCGGGGCTCGCCGCGACAGGCCGATCTTATGATCGTGGCCGGGCGGGTGTCGCAGAAGATGGCGCCGGTCCTGCGCCAGATCTACGACCAGATGATGGAACCCAAGTGGGTCATCTCCATGGGCGTGTGCGCGTCGACGGGAGGGATGTTCAACAACTACGCCATTGTCCAGGGGGTGGACCAGATCGTGCCGGTGGATGTCTACGCCCCCGGTTGCCCACCGTCGCCCGAGACGCTTCTGCACGCCATTCTGACTCTGCACGAGAAGATCCGAACCGGTGAGATCACCCGTCGGCCCGGATCCTCCATCCCGGCCGGCGAGCAGGCAACCGGTGGGTGGGTGCCCGCGGTGCCCGACGCCGTGCGGGTGGCCACGCCACGGTGAGCGGGACGACCCCGACGACCGCGCCGGTGGCCTCCCCTAGCAGTGTCCTTCCCGAGGTGCCGCGGCTGCCGGACCGGCTGGTGGACCAGCTCGCCTTCCCGTCGCGCGGCACCTACACGCAGATGGTGGCCGCGTTCAGGGATGCCGGCTTCGAGATGTGCAGCGACCTGTGCGCCGTCGACTACCTGACCCACCCCGGCCGCTCCCTGCCTGAGGGGGTGACGGCCGAGCGTTTCGAGGTTGTCGTCAACCTGTTGTCGCTCTCGTCCCGCCGGCGCGTGCGCATCAGGGTGCAGGTGCCCGAGTCCGATCCGACTTTGGGCAGCGTGGTGGACATCTATCCGGGCGCCGACTCCATGGAGCGCGAGGCGTACGACCTGGTCGGGATCATCTTCGAGGGCCACCCGGACATGACGCGCATCCTCATGCCCGAGGACTGGGAGGGCCACCCCCTGCGCAAGGATTACGGCGTCGGGCGGGTACCGGTGCAGTTCAAGGAAGCGCCAGGTCCCCGATGAGCGAACACGATCACACGCACCGCGACGAGCACGGTCACACGCACAGGCCTGCGGACATCCACGAGGGCGAAACCCCGGAGGAGGCGGCCGCCCGCTACGAGCATGAAGAGCAGGCCTTGATTGCCGAGACGGCCGAAGGCGACCAGGGCCTCCGGTCGCGCTCCACCACAGGTGCCGGCGAGCTCCGACAGGAGGTGGGCGCGGTCCTGCGTCTACCCGAGGGTGGCTACGTGGACCCGGCCGACATCGACATCGAGCGCCGTGACGACGAGACAACGATCATCAACATGGGGCCCCAGCACCCTTCTACCCACGGCGTACTGCGCCTCATGCTCGAGCTGGACGGTGAGACGGTGCTGCGAACCAAGCCCATCATCGGCTATCTCCACACCGGCATGGAGAAGCAGGGAGAGGAGCTCACCTACGCGCAGGGCTCCACCAACGTCACCCGGATGGACTATCTCTCCCCGCTGCACAACGAGTTGGTCTTCTCCTTGGCCACCGAGGCTCTCCTCGACGTGGAAATGCCACCGCGCGCCACCTGGATCCGGATGCTGATGGTCGAGCTGAACCGGGTGTCGTCGCACCTGCTGTGGTTGGCCACCAATGGCGGGGACCTCGGCTCCACCTCCATGTTGATCTACGGCTTCCGCGAGCGCGAGATGGTCCTCGCCTTCTTCGACAAGACGACCGGCCTCCGCATGAACCACAACTACATCCGTCCCGGTGGCGTGGCCGCCGATCTGCCCGACGGCTGGCAGGACGACATCGACATCATCTGCGAGACCATCCTGGCCCGCACCTACGACTACGACGAGCTCCTGACCGGCCAGCCCATCTTCCGGGAACGGACCGAGGCGGTGGGCAACATCTCAGCCGAGGAGGCGCTCGCGCTGTCGGCGACCGGCCCCATCCTGCGCTCCACGGGGGTGCCATGGGACCTGCGCCGGACCATGCCCTACCTGGCCTACGACAAGCTGGACTTCGACGTGATCGTGGGAACCTACGGCGACAACTTCGACCGGTACTCGGTGCGCCTCAACGAAACCCGCGAGTCGATCAAGATGATCCGCCAGATCGCCGAGATGATGCCCCCGGGCGACTATCGGGTGCAGGACCGCAAGGTGACGCCGCCGCCCCGGGCCCGCATCGACGAGAGCATGGAGGCGCTCATCCACCATTTCAAGATCTTCACCGAGGGCTTCCGCGTCCCCGAGGGCGAGGTCTACGTGGCGATCGAATCCCCCAGGGGCGAGCTCGGCTGCTACCTGGTGTCCGACGGGACGTCCAAGCCGTACCGCCTGCACATCCGTGCGCCGAGCTTCGTCAACCTGCAGGCCCTCCCGTTGCTGCTCCGTGGCGGCTTCATGGCCGACGCCGTTGCCGTGATCTCGTCCGTCGACCCGGTCATGGGCGAGGTCGACCGGTGAGCCATCTCGGAGCCGACATCCGCAGCCGGGCCGAGGAGCTCGTCGCGCTCTACCCCGAACCGCGCTCCGCGTTGATCCCGCTGTGCCACCTGGCCCAAGAGCAGGACGGCTGGTTGCGCCCCGAGGCCCTGAGCGAGATCGCCGAACTGTGCGGCGTCACCGCGGCCGAGGTGCGGGGCACGGCCACCTTCTACGACATGCTGCACGTCGAGCCCGTCGGCACCTACCTGGTAGCGGTGTGCACCAACATCGCCTGCATGCTCGGCGGTGCGCTCGAGCTGCTGGAGCACGCCGAGTCGACGCTCGGCGTCCGCGCCGGGGGCACGACGACCGACGGCGTGTTCACTCTGCACGAGGCCGAGTGCCTGGCCGACTGCGACCGCACGCCGTGCGTGCAGGTCAACCACCGCTACGTCGGCGGCCAGACCCCTGAGAGCTTCGACGCGCTCGTGGAGAACCTGCGCGGCGGCGGGCTCTCGGACACGGTGCCCGCGCACGGGACCCTGGTGCGCGTGCGCCGCAGCGGAGGCCTGCAGGTCGACCGCGCCGCCATCAAGGCCGAGCGCGCGGCGGCGGCCGAGTCCCGGGCCGCCCGTACCGCGGCGGCCGAGGCCCGGGCGGACAGTGCCGCGGCGGACGGGGGCAAGAAGGCCTGATGGCCATCACCGACGCCCCCAAGATCATCACGGCGCGCCTCGGCTACGAGGACTCCTTCACGCTGGAGCGCTACCTGGCCACCGGCGGGTACGACGGACTGCGCAAGGCCCTGACCATGACGCCCGAGGCGGTGGCGGCCGAGGTCGACGCGGCCAGCCTGCTGGGCCGGGGGGGCGCCGGCTTCCCGGCCGGGCGCAAGTGGTCGCTGCTGCCCGCCAAGGCCCCGCTCACCTACCTCGTCATCAACGGGGACGAGTCGGAACCGGCCACCTTCAAGGACCACATGCTCATTGAGGGCGACCCGCACCAGATCCTCGAGGGCGTGTTGATCTCCGCCTACGCGCTGCAGGTCAGCCAGGCCTTCATCTACCTGCGCGGCGAGTTCGCCCTGGGCCTCGAGCGCCTGCAGACGGCGCTGAACGAGGCCTACGCCTACGGCGCCGTCGGGCGCGACATCTTCGGGTCGGGCTTCTCGCTCGACGTCGTGGTGCACCCGGGCGCCGGCGCCTACATCTGCGGCGAGGAGACGGCGATGCTCGAGTCGCTCGAGGGCAAGCGCGGCTTCCCGCGCATCAAGCCGCCGTTCTTCCCCGCCGCCATCGGCCTCTACGGCGAGCCCACCGTGGTCAACAACGTCGAGACCATGGCCAACATCCCCTGGATCGTGATCAACGGCGGTGCCGCGTTCGCCGCGCTGGGCGCCGGCCGCTCGACGGGGACGCGGCTCTTCGCGCTGGCCGGCCACGTGCGCAAGCCCGGCAACTACGAGCTCGAGATGGTGAAGACGACGTTCCGCGACCTCATCTACGTGCCGGTGCTCGGCGGGGGTATCCGCGGCTCCAACACGCTGAAGGCCTTCATCCCCGGGGGCGTGTCCGCCCCCTGGTTCGGCCCGGACCAGGTCGACCTGCCCCTCGGTCAGGACGAGGTGGGCGACGCCGGCTCCATGCTGGGCTCGGGCTCGGTCGTCGTCATGGACTCGGACACCTGCATGGTGCGCGCCGCCTGGCGCATCACCAAGTTCTTCGCCCGCGAGTCGTGCGGCCAGTGCACGCCCTGCCGCGAGGGCTCGGGCTGGCTCGAGCGCATCTTGTTCCGAATTGAGAACGGCGCCGGGCGCGAGGAAGATCTGGACCTCCTGATGGACCTGTCCGACAACATCTCCCCCGGTTTGGCCTGGCCGCCCCAGCAGACCACGATCTGCGTCCTCGGACCGTCGATCCCGTCGTCCATCGCGTCGGGCATCCGGATGTTCCGCGACGAGTTCCTGGTGCACGTGAAGGAAGGGGGGTGTCCCTTTGACTGACACGGCGAAGACCAAGGCCCCCACCGAGGCACTCGCCACGGACTCGTCCGACGACGGGACGCACACCTTCACCCTCGACGGTCGCGTCGTCAGGGCGCGCAAGGGCGAGCTGCTCATTGCGGCGGCCGAGCGCGCCGGGCACCTACATCCCGCGCTTCTGCTACCACCCGCGCATGGAGCCCGTCGGCATGTGCCGCATGTGCCTGGTCGAGGTGGATGGCCCGCGGGGCGCCACGCTGCAGCCGGCCTGCTTCATCGAGGCCGGCGAGGGCATGGTCGTCGACACCACCTCGGAGAAGGTGAAGAAGGCCCAGGACGGCGTGCTCGAGTTCCTGCTGGCCAACCACCCGCTCGACTGCCCGGTGTGCGACAAGGGCGGCGAGTGCCCGCTGCAGGACCAGACGCTGGCCTACGGCCCCGGTGAGACGCGCTTCGTCGAGGAGAAGCGCCACTTCGAGAAGCCCATCGCCATCTCGGACCTCGTGCTGCTCGACCGCGAACGCTGCATCCAGTGCGCCCGCTGCACGCGCTTCGCCTCGGACGTGGCCGGCGAGGCGCAGATCGACTTCGCCGGGCGGGGTGAGGCGGTCGAGGTGGCCACCTTCCCCACCGAGCCCTTCTCGTCCTACTTCAGCGGCAACACCGTGCAGATCTGCCCGGTCGGCGCGCTGACCGCCACTCCGTACCGTTTCACCGCCCGGCCTTGGGACCTCGATCAGGTCGAATCCACCTGCACCGCCTGCTCGGTCGGCTGCCGGGTGGCCGTGCAGTCCTCGCAGAACCGCCTCACCCGGCTGCTCGGCATCGACTCCGAGCCGGTCAACCACGGCTGGCTGTGCGACAAGGGCCGCTTCGCCTTCGAGTCGGTCAACGGCGACGAGGTCGACAACGGCCCCCTGCCGAGCGAGCTGGCCGACGAAGCTGTCGACGTGGTCCCGGCGACCGCGTCCCAGGTCGTCAGCCTGGGGGCCAGCCGCGGCCAATTCCTGGGCGAGGCGCGCGAGTCGGGTCGCTTCGAGCACGGCCGACTGGTGGAGCCCCGCGTCCGCAAGGGGGGCGAGCTGGTCGCGGTCAGCTGGGGCGAGGCCCTGGCCGCCGCCGCGGACGGGCTCGGCGCGGCCAAGGACGCCGGCGGCCCCGACGCGGTGGCGCTGATCGGTGGGGCCCGGCTGACCAACGAGTCCGCCTACGCCTGGGCCAAGCTCGCCAAGGGCATCATCGGCACCGACTCGGTCGACGCCCAGCTGGGCGACGGGCTTCCCGCCGATCTCGTGCTGGGCCTGCCCCGGGCGACCATCGACGAGGCCTGCGCGGCGCCGGTCCTCGTGACCCTGGCCGGCGACCTGCGCGAGGAGCTCCCCGTTCTCTTCCTCCGCCTGCGCGAGGCCGTGGTCGGCGGCGACACCCGGTTGGTCGAGATCGCGACGGCTCCCACCGCCCTCAGCGCACTGGCCGCGGCGACGCTGCGCATCCGCCCGGGCGACGCGCCGCAGATGGCCCGCGCCCTCACCGGCGACGCGGCCGCGGCGCGCGCACTCGGGACCCACCCGGAGGGCGCGGCCGTCACCACCGACGCACTGGAGGCGGCCCGCGGGTTGCTGGCGGACCACCCCGACGGCGAGGGAGTGGTCGTGGTGGCCGGGCGGCCGTCCTACGCCGAATCGGGCGAGGTGGCCGCCGAGGCCGTGCGCGTCCTGGCCGCCGCACTGCCCAAGGCGACCTTCCTTCCCGCACTGCGCCGGGGCAACGTCTTCGGGGCGCTCGACATGGGCCTCGCCCCCGGGATCCTCCCGGGCCGGGTCGGCCTCGATGCGGGCCGGGAGCGCTTCACCGCGGCCTGGGGCGCCGTGCCCGCCGGCATCGGCCTCTCGACGGCCGAGATCCTCGCCTCCATGGCGGGGGAGCGCGAGGGGACGGTGACGGAGCCCCCGACGGTGGCGGGACGGCGTGCGTGCCCTCGTCCTCCTGGGCGCCGACCCGCTCGACGACTTCCCCGACCGCGCCGTCGCCGAGAAGGCGCTCTCGGCCGGGCACTTCGTCGTGGCGGTGACCGGCCACCCGTCCGAATCGGTCGACGCCCACGCCGACGTGGTGCTGCCGTGCGCGGTGACACACGAGCGGGCCGGCACGACGACCAACATCGAGGGACGGGTCAGCCGTCTCGGCCCCAAGCTCTCGGCGCCCGGCTTCGCCTGGCCCGACTGGATGATCGCCGCCGAGCTCGCCGTGGCCCTCGGGTCGGACCTCGGCGTCACCAGCGACAACGAGCTCTCGGACGAGCTGGCCCGGACCGCGCCCGCCTACGCCGGGCTGACCCAGCAGGTCCTGCACTCCGACGTGGCGCACGACGGGATCTTGGTGCCGCTCACCGGCAACGAGGAGCACCGCGACGACGTCTCGCCGATCGACCCCGTCGCCCTCCCCGGCGTCGAGTCGGTGGAGCGCCAGGGCGCGCCGCCACGCGTCGGCACCGGCACCGGCAGTCCCGCCCTCGACCACGCCGCCGATCTGGGCAGCCCGCCGCCCCTGCTCGCGGGGACCGGTACCGGCGGCGCCGAGCCGCTGCAGATCCCCAAGGCCGACAGCTACAGCCTGCGGCTGACGTCGGGCCGCCGCCTCTACGACGCCGGGAGCTCCGTCACCGGCTCGCCCTCGCTGACGCCGCTCGTGCCGACGCTGGTGGCGCGGGCCAACCCCTACGACCTCGACCGCCTCGGCGCCGAGACCGGCGACCGCGTGAAGGTCCGCTCGGCTCGGGGCGAGCTGATCCTGGCCGCCGAGTCCGACGAGGGCGTGGCCCGGGGCGTCGTCGCCATCGACTTCAACGTGCCCGGTGGCGAGAGCGCGCCGCCAAACGCGGTGGCCACGCTCATCGACAGCCGCCAGCTCGTGACCGACGTGCGACTGGAGTCGGTGTGATCGCCGCCGCCGCCCTCCTCTCCAACTCGGCCCCGATCCTCACCCACAGCGCGGACAGCGGCAACGGCGACCCGCTCTTCATACTTCGGCCTCAACTGGGAGGTCTGGCTCATCGTCATCATCAAGTGCCTGGCGGCCTTCGTGGCGCTGCTGGTGGCCACGGCGCTGATGATCTGGTTCGAGCGCAAGGTGATCTCGGACATGCAGAGCCGGGTCGGGCCGAACCGGGCCGGTCCGTGGGGCCTGCTGCAGACGCTGGCCGACGGGACCAAGCTCATCTTCAAGGAGGACCTGCTGCCCGACCGGGCCGACTCCTTCGTCTTCAAGCTGGCGCCCTACCTGTCGGTGATCCCGGCCGTGCTGATCTTCACCGTCGTCCCCGTCGGCGGCGTCATCACCATCGGCAGCCACACCTTCGAGCTGCAGGTGGCCGACCCGCCCATGGGGATCCTGCTCGTGCTGGCGATGTCGGGCATCGCGGTCTACGGCGTCATGCTGGCCGGCTGGTCCTCGGGGTCGAAGTACCCGCTGCTCGGCTCGGTGCGCGCCTCGGCCCAGGTGATCTCCTACGAGGCCGCACTGGGTATGACCACGGTGATGGTGGTGCTGGTCACCGGTTCGCTGTCGACCCGGGCCATCGTGGCGTCGCAGTCGAACGGGTTCTGGAACTGGAACCTCATCCGGCTGGGGTTCCTGCCCTTCATCTTCTTCATGATCGCCATCACGGCCGAACTGACCCGCCCGCCCTTCGACCTCACCGAGGCGGACACGGAGCTGGTCGGCGGCTTCCACACCGAGTACTCCTCCATCCGCTTCGGCCTGTTCTACCTCGCCGAGTTCATGAACACCATCACCATGTCGGCCATCGTGGTGACGCTCTTCTTCGGCGGCCCCAACGGCTACATCTTCCACATCCCGGGGGCGACCATCTACATGCCGATCATCTACTTCCTCCTCAAGACGGTGGCGTTCTGCTTCATCTACGTCTGGTTCCGCGCCGCCCTGCCCCGTCTGCGCTACGACCAGCTGATGGACCTGGGTTGGAAGCGCCTCATCCCGCTCACACTGGGGTGGCTGCTCCTGGTGGCCGGCATCGTCGCCTGGGGCTGGGCCGGGCTGCTCCTGGCGCCCGTCGTGATCCTGGCGGCCATCCTCCTCCTGCGGGCCAACAAGCTCGGGACGGGCCGCAGCGAGGAGGACGTCGTCATCCCGGCGATCGGGAGCCGGGTGACGCGGGCGCCCCGGGCGCCCCGGCTGACGCCGGTCCCCGATCCCGCACCAGGAGGGAAGGCGTAATGGGCGTCGGTGACGAGATGAAGGACCAGCTGTCCTTCCTGGGCGGCTTCAAGCTGACCTTCCAGCATCTGACCCGGCCGCGGGTCACCTCGAAGTATCCCGACGAGAAGAAGCCCAAGCAGCCTCGCCAGCACGGCCGCCACGTCCTCAACCGCTACGAGGACGGCATGGAGAAGTGCATCGGCTGCGAGCTGTGCGCCGGTGTGTGCCCGGCCGACTGCATCTACGTGCGCGGCCTCGACAACCCGCCCGATCACCCGGTGTCGCCCGGGGAACGCTACGGCTACGTCTACGAGATCAACTACCTGCGCTGCATCCACTGCGACATGTGCGTCGAAGCCTGCCCGACCGAGGCCATCACCGAGTCCAAGCTGTTCGAGTTCTCCTTCACCAACCGCTCCGACGCCATCTACACGAAGGAAGAGCTCGTGGTGAACGACGACGGTACGCCGAAGAAGCTGCCGTGGGAGGACTGGCGGGAGGGCGACGACCTGATGACGTCCGGCTGGATGCGCGCCACGTCCCCGTCGGGCAGCGCGGCCTACGAGGGCGAGGTCCAGTGGGCGGGCGAGCTCGGCTACGGCGTGCGGGCGCCCGAGGGCGGCCAGTCGGGCCGGCGCGACGACGACGCCACCGGGACCAAGCCGCTGCGCGAGGTGCTCGAGGCCCACCTGCTCGACGAGGACATCCCGCTGGCCCACCGCGGGATGCAGGGCCGCGTCTGGCGGGCCAGGGAGGGGGCGGCGGCCAACCGCAAGAAGTTGGACGCCACCCGCGCCCGCATGAAGCAGCAGCGGGCCTCACGCAAGGCGGCCAAGGCGGAGGCCAAGGCCGAGAAGGCGGAGGCAAGTTCGGAGAAGGCGGAGGCAGGTTCGGAGAAGGCCGAAGCGGCGATCACCCACAGCGTGTCGCCCGGCGACGGCGCCCCGGGGAGCGCCTGAACCATGCTCCACGCCGTGCCGCTGCTGGCTGCCACGCGCGCCACCTGGCCCGACATCCTGGTCTTCGCCGCCGCGGCGGCGGTGATCCTGGTCGGCTCGGTCGGCGTCGTCACGTCGCGCAACCCGGTGCACGCTGCCCTCAGCCTGGTGATGACGCTCTTCGGGGTCGCCGTGCTCTTCATCGAGCAGGAGGCCGACTTCCTGGCCGCGGTGCAGATCATCGTCTACGCCGGTGCCATCGTCGTCCTCTTCCTCTTCGTGATCATGTTCCTCGGTGTGGACCGCGCCGAGAACATCACCACCGAACCGCTGGCCGGCCAGCGCCCCCTGGCCATCGTCCTCTCCCTGATCACCCTCGCCGGCGTCCTGGCCATGGCGGCCACGGCGCACTGGGTCACCGGGGCCAAGCAGGTGGTGGGGCCGATCCAGGGCCACGTTGCCGGCCCGTCCTCGCCGGCGGGGGAGCCGGCCCAGCTGGGCAAGCAGCTGTTCACGACCTACCTCTTCGCGTTCGAGGCGACCGCCGCGCTGCTCGTCATCGCGGTGGTCGGCGCGGTGGTGCTGGCCCGCCGCCCGCCGACGGTCCACGCCGAGCACGACGAGGACAGCACCGAGAGCGATCTGCCGGCATGAGCCTCTCGGGAGCCTGGTACCTCGGCCTGGCCGCCATCGTCTTCACCATCGGCGCCATCGGACTGCTGGTGCGGCGCAACATCCTGATCATGTTCATGTGCATCGAGTTGATGCTCAACGCGGCCAACCTGACCTTCGTCACCTTCGCCCGCATGCTCAACGACATCGGCGGGCAGGCCATCGTGTTCTTCGTGCTCGTGGTGGCGGCGGCCGAGGTCGTGGTGGGCCTGGGCATCGTGGTGACCAACTTCCGCCGGCGTGAGACCACGGTGGCGGACGACCTGGACTCGCTGAAGGGCTGACCCAGTGGTCCATCTCGCGTACCTCATGCTGCTGCTGCCCTCTCGCGGGCTTCCTGTTCCTGGTGGCCTTCGGCCGCCGCGTCGGCGACCCGGTAGCGGGCTGGATCGGCACGGCCGCCGTCGGGGGCGCCTTCGTCGTGGCCTGCATCGTCCTGGCCGGCCTCCTCGGCCTGCCCGACAACGGCCGGGTGGTGGTGGACAACTACTTCACCTGGTTCAGCGTCGGGCGGACTGTCGGTCCCCGTCGGCACCCTGGTGGACCCCCTGTCGATGACGATGTGCATGTTCGTCACGTTCGTCAGCGCGTTCATCCACCTGTACTCCATCGGCTACATGAAGGGCGAGCGCGACTACACGAAGTTCTTCATCTACCTGAACCTGTTCGTCTTCTCCATGTTGCTGCTGGTGCTGGCGGACAACCTGCTGGTGACGTTCGTGGGCTGGGAGGGCGTGGGCGTCTGCTCCTACTGGCTGGTGGCCTTCTGGTTCCAGCGCGAATCGGCCGCCTCCGCCGGCAAGAAGGCCTTCATCTACAACCGCATCGGCGACGTCGGCTTCCTGCTGGCCATCTTCCTGATCTTCGAGAAGACGGGCACCATCCAGTACGAGAGCGGGCCGGGCGGGGGGATCTTCGGCCAGCTCTCGCACCTGGGCGGCGTCACGGCCACCGCCGCCGTGCTGCTCCTGTTCCTGGCCGCGGCCGGGAAATCGGCCCAGATCCCCCTGTTCAACTGGCTGCCCGACGCCATGGAGGGCCCGACGCCGGTCTCGGCCCTCATTCACGCCGCCACCATGGTCACGGCCGGGGTCTACCTGCTGTGCCGGATGAATCCCCTGCTGCACCTCACGTCGAACGGCACGGAGGTGATCGCGATCATCGGCGGGGTGACCGCGTTCGTCGCGGCCACCATCGCCTGTGCGCAGCAGGACATCAAGAAGGTGCTCGCCTTCTCGACCGTCTCGCAGATCGGCTACATGATCCTCGCCGTCGGTTCGGGCGCCTACATCGCCGCCGTGTTCCTCATGGTGGCGCACGCCTTCTTCAAAGGCCTGCTCTTCCTGGGAGCGGGCTCGGTCATCCACGGGCTCCACGACGAGCAGGACCTCAAGCGCATGGGCGCGCTGCGCCGCTACATGAAGTGGACCACGGTGACCTTCACCATCGGGTTCCTGGCCATCGCCGGCATCCCGCCGCTCTCGGGCTTCTGGGCCAAGGGCGACGTCCTGGACAACACGTTCGCCCATTACAAGCCGCTGTGGGTGCTCGGCCTGATCACCGCCGTGCTGACGGCGTACTACATGAGCCGGCTGGAGGTCCTGGCCTTCGGCGGCGAGGAGCGCTTCGACAAGCCCGGCCCGCACGGGGAGCCGGCGCTGGACACGCCGCACGAGTCGCCCTGGATCATGCGCATCCCGCTCATCGTCCTCGCCTTCTTCGCCTTCTTCGCCGGCGCGCTCGAGCTGCCGTGGGTCCACACCGACGACCTGCAGAGCTTCCTGGCCCCCGTGTTCGCCGGCTCTCTCTACAACGACCATCTCGGTGACGGGGCGGAGTGGGCCCTGGCGCTGGCGGACATCGCGGCGGCGTTCATCGGGGTCATCGTCGGCTGGTGGCTGTGGCGGGGCGCCGAGGTCGACAAGCCGGTGCTCGAGCCGGCCTTCCTGCAGCGGGTCTGGTACTGGGACGACTTCTACGACACCGTCATCGGGCGGCCGAGCCAGCGGCTGGCCACGTTCTTCGCCTGGGTGGTCGACGCCCGCATCATCGACGGGGCGGTCAACGGCACCGCCCACCTGGCCAAGGCCACCGGCAGTGCGGCCCGCAAGCTGCAGACCGGCTACGCCCGGAACTACGCGCTGGGCATCGCCCTCGGGATGGCCCTCATCATCGCCTTCCTCCTGAGCCGGACGTGGTGGGGATGACGCACTCCGTCCCGTTCCTCACCCTGCTGATCCTCCTGCCGGCCATCGGCGCCGCCGCGCTCGGCCTGCTCAGCCTCGACCGGACCCTGCAGCGGGAGATCCCCTACGTCGTCGCCCTGATCACCTCGCTGGTCACTGCGGTCATCGCCGTCCTGGCGCTCATCGCCATGAAGGTGCACGACGGCGGCTTCCAACTGGTCTCGAACCACGAGTACACGGGGAGCAGCCTCGGGGTGCACTGGTACCTCGGGATCGACGGCATCTCCATCTTCCTGGTCCTCCTGACCGCCCTGTTGTTCCCGCTGGCCATCATCCTCGGGCGCAACCGCCAGAACACTCGGGCCTACTTCGCCTGGATCCTGCTCCTCGAGGCGGCCGTGATGGGGAGCTTCCTGTCGCTCGACCTCATCGTCTTCTTCTTCATGTTCGAGCTCACCCTGGTGCCCTCGTACTTCATCATCGCCGGCTGGGGACACCAGCGGCGCGCCTACGCAGCCATCAAGTTCTTCCTCTACACCTTCCTCGGCTCGGCCTTCCTCCTGGTCGGGATCCTGGCGCTGGCCTTCATCCACCAGTCGCAGTACCACTACCTGACCTTCGAGCTCGGGCCGCTCATGCAGACCCACCTGTCGTCGACGACGGGCATCCTCTTGTTCCTGGCCTTCACGTCGGCCTTCGCAGTCAAGGGACCGCTCTTCCCGTTCCACACCTGGTCGCCCGACGCCTACACGGAGGCCTCGGAGGAGGGTTCGGTGCTCCTCGCCGGCGTGCTGGCCAAGCTGGGCACCTACGGCATCATCCGTTTCGACCTCAGCCTCTTCCCCCAGGCCACCCGCACGCTGGCCCCGCTGCTCCTCACGCTGGCCGTGATCGGCATCGTCTACGGCGCCATCGTGGCCTGCGCCCAGCGCGACATGAAGCGCCTGGTCGCCTACTCCTCGCTGGCCGGGATCGGTTTCATCGCACTCGGCACCATCTCGCTGAGCACGGAAGGCCTGGCCGGCGCCGTCCTCCTCATGCTCAACCACGGGCTCATCGTGGCGGCGCTGTTCATCCTCATCGGCTTCATCTACCAGCGCCGGGGCACCTGGCAGACGAGCGAGCTGCGCGGGCTCCAGAAGGCGGCTCCCGTGATGGCGGCCGTCTTCACCGTCGCCATGCTGGCGTCCATCGGCGTGCCCGGCCTGAACGGCTTCGTCAGCGAGTTCCTCGTGCTCTCGGGCACCTTCATCACCCACCGCTGGTGGGCCGTCGTCGCCGTGCTCGGCGTGATCGTGGCCGCCATCTACCTGCTCTGGGCCTACCAGCAGGTCTTCCACGGCGAGCCGCGTGGAGCAGACGAGAAGACGCGTGACCTCGTTCTCCTGGAGCGGCTCGTGATGGCGCCGCTCATCATCCTCATCGTGTTCCTGGGCGTCTACCCCAAACCGGTGCTCGACCGCATCAACCCGTCGGTCAACCAGCTGATCGCCCACGTCGAGTCCAAAACCGGCCACGCCGAGCCGTCGGTGGCGGTCAGGGGCGTGGAGGGGGTCAAGTGATCGCCGCCGTCCACGTCGCCACCGCCGCCGCGCACACGGCGCACGCGGCGTCGAACAGCATCACGGTGCCGCCCATCCGCTGGCTGGCCATCCTGCCGCCCATCATCATGATCGGCGGTGCGGTCCTCCTCCTCGGCGTCGCCTCGCTGGTGCGCCGGCCGCTGCGGGTTCGGGTGAGCACCATCTCCACGGTGGTCATCTCCGGCGGTGCCCTGGGCGTGGCCCTCTGGCAATGGTCCGACGTGCAACAGCACGGGGCCCACACCTACGTGAAGCAGTCTGTCGTCATGGACGGCTTCAGCGTGTTTGTGGTGATGCTGGTCGCCATCGCCATGCTGCTCAGCGCCCTCGTGGCGGACGGCTACCTGCGGCGGGAGGGGACGCAGGGAGCGGAGTTCCACGTGCTGGCGATGATGTCGGCGTCGGGCGCCATGTTGATGGCGATCGCCAACGACCTGATCATCATCTTCCTGGGTCTCGAGATCCTCTCCATCGCCCTGTACGTGCTGACCGCCTTCAACTACCGGCGCGCTGCGTCGGGCGAGGCCGCCCTCAAGTACTTCATTTTGGGCGGCTTCTCGTCGGCCATCTTCATCTACGGCATCGCGCTCACCTACGGGGCCACCGGTTCCACGAACCTGACCCAGATCTCCGACTTCCTGTCCAAGAACGTCGTCCTGACCAACGGGCTGCTGCTGGCCGGCCTCGCCCTGATGATCGTCGGCTTCGCCTTCAAGGTGGCGGCGGTGCCCTTCCACATGTGGACGCCCGACGTGTACCAGGGCGCCCCCTCACCGGTCACGGGGTTCATGGCCGCCGTGGCCAAGGCGGGCGCGTTCGCCGCCATGCTGCGGGTCCTCTTCTCCTCCTTCGGTGTCGTCGAGACCGATTGGCGGCCCATCATCTACGGGCTGGCCGTCCTCTCGCTCGTCCTCGGCGCCTTCGTGGCCCTGCGCCAGCGCGACGTGAAGCGGATGCTGGCCTACTCGTCCATCAACCATGCCGGGTTCATCCTCCTGGGCGTGGCCGCCGGCACCGCCCGCGGCGCCAGCGCGTCGCTCTACTACCTCTTCGCGTACATGTTCATGGTGATCGGCAGCTTCGCCATCGTGACCCTGCTCGGGCGCGAGGGTGACGCGGACCACGACCTGTCCCGCTACCGCGGCCTGGCCGGCCGCCAGCCGGTGCTGGCCCTGGCGCTGGCCGTCCTGCTGTTGGCCCAGGCCGGCGCGCCCTTCACGACCGGCCTGTGGGCCAAGGTGCAGGTGGTCTTCGCCGCCATCTCGGCGGGCGAGGTGCCGCTGGGTGCCATCGCCATGGTGACGGCGGTCATTGCGGCCTACTTCTACCTGCGGGTCGCCGTCCTCATGTACGCCGGAGGCGGCCTGGGCGAGGCCGAGGGCGGGACGGGCGGCTCGGCCGCCCTGGGGGCCGAAGGCGGCATGACCGGGGGCAGCACCATCGTGGCGGCCCCGGCGGGGAGCGACGCCGGCGGCGGGCTGGCCTGGGCCACCCCGGCGGCTGCGGCCAACTCGGTGACCACGCTCAACGAGCAGATCCTGTTGGCCGACGAGGAGTCCCGTACCGATCCCGGGACGCCGCCCGAACCCGCGTCCGAGGCCGAGCCCGGGTCCGAGCCCGAGCCCGAGGACGGGCTGCCCGAGGCCGTACCGGTCCCGCCGCTCACCGGCCTGGCCATCGCGCTGTGCACGGGAGTCACCGTGCTCTTCGGGGTGTGGCCCCAGCCGCTCATCGACTTCGCCAACCACGCCACACTGCTGTTCCTGCCCAAGTAGGGCTTCAGTCCAGGATGCTCTCCGCCTTGCCGCGCCGGATGGCGGCGAGCAGCGCCGCATGGTCCCGCTCGTTCTGGTCGGCGTAGAGACGGGCGAATTTGCGCATGGCCTTGGTGAACGAGTCGTTCTTGCCCATGTAGGCGTCGATGGACTCGGGGTCACCGGAGCGGGCGTGCGCCCGGGCCAGCGTGTTGCCACAGGCGATGGCGAACTCGACCAGGACGGGTGCGATGAGGTCGGTGGTGGGGATCAGCTTCATGTCGCGGAACTGCCGGACATAGAAGTCCCGGCCTCCCATCGACGCCCAGCCGACGAAGATGTCGGTGGCACTCTGCACCATGCGCTTGCCCGCGATGACCCGGGCGCCGTGGTTGTCGTGCCCGCTCGAGTACGTGTAGGTCTCGTAGACCGAGGGCCCGGCCTGCTTGCACTGCAGGAAGAGCGGGTCACCCGTTGCGCTCCCTTCGAGCAGCACGAGATAGACCACCATGCCGACGCTGCCGACCCCCACCACCTGCCGGACGATGTCCACCGGGGTGAAGCGGTCGAACAGCCGACGGCGATCCTCCTGGAGCGTGAGGCGGTAACCGCCCAGCAGGCCCTCGACGATGTCACCCTGCTCGTCGTCGTCGAGCGTCACGCGCAGCGGAGGCTGCGGGGTGATACGGGCCCGCCCGCGTCGCTCCGTGGTCAGCTTCGCGAAGGCGCCGCGGCTCGTCCTCGTGTTCTTCTTCTTCTCGAATTGCACCTTTACCTGACCGCGGTCGGCGGGTTCGAAGTTGTCGATGAACTGGTCGAAGCGCGTGCCCTCGTACCAGATGTCGAGCAACGGCAAGGACGCGTAGTAGCGCATCCGGTTGCGGTAGGCGTCGACCGCCGCCGTCACCGCGGCGTCTGCCGTGTTGGCCTTTACCCCGTTCTCCCGGGCCGCCACCACAAGGCTGGCGGCGAGGCGGGCCACGTCCCACTCGAAGGGCCCGGGCAGGGTCTCGTCGAAGTCGCGCAGATCGAAGTTGAGGTTGCGCTCCGGTGTGGCCCAGAGCCCGAAGTTCAGGACATGAGCGTCCCCGCAGAGCTGCACCTCGATGCGGCTGTGCGGGCGGGAGGCCAGGTCGGCCGCCATGACCCCCGCCGCGCCGCGGTAGAAGTTCCACGGCGACATCGCCATGCGCTGGTGCCGGAGCGGGGCGAGCTCGGGGAGCCGGTTGGCGTTCTGGGCCAGGAGGGTGTCGACAGGGTCGTGGCCGCGGTTTCGCTCGTCCCAGTTGGCCAGGTCGGCCCGGGGTGCCAGCACCCGGGCCTGGCGCCCCAACTCGCGGCGATCTGCGCTCGTGGCGGCGAGATCGTGTTTCGCCGCGACGAGCGTTGTTGCTCGGTTGCCACTGCTCACGGCATTCGTTCCCTCCCTTCCCGGCTCGGCTCCTATCTTTGCCCAGGTCGGGGCGCGTCCGGGCACGCGGGCCTCGGCGCGGCCGTGGACGGGGCTCCCACGCCGTCCCGACCGAGGCGACGGCATGGCGTCGGGGCGCCGAAGGTCGGAACGAGGCCGGGCGCGAAAAAAGGGCAGGGTGACCCCCAGACTGACCTCGGTCACCCCGCCCTCGGATGATGATTGTGACGGGGGCGTCAGGCAGCGAGTAGGGCCGTTCGATCCGACCTGGTCAACGCACGGACAACGATCGCGTTTTCGTCCCTACCGCCACGACGTCTGCCCGCCCGACGCCGGGACATGGTGGGGAGGGCGATCACGCCGTTGCTCGTCGGCCCAGCAACGGTCGCATCCCTCACATGGACCGCCGTCGCCGCGCCCGGCGTGCACGCCCGGATGCCCACAACGCGGGCAGCGTGGTTCGCTCACGGCCTGGTACCGGCCTCCTGCCGACCGGGCGCGCCGTTGCCCAGGTGCTCCTGCGCCGCCCGGACCTCTTCGGGCACGGCCGGCCCCGATCGCTTGGCCGCGCCGGTCGTGAGGAGGCGGCCGATCACCGGCACCTCGGTCAGGGACTCGGCCCGCATGATCTGCACGACGACCGGCACGAACTGCTCCGCCGAATCGAAGACGATGTAGCGCGGTAGCCACTTGGGCTCGTACTTGGCGTTGAACCGCCACAGCGTCTCGATCTGGAGGACGCCGGAGAGCCGGCGCAGCGCCCAGCGCTCCACGCGTTGGGTCACGCCGTCACCGCTGTCGCCCTCGAGGACGGATCGCAGGGCGGCGAAGTTCAGACTGAGCCCCTTCATGCCCATCTCCTTGAGGCGGTCGATGGTCGAGCAGAGCGCGAAGTCGAGCAGCCCGTTGGGATGGTCGCCGGGGTCGCGGCGCATGAGGTCGAGCGAGTAGCCCCCGATCGCGGGCGAGGGCACGAACTGGCACATGGCGACTGGCGCACCGTCGGGGCCCTCGACGAGCGTGAGCAGCAGCCCGGTGTCGCGCCGGTCGAAGAGGCGCCCCAGCATCATGGAGAAGCCGCGCTCCTGTTCGCCGCGCCGGCTCTTGGCCATCAGGTCGGCCATGCGGGCGGCGTCGGCCGGGTCGAGACGGGCCGGATCGAGGAAGCGGACCGTGTAGCCATAGCGGGCGACGCGGTTGACGGCCTGGCGCAGCCCCTTCATTTTGCCGCCCTGGAGCGAGAACTCCCTGGGGTCCACCACCGCTTCGTCCCCGATGTAGAGGAAGCGCATGCCCGACGCCTGGTACGTCGGCAGCCACTCCTCACCCGCGCCCATCACACCGAGGCCCCAGCCGTTGCGGTCCACGTAACGGCGGAACGAGTCCCAGACGTGCGCGCGTTCGGAGAACGGCCCGATGGGATCGGGGGAGACCAGGCAGACGCCGCCGAAAACGCCGTAGGCGACGAGTGAGTCCCGGTGGAAGAACCACTGCTTCTCGTCGCGCAAGGCGAAGTAGTCGAGGGTGCCGGTGCCGTGCCGCCGCACGATGTCACGCGCCCGGAGCTCCGCGGCGCGCCGGCCCATGGCCGCGCGCCCCGACGACAGGCGGCGATCCACCACCGGCCGGGTCAGTAGGTACAGCGCCACCACGATCAGGCTGATGCCGACAGCGAGGAGGCTGATGGAGGCGAAGCGGTCGATGGTTTTCGGGAAGGTCACCCACTTCACGCCGACGAGCCGCTCGGCCGAACCGAGGAGCACGTCGGGCCAGACGGGGAGGGGGTGGTGGTGCACGTGGCCGGCCACCTCCACGGCGATGAAGCCGCCGAGGGTCGCGATCACCCCGCCGACGGCGAGGATGACGAAGGCGGTCACGAGGGTGGCGGGCTCGGTCTGGGCGCGGAAGCGCTCGCGCTGGACGATCAGCAAGGTGAGGACGCCGGCGCAGACGACCAATGTGATGATGTCGGCGGCGTGGAGGAGGTGCAGGGCCAGCGACGCGACGAGCAGCGTCACCGCGACCAGCCACGAGCGCCGTTGGCCCCGCAGGATGCCCCGCGAGAGCATGATCATGGCGATGCCGGCGATGGCGGTCAGCGCGCCGGCCGCCTGGACGACCGCCACGGGCAGGTACTGGGCGATGAGATGCAGGTGCTCGCGCAGAGGGGTGGTCACCGAGGAGAGCAGGTCGATGGCCCCCGCCAGGAAGAGGGAGACCGCGGCCAGGCGCCGGATGCGGCGGACCCGGATGTGGTCCGCCGCCACCTCGGGTGCGGGCGGCCACGAGGCACCACTGGGCCAGCTCGCCGCCAGCTCCGCATGGATGTCGGCGGCCTTGGACCGACCCTTGACCACGTCGTCGGTCGTCACCAAGCGCTCCCCCATGGTGGCCAGCGGCAGGTCGGCTTCGGCCAGCAGCAGGCGCACGTGGAGCTCGGCCCCCGTCTCGATCTCGAGGGTGGACTCCTGACGATGGTGCAGGAAGGTGGGCGGGAGCCCCAGGCGGCCCCTGTGCTCGTGCACGACCTCGGAGGTGGCGCCCGGGCAGGCGAAGAACCCGGCATCGAGGTGGGTCAGCTCGGACACCAGCGCCCCGCCCACGATCACGCCCGTGGCACCGGCCTCGAGGGCGACCCGCGTCGCGTCCAACGCGTCCTCGCCGTCCAGTTGGAGCTGGTCGTGCGCGATCGGCCGGGCTCCCGACGGACCGCCGGCCCACGGCGCGGGCAGGCCCTCGCCCCCGAGCGCGCGCCAGATGCCACGCGACGTGACGGCGACTACGACGGCCAATACCGCCAGGAGGACCAACGCGATCACCACCGTGACGATGAAACGGGAGGGCCAGGTGGCGGTGTAGGCCCGCTCCAGGGCAGTCTGCTGGCGGGGTGTGCGGAAAACCCGGCCCAGACCGTCGACCACGAACTCGACGCGCAGCAACAGCGCGATCACCGCCAGCGCAAGTGGTGGCGCCCAGAGGTAGCGACGCAACCGCCGGTACAGCACGCGCGAGGTGACGAAGCGGCGCGCCAGCCGCGGGTCATCGAGCCGTTCCATCCCGGCCAGCCAGGGGCGGTCGTCGGCGGGTGCGGCGTCGACCGGGGGGTTGCTGTCGGGCCGCAGGGAACCGGCGCGCACGAGCACCGTGCGCGTGCCCGCACCGGTCTCGCATGCGAGGTCGACCTGGTCGCGCACCGAGACCCCGCGTCGCTCCAGCGCCTGCACCAGCGCGGGGTCGCGGTCGGAGGGCACCATCACGACGATCACCTGGGAGTCGGCACGGGCGGCGAAGGCGCCCAGCGCGTCGGCGAGCTCCGGATGCATGTCGAGGGCGCCGGCCGGATCGTCGTGGCAGCCCGGCGCGACCAGGCGGCCGCAGACGATCACGATGCCCGGGCCCTGCCACTCCTCGAGCCGGCGGGCGATGTCACGGCAGGCGGCGCGCGAGCTGTCAGAGGGCTCGGACGGCAGCAGCAGATCGCCGACGACCTCCACTCGGCGGCCGAGCGCCACGTGGAGGGTGCGATCGGCCGCGGCGTCACGGGCCAGGGTGCCCAGCACCCCCGTTTCTGCATCGACTCCCATTCCTCGTCCATCGTGTCACCTTCGGCCCCCTATCCCCCCGCAGTTCGGTGGAATCGCCCCTCCGGGGATCCGGAGCACCGCCGTTAGGCTGCTCTTTCGTGCCCGGCACCAGGCCAGAGGGCGACCACAGCAACTGGACGTGGCGCGTCGACGACGGCGGTCCCCACCAGGGAGGTCCGGCCGTCATCTTCGACATCGACGGTGTCCTCTCCGACGCCGCCGGCCGGCAGCACTTCATCGAGCGGGGACGACGGGACTGGGCGTCCTTCTTCGAGGCCTGCGGCGACGACCCCGTGATCGAGGAGATCGCCCGGCTGCTCGAGCTGCTCGACCCCTCGCTCGCCGTGATCCTGCTGACAGGCCGGCCCCACCGCGTCCGCCCCCAGACGATGGCCTGGCTCAAGCGCTACGGGCTGCGCTGGGAGCTCCTAGTCATGCGGGCGCGGGGGGACTACGCCCAGGTCACCGAGTTCAAGCTGTCGGTGGTGGACGATCTGCGCGCCCACGGATTCGACCTGCGGCTCGCCTTCGAGGACGATCCGTCCAACCACGCCATGTACGTCGCGGCCGGTGTGCCGTGCGTCTACATCCACTCGGGCTACTACGAGTAGCGGAGAAACGGCCCGGTAGCCGCTTTGACCAGGACCGGCTCCTACGCGGCGTGACCGGGGCCACGCATCGTTTCGTGCCTTGACGCAGTTGGCTGTCTTCGGGGACCTTCGATCACGAAATGTATGTGACCACTCACCACTGCAGGACGGACACTTCGCTTCGTCACGCCCCGCACTGACCGGCAGAGGTGTTGTTGCAGTAAGTCGAGGGCCCTTGTCCGGCGACCGAGAGCTCCAAGAGTTGACCGGGTGAACCGGCAGCGAGGCTCACCGTGACGTCTTGACCGACGGCGTAGTTCGTTGGATCTGAACTTGCGCTCACAGTTCCGCCTGCCGTGTCGCCGTTGACCGAGGTCAACTTGAATTCCATCGTGCTGGTTGGTGCGCTCGCGAACGAGCAGTTGGGACACGCTGTCAGATCCTGATAACTCAAGGTCCCAACGCCCGTCGGGCTGATTTCCAGTTGCTGCTCGTGAGCGCCCCACGTCCCTGACCATTCTGTGAATCCGGAACCCGCCGTTGTCGGCTGGGTCGACGGAGCGACGGGGGCCGTGGTGGAAGGAACCACCGTCGTGGCCGATATCGACGTTCCGCCAGTGCAGGGGTGCAGTCCCCAGGCGACGATGACGGCGTTCGGCACCGCCGAGAGATCCGGACCGGACACGTTCGTCCCAGGCACAGCACAGAAGCCGACGTTGGTGGGCCCGATCAGTTGGTGCGTGCGCAGATTGAGGATTGCCTCGCCTAGATCACTGCGGGCCTCCTGGAGGCTGGGCGGCTGGTCCGTGCCCGCGTAGTAGCCGAGCCCTTGGACGAAGACCCACCCCGGGGACACGGTGGAGACGTGCAGGGAGTGGATCGCACAGCGGTCTCCCTCGGCGTCATGAGCAGCGAGGGCCCCCTGGCATACTGCCCGTTCGACAGCGGCGAACGTCGGCTTGATCGAGGACGCCGACGAGGTTGAGGTTGAGGTTGAGGTTGAGGTTGGTTTGGCTTGCCCAGCGTAGAAGGAGTCAATGCCTGCTGCGATCCATTTTACGTTCGAAAGCCCCTCAACTAACTGAGGATCGCTGCCGTTTCGAAGTGACCTGCCAATAGGCGAGTACTTGTCAACATGTGAGCCTCCCCCCCAGATGTGTACGGAGCCGTTGCTCGAGAGTGCGGTGCCGAAATATGCCCCAGCCGAAATGGCCTTCACCCCGGACAGACCCTTGACACGCTGAGGTTCGCCGAGTACAGCGTCGCTTCCGTCACCGATTCGGACGGGGCTGTTGACACTCCACTCCTTCACGGTGCCGTTTCTCAGCAGAGCCAAGTCGAGCCACTGATTGGCTGATATCGCGACCACGTGGGAAAGACCCTTTATTGCCACGGGCGTATTCGCACCCGTTCCTGGTTGAGAATCACAAGTGCAACCTGGATCGCCCCACGCCACCACCGTGCCATTCTTGAGCAGAGCGAGGTTGTGGAGGTTGCTCGCCGATACGGCCTTTACCCCGCTCAACCCTTCCATCGGCACTGGTCTGTTGTGGCCGGGAGTCGCCTCCGTATCGAAACTCCCCCAAATCATGACGGTGCCATTGTCGAGCAAAGCCAGATTTCAGGTTTGTCCGGAATACCGGCATACCCGGGTTATACCGGGCGATATCCGACTCCATCCGGTCAAGATTGGCACCAGACGAGGGGCGAGGTCGACCTTGTTGATCACGCCAATCGTGCAGTCCCTGAACATCATCGGGTGCTTGTTGACCACATCGTCGCCTTCCGTTGAACTCACGACAACAATACGTTTCTCAGCCCCGAGACGGAAATCGGTCGGGCAGACCATGTTCCCCACGTTCTCAATAAAGAGAATGTCGATGTTGTCGAGCGGGAGGTGATCGATTGCATGTTCCACGAGGTGGGCGTCGAGATGGCATTCCTTGCCCGGTATTGGCATTGAACGCGGGAATGCCCAGCGCCACAATCCGTTTGAAATCATCATCACCGTACACATCGCCGGCGATTGCTCCTGCCCTGAAGCCCTTTTTCTCCAGCAGGGGAACGAGACGTTCGATCAGTGCAGTCTTGCCTGAGCCAATCGCGCCGAGCAGATCAAATGCCCGGACGCCATGTGCTTTGAGATGCCGGGCATTGTTGTCGGCAATCGAGTTGTTGACGTCGTAGACATCCTTCTCAATCCTGACGTCGATATGATGCATGGTACAAGGTTTGAGCGGACACTGTTTATACCTTGACCCACAAACGATCCTGCAATGGCAGAAGGCGAGTGCATTCTCTATCCCTGCTACTTCAATGTGGCATATTCCCGCGCCGAAGGGACGGAGGGTCCCGCGCAGCCTCGGCATCCAAAGCACCGGTCCTCGCCGATATCGAACGTGCACTGAAAAGGTCGGGTGCAAGTTCCGGGTAGAGGAGCACCACCACCCGGCCCACTGGGCCCGGCGCGAAGGCCGTGTTGTCGCCGAATGGACCGAAGAGAAAGGAGGTACTTATCAGGAAAGTTGCGCAGAAGCTGGAGGTGCGGAAATGACTGGCCTGTACGATCTCCACACCCACACGATTCTCTCTGACGGCGAGATGCTCCCCATCGAGCTGATCCGGAGGATGGCGGTGCATGGGTATACAACCGTGGCAATCACCGATCACGTGGATACGTCCAATGCCGAATCCGTCCTCGATAACTCTCCCAGTATCGGGAATCGGCGCAACTATTCGGCGTGAGACTTCTCTGCGGGGTGGAGATCACCCATGTCCCTCCTGCACAGATCGCCAGCTCTTGCCCGACTCGCGAAATCGGCAGGGGCAGACATTGTCGTCGTCCATGGGGAGACACCGGTCGAACCGGTTGCAGAGGGAACCAACCATGCCGCATGCACCTGTAAATATGTGAATGTCCTTGCCCACCCGGGGCTTATCACCCTGGAGGATGCGAAGCCGCAGCAAAGAACGGGATTGCACTTGAGATGACTTCCCGGGGGGGCCACAACCGGACAAACGGCCACGTGGCACAGGATCGCCCGCGAAGCGGCGTGCCAGATGGTCGTGGACTCAGATGCGCATGCCCCGCACGATCTTCTGGACAAGCGCGCGAAATTTATCATCGCAAAGGGGCCGGACTGACCGATGCAGAATGCAGACAGGTAATATCTTTAAATATCGACCAGTTCCTCTATTTCCTAAAATTTCTATTTATACTTTCACGCAATGTTTAAATACGTGATGGTCGCACATATATAGATTACTAAATTAATTTAGTACCATTGTATCCCCGAGGTTGTTGCGTGAAGGTTGTTGGTCGAGCGATGAGCACCATTGGCAACCGGATGCTCATTATCCAGTGCGATGCCGCCCAGCTTCCCGCATTATACAGCGAAGTGACCGACCGGCGGATGAAACCGGTAGGAAAAATCCTGGATCTCTTCGGCAATGTGAAGATCCCCTATGCCGCCGTGCTCTGCCGGGAAAAATGCACTGTCCAGCCCAATGAGAAACTCTTCGCGAAGTAAACGGCACCCGACGGGAACGACCAGTTCCCATCAAAAGAACACAAATTTGAAAACTGGTGAATGTGGATGCAGGAAGTTGAAAAATTAAAAGTTCTCCAGACCGAGAGGGAAGCGCTCAAATCGCGTACAAAAGTAAAAGAGCACGAAAAAAAAGCCGAGAACCATACCGAGACGGTCTGTCCCGAATGCGGCGGCAGGCAGCTTGTTCACGATTATGAACGGGCAGAACTGGTCTGCCAGAGCTGCGGGCTTGTCATTGATGACGATTTCATCGACCGCGGTCCCGAGTGGCGTGCATTCGATCACGACCAGCGGATGAAGAGGTCCCGTGTCGGTGCCCCGATGACCTTTACGATCCACGACAAGGGTCTCTCGACCATGATCGACTGGCGCAACCGGGACTCCTACGGCAGGGCAATCTCCTCCAAGAACCGTGCCCAGCTCTACCGTCTCCGCAAGTGGCAGCGCCGGATCCGTGTCAGCAATGCAACGGAACGCAACCTTGCATTCGCACTTTCGGAACTGGACCGGATGGCTTCTGCACTTGGTCTCCCGCGAAACGTGCGTGAAACCGCAGCCGTCGTGTACCGTGATGCAGTGGATAAGAACCTGATCCGGGGACGGAGCATCGAAGGTGTCGCCGCTGCGGCACTCTATGCGGCCTGCCGCCAGTGCAGCGTGCCCCGTACCCTCGATGAGATCGCAGAAGTGTCCCGTGTCTCGAGAAAAGAGATCGGCAGGACCTACCGTTTCATCTCCCGTGAACTCGGGCTTAAAGCTCCTCCCGACCTCCCCCATCGATTACGTGCCCGCGTTTCTGCTCCGGCCTTACCCTCAAGGGAGAGGTGCAGAGCCGTGCCGTGGAGATCCTCCGGCAGGCCGGGGAGCGCGAACTAACCAGTGGCAGGGGCCCGACCGGTGTCGCGGCAGCCGCGATTTATATCTCCTCCATCCTTGGCGGCGAGCGGCGCACCCAGCGGGAAGTGGCAGAAGTGGCAGGTGTGACCGAAGTCACCATCCGGAACAGATATAAGGAACTGGCAGAGAAACTCGATATCGAGATCATTCTCTAATCTTTTTTATCCCACGAATCAGGACAGCAACAACTATATTCCATCGGCGGGAAAATCGTAATACAGCACAACGGGCTCGTAGATCAGGGGTAGATCGTTACGTTCGCAACGTAGAGGCCGCGGGTTCAAATCCCGCCGGGTCCATAGGGCAACGCCCTCCGGGACGAATAAGGTCGCACCGGGTTCGAGGGTGGAACCCTCACGGTCGATCACGCCTGTGTCCATGTTCTGATTTTCTCTTCAGCGATCAGTAACAACTATATGGAATCCGCTGAAAAATAGTATGCCGCAAGAATTATTGCGGGGGCTGTAGATCAGGGGTAGATCGCTACGTTTGCAACGAAGAGGCCACGGGTTCAAATCCCGTCGAGTCCATTTTCCTTTTTCATAATCTTTCCCGGGACCGAGGGTCCCTGCCGCGATCGAAGGGTGGAGCCTTCGCAGCTCGATCTGTCGAGTCCGTCAATTTTCATAGGTTTTTCCGGAACCGAAGGTCTTCCCAGGGTTCGAAGGGTGAAACATTCGGGATTCGATCTCCCGGGTTCTACCATTTCAAAATTTTATTGATGATCCTTTCCAGATTACTTCATGCGGATCGAGAATTATCAAAGTGCCCCCCTCCCCTCCCAAAAAATTCTCTGGTGGGGGGCTCGATCGCGATCGAAAATTTTTCAGGAATTTGCCGATCGCGATTTTTCCGGGAATGGCGCGATCCCTTTATTCATTACGCCGGAGAAAAAATCGGGGTGTAAGTTGTTCGACCGGTTTCGCGGATAATTATCCGATTATCGCCACACTAACTTACACCCCGCGATCGCGCTTCAAAACTTTTGCGGCCCGGCGCGATCGCTTTGATGTCCGGAAAACAGATCGTGATAACCCAAAAAGAAGGACTGATCAATCGATCCAGTCAAGGATTTGTTTTTCCTTTACGGATTCCTGCTTGGTCCATGAACTTTCTCTTTCACTCTCTTTACCGCTGTCGGATGCGGGCGGACGGCGGAGCGGACTCTCGAACCGCCCATAATGAGGTACCCCGTAGATCAGGTCATCACCGCCGATCTCCTGGATGGCAGGGCTCCGGCTCTTCATGCTCCGGAATATGCGGCCGGGAGCATTACTATCCCGGCCGGGTTGGATTCGCCTCCGGTCATGGGACGGGATCCGGGGCGATAAGCGGGGGCGCAACGGATTTTGTGAGAGAGGGGGCCTCGTGGGATGCAACCTGCACGGTGACATGGATCCCTTCCGCCCGCTGGATCAGGAAGTCGACAAAGTCCTCAACCTCCCGGCGCTGATCGGGAGTGAGCCGGTCCAGTTTGTTTTCCAGCGATTCCATGATGGGCAGGATAATCTCTAAGAATCCTCTATCTTTTGTTGTTTATAATTTAAGAGAAATGCATTGCCTATACCCACTTGTGCTGGTACCCGCGTTTTTCCATGGGTTTCCCATCCACAAGCACTACCTTTCCGGGGTCGCTTTCCCGATAACGGTGCAGGGAACACCGGCGACCGGATGCACGGGGCGAGCGTGAAGATCAGTTCGTAATCCCCGCCGCCGTACGAGCGCGAGCTCGCGGGCCTGCGGTTCCGGAATACCCCGGCGGGACAGACCTGAATCGATCGAAAACCCGCATTCGTTCACGCTCATGAGATCGTAGAGCGAGAGAGCGATCCCGTCACTGTCGTCCATCATCGCGGTCACGCCCCCGCGTGCCGAGCAGCGGCCCTCCCCACCCGGGGCTGCGGCTCGAAGAGCGCCTTTTCATATTGCTTATACCCGTCAAGCCAGGCCTGTGCCTGCCCGGGAATACCGGTGATGCAAACAAGGTCGCCCGGGCCGCACCCGTCCGTCGGGCCAGATATGCTCCCGGTCGACAGGCCAAGGCCGGTCGTCACGACCGTGAGTTCTCCGTGGTGGTCGATATCCCCGCCGATGATCGCGGCACCGAATTTTTTACAAGCGTCCTGTGCGCCCTGCATGACTCCCTTGAGGTGCTCCCACCGGTCGAGGCCCACCGCAATGAGCAGGTATTTAGGTTCCGCCCCCATGCTCGCGATGTCGCTGATGGTGACGGCAGCGCTCATCCAGCCGATCTGCCAGTCGGTCATGCCGTCAACAAAATCGGTGGTGGGGTGGAGCATGTCGGTCGTTGCCACCATCAGCTGGTCGCCGCAGGGCAGCATGGCGCAGTCGTCCCGGCAGTTCTCCTCGCCCACAATGCCCATCACGGTCTTTAAGAGTTCACGGTCGTCCACGTCCTGCCCCCGCCTACTTCCTTTCCCCGTTCGCTCTTATACTCCTTGAACATGTGCTCGATCTGGCTGGATTTTTTCTCGCGTTCATAAACTGTGCCTGCCCCTCCTGCCAGCGGGCGAGGGCCGTTTCGAACTGGTCTTTTGCCGGCAAGCCCCGTTTGCCCCGCACCTGTACGCCCGGCAGCCGTGTCGGTGAGGAGGGGGAATCCCGGCCTCCCGGAAGGCGGGGAGGATCTGCGGGTCGCCGTTTTCCGGATCACGCGGCCGGCAGGATCACCGCCCTGACACCGGACATCGGCAAGGTCTTTAACGATCACTCCTTCCCCACCCGTCGCTGCGCTGAAACAAACACGATGTCGCCTTCCCGGATGCCAATGTCTTCTGCGAGCCGGCGCATCCCCTCTTTTGTGAGCGTGTCCATCACTTTGACCGGCGGCGACCTCGCCTTCCATGGAGAGTTCGGCAAAGGTCTTGATCCGTTCCACCCGTTTTGCGAGCGTGCGGCTGTGGCGCTCCTCTTTCCGGAGCCGTTTTTTGAGGCTCTGGATAATCGCGTCCTGTTTTGACAACCTCGGCATCTTTTGCCAGCTGACGTCCCGTGTATCAATGCATCTCCGGAGCCGGCCCTGGAGCCGGTGGATCTCGTAGTCCCTTTGCCTTGACCTCTTCCTGGAGTTCGGCCACAAACGTGCGGAGGCGTTTGACCATGCCGTCCAGCACCCTCACCCGTTCATCGTGCTGCGCTTCGACCGGCGCCTGCGGTGCTGCCGGTACCGCGGCGGACCGGGGCCACGGCGTTTAAGTCGATGAGCACCTGGTCGAGCGCCTGGCCCCGGATAACCCCGGCCCGGACTTCGTCGAGATCATGGCCCGGGGGACACGTTTCGGATGAGGTTCTGGAACTTGTTCCGGTCCTGGCGGCATGCATCGAGAGCTGCCGAGAGGGCATCCCGCTCATGGACATTTGTGTACGGGAAACGGGCGGTGAGGGCAATCTTTGCCTCGACACTCGTATCCTGCCGGGGAGTATAGGCGACCGCCGAGAAATGCCCGCCGGATCTTCTCGACCGAGTACGGCATCTCCTGCACGTCCGATGCGACAACGAGCGGTTTTCCCACCCTATACAGGGCCTCGATCACGCCGGACATGTTCATCTGCCGCGAACTTTCGAGGTGCATGAGGTTCCCGTCAAGATCGAGCGCAGCGACCGCGGTCGTGGTGCCCGGGTCGATCCCCACGATCAGGTACGGGGTTTTCCCGAGAGGGGCTTAAAGCGGATCCGTTCGAGGCGCTTGCCGCTGATCCTGACCTGAACGTCGGCGCCGCGGTACGTTCCGACCGGCACCTGCCCCCGCACCGCAAAGACTCTGAAGGCGACCCGGCTGCATCCCCCGAATGCTTTTGTCTCCTTCTTCTCGTACCGGAGCCCGGCCGCAGGCAAGCTGCCTGCTCGATCTCCCGGCCTTTGAGCCTGGACGGCGCCGTGGATCTTCCGCACGTACCGGTTCTGGCTCCACCCGCCCCTGCCCGGCGACCGGTGCCGGCTGACCACGACCTCGCTCTCGTTCTCGAACGCGATAACCTCTGCGCCGGCGCCAAGCGAGGCAACCCGGGCCGTGGTGCGGGCCTCGGCAAAGGGATCGAACCGGTTGAAACTGATATTGAACCGGGCGGCAACTTTCCCGAGCGTCTCTTTCTTTCGCCGCCGGTCACCTGCACGAGTTTTGTCTGCGGCGGGAGGCCCTGCAAAAAGAAGAAGAGCTCGTGCTGGTCGGTCGAGATCTCCTGGAGGCTGTCAACCGCAAGGATATCGGGCCGTTCCTCGGCGAGCAACCGAAAGAGCCGGAACATCGAGATCGGTATTCTCACTGAGGATCGCCTGCCCGTCTATACGGACAAGCGCGTACATCGGCCGGCGGGATCGCGACCTCACCGAGCCTTTGATGATGTCGATCCCAAAAACACTTCAGCCGGTCACGCATCGCAGTGCTTCCCCGGGTCATACTCCAGTTTGTACTTCCGCACAAAGAATGCAAGGATATTGCTGATATCGCGTTCGAGGATAACGCCGGCGATTGGGGTGGGTGGCCTCCATCCACTGCGGCCAGTCGATAATGACGCATTTCCCGTTCTCGAGGAGGATGTTGTACTCCGAGAGATCCGCGTGGATCACACCGGCCTGGTAGGCATCCCGCACGTTTGCAAGGATATCGTCAAGCGTGGCACGGGGGTCCGAAACCGGCACTTTGCAAGGCTCGGTCCTTCGATAAGCGCCATCACGACCGTATTCCGGTTCTGGCCGATGGGAAGCGGGACGGAAACCTTCGGGTGGAGAAGAGTGAGGGCTGCGTACTCGCGTTCAGCAGAGAGCCGGGAGGCAAGCAGCCATGGGCAGTAGCTGCGTTCAGGCATGTACTCCCGGTTGACCCGGGCGGTGTTGAACGACCGCATGCCGATCCGGTGGAACTTGATCGCAACCGGGCCAAGGCCGAGCGCATCGAACACCACCGACTCCTTGCCCTCCCCGATCTTTGTTCCCAGCGCCGAGATAACACCTTTTTTGGTGAGCGTGATAAGCGCGAGCGTGTCGTATCCGCCAAAGACGAGTGCATAACCATCGTACGGCACCGCGTTGAACCGCACCATGCCCCACCGGATGAGCCGTGACAACCGGTAATTGACCTCGGATTCGGAGAGCTCCGTCGCCTGCTGGAGACTGTCAAGCGGCACCCACTCGTACCGCTTCATCTGGCGCTCAAGCGCGGCAAGGATCGTTTTTTCGTATTTGTGCAGGCTGCGGATACGCTCCGGGACACGACCATGGTTGTTATGAGTGGTTATGTGGCAGACTATAAAATCATGGTCTCCGTGGCCACTATCGCCGGAGCATCACAACATTAAACATCTTTTATCGTCCAGATCAGAACAGGATATGCCCCAATGCAGTGCGAAGTGCCGGAGGGAAGCCGTTGTCTTCCAACCCTATTCCGGGAAAGCATCTCTGCCCGGTGCATTTTATTAAGGATTTTGAGGCAAAAGCCAAGCGTGCCATCCGCTCGCATGGCTGGCTGCGACCGGGGACCATATCGGGATCATCTTTGGGGAAGACATGGGGAGTCTGGCACTCGTGCATTTCCTGGCCAGCCTTGTAGAAAATCGGAGGGATATCGGGATTACCGTTATTCTCCCTGGTGAAGCGGGGGCTGAATTCTGCGATACGGGCTGTCACCGGCAGGTTGACAAAATTGCGGGGAGTGCTGGTATCGAAATCATGTACACACGGGAGATCAGGCTTGGTTCCGATGAACCATACAGGCTCGCAGTGGGTAGCGGGATAACAAAATTTGCAACAAAACAGTGTCTCGACGATGCAGCGCTCGTTACGCTGGTAGCGTTTATTCCCGGAAAAACCGATAATCTATGGGGAAATTCCTGGATGGGATGCACCGGAAATGTCCCGGTCATAACCCCCTTTATTCAGTGCCTGCATCCGAAGTTGGACTTTATGCTGAATTGATAACCGGGAGATGTACGGAAAAAAGCGCAAAGCCGGTTGGCGACGTATTTACCGGAGAGGTCAACCTAGGGGATGTTGGACAAATATACGGCCAGGCATCCAGCGACAAAATACTCCCTTATGCACCTTGGGGAAAGGAACCGGGTGGCTGAGCACAGTTTACAAGGAAACGCGGAAGAGGTGAACGATCATGCCGAATAAACGGGGTCGTATCTGGCGTATTGTGAGGAATTCACGGGCATCTACGATCTCCCTCTACTTCATAGCATTCACGATGCTCATCGCCCTCTACACGTACATCGTCCTCGCGTACTATCCCTTGCTGGAAGGACGGGCCAGTCTAGTAGCAAACGCACTGCTCTTTGTTGTGCAGTCGATGACAACCGTAGGCAATACAGAGCTCCCCGGTCACTAACCCATTCATCATGCTGCTCTCGATCCAGATCATCCTCTCAGGAGTCATCATGATTTTCATTGTCGTCCCGCTCCTGATTGCTCCGTACCTACCGCCCTTCTTGCCCCGGTCCCGCCTCGTAGGACCGCCCATGCGCTTTCGGGCCACACCATCGTTATGGGATACGACGAACTGACCCGATCTGTCATCGACACCCTCTCCATCTCGGATCACGACATCCTGATCATCGAGCGGGATAAAGCGGTCGCTCTCGAAATCGCCACCCGTTACCGGAAAAGGGCATATGTCATCTGGGGAGAATACACCGATCCTGTACCTGGGAGGCGGCCCATCTCGCAAATGCCGGCCATGTGATTATCTCCAAGGATGAGCGATTGACGGCAAATATCATACTTGGGATTCGCGGTGTAACAAAGGGTAAAATCATCTCAATCGTCAACAAGCTGTCGTTCGATCCTTACCTTACGTATGCAGGTGCCGACTATGTGCTCTCCCCGAAACATGCCACCGGGCGGATCCTTGCACGCCACGCAGTTCTCAATCCCGCAGGTGACTTCATTCCCCGATATACCGGGGCTCAACCGGATCAACATCAACATCCACACCCAATCGGAGCGTGAGCCTCCGGCTCATCAATATCCCGGTTGTTCGGGAAGCCTTGCGGTGGGAAAGACCCTTCACGAGCTCGACCTTCTCGAAAGATACGGAGTCGTACCTCTCTTTCTTTGGAAATACGGTACGTTCATCCGGAGCCCGACCCGAAGACCGCAGTCGACGACGCGACCTCCCTCTTCCTCTTCGGTCCCGCTGATAGCATGGCAACGGCAATCCGGGATAATTTCACTGCGGAAGGGAATAACGGGTCTTTTGCCATAATCGCAGGATTCGGCGACGTGGGGAAAGCTGCA
>CAVTUE010000004.1:0-20933 GCA_963737805.1 uncultured Acidimicrobiaceae bacterium
GCTTCACTCCCTCCGCTTCAGACACCACTTCCTCCGCTTTGGGATTTCCGTGGAAAGACTCCCCACGCCTGGTTGCAATACCCGAGACCCGAGCTGGCTGTGCGGTTCGGGCCCGGGCGTCGCCGGCCCTCAGGTTCGATTCACTTGCGGCGGGCGGACGTCTCGTTCAGCGCCACGGCCTCTCGGATGAGAGCTTTGAATGCCTTCGCCTCGATCCTGTCCCCCTCGTGAAAATCGATGCCGCGCCGAAGGTTGCCTTCGAGGCTGGAGTTGAACAGGCGCGAAGGATCTTTCAGGGAGGCTCCCTTCGCGAAGGTCAGCTTCACATGGGTCTTGTACGTCTCCCCGGTGCAAATGATGCCGTCGTGATACCACGTCGGAACACCCTCGGGATTGGTGGGCTTCACCCACTTCCGTTCCTCGACGACTTCTGGATCGGCCTGCTTGATCAACGTGCGAATCCGGGAAAGTGTCGCGTGGCGCCAATCGTCGGATTTGCTGAGGCCCGACTCGACTTTCGGTGAACTGATCTTGGTCATGCGGTTGCATCGCCCTTCGTTGTCTTCATGTCGTGCCCACACTAGATGCGGGTGCACCTCAGCCTGCCGTGGCCTCCCACGTGAACCCGTCCGGGTCGGTGAAGGGCCCGGCCTCGCTGCCGATGACCATCCGGTGCGATCCTCTGCCCTCCGCGGAGACGCCGGCGTCCTTTGCGAGGGCACCGCGCCCGTAGAGCGCCAGCTTGACGTGCGACGACGGCGCGGCGAACTCGACGTACTTGCGGCCGAAGCTCCTCTTCACCGCCAGGCCGCGCTCGACGTAGAACCGCTTGCTGGCGATGACATCTGCGACTCCCAAGAGGAGCACGATGTCATCGATCTGCCGAGAGGCCGGTCCGGTGTCCTTCTTCGACGACGTCGCGACCTTCCAGATCGCCCCGTCCGGCGCACAGACGACGCCGCCGTAGCCCCAGAGACTCTTCTTGGCGGCCTTGAGCGGAGTCGCACCGGCATCGAGGGCGGCGCCGATGAGCTCGTCGGCATTGGCCGGCTGGGACACCACCAGCGACAGCGTGAACCCGCGAAAGCCGGTCGTCGGCGCGTCCGTCGGGCGCAGGCCCAGCTGGGCGCCCAGACCGAAGGCGGCGGTGTAGAAGGCGCCGGCGACCTCGGCATCGGGCACCTCGAGGGTGACGGAATTGATGGAGGTCGCTGCAACGTCGATGGCGGTCATGGCAGATCCTTTCTCATATCGATTGGTCGGTCGTTCCTCGGGTCATAGGTCGGATAGTCCGATAGTTGGACTCTCATTTCGAGAGTACTACTATCACGAAGATGGACCGAGATGTCAAGAGCAGCCGCCCCGACGTGGGAGCCGCCCGCCAGGCGCGTACCCGCCGCACCAGGGCGGCCGTCGTCGAGGCGGCCTTGAGCCTCTTCGTCGAGCGCGGCTATGCCGCCACGACCATCGAGGCGATCAGCGACCGCTCGGACACTCCGCAGGCGACCGTGTACCGGCTGTTCTCTTCGAAGCTCGGGATCCTCAAGGCCGTGCTGGACGTCTCGGTCGGGGGTGACGACGAGGCGGTCGCCATGACGGACCGCCCGCAGGTTCGTGCGCTCCTCTCAGACGAGGACCCGAAGAAACAGGTCGCCGGTTTTGCCGCGCTCCTGCGCGAGGTGATGGCCCGCGTGGGGCCCGTTCACCGCATCCTCGCTGACGCGGCAAGATCCGATAAAGACGCCGCTTCGCTGCTCGCAGAAATCGCCCGACAACGTCACGACGGCCAGCGACGTATCGCACGCTCACTCGCCCGTACGGGCGCCCTGCGGCCCGGGCTTCGAGAGCGCGACGCGGCCGACATCATTCACGCCCTCGCCTCTCCCGAGGTGTACGGCTTGTTCGTTTTCGACCGGGACTGGACCGGCGAGCGGTACGAGAAGTGGTTGAGGTCGATCCTCGTCGACCAGCTTCTCCCATAGGGACCTCTGGCGCCCATAACCCACGAGACGGACAACAGGGGTTCCGTTCGATTATCGGCATCTCGATGTACGCAGCGGCTGCGGGAATGTACATGCGGACGCTCCTCTACCCTTTCGCGACGGACCAGACGATTCCCGATCTCGGCGTCGATGTGGCGGGAACGTTCGGCACCCGGTAGAGCCCGGTCGGGTCGCTAGCTGCTCTCCAGCCGGTGCGGCCGCCCGCCGCTCAGCTCCCGGACGTTGAGGGGGCGTGGTTGGGTCGAGGGGAACAGGAGCTCGCCGGCCGGTTGCGGCCGACCCAGGAAATAGCCCTGGACGAGGTCGCAGCCAAAGGATGCGAGGAGCTCCAACGTCTTGGCGTCCTCCACCCCCTCGGCAATCACGCGGACCCCCAGTGAATGGCCAAGTTCGATGGTGGCCCGGACGATGGCCTCGTCCCCGCGATTGCCGGTGGAAGCAAGCCGTTCGACCATGGCCCGGTCGATCTTGATCTCGCCGATCGCGAGCTCGCTGAGATACGCCAGCGAGGAGTAGCCGGTCCCGAAGTCGTCCACCGACACCGTCAGCCCGAGGTTGTGCAGTCTCTGGACGATGTCTCGCGATCTGCGCCAGTCGTTCATCAGGGTCGTCTCGGTCAACTCCAGGATGAGGACTTCGGCCCCGAGGCGGTGGCGAGCCAACAGGAAGCGGATCCGATCGGACAGGTCGATATCGAGCAGGTTCGTCGTGGAGAGATTGACCGCGACCTTGACGGGATTCCCGGCTGCGTGCCATTGCGCGCATTGTGCCAGCGCGGCCTCCAGGACCCATTCGGCAACTGGCTTCATCAGCCCGGCCTCCTCGGCCAGGGGGATGAACTCCGCCGGCAGGAGAACGTCCTCGCCCGACTGCGGCCATCGCAGGAGCGCCTCCACTGCGGGCACCAAACCGGTCCGAACGTCGAACTGCGGTTGGTAGTACAACTCGAGAGCATTGTTGTCCATCGCACTGCGAAACTTTTCGACGCGCTTCATCCGACTGAGGCCGGTGTCGGCCGCCACCTCGTACACGTCGAACGGCCGCTGTGACGACTTCGCCCGGTACATGGCGACATCGGCACAGCGCAGCAATTCCGACGCCGTGCCTGCATGGTCGGGAACGATGGCAATGCCGATGCTGGCACTCACGTGCAGGTTCGCCACTTCGAGAGCGAACGGATACTCGAGCTCGGTCGTCAGCCGCTCCGCGACGATGGTGGGCCGTTGCGCGCTCTCCCCGGTCAAGACGACGCCGAACTCGTCGCCGCCGAGGCGGACCAGGATGTCCGACGGAGCGAGAGCGTCGCCCAGCCGCGACCCGAGCATCGCGAGGATGCGGTCGCCCACCTGGTGGCCGAACGAGTCGTTGATCTCCTTGAAGTGGTCGAGATCGATCAACAACAAGGCGAGGTGACCCGTCTCCCCGGGGACGAAGAAGTTGTCGAGCATGTTCGTCAGGTACCGGCGGTTCCCGAGGCCCGTCAGCTCGTCCGTCATGGCCTCTCGTTCCCGGGACTTGGTCAGCCGTCGAAGGGCCCAGAAGTACAGCAGTGAGCGCCCCATCACGGCCACCAACGTGAGAAGGGCCAGCGTGGCCGCGACCGGGCCGACGTGGCTGAGGGCGCCCTCGAAGAGCACCGCCAGCCCGCAGGCGGCGGCAACGGTGGGGACGACGAACTGGACGGTCTGCGGAGCCGCCGCGGAGGCCGCCGGAGCAGAGCGCAGCCAGACTGCGCCGGACATGAGCATCATGGCGACCGGCCAGGTGGCGTCCAGGAGAGTCCCGACCTGGTACGTCCCGGCCGACGACTGGAACAGGTACACGGTGTCGCCCACCGCCAACAACGCACAACCCAGAGCGAGGACCAAGAGCTGGGGGTTGCGCCACGTCGGAAGGACGGTCAGGGCGCCGACGACGAGGGCAACGAGCACGAGATCGCCAACCGGATAGGCCATGTTCGTTGCCACCTCGGCCGGGGAACCGCCGATCGACCGCACGATTGTCTCGAACACGAAGGCGGCGGTCAGGGTGGCCGCCCCGAGGCCCGCAACGACGCCGTCGAGCCATGTCGCGAGTGGCACCTCCCGCACTTCCATCCGCAGCAAGAGGATGACGCCGACATAGGTCAGGGGGTAGAACGCGAGGTAGAGGGCGTCATCCCATGAGGGTGTCGGTGGGTTCCCACCACCCAGGGTCTGCACCGAGTACACGACGTCGCCGAACGACCACGCCAGCAGTCCCAGACCGAGGGTCAGAGCCACCGGTCGTATGGTGCCCCCGAAGAGGGCCCGGACGAGGCACATGACGGCGACCAAGACCTCGAAGCCGTCGATCACCCAGTTGACGAAGAACGTCCAGAACCAGCCCTGAGGATGCACGACGAGGACGACGACGAAGCAGGTGAGGAAGACGCCGAACGCTCCATAGACGACGGCCGCCCAGCCGGTGCGGCGAGCCTCCCGGGTGGCGTCGAGCCCGCGGTTGGACGACGCAGCCCGCGACAGACCAGGGTTCCCGGCCAGCCACGCGAGCTGTTCATCGGAACCACGCATGAATTCCCCCTGTCGACTGCGCCGCCAATCGTCGTCGGGACAGGTGGCGAAGTGGTTGCGTGCCCGGCTGCAAACTGGTTGCACGCACGATTCCCTCGCAGCGACCTCGCCTCGCCCCGCCCACGAGAGACAGGTCAGGCCATGCGACCCCTCAGCTGCGGGACCCGGGGACTCCCGTCGTTCGCTACTCCCAATCGAACAGGCGGCCACGCTTCTGCTTGCCGCCGACACTCGCCTTGGGATCCTTGAACGCCTCGGGCTTGTGGGCCTTCAGCCACACGACCAATTCGTCGGTGCTCCCCAGCGCGACGTCCCGGTCCTCTTCGACCACATAGACACGGATGGCATCCCCGTCCGTGGCGATGCTGAGGTCGGCCTGTCCGCCAGTCCCGAAACACCACTGCGGTGCGAGGCCCGGCGTCGACATCGCCTGCAACCGCCAACCAGGTCGATGCCGGAACAATTCGTCCACCTCTGTCCGAAGCCTGTCCCTTCCAGCTCGCACGCTCACCCCTGAAGGTCACTGTCATCGTCGGAACCGACGCACTCGTCCCAGGATCGTCCACGATGGCACCCTCCGTCCATTCTCACGACCCGGGACGGCGATGCCCGATCGGCGCGAGGCCGGCTTACCGCGCACGGAGGACGATGGAGCAGACCGGGTTGGCCTGTGACGGGAGGCCGTCGCCGGACCGGACGTCGACGAAGTCAGCGAGCGGCGGCCAGAGCCTCCGCCCGCCGGAGGAGCCCCGGCCCGTCGATGTCGGCGCACACTCGTGCGAAGTCGCTCGTCGGACCCCGCCACCGCAGCTCGTCGACCCGCCCGAGCAGCGAACGGTCGACGCGCAGGGTGGCCAGCTCCTTGAACAGGAGGGCGTCGTCACGACACTCCGTGAGGACACCGGCCAGCTTGGCCGCGCCGCGCACGGCGACCTCCCAGTCGGCCGGATCGGGCGGGATGTCCTCGAGGTGGCTCCAGCGGGCAAGGACGGCGGCGGCCGACTTGGCGCCCCATCCGGCCAGGCCTGGGAACCCGTCCGCGCTGTCACCGACCAGAGCGAGATAGTCGGGGATGGAGGCCGGTCCGACGCCGAACTTCGCCACGACACCGTCCTCGTCGATGAGCACGTCCTTGCGCCGGTCCAGCTGGACGACCCGGGTACCGCGGACGCATTGCCCCAGGTCCTTGTCCGGCGTGCAGATGACGACCTGCTCGACGCCCGGGTCGTCACCGCCGACCGCCGCCCCGCTGGCCAGGGCGTCGTCCGCCTCGAGGTCGACCATGGGCCAGACCAGCACACCGAGCGCCACGAGGGCCTCCTCGAGGGGCCAGGCCTGGGACCACAGGTCCGGGTCGACCCCGGCGCCGGTCTTGTAGCCGGGCCACAGGTCGTTGCGGAACGACTCAATGACGTGGTCGGTGGCCACGCCGACATGCGTGGCTCCCTCACCCAACAGCTGGAGGACCGAACCGACCACTCCCCTGACCGCCGCCACCTCCTGCCCGGCGGCGTTGCGATGGGGCGGCGCGCCGAAGAAGTGGCGGAACAGCTCGTAGGTCCCGTCGACGAGGTGCACCTTCATGGCGGGCTCGAGTCTGTCACTCGTTCGGCCCGTCGACCGCCGACGCCTGCGCTCTCACGAGGAAGGCCCGTTCGGATTCGTTGTCGGTCAAGGCACGGGCGGCCTCGTACGCCACAGCGGCCTCGGAGCCGCGTCCCACCCTGCACAGGAGGTCGGCGCGGACCGCGTGGTAGAGGTAGTACCCCTGGAGCGGGAGGTCGTCCGTGGCCGCGAGGCCGGCACCGGGACCGTCGACCTCGGCGAGGGCGACGGCCCGGTTGAGCGCGACCACCGGCGACGGGTCGTCACGGAACAGCTGGTCGTAGAGCACGAGGATCTGGCGCCAGTCCGTCGCTGCCGCACTCGGAGCGTCGCTGTGGACCGCGTTGATCGCGGCCTGGGTCTGGTAGGGACCGGGCACGTTCCGTTGCAGACAAGCACGTACGAGCTGTTGGCCCTCGGCGATCATTTGCCGATCCCACAGCCGGCGGTCTTGGTCCCGCAGCGGGACCAGGACGCCGCCGGCGTCAGTGCGAGCGGAACGGCGCGAGGCGCTCAGCAGCATGAGCGCGAGGAGGCCGGTGACCTCGGGCTCGTCGGGCATGAGCGTGACGAGGACACGCCCGAGACGGATGGCCTCGGTGCACAGTTCCTCTCGCACCAACTGCTCTCCCGCGCTGGCCGCATACCCCTCGTTGTAGATGAGGTAGATGACCGCCAGCACGGATCGAAGACGGTCCGGCAGTTCGGCGCTGCTCGGGACGCGGTAGGGGATGCTGGCGTCGCGGATCTTTGCCTTGGCCCGGACGATGCGCTGCGCGATCGTCCGCTCCGGAACAACGAACGCCCGGGCGATCTCGGGCGTGGTGAGCCCCCCGAGGAGGCGCAGCGTCAGCGCCACCTGGGCGGCCGGCGCCAGCGCCGGATGGCAACACGTGAAGATCAGGCGAAGCCGGTCGTCGTGCACAGAGAGGTCCTCGTCGGGCCCGTCACGTTGGTGGAGGAGCGCGGCCTGGGCCTGGCGGTCGTCCCGCGACGCCTCACGCCGCAGGCGATCGATGATCCGGCGCCGTGCGGTCGTGATGATCCAGCCCGCCGGGCTGGCGGGCACGCCGTCGGCGTTCCAGCGCTCCGCCGCGATGGCGAAGGCCTCCTGTACACCCTCCTCGGCCAGGTCGATGTCACCGAATGCCCGGACCAGGACCGAGACCGCACGCCCGAACTCCTCGCGGAACACTCGCTCGACACCGCGCAGACCCTCCTCCATCGGCCCCTCCGGCCTCAGCCGGCAGGATTCTCCTGGAAGGGCCAAACCTCGACCGGCTCCCCGCAGGCCCGGGTGGCCTTCGTCGCCCACGCCAGGGCCGCGTCGAGATCTGCCGCCTCGATGATCCACACGCCACCGATGTGCTCCTTGGACTCGGTGAACGGCCCGTCCGTCACCAGGACCTCGGCTCCCATGGCCCGGACGACGGTCGCCGACGAAGCCGGCAGGAGGCCACCGGCGAACACCCAGGCGCCCGCCGCCCGCAGTTCCTCGTTCAACTGTGCGACCTGCTCGTAGGCCCGCTGCGTGTCAGCGGGAGGTCGGGGCGGTGCGCCGTCGATCATCGGAACGCTCAAGAGGTACTGCTTCATTCGACGATCCTCTCTCTTCTCGTAGTCTCCCGGTCACCGTGCCGCCGTGCACTCGGGCCCAGCGCCGGCTGTCAACGTTCACACGAACACGACCGGTGCCATTCGACACCGAGACCGCAAATCTCCTTCCAGTTCCTTCCAGCATCTTCCCGCCCAGCTCGGGTGCCGGGAACACCGGATGCAGGCTCCGCCCGCTCGGGCGACCCGACCGGAAGCCCGCTCCGACGTCGCGCGAGCCTGTCACACCGCGCTGTTAGACCGAGTCGGTACGAACGGATACACGTCCAATTCCCGCCGGACGATCCCGTGCTCCGTCCTTAGGGTGGGAGTGGGAATAGCCGAAGGCCGGCCGACGTTGGCCGCGGTAGTGGGGGGCAGACGGTTCGGAACGCTCAATGGAGAGGGAGCATCATGTCCACAAACCCCAGGGCCAGCGTCGCCATCGAACTCGAACCAGGCCGGTACGTCCCGTCGTGGGTCGTCCTCGGCATCGTCTGCATCGGCCAGTTCATGGTCGTGCTGGACGCCTCGATCGTGAACGTTGCCCTCCCGTCGATCCAGCGCGACCTGCACTTCAGCACGACGAACCTCCAGTGGATCGTCAACGCCTACACGCTGACGTTCGCCGGGTTCCTTTTGCTCGGCGGTCGGGCAGCCGACCTCTTCGGCCGGCGGAGGATCTTCATGGTGGGCCTGGCCGTGTTCACCGTGTCGAGCCTCCTCGGCGGCCTGGCGCAAAGTGAGGCCTGGCTGATTGGCGCCCGGGCCCTGCAGGGGCTGGGGGCGGCCATCCTGGCCCCCGCCACCCTGACCATCTTGACCTCGACGTTCGCGGAGGGTCCCGCCCGGGCCAGGGCGCTGGGGGTCTGGAGTGCCGTGTCCGCGGCTGGCGCGTCGGCCGGGGCGCTCTTCGGGGGCGTCTTGACCGACTTCTTGAGCTGGCGCTGGATCCTGTTCGTCAACGTCCCGGTCGGAGCAGTCGCACTCGTGGCGGCCCGGCGCGACCTGCCCGAGTCACGGGCCGAGATGGCGCACCGCCACCTCGACCTCGCCGGCGCGGTGACGGTGACCGTCGGTTTGGTGGCGCTGGTGTTCGCCCTCGTGCGCACCGAGACCTACTCGTGGGGGTCGGCGCAGGTCCTGGTGCCGCTCGCGGCCGCCGTGGTGCTCGTCGCCGTCTTCCTGTTCTTGCAGGCGCGGGTGTCGACGGCCCCCCTCGTCCCGCTCAGCATCTTCCGGTCGCGCTCGGTGTCGGGAGGCAACGTCGTGATGCTGATGATGTTCGGGGCGCTGTTCGGCTCCTGGTACTTCGAAACGCTCTACATGCAGCACGTCCTGGGTTACAGCCCGCTCCAGGCGGGGCTCGCCTTCTTGCCGCAGACCGTGCTCATCGCCGCCGGGGCACAGGTGACGGCGCGCCTGGTGCCCAAATTCGGCCCCCGCGCGCTCATCCTCATCGGCACACTGGTGGCCGGAGGCGGGCTGGCCTGGCTGGCCCAGATCTCGACCGGCAGCACGTTCGTCAGCGACCTCCTCGGACCGTACGTGCTCATCGGGCTGGGCATGGGCCTTGCGGTGACGCCGATCGCGGTGGCCGGTACGGCGGGCGTGCCCCGGGAACAGGCGGGACTCGCCTCCGGCTTGCTCAACACGTCACGTACGGTCGGCGCGTCCATCGGCCTCGCCGCGTTGGCTACCGTGGCGGCCAACCGCACCTCGGGCACGCTGACCGACGTGGCGACGACGCCGGCCCACACCGCGGCGGCGCTGACCGACGGCTACACGCTGGCCTTCTCGGTCGCGGCGGTCGTGTTGGCCGCCACCGCCGCGGTCGCGATGGCCACGCTCCCGTCGCTGCGGCAGCTCGGTGAACCCGTCAGGGCGACCCAAAAGGCCGCCCCGGCCCTGGAGCTCGAGGAGGCCTAGGGGGCCTGTTGCCGGGTCAGGTGGCCGGGGCGCCCGGTGCCGACTTCGCATTGAGGGCGTCGACAATCATGGCGACGGCGTCGTGCAGCCCACCTTCGGTGTGCACGTCGAGCAGGTCGATCGCGTGCTCGATCTTCTTGCGGGCGTCCTCCACGTCCTCGAATGTCTTGGCCGCTCGGGCGTCCGCCGCCCTCGACTGTATGTTCTGCCCCACGATGATGATCGGCAACAGCACCAGCTGAATGAACTCTGACGACAACCAGAGCACGAGCACGGTGGGGCTATGGGTCTTGATCGTTGACGGCAGACTGACAAAGGCAATGGCCGCAAAGAGGTAGGCGGCCCACATCGTCCCCACGAGCAACGTGATCTTGAGGCCGAAGGTAGCATTGAAGCGCTGCGCCGCGGTGTCCATCTTCACGTAGCGGTGCGTGCGCCCGTAGACGGGGGTCCCGTCCTTGGTGAAGCCGTGCTTCGGTGTCGGCGGGGCGGCAACGTCCGTGGTCGTCGTCATCCGTGTCCTCCTCTGCCGTCGGTCGAGCGAATTCTCACACGGAGGCCCGCCCGGGTGCGGGATGTCGCCCGCGGCGACTCACTCCACGCGCAGCATGAGCGCCGTCGGCGTGTCGGCCGCGAGGTGCCCGGGGATGGTGGCGATCAGGTTGGCCAGCCCGATCGCCCCCACGCCCACGGCGACGATCGTCAGCGCCGGTACGAATGGTTGGGCCACGGCGTCGATCTGGCGCGCGAAGGCGTCCCACAGGGAGCGGCCGAGCACGATGCCAACGGGGATGCCGATCACGGTCCCGATGCCCACCTCGACGCTGGCCTGCCAGGCCACGGTGGCGGCCAGCTGGCGCCGGGTGAAGCCGAGCGTCTTGAGCAGCGCCAGGTCACGCCGCCGGCGCCGGACTGAGGCGATGAGCGTGAGGCACAGCGCGATCGTGGCCCCAGCGGCCAGGCCGTTCCCGAGGAGGGCCGGCGCGGTCCCCATGGACCGGTAATTGATGATCTCTGCGGGGCGCTGCACCGTCAACACGTTCACGCCGTAGTTGGTCGGCGTGATCAATTCGCTGGCGATCTTGTCCATCGCGGCCAGCGGCGCCGCCTCGTTGGCTCCACCGCGCACCCGCACGAAGATCGCGTTCGGGCCGTACGGCGTCACGTTGTTGACGTTGGACACCGCGTTCGGGATCGAGGACGCGGAGATCAACGCGCCGGTCCCCATGGACGGGGTCGGGCAACCGCCCTTCGACCGCCGTGGCGCGGTTCTCGCGGGTGTACTCGCCATCGAGGCTGCCGTAGTTGTTTCAGGGTGCTGATGCCGAGCGCGGCGACGGCCGGCGGGTTCTCAATCTGGTTGCCGTGCGCGGTGAGTGGTTGCGCGTTCAGGTTCTCGGCGTTGGCGACATGGGAAACGAGCGGCAGGCGTCCCACCAGGTGCGCGCCGGCCAGGCTGGACCCGGCGCTGTCGGGCTGTCCCGTCTGCCAATTCGAGGTCACGAGGGTCAGGTTCGAGGGGTTCGTGCTCGCCAGGAACACCGGAAAGGCGGCCTGGGTGCGCCGGGCGGCGGCGATGGCACCCATGGCCACGCCGCCGAGGAGGCCGACCAGCACGACGATCGTCAGGTAGCCGGTCCACCGGCGTGGCCCGGAAGCGGTACGCGGCGAGCCCCATCGGCGCAACCGTCATCGCTCCATTGTCCCAGCGCTGGCGCGCTGTCTGAAGGGTGCTGGCCGCTGGACACCGGTCGTGCCAGCACGACGGTCCGCGCCCGTCAGCCCGAAGGCTCCTCGATCTGCTCCATGAACTCCAGTCGGATCCCCCCGGGCGCCTCCACGAAGGCGATCCGGCGCGTGCCGAAGGCGCCACTGACGGTCCGCGGCCCCCACAGGACCTCGTGGCGCGCCAGCTCCGCGTCCAGGTCGTCCACGAAGAGGGCCGGGTGCAGGAATCCCTCGGCGGGGAGCTCGCAGGCGTCTTCGTAGATGGCCTGCGTGAAGAGCGTCAGGTCCAGGGCGCCCAACTGCACGTCCGCCCGGCGGCCGTTCTCCCATTCGACGGGCTCGGTCACCGTGGCCCCGGCCGCTTCGTACCAGGCACAGGCGGCCTCGAGATCGGAGACCTTGACGGCCAGGTTGGCCAGGCCGGTGACCGCCATCAGTGCAACGGCGTGCCGTACAGCGAGCCGAGGTCCTCGGCAATGAGCTCGAGCCGCACCCCGTCGGGATCCGAGAAGTACAAGGAGACTTCGCTCTCGATCTGGGTCGGCACGCCGGCCGTCTCCAAGCGGTCCCGCGCCACGTCCCACTGGGCCCGGGCGACGGAGATGGCGAGATGGTGGAACCCGCCCAACACCTCGGCGTAGGGACCAAGACCCAGTCCGGGGAAGTCGAAGAACGCAAGCGTGTTGTCGTGGCCCAGGTCGAAGAAGAGGTGCGTGGACCCTTGGTAGTCCCGGTTCTCGAAGAGCTCGACCAACGGGAAGCCCAAGAGCTCCTGGTAGAAGCGGATCGTCCGTTCGACGTCTGAGCACAACAGCGCCAGGTGGTGCACGCCGCGGGCGGTCGACTCCGGCCGGCGCCCAGCCTCTTGGAGATACGTCGCCCGCAAGCGGTCGCGCTCGGCGGCGGCGGCCTCGAGGTCGATGGTCACAAACCGAGGAGCCAGGCGGCGTTGGCTCCCAGGATGTTGTCCCGGGCGGGGCCGGCCAGCCCCGCCACGGCCCGCTCGGCTGCGGCCATGGGATCGGCGACACCCTCGGCATGCGGCCAGTCGCTTCCGATCATGAAGGTCTCGTCGCCCACCTTGGGGACGAGGCGGTTTGGCATCTCGTAGGGGAGGGCGGCGACTCGGACCTGGCGTTGGAAGTACTCCGACGGACGGTGCGCGAGCACGCGGAACGGCTCGCCGTGCCGCTGGGTGTAGAAGTCCGACGCGCCGTCAATGTGGAGCAAGAAGCTCGGCACCCAACTGGCCGTGAGCTCGACAACGCCGATGCGCAGGCGCGGGAACCGCTCGAGCACGCCGTTGAGGATCAGGTTGGCGAGAGCGACGGCCGGCGCCAGGTACAAGAAGATGGAGTCGAAGAGCTGTTCGCCGTCCTCCTGTTCGCCCTCGCGCCAGGCGGGATGCAACGGGCTCTCGAATTCGGACACGTGGAACACCGGCGCGACGCCCTGGTCGCTGAACGCCGCCCACACGGGATCGAAGTCGCGGTGCGACAGCGGCTTCCCGTCCACCGGCGCCGGGGCGATCATGGCCAGTCGGACGCCCTGCGACCGCACCCGCGTGATCTCCTCCACCGCCCAATGGGGATCGTGCAGCAGGAGGTGCGCCACGCCGAAGAGGCGTCCGTCACCCTCGCCGCAGACCTCGGCCACGAAGCGGTTGTAGGCCCGGGCGTTCGCCCGCTGCGCGACACGGTCCGAGGCCAGCCGCTGTTCCCACAGCAGCCCGTAGTTCGGGAAGAGGACCGCAGCGTCGAGCCCGAACTCGTCGAGCGACTGTAGGCGCGCCCCGGAGAAGCGGTAGGAGTCGGGGACCAAGTCGTCGAACGAGGCGGGCGACCGTTCCCCGCGTAGCCGGCGGAGACGGTCCTGCCCGATCAGTGTCGAGCGCTCGGGGATGGGCACTTCGAGCGGGGTGAGCCGGCTGCCCCGCCAGGTCAGCCAGGGCCATCCCGCCTCGTCGTCGGTGATGGAGAGTGCGTCGGACCCGTGCGCGGGATCGATGTGCTCGGACCAGGTCGTCCTCGACTCGAAGAGATGCTGATCGACGTCGATGGTCTGCAGCGTCACGGTCCCTCCCGCCGCAGAGTACCAGCGGCCCCGACCCGTAGTCTCGCTGCGATGGACGGCACTGTCGCGAGCGACGGGTTGTGGGCGCCACATCGGCGAGCCCTCACGTTCGGGCTCGTCCTCTCGGTGACCTTCGTCGCCGTCGAAGCGCTCGCCGTCATCACGGTCATGCCGGTCGTGGCCCGTGACCTCGACGGGCTGGCCCTCTACGGCTGGGTCTTCTCTACCTTCCAGCTGAGCTGCCTCATCGGGATCGTCGTGGCGGGGCGCGATGCCGACCGCCACGGGCCGGCCCGCCCCTACGTGGCGGGACTGGTGCTGTTCTCCGCCGGCCTGCTCGTGGCGGGCCTTGCCCCGTTCATGTGGGTCCTGGTCGCCGGCCGCTGCCTGCAGGGTCTCGGCGCGGGGGCGGTGCCCGCGGTGGCCTACGTCGCCATCGGCCGGAGCCTGCGCGAGGTCCAGCGGGCCCGGATGATGGCGGTGTTGTCGACCGCCTGGGTGGTCCCCGGCCTCGTCGGCCCGGGCGTCGCGGCGGCGGTGGCCCACCTGTTCGGGTGGCGCTGGGTCTTCCTCGGCCTCATCCCGCTCGTCGGGGTGGCCGGGCCCATCGCGGTGCCGGCGCTCGTGCGCCTCGGTCGGCCCGGCGCGTCCCCCACCGACGAGCACCGGGTGGGGGATGCCGTGCGCACCGCCGTCGGTGCGGCCCTCATCCTGGGGGCGCTCGGCGCGCGCGACGTGTTCGTCGGTGTCGGTCTCGCGGCGATCGGAGCGCTCGTCGGCTGGGCGCCGCTGCGCCGCCTCCTGCCCCCCGGCACCCTGCACGCCGCTCCGGGGCTGCCGGCCACCATCTTGAGTCGCGGCCTGCTGACGTTCGCCTTCTTCGGGGCCGACGCCTACGTCACCCTGACCATCACCACGGTGCGCCATCACGGCATCGGCATGGCGGGCGCCGTCGTCACCGCGTCGACGCTCGCCTGGACGGCGGGTTCCTGGGTGCAGGCCCGTCTCAACGAGAAGTGGGAGGGTGCACGTCTGGTGCGCATCGGGTTGGTGCTCATCCTGACCGGCACGGCCGGGATGGCCTGGCAACTCCAGCCCGGCGTCCCGGTCTGGGAGGCGTTCGTGGCCTGGTCCGCCGCCGGACTCGGGATGGGCCTCAGCTACGCGCCCATTTCGCTGATGATGCTCCGAGTCGCTCCCGCAGGACGTGAGGGTTGGGCCTCGGCGTCGCTGAACCTGGCCGACGTCCTCGGCATCGCCCTCGGGGTCGGCGTCGGAGGGGCTGCCGTCGCGGCAGTCTCGAGAGGCACCCGGCCGATCGCCGGCGGCGTCGTCATCGCCTTCGCAATGGCTGCGCTGGCCGCTGTCACGGCCCTGGTGATCACGCGCCGCCTGCCCGGGTCGTTGCCCCACACGGCGGCGCCCGTCAGCCGATAGAACCCCGCAACGAGCCGAGCCACTCGTCGGCAGCCTGCCAGGCGGCGTCGGCCTGCCGCCTCTGCTCGGGCCCGTGCTCACCCGCCGCGGGGTAGGACCCGAGGAACTTCACGCCGGCCAGGCCCGCATGGAGATCGCGCAGGCAATCCGCCACGACCTCGTCGCCGAGGTGGCCGGCGAGGTCGATGACGAAGCAGTAGTCGCCCAACCCCTGCTTGGTCGGCCGTGACTCGAGCTTGGTCAGGTTGATGTTGCGCGCCGCGAACTGGCCCAGAATGCCGTGCAGGCTGCCGGGATGGTCGGCGCGCTGGAAACACACGATGCTGGTCTTGTCGTGCCCCGTCGGCCTCGGAATACGGGTCTTGGCCACGAGGACGAAGCGGGTCTGGTTGTCCGAGTGATCCTCCACGTCTTCGGCGAGGACGCTCAGACCGTAGCGCTCCGCCGCGAGCCGTGGTGCGATGGCGGCCTCGTCGGCCGAGCTCGCCTCTCCCAGCAGCCGGGCGGCGTCGGCGGTGGAATTGGCGGCTCGCTGCTCGGCCTTGGGAAGCTCGCGGGCCAGGTACTTCTGGCATTGGGCCAGGGCGTGCGGATACGACGACACGGAACGGACCGCGGCCAGGGCGGTGCCGGGGCGGGCCATGAGGTGCAAGTGGATGTCCATCACCACCTCACGCTGGATGTGGAGTTCGACGTCGTGGATCAAACCGTCGATGGTGGCGCTGACCGTCCCCTCGATCCCGTTCTCAATGGGCACGAATCCGAGCTCGAACTCCCCCGCCGCCACGGCGTCGAGGACCCCCTGAATGGAGCCGAGTGATGTCAGGTCGGCCTGCGCCAGGTCGGGCTGGGTCAGGAGGGCCTCCTGCGTGAAGGTGGCCTCCGGGCCGAAGTAAGCGACCGTGGTCGCAGGGGGGTGCACAGTTGGGCAGGATAGAGCAGGTCATGGACGCCTCTTCGCTTCGCGCACTCGTCGAGCAGGTCGCCACTGGCCGCTGCACGCCCGACGACGCGGTCAGGCAACTGCGCCGGCTGCCCTTCGCGGATCTCGGGTTCGCACGGGTCGACCTCCACCGCGACCTGCGGCTCGGCCTCCCCGAAGCGGTGTACGGACCCGGCAAGACGCCGGAGCACTGTGCGGCGGTCGTCGAAGAGCTCCTCACCGGCACCGACGGACCCGTCCTCCTCACCCGGGCGACGGAGCCCCAGGTGAAGGCGACATCGGCTGTGGCCGCGTCCCTCGGTCACGGCCCGGGGACGATCACCGAGAGTGGCGCCTTCTCGACCGTCGCCTACCGCCCGGCGCCCGAGCGGGCCGGCACCGTGGCGGTGGTCACGGCCGGCACGGCGGACCTTCCCGTCGCCACCGAGTGCACGTCGGTGCTCGGCGCGCTCGGGTTCGTTCCCACCTTGCTCACCGACTGCGGCGTCGCCGGTCTGCACCGGCTGTTGGCCGAGATCGACACCATCGCGATGGCTGACGCTGTGGTCGTCATCGCCGGCATGGAGGGCGCCCTGGCCAGCGTCGTCGGGGGCCTCACGCCGGCGCCCGTCGTCGCCGTGCCGACCAGCACCGGCTACGGCGCATCGTTCGAGGGCGTCACCGCGCTGCTCACCATGCTCGTCGCCTGCTCATCGGGCATCACGGTCGTCGGCATCGACAACGGCTACGGCGCGGCCTGTGCGATTGCCCGGCTCCTGCCGTGACGGAGACCCATGCCGGTGCACCGACGGTCGCCTGGTTCCACTGCTTCGCCGGCATCGCCGGCGACATGGCCCTGGCCTCGCTCGTCGACGCCGGGGCGGACGTCGACGAGGTCCGGGGATTGCTCGACCGTCTCGCGCTTCCGGGGTGGGACCTGCAGTTCGAGGAGGGCACCCGTGGAGGCATCGCCTGCACCCGTGCGGTCGTCGCCGGCGACGACGTGGTGGTCCGCCCCCATGGGGCCATCGCGGCACTGATCGAAGCGGCGGCATTGCCGGCCCGGGTGGCTCGGCGTGCGCTGTCCGTCTTCGGCACGCTGGCTTCCGTCGAGTCGGCCCTGCACCGGCGCCCGGTGGAACAGGTCCACTTCCATGAGGTCGGCGGGCACGACGCGATCATCGACGTCGTCGGGACGGCAGCCGCGCTCGAGGTGCTCGGGGTCGACGAGGTGAGCGCCTCGGCGGTGGCGACGGGGAGCGGGACCGTGCGCAGCGCCCATGGGTGGCTCCCCAACCCGGCGCCGGCCACCGTCCGCCTGCTCGAGGGCATCCCCGCCTACGGGAGGGACACGCCGCTGGAGCTCACCACCCCGACCGGAGCCGCCCTCCTGGCGGCGCTGTGCTCCTCGTTCGGGGCGCTCCCCGACATGACCATCTCGGCGTCGGGTTTCGGAGGGGGCGCGGGGAGATGGACGACCTGCCCAATTGCACCCAGGTCGTGATCGGACGGCGTGCCGGCCAGGCCGACGTCGGCCCGGGCCAACCAGCCGTCATGCTCGAGACCAACCTCGACGACGTGACGGGCGAACAGCTGGGGCACGCGGTGGCGGTGGCCCTCGAGGCCGGTGCGCTCGACGCCTGGGTGAGCCCGGTCACCATGAAAAAGGGCCGCCCGGGCCACGTCCTGCACGTGCTGACCGACGCCACGCGGATCGCCGCGCTGCGCGCCGAGATGGAGCGCGACACCGGGACGATGGGGGTGCGTGCCACCGCTGTCGAGCGCTGGCCGCTGGCCCGGCACATGGAGCAGGTCATGGTCGACGGGATCACCGTCCGCATGAAGATCACCAGCGGACGCGCCAAGCCGGAGTTCGAGGACGTCGCGCTCGTGGCCGCCGAGACGGGGGCCCCGTTGCACGAGGTCTCCAGCCGGGCCGAAGAGGCCTGGCGGGCCGCACGGGCCACCGCGCCGGATCCGGACGGACCACCGTCCTGATGGAGCGCGACATGTTCCACTACGACGAGGCGATGACAGAGCTGATCCTCGCCGCCTGCCGGGAGCGGCTCTCCATGGACCCCGTGGCGCTGGACTTCGGTGGACTGGTCGAGTCGCTGCACGCGGAGCTGGACGGCCTCATGCGTCCGGAAGGGAACGACGCGGCACACGTGCTGAAGCTCTTCGTCGACAAGCTCGCGACGGCGGTCGTGTCGTGCGACAGCCCGCGTTTCCTGTCGTTCATCCCGGCCGCTCCCACCAAGGCGTCGCTCCTCTTCGACATGTTCGTCTCCTGCTCGTCGCTGCACGGCACCTCCTGGCTCGAGGCAGCGGGGGTGGTCGTCGCCGAGAACCAGGCGCTCGGCGTCCTGGCCGCACAGGCCGGCTTTCCCGCGGACGCCGGCGGCTGCTTCGTGGCCGGGGGGTCCGCCGGCAACCTCTCTGCGCTGATGGTGGCCCGGGACACGGCGGCGCACCGGCGCCACGCCGACGCGCCGCGACACCCGCTGGTGGCCGTGAGCGAGGACGCCCACTCGTCGGTCGGCAAGGCGCTCCACGTGCTCGGCGTCGGGACGCTGACCGTGCCGACGCGAGACCATCGCCTGACCGGAGAGGCCCTTCGGGCCGCTCTGCATGACGACCGGCGGCGCGACGATGTCATCGGTGTGGTGGCCACGGCGGGCACGACGAATGCGGGGATCGTCGACGACCTCGACGGGGTGGCCGACGTGGCGGCCGAGCGCGCGTTGTGGTTCCACATCGACGGTGCCTACGGTGGCGCGGCTGCCCTGTTCGCGCCGTCGGTGCAGGCCCGGTTCGCCGGCTTCGCCCGAGCCGACTCCTTCATCGTCGATCCGCACAAGTGGCTCTTCGCGCCCTTCGACTGCGCGGCCCTCGTCTACCGCAGGCCCAACCTGGCCAAGGCGGTGCACACCCAGGACGCGCAGTACCTCGAGGTGCTGCACAGCGACAACCCCGAGGAGTGGAACCCGAGCGACTACGCCTTCCACCTCACGCGGCGGGCCCGGGGGCTGCCGCTGTGGTTCTCCCTGGCGGTCAACGGCCTCGACGCCTACCGCGACGCGGTGGAGGCGGGCCTGGCCATCGCCCAGGGGGCCGCCGAGCGGGTCGCCGCGTCGCCCCACGTCGAGCTCGTCCGCGACCCGGGACTGTCGATCGTGCTCTTCCGACGGCCGGGGTGGGACAAGGCCGACTACGACGCCTGGTCGGCCCGCCTGCTCCACGACCAGATCGGCTTCGTCACGCCGACCAGCTGGGAGGGCGAGACGGTTGCCCGCTTCGCCTTCCTCCACCCCCACGCCACGGTGGAGATGGTCGACGAGATCCTGTCCTCCATGGCCCGGGCGTCCATGGCGGGGACGAGACCGGGCGACGCCGAGCCACCCTCACGACGGCCGGCGCCGTCTTAACCCTCAGGACCAGTCCCGTTCCGGCCATCGCTCCGCCGCGGCCATCAGCGTCCAGCAGGTGGCGCCGTCGATCGATTCACGGATGATGTCGGCGTGGCCGGCGTGGCGTGCCGTCTCCTCAATGAGATGGAGCAGGACCCAGCGGGCCGTCCACACGATCCCGCCCGGGATCCAGGGCACCAGGTCCACCGTGGGCGGTAGCGAGCGGCGCGGCGAGGTCGGCGATGCCACTGACGATCTTCTCGGTCTGGCGATCCTGCTCCTCCGACAGGGCGAGCACATCGTCGAGGCCCTCGCCGTCGACCAGGCAAAAGCCGTCGGACCAGTCGTCGTGGGGGACGAAGACGGCGGTGTCGCCCGTGGTCAGGAACGTCGTCCAGGCCCGCTCGACCAGGGTGGCGTGCTTGATGAGGCCGGCGAGGCAGAGCTCGCTCACGGTGGGCCGGGCCACGACCCGGTCGGCGTCGAGCCCGTGGGCCGCGTAGCGCAGTGCGTCGCGCTGCTGGGCGAGGAAGGCGAGGAGGGCTTCCCGCTCGTCCACGACCGGGGGTACGAGTCCTGGCATGGTGTCTGCTCCGTTTCTGCCGGTGCTCCCGGCGCTGGTCTGGGACGGTGTCAGCCTGCGCTCCGAACCTGGCCATCTCATGGCCACTTTTTGCGCCAAACTTGGCCCGGTGCGAGCAGACCGCCTCGTGGCCGCCCTCCTGGTGCTCCAGGCCAAGGGGGCGGGTGACGGCGGCCGAGCTGGCGCGCGAGCTCGAGGTCAGCGAGCGCACGGCCCGCCGGGATCTCGAGGGCCTGTCCCTGGCCGGGATCCCCGTCTACTCCCAACCCGGGCGGGGGGGCGGTTGGGAGTTGGTCGGTGGGGCGCGGACCGACCTGAGCGGGCTGACCGCCGACGAGGCCAGGGCGCTCTTCCTGATCGCGGGGCCGGCCGCCGCCACGCCCGAGATGCGGGCCACGCTGCGCAAGCTGGTCCGGGCGCTGCCCGCCACCTTTCGCGCCCACGCCGAGGCGGCAGCGGAAGCCGTCGTACGCAATCCGTCGGGGTGGGACCACGCGGTGTCGGATGCCCCGGATCATCTCGAGACGTTGCAGCGCGCCGTCATCGAGGGCGTGCAGATCGAGCTGGACTACCGGGGACGGGACGGTCGCGCGTCGTCCCGCACCGTCCATCCGCTCGGACTGGTGGTCAAGGACAACACCTGGTACCTCGTGGGTGGCACCGACGCCGGCCAACGCACCTTCCGGGTGAGCCGGGTGCGGTCGCTGCGGGTCACGGAGCGCCCGGTCGTGCAGCCCGACGACTTCGACCTGGCCGCGGCCTGGAACGCCATCGTGACGACCGTGGACGCACGGCGCGCGCCGGTGACGGTGTGGCTGCGGACCGACCCGGGAATCCTCGACGTCCTGCGCTACCTCTTCGGCAACCGTGTGCGGAGCGGAGCGGAGCAGCGCGACGGGCGCATCGACGTGGAGCTGCGCGCGCACTCCGAGCTCATGGTGGCCCGGCAGCTCGCCGGGTTCGCCGACCGCATTGAGATCCTCGCTCCCGAGAGCGTGCGGGAACACCTGGCTGACATCGGCCGGGGGCTGTTGCGCCGCCACGCGTGACGCGCGCTCCTCTTGCGAAGTGCGACCCCCGAGCGGTCAGCCGGCCTCC
>CAVTUE010000005.1:0-85967 GCA_963737805.1 uncultured Acidimicrobiaceae bacterium
CAGCGCCTCGGCCAGCCTAGAAGCGAGAACGTCGTTGTCGAAGGATTCCTGCACCCTAGATCGGGCGGCCCGCCCCATCCGGCGACGGCGGTCGGGGTCGGCCAGGAGGCTGCGCAGGGCCTCGGCCACGGCGCCGGGGTCGCCCGGGTCCGTCGACCACGAGGCCGGTCTCCCCGTCGAGCACGGCCTCGGACGCCCCGCCGCTGTCCCCGGCCACCTGGGGGACGCCGGCGGCGGCGGCCTCGAGGAAGACGATGCCGAAGCCCTCCTGCTCCAGGCCCAGCCAGCGGTTGCGGCAGGCCATGACGAACACGTCGGCGGCGCCGAGGAGGGCAGCCCGGTCCTCCTCGCTCACCCGCCCGAGCACCTCGCACCCTCACCGGGCTCTGCGCCGCCAGGCGGCGCAGGCGGCCTCAGCTCCCGCCCGTCCCCGGCGATCGCCACCACCAGGTCGGGGTACGAGGGGGCCAGGCGATTGGCCGCCTCGATGAGCACGTCCATGCCCTTGCGGGGGACGAGCCGGCTCACGCTGGAGAGCAGCGGGCCCTCGGCCGGCAGCCCGAGCGCGGCCCGCGCCGCCCGGCGCTCGGCCGCCTTGAGCGGGACGATGGCGGCGGGGTCGACGCCGGGCGGGATCTCGACCAGCGGGGCCGTCAGGCCCGGCACGGCACGCCGGGCCTCTGCCGCCGGGTAGCACCCGGCCGACACGACGAGCCGCGCGCCGCGCAGCACCCGGCCGAGCGCGGCCCGCGAGCCGGGGAGCCGGCCCGGCACCGTGACCTCGGCCCCGTGGAGGATGACGCCGTAGGGGACGTCGAGGTGCGGACCGAGGAGCCCGAGCGGCAGTGCGGGGTCGAGCAGGACGAGGTCGATCCCGTGCTTCGCGACCGCGGCCGCACGGCGGCGGCGGCCGCCGGCGTCGGGAAGAAGAGGATGCGAGCCCGGGCACGCGCTCGATGCGGATGCCCCGCTCGGCCTGCGCCGCGTCGAAGACGGCCGCCCCGTCGTCGGAGGACGCGGTGAGCACGACGAACGAGGACGGGTCGAGCCGGCTCCACAGGTCCCAGAGGTAGTTCTGGATGCCGCCGACCTTCGGCGGGAAGTCGTTGGTGACGAGGAGGTGGCGCTTCACCGCCGCACGACCGGCGCAGCGGCGGGACGGACGGGACCGAGCGGCGCTCAGCCCGCCCGGGTGCTGAAGCGCAGCGTCGGGACCAGGCCGGCGCGCTCGAGCATGCGCATCGCCCGCGCCTCCTCGGCGTCGATGACGACGGCGTCGTCGGGCTCGCGCTCGAGGAGGAAGCTGACCACACAGTCGTCGCAGGCCGCGGTGTCGCGCAGCGCACAGCAGTCGCAGTCGATGGTGAGCCCGCCCTCGGGCTCGATGTCGTTCGGGCGGTGTCGGTGTCGGTGTCGGTGTCGGTGGTGTCGTCGGTGGTCTGTGTCTGTGCACTGTGACGGTGTGTCGGTGTCCCTGGAAGTCGGCATGACGATGACCCTCTCTGTTGGGGCCAAGCATGCCCAGGGGGTGTGACACCGCAGCACGTCGTGACTACCCGGTGGGCAGGACGCGCGAGGGCGGTCTGCAGCGTCTGCTCGAGGCCCCAGGCCACGCTCTCGGTGCGCACGCATCCAGCAGCGGCGACGCTCAGGAACGGCGGCCCGCCGACCCGGTAGTCGCGGAAGGCGTCGCGAGCTCATCACGACGTCGAACCCCCGCACGCCCGCCGCGTGACCGGCCAGGGCGGTGATCGCCTCGGGGCTCTCCTGCCCGGGGCTCCTCGTCACCACGACGAGACGGGCGGCGCCGGCCAGGCCGGCCTGCAGCTCGGGCAGGCCCTCCCAGAGGTCCCGGCAGCCGAGGCAGCCCGCCGAGAGGAACAGGAGCAGAACCGGCGCGGCGGCCTCCACCACCTCGATCCGGCACGCGGAACCATCGGGCGCGACACCGACGACGTCGTGGGGAGTGGTGGCCGGGTGGTCGGTGTAGGTCGGGATGGGCGTCAGCCGGCGCAAGATGTCAGCCGGCGGCTCGCTCACGGCACCTTCGACGGCGCGCCCGGCTCCTCGAGCTCGTCACCGGTGATCTCCACGACGCTGCGCCCGTGGCCGCACCAGCGGCACACCACCTCGTCGACATCGCGGGCGAGCACCTCCTCGTCCTCGACCACGAGGTCCCCGCCCACGCTGTAGTGGTGGAAGGCCTTGGTCTTCTGCGAGATGGTGACGTCGAAGCGGGTGAGGTTGCCACAGCCGTCGCAGCGGTATCGAGGGGCGCCCACGCACTCAACGGTAGTCCGCGGCCCGGCGGGCTCTCTTCGGCCTCAGGCGCTCCCGAGCACCTCGCCGATCTGCACACCGGTGATGGTGACGCCCCCCATGCCGCCCCCGACCGGCGGGGCCACGGCGCGGGCCTGCTCCTCGGTCTCGAACACGGCGACCGAGGTCCCGTGGGTCTCGTCGAGGCGGATCCAGTAGCCGGCCACGAACCCCGGTGACGCCTTCACCGTGGGGACGAGCTCCTCGAGGGTCTTGGTGGCGGCGTCCGAATCGGTGATATCGACGGTGACGACGTGTGCATGCATGCGACCAACTCCTTGGGTCTGAACGTGCTGCAGCCTCCCACAGGCCCGCCTCGGGGCGCACTGGGGTTGCAGACGGCGGCCCGGTGGACGGCGTGCGGGACCCTCAGATGCGGTCGAGGAGCTGGCTCTTCTTGGCGGCGAACTCCTCCTCGGAGAGGATGCCGCGGCGGCGCAGGTCGTCGAGCTCGATGAGCCGTTGCCGTATCTCGGAGGGCAGGCGTGCCGGGCGTGGCGCCGGCGGCCGGCGTCGGCTCGGCACGCTCGGGCGGCCGGACCGGGTCGGGCGGCCCCGCCCACGCCGAAGCGGCGGCGTGTCGTCCGCGTCATCGTGCGTCCTGGTCGGCGTAGGGCGGCGCCGTAGCGATCGTGCGGCTGCATGTCGGCCGGGATCCCCTCGCGGCGACCGCCGCCGACGATCTCGTTGATCTGCGAGTTGATGACGCGCTGGACGACCGCCGGCTTGCGCATGTACTCCAGGGTCAGCGAGTCGTCCTCGCCCTGCACGTCGATGATCAGCGAGCCCGTCCCGAGCACCCGCTCGATCAGGCGCTGGCGGATGTTGACCTCGGTGATGCGCTGCAGGCGCAGCTGGACCGTGTCGCGCCCGATGATGCCCTCGCGCACCAGGATCCGGGTCGAGGTCAGCGCCACGACGTAGGAACGCCAGCGGACGATACCGGCCGAGCAACCAGAGGCCCGGGATGATGGCGATGATCAGGATCGGGTAGTTCGTCCAGCTCGGCGCGTTGTGCCACAGGACGAGCAGCACGATGATGGCCGCCCACACGCCGATCGACGTGAAGAGCGGGCCGAACAGGAAGATCCAGTGCGGCCGCAACTCGGCCAGCAGCTCCTCGTCCTCGTTGAGGAACTTCCGAGGCAGGGCCATCGCGCCAGCGTACCGGCGGTCCGCCGGCCGGCACCGGGGCACGGGGGGCGGCGCGTCGTAGGGTGGGGCCATGCCCTATGCCGAGGTGGAACCCGACGAGGTCAAGGCACGCCTCGCCCGAGGCGAGGACGTGTTCCTCCTCGACGTCCGCGAGCCCGACGAGGTCGAGGCCTGGGCCTACCCGATCGGCGTCAACATCCCGCTCGGCCAGCTCGGCGACGCGCCTCGACGAGCTGCCGCGGGACGTCACCATCGTGGTGGCCTGCCACGTCGGCGGACGGTCCGCCGCGGCGGCGCAGGCACTCAGCGATGCCGGGTGGACGGCCGAGAACCTGACGGGTGGCGCGGTCGCCTGGGCGGCCGGGGAGCCCGACGCATAAGGCCCGCGACACGCCGGACGGCACGACGCAGGACTCATGGTCACCGGAGGAGTGAGCCCCGCGAGGCGGCCGGTTCCCGCACCCAGAAGCCACCCGAACGACGGCGCTGAGTGCCACGAACCTCCGGGGCAATCTGCAACCCGGGAAGCGGATATTCGTGCCGAGGGTACGCTATTAGTTAGCAAAAGTAAGTATAATGTGAACATGAGCACAGCCCGAACGACGCCATTCGTTGACCCGCAGGTGGCCTCCGGACGACCGGAGGCCGACGAGGAGCTGGCCACCCGACTTCGAGTGGCCGTGACCCGACTCAACCGCAAGCTTCGTCAGCAGGCCCTGGCCGGGTTGTCGCCGGCTCAGGCCTCTGCACTCGGCACGGTCAACCGGTTGGTCAGTCCCACACTCGGGGAGCTGGCCGCAGCCGAGCAGGTGCAGCCGCCGACGGTGACCCGATCTGGTGACCTCGCTCGAGACGGCAGGCCTGGTAGGCAGGGAGATCGACGGTGTCGACCGGCGGGTGGTCCGGGTGAGGATCACCCCCGATGGTCGCCGCAACCTCCAGCGGATCCGGACCCTCAAGAACGCCTTTCTCACCCGTCGACTGGCCGCGCTGGACCCGGCTGAACACGCGCTCGCCGAGGACCTGACCGAGGCTCGCTCGAGCACCTGGTGGCCGAGGAATGAGCCCTCTCACCCGAGCAGCCCGGCAGACTTTCCAGGCGCTGCGGGTCCGCAACTACCGCCTCTATTTCTTCGGCCAGGTGATCTCGGCTTCGGGCACCTGGATGCATGCCGTCGCCCTCGGACTCCTCGTCCTCTCGGACCAGCTCCACGGGAACGGGTTCAACGTTGGCATCGTCACAGCCCTGCAATTCCTGCCGATGCTGCTGCTCGGCAGTTGGGGTGGACTGATCGTGGACCGGGTCGACAAGCGACGGCTCTTGTATGTGACCCAGTCTGCATCGGGGGTACTCGCCCTCGCCCTCGGCCTCTTGGTGGCGGTAGGGACGGTCACCATGTGGGAGGTCTACCTGATCTCCACCTTGTTCGGGGTGGTCAACCTCTTCGACAACCCTGCTCGCCAAACCTTCGTCTCCGAGATGGTCGGCCGCGATCTCATGCCCAACGCCATCAGCCTCAATAGCGTGGTCATGAATTCCGCCCGGGTCATCGGCCCCGCCATCGGAGGGATCCTCATCTTCACGGTCGGCCTTGCCGCCTGCTTCCTCTTCAACGCCGCGTCCTACGTGGCGGTCCTGGTGGCCCTGTTCATGATGCGTCCGGCCGAGCTGCACCAGCGCCCGCCGGTGGTCCGGGCGAAGGGGCAGGTCCGCGAGGGCCTTCGCTACGTGTGGTCGACCCGCGAGCTACGGGATCCGCTGCTGGCCATGGCGGTGGTGGGCATCTTCGCCTTCAACTTCACGACCACCCTCCCGCTCTTGGCGACCCGTACCTTCCACGGCGGCGCCGGTACCTACAGCGCCCTCGTTTCGGCCATGGGCGCCGGCGCGGTCGTCGGCGGTCTGATGGTCGCTCATCGGAGCCGGCCCAGCACCACCATGCTCAGCCTCATCGGCCTCGCTTTCGGCGTCATGCTCCTGGTGGTTGCCATCGCCCCGACCGAGATCGTGGCCCTGGTGTCCCTCGTCTTCATGGGCCTCTGCAGCATCTCGTTCATCTCCACTGCGAACGCCACGATCCAGATGCAGGCGAATCCGTCCATCCGCGGCCGTGTCATGGCTCTCTACGCCATCGCCTTCCTCGGGAGCACCCCCATCGGTGCCCCGCTGGTGGGTTGGATCGCCGACGTCACCAACCCGCGGGTCGCCATCATGGTCGGCGGCGTGGCGACCCTGGCCGCCTGCATCCCCCTCGCTCTGCGCTACCGACGCGGGCATATGTTGTCAGGGTCGACCTTGGCGGTCACGTCCGAGATCCCGGACGCCGAGCCGGGCGAGGTGGTGGACTTCGCTCCCCGGCCCACCATCTATGCCGCATCCGAAGAGGATCAGGCGCAGATCCGTCGGGTCGCCGGCACCTGAGGCGTCAGAAGACCTCCGTCCAACCCCCATCCGGCGGGACACTTTGTCCGGAATGGTCCACCCAATGGGATCACGCGCATTCGGTAGGGCTTGTGCAGCCACGCGGACTCGGTAGGGCTGGTGGGGATCGAACCCACGACCCAAGGATTATGAGTCCTCTGCTCTAACCACTGAGCTACAGCCCCACTGTGGGGTTCTAGCCGACGAACGCCATGGGCGCCCACATTTAACGCTGCAGCAACCTCCCCGGCTGACCAGCACGGCAACATGCCTGGATGGATCGCGTTGATCGACGACGACACCGATCCCCGCTTCTCGCGGATCCTCGACGACTGGGGCGTTCCCCATGTTCGCCGCCACGCCCATCGCGGTGAGGGGTTCGACGAAGCCGGCCTCGCACGAGCCGCCGCGGTGGTGTGCGTGGAGATCGACGAGATCCACACCCTGGAGACGGCGCTGCGCATCAAGGAGATCCGGCCGGATCTACCGCTCGTCGTCCAGCTGGCCAACCCTTCGGTGGCGCAGGCGCTCGAGCGGGTGTCCGGGCCGGGCAGCGTGCTGGACGTGGCATCCCTGGCCGCGCCCTCCTTCGTCGAGGCCTGCCTGGGACGGCCCTCCCACGCCATTGAGCTCGCCGGCGATCGACTTCGCCGTCGTCCAGCTCGGCGTCGAGGCGTCGGAACACACGCACGACACGTTCCGGGGGCACTTCGGCCATCTGGCCCCCGTGGCGATCATGCCCTTCGGCGACGCGCCGATGGCGACCTGCCCGGGGCGCGACCACCCGCTGCACCGCGGTGACCGCGTCGCCGTCCTCGGCACCGCTGGACGAGTTGAGGAACATGGGGATCAGCACGACCCACACGCCGGACATCGGCCCCAGCGCTCCGTGGGCTTGGGCCGCCGCATCCGGCTCGCAGGTCGACATCGCCCTCGAGGAGGGCAACCGGGCCCTGGCCGTAGTGGCCTCGGCGCTGTTCGGACTGATTGTGGTGGCGACGATCGTCGCTGCACTTCGCCTTCCGGCCCCGCCGACGGCCACACCCACCTCGGTTTCCTCGTCCTCCCTGTACTTCACCGTCGAGACGGTGGCGACCGTCGGGTACGGGGACTACAGCTTCTCCGACCAGAGCCCGTGGCTCCTCGTCTGCGCCATCATCCTCATCCTCTCGGGCGTGGCGCTGGTATCGACCGCGTTCGCACTCTTCACCAACATTCTGGTGAGCCGCCGCATCGAGCGGTCACTCGGACGCCGGCAGGTGCCGGGGATGGTCAACCACGTCATCGTCATCGGCCTCGGCGCGGTGGGTATCAGCGTGGTGCGCCGGCTGGTGGCGGAGGGCGAGGCCGTCGTCGTCATCGAGCGGGACGCCGACAACCGCTACCTGGCCCAGGCCCGGGCCCTCGGCGTCCCCGTCGTCATCGCGGACGCCACGCAGTCGCAGACCCACCGCATGGTCAACATCGCCGACGCCAAGGCGGTCGCGGTGTTGACCAGCGCCGACCTGACAAACATCGAAACCGGGCTGTCGGTACGGGAATCACTCGGGGAACGCTGGGACGACGTCCCGGTCGTCCTGCGCGGTCTTCGATCGTGAGCTGGCGCACATGATGGAGCGGAGCTTCGGCTTCCGCCACGTCCGCTCCACCTCGGCCCTGGCTGCGCCCTGGTTCGTCGGCGCCGCCCTCGGGCTCGACGTGCTCAGCACGTTCTACGTCGACCAACAGCCGTTCTTGGTGGCCGGCCTCACGGTGGCGCCGGACGGCGGCCTGCAGGGGCTGGCCATGCAGGATCTCTCGTCGCGGACCCGGGTGATCGCACTGAGCCGCGCCGCTGACGGCGTGCTCGAGCATCCACCCCGCCGGGGCACCGACTTCGCCGGCGGGGACACCGCTTCCTGCTCGGCCCCTACGAGGAACTCCTCGCGGGTCCTGCAGCGCGATCAGACACCCGTCTGAGCCAGTCGGCATCATGGTGCGCCGTGACCATCGTCGAGGAGGAGACGCCCGGATCCCCCGCGGCCGCACCGCCTCCTGATCGGGCAACGCCCGCGACGAGGTCGCCGGCGCGGTTCGGGCCCTGGATCCTGGTCGCCCTCTCCATGGCCTGGGGGCTGTGGGAGCTGCGGCCCGAGCTCCGGGCCGTGCCGTACCTCGACGACAGCTCCCTGCACGAGCAGATGGTGCGCGCCGCCGCCGCCCGCATCAGCCAGGGCCACCTCCCGCTGACGAGTTGGTTCCCCTACCTCGGTCTCGGCTCGCCCCAGTTCCTGCACTACCAGAGCCTGCCGTCCATGATGACCGGCCTGATCGGCACGGCCGTCGATCCCGACACCGTCTTCCGCTGGTCGCTCTACCTCCTCCTCGCGCTGTGGCCGCTCGCCGTCTACTGGAGCGGCCGGCTGTTCGGGCTGAGCCGCTGGACCGCCGCCACGGCCGCCGCGGTGGCGCCCTTCCTCGCCTCGGCCGCCGGCATCGGCTACGAGACGAAGGCCTACGTCTGGGTCGGTTACGGCGTGTGGACCCAGCTCTGGGCGTCGTGGACGCTGCCGCTGGCGTGGGGCTTCACCTACCGCGCCCTGTCGACGCTGCGGGGCGCCTTCTTCGCCGTCCTCTTCATCATGCTGACGGTCGCGCTGCACTACGAGACCGGATACCTGGCCTTCGTCCCGCTCGTCGTGTGGCCCTTCATCGTCCCCTCCGACCTGTGGCGCCGGCTCGGGCGCGCCGTCGCCCTGCGGCGCGGCCGCGCTGCTGGCCTCGGCGTGGGTCATCGTCCCGCTGCTCCAACAGTCGCATTGGGCGGCGCGCAACCAGGTGCTCGAGGGCACGGGGCTCGAGAACGGCTACGGCGCCGGGCAGATGCTGTCCTGGCTGTTCACCGGGCATCTCTACGACGACGGCCGCTGGCCCGTCGTCACCGTCCTCGTCGCGGTTGGCATCGGGTTCTGCATCTGGCGCTGGCGCTCGTTCATCGCCGGTCGCGCCCTCGTGCTCATCTGGCTGGTCACGCTCGTCATGTCGTTCGGGCGAACGACCTTCGGGTCCCTCTACGACATCGTGCCGGGCAGTAGCGACATCTTCATCCGGCGTTTCGAGATGGGCGTGCAGCTCTCGGGCACTCCTGCTGGCCGGCATCGGCCTCGTGTTCCTCGGACGCCTCGTGCTGCACGGCGTGGTCTGCGCCTGCTCCCCGAGGACCGCCGGGGATGGGTCACCCAGCCGGCCGGGCGCGGCATCGTCGCCGGACTGTGCATCGTGGCGACGATCGTCGTGCTCGCCCCCGCCTGGAGCGACCTGGACACCTACGACGGCCACAACGCGACGAACATCGGCCTCCAGGCCCAGGCCGACGCGCAGCAGGACCCGCAGATCGACCGCTTGCTGGCCTACGTGCGCGCCCATCCCAAGGGCCGCGTCTACGCCGGCTCGCCGACCAACTGGGGCCAGGACTTCACGGTGGGGGCGGTCCCCGTGTTCAAGTACCTCGAGAGCAAGGACATCGACGAGGTCGGGTACACGTTGCGCACGGCGTCGCTCATGACGGATCCCGAGTACTTCTTCGACGAGACGAACCCGGGCGACTATCCGCTCTTCGGCATCGGCTACCTCATCACGCCCGCCGACATGGCGACGCCGGTGCCGGCCGACAAGGTCGGCTGCGCGGGCAACTACTGCCTGTGGGCGCTCCCGGACGCCGGCTACATCCACGTCTACGACACGACCGGCGTGCTGACGGCGACCCGGGCCGACGTCGGGTCGCAGAGCACGACGCTGCTCGAGTCGCCGCTCCTCGAAGACCAACGCGACCTCACGGTGGCCTTCAACGGGCAGGCGGCCGCCACCCCGACCGCGCCCGACGCGTCGGCGCTGGAAGGCAAACCCGGGCACGTGGTCGTGGAGCACGCCGACCTCCAGAACGGCACGGCCCAGCGCCGTGGTCAGGACGAACCGCCGCGCCACGGTCGTGCTGAGCGCCTCGTACGACCCGGGCTGGCACGCCACCGTGAACGGCCACCCGGCGCCGACGGTCATGGTGGCGCCGGCTCTGGTCGGTGTCGTCGTGGGCCCGGGCGCCCACACGGTGACGTTCACCTACGGCGGCTACGGCTCCTACGCCCGCTGTTCGTCCTGGCGCTGGCGGTGCTCGTGGTTCTGGCCGTCGCTCCGCTGGTGTGGCGGCGGGGACGTGGACGTGGGCACAAGGACGTTCGTGGGGTTGCCGCCGACGGCTGAAGGTGCCCTGCGGTGCGCATCCCGGAGGGACGCTGAAGAGGCCGGCGGTGCATCCGGAGGGATCGCTGAAGAGGCCGGCGGTGCATTCTGGGACTATAAGCAATCCTGCTTATAGTCCCGAGGAGTTCGCCGGCGCGCTCCCGGTCTGGTCCGGTTCGATCAGAGTCCGCCCCGATCCGGTAACCCCGACCCCGCGTGGCCTACTGCAGATAGCCCTCCACGGTGCCCGCCGAGCGGGGCGCCGCGGCGTCGGGGTCCTGGCCGGCGGAGCGCTTGGCGCGGCGCTGGCGCAGGACGTCCCACAGCTGGTCCAAAGTGACCTCGAGGTCGCGCTTGCGCTTCAGCTCGTCGTCGCTCAGCCCCTCGCCGACGTGGGCCTCCTCGAGGCGCTGCTCCTCGGCCGCGAGATCGCCGATCTGGTTCACGATGTCCTGGTCGTCCACTGTCCGCTCCGCTCCGCTTCGCTCGACTCGGCTACATCCGGTCCTGCTGGTTCCGGGCCGTGGCCCGGAACCAGTCTGCCCGGCCTCAGGCCGCGGCGCCCAGCTCGACTCCCGTCGCCGCTCGGCCGGCGCCACCGTGCCCGCCCCCGACAGCGCCGGGGTGAGCACGTCGGCGATGGTGGCCGCGAGGTGGAACGTCATGACGTCACGCACCTCCTCGGGGACATCCTCGAGGTCGTTGCCGTTGCGTTCCGGCAGGACGACCTCGGTGAGCCCGGCCCGGTGGGCGGCCAGCACCTTCTGCTTGACCCCGCCGATGGGCAGCACCCGACCCTGCAGGGTGACCTCACCGGTCATCCCGACCACCGAGCGGACCGGCACGCCACGCAGGAGGCTGACCAGCGCGGTCGTCATGGTGACGCCCGCCGAAGGCCCGTCCTTGGGGACGGCGCCGGCGGGGACGTGCACGTGGAACCGCTTGCCGCTGAAGACCGCCGGGTCGATCCCGAGCTCCTCGGCGTGCGAGCGCACGTAGGAGAGCGCGATCTCGGCCGACTCCTTCATGACGTCGCCCAGCTGGCCCGTGAGGGTGAGCCCCTCGGGACCGTCGGACACGCTGGCCTCGACGAAGAGGACGTCGCCCCCGGCGCCGGTCACGGCCAGGCCGGTGACCACACCGGGCACGCTGGTCCGGTCGGCCGCTTCGAAGAAGAAGTGCGGCCGGCCGAGCCAACCCCGCACGTCGTCGGCTTCGACGACGACCGGGGCGTCGCGCTCGCCCGAGGCGAGCTTGGTGGCCACCTTGCGCAGCAGCTTGCCGAGCTCACGCTCGAGATTCCGCACGCCCGCTTCCCGCGTGTAGTCGGCCACGATGGCGCGCAGCGCATCGTCGCTGATCTGCACCTCGTCCTCGCGCAACGCCGCCCGGGTGAGCTGGCGGCCCACCAGGTGGTGCTTGGCGATGGAGACCTTCTCGGACTCGGTGTAGCCGTCGATCCGGATGACCTCCATGCGGTCGAGCAGCGGCCCGGGGATGGTCTCGCTCACATTGGCCGTGGCGATGAACAGCACCCGCGACAGGTCGAGGTCGACCTCGAGGTAGTGGTCACGGAACGTGTGGTTCTGCGCCGGGTCGAGCACCTCGAGCAGCGCCGAGGACGGGTCGCCCCGGTAGTCGGCGCCGATCTTGTCGACCTCGTCGAGGATGATGACCGGGTTCATGGTCCCGGCCTCGCGCAGGGCGCGCACCAGCCGGCCCGGCTGGGCCCCCACGTAGGTGCGGCGGTGGCCGCGGATCTCGGCCTCGTCGCGCACGCCGCCCAGCGAGACGCGGACGAACTTGCGGCCGAGGGCCGAGGCGACGGACTCGCCGAGCGACGTCTTGCCGACACCGGGAGGCCCGACGAGGGCCAGGATGGCCCCCGAGCCGCGCCCGTCCACGGGCGCCAGGCCGCGCTCGGCCTGCAGCTTGCGCACCGCCAGCTGCTCGAGGATGCGCTCCTTCACGTCGGCCAGACCGTCATGGTCGGCCTCCAGAATGCGCGACGCCTCGGCGATGTCGAGCCGGTCCTCGGACTCGACGCCCCAGGGGATCTCGAGCACGGTGTCGAGCCACGTGCGTATCCAGCCCGTCTCGGGGCTCTGGTCACTCGTGCGCTCGAGCTTGTCGACCTCGCGCTCGACGGCCTTGCGGACGTGCTCGGGCAGGTCGCGCGCCTCGAGCTTGGCCCGGTAGTCGTCGGGGTCGGCGTCGTCGCCGTCGCTCAGCTGGCCGAGCTCCTTGCGGATGGCATCGAGCTGGCGCCGCAGCAGGAACTCGCGCTGCGTCTTCTCCATGCCCTCCTCGACGTCCGTCTTGATCTTCTCGCGCAACGTCACGTCGGCCAGCGTGTCGCGGGCCCACCCGAGGACGAGGCGGAGCCTGCGCCTCGACGTCGCAGCGTCTCGAGCACCTCCACCTTCTGCGTGAGCGAGAGGTCGGGCGAGTACCCCGACATGTCGGCCAGGCGGCTCGGCTCGGTGATCTCGCGCGAGCTGCGCCGCGATGCGGCCGGCGCCCCGGCTGTGGAGGATGTTCTCCATCACGGCGCGGTACTCCCGGGCCAGCTCGTTGGCGGCCGGGGTCGGCTCGGGCTCGTCGATGGGCTCGGCCTCCACCCACAGGGCGTCGCCGGTGCCGGGGATGCCGGTGCCGATGACGGCGCGGCGGTCACCCCGGATGGCCACCGCGGGCAGGCCACCGGGGAGGTCGCCCTCCTCCATGACCTCGGCGATCACGCCGACGGCGGCGAAGCGGCCCTCGATGTGGGGCACCAGCAGCAGGCGACCCCCGGCCGAGCGGGCGGAGTCGACCGCGGCGCGGGCCTCGTCGGACTCCAGCGCCATGGTGAAGACCATCCCCGGGCAGCACGACCCCTGAGGTCAAGGGCAGCAATGGGAGTGTCACGTTCTCGTTGGTCATCGGGGTGTCCTTTTGTAATGCCGTAATGGCAATTCCTCTGACTGGTCAACCATATGGGTGGAACAGTCATTCCCGTACGGGTCCGGCCCCTGGTGGGAGGCCAGAAGAAAGGCGGGGCGGCCCCGGCCAGGGAATACGCTGAATCCCGTGAGGAGTCCCGCCGCAGAGAGGAGGCCCGTGAGCAGAGCCGTGAGCAGAGCCGTGAGCAGTGTCGTGAGCAGAGCTGTGAGCAGAGCCCAGACCGCCCCGGACCCCGGAGCGGCAGGGGGGACGACGGTGGCACCGGCGCGGCCGGTGCCCGACCTCGACGACGGCGACCACGACCGCATGGCCCACATCGTCCTGGAGGGGTACACCCCCAAGGGGGGTGACTTCGTCTCCACCGGGCCGAGCGTGGTCGAGGGCATGGTCAACCGCACGGCCGTGCGGGCGCTGTGCGGCAAGGAGTGGGTGCCCGGGCGGGACCCGGGGCGCTACGGCCTGTGCCCCACCTGCAAGGAGATCGCCGAGTCCATGGGTTGGAAGATCCCGGCCAGCTGAGGCCGGGCTGTGCTCTTCGTGCCGTCGGTCCCCCGGTTCGCTACCGTGCGGCAGACCGATGGACCGGGGCGGTGGCCGGCCGCTCCGAAGGGAGCACGTTGGCACAGGTCAGCTTCGACGGGGCCACCAAGTACTTCGGTGACACCACCGCGGTCGACGACCTGACGCTGCACGTGGCCGACGGTGAGCTGCTCGTGCTGCTGGGCTCGTCGGGGTGCGGCAAGACGACGGCACTGCGCCTGGTGGCCGGGCTCGAGGAGCTGAGCAGCGGCACCGTCTCCATCGGCGACCGCGTGGTCAACGACATCGACCCCAAGGACCGCGACGTCGCCATGGTCTTCCAGAGCTACGCGCTCTATCCGCACCTGACGGTGTACAAGAACATCGAGTTCCCGCTCCGCCAGCGCGGCGTCGACAAGGAGGAGCGGACGACCAAGGTGAAGCGGGCCGCCGAGACGCTGGGGCTGGCTTAGCGCTGCTCGATCGCAAGCCTGGACAGCTCTCCGGTGGCCAGCGCCAGCGGGTGGCGCTGGCCCGGGCCATCGTGCGCGAGCCCACCGTGTTCCTCATGGACGAGCCGCTGTCGAACCTCGATGCCGCGCTGCGCGTGCAGACGCGGGCCGACATCGTCGAACTGCAGGCGCGGCTCTCGACCACCACGCTCTACGTCACCCACGATCAGGTGGAGGCCATGACGATGGGCGACCGCATCGCCGTCATGAGCGACGGGAAGCTGCAGCAGGTGGCCGCGCCCGAGGATCTCTACGCGCGGCCGGCCAACGCGTTCGTGGCCCACTTCCTCGGCAGCCCCGGCATGAACCTCATGCAGGGGATGCTCGTCGAGAGCGGGGCGCCCGACGCCGAGGGCGCGGACCGGCACGGGACGTTGAGCGTGGCCTTCCCCGGCGCCTCGGTGCCGCTGCCCGCCCGCGGTGGCCGACGCCGTCCGGGGGTCCGGACCCGACGTCCAGCTGGGCCTGCGGCCCGAGGCTCTGCACCTCAGCCCCGACGGCGCCATCGAGGCCAGCGTGATCATCGTCGAACTGCTGGGCGCCGAGACGCACGTGATCTGCCACACCGAGACGGGCGCCCGGATCATCGTGCGCCAGAGCGCCTCGGCGGCCAAGCCCAAGATCGGCGACGCCGTGCGCATCGGCGTCGACCCGGACCCGGCCTCGTACCACCTCTTCGACGCGGCCACCGGAGCCCGCCTGGGCGGCGCGCCGTGACGGCGGTCACCGCCGCGTCCCCGGCGGTCGCTACGAAGCCCTCCGGGGCCGTGCGCGCCAGCCGGCGCAAGCAGGCGCTGTTGGCCTACATGCTGCTCCTGCCCGCGCTGGTGCTCTTCGGGGTGTTCTCCTTCTATCCGTTCCTGCGCAACTTCAAGCTGATGCTCTACGAGACGCCGCCGGTGCCGGGCCTGCCGCCGCACTACGTGGGACTGCACCAGATCATCCCCACCATCACCTCGACCCAGTTCACGCAGAGCCTCGTCACCACGCTGCTCTTCGTGGTCCTGGTCGTGCCGATCAGCCTCATCGCCGGGCTGGCCCTCGCCGTGGCGGCGCACCGCAAGCTGAAGGGCATGGCCGCCTACCGGGTCATCTTCTCCTCCACCGTGGTCAGCTCCGTCGCCGTGGCCTCGGTCGTGTTCGGGACTCTGCTCAATCCGGTGGTGGGGCTGCTGCCCTGGCTCGGCATCAACCCGACCCCGCCGGCGCTCGAGAGCTCGACCTGGGCCCTGCCCGCGGTGGCGCTCATCACCATCTGGCAGTTCCTCGGCCTGTCGTTCATCATCATGCTCGCCGGCCTGCAGTCGGTACCCGACGAGCTGCTCGAGGCGGCGCGCATCGACGGCGCCGGCCCCTGGACGCGCTTCTGGCGGATGACGGTGCCACTGCTCTCCCCCACCATCTTCTTCGCCGGGGTCGTGAGCACGATCTACGCCTTCCAGGCCTTCGGTGCGATCGACATCCTCATCGGGGCGCCGAACACCGTGCGGCTGCACACCAACGTGCTGATCTACAACATCATCAACACGTTGCAGATAGAGAACAACGCCGGCGCCGCGGCCATCATGGCCACGGTCCTGTTCCTGATCCTGCTCGTGCTCACCATCCTGCAGCTGCGCTTCCTCGAGCGACGGGTCAGCTATGCCCGCTGACGTGCTCGACGCCCCAACCCCGGCGGCGACCCCGACGGAATTGCCCGCCCCGCACCGGCGGCGGCGCCGGTGGCGGACCATCGGCAGCTACACGCTGCTGACGGCCGGCGCCGTCGTCATCCTCTTCCCGATCTACGTCACGATCGTGAACTCGCTCCTCCCCCTGGACCAGCTGGCCCGCCAGCCGCCCCCGCTCTTCCCGACCAATCCCCAGTGGCACGACTACAGCGCGGCATGGAACGGCGGGCAGATGTCCAAGTACATGGCGACCTCGGCGATCATGACGGCGAATCATCGTGGTGGGCCAGCTGGTGACGTCCGTGCTGGCCGCCTACGCCTTCGCGTTCCTGACCTTCCCCTTCAAGCGGACGCTCTTCATCCTGTGCCTGACCACGCTCATGATCCCGCTCGAGGTCACCTTCATCACCAACCTCGACACCATCACCTCGCTGCACTGGTTCAACACTTACGCCGGGCTTTCCATCCCCTTCCTGGCCACCGGGTTCGGCATCTTCCTGCTGCGCCAGGCCTTCCTGCAGATCCCCCGCGACCTGCAGGAGGCGGCCCAACTCGACGGCTACGGGCACCTGCGTTTCATGACCCGGGTGGCGGTCCCGCTCGCCCGCCCGTCGCTCGCCGCCCTGGCCGTCTTCTCGTTCCTTGGCGCCTGGAACCAGTACCTGTGGCCGCTGGTGTCGACCGGCGGGACGACGCCGCTCTTCACCGTGCAGATCGGCCTGAAGCAGCTGCTCGGCACCGAGGTGTCACAGATCCCCGTTGCCCTCGCCGGCGCGGTCATCGCCTTCGTGCCGCTGGTGATCCTGCTCATCATCTTCCAGAAGCAGCTCGTGCGCAGCCTCACGGCGGGCGCCGTCAAGTAGCACGGGGCGGTGCACCCGGCCGGGGTCCCCTCGGGTGCTAGGCAATAGGAAATGCGGACCCTTCGTCTCGCCCGACTGGCTGCCGCCGCTCTGTTCGTCACGACGCTCGGCGGCACCGCAGCCACCGCTGCCCTCGGCGTCAGCACCCCCGCCGGCGCGGCCAGCCTGCCCGCCTGCAACCTCAAGGCGCTGGCCAACCACAAGGGCCTCGTCAGCATCACCTTCTGGGAGTCGGCCTCTTCGGCCAACCTGACGGTGCTCCAGTCCATCACGAGCGCGTTCAACTCCTCGCAGTCCAAGGTGCACGTCACCCTGGTCACGCAGGCGGGCTACGACGACACCTGGCAGAAGTATCTCGCCGGGCTCTCCAACGGACAGCTGCCCGACGCAGTGCAGTTGGAGGACCAGCGCACCCAGGCCGCCATCGACACCGGCTCGTTCCTGCCCGTGCAGTCCTGCATGAACGCGGCCAAGTACTCGACCAGCGATTACCTGCCCCGCCCCCTCGCCTACTGGAAGGTGAACGGCGTGCAGTGGGCCCTTCCCTTCGCGGTGTCGGCACCAATCCTCTACTACAACCAGAACGCCTTCACGAAGGCCGGCCTCGACCCAGCCGACCCCCCGACCACGTTGCCCCAGATGGTGATCGACGCCAAGGCACTGAAGGCGTCCGGCAGTGGCATGGGCCTCGTCCTCGATCCCTGGCACCTCGAGACGTGGCTGGCCACGGCCAACCAGCTCTTCGTGAACAACAAGAACGGGCGCAGCAGCCGGGCCACGCAGGGCTCGTTCAACACCAAGACCGCGGTGTCCATCTTCAGCCAGCTGAGCAACCTGGTGCGCTCGGGCTACGCCACGACCAACCCGTCGACGGGACCTGACCAGTACGACAACCTGCTCGGCATCGGCAACGGCAAGTACGGCATGACCATCGAGACCTCGGCTGCGCTCGGCACGGTGACCCAGCTCCTCGGCACCGGGAAGTACGCCAACGTGAAGCTGGGGATCAGCGCCTTCCCCGCCTACAGCTCGGCGGTGCAGGGCGGGATCGAGCCCGGGGGGTCGGGCGTCTACATCTCGAACAAGGCCCCGGCCATCGACCAGGCGGCGTCGTGGCAATTCCTGTCCTACCTCTTGAACACCCAGAGCCAGGCCACCTGGGCGGCGGGGACCGGTTACATCCCGGTCCGCAAGTCCTCGGCGCAGACGGCCACCGTCCAGCACCTGTGGGCCACCAGCCCCGGGTACAAGGTGGCCTACGACGAGATCAACAACGGCGCCAACACCCCGGCCACCTCCGGCTCGGTGATCGGCCCCTACGCCGACGTGCGCACCGACGTGCTCAACGCCGAGATCTCCATGTACACCCGGGGCGTGCAGCCCGCCAAGGCCGTGAGCGCGGCGGAGCAGAGCGTCAACACGACGATCTCCGACTACAACAGCCGGCTCGGCTCGTCGTAGGGAGCTGGGCGCCGGGGTGGGGATGCTCGCGCCGACAGAGCAACCGGGTGTCGGCGGGCCAGCCGGCCACGGCGTAGAGCTCGGTGAGCTCGACCACCCAGGCGCCCGTCGCGGACCGAGCCGTCGAGCTCCTGGCCTGCGCACCCAGTCCTCCTCTTGGGCCAAGACCAAGGCGTCGCGTACAGAACCGTGATGGGGAAGCCGATCGAGAAGTCGAAGTTGGCGTCGCTGAGAGAGTCCACGAAGCGATGGGTGGCTCCGGCCGAGTCGGCCCGAACCAAGATGGGGTGGACGACCAGGCGGGATCGTCGCCTTCTTCGTGGCCGGCGCGTACTCGGCCGGCACGACCGGACCGCGTGCTCGAGGAGCTCGAGGTGGTCGTCGGTGTCGTTGGCAGCGGCGTTGCCCGGCTCGCAGCATGGCGGCGAGCGGCTCGGTAGTGGTGTCGCACCACACCGCCAAGGGGTTGAACCCGAAGCCGTGCTTGTAGGTGGGGGCGGCGTCTTGTTTCTCAGAATGCACGTTGAGCAGGGTGGAGTCGAAGTCCCAGATCATCGGGCCTGCGGTGGCTGGGCGGCCCAGACGCGAGCCCGGGCCGTCGGCGATGGCCACAGGGATGGCCCGCAGCTCGACCGAGGCCGTGGCGTGCACGGCCCGCCAGGCGGTCGCGACCGAGGCCACCGGGCCGAAGAGCTCCTCCTGTTCTTTGAGCGCGGCGATGTCGGCCAGGCAGTCCGCGCCGTCGCGATGGCGACGGCGAGGTGCGTGAGCACGACACCGGGATCGTGGGTGTGCCAGTAGATCCCGCACTCGGCCATGGCCACCGACATGCGCCTCGGTCAACCCGCTGCGATCGGCCAGCTCGGCCAAGAGCGCGGCACCGGCGTGGGACACGAGGTTCTTGCCGTCGGGTATCACTTTGGCGCGACGGACCGAGCGACTACTGTGCACCTTCAAGGAGCCCTCCGGTTCTGGTTGAGAATGTGTGTTGTGGCGACAAACATTCTTCCAGGAGGCCCTATCGGGGCCGGGGCGGGGCCGGCCCCGGGACAGAAACCCCCCTCCCCGCCACATCGGCACGGCGGGGCGTTCCCTCAATAGAGCCGAACGTCACAATGGCAATAGAGCCGAACGTCACAATGGCGGGAAGAACCGCCCTCCGGGCGCGGGCTTCGGTATCCTGGGTGCGGCGGGACGTGCGCTCCGCGGTATGTGTCGGGCGCGGCTTGGAGGAACAGGCTGGTGCATGACACAGACGTGGTCGGGCTCGCCGCCTCCCGCGTCCTGTTCGCGCACGCCTCCGAGGGCGTGCTCTTCTGGACCCACGACGGCCGGATCACCGCCGCCAACCCAGCGGCCTGCACCATGCTCGACCTGCCGGCCGAGGAGATCTGCCGCCTCGGCCCCGACGGGCTGGTGGACGACGAGGACTCACGCTGGGGCATCGCGGTCGCCGAGAGCGAGCGCACCGGGTCGGCCGTGGGCGTGGCCCGGCTGCGCCGGGGCGACGGCCGCTCCATCGAGATCGAGATGACCGCGCTGCGCTTTCACGACGAGGACGGGGCGCTCCAGACCTGTTGCATCTTGCGCGACCTGACCGGGCGCCTCGCCATTGAACGCGAGCTGGACGAGTTGAACGCACGCCTGCACCAGCTCTGGCGCGACGACGAGCTGACCGGCCTCGAGAACCGGCGCGGCCTGTTGGCGTCGGGGACCCGGCTGCTGCAGTTCGCCGACCGCCAGATCGCGCCGGTGCAGGCGCTCTTCGTCGACGTCGACAACGTGCAGAAGCTGAACGAGCACCTCGGCCATCGGGCGGGCGACGCCGCGCTGCAGGCGGTGGCCCGCGCCCTGTCGGTGACCTTCCGCAAGAACGACGTGATGGCCCGCATCGGCGGGACCCAGTTCCTGGTGCTGACCCTTCACCTCGCCGAACCCGACTCCTCGGCCCTGACGGCGCGCATCCGGTCGCATCTCGATGCACCCGAGACGCGGCAGTTCGTCGGCGCCGCCGTCGAGGTCTGGTGCGGCTCGACGACGCGCCAGGCCGGCGAGACCACCTCGCTCGAGGATCTGATGGCCCGCTCGGAACGGGCCATGCTCGAATCCCGCGAGGGTCGGCACGCCGCCTCGTTCCAGGCCGTCGGCGGCTGACCTTCCGGCGCCGGTCGGCCCCACCAATAGCCACCGCACCCGCCCCCCTGAGCAGGGATCTTCCCACCGGCAACCCTCCCGCCCTTATTCCTGACTAATCCGCTTGGATTTAGCGATCCACGTGTATTAAGTTGAGCTGATGCACCGAAACCCCTTGCACCCCGACCGCGCCCACGGGCGCCCCCGCTCACCGCCACCGGGTCCGCCGGAGCGCCGCCATCGGCGCCCTGGCCCTGTGCGGCCTGGCCTTCACCGCTCTCCCGGCCGGCGCGCAGGGCGGCTCCGTGAACCTCGTGGCCTACTCCACGCCCAAGCCCGCCTACACCGTGCTCGCCAAGGCCTTCGCCGCCACCAAGACCGGCGCGGGGGTGACGGTGACGCCCTCCTTCGGGCCCTCGGGCACCCAGGCCACCTCCGTGGTCAACGGGCTGCCGGCGGACGTCGTGAACTTCTCGCTGGAGCCCGACATGACCAAGGTGGTCAAGGCCGGCCTGGTCTCGAGCTCGTGGAACAAGGGCCCGACCAAGGGCATGGTCACGAACTCCATCGTCTCCTTCATCGTCCGCAACGGGGAACCCCAAGCACATCACCACCTGGGCCGACCTGGTGAAGTCGGGCGTGCAGGTCATCACGCCCAACGTCTTCAGCTCGGGCAGCGCCAAGTGGAACCTCATGGCGGCCTACGGCGCCCAGATCTCCCAGGGCAAGTCGCCGGCGCAGGCGCAGGCCTACCTCACGAAGCTGCTGCACAACACGGTGGCCCAGCCCTCGAGTGCCAGCGCGGCGCTGCAGACGTTCCTGTCGGGTCAGGGGGACGTGCTGCTCGACTACGAGGACGACGGGCTCTACGCCAAGAGCCAAGGCGAGGCGATCTCCGTCATCACCCCGCCGCAGACGATCCTGATCGAGAACCCCATCGCCGTGACCAAGACGGCGAGCCCGGCGGCCAAGGCCTTCGTGGCCTACCTTCTCTCCCCCGCCGGCCAGACGGTGTGGGGCAAGCAGGGCTACCGGCCCGTGCTCCCGGCGGTGGCGGCCAAGTTCAACTTCCCCAAGCCCAAGACGCTCTTCACCATCGACAAGTTCGGGGGGTGGACCGCGGTGAACACCAAGTTCTTCGACCCCCAGACGGGCATCGTGGCCAAGATCGAGCAGTCGCTCGGCGTCTCCACCGCCAGCGGATAGCGGTCGCCGCCCTATGGTGAGTACGGGCGCCGTCGCCGACCTGGGTCTCCCGGGGAGTTCCGGCGCTCCCGCAGACCGCCGGCCAGGGCGGGGACGCCGGCGCCGCAATCCCCCCTCGGCGCCTCCCCCGGCCCTGGTCGCGGCGGGACGGGTGGCCGGGCGCGTCGGCGGTCCCGCCCTCGCCGTCACGTACCTGTCGCTGCTCGTCCTGCTGCCTCTCGCTGCGCTCATCACCAAGGCCTTCAGCGGCGGCTGGTCCGCCTTCTGGGACTCCGTCACCCAACCCGAGGCGGTCGCCGCCCTCGAGCTGACGCTGGCCGTCGCCGCCATCGTGGCGGTGGTGAACTCCATCGCCGGCCTGGCCATCGCCTTCGTGCTGGTGCGGGACGACTTCCGCGGCAAGGCGCTCGTGAGCGCCGTGATCGACCTGCCCTTCGCGCTGCCCACCGTCGTCGCCGGCCTGACGCTGCTGACGCTCTACGGCGTCGACAGCCCGTTGCACGTCGACCTGGCGGGAACCCGCCTCGGCGTGGGCGCCGCGCTGCTGTTCGTGACGCTGCCCTTCTGCGTGCGCAGCGTCCAACCGGTGCTGGCCGAGCTCGATGCGGAGACCGAGGACGCCGCCGCCTCCCTCGGCGCGACCCGGCGCCAGGTTCTGAGCCGGGTCATCCTCCCGAGCGTGCTGCCCTCGGTACTGGCCGGGGCCGGCCTCGCCTTCGCCCGGGCCGTGGGCGAGTACGGCTCGATCATCCTCATCTCGAGCAACCTCCCCTTCAAGACCGAGGTCGCCTCGTCGTACATCTTCGGGCTCTCCCAGAGCGACGACCTCCAGGGGGCCAGCGCGGTGTCCATCGTGCTCGTGGCCATCGCGCTGCTCGTGCTCATCGGCATCGGCTGGGCCCGCCGGCGCTTCGACGTCCCGGAGACGGTGTGAAGGGCTCGCGCTGGCGCCTGCCGTTGCGCGTCACGGTCCTGGTCTATCTCGGGCTGCTCGTCGTGGTACCGGTGGGAGCGGTCTTCTACCACGCTTTCGCGCCCGGGCTCGGAGAGGCGTGGGACGCCTTCACCGCGCCGGGCGCCGTCCACGCGCTCCTCCTCACGCTGCTCGTGGTGGCCATCGCCGTGCCGCTCAACACCATCTTCGGCGTCGGGGTTTCGCTGCTGCTGGCCCGCCACCGGTTCCCTGGCGCCTGGCTTCTCGATGCGCTGATCGACATCCCCCTCGCCCTCTCCCCCGTCGTCATCGGCCTCTCCCTGATCCTCGTGTACGGCAAGACGGGCTGGTTCGGCAACTGGCTGGCCGGGCACGGCATCACCGTGATCTTCTCGGTGCCCGGCATCGTGATGGCCTCGGCGGCCGTGTCGTTGCCCTACGTCGTGCGCGAGGTGCTCCCGGTGCTCCAGGAGATCGGCACCGATCAGGAACAGGCGGCCCGCACGCTCGGAGCCGGGCCCTTCGCCGTCTTCTGGCGCATCACACTGCCCAGCATCCGCCGGGGCCTCGCCTACGGCGTGACGTTGACCACGGCCCGCGTGCTGGGCGAATTCGGCGCGGTGGCCATCGTCTCGGGCGCCATCGCCGGCAAGACGGAGACCTACACTCTGTTCATCTCCGACAGCATCGACAACCTCCAACCCCAGAGCGCCTACATCGGCGCGGTGGCCCTGTGCCTGGCCGCGCTCATCGTGCTCGGCCTCCTGACGCTGACCGACCGCGATCGGGACGCCTGGCACGGCAAGGTGACCGCATGAGCATCGAGGTGCAGTCCATCTCGAAGCGGTTCGGCGACGCCGTGGCGCTCGACGACGTCTCACTCGATGTGCCGACGGGCTCGCTGACCGCCCTGCTCGGCCCGAGCGGCGGCGGCAAGTCGACGCTGCTGCGCATCATCGCCGGCCTCGACGCGCCCGACAGCGGCGTCGTACGCATCGAGGGCGAGGACCTGACCGCCACGCCGGCCCGCAGCCGGGGCGTCGGCTTCTGCTTCCAGCACTACGCCCCCTTCCGCCACCTCACCGTGCGCCGGAACGTGGCCTTCGGGCTCGAGATCCGTCACCGCCCCAAGGCCGAAGTCAAGCGCCGGGTGGACGAGCTGCTCGAGCTGGTCGGCCTGGCCCACCTCGGCGGCCGCTACCCGTCGCAGCTCTCGGGCGGCCAGCGCCAGCGCATGGCCCTGGCCCGGGCGCTGGCCATCGAACCCAAGGTTCTGCTGCTCGACGAGCCCTTCGGCGCACTGGACGCCCAGGTGCGCACACAGCTGCGCCTGTGGCTGCGCGACCTGCACGCCACGCTGCCGGTGACGACCGTACTGGTCACCCACGACCAGGAGGAGGCGATGGAGGTGGCCGACCGCCTGGCCGTCATCAACCACGGCCGCTTGGAGCAGGTGGGCGCGCCGGCGGACATGTACGACCACCCGGCCAACGAGTTCGTGCTGGCCTTCCTGGGGCCGGCGACGCGCCTCGACGGACAGTGGGTGCGCCCGCACGACCTCGTCGTGCACCCGGTCGACGAAGGTAAGCCGACCAGCACCGCGGTGGAGGGCACCGTGGCCCGGGTCACCCACCTCGGGTTCGAGGTCAAGGTGGACGTGGAACTGGCCGGTGGCGACTCGTGCTGGGTCCAGCTCAGCCGCGGCAGCGCGGCCGAGCTGGACCTGCAGGCCGGGCAGCGGGTCTGGGTGGCGCGTGCCGAGGCGTCCGCCAGGTCGGACCGCCTCCCGATCCTCAGCGCCTGACGAGTCCCGCTCCCCGGCGAGGCAGGGTCGCCCTCATGTCGTCAGCCGACGGTGGGCCGCCGGCCTGGTTGCTGCGACGGCAGCGACTGCTCCTGGCCGGGGAACGGCGGCAGGGGCAGCGTCGACTGCTGCGTCTGGAAGGCCAGCTCCGCCGCGGTGGCCGCTGCCGTGGCGGCCGGGATGGCCGGAGCCGGCTCCGGGGACCGCTGGAAGGCGGACGTGAAGTCGCCGAACGTGCTGCGCCGCCAGGCGCTGATGTTGGGCGCGGCGATCCCCGTCACCCGCTCGACGAAGCGGAGCACCGAGGTGTGGTCGAGTGGATCGGAACAGACGTTGCCGCCGACGGTCCAGGGCGAGATGACCATGGCGGGCACCCGGAACCCGGACCCGAGGTTGAGCCCGCCGCCGGGCGTGCCTCCCGGTGAATTCAGCGCCGTGAACTCGTCCGCCGTGCCCTTCGGGGGCGTGATCGGTGGCACGTGGTCGAAGAAACCGTCGTTCTCGTCGTAGTTCAGGATGAACACGGTCGAGTTCCACAGGTCCTCGTTGGCGGCCAGCGCCTCGATCTTGGAAGCCACGAACTGCGCCCCGGCGGCCGGAAGGAACGACGGGTGCTCCGAGGCGACGCTGGTCGGAAAGAGCCAGCTCACCGTCGGCAGCGTGCCGTTGGCGCAGTCCTCCTCGAAGGCCATGGTGGGGGTCGCTGGCCGGCGTGCCGTCGAAGTGCGTGCTGACGCCGAAGGCACTCTGGTAGAGGTTCGACGACGTGGGGGCGTTGATGAACTGGCTGAAGAACTCGAGCACGTTGGTGCCGTAGTTGTCCGCCTGCTGGTAGCACTTCCACGAGATCCCGGCGGCCTCGAGACGCTCGGCCATGGTGGTCCAGTTGTAGGTGCCGTTCGGCGCGTTGTTGTCGAGCGCCGGCCCCCCGTTCTGCCCGTCGGGGTCGACGGTCCCGGTCATCCACATGGAGCGGTTCGGGTGGGTCGGTCCCAGGATGGAGCAGAAGTAGTTGTCGCAGATGGTGAACGTGTTGGCCAGCGCGTACTGGAACGGGATGTCGGCGGCCGTGTAATAGCCCATGGTGAAGGGACCGGCGGTGTCGCTGTCCGCCGCGATGTGCGACCGCAGCCAGCCGTCCATCTCGCCGTTGGCCCACGACGCGTGCTGCACCTGCCAGGCGTGGCTCAGTGAGGGGACGGCCTGGGCCGCTGAGTTCGAAGAATCGAGGTGGTACGGGAGCAGGAAGCTGTCGGGGTTCTCGCCATCGGGCTGGGCGAAGACGGAGCGCCCGAAGGGCAGCCGCATCGCCCTCGGATCGCCGAAGCCCCGTACGCCGGAGAGCGTGCCGAAGTAGTGGTCGAAGCTGCGGTTCTCCTGCATCAGCAGGACGATGTGCTTGACCTGGCTCAGGTCGAAGCTGGTCGGGTTGGCCCCGGCGATGGCCCTGCGGACGCTCGACGGCAGGTAGGCGGCGAGCGCCGCGCCGGCCGCGGCTCCGGCCCCTCCCTTCAGGAGCTGGCGCCGGGAGAACGGGGTGGCAAGGAACGAAGAGTGATTCGTCATGGGTGTGTGTCCTTTTAGTGAGATGTGCGTACGCGGGTTGGTCGATGGGCGGGCGATCGGGCCGCTCAGTGGTGGTGCCGCGGCGGGACCGGCGGGGCGGGAGCCTCGGGGCCGCCCGCGGTCGTGGTCGGGGGCGTGAACCCGGTGACGACGCGGACCCGGTTGTTCGACGTGTCGGCGACGTAGAGGTCACCCGTGCCGTTGTCCACCGACACCGCGAAGGGAGTGTTGAGCTTGGCGGCGGCGGCCGGACCGCCGTTGCCGCTGCTCCCCTTGGCGCCGACGGTGTTCACGACGGTCGAGATGGTCCCGGCCGGGGTGACCTCCCGTACGGCGTTGTTGAAGGTGTCGGCGATGAAGAGGTCGCCGGCCTGGTCCAACGCGACGCCCTGTGGGGCGTTCAGCCGGGCCGCAGTGGCCGGGCCGCCGTCGCCGCTGAAGCCCCCGAGACCGCCGGAGGCCTGGTCGGCGGCGACGTTGCCCGCCACCGTGGTGATGACCCCCGAGGTGGAGACCCGGCGGACGACGTTGTTGCCCGAGTCTGCGATGTAGAGGTTGCCCAGGGAGTCGACGGCCAGCCCGGTCGGGAACGAGAGCTCGGCCCGCCACGCCAGCCCGTTGTCACCCCGGTACCCGGGATTGCCGTTGCCGGCGACGGTCGAGATCAGTCCCCGCGGGGTGACCTCGCGGACGATGTTGTTGTAGGTGTCGGCGATGAAGACGTCACCCTTGCCGTTGACGGCGACGCCCTGGGGGCTGTCGAGCTCGGCGCGTACGGCGAAACCGCCGAACTCGCCCCGGTTCCCTTCGGTGCCGTTGCCGGCGATCAGGTGGATGACGCCGTCGGGCGTGACCTCGCGTACCACGTTGTCCAGGGTGTCGGCGATGAAGACGTCACCGGCCTTGTCGCGCGCCAGTGCGGTCGGTTGGTCGAGAGTGGCCGCGGTGGCGGGGCCGCCGTCACCGCTCTCCCCGGTGGCCTCGTAGACCCGGCGATCGTCGCGGTGGCGGCGCCGATGATGCTCGCCACGACGTTGTCGTTCGTGTTCGACACGTCGATAGTGCCGTTGGCCGCGACCACACCTTGGGGGTTGTCGAGCGACGTCCCGGGCGGGGCGGTGAAGGTCACAGCAGCGATCGTGGGCGGCGTGGCGGCGGACGCCGTCACGACACTGCTCGCGACAGTCGTCACGACAGTTCCGCACACCGCAAAGGCCACGACGGCACGTCGGGTTCGGCTGGTGGGCATGGGTTGGCACCTTTCGTTCGTCGGCGTTGGAGAAGCGACGAGAGGTTCGTACCCAGGGTTCGTGACGCGATCTCGGACAATCGGTGATGCCGAGATGAAATGAATTCGACCGTTGCGCGCGCTCGGCTTTGGCACCGGGGTGGCAAAGCGGGGGCCCGAAGGAACCGGTGTGACCCCCTGTTCAACAGTCTGTGCATTGTCGGTCGGCGGTGCGCCGGACGCTCAAGAAAGAACCGACGTTCGCCGCTCGTCGGGACGCCGCGTGCGCGCCCGATGCAGTATCGGGATTCTGGCGCGACGAAGGTTGCAATGGGCGCTGCGGCAACCTTCTGAGCTATTTCACCTGGTCACGGACCCGGCCATGGTTGCCGCTCGGTTGCAAATTGGGCGAAACTTGTAGGTGGGAAAGGAGGGCACCGGTGGCACGGTCGTTTCTCCCTCCTCGCCTGTACAGACAGACGTGTCCCCTACCCGACAGACGTGTCCCCGCTGGAAGGACGTGTGTTCCACCACCACAGGGCAGACGTGTCCCCTGCCGGGCAGACGTGTCCCTTATGTGACAGCGCACGAAAGGTGGCAGCCGATGACCAGTGGACGTTTTCCGAAGTGGGCCTAGAGAAGCCCGACCACCGATCCAGACATTCAACGCGCCGTACCCGAGTGTGAAAGGAGGCAGCCGATGACCAGTGGACGTTTTCCGAAGTGGGCCTAGAGAAGCCCGACCACCGATCCAGACATTCAACGCGCCGTACCCGAGTGTGAAAGGAGGCAGCCGATGACCAGTGGACGTTTTCCGAAGTGGGCCTAGAGAAGCCCGACCACCGATCCAGACATTCAACGCGCCGTACCCGAGTGTGAAAGGAGGCAGCCGATGACCAGTGGACGTTTTCCGAAGTGGGCCTAGAGAACAACCGAGCAAGACATTCAACGCGCCGTACCCGAGTGTGAAAGGAGGCAGCCGATGACCAGTGGACGTTTTCCGAAGTGGGCCTAGAGAAGCCCGGCCACCGATCCAGACATTCAACGCGCCGTACCCGAGTGTGAAAGGAGGCAGCCGATGACCAGTGGACGTTTTCCGAAGTGGGCCTAGAGAAGCCCGACAACCGATCCAGACATTCAACGCGCCGTACCCGAGTGTGAAAGGAGGCAGCCGATGACCAGTGGACGTTTTCCGAAGTGGGCCTAGAGAAGCCCGACAACCGATCCAGACATTCAACGGGGCGTACCGATGCTGGTACTGCCTGTAGCTCTGTGTTGTTCGACACGGCGGCCAGCCGCCTTAGGCGATCTAGTCTCGCTGAGGCAGCAGCTGCCTTTGTCGCGTCAGAGACCAGATAGAAAATAATGAGGGACAAGCCGGCCATGCGAAGGCCTCACAATCTGCGGTCCAGGTCACAGCTGCAGCCTCCGTGACCGTCCGCAACGGGTCAACGCACCGCATCTGGAGGAACCCATTCGGCCGTCCCTTCGCCCGCCTGTGGGTTGGCTTCACGCTGGCAAGTTCTGGTGACGGACTGACGGCCGGGGCGGTCCCCCTTATGGCTGTCGTCGTCAATCCCCACCCGCTGGCCGTCTCTAGTGTCGTCGCCGCGGACAGTCTGCCGTGGCTCCTCTTGGCACTCCCGGCTGGCGCGTTTGCGGACCGATTTGAGCGCGGCCCGCTGATGGCGATCTCAAATCTCGGGCGCGCCGTCGCCATCCTGGGCGGCGCGTTCCTCATTCTGGGCGATCGCATGACCTTGGCGCTCTTGATCCTGGTCGTGCTGATCAACGCGGGCGGCCGGGCTGTCTACTACTCCTCGCTGCAGGCGATCGTGCCCGGTCTCGTGGAGTCGGACGCGCTCGAGCACGCCAACGGCGTCCTCACCGGCACCGAAGCGGCCACTGAGCATCTCGCCGGCCCAGTGATCGGCACGTGGCTCTTCGCCATGAGCAAGGCGGTGCCCTTCTTCGCCGACGCCATTGCGACAGTGTTGTCCTGCTTCTCCTTTGTCCGCTTCCGCTCGAAAGCACCGAGACCGGACGGGTCCTCGACCTCGGCCTGGGAGGGCGCCCGGCTCCTCTTCGGCGACCGCCGGCTGCGGATCCTGCTTCTGATGGTGGGCTCTTTGGCCGGACTTCAGGGGATGGAGGCTGGGGTCTTGGTGTTGCTGGCCACAACCGAGTGGGGCGTCCGAGCCGGTGCGTACGGGGTCTTCGTCGCCGTCGGCGCGGCTGGGAACCTCATCGGGAGTCTGGGGGCAAACCCGCTAGTCAGAAACTTCGGGAGCGCCCGCACCCTGATCGGTGCCGCGCTCATATCCGGCGTCGGCTACCTGATCATGGCGTTGGCCCAGGGCTGGGAGCTGGCCGGCCCTGCCTTCGCCCTGGTTGGATTCGCCGTAGGCGTCGGATCCGTGGTCGCCATCTCCCTCCGCCAGAGACTGACTCCAGAAGATCTCATGGGACGGGTCGGCGGCGCCTGGCGCGGCCTCGTGTGGGGTGCGGCGCCCGTGGGCGCGCTGGCAGCCGGAAGCCTGGCCTCGATCGGCGGACTCCGTTTGCCATTGGTGCTGGCAGGGACCTTGCAGTGTGCCGTTGCGGTGTTCCTTGCCCGTCCGCTCCTCCGGAGCCTCCGGGAGGGTACCCGCCCGACCGAATAGCCGACTCAGGGGAGCAATCCCTATTACCTCTCGTCAATCAGGATGGCTCTGAGGAGACCTCCGGGAGGGTTCGATGGCGGCCGACAAACCCTGCCAGGAAAGGCCGGAGTGATGGATTCCGTCGTCGGACCCACGGAAATCCCCGGATTCAGTCAACGCCATCGGGGTTGCCAGCGAAACACTGCTCAAGTGGAGGCCGGATCGGGCGTCACAGAAATGACGCAATCTCAAGTCTTGAACAAATTCCGCCGATAGTTTGATCCGTGTTCGCGGATGGCGCCGAGGCCATCAACGGGTGTGCAAAGACGGTGTGCTCTATGGATGGGACGAATGTTCAGGAAGACGGATCCGTCAAACCTGGAAGTCTGCCTGTCCTCGCCGGTGTGAGCGATGCTGCCGGGAGCCGTAAGCGGCCACGATGGCAGGTGTCCGCTGCCATCTACTCGTTTTCCTTCACCCTGGCGCTGGCCACGGCCGCACTCTGCCTGAAGGGTCCGCTGCACGGACTGGGACCCCTCAGGGACGTGATCCCCCAGGGTGCCATGTTCAGCATCGTCTGTGTGCTCTGGGCAATTACCGACTGGGTGCCGGTCTCATTGCACTACCGCGGCAACACCTTCCTGTGGGTGCTGGAGGACGTGCCGCTCCTCATCGGCTTGGTCTTCCTTTCCCCCAATCTTCTCGTCCTCAGCACGGTCTGCGCCGTTGCTTTCGTTTTCCTCGTCCTGCGCCGTCAAGCGATGTTGAAGGTTACGTTCAACGTCGCCTCGACTGCGATGCTTACCGCGCTCGCAGCCGTCGTCTTCCGCGAGCTCCTCGGAACCCACAGTCCAGTCAGCCTCAGGGGCTGGGCCGCGGCCGCGGCGGCCTTGATTTCCGCCCAGATCGTGGCACCTCTCACACTACGTGTCGTCACGCTGATTGCCGGACAGACTGCAAAGAAGAAGCGGTCGGGAATCCTTCTGCTGGCGAACCACGCGATGCTGATGGCGGTGAGCATGTGCCTTGCCTTGGCGTTCCTCGACGCCGCTTGGTTGGACCCATGGACGACATTGCCCCTCGTTCTCGTGGTCGCTCTGGTCATTGTGACCTACCGGGCGTATACCCGCCTCTCTCTCCGCTTCTCGTCTCTGCAACATCTCTACGATTTCAGTCGAACCATGGGTACGGCGAGCCTCGAACCGTCGTCCATGAGCGTGGACGTCCTCAAGGAGGTCTGCACGGTCATGCGGGCTCGTCGCGCCGAGCTCATCTTGGCCGAGCCTTCGGGGATCCCCCGCCGGATCTCCTTCGATGAACACGGGGCCTCGGGGATCGAGCCGATCACCCTCGATGAGGCGTCGATCGTGACGCAGACCATCGACACGGGCGAGGCCTCACTCCATCACTCTGCCGCGCCGGACCGCACGGTGAGTGTCGATCCGGTCGTCGGCGAGTATCGCGACGCCATCGTTGCCCCACTGATGAACCGGCACACCGCGATCGGCGTCATTATTGCGGTCGATCGCGACGAGGAGTTGGACAGTTTCGACGATGACGACCTCAAGCTGTTCGAGACCCTCGTCGCCCACGCCAGCGCCAGCCTCGAACGGGCCCGACTCGTCGAGGAGCTCCGCTACGAGGTCGACAGCAAGTCGCACCAGGCCACCCATGACATGCTGACCGGGCTCCCTAACCGCATGTTGTTCCTCACCCGTGCCGCCGCCGCTCTCGGCGAGAGCGACGGCGTGGCCATCGTGCTCTTGGACATCGACAGTTTCAAGGACGTCAACGACACGCTGGGCCACGCCATCGGCGACCGTCTGTTGTGCGAGGTCTCCGAACGTCTGTTGCGCGCGGTCTCCGGGCGGGCCACCGTCGCCCGCCTCGGTGGCGACGAGTTCGCCCTCGTCATCGCCGACGTGACCGAGCCCGAGAGGGCCGTCGTCATTGTCAACGACCTCAACAACGAGATGTCGCGCCCGATCAAGATGGACGGCCTGACCCTCGCCGTGACCGCCAGCGCCGGCATCGCCATGGCACCCGAGCACGGAGACGACGTGGCACTGCTCCTGCAGCGGGCCGACATCGCCATGTACCTGGCCAAGGAACGGCGCAGCACGGTGGAGCTCTACTCGGTGGAGCAGGACCAGAGCATGCGGCGCTGGCTGATGCTCGGCGGCCTCCTCACGCACGCGCTCGAGGAGGACAGCGAGCTGAGCCTGATGTACCAGCCCATCGCCGACGTCCAAACCCGGGAGATCGTGCAGGTCGAAGCCCTCTGCCGCTGGAACCATCCGGTGCAGGGGGCGATTCCCCCGGAGGAGTTCATCGGGATCGCCGAGCAAATGGGCCTCACCCCGCAGATCACGGACTTCGTCCTCTCCGAGGGCTGCCGCCAACTGGCCGCCTGGCGCGATGTCGGCATCAACGTCGGTCTCGCCATCAACGTCTCGGGACGGGAGTTCGCCGACGTCACTCTGGTCGAGAGGGTCGCCTCACAGCTGCGGGAACATGACCTCCCACCCGACATCCTCACGCTCGAGGTGACAGAGACCCAGATCATGGCCGACCTCGCACAGGCGAGCAAGGTGCTGGACAAGCTGTCCGCGCTAGGCATCAAGATCGGCATCGACGACTACGGCACGGGGTACTCGTCGTTGGCCTACCTGCACCGCCTTCCCGTGCAGGAGCTGAAGATCGACCGTTCTTTCGTGAGCAACCTCCCGAACGAGGCGAGCAACCGGATCATCGTCCGCTCTTCCATCGCCATGGCCCACTCGCTCGGCCTCCAAGTCGTGGCCGAGGGCGCGGAGGACGAGCTCACGTGCGCCATGCTGGCGGAGGCCGCGTGCGACTTCCTTCAGGGCTACTACCTGTCCGAGCCCAAGGAGGCGTCCGTGCTCCAGGCCTGGCTCTTGGACGGTGCAACCCTCGAGTTCTCAACCGTCAAGGAGATCCGAGACTCGAAGAGTGCCGCCCTCATGGTCATGTTGAAGTCCGGATAGCGGTCCCAGCCCGAGTGACCGGGCGGCCCTCGACCGGATCGGACCTCAGGCTCAACCCACTGACGCGTTGAACCACTTGGCCGTCGCCCCGTGGGCGGTCATAACCCGGCCGATCTGCGTCACCGCGCGCGCAACCGCACGATGCCGGTTTGGTGGAGCGCCATCGAGCAGCTCGTTCCAGAACACGGCCCAGCCGCCAGACAGCGCATCGCCATGGCCCGCCGCGGTCAGAAGACGACCGACCATTGCCGTTGCCCGGGGCCGTCCCACCAGGCCGGCGTGGACGACGGCGGCGATCAGATGGTACGGGAGGTGCTCGACGGCGAGTCTGGATCGATAGCTGTCGGCTGCGAGGCTCGGGCCGGTGAGGATCGCCTCCGCGGCCGCGCGACCACTGGTCATGGCCTGGGCGATCCCCTCCCCTTGCATCGGGTTCACGAGACCCGCCGCATCGCCAGCCAGAAGGATGCGCCCCCGCGCCGGCGTGGTCCCGACCATTCCCATCTTGAGCCAGCCACCGAGACGGCGTGACGGTACCACCGGACCTGGCTCGAGAAGACCAAGGGCGCGCAGGTGCAAGAGGAAGTCAGGCAAGGCCCGGACTGCCTGTGCACCGGCCTTGCGATCCGACCGGGTCCCGATACCGAGACCGATGTTGGCGCCGCCCTGCTCTCCCGGAAAAACCCAGCCATATCCGGGGAACGCCCGCCTCGGCGTCGGCTCCCACAAGACGATGGCCGGGAGATCGACCGCCTGTGGCAGATAGGTGCGCACGGCGAAGCCCCACAGAACCATCTGCGGGTCCACGAGACCCGCGGCCGCGGCGACTTCGCTCGTGGCGCCGTCGGCGCCGATCACGAAGTCGGCATCGATCCTCGCGCCGGCGCTCAACCGGTAGCCAACGATGCGCCCCTCTTCTTCCAGAGGCTCCTCTGCCCGCCCGACGATGGGAGTGACCCCCGCGGTGACGGCGGCCGCGTGGAGCATGGCGTCGAACACCGTCCTCGTGACCGCAGTGCCGTGCCCGGGATACGTCAGGCCATCCGCAGAGGGGAGCCGAACCCGGCGACCGGTTGGACCGACGACGAGCATGTCGCCGACGTCAGGCCCCATCGGCGGCGCCAACCCGAGATCGCTCATCAGCTGGAGACCTCGGGGTCCGACCACGTCGCCGCACGCCTTGTCCCGCGGAAAGGGCGATTTGTCGACCAAGGCGACGTTCACGCCACCTCGAGCAAGGACCAGCGCGGCCACGCTGCCCGCCGGTCCGCCCCCGACGACGAGCACGTCAAAGCTGGACATGCTCACCCTGCTCCTTCCACCTGCCCGGATCTACAGTGAGATCCTCTCACCCCTGGAGGAAGGCATGCCGACGGACGTTGCCGGTGCTCGGAACCGCTTCGCGCAGCAGCTGTTCGCGTCCCTCCCGAAGCGTTACGACCAGTTGGCCGAAGTCCTCTCCATGGGCCAGAACGGCCGATGGAGACGGGCCATGGTCGACCACATTGCGCCCATCTCGCCCGCCCGGATGCTGGACGTCGCATCGGGGACCGCCGGCGTTGCCCTGCAGTTGGCGGCCGCACTTCCTCTGACGTCGTTGGCCTTGATCTGACCCGGAACATGCTCGCCCGGGGTCAGGAGAACGTGGCCGAGGCCGGGATGAGCCAGCGGATCAGTCTGGTGGCCGGTCGAGCCGAACAATTGCCATTTCCCGATGAGACCTTCGACGCACTGACCTTCACGTACCTCCTTCGCTACGTTGACGATCCCCAGGCCACGCTGTACGAGCTGGCCCGGGTCGTGAAGCCCGGTGGTGCCGTCGCCAGCCTCGAATTCCTCCTGCCACCGAGTCGGTTCTGGCGCTTCTGGTGGTGGCTCTACACCCGCCTGCTCCTCCCCGTCGGCGGCTTGCTCACCGGTGGCCGCGAGTGGTTCCGGGTGGGGCGGTTCCTCGGACCCAACATCTCGCAGCACTACCGCACGTATCCCTTGTCATGGACCGAGGAGGCGTGGCGGAAGGCGGGGTTCGAGGATGTCGGTGTCAGCGTCATGAGCTTCGGGGGCGGTCTGGTCATGTGGGGGACGCGCAGGCGTGACTGAGGAGCCTGCACCGGGGGCGAGCGACGCGGAGATTTCTTCTTCCCGACCCGAGGAACCGCACGCCGAGCGCGCCACGGAAGGACGACCGGCCTTCTACGCCGCCCGGTCGGGTGGCTGGCGTGATTGGTGGACCCTGCTCCATCCCCCATACACGGGGTGGCATTTGGCCTACGTGGTGATCGGTGCCTGCCTGGCGCCCACCGTCAACCTGACTCGGCTGCTCGCCACGCTCTTGGCCTTCTTCTTAGCCGTGGGGCTTGCAGCGCACTCGCTCGACGAACTGAACGGTCGTCCGTTGGGAACCCATATCCCGACCGGGGCGCTGATCGCCGTCACGGTGGTGGGGCTGGCGGGTGCGGTTGCGCTCGGCGTTGCCGGAGTGTCCCGAGTCGGTTGGCCTCTTGTTCCGTTCTTGGTGCTGGGGCCTCTTCTTGTCGTCGCTTACAACCTGGAGCTGTTCGGCGGTGTGATCCATAGCGACGCTGGCTTCGCCTTGGCGTGGGGCTCCTTCCCGGTACTGGTCGCCTACGTGGCTCAAACTGGGCGGCTGGCGATCAGCCCGGCCATCGCCGCGGCCGGGGCTTTTGCGCTCTCGGCCGCGCAGCGCCAACTGAGCACGCCGGCACGGCTCATCCGCCGCCGCAGCGCCGCGGTGGGAGGTCAGATCACGCTGGCGAGCGGTGATGTGCTCCCGATAGATGAGCGGACGCTGTTGGGTCCCCTGGAGCGGGCTCTGCATGCCATGTCATGGGCGGTGGTGCTTCTGGCCGCGTCGCTGGCCGTGTCGAGCCTCAGCTAACGGCTAGTCGCCGGACTCGAGCCGGCGGCGGAAACCCGCCACGGTGATCTCGACCACACGGTCATGACCCCACTGCAAGAGAGGGCGCCCGAAACGAGCTGCCAGCCGCATCGGGCGCTGCATCATTTCGACCGTCCATGCGACCTCGGCTTTTGCGCCGACATCGGTGGGGTGGATCTCGATACTCGCCAGACCTTCGAGGTCGCCATGGATGACGGCGTCAATCTCTCTGGGCGGATCGCTGCGAGTGATTTCGACCCGGAGGCGCATCCTGTACGGCAGCGGCGGAGCGACCACGCCGTGCAGAACCGAACCCGCCTTCAGGCTGCCCCCCTCAAGGCGGAACTCCTCCAGCCACGGCCACCATGCTTCGAACTGATCGACCTCCTGCATGGCAGCCCACAGCTGTTGTGGCGTGCACCCGAACTCATAGGCACGCTGGTACCGAATATCTGCTCGCCCAGTCACGTGCAACCACGTTAGGAGCTGACTCCAGAACCGTTTCGAGCCATCGTGCCCAGACGCGCACCGCGGGGTGAAGCCGAGGGTGAGGTCGAGGTCATACCGCCGCCTACCGGCGAAACGAAGAAAATGCTCCGGGGTGAGACTCGAACATTCAACCCAGCGCGCGCCCGCACCGGCAATTCGGCCATGATCCCAGGTCAGCGGGCACGGATTGGATTGTCGGCACCGACACCGTTTGAGCGGTTTCGCAGGCCATCGCCGAGTCAGTATTGCGTTCAATGTTCGCGGCACGTAGTAACTAAGGTCGTTGTCCCCCGAGCACCCGGGGGTCCGGTGGGGAGGCAGGTGGACGCAACCGAGCGAGCCGGGACCGGCGACGGTGTCACCGCGCGGCTGCGCGGGTTGTTCACGCCGCGGTCCGTGGCGCTCGTCGGGGCGACTGACAACTCGCAGTGGTCGGTGTTCACACACGCGAACCTTCGGCGGTACTCGCCCGACGTCACCCTCCACCTCGTGCACCCCCATCACGAGAAGGTGCACGGTGAGGCGGCGCACAAGTCGGTATCCGCCATCGGAGAGTCGGTCGACCTTGCCTACGTCATGGTGCCCACTTCCGCGGTAATGGAGGTGGTGGAAGAGATCGCCGATGTCGGCACCCGCAACCTGGTGATCCTGACCGCCGGTTTTGAAGAGGCCGGACCCGCAGGGGCGGAGTTGGCCACCCGCCTAGAGAAGCTCGCCGTCCGCCGTGGCCTCGCCGTCCTCGGCCCCAACGGCAATGGTTTCATCAATGTCGCTGGCGGGGTCGCTGCCTACGGCCTGCCGATCGCACCACCCCTGGTTGGCGGGCCGGTGGGGATAGTCCTGCAGTCCGGCGGTCTGGCTGCCGCGGTGCTGTCGGGAGCGCAGGTCCGCGGCGTGGGGCTCAGCCTCATGGTTTCCACTGGCAACGAGGCGCTGATCTCGGCGACCGACATCATGCGCTACCTCATCGAGGACGAAGACACCAAGGTGATTGCGGCATTCTTGGAGTCGGTCCGTCACCCTGAGGACTTCCGGGACATGGCGGAGCGGGCCTTACATGCCGGCAAGCCGATCGTCGCCCTCAAAGCCGGCCGCTCCGAGCAGGGTGCCCGTACCGCCCTCGCTCACACTGGTGCTCTCGCGGGCGACGACCAGATGATCGACGCGGCGTTCCGTCAGCTTGGGGTGGTGAGGGTGAACTCCCTCGAGGAGCTGCTCGCCACGGCCGGCTACCTCGGCTACCACCCCGACGTGAAGGGCCGGCGCATCGCGGCGGTGACCCCGTCGGGTGGAGCGTGCGACCTACTCGCCGACCGGGCGTCGAGCGAGGGGCTGGAACTGCCTGAGTTCCCTGCGGCGACCTTGCAGGCGCTGACCGAATTCCTGCCCTCCTTCTCCAACCCCCACAATCCTCTCGACGTCACCGGCTACGTGGTAGTCGATCCGCGGCTGTCTTTCGAGGCGTTGCAGATCGTCGCCAAGGAGGCCGCCGGCAATTACGACATGATCCTCTACGCGATCAGCTTGCCCAGGATCGCCCCGAAGGATCTCAAGCCGATCGTCGACCGCCTTGACGCGCTGGCGTCGGCCCGGCAACGGATCCCGGTCCCGTTGCTCCTGCAGACCTCGGTGGTATCGGACCTGCCTTCCTACGCGCAGGAGCTGTTCGGGCAGAGGGACCTGTACGTGCTCGACGGTATCGAGCTGGGTACCCGCGCCATCGGCCACGGTGCCCGCTACCATGAGCGGCGCGACCGTTGCCTCGCCGGCTCACCCCCCTCCATCTCGCCGGCGCCGCCGCTTTTGGTTCCCGCCGGCGCCGAAGGCGTCTGGACGGAGCATCGTCCGCGCGCCCTTCTGGAAGCCCATGGCATCCCGCTGGCACCAGCAGCGCTGGCGAAGAGCGCGGCAGAAGCGGTGGAGCTGGCCGCTTCCTATGCACAACCGGTGGCGATGAAGATCGCCTCGGATCAGGTTGCCCACAAGTCCGACTTCGGCGGGGTGCGCCTCGAAGTCCATCCGGCCCAGGCGGCGATCGCGTTCGGTGAGTTGGCAGCAGCGCTGGCGGAACACCGTCCCGGTGCCCTCCTCGCTGGGGTGCTGGTCGGGCCGATGCGCCGGGGCGGTATCGAGCTGCTGGTCGGGGTCGTGACCGATCCGGATTGGGGGAAAGTGCTCTCGGTCGGGCTCGGCGGGCTCTGGGTGGAAGTGCTCAATGACACCTCCCTGCGTCTGCTTCCCGTCGACAAGGTCGACGTCGCCGAGATGCTCGCCGAACTACGTGCCGCTGCGCTGCTGACGGGGGCACGCGGTTCGACGCCAGCGGACATCGACCGTCTGTGCCAAGTGATCGCCGACATCGCCGCTCTTGCTGAGGGGCTCGGCCCGGCGCTCGACACCCTCGAGGTCAACCCGCTTCGCGTCGATGGACCTGACGTCGAGGTGCTCGACGCGCTGGTCGTCTGGAAGGAAGGACAGCTATGACCGGAAGTAACGGACGTCTCACTGGCCGGACGGCCCTCATCACCGGCGCAAGCCGCGGCATCGGCCTCGCTATCGCACAGCGTTTCGCCGCCGAAGGCGCGTCGGTCGCGGTGACCGCACGTACGGTTGAACCCGGCAGCAATCCAATGGAAGGCAGCCTGACGGAGACTGTCGGGAAGATCGCCGACGCCGGCGGTCAGGTGGTCGCCATCGCCGCTGACCTCTCCCGGCCCGAGGACCGCGAGCGTCTGGTCCTCGAAACCGAGGCGGCCCTGGGCCGCGTCGACATCCTGGTCAACAACGCCGCCGTCACCTGGTGGATGCCTGTCGCAGACTTCACGCCGAAGCGCCGGGAGCTGATGTTTCAGGTCCAGGTCTATGCGCCGATGGACCTCGCTCAGCGGGTCCTTCCGTCGATGGTGGCCGCCGGCCAAGGCTGGATCCTCAACATCTCCTCGGGAGCCTCGCGCCACCCCACCATCCCGCCGGACGCTCGCTGGGGCAGAGGCGGGACCGTTTATGGCATGTGCAAAGCCGCCCTAGAGCGGTTGACGACCGGTCTGGCTGCGGAGGCCTGGGGATCGAACGTCGCAGTGAACTCCCTGTCACCGAGCAGGGTCGTGCCAACCCCGGGAACCGTCTTTCATAAGCTCGTCCGAGCCGAGGATCTTGGTCAGGTGGTGGAGCCGCCCGAGGTTATGGCGCAGGCAGCCCTCGAGTTGTGCTGGCGGCCGCCCCAGAGTCTCACCGGCCGCGTCGTCTACAGCCAGGCACTCCTCGCCGAACTCGGCGGCGGCAACGCGGCCGCCGGCGGGGAGCGACAGTGAAGGCGGCGCCGAAGCCAACACCCGAAACAGCGCCCGACTGGGTGGCCGCCAACCCGGGGAGAGCTTCAGATCCAGCGATGCAACGTGTGCGGCCCGCACCCTTCTACCCGAGGACCGCGTGCGCGTCGTAACGAGAGGAGCACTCTTGGTTGAGCCAAGCCTTCGGCCGGGGTACGACCAATACGGCGGGCGACATCCATGGTGAACTTGCACAATTCGACCGCTGGACTGGCTCGCCAGCCACCAGGCGCTCACAGACGGCTCGGCGAAACTCCCTTCAGGCCACGGACAGAACGATCTGATGCCCTATCCGGGACCCCTGAACTGTCAGCTTCCGCGATCTGGACGCTCGTTCACGAGGCTGCTACGAAGCTGGTGAAGAAGGTCGCGTTCGTCTGTCCGAAGGAGCGTGGACAGTTGTCCGTCACGTGGTTTACCGGTCGAGAGCCGATCCGTAAGAAGTGCAAGGTTTCCTTCGCTGTGCTGGAGTTGTAGCCGCAGTTCGTCGCGCTCGGCCTCAAGCGTCTTCGACTCAGCTTTTGCCTGCGACAGGGTGCGTTCCAAGTCGTCGATACGCCGCTCGAGTCGTTCGATCCGGCGGCGCGCCCACGACCCGTCCGTCTCTCGCTCTCGATTTCCCTGGCTTAGAGTCTGAACGACCTGAACAAGTAAGGCGGAGGCCAATAGGTCGTAATCCATATCTACGTTTGTCTGTTGCATCTTGGCCGGTTGGTTTTGAACGTCCGACGGCGAAGAGTCGGCAACTGGCACAATTCGATAGGTCCTCTTACCTTTGACCTCTCTGGTCAATTGACCCGCTCGATCCATGTTGGCGATCAGTTGAGTGAAGCTCGCCTCTGACCCGTGGAAATCGAGTGCTTCCCGAAGCTTCGCCGTTGCTCTCCCTGTCGGGTCTTCGATCGGCCCATGCTGCGTGAGATGCTGCACCACCTGTTGGCGGATGTGGCTTTGCGACATGCCCTTCTCCCTTGCGACTCCATCACGGCTATTCATCGAGGGTTGCCTGTCGACGAATCAGATCATTTGGAGGATGAATGACTTAACAAGATCCTAGCGTAGGTTACTATTGAGTCATCGTTTTAAGCTGTGGAAGTGATTGTAGCCATCTCAAATAGTGATTTACGCCATTACGAAACGTGTCATCAGGCAATTCGTACAAATCCCTCGTCCGGCACCCCCAAAAGAGCTCAACGACCTCACCGAACGAGAACAAGAAACACTGCGCCTCCTCGCTGGCGGCTTGTCAAACGCTGAAATTGGCGACGCCTCTACATCAGCGAGACAACTGTCAAGACGCACGTCACTCACATCCTCCAGAAGCCCGGTCTCCGCGACCGCGTCCAAGCCGTCGTCTTGGCCTACCAGAGCGGGCTCACACCAACACTCGACCACGAAGATCACGATCGGAGGAGTTGAGCGACCCTAACGTCTTGGACCGGTGGCTCTTCGCCGGGCCGATTCGCGGGCGCCAGCTGCGCAGAGAGTTGCCCGCGTCGCTCACCGACCTCTCCACGCTCGTCTCCTGACGCCACTCCACCAAGGAAAGCCCGCACGACTTCCATCTGGCGAGGCGGATTGAGTTCACCGTCTCGGTCGAGGCCAAAGCACGGGTCCACATGTCCAACGATGTCGTGGACGGCCCGAAATCTGTCGTAGGAGCCGCCGAGGTCGCAGCCCAGAAGCGGGTGACGGCGGTCCCGCTCCCTGGCGCTCGTGGTGATCTCCAGCACCCGACGAGTGCGCACTCCGCCGATCAGCTCATCATCGGAGTCGTAGGGGCGTGCACAGCGAGTGAATTCGACTCGGAGACCGCCATGGAGCGGATGATCAGAAGATCTGTCAAGTGGGTGAAGATTGCATCCGACTGGCGTTTCGAGCTGGTCGTACGCGGCACGGACCGTTGCATTGATGTGGTCATTTCGCGCCGCCTGAAAAACGCTTGGCCACTTCACCGGCAAGATCTGGATCAACTCTTCGGGACTCCCGCGAACAAACCTCAAACGCAGACCCTCCTCATCCGGCGATCCGTCGTCGAATACGTCGGCCGTCGTGCCTCCCTCGTCACGCAACCCGTTGCTACGGTCATCGCGATGACCGGTCGGCCCCGTGTTCGAAGATGGCACGGGCCGGTTGTCAGTGCGGGGGCGCTGGCCCTGCTGGGTGTGCTGTCTGCGACAGCTACCGGCCCTCCCCTCCCCGCCTCGGGCGCCTCGCCGCCCTCCACCGCCGGAACGAACCCGGCGGCCCTCGTCCACCCGCTCGACGGCACCGCGACCGGACCGGTGAGCCCCGGGACCGTCGGCGAGTTCCCTGGCGCGGACCTCCCGTTCGGCATGATCCAGTGGAGCCCCGACACCAGCCCCAACGAGGCGCAGGCCGGCGGAGGGTACGCCTACGACGACTCAGCGATCAGCGGCTTCAGCCTCACCCACCTGAGCGGCACGGGATGCCCGTCCTATCAGGACGTCCCGATCCTGCCCACCGTGGGTGCGGTGACGTCGCCCGCGACGGCGGTCGCCACCTTCTCGCATCAACAGGAGCATGCCGCGCCCGGCCGCTATCAGGTCGAGCTCGGGAGCCCAGCTCCCATCTCGGTCTCCATGGCCGTCACCACACGGTCGGGCATCTCGAACTTCGACTTCCCCGCGGCGCAGAGTCCAACGTGCTCTTCAAGGTGGCCGATGGCGTCAACCCCGTCACGGCGGCCAGCGCGCGGGTGGTCGGTCACAACGAGGTCGAGGGCCAGGTGAGCAGCGGGCAGTTCTGTGGGACCGGATCCAGCTACACGCTGCACTTCGTCGCCCTCTTCGACCGGCCGTTCTCGGCGGCGGGGATGTGGAGCGGTTCGGGCACGGCCCCCGGAGCCGCCGACTGCAACGGGACGTCTTGTGGTGCTTTCGCCACCTTCGACACGACCAGGCAGCAGCAGGTTCTGATGAAGGTCGGAATTTCCTTCATCAGCACACAGGATGCCCTCCAGAACCTCCAAGGAGAGGATCCGGGCTGGTCACTGCAGAGCGTCAGCGCCCAGGCGCAGAATCGCTGGAACAGCCTGCTCGGCCGGATCGCCATCCGGGGCGGCACCCAGACGCAGGAGCACACTTTCTATACGGCGCTGTACCACTCGCTCCTCTTCCCCAATGTGGTCTCCGACCTGAACGGCCGATACGACGGAAATGACGGGAAGGTCCATACGGCCGAGCATCGCAACGAATACGCCAACTTCTCCGAGTGGGACATCTACCGCAGTGAGATCCAGCTCGAGTCGCTACTCGCTCCCCATGACGTCGGTGACATGGTGCAGTCACTCGTGAACGATGCAAAGCAGGACGGCTGGCTCCCGAAGTGGGCCATCGTCGGCGGGGACGAGTCGCAGATGAATGGCGACTCGGCGGATCCCATCATCGCTGACGCCTACGCCATGGGTGTCCGCAATTTCGACGTCGCTTCGGCGCTCAAATACATGGTCAAGGGCGCGACCCAGAACGAGGCGGGCCATGGGCTCGAGATCGAGCGGCAGTATCTCAGCCAGTACATCTCGCAGCATTACGTCAATGCGAGCTCGCTGGACCTGACATCAATCGACTACTCCATCGGAGGCTCGGTCACGCTTGAGTACGCCCTCGACGACTTCGCCATCGCGCAGATCGCCACGGCCGAGCACAACCGCTCGCTGGCGTCGACCATGAACCGGCGCGCCGCTAGCTGGGAGTACCTGTTCAACCCCGCCACGGGCTATATCCAGGCTCGCGGCACGGACGGCAGCTTCCCTCCCGGGGCGGCGTTCGAGGCATCACAGCTCGAGCCAGGCGGGCAGACGGGCTTCGAGGAGGGCAATGCGGTGCAGTACACATGGTCCGTCCCCCAAGACCTGGGCGCCCTGGCCTCGCTGATGGGCGGCGACGCTGCTGCCACCACCAAGCTCAAGACCTTTATGAGCTCCCTCAACGCGACGAGAGATGTCCCCGAGGAATGGTCCGGCAACGAGCCCGACGAGTGGGCTCCGTGGGAGTTCGACTCCTTCGGGGCTCCGGACGAGACCGAACGTGCCGTACGCGCCATTGCGGACACGCAGTACGCGGACGCTCCGGTCGACGAGCCCGGGAATGACGATCTGGGCGCCCTCTCCTCCTGGTACGTCTGGGCCGCCCTCGGACTGTTCCCCGTGACGCCGGGCTCGGCGGACCTGGCGCTGGCCAGCCCCCTCTTCCCGTCCGTGACCATCACACTCGCGGACGGTCACCGTCTGGTCGAGCAGGCCACGGGCGCGGCCGCCTCCCGGCCGTACGTCCACACGCTGAGGATCTCGGGCGTCGCCCACCCTGCCCCCGCAAAGCCGACCTGCTCCGGCACTCCGGAGCCGCACTCCACCACCGGAAGCTGGGATCTGCCCTGGCTCCCGGCATCCGCGCTCGACACGGGCGGAATCATGCACTACGTCCTGTCCGCCACGCCGGACCCCACATGGGCGTCGTCGTCGTCCGCCCGCCCCCCTTCGTTTGGGCAAGGTCAACTGCCGGCGGTCGGATTTTCGCTGCCGAGCGGCGCGGCATCCGCCACGGCCGGGCAACCGACCACGATCCAGCTCGGGATGGTGCGGGCCGGTGACCAGGCGACCACAGTCCGGTGGCAGGCGGTGGCGAATCCGACTGGGCTGACGGTGTCACCGTCCTCCGGCACGCTGACGCTGGCGCAGTCTCATGGCGACGCCGCGGGATGCGGCCCGCCCCAGCCCGCCAGGCAGCTGCTCAGCGTCACCGCTCCGGCGGCGGGGTCCTACTCGGTCCGCGTGAATCTCAGCACCACCAGCGGGGTGACGCTACCGCCCGTCGTAGTCGACGTCGAGGTTCAGCCCTGAGGACCTAGAGCGCGTTCGCTACCAGCCCACGCCCTTCTGGCGTTTCCCTGTTCGAGCCCATCGCCCGAAGTCGTCGCACGACCCGTCGAAGGCCGCAACGCCGACGCACGGCCACCGCAGGTGGCAAGGAGAGGGTCGATGCCGCGCTGCCTCACACACTTAGGGCTCAAGATTCACAGACTTCACAGGAACGACCTGCACGAGTCGGAGTTGTTCACCAAACTGCAATGCGATGCTCAGGAACCGCTCAAGAGCAGTTAACTTCCGCTGTACCTCCGCCCATCACCATGGGCTACCAGGAGGAGGAACCCACTCCCTATGGTTCCGGCGAAATCAATGACACTCTTGATGGTCAGCATTCCCCTCATGGTCCTGGCAATCGCGGTAGCTGTCTTGCCGCTAGTTGTGATGTCACACGCCGACCACCGTCGTCGCACGGCAGAAACGATCTCCCGCAGCCATGGGACTCCGAATGAGTCCGTCACAGCGGTCGAATCGGAGTGCGTGCCCCTAGCGGCCTGAAGCTTCTCGTGCCGTCACAAGGCTTCCATCGTGTTATGGGTAGGTGCCACAGAGCGGGTGAATCCGTAGTCGTCCCACGTAGTTGTTGAACGCCACAGAGCCCGTTCTGGGGCCCGGGCTCAAGTCGTGTTGGTCGTAGCGATTCTCGGTCAACGGCACCTGGTATGCGATGCTCTCGCTGTGACAAAAGGGCGGCTCGAGGCATTCACAGATGCCGTGATCGCCATCGTCATGACGATCATGGTGCTCGATCTCCGGCCACCTGCTGGTCACGGTTTCGGGGATCTGAGGCCACTGGTGCCAAAGCTTCTTGTCTACGCCTTGAGCTTCACCTTCTTGGCCATTTACTGGAACAACCACCACCATTTGATGCACGTCGTGGAGCGCATCGATGGTCGGGTTCTCTGGGCGAACATGGGACTGCTGTTCTCACTCTCGCTGACGCCCGCGGCCACGGCGTGGTTGGGTGAACATCCGAGAAACACCGCCCCGGTGCTCGTGTACGGATTGGTCCTGCTTCTTTCGGCTATCGCCTACTTCCTGCTCACCCGGGCGCTCTTAGCACTGCATCCGGCGGGTTCACCATTGGCCGTGGCGATCGGCAGTGACCGCAAGGGCCGGCTTTCGGCTATCGCATATGTGGCGGGGATCGTTGTGGCGCTCTTCGAACCATGGGTAGCCCTTGCGATATACGTCGGGGTAGCAGTCGTCTGGCTTGTGCCCGACAGGCGAATTACGAGGGTCATCGAGGGTGGAGAGGGGGCCAACTCCTAAAGGACGAGGACGGCTGCAAACGTGCCCTCCGATCCGGCAGCGAGCAATGTAGGGGGGCAGGTTGCCTTTACCGATCGACTACTCGAGGTCAATACCATTCTTCGCATTGGAAGGAGTCGGGATGGCCGAAAACGGGGAACTGAAACCACTAGCAGGTGAGGTGCTGACCCACCGCCGCTGACCAGCGGAAACAACGAGAAATGCTCCGGGGGAGAGACTCGAACTCTCAACTTAGCGGGCCCCCCGGACGAGGATTCTGAACAGGATCAACTCGAATAGTCCCAGCTAGATGAGCAAATGGACCTACCGCCAATAACCGCTCGTGACCCTAATTTCCGATCCTTCGCGCGCGGATCGCGTGTGGAGGTTGACTCCTTCACAGCTTTCGCGTTCGTTACGCGATGCGTCAAAGGGAAGTGGCAGGCGAACAAGGACACGGAGCGCAGCGGAGTCCCCGCACTGACCCTTGACGTGTCGGGTTGCCCCGAAGACCAGACCGGAACAGAGGTCGGAGCGCCAGGGCCGGCCTGTCTGCGCTTAGGTCTGCCTCTCGCTTACGAGCGGCGCGGAGCGTCATACTCGGCATCGCTCACGTGGTCGCCAAACTGCGGCGGGCCCTCGGTAATCGAGATGTGGGTCATGAAATGCTCCGAGGTAGCGCCATGCCAGTGCTCCTCTCCGTCAAACGCGTAGACGATGTCCCCGAGCGAATCTCGACGATATCTTCGCCACGCGACTGGACGAGGCCCCGCCCCTCGGTCACGTAGAGGGTCTGGCCTCCTTTGTGGCGATGCCAGGCCGTGCGGGCGCCTGGCGTGAAATGCACCGCACCTACGTTGAGCTGGGAGGGCGGTTCGCCCTGGGTCACCGGATCGATCCAGACCTCCCCGGTGAACCACTCTGCAGGTCCCTTTCCGGTTGGCTGCTTTGGTCGAAGTTCCATTTCATTTCTCCTTGTCAGACAGAAGGCCGCCAAGACCTTCGTAGTCACGCCGGTGCGAGGTCGCCGTAGAAGTAGGAGGCTGTGACGCCACCATCGATCAAGAAGTCGCTCCCGGTGATGAACGCACCGTCACGTCCCATGAGCAGCGCTCCGAGTGTCCCGATCTCGTCCGGCGTGCCGGCCCGCCCCGCCGGCGCCCGTGCGATCATGCGCCGATAGCCCTCTCCACGGGGACCAGTCAGTTCGTCGTTGGCCAGTGGCGTCATGACGATGCCAGGGCTGATCGTGTTTACCCGAGCACCTCGCTTGGCCCAGCGCACGGCCTCGGCCATGACCCTGAGTGAGTTGCCGCGCTTGGCCAGTTGGTACGCGTGAAGCGTGTCAGCAACGTGTCCGGACTGCAGCATCTCGAGGGCGAGCAGATCGTCTGCTGGCGTGGTGGCCAGGGCGGCGTCTTGTTCAGAACTGAGAGCTCCGAGCCGGTGCCCCGACTGAGAAGAAATAACGATTCCGGACCCGCCGCCGGCGATCACGTTGCCGAATTCCTCGAGAATCAGAGCAGTGCCGTAGAGGTCCACGGCGAGGATGGTCTCCACCGACGCCTGGCTAGGCGAGACGCCGGCGGCATGGATGACGCCGCTGACATCACCAAGTGCGGTGGCGGTCTCGACAAGCGTGTGAACCGATTCACGTTCCGAGACGTTCACAACTGCAGTGCTGATGTCGAACCCCGCGTTGGTCAGCACTTCGGCCGCTTCCTCGGCGTTGTCCTTGCGCAGGTCGGCCAGGACGAGGTGCTTTCCGGCGCTGACCCGCCGGGCGATGGCCTGGCCGATCTGCCCGGCTCCGATGACGGCAATGACTTCGCTCATGATGATCTCCTCTTCTCGCAGGTGAGTCAGACCTGCCGTGCGACTGGCAACAGGCGGATGGTGACGTCGTGCGACTCGATCCCGGTGACGTGGCCGACAATGATCGCCCCGTAGCTGTCGTATTTGTGGTGGTAGGCCGTGTCGATGGCCTTGCGAGCCGGATTGGGCCTTCGCGAACGACACGTCGGCTTCGACGCCGCCGGCGCTGATGCGACCCGCCCGACTCGCCAGGGCGTGGCGGTACCACGGCCGGTCGCTCCCTCCAGCCGATCGGACGAAGAGCTCGTCACCGGTCCGCACCACCCACATGGTCGTGAAGGGTCGCAATGACCCGTCGGACCGGCGGGCGGCCAGGCGCAGCTCATCGGCGCCACCGATCTTGTCGAGCTGCTCGGAAGTCCCGGTGGCGTCCATCAGATCGATCGCGGGCGTGGCGCCGCGGGACGAGCGAGAGGTGGAAGGTGAGGTGCTGGACCTACCGCCGCTGACCAGCGAAAACGACGAAATGCTCCGGGGGAGAGACTCGAACTCTCAACCTAGCGGTTAACAGCCGCTTGCTCTGCCATTGAGCTACCCCGGAAGGGCGAGGAACGGACCCCGAACGATATCAGCGGTCCGGCACGGCCGTAGCGAGGCTGCGCCCCAGATTCGGCGCGATCAGGACTCTTCGAGGTAGTCCCGCAGCAGGTGGGCGGCGTCGGGCCGGCGCAGCTTGGCCAGCGTCTTGGACTCGATCTGGCGCACCCGCTCCCGGGTCACCCCGAACTCCTTGCCGACCTCTTCGAGCGTGCGGATCTTGCCGTCGTCGAGGCCGAAGCGCAGCCGGACGACGTCCTGCTCGCGGTCGGAGAGGTGGCCGAGCGCCTCCTTGACCGCCTCGTCGAGCAGGGCCCGTGTCGCCGCGTCGTCGGGGACCACCGCGCCCCGGTCCTCGATCAGGTCGGACAGGTTGAAGTCGTCCTCGTCGCCCACCGGCTGCTCGAGCGAGACCGTGTCCTGGTTGATGCGCTGGATCTCGCGCACCCGCTCGATCGGGAACTCCACGCGTTGCGCCACTTCCTCGATCGTCGGCTCGCGACCGAGCTCCTGGAGGAGCTGGCGCTGCGCCCACACCACCTTGTTGATGGTCTCGACCATGTGCACCGGGATGCGGATGGTGCGCGCCTGGTCGGCGATGGCCCGGGTGATGGCCTGGCGGATCCACCACGTGGCGTAGGTCGAGAACTTGAAGCCCTTCGTGTGGTCGAACTTGTCGACCGCCCGCATGAGGCCGAGGTTCCCCTCCTGGATGAGGTCGAGGAAGGCCAGGCCCCGGTTGCGGTACCGCTTGGCGATCGAGACCACGAGGCGCAGGTTGGCCTCGATGAGCTCGTCCTTGGCCTTGGCCCTTGCGCATGAGCCGCTTGCCGCGGGCGACCCCGCCGGCGTCGAGCAGGTCCGTCTCGGGCCCCTCGCCGGCCAGGGCCAGCTCGTGGGCCGCCAGCCGGGCCGCGGCCTCGTTGCCCTGCCTCGATCGCCGGGCCATCTCCACCTCGAGCTCGGCGTTGAGCAGCGGGACCTTGCCGATCTCCTTCAGATAGGTGTGGACCGGGTCCTCGGAGCTGCCCCCCGAATCACCGCTCGAGGCGGACCGCTTCGCCGTTCGGCCTCGCGGCGTGCATCCGCGCCGGATCCGCGCCGTTGGACTTCGGCACCAGCCCTCGGTTCCTTCGGGGGCGCGACCTCGCAGGACAAGGTCTTCCTCTTCGTCCGGCACGAGCGCGACACCCTCGGCCTTGACCCGATCGATCAGTGTCGTGAGCACCTCGGGAGTCAGCTCGACCGTGTGCAACGCCTCGATCAGCTCGGCCTGCGTGAGCTGTCCCTTGGCGCGACCGACGGCGAGCACCGCGTCGAAGTCGACCTGCGAGACCCCGGGTGGCAACGCCGACGTGCGAGATCGGCGCCAGCGAATCGGAGGGCGCGTCCGACAGCTCGACGGCGCCTTCGTCGATCGCGACTGCAGACTCTTCGCTCACTCTCGCCCTGCCAACGTTGTCACTCCCCCGGCTCCCTCTGAACCAACCAAGCTACCAACCGGTCGGCCGCATCGCTGCCAGAGGCTGATCGTCGAGTTCGTCCAGCCAGCGCCGCACTTGCGCGGTCTCGGCCGCCCGGCCTGCCAGGAGTCGTCGCCCAGCCCGCGATTCGACCTCCACCTCGGCCAGCGCGCGCCGGGCCGCGCCGCGCAGGAGCACGGCGACCACGGAGTCGACCGGGATCGCCAAGGTCGGGGTCGCCCACCATCGGCTCCTCGACAATCACGCGTCGCAACAGGCTGGCCACCTCCGGTGACGCGGCCTCCACCGCTTCGTGCACGCTGTCGTTCTCCAGGAGCGCAACGAACGCCTCGGCGTTGCACCGATCGGTGAAGAGCACAGCGTGCGACCCGATCCGCTACATCTTCGGGCGGTGGACGGCCAACTTGAGCGCCTCGAGCCCCGGCCCAGGTCGCAGCGCCGCGGCCAGCGGCCGGCACCACTCGCCCCCGCCTTCGGGCGCCATCGTGGTCGCCGTCGTCCTCGGGATAGTCGCGGTCGGCGGCGGCTCGTCACTCGAACGCGCGTGCGCCGCGTCGGGCGCTCCGGCCGGCCGGGTGGGCGCGCGAGATAGTCCAGGCGCTCGCGCACCCGGGCCGGGTCGAGACGGCACCGGTCGGCCACCTGCATCACGTACTGGTCGCGCACCAGGTCGTCGGGGTGCTCGGCCACGGCCGTCAGCGCGGCGTCGGCGGCCCGGGCCCGTCCCTCGGCCGTCGTCAGGTCGCCGGCGTCCAGCATCCGGTCGACCCGGAACTGCAGGAACGGCCGGGCCTCCTCGATGGCCCGGGCCAACGCCGTCGGGTCGGTGCGGGCCAGCTCGCCCGGGTCGCTCCCGCCGGGAGGTCGGCCACGACCACGTCGACCTCGTGCCTGCGCTCCCATTCGTAGACGCGCGAGGTGGCGCTCTGCCCGGCGGCGTCGGCGTCGTAGGCCAGCACGATGCGCTTGGCGAAGTTGCGCAGCAGCGTGAAGTGCTCCTCGGCCAGCGCGGTGCCGCAGGTGGCGACGGCCCACGGCACCCCGGCCTGGAAGCAACCGATGACGTCGGTGTAGCCCTCGCACACCACCACCTCGCCCTGCGCGATGATGCCCTTCTTGGCCCAGTTGAGCGCGTAGAGGGTCCGGCGCTTCGAGTAGATCGGCGACTCCTGCGAGTTCTTGTACTTGGGCTCGGGCCGCTCGGACGGCGGCTGACCGGGCCGGGGCGGCAGGATGCGCCCGCCGAGCGCCACCGGGCGGCCCGAGGGGTCGCAGATCGGGAAGAGCACCCGGGCCCGGAAGGAGTCCTGCGCGCGGCCGCGCCGGTTGACGAAGCCGAGGCCCGAGTCGGAGAGCACCCGTCTCGGGCAGCCGCAGCGCCTTGGCCAGGGCGTCCCAGTCGTCGGGTGCCCAGCCCAGGCGGAACTGGCGCACGACGTCGCCGTCGTAGCCACGCGAGCGCAGGTAGTCCCGCGCCCGGCCCGGCGTCGGGCGACGCGCAGCAGGCGCTCGTGGTACCAGTCGACGGCGCGCTCCATGGCGTCGAGCAGCTCGGAGCGCCGCTTGTGGTCGCGGCCCGATCTCCTGCGTCCTCGTGCAGCGTGACGCCGGCCCGGTCGGCCAGGAAGCGCACGGCGTCGACGAAGTCGAGGTGCTCCATCGCCCGGACGAAGCTGATGGCGTCGCCCGAGGCCTGGCAGCCGAAGCAGTAGTAGAAGCCCTCCTCGGCGTTGACGCTGAACGAAGGGGTCTTCTCGGCGTGGAACGGGCACAGGCCCGCTCCAGCGCCGGCCGACCTTCTTGAGCAGCGGCGTGCTCGCCGATGAGCGCCACGATGTCGGTGGCCGCCCGGACCTGGGCCACTTCCTCGTCGGGTATGCCCACGGATGACGGTACCGCGGCGCTGTCCCCGATCGTCCGGCCCAGGTTCGCTCAAGGCCGTCGATCTATGGCGTCTGCGCCTGACCTTCATGACGGGGTACGCCTCGAGGCTGGCGGCCCGGCCTTCGCCTGGCCTACGCCCTCTGGTTCGCCCGTCCTGCTGGCCGCCTCGTCCGGGGCCTGGACCTTCGGCACGTCGGAGGCCGTGGACCCGCGTCGGCTCCGCGCTACGCCTCCCGGCCAGGACCGCCTGGGCGGCGGCCAGGCGGGCCACCGGGACCCGGAAGGGCGAGCAGCTCACGTAGTCGAGCCCGGCGTCGTAGAAGAGGCCGATCGACTCGGGGTCGCCGCCGTGCTCGCCGCAGACGCCGACCTTGAGGTCCGGCCGGGTGGCCCGGCCCCGCTCGGTCCCGAGGCGGACCAGCTCGCCGACGCCGTCGGGGTCGACCACCTCGAAGGGGTTGCGCGGCAGCAGGCCCAGCTCGAGGTAGGCGGCCATCATCCGGCCCTCGACGTCGTCGCGGGTGAAGCCGAACGTCATCTGGGTCAGGTCGTTGGTGCCGAAGGAGAAGAAGTCGGCCTCCTCGGCGATCTCGCCGGCCCGCAGGGCCGCCCGGGGCGTCTCGATCATCGTCCCGATGGTCACCTCGAGCTGGCCCCGCTTGGCCGTGCGGCCTTGGCCGCCCTTCGACGGCCTGGGTGCGCGGCTCCTCTGTTGACCTCGGCCACGGCGTCCTCCACCCAGCCCGCGGGCCAGCGCCAGCTCCTCGCGGCTCACGGTGAGCGGGATCATGATCTCGACGACCGGGTGCCCGCCGTCGGCCACCCGCTGGCGGGCCGCCTCCATGAGGGCGCGCACCTGCATGGCGTAGAGCCCGGGCTTGATCACCCCGAGCCGCACGCCGCGGGTGCCGAGCATCGGGTTGGCCTCCTGCCAGGACAGCGCGGCCTCGTAGAGGCGGCGCTCCTCGGGGTTGAGCCCGACGGTGGCCTCCTTGATCGGCCAGCTCGTCGGTGGAGGGCAGGAACTCGTGCAGCGGCGGGTCGAGCAGGCGCACGGTGACCGGCAGCCCGTCCATGGCCTCGAGGATCTCGACGAAGTCCTCGCGCTGGACGACGCGCAGCTCCTCGAGCGCCTCGGCCTCCTCGGCGGGCGTGCGGCCAGGATCATCCGGCGCACCACGGGCAGGCGGTCCTCGCCGAGGAACATGTGCTCGGTGCGGCACAGGCCGATGCCCTCGGCGCCGAGCTGGCGGGCGTTGGCGGCGTCCTCGCCGGTGTCGGCGTTGGCCCGCACGGCCAGGTGGCCCTTGCGGATGTGCGTCGGCCCACGACAGGACGGTGTCGAACTCGGCGGGCGGCTCGGCCGCCGTGAGCGGCACCTGGCCGGCCACCACGATGCCGGCGCCCCCGTCGAGCGAGACCCAGTCCCCCTCGTCCACGGTGACGCCGCCCGCGGTCACCCGGTGGTCGCCAGGCGCAGGACCTCGGCGCCGACGACCGCCGGCTTGCCCCAGCCCCGGGCCACCACGGCGGCGTGGCTGACCAGGCCGCCCCGGGCGGTCAGGATGCCCTCGGCGGCCAGCATGCCGTGCACGTCCTCGGGCGAGGTCTCGCTGCGCACCAGGATCACCGGCTCGCCGCGCTCGGCCGCCGCCGCGGCGTCGTTCGCCGTGAAGTAGATGCGGCCGACCGCGGCGCCCGGGCTGGCGCCCGAGGCCCTTGGCCCAGGTGGCGTAGCCCGAGCCGGCGAACTGGGGGTGCAGGACGGAGTCGAGGTGGTCCTCGGTGATGCGCGACGACCGCCTCGGCCCTGGAGATCCCGAGGTCGCTCGGACGCACCATGTCGACCGCCATCTTCAGCGCGGCCGCGCCGGTGCGCTTGCCCACCCGGGTCTGGAGCATCCAGAGCTTGCCCTGCTCGATGGTGAACTCGGTGTCGCACATGTCGCGGTAGTGGCCGCTCGAGCCGGGCGAAGATCGCGAGCAGCTCCGCGTGGACCTCGGGGAACTGCTTCTTCAGCGCCGAGAGGGGCTCGGTGTTGCGGATGCCGGCCACCACGTCCTCGCCCTGGGCGTTGACCAGGAAGTCGCCGTAGGCGCCCTTGGCCCCGGTGGCCGGGTCGCGGGTGAAGCCGACGCCGGTGCCCGAGTTGTCGTCGCGGTTGCCGAAGACCATGGCCTGCACGTTGACGGCCGTGCCGAGGTCGTGCGCGATGCGCTCGCGGTCCCGGTAGGCGATGGCCCGGGGCCCGTTCCAGCTGCGGAACACGGCCTCGATGGCCCCGCGGAGCTGCTCGTCCGGGTCCTGGGGGAAGGGCTTGCCGGTGTGGCGCTCGACGATCTGCTGGTAGGAGTCGACGAGGTAGCGCAGCAGCTCGGTCGGCACCTTGGCGTCCGAGGTCGGTGCCGGCCAGCTCCTTGGCCGCGTCGAAGAGCGCGTCGAACTCCTCGCCGGGCAGCTCGAGGACGATGCGGCCGTACATGGCGACGAAGCGCCGGTACGAGTCGAAGGCGAAGCGCTCGTCGCCGGTCTGCTTGGCCAGGCCCTCGACCGAGTCGGTCGTTGAGGCCGAGGTTGAGGACCGTGTCCATCATCCCGGGCATCGAGAACTTGGCGCCCGAGCGCACCGACACCAGCAGCGGGTCGCCGGCGTCGCCGATCGACCTTGCCCATCGCCGTCTCGAGCCGGGCCCGGGCCCCGGCCACCTCGGCGTCGAGGCCCTTGGGCCAGCCGCCGGCCATGTAGGCCCGGCAGGCGTCGGTCGAGATGGTGAACCCGGGCGGCACCGGGAGCTCGAGCACCGACGTCATCTCGGCCAGGTTGGCGCCCTTGCCGCCGAGGAGGTCCTTCATCTCCATCGGCGGGCGGGCGTGCGTGTGGTCGAAATCGAAGACGTAGGGCATCGGGCCTCCTTGCCCTGGACGGGCGAACCGCGTGGCGGCGCGGTCGCTCGAGTGGTCACCCTCCCCAGCCTGGGACGGCCCAACTCAGCCTACTTCCCTCCGGCGGTACTCAGGAGTGCAGTTCAGGTCCGGCGGCCGCCGCGCGGATCGTCGCCGGGTGGCACGGTGTCCCCCTTGTCGGCACCGGTGACCTGGCGCTGGAAGACCTCTTTGGCCTGGCGCATGAAGTCGCGCACGATGGCCAGCTCGTCGGCCTTGAAGCGCTGGGCCACCTGGCGCATCTCCTCGGCGACCGGCCGCTGCAGGCCCTGCGAGTCGCTGCCGGGCCGCCGGGACGATCTCGACCCAGACCCGCCGGCGGTCCTCGGTGTCGCGCCGACGCGTCACCATGCCCGCCTCTTCCAGGCGGTCGAGGATGAAGGTGACGGCCCCGGTGGTCAGGCCGCTCTCCTCGGCCAGGTGGCCCGCGGTGATGGGTCCGAGGCGGCCAATAAGGTCGAGGCAGCGCATGTCGGTCCTGCTCAGCTTCAGCTTCTTGGCCAGGCCGCTCGTCGAAATCGCTGGCCGCGCCGAAGTACCCCATGATCTCCGTGCGCAGCTGCTGCGCCAGCTCTGACCGCGACCATTGTCTTGACACATAAGTAACTTTATCACTAAGTTTCTTTGGTAATGGCTAATTCTTCACACACCAGGCTGGCGGTTGAGGCCCACGACCTGGTGAAGGTCTTCCCCCGCGGCAACGTGCGGGCGCTCGACGGGGTCTCCCTCGAGGTGGAGGCCGGCACCGTGCTCGGGTTGCTCGGCCCGAACGGCGCGGGCAAGACCACGGCCGTGCGCATCCTCTCCACCATTCTCGGCCCCGACGCCGGGCGGGCCTCGGTCCTCGGCCACGACGTGGTCGCACCAGGCCGAGCGGTGCGGCGGATCATCGGGCTGGCCGGCCAGTACGCCGCGGTCGACGAGAACCTCACCGGGCCGCGAGAACATCCACATGGTCGGCGCGCCTCTCGCACCTGAGCCGCAAGGTGTCGTCGCGCCGGGCCGACGAGCTGCTCGAGGAGTTCGGCCTGACCGACGCCGGCGACCGCGTGCTCAAGACCTACTCGGGCGGCATGCGCCGGCGGCTCGACCTGGCCGCCGCGCTGGTGGCCAACCCGCCGGTGCTCTTCCTCGACGAGCCGACCACCGGGCTCGACCCCCAGAGCCGCCAGGACCTGTGGGTCGTCATCGAGGAGCTGGTCGCGCGACGGCACGACGGTGCTGCTCACCACCCAGTACCTCGAGGAGGCCGACCGCCTGGCCCGTGACATCGTGGTGATCGACCACGGGCGCGTCATCGCCGAGGGGACGCCGGCCGAGCTCAAGGCCGACCTGGGGACCTCGGTCGTCTCGGTGACGCTGGGCGACCGCGATGCCGCTGGCGCCGCGCGGTCCACTGCTCGCGCCGTTCTCCGAGAAAGCGCCGGTCGTCGAGGACCTCGTGGTCGAGCTGACGGTCGAGGACGGGCCCGCAGGGCGGGCGCCGAGGTGCTGCGCTCGCTCGACGCGGCGCAGATCACCGATCGCCGGCCTGGCGCTGCGCGAGCCCAGCCTCGACGACGTCTTCCTCAGCCTGACCGGCCACAAGACCGAGCCGAGATCGAAGAGGAGCGCCGACGACACGGCAGCGAAGCCGAAGCGGGGCCTGGCGCCGGGCGCGCAAGAACGACGTCGCCGACGGGAAGGATGCCGCATGACGACCACCACCATCACCGCACCGGCGCGGTCCGGCAGCCCAGTCAGGGCAACCGGCTGCGCTGGGTCGTGGCGGACATCGCCACCATCACGTGGCGCAACCTCCTCGCGCTGGCCCGGACGCCCCGAGGCGCTCTTCTTCTCGACGTTGCAGCCGATCATGTTCACGCTGCTCTTCCTCTACGTCTTCGGTGGGGCCATCCACGTCCCGGGCGGCCGCTACGTCGAACTACCTGATGCCCGGGCATCTTCGTGCAGACGGTCATCTTCGGCGCCGTGAGCATCGGCGGTCGGGCTGGCCGAGGACCTGCAGAAGGGCATCATCGAGCGCTTCCGTGCCCTGCCCGATGGCCCGATCCGCCGTGCTGGCCGGCCGGACCACCGCCGACCTGGTCCGCAACGTCTTCGTGGTGGTGCTGATCACGGCCGTCGGCTTCGCCGTGGGCTTCCGCATCGGGACCAACTTCCGGCTGTTCATCTGCGGGGCGCTGGTGATCCTGTTCTTCGCCTACGCGTTGAGCTGGGGCTTCGCCTACATCGGCCTGTCCGCGCCGAACGCGAGACGGCGCAGGTCATGGTCTTCCCGATCCTCTTCCCGCTTCATCTTCGCCTCGTCGGCCTTCGTCCCGGTGGCCGTCCATGCCCGGCTGGCTGCAGGCCTTCGCCGAGCACCAGCCGGTGAGCCAGGTCGTCGACGCCGCGCGGTCGCTGATGGTCGGCGGCGTCCTGCACGACTCGGGCGCCGTGTGGTCGGCCCTCGCGTGGTCCGTCGGGCTGCTGGTGGTCCTGGCGCCGCTCGCGGTGCGCAAGTACCGCAAGGTCGCCTGAGCGGCCGCTCCCCTACCCCTGGCCGGTGCGCCGGCGCAGCTCGCCCAGAGATCGGCGATGGGCACGCGCACCTGGTCGGTGGTGTCGCGGTCGCGGACGGTGACGGCGTCGTCCTCGAGCGAGTCGAAGTCGACCGTCACGCACCACGGCGTGCCCACCTCGTCCTGGCGGCGGTAGCGCCGGCCGATGCACTGGGTGACGTCGTAGTCGCACATGAAGTGCGGCTGCAGGGGCGACAGCACCTGGCGGGCCAGAGGCTCGAGGGTGTCCTTCTTCGACAGCGGGAGCACGGCCACCTGGTAGGGCGCCAGCCGCCAGTGGAGGCGCAGCACGGTGCGGGCCTCGCCCCCGACCTCGTCCTCGTCGTAGGCGGCGAGGAGGAAGGCCATCATGGTCCGGGTGGCGCCGGCGGCCGGCTCGATCACGTAGGGCGTGTAGCGCTCGTTGGTCTGCTGGTCGAAGTAGTCGAGCGCCACCCCGGACGCCTTGGCGTGGGCCGTGAGGTCGAAGTCGCCCCGGTTGGCGATGCCCTCGAGCTCGTCCCAGCCCCACGGGAAGTGGAACTCGACGTCGGCCGTGCCGCGCGAGTAGTGCGACAGCTCGCTCTGCTCGTGGTGGCGCAGGCGGAGCTTGTCGGCCGGGATGCCGAGGTCGAGGTACCACTGCATGCGCTCGGCCAGCCAGTAGTCGAACCACTTCTCGCTCTCGTCGGGCGGGACGAAGTACTCCATCTCCATCTGCTCGAACTCGCGGGTGCGGAAGACGAAGTTCTGCGGGGTGATCTCGTTGCGGAACGACTTGCCGACCTGGGCGATGCCGAAGGGCGGCTTCTTGCGGGTGGTGGTGAGCACGTTGGCGAAGTTGGTGAACATGCCCTGGGCGGTCTCGGGGCGCAGGTAGGCGACGTGGCCCTCGTCCTCCACCGGGCCGGCATGGGTCTTGAACATCAGGTTGAAGGCCCGGGCCTCGGTGAGGTCGTGCGAGCCGCAGTTGGGGCAGACGCCCTCGATCTTGTCGGCCCGCCAGCGCTCGTGGCAGTTCTGGCAGTCGACCAGGGGGTCGGTGAAGGTCGCCAGGTGGCCCGAGGCCTCCCACACGGCGGGGGGACCGAGGATGGCGGCATCGAGGCCGACCACGTCGTCGCGCAGCTGGACCATGGCGCGCCACCAAGCGTTCTTGACGTTGCGCAGCACGTTGACCCCGAGCGGGCCGTAGTCGTAGGTGGAGCGGAAGCCGCCGTAGATCTCGGCCGACGGGAAGATGAAGCCGCGGGTGCGGCAAAGCCGCACGACCTTCTCCATCAGGTCGTCGCTGGCCGCCTGGGGCGCCTCGGCGGGTCTCTGTCATCGGTGCAGGATACCGGAGCGGATTCTGGCGCTGACCTCGTTGGCCAGCAGCCGGCCGCGCACGGTGAGCACCGCCCGGTCGCCCCGGCGCTCGACGAGGCCGTGCGAGCTCGTCGGGTCGCTCGAGGCAGTCCCAGGGCACGCCCCGCGGCGTGCGCAGCGACAGGGACAGGGCCTCGAACTCCCGCTGCTCCGGCGTGAGCTCCTCCCGGCCGGCTTCGGGCGAGCGGCCCGCCTCCACGGCGTCGACGTAGCGGTCGGGCGTGCGCACGTTCCACCAACGCGTGCCGGCGCGGTGCGAGTGCGCCGCCGAGCCGATGCCGACGTAGTCGCCCTGGTCCCAGTAGAGGTGGTTGTGCCGGCACTCGTGGCCGGGCCGGGCCCAGTTGGAGATCTCCTCCCAGGCGTAGCCCGCGGCGGTGAGGACGGCCCCGGCGTGCTCGTAGCGCCGGGCCTCGACGTCGTCGTCGGGGTGGCGCCCCGGGTCCGCCGCCAGCGGCGTGCCGGGCTCGACGGTCAGGCCGTAGGCGCTCACGTGCGGCGGCGGATGGTCAAGCTCGAGCACGTGGTCGAGCGTGGCGGCCCAGTCGCGCGTCGCTCTCGGTGGCGGCGCCGAAGATGAGGTCGAGGTTCCAGGTGGCGAACCCGGCGGCGTGCACCGCGTCGGAAATGGCCTCGGCGGCGTGGGGCACGTGGCGCCGGCCGAGACCGGCCAGGACGTGGGCCTGGGTGGACTGCAGCCCGAAGGACACCCGCGTCACCCCGGCGCACCGGTACGTGCCGAGGTGCGCGTCGTCGGCGTCCTCGGGGTTGCACTCGACCGTGACCTCGGCGCCCGGCGAACGCGGGACGGCCTCGAGGATGCGGCACAGGGTCTCGGGGTGGAGGCGGGACGGGGTGCCCCCTCCGAAGAAGACAGAGGTGGCGGGCCCGAGGCCAGCTTCCCCGAACCACCGCAGCAACTCGAGGACACAGGCGTCCGCGTAGCGCTCCATGAGGTGGTCGCGGTCGGTGTAGGTGGCGAAGGCGCAGTAGTCGCAGCGCTCCCGGCAGAACGGGACGTGGACGTAGACGCCGAAGGGGGTCAAAGGCCGGCGGTCGAGCGCACCGAGCGTATGCGCCGGTCGAGGTGCGCCTCCATGGCCTCGGTGGCCAGCTCGGCCACCTCGTCGGCCGCCGGTGGCGGCGGCCCCGCCAGCACCGCGGCCAGATCGCCGCCCAGGATGCGGCGCAGCAGCACCAGCGCCGCCGGGCTCATGTGGCGGCCGCTGCGGTGGGCCCGGCACAGCGTCCCGCCCGCGACGAGATCGAAGGCCACCAGCTCCACCGCCCCGTCGGGCTCGCCGCACGTGGCACACTCGTCGAGCACCGGGCCGGCGCCCTCGAGGACGAGCGCCTTCAAGAAGAAGGACGGCGTCACGAGCGTCGGGTCGGCCGTCTCGTCGGCCAGCGCGGTGAGGGCGCCCACCAGCATCGAGTACAGCCGGGGGTCGGGATGGCGCTCCTGGGCCATCTGGTCGCTCACCTCGAGGAGCGCGATGCCGTGGGGCATGCGGTCGAGGTCCTCGCGGATGGGCCGGAAGGCGTGTACCACCTCGACCTGGTTCACGATGTCGAGGTCGCTCCTCCCCTGCCACAGCAGGAGGTCGACGTTGGTCAGCGGCTCGAGGCGACCACCGAACTTCGAGGTGGTCTTGCGCACGCCCTTGGCGACTGCCCTTACCTTGCCGTGGCGCTCGGTCAGGAAGACGATGATCTTGTCGGCCTCGCCCAGACGGTACGTGCGCAGGACGACGCCTTTGTCGCGGAACAGGCTCACGTGTCGGCGTCGGACCTGGGCTGGGCGCCGGTGTCGGCGGCGGTGCCGGCTCGGCGGTGCCCGGGGTCGAGCGGGCAGTAGCGCTCGCCCCGGCGGGCGGCTTCGGCCACGGCCCGGCGGGCCTCCGCAGCCCGGTCGGCCGCCTGGTCGTGGGCCTCCTGGGCGGGCCGGACCCGGTTCATGGCGGCCGCCCCGTGGGAATGGCGACCGTAGAGGGCGTTCCCTGCGCCTACCAGCGCCGCGATGGCGACGAAGGCAATAACGGCAGCGCCGGCGCCGGCTTGCCCCTCGGCGATCACCACGACGGCAAAGACGGTGAGGAGGGCAATCCCGGCCGCGACGGCGATCCGGCTCCAAGTCATAACCCCACCATTCTCGCAGCCGGGCGGGGTGGCGCGAGCCCAGTGCCGGTCCGGGGCCGGTCTCACGGGTGTGGGGGCACGCCCGGATTCCGAGCAGTCAACCGCACCATCTCGTTGGTGTGGGGCCTGGCCTTCCTGGTCGGGACTGTCTCACTGATTGTGGCGGGAAGCGTGACCGACCGACCTTTCCTGTTGCGCATCCTCATTCCGTTCGGGGCGCTGGCGTGGGCCTATTCGTACACGCAGCGCATTGTCACGGCGCGTGGGGCGGCGGGCGGGGCCGGCGGAACTGGCCCTGAACCGGTGGCGCCGCCGGTTAAGGGTTGACGGCCCCGAACCGGCGCACCCGGCGCTGGTAGTCGACGACCGCCTCGTACAGGTGGCGACGCCGCATGTCTGGCCAGAGGATCTCGGGGAAGACAAGCTCGCTGTAGGCGATCTCCCACAGCAGGAAATTGGAGATACGCGTCTCGCCCGACGTGCGGATGACCAGATCGGGGTCCGGCATGTCGGGGAAGTAGAGGTGGCGCGCGATGGCCTTCTCGTCCACCTTGGCGGCCGGGGTGCCCTCATCGACGAGAGCACGCACGGCGTCGACGATCTCGGCGCGACCGCCGTAGTTGAAGGCCATCGTCATCACCATGCGCCGGTTGTGCTTGGTGAGCTCGATCGACTCGTCCATCCGCTTGAGCACCCGTCGGGGCACGCGCCAGTCACGCCGGCCGGCGAAGCGGATCTGCACCCCTTTCTCGTTGAGCTCGTCGCGCCGGCGCATGAGGAGCGACTGGTTGAAGTTCATGAGGTACCGCACCTCGTCGGGGGGCCGGCGCCAGTTCTCGGTGGAGAAGGCGTAGAGGGTGATCCACTTGATGCCGATCTCCAGGGCACCGTTGACCACATCGAGGAGGGCGGTCTCACCGGCACCGTGCCCCTCGGTCCGGGGCAGGCCGCGGGCGCTGGCCCAGCGTCCGTTGCCATCCATCACGCAGGCGACGTGGACGGGCACCCGGGAGAGGTCCAGCTCCGGTGGGACCGGATCGAGTGTCTCCGAGCCGCCGTTGCCGGGGCCTCGGTCCTGATCCCGTCCCCGGACACCTCCCGGCTCGCGGACGGCAGGGGTCACCGGATGAACCTACCGCGACCTGCCCCTCCTCGATCTCCAGCGGGGCTTCTATCCGTGTTGCATGATGGGGATCCCGGCCAGGCGGTACGGGTGGATGATCCGAGGAGGAACCATGTCCGAGCCAGTAGCTGCACCACGCCCCGACACCGACGACATGTTCGCGGTGCACGGCGTCTTCCGGGACTGCCTCGGTGCTGCGCCCACACTGGTCGGGGACGTCGCGGCGGGCGACACAGCGCGGGTGGAGCTGATCGCCAATTACTACGAGAACATCCTGTCCTTCCTCGAATCGCACCACGACGGCGAGGAGAAGTTGGTCTTCCCGCTCCTGCGCGAGCGGTGCGCCGGCGACGACGCGCTGATCGACCACATGGACGAGCAACACCATGAGGCGCTGGCGCTCCTGGGGGAGGCGAGGAGCTCCCTGGCGGCGTGGCCCGGTGGCGACGCCGCGGCCCAGCAGGCGGCGCAGGATCGCTTGGGCGAGCTGCACAGCCACCTGGGCGCGCATCTCAGCGAAGAGGAGCAAAAGGTGTTGCCCCTGGCGGGCGAGTACCTCTCCATGGAGGAGTGGGGGGCGCTGCCGGGGCACGGCTTGGCCAACTTCCACGGCGACAAGATCTGGCTCATCCTCGGCCTCATCCGCGAGCGCATGACCGAAGAGCAGCGCGCCGCGATGATGGCGCACATGCCGCCGCCGGCCGTCGAGATGTGGACCGGGTTCGGCGAGCAGGCCTTCAAGGACTACTCCAGGGACGTCGTCGTCGAGGTCGTCAACCACGCCTGAGGGGTCTACCCGTCGCGCTTCGATCGTCGCCGGGCGCCTCTGAGAGGGCTCCGACCAGGACCGGGGTGGGGCGGTACACCACGGCGGTAGCGTCATCTCCGATGACGGACGAGGACGACGAGCTCTTCGACGAGCCCGACGGTCTCGACGAGCTCGATGTCTTCGGCTCCTCCGGAGGGAGCGAAGCCGATGCCCGCCAGGCCGGCGACGACGGGGTCGACGGGCTGGACAAGATCACGGCGGAGATGTCCGGCGGGGAGCACCGCCCAGAACAACAGGAGATGTGCCGCGCCGTGGCCGAGGCGATGGTCACCGGGACCCACCTCGTCGTCCAGGCCGGGACCGGGACCGGGAAGTCGCTCGCCTACCTCGTCCCGGCGGCGCTGAGCGGCAAGAAGGTGGTCGTGGCCACCGCGACGAAGGCGCTGCAGGACCAGCTGGCCGAGAAGGACCTGCCCCTGGTCGATGCAGGGTTGGGGCGGCCAGGGCCACTGGACTTCGCCGTGCTCAAGGGGCGCAGCAACTACGTCTGTCGCCAACGGGTGGCCGAAGTGGGCTCGGGTGGGATCCAGGCGGAGCTCGGCGATCAGGGCGGCCGGGCCGACGAGCCGGAGCAGGTCGAGGAGACCGAGAACCCGGCGCGTGACGGGACGCCGCCCGGGGGCATCGTCGAGGAGGTGCGACAGCTGGTGGCGTGGTCGCACAGGTCGAAGAGTGGTGACCGGGCCGACCTGAGCTTCGAGCCCTCCGCCCGGGCCTGGAACATGGTCAGCGTCGGCCCGCGGGAGTGCCCGGGCGCCTACAACTGCCCGTCGGGAGGGCGCTGCTTCGCCGAGGCCGCCCGCGAGCGGGCATCGGTGGCCGACATCGTGGTGGTCAACACGCACCTCTACGGGGCCCATCTGGCCAGCGGCGGCGTGGTGTTGCCCGAGCACGACGTGGTCGTATTCGACGAGGCCCACGAGCTCGAGGAAGTCATGACGTCCAGCCTGGGCGTCGAGGTGACGCCGGGCCGCTTCCGCTCGCTCGTGACCTCCGCCCGACCGCTGGTCGAGGCCCGCGACGCCGACCTGCTCGACTCGCTGGCCGCGGTGGGCGACCAGCTCGGCACACTCCTGGCGGATCGGGTCGGGGACGCGCGTCTTGCACGACGACGCCCGGCCGCCCGTGGACGATCGGGAGCTGGCCGAGTTGCTCGCCCGCGCCGCCGAGCTCAGCCGGCGCGTCACCGACGCGCTGCGGCGCGGTGGGGCGCAGCGCTCCTTCCTCTCCGAGGACGGCGCGTCCGAGCCCGATCCCGACCGAGCCAGCCGCAAGACCCGCACCCTGCAGGCCGCCGTGCACATGGCGGAGGACCTGCACCGGTTCGAGACGCGCGGCGACGGGGAGGTCGCCTGGGTGGACGGGACGCGCCGCAACGTCAGGCTCCGCCTCTCCCCCATCGACGTCGGACCGGTGCTCGCGGGGATGCTCTGGGGCGAGGTCACCTCGGTGCTGACGAGCGCCACCATCCCCCCGCGGATCGTGGAGCGCGTTGGACTCGAGGCGTTCCCCACCGAAGAGCTCAATGTGGGCAGCCCCTTCGACTACCGCTCCCACGCACTGCTCTACGTCGCCCGCCATCTGCCCGACCGCCGTGCCGCAGGGGCCGAAGAGGCCCTGCACGAGGAGCTCTCCCAACTGCTGGAGGCGGCCGGCGGCCGTACGCTGGCGCTCTTCACGAGCAAGCGAGCCACCGAGGCAGCAGCCGAAGCGCTCGCGCCGGAACTCCCGTACACCCTGCTGCTACAGGGCGATCTCCCGAAGAGCCGGCTGCTCGAGCAGTTCGCGTCAGACGAGACGTCCTGCCTGTTCGCCACCATGGGCTTCTGGCAGGGCGTGGACATCCCCGGCCGGGCCCTCTCGCTCGTGACGATCGACAAGCTGCCTTTCCCGCGACCCGACGACCCGCTGCTCCAGGCGCGCCGGGACCGGGCCGGTGGGCGCGCTTTCTCCCTGGTCGATCTGCCGCGGGCGGCCACGCTGCTGGCACAGGGCTCAGGTCGGCTCATCCGCAACGCGGAGGACCGGGGGGTCGTCGCCGTGCTCGACCCCCGCCTGGCCACCGCGTCGTACCGCGGCGTCCTCCTGGCGACGCTGCCCCCGATGCGGCGGTCCGTCGACATCCATGAGGTGGAGTCGTTCCTCCGACGGGCGCTCGAGGAGGAGAGCGGGTAGGCCAGGTATCGCCGGCAAGCGCCGGGTCAGTCGGTGAAGTCGAAGACGAGGTCGCCCGCCTTGTTGCGAGTTCCCTCAGTGGAAACCCGCATGACCCACCGGCCCGCCACTCGGCGCAACTGGCTTCTGTTGAGCGTGTAGGCGCGTTCGTTGGAACGCACGTCGCACTCCAGGAGCCCGGCCTCGGTAAGGATCCGAAGGTGGCGCGAGACGGCTTGCCACGGGAGCGGGAATCGGCGGGCGATGTCATGGGAACTCAAGAACCCGCCATGGTCGTGGAGCACAGCGAGGATGCCGCGTCGGATCTCATTCGCCAACGCTTTGAAGACCAGGTCCAGCGTCTCGGGATCGGCGACATCGCGGAGGGTCGGCGGATCGGTCCGTCCCACTCTGAAGGCGGCGACGCGGGTTCGGGCGGCGGGGGGCATTTCTGAAACTATAATCGGTTCTGCTTATACTTCTGAAGGGGGCCGTCTCAAGGGGTCATCGCAGCGTGCCGGTCCGGAGTGACTCCGGCCTGGGTCAGAAGCCAAGGCGGTTGAGCATCTCGTCCCGGTTCTGCCAATGGCGCTCGACCTTGACGTGGAGGTCGAGGTAGGTGCCCTCGGGCAACTCCTCGCGCACGGCGATGCCGACGGCCTTGAGGACTTCGCCCCCTTTGCCGATGACGATCGCCTTCTGGGAGTCGCGCTCGACGATGATCTCGACGCGGATATGCGGCCACTCCCATTCGGTCACCCGACAGGTGATCGCATGGGGAAGCTCGTCCCGGGTCTTGGCCAGCAACTGCTCTCGCACGAGCTCGGCCACCCAGAGCGCTTCGGGCGTGTCGGTGACGACATCGGGTGGGAAGAAGGGCGGGCCTTCGGGCAGCCGGGCGATCAGGTGGGACATCAGCCCATCCACGCCCTTGCCGGAACGGGCGGAGACCGGGAAGTACTCGACGTCGGCCAGCTCGGCCGGTGCGGTGAGCGCGTCAACCGCCGCCTTGGCCTGGGTCAGTCGTTCCATCACCTGGGCGTTCTTGGCCTTGTCGACCTTGTTGACGACGACGATCAGGCCCGGCGGTGCCTCACTCTCTGGGTCGGCGTCGTCGGGGTCGTCGGGGTCGTCGCGTTCGACGTCCGCGGGACCTGGCCGCGGCCGTCGTGACCCGTTGCACCTGACGCACCGAGCGCTCCAGCACGGTCCGGTCCCCGGGACCGATGGCCGCCGTCCCGTCGACGATCACCAAGATCACGTCGACGTCGTTCAGCGCGTCGGTGGCGGTCTCGTTGAGCCGGGTTCCCAACATGCTGCGCGGACGATGGATGCCCGGTGTGTCGACGAAAACCACCTGGGCGTCGGCCGCTGGGTCGTGCAGGACACCGAGTATCCGGTGCCGTGTCGTGTTCGGCCGCGACGAGGTGATCGCCACCTTCGTCCCGACCATGGCGTTCACGAGTGTCGACTTGCCGACATTGGGGCGGCCGACCACGGCCACGAAGCCCGAGCGCATCGTCCTCAGTTCCCGTTGTGTGAAGCGCTGCCGGCGTCGTTGCCGTTGCCCCGGTGGTCGGGGCCGCGATCGGCATCGGCATCGGCATCGGTCGGTGTGCCGGTGGGCTCTATGCGGACACGTCCGATGCGTCGCCCGCGGACGTCGAGGGCGGTGAGGCGGAAGCCCTTCACCTCGACAGAGTCGCCCGGATCCGGGACCCGCCCAACCAGGTCCAGCATCAGTCCGCCGACGGTGTCCCAGGGACCCTGTGGGAGCTCCGCTCCCAGAAGCACGTCGGCGTCGTCCACAGAGTACAACGCGCTCACCAGCACCGAGCCGTCCGCGCAGCGCTCCATGGTCGGCTCCTCCACGTCGAACTCGTCCACGATGTCGCCAACGAGCTCCTCGAGGAGGTCCTCGAGCGTGACCAGACCCGCCGTGCCGCCGTACTCGTCGACGACGATCGCCATGTGGAACTTCTCCTCCTGCATCTCGCGGAGGAGATCCGAGACCTCTTTGGACTCGGGGATGAACTTGGCCGGGCGCATGCTGTCGCGCACCGCCTGCCCGGCCTTGCCCACTCTTTCCGCGCGCACGAGGTCCTTGGCGTATGCGATGCCGATGATGTCGTCGATCCCGTCCGCCTCGACGGGTATCCGGCTGTACCCGGCGCCGAGAGCCGCCTCGAGCGCGTCGCGGACCGTCACGTCGGCTTCGACCGTCACCATGTCGGGACGCGGTGTCATCACCTCACGGGTGACCGTGTCGCCGAAATCGATGATGGAGTGGATGAACGTCCGCTCGTCATGCTCGATCACGTTCTCTTCGTGCGCGACGTCGGCCATCGCCTTCAGCTCCGAGTCGGTGATGTACGAGCGCTCGAACCCCTCCCCGGCTTCCCCGCCGGCGCCGATGATCCGGTTGGCCAGACCTATGAGGATGGCCGAGATCCAGCGGATCGGCGGGAATCGGATGAGCGTGCTGACGAGAGGCGCACTGAGCAGGGCGGCCCGGTCCGCGTGCTGCACAGCCCAGTTCTTCGGGACCGCCTCGAAGAACACGAAGATGACGACAATCTCGAACACGATGCCGAGTGAGACGCCCAGGCCGCCGAAGAGGTGCTCGGCGACGATGCCGACCAGGGTGGCGGAGATCAACTGGCACATCAGCACCAGCAGCAATATGGGATTGAGGAAGTTGGCCGGGTTCTCGACCAACCGGGCCAGCTGACGGGCCCCGCGCTTCTTCTCGTCCACCAGCGACTTGGCCTTGATCCGGTTCATCCGCACGAGGCTGGTCTCGGCCATGGCCAGAACCCCCGACGCCGCGAGCAGGACGGCGATGATGACGATGAGGATGCCGTCTTCGACGTGAAACCCCGATGCCGCCAGGAGCGTGGGCACGCTCACGCCCCGTGGTCGACCCGGTGGAAGCGAGTGAGCAGCTGCTGCTCCACCGCCTCCATCCGTTCGGCCTGCGCCTCGTTCTCGTGGTCCATGCCGAGCAGGTGCAACAGCCCGTGAACGACGAGAAGCGCCACCTCGTCCTCGAAGGACACCTCGTGCTCTACCGCGTTGCGTGCCGCGACGACGGGGCAGATGACCACGTCACCGAGCAGAGTGAGGATGCCTTGCTCGGCCGAGCTTCCGGGTCCGCTACCGCCGAAGTCCGGGAACCGGCCGGTCGGCCCGGCCTCGTCCTCGATTGGGAAGGACAGCACGTCGGTCGGTCCCGTCTTGCCCAGGAACTGCTCGTTGAGCGCGGCGCTGGTGTCCTCGTCGACGAAGAGGAGCGAGACCTCGGTCTCGCCTTTCACGCCGCGCGCCTGCAGCACCTGGCGCGCCAGTCCCGCCCATCGAGCGACGTCCATCTGATGAACCTGCTGCTCGTCGGCCGCAAAGACGTCGATCGTCACTGCGTGGAACCCGCCCGCCCTTCTGCCACCTCGTAGGCGTCGACGATGTCAGCCACGATCTTGTGGCGGACGACGTCCCGGCGGCTCAGGTGGACGAACGAGATGTCGTCGATCCCCCCCAGCACCGGCTCCAGGCCGACCAGTCCCGAGCGGCCTCCCGGCACGTCGATCTGGGTCACGTCACCGGTGACCACGCACTTGGAGCCGAACCCGATCCGGGTCAGGAACATCTTCATCTGCTCGGGAGTGGTGTTCTGGGCCTCGTCGAGGATGATGAACGAGCTGTTGAGCGTCCGACCCCGCATGAAGGCGAGGGGTGCGACCTCGATGGTGCCACGGTCGAGGAGTCGTTGTGCGCCCTCGGGCTCGAGCAGGTCGTACAAAGCGTCGTAGAGCGGGCGGAGGTACGGGTCGACCTTGGCCATCAGGTCGCCGGGCAGGAAGCCGAGGCGCTCGCCGGCCTCGACGGCGGGCCGGGTCAAGATGATGCGCGTGACCTGCCGCGACTGGAGGGCGTGCACCGCCTGGGCCACCGCCAGGTAGGACTTCCCCGTTCCCGCCGGCCCGATCCCGAACGTGATGATGCTCTGCGAGATGGCGTCGACATACCGCTTCTGCCCGGCCGTGTTGGGGCGCACCGTCTTGCCGCCGGCGGCCCGGACCACCTCGGAGCGCAAGACGTCGCTCGGACGGATGTCGTCTCGCACCATGTCGATGGCGCGGGCCACTGCCGAGGAGTCGAGGTTCCGACCGGCCTGCACCATGAGGATGAGCTCGTCGAAGAGCCGCACCACCAATTCGGCGTCGGGACCCTCGAGGGAGATGCGGTCGCCCTGCACCACGATCTGATCGGCGGGGAAGGCCTGCTCGATCTGGCGGAGGTGCTCGTCGCGTGTCCCGAGAAGACCGGCCATCAAGTGGTTGCCCGGGACGAAGCACTCGGCGCGCAGGGTCGTGGTCATGGTGCGGTCATGTGACGGCAAGGTGCCCCTTCAGTGGTTCGCCCCCCAAGACGTGGAGGTGGAGATGCGGGACCGAGTTCATGGCATCGGGCCCGACGTTGAAGATGAGGCGGTAGCCCCGATCCGGTGTTGCCAGGCCGGCGGCGTCCGCCACGGCCCGCGCGGCCATGAGCACGTCGGCCACGACGGGCCCGTCCTCGGCGGTGACCGTCGAGGCGTCGTCGATGTGACGACGGGGCACGACGAGCACGTGGAGCGGAGCGGCCGGATGGATGTCCTTGAAGGCCAGCGTCGTGGGTGTCTCGTGCACCGTCTCGGACGGCACCGCACCCGCCACGATCTGGCAGAAGAGGCAGTCGGCGGCGTCGGTCATTTCCCGGGGTCGCCGTCCCTCTGCGCCAGCCTGATCACTGGTCCGAACTTACCGGTCCCCGGGTCCTGCCGGTGACCACGCGTGCCCGTGTGGGCGTTCGTCACCCGGGTCACCCGTCTGTCGCCGCCACGGTCCCGGTCCGCAGGGAGGCCAGAAGGGCTCCGGCGGTGACGGCCGCCGTCTCGGCCCGCAGGACGCTCAAGCCGAACCCCACCGTGGGCAGACCCGACTCCAGCTCCTCGGTGCTCCAACCGCCCTCGGGCCCGACGGCCACCACACGCTGGGCCACCGTCGGCCGGTCCCCGCTCAGCTGGGCCAAGACGACCTCGCCCGGCCCGCCCAATGCGGCCAGGTCGGCGAAGGGCAGCGTGTCGCTGACCTCGGGCAGCCAGACGCGCCGGCACTGCGCCGCCGCCTCGCGCGCCACCCGCCGCAGCTTCTCCACGGTCGCCTGCCCGCGGGCGCCGGACCAGCGCACGACGCTGCGCTCGGTGCGCAGCGGGACGATGCGGTCGATGCCCAACTCGGTCAGCTTCTGGACGACCCATTCGGGCCGCTCCCCTTTCACCGGGGCGAAGGCCACGGTGAGCAGCGGCTCGGCGCGCCGCTCGGACTGCACGGTCCCGTCGCTGCCGACACCGGTGCCGGCCGTGAGCCGCTCGATGGCTGCGGAGCCTCGCCATGCGGTACGCGCCCAGTGTCCGTGTCCATCGGCGGCAATGACCTCCTCACCGTCGCGCAGTCGCAGCACGCGGCTCAGGTGGTGTGCATCTTCGTCGGACAGAGATGGTCGGCCCGGGTCGTCGACGAAGACCTGGGCGGCCGCCGCGGCGCGCACGGCGACGGCGGCATAGGTGGGTCCGGCGCTAGCCAAAGGCAGAGCGCAGGCGCGAGAACACGCCCTCACCGCCACCGGCACCGGGGGCCGAAACCTCTTCACCTCGTGACGCGGCGAATTGGCGCAAGAGCTCGTCCTGCTCCGGACTGAGATCGGTGGGCGTCGCGACCAGCACGTGCACGTAGAAGTCACCTCGGCCGCGGCCGCGCAGGTGCGGTACGCCGAGATTGCGGATGCGCTCGATGTGCCCGTGCTGGGTGCCCGGCCCGATCGTCAGGTGCTGCGGCCCGTCGAGGGTCTCGACGTCGGTCTCGGTCCCCAGGGCCGCCTGGGCGACGCTGATGGTCAACGTGGTGTGGATTGTGTCCCCTTTGCGCTCGAAGCGCTGGTCGGGCTGCACCGCCAGGTGGACGAACAGCGAACCGCTCGGGCCGCCGCGTTGGCCGGCCGCCCCGCGGTCGGCCAGGCGCAGGGTGGACCCGTCCTCGACGCCGGCCGGCACCTCGACGGTGAACGTGTTCTCCTGCATGCGGCGCCCCTCGCCGCGGCAGTCGACGCACGGGTTCGGGATCATCTCGCCGGTCCCGCTGCAGCGCGAGCAGGCGGCGCTCGTCACGACCTGCCCCAGCAACGACTGGCGAACACGGCGCAACTCGCCGGAGCCCTGGCAGTCGATGCAGGTGACCGGCTCGGTGCCGGGGGTGGTGCCCCTGCCCGCACACGTGGTGCACATGGCCGGGAGGCGCACCGAGATCTCCTGGCGGCTGCCGAACACGGCCTCGGAGAATCCGATCCCGAGCCGGACCTCGGCGTCCGCGCCGACCTGCGGGCCGCGCCGCCGGCCGCCGGCCCCTCCCATCTGCCCGAAGAACGCCTCGAAGATGTCGCCCAGGCCGCCCTCGAAGCCGAAGCCACCCGCGCCGGCGGCCTGCGAACCGAACACGCCCTCGGGGCCGAAGCGGTCGTAGCGGGCCCGGCGCTCGGGGTCGCGCAGCACCTCGTAGGCGACGGTCACTTCCTTGAAGCGCGCCTCGGCGGCGGCGTCGCCGTGGTTGGTGTCCGGGTGCAGCTCGCGGGCGCGGGCACGGTAGGCCCGCTTGATCTCGTCGTCACTGGCGCCGGGGCCGACGCCGAGCAACGCGTAGAGGTCGCCCAGCCCGTCAGTGACGGCCATCGTGCCCCCCGCTGATGCGCTCCCCGAGCCGCTCGCCCACCACGTGGGCGGCGGCCATGGCCCGCGCGTAGTCCATGCGGGTCGGGCCGAGCAGCCCGACGGCGCCGAGGTCCTGCCCGTCGATGGAGACCGGCGACACCACGACGGCACACGATGAGAGCGGCTCGAAACCGTGCTCGGTGCCGATGGCCACGGAGAGGCCGCGGTCGAGGACGTCGCGCAAAAGGGTCACGACGACCAGCTGCTGTTCCAGGATGGCGAGGACCGAGCGCACCGTCTCGACGGCGTCGAAGGACTCGGCAAGGCGGGCGGGGCCGCCCACGAAGATCTGATCGGCCTCCATGGCGCCCTCGAGGGAGTCGAAGGCCCGACGCGCCGCGCTGACGAGGTGGTCGACCTGCGCGGAACCACTGGCCGGGACGACCCAGGGCTGGGTGAGCCTGCGTCCGACCAGGGACGAGGAGAGCACCGTGCCGGCGCCGGCCAGCGCCTCGTCCGCGGTCTCCGCCTCGAGGTCGATGGTCCGCTTCTCGACGGCGCCGTCGGAGAGCACCACGACCAACAGCGCGTGCAGCGGCGACAGCCCGACGAGCTGGATGGAACGGATGGTGGCCGTGTCGTGCGAGGGACCGACAACCACGGCGGCGTAGGAGGTCAACTCGGAGAGCAGGCCCGAGGCCTGCTCGAGCACCGTCTCCATCTCGCCGTGGACCTGCTCGAAGAACTGGGTCACCTGGCGGCGCTGGATGGGCCCGAGGACACCGGGCCCGGTCAGGTGGTCGACGAAGAAGCGGTAGCCCTTGTCGGTCGGGATACGGCCTGCACTCGTGTGGGGCTGGACGAGGTAACCCTCGCGCTCGAGCGCCACCATCTCCGAGCGGACGGTGGCCGAGGACACCTGCACGCCCGGGGCGCTGGCGACGTGGGAGGACCCCACCGGCTCGGCGGTCCCGATGTACTCGGTGACCACGGCCTCGAGGATGGCCGCCCGACGGGCGTTGAGGGCGCGCTCGTCGTCCGCAGCATCGGTGTGGGGGGTCGAATCAGGGGGCGGTGTCATGTTGTGCCTAGCACTCAAGTCTACTGAGTGCCAGGGCGACAGCCGTGGGCGCCACGAGGGCGCCAGCCCAATTCGACGACAATCGCCTGGCCGCCTCAGTCATCACCCAGGCGCGCTCAGTCATCACCCAGGCGCAACGCGGAGATGAAGGCCTCCTGGGGCACGTCGACCCGCCCGATGGTCTTCATGCGCTTCTTGCCCTCCTTCTGCCTCTCGAGCAGCTTGCGCTTGCGGGTGATGTCACCGCCATAGCATTTGGCCAGCACGTCCTTCCGCTTCGCCTTGACCGTCTCCCGGGCCACGATGCGCCCGCCGATGGCCGCCTGGATCGGGACGTCGAAGAGCTGCCGGGGGATCAGCTCGCGGAGCTTCTCGGCCATCTTGCGGCCGTAGACGTCGGCCGTGCTCCGGTGCACGATGGTCGAGAAGGCGTCGACGGGTGCGTGGTTGATCAGGATGTCGACCCGCACGAGATTGCCGGTGGCGTAGTCCTCCGGCTCGTAGTCCAAGCTGGCGTACCCCTTGGTCCGGCTCTTCAGCTGGTCGAAGAAGTCGATCACGACCTCGGCCAGAGGGAGCGTGTAGACGAGCTCAACGCGCTCCGGCGAGAGGTATTCCATGCGGGTCATCTCCCCCCGCCGGGTCTGGCAGAGCTCCATGACCGTGCCGGTGTACTCGGTCGGCGTGATGATGGTGGCCGACAACATGGGCTCGTCGATGTGGTCGATCCGGCTGGCGTCGGGGAGCTCGGTCGGGTTGTCGACGTCGAGCTCGGTCCCGTCGGTGAGGAAGGCCCGGTACTCGACACTCGGCGCGGTGGCAATGAGAGACAGGTCGAACTCGCGCTCCAGGCGCTCGCGGACGATCTCCATGTGCAGCAGCCCCAGGAAGCCGCAGCGGAAGCCGATCCCCAGGGCATGGGAGGACTCGGGCTCGAAGGTGAAACTGGCGTCATTGAGCTTGAGCCGGTCGAGCGCGTCGCGCAGGTCCGGCAGCTCGTCGCCGTCGACCGGGTAGAGACCGCAGAACACCATGGGCTTGGGATCCCGGTAGCCGGCGAGCGCCTCGGTGGCGCCGTGCTGCGCGGTGGTGACGGTCTCTCCCGAACGCGCCTCGCCCACGTCCTTGATTCCGGCGATGAGGTAACCCACCTCGCCCGGGCCCAACCCTTTGACGGGGACGGCCACGGGGGTGCGCACGCCGACTTCTTCGATGTCGTGGACTGCGTTGGCCTGCATGAAGCGCAGGCGCGCCCCGCTGGGGAGCGACCCGTCGACGATGCGTATGGAGCTGACCACGCCCCGGTACTGGTCATAGGAGGAGTCGAATATCAGGGCGCGCAGGGGCGCGGCGGGCTCGCCCTGGGGCGGCGGGATGCGGGCGATGATCGCGTCGAGCAGGTCTGGCACCCCCTCGCCCGTCTTGGCCGAGATGTGGAGGATGGACTCGGCCGGGAGCCCCAGCACGTGCTCGATCTCGAGCGCACAGCGGACCGGGTCCGCCGCCGGCAGGTCGATCTTGTTGAGGACCGGCACGATCTCGAGGTCGTTCTCAATGGCCTGATAGCAGTTGGCCAAGCGTCTGGGCCTGGATGCCCTGCGACGCGTCGACCAGGAGCACGGCACCCTCACAGGCTGCCAGCGAGCGTGAGACCTCGTAGCCGAAGTCGACGTGGCCGGGGGTGTCGATCAGGTGGAGGATGTGCCCGGCGTGCACGACCCTGACGTTCTGGGCCTTGATGGTGATCCCCCGCTCCCGCTCGATGTCCATCGAGTCGAGGTACTGCTCCCGCATGAGGCGGGGGTCGACGGCCCCGTGATCTCGAGAATCCGGTCGGAGAGGGTCGACTTGCCGTGGTCGACGTGGCTGATGATGGAGAAAGTTGCGAATGAGCTCGACCGCAATGGGTCCAGAAGCGGTGACGGGGGACGGCACGGTCCGTCGATCGTACCGGCCCAGGTCGGCGACCCCGGTCGCCTGGACAGGGAACTCGGGAGTCGGCCCGTCACCCGGCGCCGGCCGAAATATCCCCGCCACCTGCTACAGTTGTCCTCCGCATCGGTGAGGCCTCGGCCCACCGCCGCTCCCTTTCGAAGAACACTGAGGATCGACACGTGGCCAACATCAAGAGCCAGATCAAGCGCAACCGCCAGAACGAGAAGCGCCGGCTGCGCAACAAGTCGGTGCGGGCCGAACTGCGCACGCGCGCGAAGTCGGCCGTGACGGCCGCCGAGAGCGATGCCGAGGACAGCGTCGAGGCGCTGCGCCTGGCCGTGAAGCGGATCGACAAGGCGGCGGCCCGCGGTGTCATCCACAAGAACACGGCCGCGAACCACAAGTCGCGGCTGGTGCGGCGGGTTGCCGCCATCGAGGCGGACGTCCGCCGAATAGCGACGGTCTCCAGACTCCCCCCGCTGACCTCTGCGGCGGACTTCCGTTTCTTCGCTTCTCCGGCTTCGCGCTCGGCGTGGTTCGGGTTCGGCGCGCTTCGGTGCGCCTCAGCCGTCCATGTGGAAGGTGAACATCCTCTCCGGCACGATGCGCACGCCGACGGCGCCGGCGTTGTCCAGCCATTCCTCGAAAGACGGCCCCTGCTTGGGCAGGTACTCGTCGAGCATGGCCTGACGGAGCTCGCCGCAGGGCGGGGTCGTCGAGGCCGAAGCGCTGGGCTCTCCCGTGCACGGTCACCGCGAACTCCTCGCCGGGCAGGTGCGTGGCGCTACAGGCCGACCGGGCCGCCAGGTGCCGCATCCGCACGGCGTCGTGCCCGGAGCTGAACCAGAAGGTGCCGTGCAGGAAATAGCCATCGACCGGTCCGGCCAGGGGGCGCCCGTCGGCGGTCACCGTGGCCAACACCAGGAGGCGCATCCCTTCGAGGCGCTCCGTCAGCTGCCACGCGTTCAACCGGCGCTCATCCGTGATGATGTCACGTAGGTGAGGCCCGGCCGCCGCCATGGAGGCGTCGAGCAGGGCCTGGAGCCGGGTGAGTTCTTCCGGTTTCTCGAGCATGGGCCCAGTCCAGCACCAGGGTGCTCGGGCCGGCCGGCTATGGAAAACTGGAGCCCATGGCGGACGGGCTCGTCCTCACCCGTCGGGTGTCCGAACGGGGCGTGCACGAGACAGCCCAGCGCGGCGGGGGTGCGGGAAGCAGCGCCGTCGTGAGCCACTACGTCGGCTACGAGGAGTGGGAGGCCTCCGGCTTCTTGCGCCGTGAGATGCCCCGCCATGGTGTCGCTCTCATTCTGGGCTTCGGCGACAGCATGGAGGTGTTCGCGGGCGAGGCCGAGGGCCCGAGGCGCACCGTGGGCGCGTTCGTCGTCGGCAACCAGTCCGGCTCGAGCCTCACCGGCGTCGGGGGCCACCAGCTCGGCGCGCAGGTGGAGCTGACACCCGCCGGGGCCCTGGCGCTCTTCGGTGAGGTGGGGGACCTGAACGACGCGGTGATCCCTCTCGACGAGGCACTCGGCGCCCGCGGTACCCGTCTGGTGGGCCGGCTGAGCGAGACGCCCTCCTGGGACGCTCGGCTGCAACTGCTCGACGAGTTCTTCGGTTGCGACGATGTCCCCGCCCTCTCGCCCGAGGTCGCCTGGCTGCGCCGACATCTCGAGGCCTCGAAGGGTCGGGCCCGGGTGGAGCCCCTCATGGACGAGACCGGCTGGAGCCGGCGCTACGTCACGGCGCGCTTTCGGCGTCAGCTGGGGGTGGCGCCGAAGGCCTACGCACGGCTGTTGCGCTTCGAGCATGCCAGCGCGCTGCTCGGGGGATTGTCGCCGGGCCGCACGCTGGCCGACGTGGCGATGGAGGCGGGCTACTACGACCAATCCCATCTGACCCGAGACTTCGTCGCGCTCGCCGGCATGACGCCGGGCGCCTACGCAGCCGACGCTGTCCTGGCGCCCGAGGTCAGGTTTGTCCAAGACGCGGAGCCCGCCACGCCCGCATAGTGGGGTGATGGATACCATGAACGACACCACGACCGAGAGCACCACGACTGCCGGGACCGCCGTCATCCCCATCCTCGTCTACGAGGACATCGAGGCCGCGCACGACTTCCTCGTGACCGCGTTCGGCCTCACCTCGGGTGGGCTACACCGCCTCGACGACGGCACGGTCGTCCACGCCGAGGTGCGCAACGGTGACGCGGCCATCTGGCTGCACCAGGTGACCGCCGAGCACCAAATGGACTCCCCCCTCGGGGGGGCGATGGCGCACGGTGGCCTCGAGGTCATCGTGCCCGACGTCGATACGCACTTCGCCCGGGCCAAGGCGGCCGGGGCCGAGATCGATTACGAGCCGGCGGACCAGGACTACGGCCTGCGCGAGTACGGCGTCCGGGACCCCGAGAGCAAGCGTACTAAGGTCTACCACCTAACACCTGTACGCTGGGATTACGGTGCCAGTAGTAGCCCACGTATAGCCAGTAATATCCTCGAACCTCCCCCAGAACTTCCCCCAAGAAATGAGGCAGGACGATGGCACGCACACGACAAGTTAGGCTACGGCGAAGGGTCGGTCTACAAAAGAGCGCGATCCCGAGACCGGCGAGGTCATCCGTTACCGCGGGGAGATCACCATCGATGGACGCCGGTGGCGTCAGTCCGGGCTCACCAGGGGCGAGGTGGTGGCCAAGCTGGACGAGCTGCGCCTCGCCGCCGATGGCGATGTCGTCCCCGGGCGGGACACGACGGTCGGAGCATGGCTGGAGTGGTGGCTGGCCCGGATCTCGGCCGCGAAGGATCCCGTCACCCATGACCGGGACCGCTGGGCAGTGGGCCACCTCTCAGGGCTCGCGCGCGAGCCGCTGCGCGGCCTACGGCGGGTCGACATTCAACATGCCTCAACCGGCCTCGCCACCCGCCAGGAGCATCCTCTCGGCCAGTCCTCGTTGCGCCGGGGCATCACGGTGCTGCGCCAGGCCATCAACGAGGCCATCGACCACCACCCCGAGATGGGGATCACCCACAACGTGGCCAAGGGCCGTTGGACCCCGCCCGAAGCTTCGCCGGGCCGGGCGGCCCGCGAACTGAGCCGATCGGAGGTCCTCGCGCTGATCGACGCCGCCGAGGCGGCACCCCGCTCCACGCCGCGGTCGTCCTCATGGCCCACATGCCCCTGCGCCCCGGCGAGGTGCTCGGCCCTCCGGTCGGGCGCGGTCGACCTCGATGCCGCCACCGTTGCCATCCGGACCACCATGAGGCTCCTCCCTGAGCGGACGATGGCCGAAGGGACGGTCAAAGCACACAACGACCGCACCGGAGCCCTGCCACCCAAGGTCGTCGCCGCCCTGCGCGCCCACCAGCGCCGGCAACGCCGCCAGCGGGTCGCCGCGGAGGTGTGGGCCACGCCCGGGGACTACGTGGTCTGTAACGAGATCGGTGAACCGCTCACCGGCCAGCAGCTCTACCGGGCGTTCTTCGACACCAGCGAAGCTGCAGGTATCGCCCCAGCCTCGCCCTACGCCCTGCGCCACTCCACGATCAGCTTCCTGGTCGACGGTGGCGTCCCTATTCCAGGTCGTCGCGGACCTCGCCGGCAACACGCTGACGGTCATGGCCCGGCACTACCGGTACAAGGTGGGCGGTGCAATCGACGCCACGGCAGCGCAAAGCGCGGATGCTCTCGTAGGGATTGGGCCGCCGGCGCTGTGACAGCGCCGTGATAACGGACTAAGCGCCCCTCGTCAGGGTGCTTCTCGGGTCAGGTGCCAGGCCCCGTCATCACCGGGCAGGGTGACGGTGACCCGGGCCCCGTGATCGATCAGCACGCGCAGCACGTCGAAGGCTGGCGCTGGTGGCGGCGTAGACGGTGGCGCCCCGGTCGGTGGCGGCGCCTTGGTCTCCGCGGCCGGAGCGGATGACCCAGCGCTGGCCTTGGGTGTTGCAGCCCGCCGGCGGTACTCGGCCTTGGCCGCCTTACGGTGCACGCCGCGGCAGGCGGGCGAACAGGTCGGGGTGGTGGCGATGCGCCCAGGCGGGATGTCCTCACCGCACACCACGCAGACCCGGCCGGTCGCCTGCGCTGTGCTGCCATTCGTGGCCACCGCCCCGTTCGTGGACACCGCCCCGTTCGTGGCCGCCGGCGCTGGTGCCTGGTCCATCTCCCGGGCTGCCAGCAGCTCAGTCCGGGTCAGGGTGTCGAAGCGCTCGGTGTGGTTGCTGGTCTGGGGAATCCGCTCATCGTTGCACGACAAGACAAACCAAGGAAGGAAGGGGAAGCCATGAAGAAGAAGACGATCCGCCTGTACGTGGACGTGGAGGTGGCCCAGGACGAGGTGGACGGCGGGCCCGCACGCTGTCGGCTGACTTCGGGGAGCGGTTGCAACTGGACGCGCCGGTCACCGCCTACAGCGAAGGCTGGGAGGCCGCCGGTAGGCCGTGTCGGGCCCATGCCCTAGCCCGTAGTCGAACAGTTCACAGTGGTGTAGGCACCGGTCGAGGTCTTGGTGACCGGAACGATGTTGAGCGAGTTGCCCGTGATGGAACACGTGAGGGTCGCTGACGGACTCGATGAGGCCGTCTGCGCCCCGATGCCCACAATGCCCCCAGGCCCCGCGGTCGTGGTGTATGGCAGCAACACGTTCGTGTGCTGCTCCTCGGAGCCGTTGTCGTCAACGGTGACCAGGGCTGGGCCGGTGCCGGTGATGCTCAAGGTGTCAGCCTCGGTTCCAGTGTTACCGGTGTCGCCCGTGGATCCAGTCGGACCGGTCGATCCGGTCGATCCGGTCGATCCGGTCGTCGCACGGGTGGTGGAGGGCGAGCCCCCGCTTGAGCAACCAGCCACCACTACCGAGACAGTCGCTACGAGTCCAAAGGTCCCGAAGCCGCGGCGAATGTGGGGTCTGGACGGCACCGTGCGTTGCAACATAGCCCGCCAGCGCCACCGATGACGGGGGGCGATGGACGGCAGGGGGGGTGCGAGGTGGGGGGAAACGTACGGATAAGTCCGTCTTTCAGGCGGCTCCGAACTCCGGCGACATCTCTCGTCTGGTTATCTCCCTGGTTTCTCGGTGCAATGGGCCAGAAGGTGCCCGATTCGTACCGAAGCGCGCAGAATGGGGAGATGCGGCCGAAGACCAACGTGTCCGCCACCCGGGCCGCTGTGAGGGCGATCCACCGGACCGGGCACGTCGGTCCTGAGTACACGGGCGTCGAGCAGCTGGCCTTGTCGCTGGCCGGGGCGCTGGATGCATCCCTCTCCGACCCGGACAAGAAAACGTACACGATTGCCGGTCTGGCCAGGGCCCACCTCCTCGCCATGCAGGCCCTTCTGGGCGGGCTGGCGGACGAACCTGGATCCGTTCGCCACGTTCGTCGCCGGTCTGTCCACCCCCAGCCTGGAGACCGACCCCGATCTGTGGGCGCCCATAGGCCGGGACAGTTGGGAAACCTAGGGCATGAGTAACTTCAGGGAGTGGACATCAAATTGGCCAGGGAAAAAGTGCAAGCTTTTTATGACCAGCTGGGGATGAGCCGACTTGCGTTCGAGCGAAACTTGGGACGGCCGACCTCTCGTACCTCAACGACCCAATGTTCAGGACTGCTGAAACCGAGATCAACGAACGGATTGCAACTATCGAACGGATCGCGGCTGAGTTCGACGATGGTCTGGCGCTACGCATAAGAACCAAGGGCCAATATGGCTGGGAGCATCACGGCAAGGTGGAGGCCTGCGAGGAACTGCTCGGACAACTGAAAGGTCTCGAAGAGGACGAAGCTATCTTCGGAGCCAAAGGACCCCAGCTATCCGCCGCTCTTATGCATCCATGGGTATGGGGTGTCGCGGCATCGTTGTGGGACGACGGGTACCGACGTGAGGCCGTTCAAGCCGCCGCGACCGCAGTGTTTGATGCACATTTGCCAGCCAAGCTCGGTGTGTCAAAAGGGACACAGCCGCGGGACCTGGCCAACGCTTTCTCCACCAACCCACCGACTGCGACGCAGCCACGCCTACGCCTGCCCGGGTACACCGAGGGAGACAAGGATTGGATCAGTGCTCATGACGGTGCCAAGTTCCTCGGATACACGTGTGTCGGTGGCATTCGAAACCTCACGACCCACTCCGTCAATCAACCGGACCAACAGGTTGCACTGGAGGCGTTAGCAGCTCTAAGCCTCTTCTCACGGTGGGCCGATGAAGCAAGCGTGGAGAGGATCTAAGGGAGGGACGCAGCTCAGCCTCCGCCCTTAGAGCCGGCTCGGCCGGCGCTAGTCCCCGCCGGCGGGCTGTAGGTGAGACCACAAAAGGCCAGGGGGTCCACCGCCTTGGCCCCCCACATCCCGATGACCCCGATGTCATAACCCGCCACGCCGACATCGACCACCGACAACTGCACCGGCGCGCCGGGGGTCTCGTAGAACTCCACTTGCACGCTGGCGCCCACGATGAAGGTCGCGGGCGGGATAGCGGATCCACCACCGCATTCAGACCCATGACCGCGCCCACATTCCCCGCGGCATCCGCGGTCCCCAACGCGTCGCCGCGCCGAGGTACGGGAAGAGCGGGCGGCCGGCGCCGTCCACCAGGCCGGCCAGGACCCCGTAGCTGGTCAGCCCCAGCCACAACGTGTCGGGGAAGGCCTGGTCCACGCTGTTCTGGGCCACCATGACGCTGGCGGAAGCGATGGCGGCGGGCAGGGTGGCGGCGGTCCCGTCCCGGGGACTGACTGGGTGAAGTCCGCTTCCACCACGGCCCAGGCGCCGGCGTCGGACTTGCGGCGTAGACCACGGTCAGGTCGCTGAAAATGATGTCCAGCCACGCCGGGGCTGGAGCAGATTCGCCAGCTCCCACGACACGTCCACCGCCCCGGCCCAGGACCCCAGCGGGATGTGCAGCAGGTCCAGTCCGAAGGCCTTGGAGACCACCGCTTGCTTCTCGACATGAGGGCCGACATCGGCATGCTCGGTGATGTGGGGGCGCTGGACTTCCATCCCTACGGGCGGAAGCGGCGGCTTCGTCATGGCGTCGACCGCGGGGCGGTTGGCCATCCACTGGCCCAGGATGTCGCCGGTCACCTGTGGGGGCACCAGTCCGGGCGTCTCCGCGGTGGTCACGTCCGCCCAGGGCGCTGAAGACGCGCTCCTTCGCTGGCGTCACCATCGGCAGCGAGCGCATGTAGCCCAGCACGTAGTCACCGGGGGTCTTGTCCGGGAAGTCGCCCGGCCGGCCAGCTGGGCCGGCGTTACGACCATTGGCGCCGCCGGACATGCGGGCCACCAGCTCGCCGAGCACGCATGTCGGATTCGTGGCGGCCGATCAGGTCTTCCAGGCGACCGGTCTTCGCGTCAGCCTCGGCGCGCAGCTGATTCCACGTGTATTGCTCGTGTTCGTCCAGGCTGTCGCGGCCTTCGCTTGCCGCACGCTCTTCCAGGGCACTCATGCGGCCGTGAAGCTCGTCAATCGAAGAGCGGAGCGCATCGATCATTGATGGCATGTTGAAAACCTCCAAGGGGTCAGAACGGCGCGTAATGACGCGCTTCGTCGGCGTTCGTTCCCCCGGGTGGCTTCACGCGCCCAGTGGTGGCCGATACTTCTGGCTCCGGCTGGCGGCCGGCCCATCGGCCAGCGAGATCCCGGTGGGACTCCTCCAAGTGGTGGCCGACCCTTCTGACTCCGGCTTGGCGTCCCCGGTCAGGTCTTCCCTCCAGTGGTGGCCGACACTTCTGGCTCCGGCTGGCGGGCTCCCGGCCCGGTGTCCGCTGACGAAGACGATGGTAGCGGGTCCGCTTCAGCCGTCCGGGTGATCGCGGCGCGCGCTCGCGCATCGCGCGCGTCGCGAAGCTTGTCCATGTAGCGCTCCCTCAGCTCGGGGTCGTTCTCCAGGAGGACGTACACGTCGGCGCTGGGCTCTTCGGTGCCCAGGTCCGCGGTGATCATCAGGATGGCGCCGCACTGGTAACAGACGCTCAGGTCTCCGGGCGCCAGGCCTTGGCCGGCGCCCAGTTCCAGCAACCTGTCGCAGCACCAGCACATGGTGAGCGCCAGGCTCACAGGCCACCACTCATTTTCAGGTCCACCCCACGGCCGTGAGAGCGTCGATCAGCGTCTGGGCCTGACGCCCCCTACGCTCATCCGCCATGAGCACCGTACCCTGGTGGGCGCCATACGTTGCCGCTGCCGTGACCGCTGTCGTGGTCGGCGGGTTCTCATTGGCGAGCACCGTTCTCACTGGTAGATCAGCGACGAAACTCACGGACGCAACGATGACGCAAGAGCGTCGAGCCTTGGTCCACGCAGATCGCATAGCCGCGTACCAGTCCTTCCAGCATGCCTTCTTCGATTCGCAATTGGCGGCCAGCCATGCGTCCATCTGTTGGGACGCAAGGCTGGCGGCAACCGAGCGGCTGAAGACAGACACATCGAGTGAAGCCATCTCATATTTCGATTCCGTTGACGGTGCATGGAAGAACTACTTTGAGGTTCAGACCCAGAGAAGAACAGACTTCTGCAGTTGGCGCTCGGAGATTTGCAAATAGTGGCGAGCGAACCGGTGCGTACCGCTGCCGTTGCCATGCGAGTCCTGGCAGAAAACATCTGGCGGCAGGAACTGGATAATTATGGCTTTGACGAATCTGAACATGACGTTACGTGGTGGTTGAACATGGAAAATAGGCGTGACAATGAAGGCGGCGGAAGAGAAATTGGTGATGGCAATTGAAGTAGTTGGGGGTGGATTCGATCGGATGACTCACCGCAGCGCATCCACCACACGGTGAAAGTTCGGACGGACGGAACAGGTAGACCTCCACGCCATCACAGCGCCCGAGCAACTCCAGCCAGTGGTCCTGGGCCGGCGTGGTCTTCCCCTTCTCGGACTTCAACTCCACGAACAGAAAAGGCGCGGCGGCCGGCACAGCACGAGATCGGGCCAGCCCGGGGGCCGACCGGACGGACACCCAGCTGTGGAACGTCGTCCAGCGATCGAGCGGCCGGTTCCGTGACTTGGGCTTGCCATCGCTTCTCGGTGATGGTGCCGGCGGTGGTCACTGGTCCGGCGCCTTGTTGAAGGGACAGCTACAGAACTTCCCCGGCCGCCACGGCGTTGTCTCCCACTGGGCTGCGGCCGCCGGCATGGCGCCACAGTCCGGACAGCGCATGGCGTCCAGCTCCACGGAGGTGGGGCGCTCGTCGGCCATCAGAGGTCGTCCCCGCCGGGGTCCCAGAGCGGGTCTGTCGTCTCAAGTCCCGTCGCCGAATTGGGTGATGAGACTGCACTACCGGAGGTGTCATCAGTGCTGGTGAACAGGGGTGCCACAAATATAGTCACCGCAGGCGGACCCATTCGGGTGACCGAGACTGTGGCAGCTGGAAGTAGGACCGCTTCCCCTCCGAACCCTCGGGCTTGCCGACCTTCACTCCGGCGGCCCGAGCGGCACAGGTAGAACTCGGCGGACGACGGGTTGTAGCCATCGGTGTGTAGCCGACGCTTCACCTCCTCCACGCGCGACCGGCCCGGCCACCATCCAGGCACTCAGCAGCTGGGCCATCTCCGAGCGCTCGGAGCGCTCCTCGGCCGTGCCGGGGTTCGAGCCAGCAGGTCGCGTGATGTCAGCTCGCTGGTGCCCTCCCAGACGATCCCGCAGGGTCGCGCAGCTCGTCGAGGACAAGCTGATAGGCGAGCGCCGGCACCGGGGCGGCCACGTTGCAGGCGGTCACCGCCAGCACCCGGCGGGTGCCGGTGTCGTCGCCGGGTCGGCGGCCGCCAGCAGGATCAAGCACGCGGTGCCGGTGATGCCGATGGAACCACCTCCCGCGGTAAAGGGCGTTCTCCCCGCCGGACTTGTTGAGGTGTCGCAGCACCACCACGGCCGCGCCGGCCCGTTCGGCCATCTTCGCCAGCGGCATTAGGGCCCGCCGCACATCGTGGTTCTTGTGGTCGTCGATATCGGCGCCGAGGTAGGCAGCCAGCACGTCGACCACCACCAGCTCGGCGTCCAGCTCGTTCACGAGATGCTCCAGGCGGATGAGGTCTAAGGGGATGGCGGGCGGCCGCATCTCGGCGCGGCCGTAGTCGTCGCTGTCCACCACTGCTTCCCAGACGTGGACCCGGGACGAGTCACCGCCGGCGGCGTCAAGGCGAGGCCGTACGGTATCGGCCAGGCCGTCTTCCGCGGTCAGCAGGACGCAGTCGGCCGGCGTCGCCAGTGGCGCGCTGCGGGCATGGGGGAACCCGTCGTCACCCGGGCGATTAGATCCAGCATCAGGGTGGACTTGCCCACCTTTGGATCCCCTTCGACAACGGTCAGCTTCCCCGCGGGATACGACCGGGCCACAGCCACTCGATCCGTTCGGGGGCCACGTCGGACATCGTGGTGACGACCAGATCACCCAGCTGTTCGTGCCAGCGCTCTTCGGCGTCGGCAGCAGCGCGGTTGTAGTCGTCGGCGCTCACACCGACCGGCCACAGCGGTGAGGCGGTCGATCGGCGCGGGCCCTCGCGAGCACCTGGCCAGCGTGGAGGCGGTGGGGGCGGTTGCTAAACAGCGCGGACAGGAGCGCTCGGCCTCCGCCGGCGCGCTCTAGGTGGTAGCGCATGGCGTCGAGTTCGTCGCCTTGGGCGTTGACGACAGGCCAGCCGGACGGGACCACTTGCTCCCGTACCGGCAGCGCTCGGACGCCCTCCGGGACCCTCGGACTCGACTGTGGCGGGGGTGCCTGCGGACTACCGTTACCGCGTCGGTTGGTTGTTCGGTAGTCCTCGGTGACGGCGCCCCTTCGTCGGGCGCCCGGCATCCTGAAGCCGCTTCGCGGTTCGCGCCAAGTTCCCGCACCCCGCCATTGGCGAGGAACCGTTCCACTTCGGCCCGGCTGACGAGCACACGACGGCCAACCCACGCCGTCGCCAGCTCACCGTTGTAAATCAGGGATCACGTCGTGGCGACGGCGATGCCGGCGCCCCAGGCCGCTTCCGCAACGTCATAGGCCAGCTTCCCGGCAGCGGGTTCACGAGGAACAGGAGCAACACGTACTCGACGCTTCGACCGCGCCATGGGCCACCTCCAGAGGTTCACGTTTCAACATCACGCAGGGAGTGTTCAGGCACCTCTGAAGTGGCCACGAACTCTAGCGTGTACTCCCTGCCGGATGAAAGTTACATCTCTGTCATTCCAAGGTCAACCCCCCGGCTACCACTGGCTACCACTGGTCTGCATTACGGTGCCATAGTCCCCCAGAACCTCCCCCAGAAGAGTGATCCCGGGTACTAAGTGCAGGTCACGGTCAGGCCGGAACCACCGCTGGTGGTTCTCCACTCCGCTCGCTTGACCCGTTAGCGGCGGGAGCCCGCCCGGGGGCACGACATCCAGGCCGGGCGGGCTGGCGGGCCAACCGGGCCACCAGGATCTCGATCACCACGTCGGCGTCCATGCCGCTGGCCCCACGCACGTCCAGGTCGGCGCCGCGATGAGGTTGATGGCCTCGGCGATCCTCGTGCTGCCGAGGCGCCGCGATTGTTGGAGGGCCTCTTGGCCACGAACGGCGCCGTGCCGAGCACGACCGCGGCGTCCCTGTCGTTGCCGACGTCGTCCCCGTCGAGCGCCAACATGTTGGAGAAATGGCCGTGCAGCGTGGCGAGCACCTGCACGGGGGCCAGTCCACCCGCCTCGAGCATGCGGCGCAACACGACCAGAGACGTCCACGTCACCTTTGTCGATGGCGTCGGTCAGCTCGTAGCGCGGAACGTTGCCCGCCTCGCCGAGGTAGGGCGCCAGGTCGTCCGGTGATGCGGGAGCCTTCACCGTAGGCGGCGCTCAGCACGCCGAGGAGCCCCTCCACACGGCCGAGGTCCTCGCCGACGTGGCCCGCCAACAGGT
>CAVTUE010000006.1:0-115496 GCA_963737805.1 uncultured Acidimicrobiaceae bacterium
GCTCCAGGTACAGCACGCCGACAGCAATACTAACTGTCGCAGGGCAGGGCCAATTGCCTCGGTAGCAACCCACTGGTCCAAGCAGAAGGGGCACGTGAGCAGTTCGCCGATGGCATGCCGGGCGCCGTGCCCGATGACCTCCTCGTTCACTTCGCCCTCGCCGGCCGGCTCCTTGAACTCGGTGAATCGGCTCCGGACGGGTGAGGTGACCGAGTCCTTGCTGATGAGACGGCTGACGTGCTCAGCAGCGAGGGCATAGAGGACAAAGTTCCACGGTGAGAGTGGGCGCACCCGGAATCGGTGGCGCCGCAGGACCACTGCCAGTAGTGCCGTGAGAACGCCGTAGCTGGCCATGATCCCGGCATAGCTCTTGAGAAGCCGGGGATCGGGGCGGTAGCGGTGGGGAGCCACGGCGTCCTGATCGCTTCCGGATTGGTCGGCGTCGTCGGGCCCGCTATCCGGCGCCGCCCCGTCATCGGAAGTCTTGGGTCGCTGTCTCGTAGTCTGGGGAGGCATGTCGCGTGCTTACCCGCCGCCCAACCTCCGCAATCCCCTCCATTCGCAAGCCGCGGATCGGGCCGCTTCGAGGCAATCAGCGGCGAGCGCCATGATGTTGACGGCTGGATCGGCACTCCCCTGCGCAGACATCGTCTCTCGGCTCTGGCCCTTCGGGGGCATGATCAACACTCATTTGCTTCGGGATCCCGAATATCTGCCAATCCTTACGCCGATAGATGTCGTTCGCCGACGCGGCGCCAATGAGACAGCGCGAGCAACGGCTTCGTCATCGCTCTTGACCTGCAAATCCAAGTGTATCCCCGGTCCCCGTCAAGGCTCTGACTGCTCCATTGTCAACGACGCTTCTCGGCTCGTCAGGCACTCGCGTCGGGAGAAGCCCCGCCTTGTCGGCAGCGAGGGCAAAGCGGTGGGCGTCGGGACGGCGCAGCCTCCGTGGTCATTGTTGAAATAGACGTACACATCCTCGCTGGAGTCCCAAAGGTCAGCGAGACGACATGCCCAATTCGTGAGGGCCGTCCGCCCGTAACAGGGAGCCGGGTTCGCTCGACCCTCGTGCAGCCGCACATATCCCCACTCAGTTGTGCGCCAGAGCGGGGACTTCCGCTGGGGGGTGTCGCTCAGGCAGAGCGCCACTCGGTGCTGCTTCAAGATGTCCGCGACCTCGTCGGTGTACCAGGATTCGTGGCGCGGCTCGAACGCCACCCTTGAATTTGAGGGAAAGGCCTCGAGCGTGGAAGTGAGGCGGGCTGGGTCCGCGCGGGAAGTTCGCTGGCAGCTGCAACAAGATCGGCCCCAGCTTCGGACCCAGTCCACTCGAGCGACCGAGCAGCCGCCGCACTGGCTCCGTCGGCTTGCTCAGACGGAGCACGTGGGTGAGGTAGCGGCTCGCCTTGAGGCTGAACTGAAAATCCTCGAGCGTCGCGGCATTCCAGCGCTCGAACGTTGTCGTCTCTGGCAGGCGGTAGAAGACGTTATTGACCTCGACCGATTGGAAGCGGTCCGAGTAGTACGTGAGCCATTCCCTCTGGGGCAGGCCGCGGGGGTAGAAACGACCCCGCCAGTCGGTGTACTGCCAACCTGAGGTTCCGATGATGACGCCCACGGTCAGCAGCTACCCCCGCGACAACTGGTGAAACCCGACCACTCCGTCTTGACGAGTTCCGCCGCCACCGGCTGGCGATTCCGCCCGTCTGGGTCTGCTGTGCTCCTCGCTCGGTTGCTGGCCGCACCGATGCAGGATCGGGTGGAAACCACCTGTGGGGACCTCTGCCCCATTTTCCCTGCAGGTTGGGCGCTCTAGGCCTGACCGTCAGCGAGCCAGAGAACTCTTGGCCCAGCCGGAGGGTCGGCCTCCCCGAGGGTTGACAACCATGGCGGAGTGGTGTGTCAGTGACCCTTTGACAAGTATCCCGTTCGCTAGCGAGTCTGAGCCCACTATTGAGATAAGCAGAGCAGACTCCCACTTGGACAAAGGGAATCCATGGAGACTACGAGCGCCGGGTCACTGCCAAAGAAGGGAGATCGCGGCCGAGCGGTTCTTCCATTTCGGCCTCAACCGGCAGCCTTCTGGGGACGCAGCAAGCCCGGTACTGGGCAGGCGCTAACGGGCTCCTTTTCTACCGCAGAGCGGCGAAACGGCCACCGGAATAGGAGCCATTTCCTGATCCATCGGCTCGACTTTGTCAGGCGCTATCAACGATAAAAGCGGTGCGAACCGGCGCCCTCGCTGAACAATCGCAAACCCCACAAATCCAGAGGACGAGAACGATAGCTGCAGCGATCCACAAGAGATGCAGCGCGAATCCGGCTCCGAAAAGGATCAAAACGAGCAGCAATGCAAGAATCAAAACCATTAGAACGTCCTTTCTATTGTTTTACGCCACCTGGACGCGGCATACAGAGTGCGCTCCTCGTAGGTCGAATCCACTCGACAAACCACGTTCCCCTGGCCGTCATCCATAACTGTCCGGCGCCGAGCGGTCTTAGCTGCCAACATCACGATGATCGAAATCACAGCGCCAATAGCGCCGACGATCATCAAGATGACCCCCACTTGTTGACGTTGAAACCGTGTTGATCCGTACTCACGGTCACGGCGAAATCCAAAACCGCTCCGACCGCGAATGCAATGATGCTGACAACTAGTCCACCGGCTCCAATCATTGAGACCTCCTATTGGGTTGCAGTGGCTGTAACCGCAACGAGTGGTGATAGACGGCCTTTACTGAGCCACCCAACATGGGCATCCTGTCGGGTGGTTGCTGATCGCGTACTCGACGCACTGTGGAATTTGTGGCGTGTCCTTCGAACGTGGCGCCAAACCGACGGACAGCGAGAGCGGAATGACTGAGATGATTCTTGCGCGAAGCGACCCCCCGCTACGGGGGTCGCTCACACGCACCCGCCGTCGTGACTGACGCGATGGTTCTCCTTCTGTGCCCAGAACTTCGGGGAATCACGCATCCGGCGTCGTTCACGTTGCAGCCTCCACACGGTCTACGGGTTGGTGGTGACAGGGGCAGTCATGAAGCTTCGCGCGGTTGCGTATCTGCCGTGGCGTCGCACGCCATTCTCGGCATGGTTCAGCGCTCGTTCTGCATGGCCCTCGATTCGGGACCCCAGGCATGAACCTCGTTTGAGCCAACCGGGATTGTGGCATATCTCTGCCAGTTTGGCGGAGGCGTTCGGACCAACAGGTGCCCGCTAAGGGACGTGTTGAGGAGGAGGGACAATGGTGCATCTCGCTTGTCGTGGCCTGAAATGGGCAGGGACGAATGGGTTCGGCAGAGCTGGCCAGCTCGCTGTCGAGCAGATTCTGACGGCCCGGGCCTTTCGTACTCGGAGGGAACCTTGACCCTGACGAATCGACGCCTCTTCTTCACTGGTCTCTCCGACCTCAACGAACTGCCCATCTTTGACTTTGACGAGCTGCTCGTCGTTCGATGGCAACGACACGGTGTCTTCTCCAACGTGTTGATTGTCGAGACTCCGTCAGGTCAACGGTTCGACTTCTGGACCAAGAAATTGGCACGCAAGCAGATTGTGGCTCGCTCCCAGATGCGAATGGTGACGCCGAGTCGAGCACCAATCGTGAGAATCGGGTCAACCGTGGGCGAAGCCGGGCTCACGGCGACGATCAGTTCTCGCACCCCTGTCGAATGAGTGCCGCATTGCTGTACCCACCCGTGTTCTCGGTACCCGCTAGGGCACGTCTTTCTTTGGCGGACCGAGGACACATGCTGTTCCGATGACAGCGTCCGACGCGCGCGTGAGGTCCGACCATGGCCCCGAACGGTTTCGCCGAAGACGTACGTCGTGAGGCCGGTTGGCTGCCGGCAAGCGAGGACGCACTGGAAGACCGCCTCGCCGGCGGCCACTGTCGACGGTTCGAGGACAAGGGCCGGGACATCGAATTGCACCTGGGTGATGGACTTTCAACGCCCGATGGCCTCCGATCCGGTGGTCGGCAAGTACATGAGCCGGATGATCGTTCAAGTGCCCGAGAACCGCTCGTACAGCACGCGACACCTGGAGAACCCGGACCGGATGCTTCGCCTGATCAATGAGGTCATGACGATGGCACCCGAGCTCGGCGACCAGAACGTGACCCTGCCGCTCGGCGCGATTCTCGACTGGACCATGGGTACCGCACCCCGGTCGGCGGCGCGGCGTTCCGCAACCCAAAGGTCAACGCAGCCCGCGAGGAGATCCTCACGGCGTGGTGCGACGACCTGAACACCCCGAGTCGCAGTGTGTGCTCAACGGCTCACCCTCAGGCTGGACGAACGATGCGGCCCGACAGGCGATCGGCGTCGTGCAGTACGAGCACAACCCGGCGGACCCGCACGGGGGCTTTACGTCCTGGAACGACTTCTTTGCCCGCCGGTTTCACCACGGCGCGGGTCTGTCGCCTCTCCGGAGGAAGGTATTCAGGGTTCAAGGGTCGCTCCTTATAGCCCTTGAGCTGGATATCCAGCGCGCTACAGGCGCGCTTCTGAGGAGGCGCGCTCGGAGGTATCTGAGGCGCGCTCGCTACAGGCGCGCTCGGAGGGATTCGAACCCCCAACCTTCTGATCCGTAGTCAGATGCTCTAGTCCGTTGAGCTACGAGCGCTGGGTGAGTCATCCAGTGTACAGGAGAGCGGTCGCCGTCCCTGGGCCGGGGAATCCCTGATCAGACGCTGATCGGGAGCTTCGAGTAGCCACGGACGGTACTGGTGTAGAGGGGCACCGCCCGGTCCATGTGCACGGACCACTCGGGAAACCGCTTGAAGGTCTCCTCCAGTGCGATACGACCCTCCGTCCGGGCCAGCGCCGCCCCGAGGCAGAAGTGGATCCCGTAGCCGAAAGACAGGTGATGGTCGAACTTCCGGTGGATATCGAAGCGGTCCGCGTCCGGGTAGGCCCGCTCATCGCGACCGGCCGATCCGGTGATCATGACGACCTTTGACCGCGCCGGGATGGTGCCCCCGTGCACCTCGACGTCCGCCGTGCACCAGCGGCTCTGCACCGGTGACGGCGCCTCGTAGCGGAGGAGCTCTTCCACGCAGTTCGGGATCAGGCCGGGGTCAGCGGCGAGCTCGGCCCGCTGGTCAGGGTTCTTGTCGAGGGTGAGGGCCGCCCAGCCGAGCATGCGGGCCACGGTCTCGGTGCCCGCGCTGCCGATCAGCGCGGCGAAATTGACCGCCTGCTCGAGGGTGAGGCGTCGCGGCACGCCGTCCTCCTCCACGATCTCGAGGTTCACGAGGTCCGTGAACATGTCGTCGCACGGGTTCTTTTGCCGGTCGGTCAGCGTGGCCCCGAGATAGTCCATGAAGCTGAACATGGCCGCCGCCGACACGTCGTTGGACATCCCGGTCTCGGGATCGAGGTGGAACGACTCGTCGATCCAGCCCCGCACCCTGTCGCGGTCCTCGGGCGGCACGCCCAGGAGCGCCGCGATCACGTACGCTGGCACCCGCGCCCCGAAGTCCTGCACGTAGTCGAACGACGTCCGACCGACCAGATTGTCGAGCAGACCGGCGCAAACCGTCCGGATGTCCTCCTCGAGGAGCTTCATGCGCCGCGGCGTGAACGCCTTGGACACCAGCCGCCGGTAACGGGTGTGCTCCGGGCGGGTCCATGAAGATCATCATCTCCATGTCGACCGGATCCGCCGTGATCATCTCCATGACGGTGCCGTGCGAGGAACAGAACGTCTTGGGATCCCGGCTGAAGGCATCCACGTCGGCGAAACGGCTCACCGCATAGAAGTCGTACTGTTCGTTGTAGTACAGGGGCTGCTCGTCACGCAGACGCTTCCAGATCGCGTGCGGGTCGACCTTGTACTTCTCGTTGAGTGGATCCCAGGCCATCGGCTCGGCGTCGACAGCGGTCATGGTGGTCCCCCTTCAGACACCGACGTGGTGTCCCTCCCAGAGCCTGATCCCGCCGAGGATGCCCGCCTTGTTGTCCACCACCGTGATGCGCTCGAGCACGTCACCGAGGTCGCGTCGTTTGACTCTTTGGGCGTTGCCGCCGCCGATGTAGAGATGGTCGAAGAAGCAGAGCGCATCGAGATAGACGATGGCCTTCCGTACCCGCTTGTTCCACCTCTCGTCGCCGATCGTCTTGCGTGCCGCCTCGCCGATTTGCTCGTTGAACGACTCACCCTTCCGGAACTCCAGGTGGGCAAACTCGAGGTGGGGCATCAGGCTGCCGTTCATGAAGAACGCAGTGCCGAAGCCGGTGCCGAGCGTGATCACCGCCTCGAAGCCGTCGCCCTGCACCACTGCCGCCCCCTGGACGTCGGCGTCATTGGCCACACGGCACGGCTTGCCGATCGCCCGGGCGAGCGCTCCCGCCAGATCGAAATCCGACCAGGCCTTCTGGAGTTCGGGATCGAGCTTGCTCCCCGGGCCCTTCGTCGTGACGAAGTGCGACGCACTCAACACGTGACCCTCGCGGACCATGCCGGGGAAGCCGCACGAGATGCGGTCCGCCTGGGGGAGCTTGCCCACCAGCGTGGTCAAGGTGGCCACCATGAGCTCGGGTGGCATCGGGTACGTCGTGGACACCCGCACCCGACCTGCCACGGGCTGGCCGTCCTTGTCGAGGACGTCGGCCTTGAGACCCGTGCCGCCCACGTCGATGGCGACCGTGAACGGGTGCTCGGGCGGCGGGTCGGCGGACGTGTCAGTCACCGCCACGAACTGTAGCCAACTGGGCCGGTTTCGGGTCCGGGGGTACCGGTCCCGTCATCCCTGCAGGACGTCGTGGAGGACGCCGCGGAGCATCTCTCCCAGTTCCTGGTTGGTCGTCGTAGCGAAAGCCTCGCCGGAGAGGAAGAGGCTCGAAAAGACCACGCCGAACGAGGCCGCCATGCGCACCCGGTCGCGCAGGGGGATCCTCGTGTCGGCCAGCACCCGGCGGAATTGGTTCTGGAGGTCCTCGTGCTCGGCGTCGTGGTCCTCACGGTGCAGCTTCTCGAGGGCCGCCTGGTTCCGCTCGTGCATGAGGAAGATCTTGCGCTGGGCCAGCATCTGGTCGACGACCTCGTCGAGCAACTCGCCCCACAGCTCCAGGGTGACGGGCTCCTCGCCCATCCGCATGATGGCCACCCGGCCGAACTCGTGCAGGCGCAGGTGCAGCGCCATGAGAATGTCGTCCTTCGATTCGAAGTGGTAATAGAGGGCCGCCTTGGTGACGCCCAGCTGCTCGGCGATCTGCCGCAGGCTGGTGCCGTCGAAACCCTGTTCGATGAAGAGGTCGAGGGCCACATCGAGGATGCGCTGCCGTGTGTCCGTCGGTGGGGAATCGAGGGCGGGCTCCGCCGCGGCCACGAACACCTGGACAGGGCGCAGCGACGGTCTCGATCAGGACCCTCTCGGCTCCCTCGTCCTGTTCCTCTGCATCCGGCGTGATCGGCCTGTGTCATCGACTCTCGGTTCTTACTCTACTTGACGACCGGTTAGTGAACCTTTACTGTATGCCTGACAGCAAGTCTACTGACCGACAGGTAAGGAAGTCCATGGCTGAAGAGCTGATGATCCAGGCCGAGGGCCTGACCAAGCGCTACGGCGAGACCCAGGCGCTGGCCGGCGTGGACTTCGCCGTCCCGGCCGGCACGATCCTCGGGCTGCTGGGGCCGAACGGCGCCGGCAAGACGACGGCGGTACGTGTGCTGACGACGCTGGCGCGGCCCGACTCGGGATCGGCGACGGTTGCCGGGATCGACGTGGTCGAGGCACCCGGGCGAGGTGCGGCGCCACATCGGCGTGGCCGCCCAGGACGCGACGCTGGATCCGCCTGCTGACGGGCCGCCAGAACCTGGTGCTGGTCGGCGAGCTGTCCGACATGGGCCGCGCCGAGTCCCGGGCTCGGGCGAAGGAGCTGCTGGCGCAGTTCGAGCTGACCGACGCCGCCGACCGGGTCGTTGAAGGGCTACTCGGGCGGGATGCGCCGCCGGCTGGACCTGGCCGGCTCGCTTGATGACGCGGCCGCCGGTGCTGTTCCTGGACGAGCCCACGACGGGACTGGACCCGACGAGCCGGCAGCGGGTGTGGGAGGCCATCCGAGAGCTGCTCGGCGAGGGTGTCACGGTGTTGCTGACGACGCAGTACCTGGAAGAAGCCGACGCACTGGCCCACGACATCGTGGTCGTCGACCACGGCCGGGTGATTGCCGACGGGACGCCGCTGGAACTGAAGGAGGCGAGCCGCGGCGCACGCCTGGAGGTGACGCTGGCCGAGCCGCACGCATCCGCTGTCGGTGCGATGGCGCCACTGGTGACCGGCCCGGTCACGGTGAGCGACGACGGGCGGCGGCTGAGCGCCGGCGGTGGACGCGTCGACCGGGTTGGCGACTTCGGTCGTGCGAGCACTCGACGACGCCGGGGTGCTGGTGGACAACATCGAGGTGCGGCAGCCGTCGCTCGACGACGTGTTCTTCTCGCTCACGGGTGGGCACATCGAGGAAGAAGGTGCCGGCGGCGAAGCACGATGAGGTGCGATGGCGAGGCGCTGCGCGGTGACGGTGGCCTCCCGTTCTGCTGGTCGGCCGTCGGAACCGCGAGGGCCGTCACGAACTGGAAGGGGTACGCGCATGACGACGACCGACCTTGACGTCGTCGGCAACCGGGTTCGACCGGCCCTCACCGGGCGGGCGTGCTCGGTTCCCTTGCCGACATCTGGGCCATGACGCGACGGAACCTCGTCCACATCTCTCGGGAGCCCATGCAGCTCTCGGACGTGACGATCCAGCCGGTGCTGTTCACGGTGCTGTTCGTCTACATCTTCGGCGGCGCCATTCCGATCCCCGGCGGTGGCAACTACGTCGACTTCCTTCTCGCCGGCATTGCTGGCCCTGAACCTGGTCACTTCGACCATGGGCACCGCGGTGGGTCTGAGTACCGACCTGCACGAGGGCATGATCGACCGCTTCCGCACGCTGCCCATGTGGCGCTCCGCCGTGTTGGTCGGGCGCTCCGATGGCCGACTTCCTGACGTCCGTGCGTGTGCGCGACGATCGTCGGCCTGACGGGGCTCGCCGTCGGCTGGCGGCCCGGTGTCGAGCTCATCTCGGTGGTCGGTGGGCTTCGCGCTGCGTGTTGTTCTTCGCCTACTCGTTGTCGTGGGTTGCGGCGTGCGTCGGCCTGAACTCCAAGAGTCCCGAGTCGGCCGCTTCGTTCGGCTTTATCGTGCTGTTCCCCCTGGCCTTCGTCTCGAACGCCATGGTGCCGACTCAGCACATGCCCGGCTGGCTGCAGGCCGTCGCAAACTGGAATCCGGTGAGCGCCGTGATGGCCGGAGCCCGCGACCTGTGGGGCAACCCGAACCCGTCCGGCACGATTCAGGCGTGGCCCATGCAGCATCCGGTCGAGGCGGCGCTGATCTGGTCGGTGGTGATTTTGGCCATCGCTGCGCCCCTGGCGGCGCACTTCTTCAAGCGGCGGACGACCGAGTAGGAGCGACAGCGAGTACGGCGATACCAATTCGTTGACTCCGGTTAGGCGTCGGCCTACCATCCAACATCGCGAGTCGGACCTCTGAGAGGCGGAGGTAAGTGCAGAAGTTCGAAGACCTCTGCGCCACCTGCTCGTCGAACACCAGACCACACCAACGCGATTGGAGTCGCCATGCCCACCCCTCCGACCATTTCCCAAGGCGCCACCGGGGCCACCGTCAGCTGGGCGCAATACCTTCTCGTCCGCCGGACACTCAGTGACAACCAGATCGACGGCATCTTCGGCCCGGTGACCAAGACTGCGGTCGAGCAATTTCAGAGCCAGTCCGGGCTGACGGCGGACGGCGTCGTCGGACCGAACACCTGGGCCGCGCTGGGGAGATGGTCCGGAGCCACCGACCCTGTCGCAAGGATCTCAGGGGGGTGTGGTCGAGAAGCTTCAGACTGCTCTCAACGAGGGACGCGGTGACTTCGCCCCGAGCTCGAATCCGGTCCTGGCCGTCGACGGGGACTACGGCCCCATCACCGCCGGCGCCGTCAAGGGGGCGCAGCAGTCCGGGGGCATCCAAGCGGACGGCATCGTTGGCTTGCAGACGTGGGCCCTTCCCGTGCACGCCGCCGGTCAGGTACTGGCCAATCTCTGTGGGGTACCCGGCCCCGGCTGACGTCGATCACGGCGGGGCGTCGCTCAGCCGTCGATCTACTCTTCGGCACCGACGCCTCCCCGCCACGCCGTGCACACACCGGTGAAGCGCCGAGGCCCGACGCGGTCGTCTTTTCGCCACCCGAGCGGGCAGAAGGACAGCGGGTTGCGCCACCCTCCACATGACGAAGGGCTCCCGCGTGGCGCGGCCGGGACCAGTTGACACGGGAGTTCGCTCGCTTGGACACGGTAGCCTCCTGCCAGCGATTGAGAGAGAGGGGATGCAGTGATACCGCTTCCGACCCCAGATTTCCTCTGGAACACCGGGGCACTCTTGCTACACGTTGTGGGGGATCGCCTCACACCATCGGCGCAACTGGTGCAGAACCCGGCACCACGGAGCGACGCCTCGACGCCCCCCGCGCCCCAGGTCGATCTCTCGCCCTTGTTGGTCGCCCTCGAGGAGGTCCGGGGAGACAGCGAGGAGATTCTGGACGTGCTTCGCAACCCGACGAAGACGGCGGCTGAGGAGTTGCGCAACCGTGCGGCACACGCCTACCGCGTGGGTGGTACGACAACTCCTTCGACGACGCGCAGAAGTCAGTGGAGGCCTTCCCGTATAGTCCGACTGCCCAGTTGCTGCTCGCGCTGTCAGCGTTCGCTCTGAGCAGACCCGAGCCACTCGTGTCTGCGCTCAGCGATTGCATCAAGTTCTCCGAGAAGGACGAACCGGCCATTGGTGCGACGGCCGCCCTGATTGCCGCGAACGTCGCCGATGCGTCGAACGCCAGTACGGCGGGTGATTATCTGCTGCGAACCATGAACAGCAGCCTGGACGGTCGCTGCCTTCCCCTCGTCGCCGCCATACACGTACGCGATCAAGATGACGACATGATCTTCGAGCAGCTGTTGCAGCTCTTCTGCGACATCGGCGTCGACCCGTCGAAAGAACCTTTGGAGCCGTGCTGGCAATGGTCCGATCGACTCCATCGATACACGAGAGAGTATCGAGCCACTGCTGAGCGCACCGACTCCCTCGACCAAGAGATCAAGCTTCTGGCCAAGGAGTTGGAGCAGTCCAAGACGGCCAGCGCCCAAGTACCCGGTCTGCTGACGGCAATGTCGAGACAACTGGAACAGCCCGACATCGACAGCGCCACATTGGACGAGAACCTTGCGAAGGTCCGAACCGTCATGAGCTCAACAGAGGAGGTCCTCGGGCGCTGGCAATCACTCTCGCCTCAGAGAATCAGTGTCCACGACGACTGGAAGCAGTTTCAACGGACACCATCCGGTCGACCGCTCATCGATCCGTTGATGACCGTCCCGATCTCGCTCACGTCGGACCAGGTCATTACCATCGACCCGAGCCTCACCGCGACGAAGTCGTTCGACGCCGGTGCGACTCCTTCTTCGCTCGAGGAGAAGTCCGAGCAAAGGGCTAAGTCCACGTCCACGTCGACGTCGACGTCGACGTCGCCAAAGCGAGCTAGATCAACGCCACCCAAGTTCGCCCCGCCAAAGCAAAAGACATCGGCCCCGCCCAAACCTCCTCCGCCAGCGCCCGAGGAACCACCGCCGCTGAAGGTGAGCCTCAAGTCGACGCGCCACGTGGGTTTGTTCAACCGGACCTTTGTGTTGGACATCGAAGGGAAGAGCTACACCTTCGACGAGAAGACGAAGTGGACAGCCGGGTTGTTGGTGATGAAGGGTCCTCAGGTCAATCAACAGATGGTATTCAAGATTCTCGGGGGCCAGAACCCAGAGCAACGCGAGAAACGAGGCGACCGCATCTCCAACGACTTGGTGGTCCAGATCGACGGCCGCATTCTGAAGATCACGTACAAGACGGGTACTTCCACCGGCCAACGCGAACTGTGGGTCCACGGCAAGCAGCTTTGGTCGGGGAAGTTGTGATGGACGGTCGCTCTCCGAGCAACTCAAGCGACGTTCGGATAGCCTGCGACCCGTGACGGGTGAGCCATGGCTCGGTGACGCCTGCTCGCTGGTCGACGCCCTTCGCGCCGGGACGACTCACCCTCCGAGGCGCTCGAGGGGTCGCTGGCCGCGATCGAGGCGTCGACCTCAACGCCTTGAGCCTCGTCGACGAGGACCCCGCACGGGAGGCCGCAACGCCGCCGACGTGAGCCTGCCCTTTGGAGGGGTGCCGGTCGCGATCAAGGAGCTCGACCCGGTCGCCGGGTGGCCGCAGACCGTACGCGTCGCTGGTCTTCAAGGACCGCGTCTGTCGACGTACGACGCACCATGTCGCGCGACTGCGCGGGCCGGCGCGGTCCTGGTCGGCCAGACCACGGCGTCGGAGTTCGGCGTGCATCAACTGCACGCACACGCGGCTCCACGGCGCGACGCACAACCCGTGGCGACCTCGAGCGAACGCCGGGCGGCTCGTCGGGCGGCTCGGCGGCGGCGGTGGCGGGCGGACTCGTCCCTCGTGTCGGGCGGCGACGGGGGCGGATCGATCCGCATCCCCGCCGGCTTCACCGGGCTCTTCGGGCTCAAGTCGACGTTCGGACGGATCCCCAAGGGGCCCTGCGCCGAGCAGACGCCGTTGACCGTGGTCTCGGGTGCGTCTCGCCGCTCGGTGCGCGACACGGCGCGGTGGTTCGACGTGTGCAACGGTTCGACGAGCGCGACACCCTCAGCCTGCCGCGCGTCGAGGGGCTGGGAGGCCGGTCTCGGCTCGTCAGGACCTGCAGGGCAAGCGGGCGGCGGTCGTCATGGACCTGGGCGCAGCCATCGTCACCGCCGCGGTCCGTACCAAGGTTGAGCAGGCGCCGACGACCTGATCAAGGACACCCGGCCTCGAGCGGGTGGACGTGCCGATCGACTGCCGCGTCGGCGGCATCGAATGGGCGCTCGCCGGGACGGCGAGCCTGCTGGTCGGGCTCGGTGACCTCTATCCCGGCTGCGAGTCTCAGTTGACGCCAGAGATCATGTTGGCAGCCAACATCGCAACCAACCACTACAACGTCGAGACGGCAAAGAATATCGAGACATTCCGACGATCGATCATCGTAAAGATGGCCGAGATCTTCGAGCAGGTCGACTTCATCATGTCGCGCCACCAACCCCGACGTGGCGTTCGGCGCGCAGGGACCCATGCCAACGGTCGTCGATGGCGTCGACCTGATCTCGGAGTACGGCTTCGAGGCGCCGTCGGGAACAACGGCGCACTGACGATCCCGGCCAACACGACGGGGCACCCGGCAGTGGCCATCCCAATTGGGTTGGTTGATGGCCTCCCGGTTTCGATGCAGATCATCGGGCGACGGCATGCAGAACAGTTGCTGCTCGACTTGGCAAGGATCGTTGAGCTCGAACGGCCGTGGCCGTTGGTGGCGCCGGGAGCGCCGATCTGACTGCGGGGTCTCGCCCGATCGGCCTCGGCGTCGCAGTGTCTCACCCGAGTGATAAATGACGGGAAGAGCCGAAGGTCGCAACGCAACAGGTCGGCAATTGCTCGAACTATGCAGATGGCTCCAAGAGGTTGTTCAAATCCCCGGACTTACTCGTATAGCTGGTGTATTCCCGCAAAAGGAACCAGATTCTTCTTCCTGCGCGAGTCCCGTCCAGACTGGGTTCGCTCCAACTTGTCGACGTAAGTCGCTTGTCTGCGGGATCGATCGGGGGCTCTGATTCGGGAACGTCAACGAAGCACTTGAACTGGAGTCCTGTAGCCGCCGAGTAGGTGATCGGTGCTACGAGAACGTTCCGAGTTCGGTCGTACTCGAATTGCACCGTTTCGTTAAGCACTGGCCCTCGGTTGGGATCGTCGTCCGTACCATCACGGATCTTCCGGAGGCCATAGGAGAAGCCACGCGACGGCTCCATGCCTTCAGGAAACTCGAGCGGTATCTCCACCGAACGAGTAGAGGCGGAAGAACGCCGAACCTTGTTGCGGAGTGCTTCGCGCTCCGTGAAATCTCCCAGTCCCACCAACAACGAGAGAAACTCTGCATTCTTGGCCAAATCGTAGAACGTAGGTGTCACTTCTCTGTCAAGCAGCACCAACAACTCGGCTGGTGAGGTGTCCGCTGCGGCGGTAATTTGCCAACGGTCAAGGACGCTTTGGACCTCATGCCAATCGTCCGATTCTCGGATCCCCGATCGCCTGAGCAGATCACGGGCACTCACGTACTTGGTGAAGTCATCGACGGGATCTCGAGGACTTGGACCTGCGAACAACTTTGCAAATTCCGGGAAGTACGTGCGAACAATCAACCACCTGATTACGGTCTCAGCACCGAACTGTTGCCACTCGTCATCCAACCCATACTCGAGTACAAATTCGTTAAGAAACCTTTTAAATTCTTCGGGGATTACGTGAGTTCTGCTCGATAATCAACTTGCGTGCCGGCGAATCAAAAAGATCAGAGGTCCTAGAGCTTTCAAGGAAAAGTTGAACTAGGTCCTTCGCGCTCTCTTCGCCAACAACGGGAAGATGATAAACGAGCTGAACAATCTTTTCGAGATAGAACTGACTCAAATCGAGTTCTTTATATTCTTTTACCCTCACAATCGTGTCGAATATGACCTCTCGGTCATAACCGACAATGAAAACGATCCCCTTGACATCTAGGTACAACTTGATCGCTTCGAACACCTGCATGACATTCGAGGGCGGACAACGATCAAGGTCATCTACGAACACCACCAATAGATGTGGCCCATCAGTTTCGTCGCTTGCAGAGGACCACGAGGCAATCCCTTGCTCGATCAGCTTCTGAATTTGATTCCGAGTCTGAGGATCGATTGAGATGTCGTCCCAGAGCTGATTGATAACGTTTCCGATACCCAGCCATCCGGCAGCAACCATGGCGATGGCACGGGCCAAACTGATGAGATTTTGATTTCGGGCAGCTTTGCAAAGCACGCGGCTATCGAGTTGGTTCAGTACGGACTTGACCAGACCCTCTTAGCGCGCTGTCCTCTCGTGCAGTCCAAGCATTGAAGTTGACGATTTTGACTACTGTCGAGTCACTCTCTGACCATGTTCGCAGAGACCTGGCCAGAGCTTGCATGAGGGTGCTTTTGCCGGATCCCCAACCTCCTTCGATGCCGAGAGCGAGCGGCGTCGATTCTCGAGAACTGAGGACAAGTTTTGCAAGGTCATCGGCGATGTGACTGAAGCTCAGTGGATCGGATTTTGCAAGGTCGTGGGGCTGATCATCAAGCACTCTGTAGTTGGAGGCTGGTACGCCCTGGGGCCCAAGAGGAACCGATTTGTAGTCCTGAGATGTATCGGGCGCCATGGCGAACGCTTCTCTTGGTCCGACGAAACCTGACGGGGACAGATCAGAGGGAAGGCTAACCGAAGTCAGATGCCCGAGTTACTGGATTGCTCGTTGTCGTGACCTCGCCGACCTACGGATAGGGTCGTCGCTGAGTTCTAAGGGAGGCCTTCCTCAGAGATGCGGAACGAAGAGCGCGTTCTGTTATTGGCATGGGAGATGCCTCCATTCGTCGCCGGAGGCTCTTGGACCGCCACATACCATCTGGTGCGGAAGTTCGTTAGCTCCGGGGTGCCAGTTACCGTCGCAACACCGTGGGACAAAGCGCTCCTTTCCGAACTTCCGTTCGGTACGGACGTGCCGATCGAATGTTTCGGCATGTCGACGGATGCGGCAACCAGCGAATCGGGCGGTCCCTATCCGGGCGGTCCCTATCCGGGCGGTCCCTATCCGGGCGGTCCCTATCCGGGCGGTCCCTATCCGGGCGGTCCCTATCCGGGCGGTCCCTATCCGGGCGGTCCCTATCCGGGCGGTCCCTATCCGGGCGGTCCCTATCCGGGCGGTCCCTATCCGGGCGGTCCCTATCACGGTTGGGGATCGGGGCACATCGATCGCTCCATGGCCATGAACTCAACAGCACCCACCGGGAACTATCAACCAGTACAACTCCTCATCTCCGAGTTCACACGTCGACTTCTGTGCCATCACTGGCCGTTCTCGACCCGCTATGTCCACGCCATCGATTGGATTACTTGTGAACCGGCCCGAAAACTTGCAAAGCGTCAGGGTGTTGATTGGATTGCTCACCTTCATTCGACCGAGCACGAGCGAAATGAACACCAACCCTCCGAATGGATTGTTGAAATCGAACGGCGCGCCGCCACACGCGCAGCACTTGTCGTTGTTCCCAGCGCGGTCACGGCCTCGCGACTGAATGAGCAACTTGGGTCGTTTGAGACTCCACTATTGATATTCCCAATTCCATCTCCTTCGATGGTCGTTCTTCCCCTCCGTGCGGCACCTTCGCATCTAGAGCAGCGGTCTTCCTCGGCCGCATCGCCCAGCAGAAGGGCCCCGAACTGTTTGCTGCCTTGGCTGAACACGTCGCGGGTCGTGATTCGACCGTTGCTTTTCGTGTCTTCGGCTCTGGTGACTTTGAGAGATGTGTGTCGTCGTTGGACAATGTGAATCTGGAATTCCGCGGACCATTGCCGTGGGTAGAACGGCATCAGGCCTTCCGGCAGTCCGCTGCAGCAGTAGTCACATCTCGCCAGGAACCTTTTGGGATGGTGGTGCTTGAGGCGATGGCCTCAGGGGTTCCGGTTCTCTACCCCTCCTACGCAGGAGTGAGCGAGGTCGTCGACGCGGGAATAAAGATTCGACCCGTTCCGACCTGAGGATGTGGCTTCGGTTCTGTTGGCTCTGTTGGACAATGAAGTCGAGTGGTCCCGCGTCGTCGCTGAACAGACGTGCGCTATCGGCACTTACAGGCGGAGGGTTGGCATCGATCCGCTCTTGAAGGCGCTCGGACAATCGCTAGGAAAGGGATCCGCAGCTTGGTGTGAATAGAAGTTTGGACCTCCTCAACAGGCCGCGGGGGAAGGGCGATCCTTAGCTGGGGCCAGGGGAGCGCGAAAGTCGCGATTCGTCCGGTCGGAGCGGATCAGTTCCCGCTCAATGACCACCCCGGTCTATGTGAGGGGCAGCGGCCATGATCCCGGGCAATCGTCTCTACTCTCGAAGCTGCCCGTAGCGATGCACCACCCCGAGCGGGCGTTGCCGGCCACCCCCTCAGGACCGCTTCAGCTTCCACACCGCCAGCGGCGCGAACACCACAACGAGGCCCGCCGACCACAGCAGCGACGGCACGAGATAGTACGGACCGGGTGCCCGAGCAGCTGCTGCGCCGCGGGCCCGCCGGTCAGCGAGCCGGACCGTGTTGCACATCTGCGTCATGGGTTGGTGGTTGGCGAAGCCCTGCATCCAGCCCGGCATGGTCGAGACCGGCACGTAGGCCGACGACACGAAGCGTGAGCGGGAACACCAGGAACGACAGCCCCTGCGCCGCCTGCGGGCTCCCGGCGAACAGGCCCATGGCGATGAACAGCCAGACGAAGGCGAAGCCGTAGAGCACGGTCAGCCCGAACGCCGCCAGCGCCTCAGCCGTCGATGCCGCTGAGCGCGGAAGCCGACGGCGAAGCCGGCGGCGGTCATGACCACGCACGCCCCAGGCGACCAGCGCGGAGTCGGCGCCGACCCGCCCCGTCACGATCGGACAGCAGGCGGATCGGCAGGCTGCGCAGCCGGTCGAACAGCCCGCCCTCGCAGGTCCTCGGCCACCCCGCTGCTGGCGCTCATGCCCTGGAACAGCACGCCGGTGACCACGAAGCCGGGCACGAGGAAGTCGACGTAGGAGAGGCTGCCGGTGTGGGCCACCGCGCCGCCGAAGACGTAGCGGAAGATCAGCAGGAACAGGACGCCCTGCGCCGTGCCGGCCACGATCAGCGCCGGGGTGCGGACGAACTTCTTGATGGTCCGGGCCGCCACTTGCCCGGAGGCGGCGAGGTACGACGCCCCTGGTTCGATGGCCGATACCGGCGCCGCCAGTGGGTCCGGGTGTGGCCCATGGTCACGATGTCCATGGTCATGCTGCGTCCTCCTTGGCGCCGTGTCGGGTCGGCGGTCGAAGGTGGGCGGTGGCTGCGTGCCGGTCAGGGCCAGGAACACCTCGTCGAGGGTCGGGCGCCGCAGCGCGATGTCCTCGACGGCCACCGCCGCGTCGTCGAGCGCCCGGACGACACGGGCAGCAGCTGGCGCCGGCCGGCGCGGCCAGCGAGCAGCGCCGGGTGGCCGGGTCGGTCGGCGGGCTCGGCCACGCCGAGCGACGCCAGGACCTCGGCGGCCCGGTGCAGGGTGGCGACGTCGGCGGTGTGCAGCTCGATCAGTCGGCGCCGGCCCGCGACTTGAGCTCGTCCGGCGTGCCCTGGGCGATGACCCGGCCGCCGTCGATGATCACGATGCGAGGCGGCCAGGTGGTCGGCCTCGTCGAGGTACTGGGTCGTCAGCAGGATGTCGGTCCCGGCCTGGCCATGTCCCGGATGGCGTCCCACACCTCGATGCGGCTGCCGGGGTCGAGGCCGGTCGTCGGCTCGTCGAGCAGGAGCAGCCGGGGCGCGCCGACCAGGCTGGCGCCGAGGTCGAGCCGCCGGCGCATGCCGCCCGAGTAGGTGCGCACCTGCCGGTCGGCGGCGTCGGCCAGATCCATCTGCTCGAGGATTCGCTTGGCCGACGGCCGCCGCCTCGCGCGGCCCTGGCCGTACAGGCGGGCGACCATCACCAGGTTCTCCCGGCCGGTCATCGTCTCCTCGACCGCGGCGGACTGGCCGGCCAGGCCGATCATGCGGCGGACGGCCATCGGGTCGCTGACCACGTCGTGGCCGGCGACGGCAGCGTGCCGCCGTCGGGCGCAGCAGCGTCGCCACCATGCGGATGAACGTGGTCTTGCCGGCGCCGTTGGGCCCGAGGATGGCCACCGGCTGCCCGGGCGGCAGGGTGAGGCTCAGCTCGTAGAGGGCCTGGACCTTCCCGAACGTCTTGGTGAGGCCGTCGGCCTCGATAAGGGCGTGCATGGGCGCGCCTCCTTTCGTCGTGTGGCGGTGCGTCGTGCCGCAGCCTCGGACTCTTCGTGGAGCCCGTCCGACGGGGATCGCCTACGCTGTGAGTGCTGCCTCGGGCGAGGTCCTCGTGGATCGGGCTCGTGGTGTGATGGCCCGGGGCCGCGTGGTGCAACACGCGGCCCGGGTCATCTCAGTCATTCCGTGGGAAGCTCGAAGTTGAAGTGCACCTCCTCGGGGTCGAAGCCGTCGGTGTGGAACAGCCGCCACATGTCCAGCCCCTCGAGCGTCCCGGTCGCCATTTCCTCGATGAGGCCGTTGACGAACTTCAGCTCGGCGGCCAGCTGTTGCTCCTCGTACTCGGCCTCGAGCTCGAACAGCCGCGGCAGCCCACCATCCCGGGCGGCCTTCATGGCGCCGCGCATGCCGGCGAGCTTGACTTGAGGGCGTCGGCGCGGCGACCGCAGCGCCATGAGCGCGTCGTCCGGGGCGAGGAGGGAGGAACGACAGGCCGGCCATGAACGCCGGGTACTCCTTGGCCGGGACGCCGATGAGCTCGGTCATCCAGTCGTTCATCTCCCGGGAACCCTCGTCGGTGATCTCGTAGACGGTCCGCTCGGGCCGCTTCCCCTCCCGCACCGTGCCGGTGGCCTTGATGAGGCCCCGCTTCTCCAGCGAGTCGACCACGGCGTAGAGCGAGCCGTAGTTGAGGCGGACGCTCTCCTGCTTGGCCCGCTGGCGCAGCGTCTGGGCCACCTCGTAGGGGTGCATCGGCTTCTCGTACAGGCAGACCAGCACCGCCAGGGCCAGGGGGTTGGAGCGGGACCATCTGGGCATTCGGTCAGAATATTCGATTCAGAGTAATCTGTAAAGAGTGCTCGAGCAGTGTAATCGGACCGGGTCGAGCGGTTCGGGCGGCGACCGGATCCGACGGGCGTAACCTCCCTCGACGTGGCCCCGACCATCCTCCACGTGGCCCCCCATCCCGACGACGAGGCCGTGGGCTGCCCCGGCGCGCTCCTCCACCTGCTCGACCGGGGCTGGACCGTGGTGAGCGTCGTCGCCAGCCTGGGCTTCGAAGGGCAGCGGGAGCGGCGGCGGGCTGAGGCGGAGGGGGCGTCGGGCGGGCCGGTTTCGTTCCCGTCTTCTTGGACCCTCCGCTCAACCTCGATCTCGACGCGGACCTCGGCCGGGCGGCCGGCGGGTGGCCACCGAGCTCCCCGGCTCGTCGAGGGGCATGACGCCTCCATCGTCGTCTCGCCCTCGCCCCACGACGTGCACCACGGCCACGAGACCGTCGGCGCGGGCGTTCCAGCGCGCCATGGCCGCGCTGCCCCCGACCGTGCGCTGGTGGATGTGGGGGGTGTGGGGAGACCTCCCCGCACCCAACGTCTTCTACGGCTTCGACCAGGGGTGCTCGACCGGGCGATCCACATCCTCGACGCCTACAACGGCGAGCTCGAGCGCAACGACTACCGGCCCTTCCTGCGGGCCGGGCGGCGGCCAACGCGGTCGATGGGCTCCGAGCGCGTCTTCGGCTTCGGGTCGTCCGCCGCCAGCCGCTCCCCTACGCCGAGCTCTTGACCGAGGTGCGGCTGGTCGACGGCCGGTTCATGGCGTCGGAGCCCCACTTCCTCGACCAGGGTCCTGTGCCCGATCCGCGGTCTACGACGTCGACCTCACGCCCGTGGCTCGAATCGCCGACGCGCGCACGAGCTCGTCGGGCTACATCCGGGAGGTCGTGAACTCGCGACGGCGGAGGGGACCCGCGCGTGAGATGACACGGGCCGGCGTGACGCTGACGCTCGCGTCAGCTGGTCGAGGATTTCCGGCGGGACGGTTTCGTCGTGGTGCCCGAGCTCCTGACCCGCCAGACGAGCTGGCCCGGTACGGGTCGGCCGTCGACGAGGGCGTCGCCCGGCGCAGCCGCGCACGACGCCCGGCCCTCGCCGAGAAGTCGCGCTACGAGCAGAGCTTCGTCCAGTGCCAGAACCTCTGGGAGGACTGCGCCGGACATCCGCCCGCTCGATTTCCATCCCCGCGTCGCCGAGACGGCGGCGCAGTTGCTCGGCGTCGAGGCCGTACGGCTCTGGCACGACCAGGCGCTCTACAAGGAGACCGGCGGGCCGCGAGACCGACCCGCACCAGGACCAGCCGTACTGGCCGATCGTCGAGACCGACACCGTCACGGCCTGGATCCCCTTCGACGGGTCGACGCTCGACAATGGCGGCATGGGCTACCTGCCCGGATCCACCGCCTCGGACTGCGCGAGTTCGTCAACATCTTCACCGGCACCGGTCCGACGACCCGCTGGCCCGCGCCGAGCTGGCGAGGATCTCGCCGACATGGGTCGAGGTGCCCACGGGTCGGTCGCCTTCCACCATGGCCTTACCTTCCACTTGGCCCGGCCGAACACGACCGGTACCGGTCCGTCGGGTGCACACCGTCGATCTACTTCGCCGACGGGTCGACCCGGGGAGAGGGACGCTTCCCGCATCCCTCGGTCGAGCGGGCAGGGATCGCCATGGGTGCGGTGATCGCCAGCGACGTGACGCCGGTGGCGTGGCCCCGGCCTGACGGCGTCGTGCCCGATCCGCCCGCGGTGCCGATCGTGGTGACGGCCGGTTCTAGCGCGACCAGATGCGCGTCGTGGACGGAGCGGGGCTTTTTCCGCGTCCCTGCCTTTGCGCCGCCCGAATCGTGCGCGGCGATGCTGGACCGGGTGACCGGCATCGTGCGCGACCAGAGCTGGCCGGGGGACTCGGCGTCAAGGTGTTGCCGGAGAGCAACAAGGCCGGGGTGGCCGGTGGCGCAGCCCGAGGACGGCGGTGTCGAAGGTGTTCAAGCTGCACCGCGACACGGTGTTCGCCGCGCTTCGCCCACTCGGCCGAGGTCGTCGACCTCGTGCGCCGACTCATCGCGCCCGACGTCGACGTCTTCCTGTCCCAGTTCATCTTCAAGACGCCGGGCGCCTGGGGGCAGCCATGGCACCAGGACTCCTTCTACTTCCCCTTCGAGCCGGCCCGGCCCGTGGTCGGCGTGTGGCTGGCCGTCACCGAGGCAACGCTGGTCAACGGGTGCCTCCACGTGCTGCCCGGATCGCAGACCGAGCCGGTGCACACCCACGTGCCGGACCGCCGCCCCGGTGCCAACTACGGCTACTTCGAGATCGTCGACCACGACATGCACGGCGCCGAACCGGTGCTGATGGACCCGGGCGACCTGCTGGTCTTCGACAGCCACCTCATGCACCGCTCGACGGACAACGAGTCGACGGGATCCGCGCCGCCATGGTGTACCACTACGCCGCCGGCGGGGACCGTCGGACCACACCGAGGAGTACTTCCCGACCGTCAACGACTGGGTGCCGGCACGGCGCATGGCGGCCGGCTGTGCCGACGGCGCGCGAGGCGGCGTGACGGGCCGAGTGGGCGGACGTGGCGGAGGGCTCCGTGGCGCTGAGCTTCGACGCCATGCTGCCGGCGCAGCCGCTGCGCCGGGCCGCCGAGCTCGGTCGACGGGCCGCCGAGGCCGGCCTGTCGGGGCTCGTCGTGACCGAGGCGGGGCGCACGGCCTACCTGACCTGTGGTGCACTGGCCACGGCGGCCGACATCGACGTCCTGACGGGCATCGCGGTGGCCTTCCCGCGCAGCCCGATGGTGACGGCCGCGACGGCGTGGGAGCTGGCCGAAGCGAGCGGGGGCCGCTTCCGGCTCGGGCTCGGGGCGCAGGTGCGGGCGCACATCGAGCGCCGCTACGGCTCCGAGTTCGACCATCCCGGGGCCGCGACTGCGCGAGTACGTCCTCGCCGTCAAGCAGATCTTCGAGGCCTTCCGCAACGGTGCGCCGCTCGCCGTGGAAGGCGAGTACTACACCCTCTCGCTGCTCCCGGCGATCTGGTCACCCGGGGCCGATCGACTGCGCGGATCCGCCCGTCGACGTGGCCGCGGTCAACCCCTGGATGCTCCGCATGGCGGCGAGGTGGCGGACGGCGTCCACGTGCACCCGCTCAACACGCCGACCTACCTGCGCGAGACCGTGCTGCCCGAACCTCGAGGCCGGCGCCGCCCGCTCCGGGACGCCGGGTCGAGGACCTCGAGGTCATCGTCCCCGCCTTCCTCGTGCGTGGGGGACACCGAGGAGGAGCGCGGCTCGGTGGCGTGAGATGGCGCGGGTGCAGGTCGCCTTCTACGGCTCGACGCCCAACTACGCCTTCATCTTCGAGCAGCTGGACCGGGAGGGGACGACCGAGCGGATCCGGGAGCGCCAGCGGGCGGGCGACATCGCCGGGATGGCGGCGGTGATCGACGACGACCTGCTCGAGAAGTTCATCACCGAGGGCACCTGGGACGACATCGCCGACAAGATCGTGGCCAAGTACGGCGGCATGGCGACCCGGGTCGTCAGCTACTTCACCGGATCCGACGTGGTGCGCGACCCGACGCCTTCGAACGGTGGGGCGTACTCGCCCGGAAGGTGATCGCGGGCTCGTAACGGGGCGGCCGGTGCGGCGGCGTGGCGGTGCGGCACGGCGGCGGTGCGCCACCTCGTGGCCGAGACCAGGACCCGCTTGAGCTCAGCCACGTGCCCCGGAAGGTGGAGGGGGGGTTTCGTGGCTCGGCCGGCCCCGATCGGTCCAGGCTGAGCCGTTTCCGTAGCGTTCCGGCCCGTCACGCTCGGGTCTGGGGGGTCCGGCGGCCTCCCCGAAGGCGTCGTCCAACGGTGTTCCTCCGCTCCACTCGGGATCCGCCGCCGTCAGGTCTTCAACGGGAATGCGCAGCTCGGGTGCAGGTCACGGGATCCGGGCGGCACAAAGGAGGTGCCGTCCGATACGGAGTACCAGGGGGCGGCAGAATAGGATGCCCGTCTTTCCCCGGAAGCGGGGGGCAACAATGGAAATCACAACCAGGAAGGACTGCGGTGACTATCCAATTGAAGGCAGGGCGAGGTTGCGCAGCGAGACCGACGCCTGCGAGGTCGTGGTGGTCCGTGCGCCCGCCGAGCCCGTTGACCTGCGCTGCGGCGGCCGTGCCTTCCTGCCCGCCGATGCCGAGCCCGGCATCGAATCCGTCGTGGCGGGGTTCGATGGCGGCACCCAGCTGGGGAAGCGCTACAGCGACGACGAGCTCGGCCTCGAGCTCTTGTGCACCAAGGCGGGCGAGGGGTCCATTTCGGTCGGCGAGACCATCCTGGCCGTCAAGGGCGCGAAGCCGCTCCCGGCCTCGGACTGAAGGACCTCGCCTTCGTGAACATCGCGATGCTGCTCGAGATGGCGGCCGAGGGTGACCCCGAGCGCATCGTCCTCGGCTCCCACGACGGCGGCATGAGCGCCGCCGAACTGCTGGAGCGCTCCCGGCGGGCCGCCGTCTACTTCGAGAAGAGCGGTGCCGAAGTCGTCGGCTACTTCGGGTTGAACTCCGATGTGCTCCCGGTCGCCCTGTTCGGGTCCGCGCTGGCCGGTGTCCCGTTCTCCCCGATCAACTATCGAGCTCCGGACGAGCAACTGCGGGGGATCCTGGGCACGCGTCGCCGGCGGTCTGATGATCGCGGACGATGACGAGGTGGCTCGTCTTGGGGTGTGCGGAGCGGAACGCGTGATCACCAAGGGGGAGTTCGCGGCGGCAATCGCCGATCCTGTGACTGGAGAGCACCCCTTCGTCGATCCCGAGGACATCGGCGTGCTGCTCTTCACCAGTGGGACGACGTCGGAGCCGAAGGCCGCAGTGCTGCGGCACCGGCATCTCGTGTCGTACATCATCTCGAGCGTCGAGTTCCTGGGTTGTGAGCCGACAGAGGCGCAGCTGATCTGCGTCCCGCCGTACCACATCGCAGGGATCGCAGCGGTGCTGAGCTCGCTCTATGCCGGGCGTCGCATCATGTACCTGCCGACGTTCGACGCGACGGAGTGGGTCCGCCAGGCGGCCGAGGAACGCATCACCCACGCCATGGTGGTGCCGACGATGTTGGGGCGGATCCTCCAAGCCGTCGAGGACAGCGGCATCGAACCAACGGCCTTGCGCCATCTCTCCTACGGCGGCGGGCGCATGCCGCTCGAGCTCGTGGAGCGGACGCTGCGGGACATGCCGCACGTCGACTTGGTGAACGCCTACGGGTTGACCGAGACCAGCTCGACCATCGCCATGCTGACCCCGGACGAGCACCGCGAGGCCTTCGCCAGTGACGACCCCGTCGTCAGGGCGCGGCTGGGGTCGGTCGGGCGCCCCCTCCCGTCCCTCGAGGTGGAGGTGCGAGGCACCGACGAGGCGGCACTCCCACCGGGGGAGAAGGGCGAGATCTGGGTGCGCGGCGAGCAGGTGGCGGGCGAGTACGTAGGGAGCAACACCCTCACCGAGGACGGGTGGTTCCGCACAAGGGACGCGGGATCGTTCGACGAGCACGGCTTCCTCTACGTCGACGGCCGGCTCGACGACGTCATCGTGCGGGGCGCAGAGAACATCTCGCCGGGCGAGGTGGAAGAGGTGCTGATGGCGCATAGCGCCGTCGCCGAGGCGGCGGTGATCGGCATCCCCGACGCCGAATGGGGCGAGGCCGTGGCGGCCGTCGTCGTCCTGCACCCCGGCGGGTCGGCGAGCGAGGCCGAGCTCCAGAGCTGGGTGCGGGAGCGGCTGCGTTCCACGAAGATGCCCGGCGTCATCGAGTTCCGGGACGAGCTGCCGTACTCAGCGACCGGGAAGCTCCTCCGTCGGGTGCTGCGGGACGAGCTGGCCCAGGAGGCCGACGAGGCCTCGTAGGTCGGCCAGGCGGCCGGCGGCGCCACCAGGCCACGTGCGAGCCCCTTCTCATTTGAGTATCCTAAATGCGTGAACTGCTCCTGGGGGGAGTCGCGTGACCGGTGGCCGGCAGCGACGCGCCCGCAAGGTCGTCGGGCCCGGTGAGTACCTACTTCCAATTTTTCCTGCTGGGGCTGGGGAACGGCGGCGTGTTTGCCGCCTTGGCTGTGGCGCTTGTCGTCACGTACCGCTCGTCGGGGGTGCTCAACTTCGCCACCGGCGCCCAGGCGCTGTACGCGGCGTACACGTACTCGCTGCTGCGCAACGGACAGCTTCTCCAACCAATCCCCGGACTGAGCCCGACGATCAGCATCGGGTCGGGTCTCGGCTTCTGGCCCGCCGTCTTGATCACGCTGGCCATCTCGGCAGTCATGGGCGCATTGGCCTACCTCCTGATCTTCCGCCCGCTACGGAACCACCGACCCGTGGCCAAGGCGGTTGCCTCCATCGGGCTGATGGGCCTCCTCACCGCGATCGTGACCTATCAGGTCGGTACGGCGGTCGTCCTGGTGAACCCGATCTTCCCCCAGAACCATGTCAGGTTTCTCGGCGCCGACATCTCCGTCGACCGGTTGCTCCTGGCGGCCACCATCATCGGCATCGGGATCGTGCTGACGGTCGTCTTCCGGTTCACCCGATTCGGGCTGGCCACCCGGGCCTCGGCCGAGACGGAGGTGGGCGCCCTCGTCAGCGGGCTCTCGCCCGACCGCATTGCACTGATCAACTGGATCATCAGCTTCGTGGTCTGCGGGTTGGCCGGCATCCTCATCGCCCCGCTCGTCCCGCTCAGCCCGGAACCTACACGTTGTTCATCGTGCCGGCGCTGGCGGCGGCCGTGGTGGGACGCTTCCACTCGTTGGGATGGGCCATCGCTGCGGGGCTCGGCATCGGCGCGCTCGAGTCGCTCTCGGTCTACCTCAACGGTGTCCACCCCGGTTTCCCGGCCGGCGCCGGCCAGCTCATCCCGCTGGTGCTGGTGCTGGCGGTGCTGGCCGTCCGGGGCCAGACCATGCCCAGCCGGGGCACGCTCGTGCAGGTCACCCTCGGCCGCGCGCCACGGCCGCACTGGCGGCTGGCGACGGCGGTGGTGGGCACCGCAGTGGGAATCAGCGCCATCTACCTCTTCACCGGTAACGACCGCGCCGCCCTCTACTCGAGCATGATCACGGCGGTCATCACGCTTTCACTGGTCGTGGTCACCGGTTACACCGGTCAGATTTCGCTGGCCCAGCTCACTTTTGCCGGCGTGTCGGCGTACATCCTGAGCACGTTCGCGACGTCCTGGGGGATCCCGTTCCCCATCGCGCCGCTCCTGTCCGCCCTGGTGGCGGCCGCGGCGGGTGTGGTGATCGGCATCCCCGCGCTGCGGGTGCGCGGCCTCATGCTCGGCGTCGTCACATTGACCTTCGCGGCGGGCGTGGAGGCCATCTGGTTCAACAACAACTCCGTCGACGGGGGCGCGAGCGGATTGGCCATCCCGACGCCCCGGCTCTTCGGCATGGACCTCGGCATCGGGTCGGGCAAGGACTTCCCGCGGCCTGCATTCGGGATCATGTGCCTGGTCGTCCTGGTGCTGGTGGCGCTCGGTATCAGCTGGCTGCGCACCAGTCGACTCGGATCGGCGATGCTCGCTGTCCGGGCCGACGAGCGGTCGGCCGCGGCCGCAGGGATCAACGTGGTCAGGGTCAAGCTGATCGGTTTCGCCATCGCGGCGTTCATTGCCGGGTTGGGCGGCTCACTCCTCGCCTATCAACTCGGCAACGTCACCTTCCAGGATTTCGACGCCTATCTCGGCCTCGTCACCTTCTCGGTCGTGGTGGTGGCCGGCATCACGTCGGTCAGCGGAGGGATCCTGGCGGGGATCATCTCGGCGGGCGGCATCTTGGTGGCGTTGATCTCGTCGGGAATCGGGGCGGGCGGCGTCGACAATTGGTACGGCATCGTGGCCGGCATCGGGGTGATCCTGACCGTGATCTTCAACCCCGACGGCGTCGTGGGACCCACGCACCTCTTCCTGGAGCAGCGACGGGTGCGTGGCCTGTTGGCCCGTCCCGGGGGGGCGCTCGTACCGTCGGAGCGCTCGGCGGCGGAGACGCGGGTGTCCGAGCCGACTCCGACACTGGCTCCGGTGTCGGTTTCCGCCGGCGAGCTGGTCGGGAGCGGCGCCGGTGTCGGTTCCAACGGCCACACCCTGGCACCCGTGACACCGGAGGCCGGAGGGACCAGGGCGCTGCTCGAGGTGAGCAATCTGACCGTGCGCTACGGGGGCGTCGTTGCGGTGAACGATGTGAGCTTCACGGTTGTAGACGGGCAGATTGTCGGGTTGATCGGCCCCAACGGCGCCGGGAAGACGACGACGATCGACGCCCTCTGCGGATTCCACGGATATGGGGGACGGTAGTCTTCGGCGGACGGGACCTGAAGGGCCTCGCACCGCACCGTCGAGCTCGCCTCGGGCTCGCGCGCACGTTCCAGCTGGCTGGGGTTTCAGACGACCTCACCGTCGAGGAGAACGTCCAAGTGGGACAGCACACGGCACAGGCGCACGACCCGGCCGCCATGACGAGGGTCCTCGAGGAGCTCGGTCTCGTCGAGATGCGCGATCTGCAGGTGTCCATGCTCTCCCAGGGCCAGCGGCAACTGGTCTCTGTCGCCCGTGCCCTGGCCGGAGAGCCCCGCCTGCTTCTGCTCGACGAGCCGGCGGCGGGCCTCGACAGTACCGAGAGCCTGTGGCTGGCTGACCGACTGCGTGAGGTGCGCGACCGGGGCGTGACGATCCTCCTCGTCGATCACGACATGAGCCTCGTCCTGAACCTGTGCGACACGATCGACGTCCTCGACTTCGGCGCGTTGATCGCGTCGGGCACCCCGGCGGAGATCCGGGAAAACGATCAGGTATCGACGGCGTATCTCGGCGCGACACATCAGCGGCTGGTGGCGTCGTGAGCGACACGGCACTGAGCCCTCGGGCAGAGGGGCTTCCAGTGCCTGGCGACACGCCTGTCCTGGAGTGCAAGGGCCTGGACGTCGGATACGGAAAGTTGACCGTGGGCCGCGACATCACCTTCACCCTCAAGCCCGGGAAAGTGCTCACCGTCCTCGGGCCGAACGGGGCCGGCAAGACCACGCTCCTGATGACCCTTGCGGGATTTCTGCCGCCGCGTGCCGGGACCATCTCTTGAATGGCGAGCAGGTCAGGGGTTCGTCGCCGCGCCGGATGAACCGGTCCGGCATGATCCTCATCCCCGACTTCCGGGCCCTCTTCACCGAGCTGACCCCGGTGCAGAATCTGAAGCTGGCGGCCCCCCGGGGCACGGACCTGGGTCCGGTGCTCGGCCTCTTCCCGGCGCTGGCGCGACGCGAGAAGCTCCGAACCGGCGACCTCTCAGGGGGCGAGCAGCAGATGCTGGCCATCGCACGGGCACTGGTGCAGTCCCCGAAGCTGCTGTTGATCGACGAGATGTCGATGGGCCTGGCGCCGGTGGCCGTCGAGTCTCTGATGCCGGTGATGCGCCGTGTCGCCGATGAGCACGGCGCCTCGGTGATCATGGTCGAGCAGCACGTGCAGCTGGCGCTGGAGATCGCCGACGAGGCGATGGTGATGGTGCACGGGAGCATCGTGCTGTCCGGGCCGGCCGAGCAGTACCGCCACGACACCGGCGCGGTCGAGTCCGCCTACATGAGCAGGTCAGTCGCTCCGGGCTGAGGACCGATGGCGGCCCAACCGATCAGGGACGTCACATCGAAGAGCAGGAGCTCCGCGAAGTCCGTCTCCCGGTACTGCGTGTATTTGTCACGCAAGGCACTGTCGCATTCTTCGAGCAGGGAGACGCTGAGGTCGTGGACCGGTCGACGGACGAGGTGCGCCCGTACCCACCAAATTCCGACCAGTCGTGACGGTCCCAGTGTTCACAGAGCAAGGTTGCTGAGGCATCCCGGTCAAGGTTCTTGAGCCGACCTAGGTACGTCGTGGCCTTTGGCTTGACCCGATCGATCGGTGTGACCAACTGCTGAGAGACCACCGCGTAGCACACCGGGACCGCGTCGATCTTACGGCGGGGGCCCGTGGTGCACAGGACGCCGTGGTCCGCGGCCCGCACGTGGCTCCAGCACTCGTCGCTCGCCGAGGCGCACCCGCTAGCTGCGCCATGCCGGCGACCCATTCGTCGACGGTACGCACGTCCGCCTGGCGTGGGAAGACTTTGTCGAGCAGGACGCGGTGGACCTCCTCGTCGGCGTCGGCAAACCGTCGCGGAGCACGACGAGCCGGTAGTCCATGTCGGCGGCTTGCCGCAGTGTCGAGAGAACGACCCCGCTCGTCGCGATCCCGGCCAGGACGAGGGTCTGTACGCCTTGGGCCCGCAGAATCATGTCGAGATCGCTCCCGGCGAAGGCACTCACCCGCTTCTTGTCGACCACGATGTCCCCGGGCCGGGGTTCGACCGCCGGGTGGATCTGCGTGGCGGACCCGTTGGCGACGAAGGTTGCAGAGTTGGCCAGGGCACCAAAGATGCGATTGTTCCGGTTCACCTCGGGGGCGCCCGCCCGGAACGCAGACCCGGACATAGACGACAGGAATGAGGCGGGCCCGCGCCGCGGCAGCCGCCCGGTCCAGGGCCTCGAGCAGGGAGGGCGCCGAGTCGGCAAAGCGCTCCACGATCGAGTTCTGGACGTCCATGAGGAGCAGCGCGGAGTCAGGCATGGACGCTCATTGTTGCCCGTGACGCACCACTTCCCCAGGATGCCCGACGCTTCGGGTTTCAACGAGGTCGATGGCGCGGGGAACGTGCTGTGCGACGTTCGCTTCGTCGACGGTGAAAATCATCTACCGCTCCATCAAGGTGGCCGAGGTGGGCAGGGCGACCGCCCCGACGGCTGGGGTACTGGCTCGTCGCATTCGGCGACGTCTTCAGCTACGGCGACGTCGGTTTCTACGGGTCGGCAGCGGGACACCGCTGAACAAGCCCGTCGTGGGCATGGCGGCCACCCCCGACGGCGGGGGATACTGGCTCGTGGCATCCGACAGCGGCGTCTTCAGCTACGGGGACGCCGGCTTTTCCTGGTCGGCCGGGGGGCGCTCCCTAGGTGACGGCGCTCCCCGCTGGGGAGCCGACCGATGCCGCCGCCCGGCTGCGGCTGCACCGGTGGTTCGACCGCGCGATCGTGGCCCTGGCCCTCATCGCGTTCGCCTCGGGGTTCGGCCAGTTCGGCGTGGTGGCCGCGGCTCGGGGGACGTGGCGACGCAGCTCGGCCACGTTGCGTCCAGGTGGACGATCGCCGACAAGGCCGGGCTGTCGGGAACCAGCTCGGCGTCGGCCTCGCGATCATCCGCCTGGCCTCGTTGGGCAGCCTGCCCCTGACCGGGATGGCCGACCGTTTCGGGCGGCGCCGCATGATCCTGACCGTCACGATGCGGCCTGGCGTTCACTGCCGCCGCCGCGGCCAGTCCCGGGTACTGGTGGTTCGTCGTCATCTTCGCTTTCGGGCGCCCGCTGCTGAGCGCCACCAACGCGCTGGCCCAGTTGAGGCCGCGGAGGAGACCGGCGCGCAGCGACCGAAAAGCGCCGTCGCCCTCGTCGCCGCGGGCTATGCGGAGGGGCCGGGCTCACGGCGGTCGATCCACAGCCTCGCGGCCGGCGCACTGGGCTTCCGCGGCATCTTCGTGCTTGCCGCTCGTGCCCTCGCCGTCGTGTACGTGCTCCGGCTCGGTCGAGGAACCCGCCCGGTTCGGTGGCGCAGGCCGCCGCGGACCATCCGATCCCGTCCTCGGTGCGGTCGGTCCCCGGTATCGATGGCGGGTGGTCATCTTGGCTCCATCGTCTTCGCCGTGGCCATCGTCACGGGTCCGGCCAACAGCTTCGTCTTCCTGTACGCCCAGAACGTCTTCAAGATGGCCGGCTACGTGTCGGCGCTCATGGTCGTGGCCGCCGGGGTTCGGGCGGGTCGGGCTGTTGGCTGGGCCGATGGCTGGCCGATCGGATCGGCCGGCGACCGACGTGCAGCATGGCCATGGCGGCATGGCGTCGACGCCGGCGCTCGCCTACGCGGGCGCAAAGAGCGCGCTCCTCGTCGGGTACAACTTGGCGTGCTCAGCGGTGGGCTCCTTCGCCCTCGCTCGGCGCCTTGCTCACCGAGCTGTTCCCGACCGTCGGTCCGGGCGTCGGTGACCGGGTGGTCGGTGACGGCAGGCGTGGTCGGCGCCGTCTGCGGCCTCGTGGCGTTCGGCGCCATCGCCGATGTCGGCAACCGCTTCGCGTTCGGCGGCCGACGTGACGTTCCTGCCGATGGTGGCCGCGGCGGCGCTCTTCTGGCTACTCCCCGAGACGAAGGGACGGGAACCGGAGTCCCTGTGGCCGGCCGCCGTCTAAGGGCTAGAAGCCCTAGAACAACGGCGTCGGGTTGTAGACCTTGATGCCCGTGATCTTGCCGGTCTTGCCTGCTTGGATCACGCCGATAGCGGCGGCCGAGGAGCAGACCGACTTGAGGAGGGGGATGGCCGTGCCGTCACAGGTGAAGGTCAGACCGCCTGACATGGGGATGGTCACATTCTTCCCGGTCTCGGTCTGCGTCTTTACCCCCGCAGCGGTCAGGGGCTGGGTAGAGCCCTTCATGATCGCGGCCAGCGTCAGTACGGGCACAACGCCCGATGCCTGGTTGCTGCTGACGTTCGGGTTCGGGTTCACCTTCGGCGCGAACGTCTTCATCATGGCTCCGTACAGTGCCGTTTCAGCCTTGGACGACTTTGTTGTTGTCGTGATGTACGACCCAGCAAGCGCCTTGTCGAGCGTAGGCGAGTTCAAGATACTCGGGTCCTGGCATGTCGAGAGCACGTACTTCGGCAATGTGAGGGCAAGCGTGTTGTAGGCCTGAAGGAATGAACTGCAGAGAGTCACGTCGCCGACCATGCCCACTGCATCCGCACCGCCGGAAACAGCCGACTGCAATTGTGGCGAGATATCAGCCGTGCCGGGGTTGATCGGGACCACCGAGAAACCAACACCCGCTGCCTTGAAGACCAAGCTTCCGAGCGCCTGAGCGCCCTGGATGGCCGCCGGCACGTTTTCCACCAACAATGCGACCTTCTTGATGTTGTGCTGCTTTGCGCTCAACGCCTCCGCGCCGAGATAGGCGGGGAAGCCACCTTCGATAGCGAAGGCACCGGGGGAAGTGAGCTCAGGCGTGGACGCTCCACTGATGGTGATGTAAGGAATCCCAGCGCCGACGATGGTTGGAACCTCGGTCTGGCCCTGCCCGGTGAACGGCTCCACGACGGCAACGACGCCGTGCTGGACCATGTCGTTGGCGCAGGTCTGACCGCCGGCCGGAGTCGACTGGTTCTCGCAGATGTAGAGGCTGACCTTGTGCCCCTCGAGGCCGCCGCCGTACTTGTTCTCGTACGCCACCGCCGCCTTGGCTCCCTGCTCGACCAGCGCGGCGGTCCCGATGGAACTACCGCCACCACCGTCACTGATCAGGCCGATCGTGACCGGGGCGAGCGTGGCTGGGTGCGGCGTGCCGAGCGGACTGCTTGCTCCGGCCATGCCGACGCCCATCACGGCGGTCGACACTGTCGCTGCCGTCATGACGCCGGCGGCAAGGAAGCCGGTCGTCAGGACTCTTTTCGCCTTCCCGCCTCTCCGCCCGATCGCACCTGTCTTGAGCACTCTCTTCTCCTTGGGGATCAAGGGACCATGTCGGTGCGACGTGACCAACCGCCGCGGCCCCCCGGCTACGCCTGAAAAGAGGATACCATTTAGATCCTCCTGCCGCCAACGTACCGCAACACTTCTGAAATAGACGGTCACCCTCCTCCGCGTGCCTGGCACGGGTCATCGCCGATCGGTCCATGACCAAGACTCGGCAACAAGGCGACGGCCGACGGGGCTACCCGGAGAACAGGGGCCGTCGGGTCGTACACCCTGACGTGGCTGACGCCGTAGCCACTGCCGAGCACACCGATTGCGGTCGTCGACGAGCAGACCGACCTGAGGAGCGGGATGGCGGTCCCATCGCAGGTGAAGGTGACGCTCCCGAACATCGGGAGGATGACGTCCTTCGCTGCCTCGGTCCGCGCCAAGATCCCGGCCGCCGTGACCGGCTTGACTGAGCCCTGCATGAGCGCCGCCAACGAGAGAACCGGCAGCATGCCGGCAAGGTCGTTCGCGCTGGCGTTGGGATTCGGGTTCACTGTCGGCGCGTACCTGTGCACGATGGCCGCATAGAGGGCCCTGTTGCGCCTGTCCGCCGTGCCGGCACCGGCCAGCCACGAACCTTTCATCACTTTGTCCAGCGAAGGGGACCGCAAGATGCTGGGATCGAGACAGGTCGCGACCACGTACCGGGGGAGATGGAGGTTCAAGGCGGCGTAGGCCTGCAGGAACGAGGCACAGAACGTGACGTCGCCCGCCTCCCCGACCGCCGAGGCACCCCCGGCAACGGCCGACTCGAGCTGCGGCGTCATGTCCGCCGTCCCGGGGTTGACCGCCACCACCTGGAGGTCGACTCCGGCGGCCTTGAACACGATTCCACCGAGCCCCTGTGTCGCCTGGACAACTGAAGGTACGTTGGCGACGAGAAGGGCGACCTTCTTGTACCCCTCCTGCTTCGCCTGCATGGCCATGGCACCGAGGATGGCCGGGAAGCCACCTTGCAATGCGAACGCCCCCGGGGTTGTAACTCGGCCGTCGACCCGCCCGACATCGTGATGTAGGGGATCCCAGCCTTCACGACGGTCGGCACCTCGGTCTGGCCCTGACCGGTGAAGGGCTCGATGACGGCTGCGACCCCGTGTGGACCATGTCGTTCGCACAGGCTTGCCCACCGGCCGGGGTTTCGTCGTTCTCGCAGGTATAGAGCACGATCTTGTGCCCCTCGAGGCCGTCGCCGTACGCATTCTGGTAGGCGACGGCTGCCTTGGCCCCTTGTTCGACAAGCGGTGCCGTGCCACGGTGCCCGAACCACCGTCGCTGATCATGCCGATGGTCACGGGGCTGCCCGTGGCCGCGTGGGCGGTGCCGAGCGGACTCGCGGCACCCGCCACGCCCGGAGCGGCGAGAACGCCGCCGCCGAGTGCGGCAGTGATCGAGAACCACTCGGGCCAGGCCGAGACGAAGCGACCGGTCTGCGTTGCTCGGCGCAGAAGCTCCTCCATTGGGATGTCGGTCGTCGTCACGGTCCTCTCGCGAACAGAGAGCGGAAAGAGGACATTTTGTGGTTCGCCACAACGTATCGCAACACATTCGCCACACACCCGCGCCACAGTCCGCGCCAGAGTCCACGCCGGCGGCGCCGACGATGCGGTCTCAGCCGAGGGCCGAAGCGTCCCCCAAGGCGCGCACCAGATTGCGCTGGGCGCGGAAGTGGGCGTCGAGACCGGAGTGCGCCGTGAGGAGGTCCCCGCTTCGCACCAGTGCGGAAGAGGTCGCCACCGGTCCGGCTGACATGACCGCGCCGAGGCCGAAGAAGACCCGGTAGAGGAACGGACCGCTCGTCGGTGGCCTCGGGCGGACCGCCGGCGGCAAGGTACGCCTGGATGAACTCCCCACGCCATGAGCGCGGTGCCGGCCGGCCAGGCCGCCGCCAACTCACGCGCCGGCGGGCCCGAGGTCGCCGCCTCCCAGTCGACCAGCGCAGTGACCGGTCGCCGTCGACGAGCAAGTTGTGCAACCCGACATCGCCCTGCAGGAGAGCAGAGTCGCCCCGATGGGACGACGTCGACCACGTGGTCGAGGAGCCATTGGCGGGCCAAGGGGACAGCGCACGATGGGCGGCCCGCTGAGCTCCGATGCGGGCGGCCAGGCCTCGACCGACGGCCGAAATGTGGCCTCGGTCACTGCTGTCGCCAGGTCGAGCTCCGTCGCGGAGACTCTCGAGGGGGAGCCGGTGCAGGCGGGCGAGGGCCGTAGCCAATTGTTCACCCATGCACCCGCCGGTGTTCGTCGGGGCGCTAGGTCCGGGAAGTACTCACCCGCCGGTGCCGGTCATCCGCTCCATCACCAGCAGCGTGCCCGCCGCCCATTGCATCGTCGAGCCGTCGCGGCGAGGAAAGGCCGTGCGACCGGAACCCCGCCGTGGGCGCAGACGGCCCGGAGCAGATGGCGAACTCGTCCGATGCGCGTGGTCTGCAGGATGCCGACCGGGCGGTCCTTGCGCACGATGACCTCGGCGGGAGCTCGGTCGTGCCGTGAGCGAGACGAGGATCGTCTCTTTGGACCGCCCCCCGGGAAGGACGCTCATGGCCGTCACGACCAGATCGGGTGAGCTCGGGAGCCTGTCGTCGCAGGTACGCGGTGAGCTGCTCCTCGGTGACGGAGCATTCCGTCAGCGGCGCGACGAAGACCGGAGCGGGCGGTTCGTCGAGCACGACCCGGCGGAGCTCGCCGACGCGCTCGAGAAAGCGGCGCTCCACGTCCACGAGGCGGCGACACAGTTCCCGATCGGCGGCGTCATCGCTCCCGGCCCGCTCCGAGACGGCGTCGGCGCCCAGGCGGCGGAGCTCGTCGAAACGTTCCGGTGGACACGGGAGTGGCGCCGTCGTTTGGCGCCGTGAGGAGCAGTGCCTCGAACTCAGCGCCGTACTCGCTGGCTCAGCGACTCGGCCCACTCCTCCTCGACGATGCACTCGGCGAGGATCCGGTCGACCAGTCCCGCCGCATCGATCGCCGTCGCACTCGTGAGTTCGGGGAGGAAGGCGGCGGCGACCGTGGCACGGACCTGGCGGAGGTACAGCGCCCGGTCCTCGGCCGGCTGCCTCACGGCGACCGCCGCCAGCACGACGCCGTTCGTCAGGGCGTCGGCCAGGACGTAGACGGGCGGGCTCTGGCCGTTGCGGGCATTGAGCGTCGTCTCGAGGAAGCCCCAACCGCCCGGCTCGCCATCGACCGTGACGTCGCCAACCGACTCCCAGCCGTAACGCTGCGCCGTGGCGCCGATCATCCCGCCGGTGGTGTCGATCCGCACCATCGTCGTCCCGCCGTCCTCGAGGCCGATACGTCACCTCGGCGGAAGGACAGCGTATGGAGTCGTCGTCGACGTGCACGCAGCATCTCGGCGCCGGCGACCGGCAGCGCTTCGCCGGCCGCGACCAGCGAGCCATGGCGGAAGAAGCTGCCGTTGGCCCCGACCAGCGACGCGTAGCGGAAGTGCAGCGCGTCGTCGCCCGTCCCGTGCTAGCCGCCGAAGCTCCGGCTCGAGAGGAAGCTGTCCCAGCGCCGCGCGCCCCACGAGTGGTCCCGCCAGCCCGGCGCGTCGACCTCTGCGCGGGCGCCATCGATCTCCACCGTGCCGCGGACGCGGCAGGCGACATGGAAGTTGTTGGAGAAGATCGTGCCGGCCGTCCCCGCCGTCCCTGTGAACGACTGGGCGTTGGCGAAGGAGCGCGGCCCCTCGTCGAGGATCTCGAACTCGACGTGGCAGCCGTCGCCGTCGAGGACGAAGCGCAGCTGCGTACCGTCGTGAAACAGGCGCTGTGGCCCGGCGCCGAGGCCCGCCTCGTCGAGGAGGACCAGCGGCAGCCCCTCGCCGTTCCAGCGGAACCGGCTACCCTTGTCCTGGTAGACACCGCACCACAGATTGGCGGTCCCCCGGTTCGGTTCGTTGCCGATGCGATGGTTCCCGCCGAGCCCGCTCGCGGCGTCACGCCAGGCCAGGTACGCGCTCTCCTGCCAATCGGGGTCGTCACCCGCCGGGTGTAGGCCCTCGTCCTCGGTCGTGTCCGCAGGCATCGGGGCTCAGGATACGGAGGGGGACCCGAGGCCGGGACGGGGTCACGTGTCCGCTGACCCTCTCGGTCCCCTCGGCGGCGGGGATGTCCGGATTGCAGATGTAGCGCACGTTGGCGATCGTCAGGTCGCAGGCTGCGAAGCTCGCCGAAACAGGAAAATCGGCGACGAGGCGGGCATCGCCCCACGCCTCGGGATCGAAGGACGTCAGCTCGGGCCGGCCCCGGTCGGCCCGCCGGAACTCGTACTCGGAGTCGACCTGCACGATCCGCGGCTTGCGCACTCCGTCCCTGGTCACCCGGGCGAGGTGCATCCCCGGCGGGTACTGCACGTCATGCCCCGTCACCGGGAACGGGTCGACCAGGGAGGTCTGCAGGATCGGTCCGGCCGCAGCCCCCTCCACCTGCACGCGCGCAGTCCACCCGGTCGTGGAAGCGACGCAGGCTCGTGGCGCCCGGGGCGACCCGGAACCCCCACGAGCCCTCCAGCACGCGGCCAACGCCGGGTTGTCGCAGCGGGCCGAGATCAGGTAGGCCCGGGGTCGCACCCCCGAACGGGCGGTCAGGCGCAGCTGGGCCAGGGCGAACGGCCCGTAGGCGCTGTCCTTCGCCCGGTAGACGAGGAAGCTGATGACCGGCGGGATGGTCGGGTTGAGGGCCGGCGGCACGAGCGACTTCGCGGTCGGCCACCCGGACCTCGTAGAGGACCTGGAGGATGTCGACGTCGTCGACCTCGAGCTCGCGGTCGTCGAGCATGACCTCGGGGCGCCCGTCCAGGAGGGGCCGGATGTCGAGGGACCCGGCGAGCGGCATCAGGCCACCCCCGCCGCGACCGGTTGGCCGCCGACGCGTGCCCGTCTTGAACCGGGGCATGACCTCCTCGGCGAACAGGCGCATGCGAGTCGAGCACGTACTGCTGCGGCACGCACCTCCATGAACTGGTGGATGAAGTTGATGCCGTCGAAGCCGACGTTCTCCCAGGCGCGGATGGCGTCGCCGCGACGTCGTCGGGCGTCCCCATCGTCACGCCCTTGAAGGCCTTGGCGGCGTCACCGGGGCTGCCGGACTCCCGCCGCAGCGCCGGCAGCAGCCCCTCCGAGGGGTAGGAGTGCGTGGGCAGCACCTCCTTGGCCGACAGCAGCTGGGCGGCCATGTAGCTGAACATGGACGCCACCTTGAGCCCGTTGCGCCGGCCCAGGTCGCCGTCCTCGCAGCAGGAGAGGAAGTTGACGGTCAGCACCTTGTCGTTGACGAAGGCGCCGACCGGATCGCACGTGCTCGATACGGCGGCGGTAGTTCGTCACCTTCTTCTCCGAGTCGGCGAACCCGCCCGGCGACGAGACCGAGGCAGCCGAGGCCGCGGTCGGCGGCGTCGAGCTCGGTGCCGGGTGACGTCACCGCCACCCACATCGGCGGGTGCGGCTTCTGCATCGGCTTGGGCAGCATGGCCCGCTCGGGCATGGAGAACATGCGGCCGTCCCAGGCGAAGCGCTCCTGCGTCCACATCTTCGGGATGACCCGGACGAACTCGTCCCAGGTCTTCTTGGTCTCGTCGGGGTCGGCACCGAAGCCGCCGAGCTCGGTCCACGTGGCCGAGCGCCCCGTGCCCAGCTCCAGGCGCCCGCCCGAGAGGATGTCGAGCACCGCCGCCCGCTCGGCCACCCGGATCGGGCTCTGGTACTGCGGCACGCACGGCGACGACCCCGTGGCCCGACCCGGATGCGCTTGGTCTGCGTCGGCGCAGGCGGTCAGGAAGAGGTCGGGCGCCGAGCAGTGCGAGTACTCCTCGAGGAAGTGGTGCTCGACCGCCCACACGTAGTCGAAGCCGAGCTCGTCGGCCAGGCGCACCTGCTCGAGCGCGTTCTCGTAGACCTGGCGCTCGGAGTCCGGCGTCCACGGGCGGGGCACCGACAGCTCCATGAACAAGCCGAACTCCATGGCCACCCTCCCGCGGCGCCCTTGCACTTTTGTTAATGCGCATTAAAATCTAAGCATGCGCCGCAGCCGCGAGTCAACGCGATCAGGGCTCATTTTGTGACGCGCTGGCTAACATCTGACCTCGATGCGGCGAAGCCGGAGGACGTCGACGGACGGCCACGACGCCTCCGGCCGGACCGCACCGGGCGACAGACCAAGGGGGCACGCACGCGGGAGGCGATCATGGCGGCGGCCGCCGATCTGTTCCGCGAGCGGGGCTTCCGCGCGACGAGCCTCGACGACATCGGCGCGGCCGCCGGCGTCAGCGGGCCGGCCATCTACCGCTACTTCACCAGCAAGCGCGAGCTGCTCTCGGTCCTGATCGAGGAGGCCGCCGATCACCTGGCGCGAGACCGTCGACAACGTCCTCAACGAGGACACGCCGCCGCTGGTCACCCTCGAGCGGCTGATCGACGCCGCCATCGTGCTTGCAGCTGCGAGAACGGCAACCTCCGCGACGTCTTCGTCAAGGAGTACCGCTCGCTCGACGACGACGCCCGGCGGCGGGTGGCGCGGATCGAGCGGGTGCGCGATGGCCGAGTGGGTGCACCTGCTGTGCGAGGTGCAGCCCGGGCCTCACCGACGAGGAGGCCGCGCGCCGCCGTGATCATGGTCGACGGGATGCTGCGCTCCGTCGCCGTCGCTGACACGAGCATCGACCAGGACCGGCTGGCCGCGGGTGATGAAGGACATGGCGCTCGGCGGCCTGCTCTCGGTGCGGCGGCCCGCGTCCCGTCGCCGCGGTCCCGGCGTGACGGACGGCGCACCGATCCGTGCGCCCGACGAGGAGGCATTCCGCGGCGCGGTCGCGTGGCCTTCCTGCGAGGCACGTTGCCGCGCAAGGGCGAGCGCCGCCGGGCCAAGTCTGGTGCGAGCCCTGAGGCGTCGGGGTGACCGCGCCGGGCGCGTTACCAGCGCCGCTGGCCGACGCCGGCTTCGCCGGGATCACCTGGCCGGCCGAGTACGGCGGGCCGTGGCCTGCCCGGCCGCTTCCAGCGCATCTTCGACCGGGAGGCCGCAGCCTTCCAGGTCCCGCCCCGTTCGCTCGAGATCGGCCTCGGCATGTGCGGGCCGACGATCCTCGTCCACGCCACCGAGGAGCAGAAGCAGGCGTTCATCCCGCCGATGCTGCGGGGTGACCACGTGTGGTGCGAGCTGTTCAGCGAGCCGGGCGCGGGCTCCGACCTGGCGAGCGTGCAGACCCGGGCCCGGCGCGACGGCGACGAGTTCGTCGCTCGACGGGCAGAAGGTGTGGACCTCGGGCGCGCAGCACAGCCGACTACGCCGCCTGCCTGGCCCGCACCGACCCGGCACGCCCCAAGCGCGAGGGCATCACCATGCTCATCGTCGACATGCACGTGCCGGGCATCACCGTGCGCCCGCTGCGCCAGATCACGGGTGAGTCGCACTTCAACGAGGTGTTCCTCGACGAGCGTGCGCGTGCCGGTGGCCAACGTGCTCGGCGAGGTCGACGACGGCTGGCGCGTGGCCCGCACGATGCTCGCCTTCGAGCGCCAGGCGCTGGGCGCGATGGGCTCGGGTGGCGGCGGCAGGGGCGGCTTCGCCGCGCTGGTCGGAGAGGCGCGCGCACGCGGCGTCGGCGACCGCCCCGTCGTCCGCGACCGGCTGGCGCGACCTGCGCATCCGGCAGATGGTCGCTGCGCCACCTGGCCGGCCACCTCCGGCCACGGCCAAGGGCGCGGCGACGGCGGCGAGGCGTCGATGCTCAAGCTGGCCATGGCCCACCTCGTGCAGGAGACCGGCGCTCGTCGCGGTGGAGGTCGCGGGCATGCAGCGCGACGGCGTGGGACTCCCGCCGATCCCGAGGGCGGGCGGTGGGCGGACCAGCTGCTCAGCTCGCAGTCGGCGTCCATCGGCGGCGGCACCAACGAGATCGTGCGCAACGTCATCGCCGAGCGTGTCCTCGGCCTGCCGCGCGACGAGGAAGGTCGACCTCGATGCCGGGCGATCTTGGCGACGACCGGACAGGTGAGGGACGCCCGTGGACACTGAGCCGCGCGCCGCTCCTGCAGGGCCTGCGGGTGGTCGAGATCGGCCAGTACGTCGCCGCGCCCCTCGCGGCCACGATCTTCGCCGACCTAGGGCGCCGAGGTGGTCAAGGTCGAGCGTCCGGGCGGCGACCCGCTAGCGGGCCGACCCGGCCCGCTTCGCCGCGTGGAACCGGGGCAAGGCAGTCGGTCGAGCTCGACCTGCGCCGACCGACGGGCCGCGCGCGAGGCGCTCGACGCTCATCGACGAGCGCCGACGTCGCTCATCGAGAACCTGCGGCCCGGGCGCGCTCGACCGGCTCGGCCTGTCGCTCGACGAGCTCCGCCGGCGACGCCGCCCGGCCTGGTCACGTGCTCGATCACGCGCGTGCGGGCAGCGACGGGCCGTCGCGGACGACCCGGGATGGGAGCCGCTCGTGCACGCCCGGGCCGGCGCGCAGCAGGGCCTGTTCACCGGCGACGAGCCGATCTGGCTGCCGTTCCCGATGGCCAGCGTCGCCGCCGCGCTGCTGGCGGTGCTCGGCGCCGGCGCCGCGCTGGTCAAGCGCGCAGACGACCGGCTACGGCCAGCACGTCGAGACGTCGCTGCTCGAGGGGCTGCTCTTCCTCAACGCCGGCGCCGATCTTCCACCGCGAGCGGCACCGGCCCGGCGTCGTGCGCCACGCCAAGTCGCCCATCCTGCGCGTCTTCGACACGGCCGACGGCCGGGCCGTGCATGGTCAACCTGAGCGGCACCGAGCGCTGGCGCGAGCTGTGCCGGCTGCTCGGGCGATGGACGACGGCGGCCTCGACTACTCGACGCCCGACGGCCTCGCCAAGCTGTCCGACCGCGAGTGGAACCGGAGATGCTCGGCGAGCTCATCGAGCGGTTCGCCAGCAAGACCGCCGACGAGTGGGAGGCGGCGCTGCTCGCGCAGCCGGCCGCGGTGGCCAAGTGCAACACCCTCGAGGAGTGGCTGGCGCACGAGCAGGCCGCGTCCAACGAGCTGCGTGCCGAGCGCCGAGGACCCGGTGCTGGGGCGCGGTGCCGTTGGTCGGCCCGCCCGTACGGATCGTGGCCGACGCCGGGCCGCGCCGCGGCCCGGCCGCCGGCACGGCGGCGGAGCGGGGCGCGCTCGGCGGGCACCGCGTCGATCGACCTGTCGAGCTTCTGGGCCGGACCGCTGGCGGCGCGGCTGCTCGCCGAGCTCGGGCGCCGACGTGGTGAAGGTGGAGCCGCCCGGCGGCGAGGGCGCGTACCAGCTGATGCCGATGCTGCCCAACATCTACGTCGACGGCAACCGGTCGAAGCGGGGGGTCGTCGCTCGACCTCGACGCGACGAGGACCGGCGCCGCCTGCTCGACCTCGTCGCCGCGGCCGACGTCGTCGTCGAGAACGCCATGGCGGGCGCGTGGGAGCGGCTCGGTCTCGACGAGGCGCACGCTGCGGGCCGTCAACCCGGCGCTGGTCTACGCCCGGGCCAAGGGCTTCGGCCTGACGGGCCCGCTGGCCGTCACGGCCGTCGTTCGACTACGTCGTGCAGGCCGCGACCGGCATGGAGATGACCCAGGGCGGCGGCGGCGGGCGCAGCCGGTCAACTTCACGGCCAACGACTACTGCACCGGGCTGCAGCTCGGCGGCCGGGATCGTGCTCGCGCTGCTGGCGCGGGCCCGCGGGCGTCGCCGTCACGGCGGTGGACGCGTCGCTGGCGCTGACCGCGACCGTCTTCCAGTCCGAGGACGTGGCGGAGCTGGCCGTGCGACGGCGGCGCTGCGCCGACGGGTCGGCCCCGAGTCTGGCGCGGCCCGTCGGCCGGGCTGCCACCTGTACGAGCGCGACGGACGGGTGGGTGACGGTGTGCTGCGTCACGCGACGCACCAGCGGGCGGCGCTGCGTGCGGGCGCTCGGATCGACGGCGAATCGGTCGGTCGCCGATCGCTGGCGGCGACGGTCGGGGCGCTGACGCGTCGACGAGGTGCTGACGCCCGCTGCGGCGCCGGCATGGCGTCCCCGTCGGCGTCGAGCGTGCACCCCTCGCGCCGTTCCCGACGACCCGCAGGTGCGTGGCCCGCGAGCCTGCTGCGGCGCTACCGCCATCCGGCGGCGGGCCGGTTCGTGCAGGTCGGCATCCCGCTGTCGCTCTCGGTCGACGCGCCGGCGGTGAAGGGACCGGCGCCGACGCCAGCGCCGGTGCGGCGGCGGGTGAAGACGACGGCGGCGCCGGCGACGACGACGCGGGCGACTCGTGAAGATCGACCGCGGGCTGGGGACCGAACTGCCGCGGGTGGCCGACCGCGTCGGCGCCGCCGAGGCCGCCGGGCTCGACTGCGTCTGGGCGGCCGAGACGACGAACGACCCGTTCTTGTCGTTGGCGCTGGCCGCCGAGCACTCGGCGCGGATCTCGCTCGGGCACCGCGGTCGCCATCGCCTTCGCCCGCAACCCGATGAGCCTGGCCTACACGACCAACCAACTCCAGGAGTTCTCGCGCGGCCGCATCGTCCTCGGCCTGGGTTCGCAGGTGCGGCGCACATCGAGCGGCGCTTCAGCACGCCGTGGTCGCACCCGGCGGCGCGGATGCGCGAGTACGTGCTCGCGCTGCGGGCGATCTGGGCGTCGTGGAACGACGGCGACCGCGGCTCGACTTCGAGGGCGAGTTCTACACCCACACGCTGATGACGCCGGTGTTCGCGCCCGCGGCCCCACGGGTTCGGGCCGCCCGCGGTGTTCCTCGCCGCGGTCGGGCCCGCTGATGACCGAGGTGGCGGGCGAGGTGGCCGACGGCGTGCATCACCCACGGCATCTCGACCGCGCGCTACCTGCGCGAGGTCACGTGCCCGCGCTCGAACGGGGGCTGGCGAAGTCCGGGACGCACGCCGGGCCGACGTGGAGGTCGACGTGCCCGGGCTTCATCTCGGTGGTCGAGGACGACGAGCAGATGGCGAAGGCCCGCGACGCCATGCGCCGCCAGGTCGGCTACTACGCGTCGACCCCGGCCTACCGGCCGGTGCTCGAGCTCCACGGGTGGGGCGACCTGCAGACCGAGCTCTACGCGTGCTCGAAGCGCGGGCGGCTGGGACGAGATGGCGCGACCTCGTCGACGACGAGGTCCTCGACACGCTCACCATCGTCGCCCGCCCGACACCCTGGCCGGCGAGGTGAGCGCCCGCTACGGCGGGCTGGTCGACCGCATCACCGTGTCGTGGTGGCGCAAGGAGTGGTGGCCCGACGTCGAGCGGAACTGCGGCGCTGTGACGCACGATGCTCGACGTCGGCGGGTTCACCGCGCCGGGCTTCGAGCGGGTCGCCGAGATGCTGGGCGCAGGGCGCGCCTGTCACGGTCGGCGACCGTGAGCGGCGGGCCGACCTCGGTGACGGCGGCGGCGCGTTCGCCGCCTTCGTCGACGGCGAGTGCGTGGTCGACATCTGGACCGGCGCGGCCGGCGCCGGGCGTGGCGTGGGAGAAGGACACCCGGGCCGTCATCATGTCGGCGACCAAGGGCCTGACGACGCTGTGCGCCCACATCCTCGACGACCGGGGCAGCTCGACCTCGACGCGCCGGTCGTGCGGTACTGGCCCGAGTTCGGCCGGCCTGGGCAAGGAGCGCCACGCCGTGCGCCAGCTGCTCAGCCACCAGTCGGGCGCCATCGGCGTGCCCGACGCGGACGAGCTGCTGGCGTGGGACGGCAGCGGCTGGGCCGACACGTGGCGATCGCGGCGCGGCGTGGCGGCGGCGCGCCGGCCTGGGAGCCCGGGACCCGCCACGGCTACCACGGGATGACGTTCGGTTGGCTCGTCGGCGAGCTCGTGCGGCGCATGAGCGGGACGAGCCTCGGGTACGTTCTTCCGCGCGAGGTGGCGCAGCCGCTCGGCGTCGGCCTGCGCCATCGGCACGCCCGCGTCGGCCTGCCGATCGTGGCGACCGTCATGGAGTTCCCGGTGCAAGCCGGGAAAGGAGAGCGCGCTCCGCGCGCATCGATCCCGACGTCGAAGTCCGGGCGCTCGGTCCTGGCGGGCGCGCACGGCAGCCTGTTCGCCGACGAGCACGGCACGCCCCGGTTCGCCGACTTCATGAACACACCGGCCGTGCTGCAGGCCGAGATCGGCGCCATCGGCGCCACCGGCGACCGCGCGCGGCGCTGGCCCGGTCGTACGCGGCGCTGGCCGACCGGCGAGGAGCTCGTGTCGCGCGCCGTCGATCGAGCGCTTCGGGACCGAACAGGTCTGCGGCCGCGACGCGGTCATGCGCGTGCCCGACCCGGTGGGCGGTCGGCTACACGCTCGAGCCCCCGGCGCTCGTCCCCGGGCATCCCGCCGAGCACGGGCCCAACGACGAGCGCGTTCGGTCACATGGGCGCCGGCGGCCAGGTCGGGTTCGCCGACCCGGTGGCCGGCGTCGCGTGCGGGTTCGTGCGCAACCACCTGGAGAACCAGGCGATGCCGCTCATGGGCGCCTGCCTGGTCGACGTGCTCTACTCGATGCCTGGCGGACGGGAAAGGGGGCGGCGGTGTACGCAGCTGAACAGGCAGCTGAGCATCCCGACCAGCCGGCGATCATCATGGCGCCGTCGGGCCGGACGCTGACCTTCGCCGACGTACGAGGCGGGCGCCAACCAGGTCGCCCACGTGCTGCGCGACGTCCGGCCTGCGCCGGCAGGACCACATGGCGATCTTCATGGAGAACGACCCCGCCATGCTCTCGCCGAAGCGGGCGCCGAACGCACCGGGCTCTACTTCACGCCGCGTCAACTCGTACCTTCGGCCGAGGAGGTCGCCTACGTCGTCAACGACTCCCAGTCCCGGGTCGTCGTGACGTCGGCCGCCAAGGCAGAGGTGGCGGCGCGAACTGCCCGCGTTGTGCCCCGACGTCGAGCGCTGGATCATGGTCGACGCACCGCGGCGACGCCGCCGGGCCATTCGAGTCGTGGGACGAGGCGGTGGGCCGCCAGTCCACCGGTCACGTCGAGAACGAGCAGCTGGGCGCACCGATGATGTACTCGTCGGGGACGACGGGGCGGCCCAAGGGCATCCTGCGGCCGATGTACGACATCCACCCGTCGGAGACCAGCATCGCCGTGCTCGGCGATCGCCGGCCTGTGGCGGCTCCGCGAGGGCATGGTCTACCTGTCGCCCGCGCCGCTGTACCACACGGCCCCGCAGGTGAGCGTCGCCATCGCGCTGCGCATGAAGTCGACGGCGGTCGTGATGGAGCACTTCGATCCTGCGCTGTATCTCGAACTGGTGGGCCGGTACGGCGTCACGCACTCCCAGGTGGTGCCGACCATGTTCACCCGCATGCTCAAGCTGCCAGACGACGTGCGCGCGCGCGGCCGACGTGTCGTCGCTGGAGATCGTCATCCACGCCGCGGCGCCCTGCCCGGTGCCGGTGAAGGAGCAGATGATCGACTGGTTCGGGCCGATCCTCCTCGAGTACTACGCCGCCACCGAGGGCAACGGCTGCACCTTCATCACCTCCGAGGACTGGCTGGCGCACCGGGGCAGCGTCGGCCGGGCCGTCCTCGAGCGAGATCCACATCCTCGACGACGACGGCCAACCGAGTGCCCGACCGGGACGCCGGGGACGGTTTGGTTCGCCGGCGCGACCGACTTCGAGTACTTCAGCGACCCCGACAAGACGGCCGAGCACCGCCGGGACGACGGGCAGGACGAGCACGGTCGGCGACGTCGGGTACCTGGACGACGACGGCTACCTCTTCCTGACCGACCGCAAGGCGCACATGATCATCTCGGGCGGCGTGAACATCTACCCGCAGGAGACCGAGAACCTGCTCGTCACCCACCCCAAGGTGCTCGACGCCGCCGTCATCGGCGTGCCCAACGAGGACCTCGGCGAAGAGGTCAAGGCGGTGGTGCAGCCGGTCGACGGCGTCGGCCGGTGACGAGGCGCTCGAGCGCGAGCTGATCGCCTTCTGCCGGGAGCATCTGGCCCACTTCAAGTGCCCGCGCAGCGATCGACTTCGACGACGAGCTGCCCCGCCTGCCCACCGGGAAGCTGTACAAGGGCGTGTTGCGCGACCGCTACTGGGCCGACCACCACACGCGGATCGTGTGACCGGGGCGATCGCGCTTCCGGACGACTTGGTCTCGTGGGTCGAAGAGATCGGCGGCGGTCGAGTGACCCTGGCCGACCGCAAGCCGGGCGGCGCCCGCAAGGAGGCCTGGCACGTCGACCTCGAGCGGCCCGACGGGACGGCCGCCGAGTGTTCCTGCGCTACGACCGCTCCGATCCGGCGCGTACCAAGGACCCGTGGACGCTGCACCGCGAGGCGACGGTGTACCTCGCCCTGCAGGACAGCCCGGTTCCGGTGCCCCGCGTGCTCGGCGTGCATCCGGTGCACCAGGCGATGCTGTCGGAGCGGCTCGTCGGGGAGAACTGGTTCTCGCGCATCGCGGACGCCGGCCGAGCGGGAGCGACGGCCCGGGATTTCATGACCAAGCTGGCCGCGCTGCACGCGGCTCGACGCGGCGGACTCGACCTGCCGGCCTTCCCGTCCGTGGACGACCGTCGCCGACGCGGTCAGCGCCGAACTCGACGAGTGGGAGCGGGTGCTGGCCGAGCGCGGCGGTGAGCCGGACCCAGCTCTCGCTGTTCTCCCTGCGCTGGTTGCGACGCAACATCCCTGCCTACGACGGGCCTCTGGTGCTCGTGCAGGGCGACACCGGGCCGGGGAACTTCATGTATCGTCGACGGCCGGGTCGTCGGCGATCGTCGACTGGGAGCTGGCGCACCTGGGCGACCCGATGGACGACATCGCCTGGCTCTCGTTGCGGGCGACCCAGGAGCCGTTCACCGACTTCCCTACGCGGCTGCACGAGTACGAGGAGCTGTCGGGAAATCGCATCGACGAGGCGCGGGTGCACTACTACCAGGTGATGGCCGAGACCAAGCTCCAGGTCATGGCGCACCGGCCCCCGTCCGGCGGTGAGGCACCGTGACGGTGGTGGGAGCGGTGGCGGTGGCGGTGACGTCGGCAACGGCTTCATCTACCGGATGCTGCACCGCCGGCTTTGGTTCGAGGCCCTGGCCGACGGCCACGGGACTGGAGCTCACCCCGCCGAGAGCCACCGCGGCCGCGACCGGGCGAGATCACGACTGGGTGTACGCCGCCGTGCTCGTCCAACTCCGCGACGTCATCGTGCCCCGGATCGTCGGACCCGCTCGCCGCAGGCGCGCAGCAAGGGCGTCGCACGGCATCGTCAAGTACCTCGAGCCAGGTCGACACGTATGGTGCCGTCTACGAGATCCCACGAGCTCGACGACCTCGAGGCGCTGCTCGGCGCCGACCGGCCCGATCGCGTGGCCGGAGGGGCGTGCCGCCGCGGCCGCCGGCGTGGCGGCGGCACGGTGGGCGAGGCGACTACCTGCGCACCTTGTGGCGCCGGATCGCCCGCGAGACCGAGCTGGCGCGGCCGTCCATGGGGGCGCTGGCCGACCGGCACTGGCCCGAGCTGAGCTGATGCGCAATGACCGACGATGTTCGAGGTCGACCTCGACGACCGCCGCGGCCGAGCGCACGTACCGCGACGTTCGACCGCGAGCCGACGACGACTTCCACGACGAGGAGATGACCGACCGCTGGTGGGAGACGGAGACGAACTGGTTCTCCTGGAACGTGCCCGAACGCGAATCTCGGCAGGGTGGACGTACTGCCAGGCCCGGCCGAACGCCGGCCTCTGCAACGGCGGGGCCTGGGTGTGGGACGACAGCGCGGTCCTGGTCGTGGGAGCTGCCGTACCGTGCCGAGTACTCGGGCCTGCAGCTCCCGCCTCGCCCGGAGCGCGACATGCGCGACTTCGAGTGGCCCAACGGCGTGCACGTGCGGATGCTCGAGCCGCTGCAGCGCTACGCGATCGACTACGACGGATCCGGCGCCGAACTCGAGCTGCGCGCTGACGTTCGAGGCGATCATGGCGCCCAACCCGCATCCGATCGGCGTCGTCCCGTTCGTCAAGGGCACGCACTTCGACCAGGCCGGGCCACGTGACCGGCGACGATGGTGCTCGCCGGCGAGCGAGATCCCGATCGACTGCTATTCGGTGCGCGACCGTTCGTGGGGACCCGCGACCACGGGCGACGCCCGAAGCCGCGACGCCCGGGAGCGCAACAGGCCGGGCCCGTCGCAGGCGGGAAATTCGGCGGGGTCGGCTATTCGTTCTGCGCCGCCGGCCCGGGCGAGGCCTGGCTCATCTACGCGGTCCCCGGTCCCGACGTGGACCCGGTGATGTGCGGGTTCCTGCTCCGCGGCGGCGAGTACGCGCACATCCTGGCCGGGGAGCGCCGGGTGCACTTCGACGCCGATACGGGATGGCCCGCACGCTCGAGATCGAGGCGGTGGACGAGCTCGACCGCCGGCTGACCGGTCGGGGCGAAGTGATGAGCCGGCACTGGCGCGGCCACGGGGGTGACACCCTGGTCCGCTGGCGCTGGGACGGCGGGATCGAAGGCTTGGGCGAGGACCAGAGCTACTTCAGCCGGGCGCAGTGGGAGACCAACCGCCGACGGGCGGAGGGGCACGCTGAATATCAAGCGGTCGGGACGGCGGGAGCGGTGACCGCGGTCCACGACGGCGAGGGCACCGACGTCATGACGCGGCCGGTCGGGCCCACGAAGGTCAATTCGGCGTTGGCGTTCCCGGACATCGTCCAATCCTGACTATGGACCCGGTGATGGTGATGCTCGCAGAGCAAGGCCAAACTGTCGAGGTCCGTACGCCCGTCCGGCTTCCGGGCGCGACGTGGTGCGCATTGGTGAAGGTGACGTTCGCACATCCGGGGAACCGGCAATGTCGGTCCCGGCCGCATGATCTCGCGGCGTTGGGCGTCCGTCGGAAAGCGTCGAGCCCGACCTTCGTACATCGTGTGACCGACGTCATCGTCAAGGGCAACCACGATGGTTGCATCGCAGGCGATCCGGCGAACGGTCTCTCCGCTGATCAATCCGCCCCGTTCGAGCTCGCCCGCCAGGTCGGACGACTCGTCGGTCACGGCAGCCAGCGGAACATGGACCACCACGACATGGGAGTTGGTCCATCCCCGCGAGGACCCCGAACGGATGGTCTCCAAGAAAGCATCGCAGAGGCGCTGGTCCCATCTGGTCTCGCCGTCTGACGGCATCTGCTTGGCCCGGGCCTCGAGGATCGAGCGGACTTCGGCGTACGACTCGGGCGGGAGCTGGGCCGTCACGGTGCGGAAGGTGTCGTTGAAGCGGACCGAACGCGCCTCGTAGTCCGCCTTGGCGGAGGCATTCGTGGCTCCCTCGAGGGAACGGCTGAACTGCGCGAGCTGGTGCACCGAGCACTGCCTGGCCCGCTCACGCAGGTCGCGATCGGTCTCGGGCGTCGCCGTGTCGACCACGGCGCGGACCTTGTCGAAGCTGAGCTCACCCTCGGAGAGTCCCGCCGCGAGGTGAGGAAGGTCGAAGAGGCGCTCGGCGACGTGGGCCCACGCCCGCGCGGTCGCCAGGGAGACCCCGCAGCGCTCCACGATCCAGGCCTCCAGTGACGTGGCGCCTTCGGCCCGCCAGCCCTGGCGGCGGTCAAGCTCTCCGGCCAGCTGCACGAGGTGGCCCGCCAGGGAGGCCAGGCAGCGGGAGGTCTCGGCGGCCTCCTCCATGATCTCCTCGGTGGACATCTTGGCGACGTTGGTGTCGGGGCCGGCCATCGGAGGGGAACGGTCCCCGGATTACTGCAATGTGACGGGCAGGCTGTGGAAGCCGCGCAGCGACTGCACCGGCTTGTACTTCAGGGTGTCTCGGGGCACGGCCAGGCGCATACGGGGGAAGCGTCGTACGAGCTCGCCGATGGCGAGCTGGCCCTCCAGGCGGGCCAGTTGGTTGCCGAGGCAGAAGTGCTTCCCGAACGCGAAGGTCAGGTGGCGGTTCGGGTCCCGGCCGAGGTCGAGCGCGTCCGGCTGCTCGAAGACCCCCTCGTCACGGTTGGCCGAGATGATCATGCCCAGGACCTTGCTCCCCGTCGGCATGGTGGTGCCCTCGATCTCGACGTCTTCGAGGAGGGTGCGGGCGGCGCCGCAGGGGACGGGCGTGGTGAAGCGGAGCAGCTCTTCGACCGCCGTCGGCATGAGCTCGGGCTCATCCCGCAGGCGCTCGGCCTGGTCGGGATGCTCCATGAGGGCGAGGGCCGAGCTCCCGATCAGGTTCGCCGTGGTGTCGTGGCCGGCCAGCATGAGGAGGAAGATCATCGCCATGACCTCGTCGTCACTGAGCGAGTCGCCGTCCTCGCTCGCCAGCAGCAGGGCCGAGATGAGCCCGTCGTCCGGCTCGGCGCGGCGCCGCGCGGCCAGACGCTCCAGCACGGCGTAGAGCCTGCGTGCCGTGGGGATGGCGCGGACGGCGGTGGCGGCCGAGCCGCTGCCCAGGCGGACGACGAACCGTTCCATCAGGACGTGGAACTCGTCCCGCTCGGCGTCGCCGACACCCAGCATCGTGGAGATGACGGACAACGGCAGCGGGATCGCGACCTCTTCTACGAGGTCGACCGTGTCGCTCCCCTTCTTGGCGACCTTGTCCACGAGGTCAGTCACGATGCGCTCGATCTCGCCGGCGAGCTGTTGGACCGTGCGGGGCGTGAAGGCCTTGTTGACCAGGCGGCGCAGACGGGCGTGGTCGGGGTCGTCCTTGTAGACCATCGAGCTCATCAGCAACCGGAACATCCGGGGCAGATGGCGCACGAGGAGGCTGGAACCCTGGCTCGTTGGGTCGCTCAGAAGCGCGTGTCGTTGTGCAGCAGCAGGACGTGCTCGTGACGGGTCAGCAGGTAGCCGGCGCCACCCAGCATCTGCTTGGAGTACGCCGGGGCGACGGGTGCGAGGCGGCGGAGCTCGGCGTAACGGGGGTAGGGGTCGGAGAACATGACCGTTTCGGCCAGGTCTGTGACGGCCGATGCGGGGTCGGTCACCGGTCCTCCGACCAGGACTTCAAGGCTCTTGGCACCTAAATGAGTATAATCTATTCAGCGATGGTCGCCACCTCCTCCATCACCGCGACGACCGTCGGGATCTCGCCTTGCGAGTCGGTGGCGGAGTCCACACTGGCAGCGGGCGTGGCCCGCGCCATCCTCCGGGATGTGATCGATCGGGGTTGGCCGGTCGGAGAGGTTCTCGGTTCCCAGTCCGAGCTGATGGAGCGCTACGGCGTCAGCCGGGCCGTCTTCCGGGAGGCGGTTCGGCTGGTCGAGAACCAGCAGGTGGCCTCCATGCGCCGCGGACCCGGCGGCGGCCTCGTCGTGACCGAGCCGACCGTGGACGCCATCATCGACGCGGCGGTCCTGTACCTGCACCGGGTGAACAGCAGGCTCGACGAAGTGTTCGAGGCGCGATCGTGGTCGAGCAGGTCGCGGCGGGACTGGCGGCGGACCGGCTGACGGAAACCGACGCTCTCGGGCTCCGGCAGCTCAGAGCCCAGGAGGCCGCCGGCACTGTGACTGACCACCGCGCCCTGCACCGACGCCTCGCCGCAATCACCCGCAACCCTGCATTCGAACTGTTCGTCGACATCCTCAACCGGGTCGCCTTCCTGTATTTCCGGGGCGGTCCCTCCCTGACCGAGACCACGCTCACGGCGTCACAGCGGGCCCACGCTGGGATCATCGAGGCCGTTCTGGACGGGAATTCCGATCAGGCCCGCCGCGGATGGGTCGGCACCTCGAGGCCGAGTCCGCGTACCTACAGAACCGCCGGCGCTCCCGGCAGGTCCTGACCCGGAACGTCGCCCTCGGCGGCGGGGTGAGCAACAAGCGAGCCGAGGACGTGGCCCGCGCCATCCTGCAGGACGTGGTGGCGGACGACCTCCCGCCCGGATATCTGCTGGGGTCGCAGTCGGCGTTGATCGAGCGGTACGGAGCCAGCCGCGCCATCTTCCGAGAGGCGCTGCGTCTCCTCGAACATCACCAGGTTGCCACCATGCGCAGGGGCCCGGGCGGGGGTCTGTTCGTCAGCGCGCCCAGCGTCGCGCGCGGTCAGCGACGTTGCCGCCGTCTTTCTGGCACGTCGGAGCATCTTGACGACCGACCTCGCCGAGCTGCGCATCCCGGTCGAGCTCGCCCTGGTGGACCTCGCCATGACACGGCTCGATACCGATGCCGATGCCGAGGCCGATGCCGATGTCGAGAAGGAGCTCCACGCCGCCATCGACAGGGAGCACGATCTCTCGGTCGCCGAGTTCGCCGATGGCGGTCACGACCTGCATGGAGTCGTCGCCGGCCTCGCCGGCAACCGGGCTCTCGAACTGGTGGCACTCGTTCTCATCCGCCTGATGCGGTTGCAGGTCGAGGAGGTCTCGGACGCGGAGCGAGCCCGGGCGGCCGGCGAGGTCTCACAAGTCCACGCCGCCATTGCAGAGGCCATGACGTCTGACGACCGCGAGCTGGCGCAGCACCGCATGCGCCGGCATCTCGAGGTCTTGGCGCGCCACCTGCAAGAGCGGCGGGCCGTGACTCAGGTCGTCGAGAAGACCTTGCGCGAGTAGTACCAGACCGCCAGCACGCTCAGGACCACGGCGAAGACGGCCAGCGCGCCGATCTGCGGCAGTGTGTCCGTGAAGGTAGCGTGATCGTAGATGAGCTTGACGAAGGCATCCATGGCCCACGCCTGCGGAACGATGTGCCCGACGTGGTTGACGGTCGTGCTGACGGTGTCGAGCTGGTAGACGCAACCACCGAGCATGCCGGCGATGATCGCCACGATGACCGCGGTCGCAATGGCCTGTTCCTGTCGAGCGCGCCCAAGTACCGATGATCACCGCCAGCGCGGCGATGCTGATCGCGAGCAGCGCGACGACCAGGAACACGCTGAGCGGATTGCCCCAGTGCACGTTGAAGAGGACGATCCCGACGAAGATGAGGCCGATCGCCATGGCCAGGGCGGTGACCATCATGCTCGCCATCTGGCCGAAGACGATGGCGCGTTTGTGCACCGGTGCAGCCGACAACCGCTGCAGGACGCCGAGCCGACGCGTCTCGACCATGCCGGCGGCGAGGACCAGCACTGCGATCCCCATGAACAGGACAAGGTTGGCCGGCGCGACATAAGCAAACGGGCTCAGCGGGGCCTGAGTCTGCGTTCCCCTCAAGGTCTCGTCCGTGAACTTCGTCTTCGGTCCTTCGGCAGCCATCAGATCCATCAGCGCGACGACATCGGTATGGGCCTGCACGGCGTCCGTCGTGGCCGATTCGACCAGGAAGTCGGCTCGCACCGAATCGCTCGTCGACGGGAGTTGGACGATCCCGGCCACCACACGGCCCCGCAGGATGTCGTCGGTCAGGTCTGTCCGATTGCTCTCGACCCGGACCTTTATCCCGTCGGTTGTCTGCGCCAGGTGCAGCAGTCGGGGCGAGGGGTGGAGGAGGCCGATGGGCTCCTTGGGGCTGCCTTCGAGGAGCCCGGTGATCAAGATGATGACGACGGGCACCAACGTGCCGATGATGAGGAGCCGCCGATCCCCCATGGCCCGGCGGAGGTTCACCCAGATGACGGCGATCACGGCTCCACCATCTTCCTCACCCGGGTCAGGGCGAGGCCGCCGGCGATCACTGCGATGGCCAACAACACGAAGAAGGGACCGATGACACTGCTCGCCGGCTCGCCGAGCTGGTCCAGGCGGCCGAAGCCGACCAGGGCCCATCCGTTCGGCGTCCCCAGGGCGAGCACCTGGAACACGTCGGGGAGTGATCCCGACGGCAGGAGGTTGCCGCCGAGCAGCGCCAGGGCCAGGCCGACCAGCAAGGTGATGCCGAACGCCTGCTGCTCCGTCTTGGCCAGCGACGTGAGGAACACGCCGATGCCGCACATGGCGACGGTTGCCCCCACGCACATGAGCAGGACACCCAGAGGATCACCCCAGTCGGCCCCGAAGGCGAACGTCGTCACGGCCCAGATGACGAAGATGGTGGCCAGACCGGTCACGAAGATCGCCAGCAGCTTCCCGAGGACGATCTGTGTCGGCCGCAACGGTGCGACCGTCAGGCGCGGCGAGCGTGCCGGCGGCGCGCTCCATGAGCAGGGAGCGCATGCCCAGCCCGCTCCCGATGAAGAGGAAGACGACCGCGATGTTGGGCGCGAAGAAGTTCAGGTTGACCTTGCCACCATGGCCGACGCTCTGGGTCGTGATGGCCACCGTGGCCGGATTGGCCCGGCTGCCGCTGGGCTGGGGCACGTGCACCGCATAGAGCACGCTGGAGATCCCGGCCGCGACGGATTCCGCGTACTCCTGACCCAGCTGGGACGTCCCCCGGGTCACCACGTTGAAGCCGGGCGTGTGGGTCGCTCCCGGATCGACGACCGGGACGAGCAGGCTGCTCAGGTGCATCTGCCCCGGCAACACGGCCACCCCGCTGTCAAGACGTCCGTCGGCCACTGCGGTCTTGACCGCCTGCTGGTTCGGCATGGTGACGACGGTGACACCAGCAGGCAGCTGGCTGGCGCGCACACCGGCGGCAGTGAGCTGTGCCGACGCACCCGAGACGCCGACCCGTACGGCTTGCGCAGAAGTGCTGCCGGCGAAGGAGAGGCCGAGGACGGCCGACATCAGGAGCGGTGCGGCCAGACAGCCGATGAGGACGGATCGATCTCGCAGCCGGCGCCGGAGTTCGTTCAGCGCAATGACGCGAATCAATCGCGTAGCTCTTTCCCCGTGAGCCTCAAGAAGACGTCTTCGAGGTTGGGGGAGCGCACCTCGACACCGGTGAGATCGATGCCGTGCCGCGATGCCACGGCCACCACCGCCGACAGAATGGCCGGACCGTGGTCCGTGGTGAGCTCGAGATGGCCGTCGACCTCGTGGACGTCATGAATGCTGTCGAGCTCACGACAGGCGGCGGCCAACTCGTCGAGGGCAGCGGCGTCGCAGGCCAGATGCACCTTGTCCCGGCCCCCGTGCGCGCCGATGAGCGATTCGGCTGTGCCCTCCGCGATGAGGTGGCCGTCGTCGATGATGCCGATCCGGTCGCACAGCTTGGAGGCTTCCTCCATGTAATGCGTCGTGTAGAGCACGGCGATACCGAGTCGCCCGACGGTCTCGAGGATGGCGTTGCGGCTCTGCGGATCAACGCCGACGGTTGGTTCGTCGAGGACCAGCAACTTGGGGCGGTGCAGCAGGCCGGCCGCCATGTTGGCTCTGCGCTTCATGCCGCCCGAGTACGTCCCGATGCGGTCCTTGCCGCGTTCGGCCAGTCCCACCAGCTCGAGCGTCTCCCCGATACGCCCCTGGAGCTCCTTGCCCGTGAGGCCGTAGAGTTGGCCGAAGAACGTGAGGTTCTCCACGGCGGAGAGGTCCGGGTAGAGGGCGAGATCCTGAGGGACGAAGCCGATGGCCGCCTTCGCCTCGAGCGTGCCGCCCCGGAAGCCCGCAACGGAAACGGCCCCCTCGTCGGCGGCGGTCAAGCCGCACAGCATGGAGATGGTCGTGGTCTTGCCCGCGCCGTTCGGGCCCAGAAGGCCATAGCACTCTCGCTCCCCGATGAAGAAGGAGACGCCGTCGACCGCCTGACGGTCGCCGTACTTCTTCCGCAGGCCCTCGCAGCGCAGCATCGGGGGTGGGACCAGCTCCGTCGTGCCGGGCCCGCTGCTTCCGACCTCCTGTTGCATGCACCCTCCCCACGGAAAAGAGGACCCTCTTTTCGCACCCTATCAGAGCCCGTCTGGAGGGACCCGTCAGCCGCCGGTCCCTCTGGTGAATCGCCGATTTGGCGATCCGGGCCCGCTCACGGCCCCGGCGGTTGAGGGCAAAGAGTGTGACGAATTACTGGGGCGCCGATGGATCTCGCCTCCGGCCGAACCCTGGCCGGCGCGGAGCACCATTCACGCCTCGGCCACGACCAACGGGTACGAGGCCGCCGCTACCGCGAGAATCTCCTCCCGGTCCTCGAGCAGAAGGAAGCCAGCGGCGATGGTGTCGTCGAGGGATGCCTCGAAGCGCTGCAGGTACTCGTCTTTCCCCCCGGGGTACAGCGTCGACAAGGTGGCGTCGTCGAAGGGTTCCGTGCGGCCGAAGAGCATGGCGAAGGACTCCCCGCTCTGGCCGAGGCCACCCATCACCGCGGTCGGTGTCTCCACCCACGGGGTACGAATCCCGCCACGCGCCAGACCATGACCGTCGAGGCGGTAGCCGGTCCCTTCGTCGTCGAGCTCCAGCCGAGGCGCCGTCGGGGGTGGCTCGCCGCCGGCCGCCCACTGCGCCAGGTGGGCCAGGGCAGCTTGTGCCACGTAGTGCTGCTGGGGTCCGGCGTTGATGGGCGTGTCCGTCTGGCCGAACATGAGGTCCCTCGTGGGGCGCAGCAGCTCGGCGAAGCGCTCCGCGCTCAAGATGCCGTCGTCGTGACGACCTGCGCTGACGGTGTAGGTATCGGCGTGTGCCGCACCCGCCATCTCCCAGACTCGGACCTGCTCTGAATCGGGCTGCTCCGCCAGGCCACCCCCAAGGAGGATGACGTCCGTCTCGCTCTGCAGCACGAGCACGGGCACCCGCGCGTCCTGGCGGATGCCTTCACCCTTCGACGAGATGGCGCGACGGGTCGCCTCCATGGCCTCGCCCCGCGTCGCGGAAATGAACACGCCGTCGATGGACACAGCGGCACCGGGGCGCCCGTGCACGAAGAAGCCGTCGAAGAGCTGCGCGTGGGGATCGACGGCGTTGATGTACGTCACGAGGCAGGCGGCGGACTGCGACTCGCCGGCGGCCAGCACCTGCTCGGGCACCAGGCCACCCAGCGGATTCTCTTCGACTGGCCCGCGGAGCAAGGCACCGACCTGGGTGAACATGTCGAAGGACCACGCGTCCCCCGGGTGCTCGAGGTCGCTGTAGCGCTCCGGTGCCAGAAGCTTGAGGTGGATGCTCTCGACGAAGCCCCCGCCGTCGATCCCCACCTTCTGGGCCGACACCCCGACCCATGCGTGGCCCTGAGCAGCCAGATGACGGTGGAAGAACCCCCAGTCCGGCGCGGCGTCGATGCCCGCCGAGACGTTGTGCCACTCCACCACGACCGTGCCGCTGAACCGGTCCGGATCGATGGGCCGGCGCACCACGAAGCGCGTCCGGAAGGGGGCCTCGGCTCCCGGCGTCACGTCCCAACGGCCGTCCGCGCCCCGCTCACCCTGCAACTCGTACGAGGTCGCCGACCCCTCCACGCTGAACTCGGTCTCCTGGTAGCCGAAGGTGGCGAGGTCGTAGTCCCGCATGACGTCGGGAGCAGCGCCCGGCATCTCCTTGAAAACTGCCTTTCGTGGGCTGGCCACCGTCGTCCTCCCCGGTCGGGGCGCCGAGCCCGACTCGATCTGCTTCTCCTAATTGGGATACTCTTTATAGCAAGAGGGCCTTGCGGGGGCCGCCACACACTGTCGGCGCAAAGGAACGAGGATACGACGTGACCGAGGCTTGGATCATCGACGCCTGCCGGACCCCACGGGGAATCGGAAAGGTTGGCAAGGGCGCACTGGCGGCACTCCACCCGCAGGTGCTGGGCGCCACCGTCCTCAGGGCGCTGGCCGACCGCAACGGGCTCGACACCGGCGACGTGGACGACATCGTCTGGGGCACGTCGATGCAGGTCGGTACGCAGGGTGGCGACCTCGGCCGCATGGCCGCGCTCGATGCCGGCTACGCCATCACCGCCAGCGGCGTGACCCTGGACCGCTTCTGCGGGTCCGGCATCTCCTCGGTCAACTTCGCCGCGGCGTCGGTGCTGTCAGGCATGGAGGACGTTGTCATCGCCGGCGGCACCGAGATGATGTCTTCCTACGCCGGCAACGTCTCGAAGTCCCGCTCACCATTCCTCGACAGCGGCAACGACCACCTGCGGGCAATCCATCCCCAGACGAACCAGGGCGTCGCCGCCGACGCCATCGCCACGCTGGAGAAGATCGATCGGCGCGCCGTGGACGAGTTGGCGGCCGAGTCGCAGCGCCGAGCCGAGATCGCCATCAAGGAGGGCCGCTTCGACAAGTCGACCGTGCCCGTGCACAACGTCGACGGCACGGTCCTGTTGGACCGGGAGGAGTACCCGCGCCCGGGAACGACGGTGGACTCGCTGGCCTCGCTGCCCTCGTCCTTCGAGGCGTTGGCGGACATCCCGCTGGACGAGGACGGCACCACCTATCGCTCCCTCGTCCTGCAGAAGTTCCCCGGCCTCGAGATCACCCATGTCCACCACGCGGGCAACTCTTCGGGGGTCGTCGACGGCGCTGCCGCGCTGCTCATCACCAGCCCCGAGTACGCCGACGCGCACGGGATGAGGCCCCGGGCCAGGATCGTGGCGACGGCGAACCTGGGCGATGACCCCACGCTCATGTTGAACGCGCCCGTCCCCGCCACCCGCAAGGTCCTGGCTAGGGCTGGCATGTCGTTGAGCGACATCGACCTGTTCGAGGTCAACGAGGCCTTCGCCGTCGTGCCGGAGAAGTTCATCCGCGACCTCGACATCGACCGCGAGCGGATCAACGTGAACGGTGGAGCAATCGCGCTGGGCCACCCCATCGGCGCCACCGGTTCGCTGCTCGTCGGGACGGCGTTGGACGAGCTCGAGCGCCGGGACCAGCAGGTGGCGCTCATCACCATGTGCGCCGGCGGCGGCATGGCGCCGGCGGTGATCATCGAGCGGTTCTAGCCACAGGGCCGGTGTCAGGTTCCGTGGCGAACGGGCGGCTTGCCAGGATCAGATGGTCGCGTCGATGACGTCGTTACGGGACACGCTGGACTCGGACGACTACGACGAGTTCGGGCTCCTGCACGAGAACGCGGCCGAGTGGGACATCCCTTTCCCGGGGCAGCCGGTCGTCTCGCGGCATTCCTTCACTCTCTCCTCCGGGCAGGCGCTCTCGTATCTGCGCTGGGGTGAGGGCGAGCCCGAGCTCGTCTTCTTGCACGGGGGGGCCCAGAACGGGCACACCTGGGACACCGTCATGCTGGCTCTCGGCCGTCCGGCGGTGGCGGTCGATCTGCCTGGCCACGGGCACTCGGATCGGCGCAGTGACCGCGACTACGGGCCGTGGCAGAACGCCGAGGCGGTGGCCACGCTCATGGAATCGGTGGCGCCCGCCGCCCGCGGCGTCATCGGCATGTCGCTCGGCGGGGCCACGACGATCCGCCTGGCCGCGCACTACCCCGACCTCTGCTGCCGCGCCGTCTTCGTCGACGTCACGCCCCAGATCAACGATCCGTCCCGCCAGCTCAGCACGGCCGAGCGTGGCACCGTCTCGCTCATCGCCGGTCCCCCCGTCTACGACAGCTTCGACGAGATGGCCGACGCCGCAGTCGCCCTGAGTCCCTTCCGCTCCGCGGCCGGTGTCCGACGGGGGGTGCGCCACAACACGCGGCGGCTCGACGACGGCCGCTGGACCTGGCGCTACGACCTCTTCGGTCCTTCCCCGGGCCAGTCCGCGGAAGAGGGCGCGACGCGCTGGGTCGACTTCACCTCGCTGTGGGACGACGTCAGCGCCATCACGGTCCCGGCCCTCTTCGTCCGCGGCGGCCTGTCTCCCTTCGTGCGCGACGAGGACATCGCCGAGATGCGGCGGCGCCTCCCCGCGCTGGACGTGGTCACCGTCGAGGGCGCCGGCCATGCCGTGCAGAGCGACCGGCCGCTCGTCCTGGCCGACCTCATCCGTACGTTCGCCCCGTGACCGGGCTCGACAGCGCGCGAGCAGACCGTGACGCGCTGCGAAGGGCGTGGCGCGACGCAGGGCGTGTACCCCAACCAGACCGTCGGCCGAGCAATCACGGCCGGCTGTGCGTCCCACGCTGACGACCGCATCGTGTTCGCCCAGGTCGACGGAGAGACGACGGTGGTCACCCTCGGCGCGCTCCTCGATCGTGCCTGGACATGCGCGGGACGGCTCACGGCCGCCGGCGTAAGGGCCGGCGACGCCGTCGTCGTCCAGACGCCCGCCGACGTCACGGGTACTGAGGTCCTGGCCGCCGTCTGGCTTCTCAACGCAGTGGCCGTCCCGATCGCGACCGCGGCGACGGCCAACGAGGTCGCGCATGCCGTGCGTGAGACCGGAGCGGGGTACGCCGTGGTCGCTCCGGAGTGGCGCGGGCGTGACCTGGTCGGCCCGCTCGTGGCCGAGACCGGGCTGCCGATGCTGCGTGGAGTGGTCGTGCTGGGTGGCGCCGCCGTCGACAGGGCGGTCGCGCTCGGAACCCTGCAGCCCGCTTCCGTTCCCGCCTCCGCTTCACGGCCTCTCACCTCGTCGGTGACCTGCGTCCTCTACACGTCGGGCTCGACGTCAGCGCCCAAGGGGGTGCAACACAGCCACGAGACCTTGCTGTGCGGGCTCACTGCTGTCCCCGTCGACGCCACGAGCCGGATGCTCGGTACCTTCCCGGCCGGCCATGTGGCCTCGCTGCTCGGCCTCCTCCGGACGCTCACCTCCGGCGGGACCACCGTCGTGATGGACCGCTGGAGCGCCCGTGCCGCAGCCGAGCTGATCGAAGAGCATCGCATCACCACCAGTGCCGGCACCCCGTTCTTCCTCGCCACGCTGCTCGACGAGGCGGAGCGGAGCGGTCGCGACATCTCGTCCCTGGGCCGGTTCCTCTGTGGTGCGGCGGCGGTGCCGCCCGCGCTGGTCGAGCGGAGCGAGGCCGCCGGCATCGTCACGTGGCGCACCTACGGATCGACGGAGCACCCCGCCATCAGCTCGGGAGGTCCGGCCGACCCGCCCGACAAACGGCGCTGCACCGACGGGCGGGTGACACCCGGCAACGAGGTCCGGCTGCTCGACGAGCACGGCAGTGACGTGGCGCAGGACGAGGAAGGTGAGATCGTCGCCCGGGGACCCAAGCAATTCCTCGGCTACCAGGACCCGGCGGCGGACGCCGATGCGTTCGTCCTGGCCACCTGGTTCCGCACCGGTGACCTGGCCCGCTTCGACGAGGACGGCTACCTCGTGGTGACGGACCGGGTGAAGGACATCATCATCCGCGGCGGCGAGAACATCTCGGCCCGCGAGGTCGAGGAGGTGCTGGCCAACCACCCTGCGGTGGCCGAGGTCGCGGTCTGCGCGGCGCCCGACGACGTGTGGGGCGAGTCGGTGTGCGCCGTGGTCGTCCCCAAGGATCCCAACGAGACACCGACGCTCGAAGAGCTCGGGGACGTCGCGTCCTCCGCCGGGTTGGCTCCGCACAAGCTGCCTTCGAGGGTCGTCATCACTGCGGCGCTGCCCCGCACGGCCGCCGGCAAGGTGCGCAAGCGGGACCTGCGCCCTCTGCTCTGAACCTCACACCGAGGGATGGCGCACGCGAGTCGCCGTCCGCAGTTGAGACGCCGGCCGGAGCATGGTACGCATCGGCGGTGTTCATGATGCGATTCGCCATGCGGTCCAGCACGCCTGATCCGGATGCGCGGGCCGCGCTCTACGCCACGACGATCGAGATGTGCGAGTGGGCCGAGAGCCGCGGCGGTGTGGCCGCCGTCCTCAGCCAGCACCACGCTGCCGAGGACGGGTATCTCCCCTCCCCGGTCCCGCTCGCGGCCGCCATCGCCGCCAGGACCGAGTCGATGTCCATCAACGTGGCCGCGCTCCTGCTGGCCCTGTACGAGCCGGTCAAGCTCGCCGAGGACCTCGCAGTCGTCGATCTGATCAGCCGGGGACGCGTGTCCTACGTCGTCGGCATCGGTTACCGGGCCGAGGAGTTCGCCATGTTCGGGGTCGACCGCCGGCGGCGCGCCGCACTGGTCGAGGAGCGCATCACCCTGCTGCGCCGGCTCTGGTCCGGGGAAGAGGTCGACCTCGACGGTCGGCTGGTCCGGGTGACACCGCTGCCCTACACGCCCGGAGGCCCACCGCTGGCCTATGGCGGCGGCACGGAGGCGGCGGCGAGGCGAGCGGCCCGGTTGGGCCTCCTCTTCTTGGCCGAGACGCACGACGCAACGCTCGAGAAGGCCTACCGATCCGAAGGGGGCACGGCGGCGCCCGGCTGCTTCTTCCCAACGGCAGGGGTGCCGAACACCGTGTTCGTCGCCGACGATCCCGAGCGGGCCTGGGCGGAGATCGGCGAGTACCTCCTGTTGGACTCCGTCAGCTATTCCGGCTGGAACGCGTACCGCGAGGGCACGGCCTCCATCTCGCGTGCCACCAGCGTGGAGGAGATGGCTGCAGAGAAAGGCGCGTACCAGATCCTCACCCCGGCGGAGGCCCGAAGCCTCGTCGAAAGGGGAATGCCCCTCGGTCTGCAGCCGCTGGTCGGTGGATTGCCGCCGGACGTGGCCTGGCCGTATCTCGAGGCGGCCGCGGCGGCGGTGTCGCCGTCCGTCTCGCCCGAGGGCGCCTAGTGCCGCGTCAGCCAACGTTTGCGACGTTCTCCCCGGCAAGTCGCGACACAACCGGCAATGTGCGGGGGCAGGTCGGGACGGGACCAAAGTCCCTACAGGGTCGGGACCGTTGGGCCTTCTGTTGCCAGGTGAGCGGGAGCATTGTACAAGTGAGGAGGTCCTGTGAGATGTCGATGACTTTGAATGATCCAAAGGACCCGTGGGCTCAACGTACGAGTGCAATCGAGGTCTACGCAGATGTGTGGTGCCCGTTCGCGCATGTGGGCCTCCAGTACGTCGTTGAGCGTCGGTCTGCGCTGGGACGTGGAGATGTTCTCTTGGATATCCGGGCTTGGCCCCTCGAGTTGGTTAACGGAGCGCCGCTTGATCCTGATATCACTGCTTCACATGTCCGAGAACTACGATCCCAGGTAGCCCCTCACCTTTTCGGGGGTTTTGACCCGAACCACTTTCCCACGACTTCGTTACCCGCCCTCGCGTGTGTACACGCCGCATATCGTCAGGATCTGAAAACAGGCGAAGCAATGAGCCTGGCTCTTCGTGATGCACTCTTTGAGGAGGGCCTCGACATTTCCCGACCCGAGGTGCTCTCTGAACTTGCCGAATCATTCAACGTTGGTCCATATGGCGCTGCCGACGAGGAAGCGGTACGCAGAGACTGGGAAGATGGGGTTCGACGGGGCGTCAGAGGGTCTCCACATTTCTACTGCGGAGATTTTGACGCCTTCTGTCCGTCCCTCGACATCTCAAGAGGTACGGATGGAGCATTGACCGTCAAGAAGGATGCGGCGGTACTCAACACCCTTCTGGCCAACTGCTTTGCCGACTAGTCACGTCAGACGGAACCGGTCAGCCCTGTCTCCGTCCCCGATGCGTATGGGGCTACGCCGGGCTGTCGTTCCCCGCTGAGCCTTATAGGGCACTTCTGGCGATGACAATCGGCTGGTAGTACCCGGTGACCTCTGGCATGAGCCATCTGATCTGTGAGAACTTCGCGTGCACTAAAGCGGCGTCCATTTCCGCCCGCAACAGCGCGCGGTAGGTGGTTTCGTGGACTGAGGTGCTCCATGCATCTGGCGTCTCATGGAGGACGAAAAGGGATATGTCTACTTGAGACCCATCTGCTGACCATTCCCAGGACTGGGCATAGCCGTGACGGCTTCCGTGAATCCCCATGATTGTTGGCGAGATGCCCTTGCTGCGCTCGGAGCGCAGCGTGTCGTAGTCACGAATGGAGGCAAGGAATAGCCCGCCCTTGACCAGGGTTCGGTGAATTGAACGCAAGGCAGCGACGAGATCTTCGTCCCCCAACAGGTGTGGCAGAGCATTGTCACAAGAAATGACCGCCCTGAAGCGCCGGTCAAACTGTATCGGCAACCTCCGCACGTCGGCGACGGACAAGTCAATGGGAATATCTCGGGAATCAGCTTCCGTCGTGGCTCGGGCAATCGATGTGCGGCTGAGGTCGGTTCCAGTCATGCAATAACCACGCGCTGCGAGCGAGAGTGCTTGGGTGCCAATACCGCAGGTGCAATCGAGCACCTCTGAAGGTGGACCGACTCCCTCAGCAGCCAGGAGTGTGGCGACGATGTTGCCGTGCCATTGGGCAGCAGACCACCAATCTCCGAAGATCAGGTGGTACTCAGCGGCCAAGCCATCATAGAAACCCTCCACTGACCGGCTGCTCATGGCGTGAATTTTCGCAGATGATCCACATGCCTCGGCAACTACTGCCTCGAAGTCGGTTGAGTGCCCCCGAATGTTCCGGTCCGTTGACCGTGTGACTGCTCCCATGGTGCCGTTCGCGGATACCGCAAACGTTGGCTGACGCGGCACTAGACATCCCCATTAGCGATACTGGGTCTCGCTCTTCTCCCGCGGGGCCGGCGGCGCCGGCGGGTAGTTGCCGATCTGCGTGTAGGACAGCCCGTTCTGAATGGCGGCACTGCGCGTCATCTCCAGCGACTCCCAGATGGCCCGGATCGTGCCCTGGATGGCCTTGGGATTCCGCCGGGCGATCGACAGCGCGATCTCCCGCGCCCGGTCGCGTAGCTGCTCCCGGGAGACCACCTCGGTCACGAGCCCGAGGCGCAGGGCGGTCTCGGCGGTGATGCGCTCCTCGTTGCCCATGAGGGCCCAGCGCAGGACGTCGCCCAGCGGGACGCCCCGGTGCAGCATCCCCATCGGCTCGAGCGAACTGACGATCCCGACGTTGGCGTGCGGGTCGAAGAAGACGGCGTCGTCGGAGCAGATGATGATGTCGGACTCGTTGAGGAAGTACTGCGCGCCACCGGCGCACAGCCCGTGCACGGCCGTCACGACCGGCTTCCACACCCGGTGATGGAGCTTCGGGGCCAGGAGCGCACCCGGGTCGAAGCTGTTCCAGACGTTCTCCTTCATGAACCAGCTGCTGTCGCCCTTGATGTCGAGGCCGGTGCAGAACGCGCGGTCGCCGTTGGCCTGGAGAACGGCGCAGTGGATGTCGTCGGTGTCGCGGACGGTCTCCCAGGCCCACGTCATGTCGTCCGCCATGGCCTGGTTGAACGAGTTCAGGCTGTCGGGACGGTTCAGCGTGATGGTGGCCACGTTGTCCGCGACATCGAACAGGATGGCTTCGCGTTCCAAGGTTCCTCCTGGGTACCGGGCACTCGGCCGGGGACCAAAATGGTACACTCTATTCTCGGGTTGCGGCCGGGCTTGCGGGCCAGACAGCATCACACGACGAGAAGCGGACAGCGACACAGAGATAGAGAGGACACTCCGTGGAGATCAAGGGGAAGAAGGCCGTCATCGTCGGGGGTGCCTCAGGCATGGCCAAAGCATCGGCCGAGCTGCTTCGCCAGAAGGGTGCCGACATCGCCATCCTCGACCTGCCGACCTCGGCCGGCGCTGAGGTGGCCAAGGAGCTCGACGGCACGTTCCACGAGGTGAACATCCTCGATGACAACCAGACCGAGGCTGCCCTGGCGGACGCCGTGGCCGCGCTCGGCGGCCTGCACATCGCCGTCAACACGGCCGGTGGCGGTGCTGCCAAGCGGACGCTGTCCAAGGAGGGTCCCCACCCCCTCGAGGACTTCCGCCGCACCATCGAGCTGAACCTCATCGGGACCTTCAACCTGAACCGGCTCCAGGCCTTCCACATGTCGAGCAACGAGCCCGAGGACGGTGAGCGCGGTGTCATCATCGACACGGCCTCCATCGCCGCCTTCGAGGGACAGATCGGTCAGGTGGCCTACACGGCGGCCAAGGCGGGCATCGCCGGCATGACCCTGACCATGGCGCGCGACCTCGGGAGCCTGGGCATCCGGGTCCTGGCCATCGCCCCCAGCCTGTTCAGCACGGGGATCACCAAGGGCATCCCGGACGAGTTCGCCGACGTGCTGACCAAGGATGCGGCCTTCCCGAAGCGCATGGGTCGCCCCGAGGAGTACGCCAAGCTCGCCGTCGCCATTGTGGAGAACCCGATGCTCAACGGCTCCTGCATCCGGCTCGACGCCGGGCAACGCTTCGCCCCCAAGTAGCCGGCCGGTCGCCGTGCGTTCGATCGACCTGCAGGTCGACGTCACCGAGGCCGCGGCTCTCGGTGAGCCGGCGCACGTTCGCGCTGACGGTCACCGTCCCCGACGAGCTCGGTCGCGAGCCCGTCGTGTGCTTCGCCAAGCCCGGAGGCGGCTACGCACGCGGCTATTACACGGTGGATCTGCCCGGGCCGGGGCACGGCGCCCAGGCGGACTGGCACGCGGCGCGGGGGTGGGTCTTCGTCTCCGTCGACCATCTCGGCGTCGGCGACAGCTCGTTGCACGACCCCGAGCGCCTTTCGTACACCCCCGTCGTGGCCGCGAGTCAGGCCGCCGAAGCCGACGTGCTGCAGAAGCTGGCGGCGGGCACCTTGATCGACGGGCTCCCGACGGTCGAGCGTCCCGTGACGATCGGCATCGGGCAGTCGATGGGAGGCTGCCTCACGGTCGTGCAGCAGGGCCGCTACCACGGCTACGACGGCATCGGGGTCCTCGGTTACAGCGTGCTGCACACACATCCGCCGACCGCGCCCGGGACGCCACCCCTCGTCATGCCGTGGGTCCCCCGCGACGCACTGCCGTCTGAGGGCATCTTCACCAACGGTCCAGCGCTGGCCGACATCGACCCGGCCTCGGGTCCGGGCGCCGATGCCATGGCCTGGGGCTTCCACTATGACGACGTCGACCCCGACGTCGTGCGGCGCGACCTCGGAGGACTTTCCCACCCGCGGCGGCGACATGCCGCCCTGGGGTTCGGCCACCGTTCCCGCGACGGTCGCCATGTGGTGCCTCACGCCGGGTGGGGCCCTGCCCGAAGCGGCGGCGCTACGGTGCCCCGTCCTCGTTTGCCTGGGCGAGCGCGACGTGCTGGTCGACCCTCGCGGTGAGCCGAGAGCCTACGAGTCCTCCCGGAGTGTCGACCTCTTCGTCTGCCCCAGAATGGGACATATGCACAACTTCGCCGGCACGCGCGAGTTGTTCTGGCGCCGTATCGAGACGTGGGCCGAGTGGGTCCGGGCGGCACGGGACTGATGGACCTCGATCACGCCGAGGACCTTCCCTCCTTGCTGACCCTCGAGCGGGTCGACCGTGATCTGTTCCGCGGTCGCAACGCCAACTATGGGCCGCGTCAAAACCTCTACGGCGGGCAGGTGGCGGCGCAGTGTCTCCTCGCCGCGGCGGCCACAGTGGAGCGGACCGCCTCCCCCACTCGCTGCACGGCTACTTCCTGCGGGCGGGACGGAGCAACCTGCCGGTCATCCTCGAGGTGGACCGTGACCGGGACGGGCGCTCGTTCTCGGCCCGCCACGTCGTCGCCGTTCAGGAGGGCGAGGTCATCTTCTCCATGATCACGTCGTTTCACGCCGAGAGCGATGGTGGGGTCTTCGACGACGCACCCCGGCGAGACGTGCCCGCACCCGAGGACCTGGCCAAAGGCGGGTGGAACACGATGCTCGATGTGCGCCCGGTCACGCCGACCGACTTCCTCAAAGGCGTGTTCACCGACTGCCTGTGGGTACGTTCGGCCGCCTCGCTCGGCGAGGACCCGCTGATGCACAGGGCGGCACTGACCTATCTGTCGGATCTCGGCAGCGGCTTCGGGCAGCAGGACAAGACGATCATCGGGCGCGGTGGCCCGTCAATCGACCATTCCATGTGGTTCCACGAGAACATCCGGGCCGACGACTGGGTGCTCGTCGACCTTCGTCCGTCAAGGCCCGCAGCGCGGTGGCCGTACCACGGGTCGTTGCGGGATCACCACGGCGTCCTGGGTGCCACGATCCACCAGGAGCAGCTGCTGCTGCCGGGGTCGATGACCGAGGTCGTCGAGGAGGCGTTGCGCCACGAGGCCGAACTGGCGGCGCGGGAAGGACGCGACCCCCGAAGCTTCGAGGAACTGCTGCAAGCCCGGAGGGAACACCCGGCCGGACGCTAGTGGGGGGCGGGGCCTGGGAGCTCAGGCCTAGAGGGTTCAAAGGTCCCGCCGTTAACAGCCGAACCCATCAGTTCCAGAAAAGCCACCCGAACACCCGATCGTCGACAGGGCCGAGTGAGCGCCCGTGAAGGCGAGAGGTCGGACGCTGTACCAATCGGCAATCGGCGTGTCCTGATGAACATCTTTCTCCTGAACGATGTCCAGATTCGGTCGAGATCCAGTTCTGTCTGGGCGATGCACGAGCGCGGGCGCCAACGGAGGCCATAGTTGCCGCCTTGGCCTTCCGGGCGACCGACGTGGCTCTTCTGCTAGGGAGAGGTTCGGAGTCCCCCCAGTAGTCGCGTGAGCGACTGGCGTGCCTCCTTGTGAGCTTGGCGGCGGTCGGGGGCATTGGCGATGTACAGAGCCGCTTCATCGACGGCGGCAAGGAGCATGTGGGCCAGTGGCCCGGTCGGTTGGCGGGAATGACCCCCTGCGTCACGGCCGCGTCCAACATGGCCGTGATCACGCCGAGCCCGTAGTCAGCTTCGAGGCTGCGCCATCGGTCCCACCCGAGCACGGCCGGGCCGTCGATGAGAAGGACCTGTTGCACGTCCGCATTGTCCGCCGATGCGTCGAGGAACTGCTGGAGCGCCGCGGTGAGTAATTCGAGCGCGTCATCACGTTCGTTCACTGTGGTTGCCGCGGCGAGGTCAGCCTGAACCTGATCGAACACGGCCCGGAACAGGTCCTCCTTGTCGGCGAAGTGGTGGTACAGGGCGCCGCGAGTCCCGACCTTGGCCTTGGCGACGATCTCCTCTGTCCCCGTTGCGAAATATCCCTTGGAGACGAAGAGCACCCGCGCCGCGTCGATCGGGCCGCTTTGGTGAGCTCGCCCCGCGGTGTTTTCTCGGCACTCGGCCGAGCGACCCTTGACATACACCCTGTAGGTTAGTAATACATACACCCTGTAGGTTCTTGAGCGAGAGGAAGCGGAAATGGCGACGCCCGGGGATGTGGTCAGAGACTTCTGTGCAGCGATCGACCGGAAGGATCTCGACAAGGTCGAAACCCTCCTCGATGAGAAGGTCGTGTACCACAACGTCGGCTCGGAACCCGCGGTCGGCCGGGAAGCATCTCTCGCCGCGGTGAAGTTCCAGTTCGACATGTTCGATCCGATCTCGTTCCGTATTCGGAACCTCGCGGAGGACGGCGCACGGTGCTCACCGAGCGGGTCGACGAGGTCACGGCCAACGGGGTGATGGCTCCGGTGCCCGTCATGGGCACCTTCGAGGTGAGAGATGGTCGAATCGTTCAGTGGCGTGACTATTTCGACATGGGGCTCACCGGCAGATTGATGCGTGGCGAGGACGTCACGTCGTTGCTCCCCACCTGATCTGCGGCTGGGCTAGATTGGCAGGGTCTGCCAAAATCAGATCGGGGGGTCGCGAGTGACACAGAGTTCTATGTCGGCCATGGCCGGTTCGGTCCACGAGGGCAAGACGGGTCGGATCACTCATGGCTGATGACGTCGCGGCCGGACCGGAGGCGGCAGGGGCCGAGGTCATGGCGGCCATGCTCGACCTGTCGTCGCCTCAGGCGAACTACAAGGCGGTGATCGACGGCCCCGGTTTCGTTCAGCCAGCCGAAGGTCTCGTGCTCGACCTTCGACCGCGCGTTGACCGAACATGTGCTCCGGCACCATGAGCTCTTCTCTTCCCGCGTCGAGATGGGCTTGGGCAACGTGCGGCCGCTGATCCCGCTCAACGTCGATCCGCCGCTGCACTCGAAGTACCGCAAGCTTCTCGATCCGCTGTTCGCCCCCAAGCGCATGGACGAACAGGAGGAAGACATCACCCGGCGGGTCGTTGCCCTGATCGACGGATTCATCGACGCAGGGGAATGCAACTTCACGGAGGACTTTGCCGAGATCTTCCCGAGCTCGGTGTTCCTCGGACTGATGGGCCTTCCCGAAGAAGAGCTCCGTATGTTCCTGCGCTTGCGTGACGGCATCTTGCACCCCGAGAAGATCGACCCGGACGCGCTCGTCGATCCCGACAAGCGGGCGGCGGTCATGGCCACGACGGGTCAAGAGATCTACGAATACTTTGGCGCCCTCGCCGATGAGCGGATGAGGAAACCGGCCGATGACGTGATGTCGAAGTTCGTCGTGTCCGAGGTCGAGGGTGAGCGACTGTCCCGGGACGACGTCGTCGATATCTGCTACCTCATGCTGATTGCGGGACTCGACACGGTGAGTGATTCGCTCACTTGCATGTACGCCTTCTTGGCCAACCATCCCGAACATCGCCTCCAGATCGCCCAGGACCCCGGTTGCGTCGCCAGCGCGGTCGAAGAGTTGCTTCGCTGGGAGTCGCCGGTGCCTTTCGGTGTCCCGCGTGTCGCAACGGAGGACACCGAACTGCCCAACGGCTGCCCGATCAAGCAGGGAACCGCCGTCATCGTCATGTACGGCGCCGCCAACGTCGACGAAAGCCAGTGTCCGGCGCCGTTCGATGTGCTTTTCGGCCGTGACTCCAACCGCCACATCGCATTCGGTGGCGGAGTGCATCGTTGCCTGGGCTCACACCTCGCCCGGAGAGAGCTGCGGGTCACGTTGACAGAGTGGCACCGGCGCATACCTGACTACTGGGTCAAGCCCGGCCACGAGCATCTCGAGTACCCGCCCGGGCTCCGGCACGTGAAGGATCTCACGCTGGCTTGGTGTTGATGCGACACAGATGCACAACTACCGATGGCTTGATTGTCCCGTTGTCCGAGCGCAGCGGACGTACTCAGCCATCGGGCTACCTGCGGTCATGTGCCTTGCCGTTTGGCCCATCGAAAGAGCGGGACGTAGGGAGTCCTGGCCTGATTGAGGCGAGGTACGGAACATCGGCCCATCAAAGGTGGCAGTCAACGCCAGAAGGAGCCCGCGGCATCGGCGTCGGCTCGACTCTCGGTTCCGTCGAACGGGCGGGCTGAGTACAAGAGGAGGCAATGGCACCGGTCGAGACGAGCGACGAGCAATCGAAGGCCGCCGTACGCCAGGACGCACGACGATGGATCCAGGCGAACTGGGACCCAACGCTCGAGCTGACCACGTGGCGTCGTCTGCTGCACGAAGCATCGTGGGCGTGCCCGACGTGGCCGAGGGAGTGCGGCGGACGTGGACTACCCAGTTGGGCCGACGAGATTGTCGAAGAGGAGCTGGCCGCTGCGGGCGCGGTAGGAACCCCCCCGGGGTCAGGTATGGACCTTGCCGCTCCGACGATCTTGGCCCACGGCTCACCCGCGCAGAAACACACGTTTTTGCCGTGGATCGTGACGGGCGAGGACACATGGTGCCAGCTCTTCAGCGAGCCGGGCAGCGGATCAGATCTCGCCGGGCTGACGACGACCGCGGTCCGTGACGGCGAGGTCTTCGTCGTGAACGGACAGAAGGTCTGGAGCACGAGTGCCCATCACGCCGCCTTCGGAATGTTGCTGGCGAGGACCGATTGGGACGCCCCCAAGCACAAGGGAATCTCATGGATGGCCCTCCCCATGCGCCAGCAGGGCGTCGAGGTCCGACCACTTCGCCAGATGAACGGTTACGCTTCGTTCAACGAGGTCTTCTTGAGCGATGCGGTGGTTCCCGTCGAGAACGTCGTTGGCCGACTGGGTGAAGGCTGGCCGATCGCGCTGACCACCCTCGCCCACGAGCGAGGCTTCCGTTCGGTGCGCCGCCGCGACTTCGGGTCCGGCGGGAGGGCGGTGGAGGAAGCTGAAGCCGAGGCAGAGGCGTACTTTGCGACCTATTGCTGGTATCCACAGCGGGCGGGAAGGGCCGACCTCGTGGCCGAGCACGCCCGGGCGACAGGTCGCCGGGATGATCCGGTCAGCCGACAGGCCATCGCCGGGCTCTCCGCACTCCACCACGCCCATCAATGGACGGCCGCTCGGGCTCGGCTGAACCGCGAGCTTGGTCGGCCGCCGGGACCAGAAGGCTCCATCGGCAAGCTTGGTCTGAGCAAGGTCGCCCGAGAAGCGGCCAGAACGCACACGCAGCTTGCCGGGCCGGCCGGGATGCTCGTCGGTCCGAGCTCGCCTTTCGACGGCATGATCGCCGAAGTGCTCGAATCGGTCCCGGCACAGTCGATCGCCGGTGGCACCGACGAGATCCAGCTGAACATCACGGCCGAGCGGATTCTCGGGCTGCCGAAGGAGCCCCAGGCGCCGGCGGTCCCATTTCGAGAGTTGAAGCGGGCGTGATGACGAGCGATCACCGGCCACCTGACTGTGCCTCGGGAGTGCTCGAGTTCTCCGCTGGGACGGTGGGCTCGCTCAGGCCACCCAGTCGGCGATCGTCTCGATGTCCGGCAGCCCGTTCGGACCGATCGGCTGGACGTTCAAGACGGTCACGCCGGACTCCCGGTAGGCGGCGACCCGGTCCTTCACGAAGCCGGCGTCGCCGACCAGCGACATCCCCTCGACGAGCTCGTCGGGGACGAGGGCGGCCGCCGCTTGCGGTCGCCCCCGAGATAGGCGTCCTGGATCGCGCTCGGCCTCCTTCTCGTAGCCGTAGCGCCGAAGCACGTCGTTGTAGAAGTTCTTGCCCCGGCCCCCATGCCCCCGAAGTAGAGGGCGAGCATGGGCGCGGGCCCCCTCGCTGAGCTCGTCCACGTCGTCGCCGATGGCGAGAGGTCCTCCGGCCACGATCTCGAGTGGCGCCAGGTCGGCGGCCCGCTTCGCAAGACCGGCGTCGAGCGAAGGGCCCCAGACCTGCTCCGCCCGGTCGGGCCAGAAGTGCAGCGGTAGCCATCCTTCGGTCAGTTCGGCGGTCATCTCGACGTTCTTGGGGCCGAGCGAAGCGACGAAGATCGGGATCCGCTCGCGCACGGGATGGTCGATGATCTTGAGGGGCTTGCCGAGACCCGTTCCCCTCCCCTCGGCGCAGCGGCACCTTGTAATGGCGCCCTCGGTGGACGAGGCGGTCTCGCGTCGCCAGACCGAGTGGCAGATCTCGATGATCTCGCGGGTGCGGGCCGAGCGGGGCGTCGTAGGGGACCCCATGGAAGCCCTCGATGACCTGGGGACCCGAGGCGCCCAGGCCGAGGATGAAGCGCCCCGGCGAGAGCTTGTCGAGCCCGACCGCGGTCATGGCCATCAGCGTCGGGGTGCGCGAGTAGAGCGGCAGGATGCTCGACCCGATCTGCGCCTTTTTGGTCACCGCGGCCAGGAAGCCCATGGTGGAGACCGCGTCGGCCGCCGTAGGCCTCGCCCGTCCAGAGGTACTCGACGCCCACGTCCTCCAGCCGCTTGGCGTGCGCGGCAAACTCCTCGGGGTCGTCCCGCATGCCGACCGTCGAGCCCAGCTTCATCGTTCCGGCTCCTCTCGGGGCGGTCTGGCCGCACCCACAATAGAGGATACGATTTACCCATGTCGATCGCCATCACCGAAGACCACCGCACCCTGGGACAGACGGCCTCGGACTTCCTGGCCAAACGCGATGCCCGAGGGGCCGCCCGGGCTCTGCTCGAGGCCGAGACCGAGGGACTGCCCGGCCTTCTGGGACGACCTGGCCTCATTGGGCTGGCTGGGCCTGCACCTCCCCGAGGAGCGGGGCGGCTCGGGCTTCGGGCTGCCCGAGCTCGTCGTCGTGGTCGAGGAGCTCGGCCGCGCCGTCGCGCCGGGGCCGTTCGTGCCGACCGTGATCGCCAGCGCCGTCATCGACGCGGCCGCCCCCGACGAGCTGGCGGCGCGGCTGCTGCCGGGCCTGGCCGACGGATCGGTCCTCGGTGGCATCGGGCTCGACGTCCGACATCACCGTGTCCGGGGGTACGGCCGCCGGGACGGCGCCGGCGGTCCTGGGCGGTGGCCTCGCCCACGTGCTCGTCCTCCCGGCGGGCGACGACGCCATCGTCGTCGAGACGTCGGGCGCCGGCGTGACGGTCGAGGTGCCCGGCAACCTCGACCCGACCCGGCGCAGCGCCCGCGTCACGCTCGACGGTGCGCCGCGCGAGGTCATCCCCGGGGGCGCGCGGGTGCTCGTCGACCTGGCCCGCCTCGTCATCGCCGCCGAGGCGACCGGCATCGCCACCGAGTGCACCGAACAGGCGGCCGCCTACGCCAAGGTGCGCGTGCAGTTCGGCCGGCCGATCGCCACGTTCCAGGCGGTCAAGCACCACTGCGCCAACATGCTCGTGGCCTCCGAGCTCGCCACCGTCCCGGTGTGGGACGCCGCCCGCGCCGCCGAGGAGGGCGGCGACCAGCTGGCCTACGCCGCCGCCATGGCGGCCTCGCTCGCGCTTGCCGGCCGCCGACGAGTACGCGCAGCTCAACATCCAGGTGCACGGCGGCATCGGGTTCACCTGGGAGCACGACGCCCACCTGTATCTCCGCCGGGCCACCGCGCTCGAGGCCGTGATGGACGCCGAGGCAGCGGCCCGCGACGTCACCGACCTGGTCCGCGGGCGGCGCACGGCGCGTCCGCACGATCGACCTGCCGCCGGAGGCCGAGCCCATGCGCGACGAGGTGCGCGCCTTCGCCGAACGGGTGAAGGGGCTCGACGCGGCGGGGCAGCGGGCGGCCATGATCGAGACGGGCTACGTCATGCCGCACTGGCCGAAGCCGTGGGGGCGCGACGCAGGCGCGGTCGAGCAGCTCGTCATCGAGCAGGAGTTCAAGGCCGCCGGCGTCTCACGCCCGCAGTACGGCATCACCGGGTGGGTCATCCTCACGCTGATTCAGCACGCCACCGATGACCAGGTGGCCCGCTGGGTGATGCCGGCCCTGCGCCAGGACGTCATCTGGTGCCAGCTCTTCAGCGAGCCCGACGCCGGCAGCGACGCCGCCGGGGTCAAGACGAAGGGCACCCGGGTCGACGGGGGATGGCTCGTCAACGGCCAGAAGGTGTGGACGAGCGGCGCCCACGTACGCCAGCTACGGACTGGCCACCATCCGCACCGACCCCGACGTCGCCGAAGCACGAGGGCATCACGACCATGGTCATCGACATGCACGCCGAGGGCGTGGAGGTCCGCCCGCTCAAGCATGGTCACGGGACACTCGGAGTTCAACGAGGTCTTCTTCAACGACGTCTTCGTCCCCGACGACGACGTGGTCGGGCCGGTCAACGGCGGCTGGACCGTGGCCCGGGCGACGCTCGGCAACGAGAGCGTGTCCATCGGCGGCGGCCAGGGCGGCGGTTCGATGTCGGCCGACATGGTCATCGCGCCCTTCGACGCCCACCCCGATCGCCTGGCCGGCGGCGCCGGGCGGATCGGTCGCTACATCGCCCGGACCGAGGCCATGTCCGTGCTCAACATGCGCAGTGCCCACCGTGCGGTCATGGGCGGTGGCCCGGGGCCCGAGGGCAACGTCACCAAGCTCGTGCTCTCCGAGATCGGCCACGAGGCGGCGGCCATTGTCGCCGCGCTGGGCGGCCCGGACACGGCCTACACGGACGGGCCGGGCGCGATGGCGTCGATGATGGTGCTGATGCACAGAGGCATGTCCATCGCCGGCGGGACGTCGGAGATAAAGCGCAACCAGATCGGCGAGCGCATCCTCGGCCTGCCGCGCGACCCGCTCATCAACTAGGGACGGTTCGGCGAACGCCTGGCGCCCTCGGTCCACCGGGGGCCCTCGGTCCACCGGGGGCGAAGCAGTGACGCGTACGCTTTGGTCGTCCGCAGTCATTCCGAAGCGGCGTGCGGGCGAACGGCAGGCGGCGCGATGACCGACACATCTTCCAAAACGACGGCCTTCACGGTGTCGCCCGACGACGCGGCCCAGGCGCTGCGCATGGGCTGGGTGATGGCCGAGCTGCGGGGCCGGCTCGACCCCGAATCCACCCGCGCCCCCGTGGGAGAGATCGATCCTCCCACGCTCGTGCTCGATGCGGCCGGGGAGCGCAACGCGGTGGAGGGACAGATCGAGGAGACCAAGATCCTCTCGAGCCTCGGGAGCCTCGAACTGACGAGGATCGACATCAGCACCCTCAGCCGGGAGGACATGTGGGATCCCAACCCCACCCCGGGCCCGGCGCGGACGACGCCGGGCATGCTCCGCCATCTGGTCTGCGGACTGATTTACGCGACCGCTCCCGACGAGACCCACGACGTCCATGCCACGCTCACCACACCGCCGCTGACCGAAGCGGAGAGCAAGCTCGGCAAGGCCGAGTGGTGGGAGCGGATCAAGTGGTTCCTGTGGGCGTGGGACGAGGCGCTCCAGGACCAGCTGTCGGTCTACAAGTTCGGCACCGCGAGCGTGTACGAGTTGGGACGCGGGCTCTCGGAGAGCTACTGGGCTCTGAATGAGGACAGCGACGACAGCCACGCCCAATGGAAATTCCTCTTCGGGAAGGATCGGGTCAACGCCTTGTGCGACCTGTCCCGGCGCCTTGCCCCAGTGTTCAGCGAGTACACGGCACCCGCGGTCGTGGCGAGCGTCACGCGCTGGGGCGAGGTCGCGCAGGCTCCCGACACGTACGACGATCCGACCGGCTTCCTGGCCCAACAGATCCTGATCTGGCGGGATCTGCTCGTCACCGGACGCGACCCTCTCACACTCGTCCCGGCCGACAAGCTCGAGGCGGCCGCTCGCGACCCTCGCCCGATCATCAAGGCCTTCCGCTGGGAGCTGCTGGCTGCCCTGGTCCTGGCGGCGGGCCTGGCTTTGTCGCTGGCCTACTTCTCCAGCGAGGCCCGCGCGGCGCTGGCGGCGCTGGCCGCGGTCGGGATCTCGGCCAGCGCCATCGTGAGCTGGATCAAGTCCCGGGCCCAATCAGTGGCGAGCCGGATCGGCTCCGCGGTCGACCAGTCGGTCGTGGACGAGGCCGTGACGTGTGCACCGCGCTTGCTCGTCCCGACCGGGAGGCGACACCGGATCCTCCTGCCGCTCGACCAGTCCCACTAGTCGAGTGAAGCCGGCGAGCTGCGGCGGGCCCGCCCCCTCGAGCTTCCTAGAGAAGAGCGGGCCCCCGGAAGGTCGAGTCGGGTGCGCGCCAGTCCGTCGATACGAAGCGATGCGCGATGAGCCACCGCTCCCCGACGGGAACGAGCCGATCCCGATAGCGGCCCATGTGGTCGGCTCCGATCTCGGTGAAGACCGTGAAGTAGCTCGAGACGACGGCCTCTTCAGGTGACAGCGATTCGAACCTGATGTTGGTGACGTTGTGACGGACGACCCGCCTGGTGGAGCCGGCCGGCTGCTGGCGCGTGGCGTGACGGGCCTTCGACGCGGTGGACGGGCCCCCGAAACGCTCGATGATGGCGGGGCGGCCCGTGATCGGCTCGCTGCCGCGGATCTCCAGGACGCCGTCCTCGCAGAAGGCGGCGGCGAACTCCTCGAGCAGGAACCGGTCGCCGGCGTGGCTGTACTGCGCCAGGGTGTCGCGACACGACTCCCGGGCGATGAGCTCCCAGAGCTCCATCGACTCAGACCGCCCGCCTGACGGCTCTCGGGATCATCCGTGCATCGGGACGGTCGGCGGCCACGGCAAATCTTACGTGGACGACCCCGGCACAAGCCGGAGCCGTGCGCACGTCCGCCTATCCCGTGCCGCGACAGCACCGGCCGTAGAGTCCTGGTCATGGCAGACCCGGAAGGAGGCCCCACCACATCCTTCTGGAACGTGCTGGTTGGGGCGCCAAGATCGGCACGGGGCGCCGGAAAGGAGCGGATCACCCCGGTCGAGGGCCTCTCGGCCCTGTCCCTCGACGCACTGACCTCGGTCGCCTACGGGCCCGAGGCGATCATCCTCGTGCTGGCCGTGGCGGGCGCCGGAGCTCTGCACCTCGTCCTCCCCATCACGATCGCCATCATCGCCCTCCTGGCGATCCTGGTGTTCTCCTACCGCCAGGTCATCGACGCCTATCCGATGGGCGGCGGCGCCTACGCCGTCTCCCGGGCGAACTTCGGCGCCCACACGAGCCTCGTCGCCGCAGCCGCCGCTGGTCGTCGACTACACGCTGACCGTCGCCGTGTCCATCGCAGCGGGAGTCGCGGGGCTCCAGTCGGCCTTCCCGGCGCTCAACGGGGCCACCATCCCGCTGTGCCTGGGGATCCTCCTGTTCATCATGCTGCTCAACCTGCGGGGCCTGGGCGAGACGGCGCGCGCCTTCCTGCTGCCGACGACGGTGTTCATCGTCGGGCTCCTGGCCATCATCGCCATCGGCCTCATCCACCCCCTCGGCCTCGACCAGCCACAGCCGGGGACGTCGCAGCTGCCGACGACGGGCCTCAAGGCGGTGACCATCCTGCTCGTCCTCAAAGCCTTCTCCGCCGGCTGCAGTGCGCTGACCGGCGTGGAGGCGATCGCCAACGGGGTGCCGCTGTTCCGGGAGCCCCGGACCGTCCGGGCCAAGCGGACCGAGATGCTGCTCGGGCTCATCCTCGGGGCCATGCTCCTCGGCCTGGCCGTCCTGGCCAAGCGCTGGCACATCGGCCCCCGGACCGGTCAGACCGTGCTGAGCCAGATCATGGCGATGGCCGTCGGCCGGGGCTGGGCGTACTACATCATCACGATCACCATCACGATCGTGCTCGCCCTGGCAGCCAACACCTCCTTCGGCGGGCTCCCCGTCCTGGCCAGTCTCGTGGCACGGGACAACTACCTCCCGCACCTCTTCACCATCCGGGGGGACCGACAGACCTTCGCGAACGGCATCGTGGTGCTCGCCGTCCTGGCGGGCGCCCTTCTCGTCGCCGTCGATGGCAACACGAACACGCTGATCCCCCTCTTCGCCATCGGGGTCTTCATCGGCTTCACCCTCTCGCAGGCCGGGCTGGTCGTGCACTGGCGACGTACCCGTCCACCTCATTGGCGACGCCGGGCGACGATCAACGGCATCGGCGCGTGCATCACCGCCATCGCCACCATCGTCTTCCTCATCTCCAAGTTCACCGAGGGGGCGTGGGTGGTCGTCGTCGCCATCCCGGCATTCGTCTTCCTCTTCCTGCGCATCCACGCCTACTACGACCGGGCCCGCAAGGACCTCCGGATGGACGAGATACCCGACCGGCCAGAACCCAAATACACCATCGTCATCGTGCCCGTGAACCGCATCTCGCGCCTCACCGAACACGCGCTCTGTGAGGCCGAGTCCCTCGGCCAGGAGGTGATCGCCGTGACCGTCATCCTCGAGGGCGTGGACGAGGGCACCCACGACACGCAGGATCTCGAGCACCAGTGGGGGAATGGAACCCGGGGGTGCCGTTGCGCGTGCTCTACAACCAGTACGCCTCGGTCGTCGAACCGATCGTCGCGTTCATCGACGACGTCAGGGCGGAACACCCCAACGATCAGATCGTCGTCCTCATCCCGGTCATACGACCGGAGAAGCTGCGCTACCGCATTTTGCACAACCAGATCGACGTGGTGCTCTCGTCGGCGCTACGTGACCGCAGCGACATCGTCGTCGCCCGGGTCACGGTCCCCCTGGCACCCGACGCGCCCAGCCCGCCGGAGCCGGACACTGCGGCGGAGACACCGCCCGCGGCGCCGGCGTCCTCCTGACTTCAGGCAGGGGAGATCCTCCTCAGCGACCCTGCCACACGGGGTCGCGCTTCTCGATGAACGCCGTCGCGCCCTCCTTGGCGTCCTCGCTCCCGAACACCGTCGGCTGGAGCTCGGCCGCGCGGTGCTCGTGCCTTTTCCAGGTTCGTCGACGCGGTCCGCACCAGTTCCTTCGTGGCTTGCAATCCCAGGGGGCCGTTGCGCGCGATGCGCTCGGCCAGCGCCACGGCGGCATCGAGCACCTGTGCCGCCGGCACGACCTGGTTGACGAGCCCCAGGGACTGCGCCCGCGCCCGTCGATCGGGTCTCCGGTCAGCGTCAACTCCAGCGCGACGGCCAGAGGGATACGTGTGCTGATGAACACACCGCCACCCGCGGCGAACAGGCCGCGCTTCACCTCCGGGAGACCGAATTTGGCCGACTCGGAGGCCACCACCACGTCGCAGCCGAGCAGCAGCTCGAAGCCACCGGCGACTGCGGTGGCGTTGGCCGCCCCGACGATGGGCACTCCGATCTCGCCCTGGGTGAAACGGGCGAAGCCCTGCATGCCTTCCTTGCTCCCCCCGACGGAGCCCCCCTCGGCGAAGGCACGCAGGTCCATGCCGGCGGAGAACGCCTTGTCCCCCGTGCCGGTCAGCACGACGGCCCGGATGTCGGGGTCCTTCTCCGCCTCGAGCATGCCGAGGCCGACCGCGGTCAGCAGCTCGGGGTTGAGCGAATTGCGGGCCTCGGGCCGGTTGAGCCGAAGGACGACGACTGCGCCACGCCGCTCGGTGATCAGGACCGGCTCGGCCTTCGTGTCAGTCTCGGAGTCGCCCATCAGGCCACGACCTTCCTCTCCCGTAGATCTGCGATCGCCTCGACCGAGTAGCCGAGCTCGCTCAGTATGCCGTCAGTGTGCTGGCCCGCCAACACGCCCGGTTCGGCCACCGTCGCACTCCGCGAGAACGACACGTAAGGCCGCAGACGGACATGCTCTCCGAACGTCGGGTGCTCCACCTGCACCAGCATGTCCGCCGCCCCGGCGAACTCGGCCGACTGGAGCACTGACTCGGGTGGCTCGCGGTGCGCCACCACGCATCCCACGTCGGCGGCCAGCAACGCGTCCTCCCAATGCTGTGCCGGCTTCGATGCGAATATCCCTTCGAGCACCCGGGCCAAGGCGGCGTCGTTGGTCGCCCGCGCCGCCTCGTCGGCGAAGCGGGCGTCGGCCGCCAGATCCGCCTCATCCTCGAGGGCGGTGCACAGAGCGGGCCAGTCGCCGGCCGATGGGGCGGCCAGGTAGATCCACTCGTCCGCCGTCCGGTACAGCCGGTAGAGGGCTGCGTAACCCAAGAGCTCCGCATCGGCGGCCTGGGTCGGCGGCCTGTCCTTGTACTCGGTCATGTCGTCGGAGAGGGCCTGTGCCGTCGAGGTCAACATTGTCGTGAGCATCTCCTGCGACACACCCGTGCGGTCGCGGACGAAGAGGCCCAGCGCCATGGCGCTCGCCGCGGTGAGAGCAGAGATCCCGTCCGCCTGCGCATACTCGGTCGCGCCCGTGCCGGAGAGGCGCAGCGCATCAGCCCTGATCTCCTGCAAAGTCAACCCAGGGCGCTCCTCGATGGCCGTCCCGATGTTGCGCATGACCAGGCCGCTGCCGGCGCCGATGGTGGGCGCGGTACGCCGGGGCGGTCGCCACACGGCCCGTCGATCCCGTAACCAGGCGAGTTGAGATACACGAGGTCGGGATCGACCGCGCGGAGCGTGGCGGCGTCGACCCCTTGGCGCTCCGCCACGCCGGCCCGGAACGACTGCAGCACGATGTCCGACTTGCGGGCGAGCGCATGGACGATCGCCCGCCCCTCCTCGGTGGACAGATCGACGCAGATGGACTCCTTGCCCTGCACGCATTTCGCGGCGCCCAGCTCCGGGAAGGGAAGCAGGGTTCGCATGGGCTCGCCCTCCATGGGCTCCACCTTGATCACCCGGGCACCCACCTCGCGGAGCACCGTGCCGCCAAAGGGCGCCGCGAAGAACGTCCCGAGCTCGAGCATGGTCACATCGCCGAGGGCCGTCTCCCCGTTGACCGCGTCCGTTCCCTGCACCTCGTCCGACCCCGCGACCGCCGGCCAAGGCGCTTCCCGCAGCACGGCGCCGTCGGCGTCGAGCGCCGGTGCGCCGCGTTCCAACACAGCGGGCGTGCCGGACATCTTGACGATGGGCCCGGGCTGACGTACCAGGCCGTGCTCGGCATCGTCGATCTCGACGACGGCGCCGAGGTGCTGCATCTGGGGGTGGTCCAGGAGCTCGCTCCCGCCGCATGGTCTCCGCCCACACGTTGTGATCGTTCTCGAAGACCTGGTTCCATTCCGCCAGCGTCTTGGACTGCACCGCCTCGTAGAGCTTGTTCCAGAATTCGCCCGTCTTGGGGCTGTCGGCCGCCCACACGGCGTCCTTCCACTGGTCGTCCTGGAGCATCCAGTCCAACCCCATGACCTTGAGCATCTCCATATAGAGGTGGAGCTGGACCTGGGAGAACTGGAGCCAGCGCCCGTCCTTGCTCAGGGCGATGAGCAACATGAACACCATGGGGGTGAGTGGAGTCCCGTGCTTCCCGATCGGCGACGAAGGGGTGAACGCGTCAGGGAACTTCGACGTGATGACGTTGAGATACCAGTTCCAGGTGCCCAGGGACGCGACGCCGTTGACCAGCGTGGCGTCCACGCGCTGGCCCTGGCCAGCTTCGCTCGCGTTCGTGCAGTGCCGCGCAGACACCCGTCAGGAGCTGCTGGCTCGCCCCGTAGCTGCAGTACGGCACGGACACGTGAGCCGGCCTTCAGGGTCACCATGGCCTGCGACGCCCACAGCGCTCCAATGCGGGCCATGACCAGGGCTTCGTATCCCTTGACGCCGGCGTAGGGCCCCGTGCGCCCGAACGTGGTCACCGACCCGTAGACGAGCCTGGGGTTGGCCGCGGACAGGTTCTCGTACCCCAGGCCGAGGCGTTCCATCACACCGGGACGGAACGTCTCGATGAGCACGTCTGCGCCCAGCGCCATGGTGCGAGCCAACGCAGCGTCGTCCGCGTCGTGCAGATCGAGGACCATCGACTTCTTGCCCCGCCCGATCATCGGCAACGACGGCAGGTCCCGCAGCGGGCTCCCGCCGGGCGGCTCGACGTGCACCACCTCAGCCCCGAAATCCGCCAAGGTCTGGCTGGCCTGCCGCGCCGGCGGGGCTGTTGGAGAGGTCCAGCACGCGCAAGCCCGCGAGCGGGCCGGTGCTCTCCGTCGTGGCATCGTGCTCCATGAGCGCCTCCCCCCGGGGTCGAGCCCGCGGAACGGTAGAAGACTAAGATGGCGTTTAGAGTATACTGAATTAGCCCGAGGAAGCGAAGCGAGGAGCCCGTGGCGGCCCAACGCAGAACCGTCCACGTCACCCGCCGGCGTCGCGGAACCCGTGATCCTGACAGAGATCGTGGACCGGGTCGGGACCATCACGTTGAACCGACCGGCGCGGCGCAACGCACTGAACGGCGAGCTCATGGGCGCCCTCGACGAGGCCGTGCGCCAGATGGCCGATGACCCCGCCGCCAAGGTGATCGTGCTCACCGGCGCGGCGCCCGAAGGTGGACACGGCGGATTCTGCTCAGGCGGCGATGTCAAGGGCGGGGGCCGCGGCGCTCCGGGCAGCGAGAAGGGGGTGCCGCCGGACGCGCTGACGGGCGATCTCTCCCGGCATGATCTGCACACGGCGATGCGCCTGCACCTGATGCCCAAGCCGACCATCGCCATGGTGGGCGGCCCTGCTGTCGGCGCCGGGTGCAGCCTCGCTGCCACGTGCGATCTCCGCTTCGCCTCAGAGGATGCCGTGTTCTCCGCCAACTTCTCACCCAACGGGCTCTCCGGCGACTACGGCGGCTCGTTCTTCTGGACGCGCATCGCTGGGACCGCGCTGGCCCGGCGACTCTATCTGCTCAACGAGAAGATCCCGGCGGCGCGGGCGCTGGAGTTCGGCATGGTGCACGAGGTGCTCCCACCAGCCGAGCTGCGCCGCTACACCTACGAGATCGCCAACCAGCTCGTGCGGACGCCCGCCACACTGCTGGCCCTGGTGAAGGAGAACCTCAATGCCGCGGAGGACGAGGTGGAACGACGACGCTGGCTCTTCGCCAGCGAGGCCGAGAACCAGGGGAAGTCGGCCAAGGCGATGATGGAACGCATGGCGCAGAAGCAGAGGGCCGCAGAGCGGGCCCCGGGGACCTGAGCGCGCTACCTGCTGGAGGTCGACGCGGAGCTCAATTGCACGTGCTGCGTCGCGCTCGAGTGCAGGGCGCTCGATGCCGAGGCCAGCGGGCCGCTCCACAAGGTGACGGTGGCCGCGATAGAGCACAGGATGCCGACGGCGATCGCCCGGCCCGGGTGCTTCCTCATGGCTCCCACTCTCCACCGGCAAATATGTGGAGAATGCGCGGGTCAGTTAAGAAAAGCCGAAATCTGCCGATGGCAGCCCGGGTGACGGCTGTGCAACCGCCGGTTCGCACCTCGCACCTACCGCTCGGTCTGCGTCCCGACCTTGAGGTCCCGGTACGGCAGATCCCTGTCGACGCTCGGCTCCCGAGGCAGTTCGAGGGCTCGCTCGCCCAGGACGTTGAGCTGAACCTCGTCGGTTCCGCCGCCGATACGGGTGCCTGGACTGGCCAGGTTCACCGTCTGAAGGTCTCCTTCGAGGGGAGACACCTTGCCCATCAGCATTCCGTGCGCGCCCACGATGCGATAGGAGAGGTCGCGTGATTCCTGACAGATCGCGCCGTGGTCAGCTTCGCGATGGAACCGTCAGCCGCGCTGAGCTTTCCGCCGGCAGCCGCGCTCCTTCGCATCGTCCATCCGTTGATACGGATTTGGGAGACGTAGCGGGCCAGCTCCTGGCGTACGCCGGGATCGTCCGCAACACCAAACTCTTGCGCCAGCTCGATCATCTTCTTTGCCGGCACTGCACCCGCCCGGAACGCGCTCTTCCGGGTCTTGGCGCCCGTGCGAGCACAGTCGACCACCTCGGCCACGGTGCGCTCGAGGTCGCCTCGAGTCCCTGAGCGCGCCATGATAAGGCCCGGCATCACTCCAACTCCCGCCACCGAGTTGCGCTCATGAAAGAGCGTCGTCTGCGCCACACGCCAGCCGCCGCCGAGAACGCCGATGATGCAGTCGTTTGGGACACGGGCTTCAGTGAGGAAGACCTCGCAAAAGTTGGATCCGCCGTTCATCTGTTTGAGCGGCCGTGCTTCGACCCCCGGCTGATTCATGTCGATGGCGAAGTACGTCATGCCGGCGTGCTTGGGCACGTCCACGTCGGTTCGGGCCAACAACATGCCGCAGTCCGTCAAATCTGCCGATGAGTTCCACACCTTCTGACCTGTGACGACCCACTCGTCCCCGTCGCGCTCCGCGCGCGTCCCGATGCTGGCCAAGTCCGACCCCGAACCCGGCTCGCTGAAGAGCTGGCACCAGGCCGACCTTCCCGCGGCGATGGCGCCCACCAGCTCGGCCTGCTGGGCGTCATTGGCATGTTCGAGCAGCGTCGGCGCGGCCAGGGTGGCCGCCAAGTGACCCGCCGGAGGACCGATGAGCTTGTTCTGCGCCAGAACCCCGGAAACGGTCATGGCGTCGCCTCGCGATGCCCCGAAGCCGCCCAGCCCAGTGGGCCAGGTCGGATAGGCGTAGCCGGCGTCCGCCAGGCGGGACCACCACTCGCGGACGGTAATGGAGGTGTCCCAGTTGGCGTCGACCCATGCCTGGACCTGGGCGGCCAGACCTGACTCGCTCACTTCTACCCCTCGCTCTCTCCGTTGGCCTTGCGCTCGGCCACGATCTCGTGATGCCGTTCGAGCATCTGCACGGCCTGGGCGGCCAGATCGGTTGGTGGCTCAGGTAGACGGACCGGCCCGTGCTGGCGGCTCGGCAGGGCGACGGTGGCCTTGGCCGGGCAGGTCACCGTGTCGCGCTGGTTGGTGCCGCGCATCTCGATGTCGACGAGCACAGCGCCCGTCCTCTTGGCGCTTGTCGACCACCTCGCCGGTGAAGACGTGGGTGTCGCCGATGTAGTTGAACTTGCGGATCTCCGAGCTCTGCGAGACGAGCCAGCCATCGTCGCCCATGTAGTCGGTCATGTAGTGGCTCAGCCAGCAGTCGCGCATCACCCCGTAGTCATACGCCATCGGGTTGCCGATCGCCTGGGCCCAGGCCGAGTCCCAGTGCACCCGCTGGGCCACGTCGGGCACCCCGTATTCGTTCTTCACGTAGAACGGGGCGATACGTTGGCGGTTCTTGTAGGCGATCCGGTTGGCGCAGGGCTCGTAGGGCACGAACCCGTAGCCGCCGGCGTGGAAGACGATCATGTCGGTCGTGGTCAGCGGGCCTTTGGCCATGGGGTTCAGGGCGTCGCCGACATGGACGTCCTCCCAGTAGCGCGGCTCCGAGCCCTTGGACCTGCTCGGCGGCGTAGATGGCGTCGATCTTCTCGATGTCCTCGTCGGTGTAGGTGGCCGGCTCGATGGCCGAGTACTTCCCCTTTTCCCGGGCGGTCTTGCGCTCGGTGTGGATGGCCAGGGTGCGTGAGATGGCGACGATCTCGGCCCGCTGGTTCATCTTCACCCCGGCGTAGGTGACGAGCAGCGAGCGCTCGGCGAACTCGGACTTCTTCTCCACCACCGACTCGGTCCCGCCGAAGCTGTAGAGGTGGTCGCCCTCCATGAGCGGGCGGAACCATTGCCACGTGCTGCCCGAGACGAAGACATGGATGCCGCGGAACGAGGGCCGCTTGATCCGCTCTTTGGGCGGGTCGCCGTACAGGGGGCGGTTCAGCGCGATGCCGATCATGGGGGCGGCGAGCTGGCCCCCCCAGCGCGTCGTCTTGCCGTAAATCTCCGAGATGAACAGCGGGTTGTCGTCGCCATAGCTGCGAGCGAAGTTGCGCATTGCGTCGGGTGTCGCCGTGGTCAAGAACTCCCGTGCCCCCGATGGCGCCCACCGGCCGACCAGCGCCTTGGCCCGTTCGATGTCGTCCTCTTTGAACTGGTAATCGGTCGCCTTCTGGAATTCTTCCGATGTCGTCGTGGCCATGGTTTCCCTTCGTCGCCGCCCGGACTCGATATCTAAAGAGTATCCTAAAAGGTCGCCGCTGGGGACGTCCACGTCGGATGCCGGTGCGGGTGCAGTTCGAGCAGCACGCCGAAGTCTTCGTCCCGGTTTTCTCCCCTCCCCGAAAGAGAGTCATACCAGCCAACTGTCCTCGGGCGCGATATACTGTGCGACCTCGACACTCTCGGTGAACCGCCAGTTCCGCTGACGGGAGGTCATCCTTGGCCGAGCCAGGCGGAGTTCCAGGCCGGTCCGACGCAGCATGGACCTCAGGGAAAGACAAGCATGTCAAGCGGATGTGCGTGGGCCAGGGATCCGCCTTGCGGCCGACCGAGCTCCTGAAGAATTCGACTCTCACAACCCCTCGCATCAGGTTCCCGTCTCGATGTTGGCCGTCGGCTTCGCCCTCACCCTTGGAGAACGTCTGGCATCGCGGCCAATCCCGATCCGGTCCGAGCATCGGGCGATGGCATGCTCTGCGAGCCAGCGCCGTTGCACCGACTCCTCGGGACCGTCCAACTCCCACCCGACAAGGTCCGACCAAGCTCGACCGTGGCATCCGGCCAATGCCGGCGCAGTGACGGATGGGCCGACCTAGTCGGATTCCTTCCTCGCGAGCGCCTGACGGGCGGCATCGGGGAACGAGTCGCCAGCACCGCCGAACCATTGCTGAATCTGTCTGGCGAAGCTCAATGACTCCTCCTTTGACAGATCCTCGACCCGACTGAGGTGGTTCATGGTCATAAGGACACCGTCTGGGTTCATCTCGGTGATGGCACGGGCCATGGTCATAGCCTCTCCCCACAGTTGCTCAGAGGGCACCACCCGCTGGGCGAACAACACACGATGGGCCTCCCGTCCGTCCATCACCTTGCCTGTGAGAATGATGTCCTTCGCCTGCGCGACACCAACGAGGCGACTGAGTCTGGTACTCGCACCCCAACCACCCAGCCCCGAACCCAGGCGGGCCAGATGCCAGTCGCTGATCTGTGCGGTCTCAGCGACGATCCGCAGATCGCAGGCCAGCGCCAGTTCGGTCGCTCCCGTCGTGCATATGCCGTCGATGACTGCAATCGAAGGCTTAAGGCAGATCATCGATGAGGTTGCAAAGCCGGTTGCCCGGGTTCCCAGGGGGAAGTTGGCCGGCAGCGGCCTCCTTGAGGTCGTCGCCCGCGCTGAAGCAGGGTCGACCGTCCGCCCAGCGGCGCGCCGGTCAGGACGAGACACCGCACTGACGCGTCACGCCCCGCTTGCTTCACGGCCCAGGTCAACTCCTCGATGACTCTGCTGTTGATTGCGTTCAGCCTCTCCGGGCGGTTAAGCCGCAGAATCAATACATGGCCATCCTGGTCGATCTCTACGGGTGAATTGTCGGGCACAGGGCGATTCCGATCACGATTGGCGAGCGGTACTCATTATTCTCTTCGATGGGCGAAATCCTCGAATCCTCAGTCAGCCGAACGGGGCCTCCCGCGAGCAATCTCGCGGTGCCGGTCTGGTCCATGAAGAGAGCCCGAAACGATCGCTGGTCTCGAAGTCGCCCGGTCTTTCCGACGCCGGACCCGCGGCAGGCCCTAGTCCTCGGGTGGCGAAGGGACGCTCGGGAAGAGCTCTTGGAAGGCGCCGACACGGACTCGACGGCTGACCACCGGGTCACGTCGTCGAAGAGCTCATGCAGGGTCTTCTGGGTGTGGCCGAACGTGCCTTCGAAGTGCGGGTAGTCGCTCCCCCAGCAGACGTTCTTCCATCCCATGGCCCAGTTGGCGGCACGGCCGCTGACGTCATGCTGGAACGACGCGTAGACCTGTTCGTAGAGGAACGCGCTCGGGAGCTTGGAGAGCTTCGGCCGGACACCGGCGCCGTGCTGGCGGTAGGCCTCGTCCATCCGGTCGGCCAGGAACGGGCCCCAGGTCGCCCCGCCCTCGGAGACGAGCACCTGAACTCAGGGTGCCGGTCGAGGGCGCCGCAGGCGATCAGCTTGGTACCGCGCGCTGGCCTCCATAGGAGGTCTCGACGTAGTTGAGGACCGCCCCACCCCGCCCCCGAAAGTAAACGTTTGTCCGCTGGGTCGGGTCATGTGGCTCGGTGCCGATGTGGAACCGATCACCATGCCGGTCTCGGCGAAAGTCGCCCATATGGGGTCCCACTCCTCGTCGTGCCAGTCCGGGCGACCGAAAGGCGGCCTGGTCGGAAGGAACCCGGCCTTGAATCCGTCTTGGTCGGCCCGCTTGATCTCGGCGACGGCATCGTCGACGTCGAGCAGCGGGACCGAGGCGGTGCAGATGAAGCGGGGCGAATTTCGCTGGAACCCGATGGCGAAGTCGTTAGCGCGCGGGTCCCCTCCTTCACGACCTTGGGAGTCCGGATGTTGAAGGTCCAGATCCCGAGGGACGGATAGCACACCTCGCCCCAGACGCCCTCGTTGTTCAGGTCGTTGATGCGATGGGCCGGGTCGTTGGCCTCGAGCTCACGCTGCAGATACGCGTCGTCATCGGAGTCCTCCGGGCGGGCGTTGATCGTGGGCCTGCGGGGCTCCTCACCGGGTTTCGGCTGCGGAAGCTCCGAATGAACTCCTGGCCGTCGATGTAGATGGTTTCGATCGTGCCCTCTTCGTTCCGGACACTGCGTGGCATCCGCTCCTTGATGTCGTCCGGCAACGAGTCGAAGAGGTCGGGGGGCTCGGTGATGTGCGAGTCCCCCGAGTTCGCCCACAGTTTCAGCTCTGCCAGGTCACTCATTCGTGCCCTCCTCTCATGGTGCGGCCCCACGCCGTGCCGCTCAATATGCAAATGATGTTCTCATATCGGCGCCTGAGTCAAGGGCTGCCAGAAAACCCAGGTCAACGGCGCTGGTCAGCGCATGAGGGCGCCCAGTCCGTCGAGGTGTCGGCGCATGCGGTGACGAGCCAGCTCCCGGTTGCCGCCCTCGATCGCCCGCGCGATGTCGTGGTGGATGCGCAGCACCTCGGCCGACATCTGCCTCTGTGCCCAGAGGGCGGGGCGCTCGGCCGGCGGGAGGCGGCTCAGGCGGATCAGCACCAGATCGACAAGCTGGAGGACCCGGTTGTGCGCCGCTGCAGCAACGGCGGCATGAAAGTCGTAGGTCGTCGCTCCCCGCTCGATTTCAGCGGCAGCTTCTTCCCGTGCGAGCGCCTCGTACAGCCCCGCGGTTCCCTCGTCGTCGAGCGCGCCGCCGCGAGGTCGGTCAGGGCGACCTCGACGCCCTGACGCAGATCGGCCAGCTCGGCGAGCTTCATCCGCGGCGGGTCAGGTGGATGGCCGGCCACGCTGGCGACGGCCGCGGTGTCCGGTGCCATGACGAAGAGGCCGCCTCCGGGCCCACGGCGCATCTGGGCGATCTGATGGTGTTCGAGGAGCCGTACCGCCTCCCGGAGCAGGGCACGGCCGACGTCCTCACGCTGAATCAGTTCGGGTTCGGTCCCGACCAGATCCCCCGGCTGCAGTCCGTCCGCCACGATGATCCGGGTGATGTTGCGCGCCACGGTCTCGGCGCCCTTGCCCGCGCTCGACTGCGTCAGGACCAGGGACTCGGGAAGGAGTCGGCGGGTCGAGCGGCGGCGGACGAGGACGTCGGCCTCAGCCTGGAGGTGCGTGCGCATGCGGGTGCGGGCCAGCTCCCCGTCACCAGCGATGACAGCCTCCGCGATCCCCGCGTGGGCATGCCTCGGCTCCTCGGCCGTGGTGCCGATGCGTTGCCGGCGCGGCGAGTAGAGCTCGGCCACCTGACTCAGGACGTCGACAAACAGCTCGAGACCGGCGTTGCGGCTGGCGGAGGCGATCAGCGCATGGAGGTCGCGGGGGCTCTCCGCGGGATCGGCGGACCGGTCGTCCGCCAGGTGGTGCAGCTCGGCCCGATCGCGCGGCTCTGTCCGTTCGGAGGCGAGGTCGCAGGCGATCTCCTCCAGGACGACACGTGCCTCGGAGAGTTCGTCGAGGCCCGCTTCACCCGCTGCAGGTACAGCACGACCGCGTCCGTGACCGCCCCGACCGTCGGCTCGGTGATCACGAGCCCGCCACCGGGACCTCGGCGGGTACGGGCGACCTGCTGGTGCTCGACCAGGCCGCACGGCCTCACGGAACACGGCTCGGCTCACCCGGTAGCGATCGAGGAGCTCGGCCTCGGACCCAGGACCTCTCCCACCGGCCACCCGAGGGACGTCACGTCCTCGACGATGCGGTCGGCCACCTTCGCCGCTCGTTTGGCCTTCGAGTCGGCGCCCGGACGCGCCACGACGCGAGTCCCCTGCGGCGTCGTCATCGGGCGATCCTACCGGGTGGATTCCTCATCTACACGCTCATGACCAGCACTTTTACCGATAGAGTGGTCCGAAAAGGACGGGCTGCTCGCGGATGGCGACCTACGATGAAATCGTGGTCTTCGAAACGGGGGGGTCGAGCCGCGCCGGCGCTGCCCCCTCCGCCTTCGGATCCCGCCGTCGCCCCCCCGGCGAGAAGACCGGGCTCGATCCGGCGCACCTCGACGATGCTGATGTTCTGGCCTGATGGGCTCGGCACCGACCTCCATCTGAAGGGCAGGGCGCGGGACCTGCTGACGCCGGCACACGGTGCGCCGGTCGTGGTGCGCAGCTCGGACCTCTCCGCCGTGACCGGCCCGGCGCGTGACATCGTGCGCATTGACGCCGACCCGGCGAGCTCGGGATTGCAACGGCTCGTCGGCTGCCGTGCCGGAGCAAACCTGCGTGCGGCCATCGCGCAGGAGCTCCCGGACGAGATGGCCGAAGGCACCCCGCTCTACCTTCTGCTCGACGACCTGGCGGGCTCCACGCTCATTTCCGGCTTCGCCTACCTGCGCTGGGCCGACCACATCCCCATGATCAGGAACCGGGTCGCCAACGCCCCCCGCCGCATCATGCGCGACATCTGCTCGGGCTTCCACGACGGCGCCAGCTCGTTGCTCAGCGACGGCTCCATTTCGGGGCTCCGCCAGAACACCGCCCTTCCCGGGCCGCTGGCCGACCCAGCGGATCCCCTCGGCTGGCACCAGCTCGACGACCATCCCGAGATCGCCATGCGCCGGGCGCGCCGGATCGATGTGTGGGACGAAGGTGGGGAGCTCGGGATCGACGCCATGTTCCGCGACAGCTGCTGGGACCCGGGCGGCGCCGAGGTCGTCGTGCACGAGTACCAGATGGTCGCTCGCGCCGACCGGGCCACCGGGGAGCTGCTTTCCGTCAGGCCACGCCGCGGGTCCTGCCCTATGCCGAGTGCCCGGGCGCGGCGCCCAACGCTTCGTGGATGGCCGGTACCGACCTGCGGGCGATGCGCACCGAGGTCCTGCAGCGACTGCGGGCCACCGATTGCTGCACCCATCTGAACGACGGCCTGCGCTCGCTGGCGGAAGTGCCGGTCCTCGCGGCAGCGCTGCCCGGATAGTCGAGCAAGAGCGAGCTCTCGTGAAAGGAGCACGGTGCCGGAGACGTTGAAGGACAAGGCCGCCGTCGTCGGGAGTCGGGGCGACCCCCTACTACAAGCGGGGGCAGTCCTACCCCCAGACCGAGCTGGAGATGGCGGGCAAGGCGGTGCTGTGGCCCTCGAGGATGCCGGGCTCACCGTCGCCGATCTCGACGGGTTCGCCATCTACTCGAGCTCGTGCGACCCCGCCCAGGTCGCGTCGATGCTGGGCGTGCCGGAGGTGCGCTTCGCCGCCGTCGCTGACGTCGGGCGGCGGCGGCTGCGCCGGCGCGCTCGGGTTGGCGGCCGCCGCCATCGACGGCGGGCATGGCGACGGTGTGCGTCACGCTGATGACGCCTGCAGCAGCTCAACCGCCGGCTGGGCGGCTCGGCGGTCGGCGGCATGCTCGCGTACGCCCTCGATGTCGGAGGGCGGCGGCGCCTACGGCGGTGGGGGCATCCCGCCCTCGGCGGCGTTCACCGCCAACAACGGCCTCCTCTCCCCGGGCCACAGCTTCTCGATGCTCGCCCGCGGCACATGCACCTCTACGGCACCAAGCGCGAGCACTTCGCCGAGGTGTGCATCTCGACAGCGGGAGAACGCGATCCGGCGCCCGACCGCGATCCGGCAGCGACCCGCTCACGCTCGACGACTACTTCAACGGCGCGGATGATCTCCGACCCGCTGTGCCTGTTCGACTACACGATGGAGAGCGACGGCGCGGTCGCGGTGATCACCACGTCGGCCGAGCGGGCCAGGGACCTCCGCCAGCCGCCGGTGTACATCCTGGCGTCGGCCAACGGCGGGACGGGCCGGTGGGGGCCGGCGATCTTCCGGTACTTCCAGGCGCCCGACGACGTAGTTCGCCTCGTCGGGCCACCGACCGGTGGCCAAGCGGCTCTACGAGATGGCCGGGGTGGGGCCCGGCCGACGTCGACGTCGCCCTGCTCTACGACCACTTCTCCCCGATGGTGATCATGCAGCTCGAGGACTACGGGTTCTGCCCGATCGGCGAGGGCGGCCCGTTCGTCGCCGACGGCAACATCCGCTACGGCACGGGCACCATCCCGGTGAACACCCACGGCGGCAACCTGTCCGAGGCCTACATCATCGGCATGACCCACGTCCGCGAGGCGGTCGAGCAGCTGCGCGGCGTCGCCGTCAACCAGGTCGAGGGGGCGTCGAGATCGCGCTGGTCACCGGCGGCCCCGCCGGCCTGCCCGTCAGCGGCACGTTGCTGACCAACGCCGCATGAGCGGCGACATTCGGGCCCCTGACCCCGGGCGTCTTCCCCAGCATCCTGAGGGACGACCCTACGCCGATCTGAGCACCCAGCCGTTCTGGGACGCCGCCCGCGACGGTCGGCTCGTCGCCCCCCGGTGCACCAACTGCGGCACGTTCGGTTGCCGCCGTCAGCCCGTTCTGCTTCGTGTGCCAGCACCAGGACGTCGAGTGGGTGGAGCTGCCGGGCACCGGCGACCGTCTACACCTTCACGGTCGTGCGCCACCCCCTCCGCCCCGATCTCGCCGACGCGTGCCCGTACGTGTCGGCCGTGGTCGAGCTGGACGGCACGCAGGGCGCCGGAGCGCGGATGCTCGTCAACATCATCGACTGCGATCCCGACACGGTCAAGATCGGCGACGCCGTGCAGATCTGGTTCGATCAGGTCAGCGACACGTTCCCATGCCCCCGGGCCCGGATGGTCTGAGGCGTGGGCGAGTCCAAGGCGGCAGCGGCAGCGGCCACCCGCGCCGGGCGCCCTCGGCGTTTCGGGGCCGAGGACGAGTTGCGTCTCCTGCTCGACGCCGCGCTCGCCGTCATGGAGCGCAACGGGTACACGGACGCGGCCGTCGCCGACATCTTGCAGCGAGGCGGACCTGTCGACCCGTTCCTTCTACCGGCACTTCGAGTCCAAGGACCAGTTGCTTTGCGCGCTCTACCGTCGAGAAGCTGAGGCCGCGGCGGTGCGCCTGAACGCCAAGGTCGAGGCGGCACCGAGTCCACGGGCGGCGCTCGACGCGTGGATCGACGAGATCCTGAGCTTCGGCCACCACCGGGCCAAGGCCGCCCGGGTTGCCGTGCTCGGGTCGCCCGGTGCCATGAAGGCCGAGGGCTATGCCGAGGAGACGCGCCATGCGGCGAAGCTGTTGATGGCGCCCCTCGAGGCCCTGCTGGCCGCGGGCGCGGCAGACGGGACCTTCCCGCTCGCCGATCCGGCGGCCGACGCGCCCCTGGTCCAGTCGGTCGTCTGGGCGGCGGCGGGACTCAATCCGATGCGGGACAAGCTACCGTCGCGTGCCGAGGCGTCCCGACAGGTCCGTTCTTTCTGCGACCGCGGGCGCTCGGAGTCGACGCCGGAGCGCTGACGCCCGAGCGGTCGGTGCAGTCAGCCGGCCCGGTCGGCCAGCGACCACAGCGCCGGCTCGCCGTCCTCGACCTGGACGACGCCGTCGATCTCGAGCACGCGGAGGTGCGACACGGTCTCGCCCACCGCGGCGCGGCGCATGAAGCCGGCGATGTCGTCCCACGGCCGCGACCACTTCATGTGCGACGCGATGTCCCAGGCGGTCGTGGGGCCCCTCGTCGCAGGATCGCGATCGACCTCGGCGAAGCGGTCGCGGTGGTGCTGGCGCAGCTCCTCGAGCCGGGTCGTGGAGATCGTCGAAGCGGTACTCGTGGGCCGGCAGGACCTCGTCGACCTCGTAGGGCTCGAGCTTGTCGAGCGACTGCAGGAAGTCGCCCAGCGGGTTCGCGCCGGCCTGGGGGTGGAACGGGATGTTGGGGGTGATGCGGGGGAGCACGTGGTCGCCCGAGAGCATGAGCTCGTGGCGGGGCTCGTAGAAGCACAGGTGGCCCGGCGAGTGCCCCGGCGTCCAGATGGCCGTGCAGGTCCCACCCCGGCACCTCGGGCCGTGCGCCGTCCTCGAGCAGCACGTCGGGCACCACCGGGTCGACCAGCGGCCGGACCGGCATGGCCGCGTTGCGCAGCGGCTCGAGCTCCTCGGCGGGCGCCCCCATCCGGCGCAAGCGCGGCCGCCACGCGGTCGAGCAGGTCGTCGGGCTCGTCGTAGCGGTCGTGGATGAGCTCGGCGTCGGCGGGGTGGAGCGAGATCCAGGCGCCCGACGCCTCGCGGATCCGGCCGGCCAGGCCGTAGTGGTCGGGGTGGATGTGGGTGACCATGACGCCCTGGACGTCGCCGATGTCGCAGCCGGCCTCCTCCAGGCCGCTCTGCAGCGCGCCGAAGGCGTCGTCGGTGTTCCAGCCGGCGTCGACGAGGTACGGGCCGCGGTCGGTCTCGAAGACGTAGACGAGGACGTAGCGCAGCGAGTTGTTCGGCAGGGGCACCGGGATGCTCCACAGCCCGGGCCGGACCTTCTCGACGCCGGGGAAGGGATCGTTGGCCGCCGCGGCGCCGCGGGCCCGCTGCGCGTGAGGCGGGTGCGGGTGGGTGTGACGGGACGTCGAGGTCACGACTGCCCTGCTCGGCTCTCGGGGAAGCCCCAGGCCGCGCTCGGCGATGAGGTTGCGCATGATCTCGTTCGATCCTCCTGCAATGGTCAGGCCCGAGCGTAAAGGAAAGCGTCCTGCCAACGCCCATCCTCGAACGAAAGCTCGTCACCCTCGCTCGCCATGGACCGGGGACCCTGGATCGCCAGCGCCGCCTCGGCCATCTCCAGGTTCAGCTCGCTGAACCAGATCTTCGACAACGGGGCGTCCGCAGGGGTGATCTGCCCCCTCGCCGCCTTGGTGGCCACTCGTTGGCCCAGGTGGCGCTGGATACGCGACCGGGCTGCCAATGCACCGATCTGCTGGCGGACCGCGCCGTCGTCGATGGCCGACCGGCCATCCCGGGTGTGCCGGCGGGCAACGTCGACGAGCCGGAGCACCGGGTCGGTGCCACCACCACCACCGCCGACCCCGGAGCGCTCCTCGGCCAGACTGGCCCCGGCGACCCGCCAGCCCTCGCCCGGCCCGCCGATCATGTTGGCCGCGGGGACCCGCACCTCGTCGAAGAAGACCTCGTTGAAGTCCGTCGTGCCGGTCATCTCTCGCAGCGGTCGACGTCCACGCCGGGACTCCGCATGTCGAGGATGAAGGCCGAGATGCCGGCGGGGCCGTCGACGGGCTCGGTGCGGGCCAGCAGGTAGCCGTAGTCGGACCATTGGGCCCAGGTGCTCCACACCTTCTGACCAACGACCACGTAGGCGTCACCGTCGCGTTGCGCTCGTGTCTGCAGCGAGGTGAGATCACTGCCGGCGTCGGGCTCACTGAACAGCTGCGTCCAGATGTGGTCGCCCGCGCGCCATCGGCGGCAGGTGTGCGGCCCGTTGCTCGTCGGTGCCGAAATGCTTGAGCGCCCCGGCGACCAACGGGTTGCCGAGCACGTGGGGACTCCGGCTGCCCCAGCTCCTGTTCCAGGATCCGCTGTTCGTACGGATCACCCGGTTCGGCCGAGAAGCGGGCGAGGACGTAACCGGCGTCGTAGATCGCCCGGACGTAGTCACGCAGGAGGTCGACGTCGTCGGCACGGTCGGCACTCGCAGACCCGTGCGCTGCTTCCATTCCAAGGTCGGCTTGTGGTCGGCGAGGAAGGCTCGAAGCGTGGCCCGATAGCTCGTCGTAGCTGTCGGGGATGGGCGGAACGATCACATCCACGGGTTCATGCCTTCCGCCGAGTGTCAGGTCGCCCTCGACCAGGCGGACGAGGCGCTCGCGGTGCCACGCGCCGTCGCCGTAGAGCACCTGGTTGACCTTGGCCCTCCGTAGGAAAAGGTGGATGTCGTGCTCCCAGGTGAACCCGATGCCGCCATGGAGCTGGAGCGCCTCACCGCAGAGGTGGGCGAACGTGTCATCGACGTAGGCGCCCGCCGTGGCCACGGCCTCGGCGGCGTCCGGAAGGCCGTCGCCGAGGGCCAGGGCGGCGTAGTGGGCGGCAGCCCGCATGCCCTCGAGCTCGATGAGCAGATCGGCCAGGCGGTGCTTGATGGCCTGGAAACTTCCGATGGTCCGGCCGAATGCACGCGCTTCTTGGCGTAGTCCACGGTTGCCGCGAAGACGAGATCGGCGGCACCCACGGACTCCGCCGCCTGCAGCACGGTGGCCACCGAGAGGCAGCGCTCCACAACGGACCACCCGCCCGCCAGCTCCGCGGTGACGGGCACCGAGACGGCGTCGAAGCGAACCTCGGCAAACCTACGGGTCAGGTCGAGGCCGGAGAGCACCGCTCGGAGAGGCCCGCCGTCGGTCGGGGGACGAGCAAGTTCACGACGCCGTCGACATCCGTCTTGTTCGCCGTCACGAGGAGCAGCGTGGCGTCGCCCGCCGCATGCACGTAGCGGGCCACACCGTCGAGCTGCCAACCGTCGCCGACGCGGGAGGCTCGTACCTCGACCGCTGACGGCTCGGGCGACCCGTCCCCGCTCAGGCACCAGGCGCACGTCGATTCACCGCGTGCGATGCGCGCCAGGTGCTCCTTGCCTTGGACCTCCGTACCGGACCGGGTGATGGCATCCGCCACGACATTGCAGGGGAGAAACGGCCCGGGATTCAGCTCCCGTCCGAGCTCTTCGGCCAACACGACGAGGTCGACCAGCGGCTGCTCGGTGACGCTGCCGCCTTCATACTCGGCCGGGATCAGCATCGCCGTCCAACCGAGCTCGGCGCCCTGACGCCAGATCGCCCCATCGAAGAGCTCGGGCTCCTCCAGGGAACGCCGGACATCGGCCAGGGACTGATGATCGGTGAGGAAGCGCCGCGTCGTCGAGCGCAGAAGGTCCTGGTCTTCGCCGAACCCGAAATCCATATCTAGCGCGCCCTCCCGGGCCATCATGGCCCATCACACGTTGCGCTCGGCGGCGGCCCAGTACTCCTCGCGAGAATGCGCTTGTAGAGCTTGCCGCCGTCGGTACGCGGGAGTCGTCCCGGAAGTCGACGCTCCGCGGGCACTTGTAGCGGGCCATGCGTTCCTGGCAAAAGGCGATCAGCTCCTGGGCCAGGTCGCCGCTCGGCGGCCGACCCCGTCGCGAGTTCGACGAGGCTTGACCTGCTCGCCCCACTCTGGTCGGGGATGCCGATGACGGCGACGTCGCGCAACCGAGGGTGTCCGGAGCACCCCCTCGACCTCGGCCGGGTAGATGTTGACGCCGCCACTGATGATCATGTCCTTGGCCCGGTCGCGGATGAACAGATAGCCGTCCTCGTCCATGAGCCGACGTCGCCGAGGGTGAAGGCCTTGCCCCTTGCTGACCGACGCCGTGAGCTCCGGGTCGTCCTGTGGTAGTCGAACTTGGCCCGCGCTCCGGCTCGAGGTACACCGCGCCCACCTCGCCGCGCGGGAGCTCCTTGCCGTCGTCGTCGAGGATCTTGACCTGTCATGCCGGCCACCGAACGGCCCACCGTCCCCGGCTTCTCCATCCAGCGGTAGGGCTTGGCGATGGTCGCCGCCCCCTCCATGCCACCGTAGGTCTCCCAGATCACCGGGCCCCACCAGTCCATCATCTGCTGCTTCACCTCGAGCGGGCACGGTGCGCGGAATGGACGACCACCTCGCAGGCTCGAGGCGTCGTAGCGAGTCCTTGATCTCCTGCGGCAGCCGGAGCGGCGGACGAACTGGGTCGGCACCATGTAGGCGGTGGTCACCCGGTGGCGCTCGATCTTGGCGGCCAGCGTCTCCTCGGGGTCGAACTTGCCCATGATCGCCAGCGCCTGCCCGACGTTCAGCGCACCCATGTAGAAGCTCTGGAGCCACCGTGGTGCATCGCCGGCCGACACCAGGTGGCACCCCTTTGAGGGCTGGAACTGGAAGGCGTGGCCAAAGCTTTTGGAGAAATCGGCGGCCACGGACGGGTCGACGGCGGGCAGGCCGGCCGGACGACGGCCTTCGGTTGCCCCGTTGTGCCGGAGGAGTAGACAATGGGGATGCCCAGCTGCCGGTCGGGTGGCTCCGTGGTGGGCTGGCCCTCGACCAACGACTCCTCGGACAAGAAGCCTTCGATGTCGCCGCCGACCGCAACCCGGAGCTTGATCGACCCGGTGCCGGACATCTGTTCCACACGGTCGGCGAAGTCGCGGTACAGGGCCGGGCCGCGGCTTCCGAGTGATCGACAATGCGCTGGATCTCGGCCCCGGACAGGGCGGGGTTCAGGGCGATGGACTGGAACCCGCTTGCGTGCGCGGCGAGCTGCGGGCCGAGGATGTCGACGTCGTTGGGGAGGGCATAGGCGAAGATGTAGCCGGCACCGAGGCCCTCCGCGGAGTCCGTGGACGAGGCGGTGGGCCCGTCCGGCCAGCTCCGAAAAGGTAAGGGTGACCCCTGAGGGGCAGCCGACGACGGCAGGCTGATCTGGATACTCTTCGGCCAGCCACCAGAAACCGAGCCGCCGATCCCAAGGGTGCTTCATCGGGAATAGAGTATACCAATAATGCCGGGCACCTCCCTCAACCAGGACCTACGAACCGGAGGGGTGGCGCCATCCGGCGCAGGCTGCTGGGTCTTCGACGTCGACGGGTGTCTGGTCGACTCGCTCACCGGGACGTCACTCCGGCCCGGGCACGCGAGATCCTGGAGCACCTCGCCGGCCGCCGCCGGGTCTTCCTGTGGAGCGCGGGCGGCGGCGACTACGCCCGGGACCGGGCCGGACAGTTCGGGGTGGATCACCTTGTCAGCGGTTACTTCTCGAAGGAGGGACGTGACGCCGACGGCTGCTATCTCACGACGCATCTTCCCGTGTGCGGCGGCACCGCCGTCTTCGTCGACGACCGGCCCGAGGACCTGGCCGCGCAAGTCGACATCCTCGCCGTCTCGCCGTACCTGGCGGAGGACCGACACGACCGGGGACTCGAGCAGGTGGCCCGACGGGCCGGGCTTACCGGATCACCGAGTCGATAGAGGGCACTCTTTTTTCTGCGATTCCCGTCTTCCACAAGCCCGCTTCAGGGGCTGAGCTCGTCGACCAGGCCCCACTGCCTGAGCCGTGGCGGCGTCGATGGTGGAGCCCGAGAACGCAAGCCAGGCCGTACGAAGGCGGCCGATCCGGCGGGGAAGGCTGACCGTCCCGCCACGCCCGGCACGAGGCCGAGGCCGATCTCGGGCAGCGCGATCTGCGTGTCCGCCGCCGCGACGACGGTGTCGGTGAAGGCGGCGAGCTCGATGCCGGAGCCCCATGCACGCGCCGTGGAGGTAGCTCACGGTGGGCCTCTCGAGGCGGGACAGCGCCCGCGCCACGCTGCGTTCGAGGCGAACGAGGTGCGCCGTCGCCGGATCCGGTCGGGTGCCGAACTCGTCGAGGTCCCCGCCGGCGCAGAAGGCCCGGCCCTCGCCGCGTAACTCCACCCGGGCGATGCCGGTGTCCGCCGCGGCCAGCGGCGAGTGCTTCGACAAGTTCGTCGCGCATCGGCGCGTCGAGCGCGTTGAGACGCTCGGGTCGGGTCAGCATGACCGAGAGGATGTCGTCCGCACGGTCGACCCGCACCCGAGGCCCCTCGTCCCGGTCGGCCCGGGCGGATGTGCGGCACGCCACGCGGCGAACTCGGGTCCGGATTGGAGGACGGAATAGGCGGCCGACTCCGCCACGAGGCCCTCACCCACGGACAGGCGTTGCTGCCCCGGAGCAACAGGGCCAGCGTGGTGGCGGTGAGGGGGTGCTCGGCGAGGTTCTCCTCGATCCGGTCGAGCGCAGGGTCGCCGTCGTCGACCACCACGTCGCACAGTTCGAGCCAGCGGCCGTCGACCTCGCCCCGGCGCACGCCAACGACGACGAAGGGCAGGCTCGCCAGACCGTCCTCCGGCATGTCTCCGGAAGGGGGCCGTCCCTTCTTCGAGGAGCGACCATCACCGCGCCACTGCGCTCGGGGCTGATGTCGCTGCGCAGCTCGGCGAGCAGTGAGTCGGCGCTGAGGAGTTCGAGGATGGCGAGACGTTACCCTGCCGACAGTGGACGACCCCGGGTGGAGCGTTGGGCAGAGAGCGGCGCCATGGCGCTGACCGGGCTTCCCGACCAGCCGCTCGGGCCACCCGACGGCCTCGTCGAGGGGATCGATCAGCCTTGCCCGGTCCTTCCCGGGTCTGGACACGTTGGCGCTCCTGGGCGAGCGTGCTGCGTTGATGGGCCTCTGGCGCCGGGGAGCCACGAGCTGTGGGGGAGCTGCCGGCTTCTCCCGACGGCCGACGGCTTCATGGCGGTCTCGCTGCCGCGTGCCGAAGACATGGAGGCCGTTCCGGCGTGGCTCGAGCTCGATGCCATTCCGGACTCGGTGCCGGCGATGTGGTCCGCCGGTCGCGTCGAATCTCCTCGGCGTGATCCGACGAGCTCTTGGCGAGGGCCCAGCTCCTCGGGCTGCCGGCGGCACGAGTCGGCGAGGCGGGCGGACCGGGTCGGTGTACCGCGGTCATCCCTCGGTGACGCCCTGCCCGCGGTCCGACGCCGACGGCATGGTCGTCGTAGATCTGTCGGCGCTCTGGGCGGGGCCACTGTGCGGTGACCTGCTGGCCCGCGCCGGCGCGCGGGTTGTGAAGGTCGAGTCGAGGGAGCGACCCAACGGCGCCGCGCCGGGGCCCGCACGAGTTCTTCGACCTGATGAACGGCGCCAAACGGTCCGTCGCGCTGGACCTGCAGACCGCGCGGGAGTCCGGATCCTGCACGACCTCGTCCGACGGGCCGACATCGTCATCGAGGCCAGCCGGCCACGGCGCGCTGGCCCAGCTCGGGCTGGATGCGCGACCTCGTGCGCAGCGGCGGACCCCGCATCTGGATCTCGATCACCGGCTACGGGCGTTCGGCGGTGCGCGCCAACCGGGTCGCGTTCGGCGACGACGCCGCCGCCGCCGGTGGCTTGGTGGTCTGGAACGACGAAGCCCCGCTCTTCTCCGCGGATGCTCTGGCTGACCCGGTCACCGGCCTGACCGCAGCCGAGGCCTGCCTGCAGGCGCTTGCCGCGGGGGGTCGCTGGCTCCTGGACGTGTCGATGTCTGCCGTGAGCGCCGCCCTGACCGGACCGACCCTGCCTGCTCCCCGCGATCTCACGGTCGCACACCCCCGCGCCGCCCGGGCGGGGCGAGGGCGCCGGAGCTGGGCGCCGACACGACACGTGTGCTCTCGGAGTTCGGGATCGAGCCGTGACCCGCGCACGGCGCGCGCCCGGTGGGGTGGCCGCTAAGGAACGACGACGGGAAGCGACTCCATCCGCGCACGGTCGACGTGTGTGCCCGCACGGCATTGTCCCAGTCGACCTCCCACGTCGGGGAAGCGCTGAAGGACCTCCTCGAGCGCGATCCGGCCCTCCAATCGGGCCAGGTGACTGCCGAGACAGAAATGGATCCCGTAGCCGAACGCCAGGTGTTGCTGCACGGTGCGGCGGACGTCGAATGTGTCGGGTTCGTCGAACGTGGCGATCGTCCCGGTTGGCGGCTCCGGTCATCAAGAGCAGGACGCTGCCTCCCGGCACCGTCTCGCCGTGGTGCTCGACGTCGCGGGTGACGTAGCGAGCCTGGACCGGTGACGGCGATTCGTAGCGCAGCAGCTCTTCGATCGCTCTCGGCACCAGTCCCGGATCCTGCGCCAGCTCGGCGCGCTGGTCGCGGGTGCTCGGCCAGCACCTTGCCGCCCCAGCCCGATGAGCCGCGTCGTGGTCTCGTTGCCGGCGGCGGCGAGGAGCTCGACTGTAAGTGAGGATCTCGTCACGGGAGAGCCTGCGGACGCTCCCGGTGTCGTCCTCGAACTCGGCGTTCAACAACTCGGTCATGAGATCGTCTGACGGGTGTTCGACCCGCCAGTCGATGTACTCGGCGAAAAGCTGCCATCCATCGCGCGCAGCTCCTCGGTCACGCGCCGGGCGCCCCTCCTCGTCGTGCCGCATTCCTGCGTCGACGGTCGCGGATCGTCTCCTGGTCTTCCTCGGGGATGCCCAGCAGCATGCCGATGACCCGCATCGGCATGAGGCGAGCAGGTCGTGGATGAAGTCGAACTTCGGCCTCGCCACTAGCGGATCGAGGGCTCTTGCGCAGAACAGCTCGCGAACCTGCGGCTCGATCGCGGCGACCTGCCTCGGCGTGAACACCCGCGTCAGCACCGCCGGTGCAGTCATGGAGCGGCGGGTCCTCGAAGAGGAGACATGCCCGGCGGGATCTCCACGCCGCACTTGATCAGCTCCAGGACCGACCCCTTCCCGGAGATGTAGGTGCTCCAGTCGGTACTGCGACGCTTGACGTCGTCGAACCGGCTCAGCGCGTAGAAGCCGTGCTGTCGTTGTAATAGAGCGGCGCCTCGTCGCGAAGCCGCTTCCATACCGGGTACGGGTCGGCATCAATGTCGAAGTCATAGGGGTCGTAGTACAGCTCGCGGTCGATCGCGTTCGCCATGCCGAGCCTCCTTGCGCCGCCGCCGTCAGCCGGCCGGTCCGTTGGGGAACTTGAGCAACGATCCCGGCGTCGACGCGGATCTGCTGGCCCGTGATGTACCGGGACTCGTCGCTGGCGAGGAACAGCGCCAGATTGGCGATGTCCTCGGGCTCGACATAGGGGATGGGCATGGCCTGGAAGAAGTTGAAGGCCGGCTCGGCGTCTTCGCGGGTCGGCTTCTCGAGGTCGGGCCGGAAGATCTGGTAGAGGCCGTCGTTGTGCAGCAGATGGGTGTTGCAGTTGGTGGGGTGGATCGTGTTGACCCGGATGAGCCGAGACGCCAGGTGCCGAGCCATCTGCTCGCTGTAACCGACGAGCGTCCGCTTGGACCACCCGTAGCCGTCGCCGCCCGGTCCCATCACCGGGTTGTCGGTCGTGCCGGGCATCAAGCCAGCGGTGGATCCGGTGATGATGACGGAGGCCCCGTCGGGGAGGTGCGGCAGGGCAACGGCGACGGTGTTCATCACACCGAGCAGGTCGACGTCGGTGGCATCGACGAAGTCGGAGGCATGGGGGTCACCCAGCGCCATCGGCAGGATGCCGGCGTTGGCCACGACGATGTCCAGCCGTCCCAGGTCCGTCACGCCGGCCTCGAGCGCGTCGCGGAGCTCGGAGCGCTCCCGCACGTCGGCCTGGCGGGCGACAATGCGTCGATCGAGCTCCTTGACGGCCCGCTCGGTCTCTTGCAGGTCCTCGGGTGTGGCCAGAGGATAATTGTTCGACTCGATCTGACGGCAGATGTCGACCGCGATGATGTCCGCCCCCTCCGACGCCATCCGGACGGCATGAGCCCGACCTTGTCCTCGCGCCGCCCCGGTGATGAAGGCGACCTTTCCTTCTAAGCGTCCAGCCATGTTTCCTCCTGGTGGATCGAGTGTCGAACGTGTTGATGGGTCAAAAGCTGCGGCAATAGACCGTGTCCATCTTCTGGGTTCGCGGGCCTGGTCACGATGAAGAGGTGGACATCCCCGATCGCCTGTACCTCCTGACCACCGTTGCGGCCGAGCGCCTGGGAGATCAGGCCCGACTTCGTCCACAGATCGATCGCTGCCGCGCCGTGCTCGGGATCCCACTCCCAGTCCGTCGACCCGTTCCCCGCACCGTTGGCCCCGCCCTGAATGACCGTCGTGACCCGGATGTCGTCGTCGCGAACCTCCTGCGCCAGGACGAGCGCGAACGCCTCGAGGGCGCCTTCGTCGCGACGTACATCGACAGCATGGGAAAGGGGTGGAGCGTGGACTCGCTCGACGTGTTGACGATGTCTCCTCCGCCGGCGGCCCGGAGCAGCGGGATCGCCGCTCGGCAGGTGTATACGGGGCCCGCAAAGTTGGTGCGCATCTGCTGCTCGATGTCGAGGTCGCTGAGCAGCTCGACACGGCACGGGCGGTAGACGGCGGCGTTGTTGACCAGGATGTCGACCCGACCGAAGCGATCGCCGACCTCGGCGAAAGTCCGATCGACGCTTCCCGGGTCGCCGACGTCGGTGAGGAGGGGGATGGCTCTGGGGCCCAGGTCGGTCGCCGTCCGCTCGAGACGGTCGCCACCACGCGCCAGAAGCAGGACAGTGGCACCCTCCTCGACGAATCGACGGGCGATCCCGAGGCCCGACCCGCTCGTGGCGCCGGTGACGACCGCGATCTTTCCTTCGAGCGCCCCCACGATCTGCGGTCAGCTCCAGGCCAGGTTCTTGATCTCGGTGAAGTCCTCCAGCCCGTGGCGCCCCCACTCGCGGCCGAGTCCCGACTGCTTGTAACCGCCAAAGGCCCCGCTCTGACCGATGCCCTTGAAGTCGGACCCCCACCCCGGACCCTGCCCGCCACCGGGGCCGACGTCTGGGAGCGGTTCGGAGCCGACCTTCTGCACCGTCACCAGGCCGGCCCTGATCTGGCGAGCGACGTTGAAGCCCCGGGAGTCCGACGTCGACACGACTCCCCCTCCCAGGCCGTAGATGGAGTCGTTGGCCAGACGCACGGCGTCCTCGTCCTCACCCGAGTACGGCACCACGGTGAGGACAGGACCGAAGATCTCCTCCTGCGCGATGCGCAGGTCGTTGGTGCTCACGAAGACGGTCGGCTCGTAGTAGTAGCCCTTCTCCATTCCATCGGGTCGCTTCCCGCCACAGAGCAACTCGGCGCCCTGTTCGAGCCCGGAGGCCGACGTACCCCTCCACGCGCTGGCGTTGCTGCTCGCGGATCAGAGGCCCGAGCACGGTGCCCTCGTCCCGGGGGTCCCCGATCGTGATCATGGGGCGCATGGCATCGAGCCCTTCCTTGTACGCATCGAGGAGATGCTCGGGAAGCAGCAGGCGTGTATGCAGCACACAACCCTGGCCGCAGTGCATGAGCACCTGGCCGAAGCCGACGGACCGGGCGTAGTCCTCACCCACGTCGCCCAACACCACCGTCGCGCTCTTCCCACCGAGCTCGAGCTGGACCCTCTTCACCGTCGCCGACGCCGACGCCATGATGCGACGCCCGGTTGCGGTGGACCCCGTGAAGGTGACCATGTCGACCATCGGATTCGACGTCAGCTCGTCCCCCACTTCACCGTGCCCGGTGATGACGTTGAGCACGCCCGGCGGGATACCCGCCTCGGCGGCGACCTCGGCGATGAGCATGGCGTCGAGCGGAGTCCAGGGGTGCGGCTTGAGGACCACTGTGCAGCCGACGGCGAGCGCGGGCGCCACCTTCACCACGTTGAGCATGAAGGGAAAGTTGAAGGGGGTGATCGCGGCCACCACACCGATGGGCTCGCGCACGATGGCGCTCCCGCCCAGTCCGGTGGGCCCTCCCGTCGGAGCGCCGTTCTCGACCCAGGGGAACGAGTGCTCGACGAGCGAGGCGTTCGACCGGAGCATCCCGATGGACCCCGCTCCCTGCACCGCGTCGGTCAGGAACCCGGTCGAGCCGGTCTCGGCGATGATCAGCTCCCGCAGGTCGCCGGCCCGTGACTCGAGGATCTCGGCCATGGCCGTCAGCCGGGCGGCCCGCTCGGACGGCTTCATGTACGGCCAGGGGCCTTCGTCGAAGGCACGTCGAGCGGCCTCGATGGCGCGTACGGCCGACTTCGTCGTGGCCTCGGGAACGGTTCCGATCACCTCTTCGGTGGCGGGATCCACGACGTCGATGGAGCCCTCCGCACCCTCCGAGGTCCACTTCCCGTCGATGAACAGCTCGTAATTCCAGCTCATCTCATTGCCTCCGTCCTTAGCCTCCACAATCGTTGGCTCCACAGTCGTCAGCCCTCCCTCACCCGAGCGTGCCGGACTGGCGCAGCTCGGAGATGGCGTCCCAATCGTGCCCCAGTTCGAGCAAGATTTCCTCGGTGTGCTGGCCCAGCTCGGGAGCTGGACCGCCGGGCACCGGTGGGACGCCGCCGAACTGCATGGGGGGCGCGGGGAGCCGGAAGGTGGAGCCGTCGTGTGCGACGACCTCGGGCAGGTACCCGTTGGCGTCGACCTGCACGTGCCCGTGCACCTCGGCCGGCGTGAGGGCCGGTGCCCAGACGCCGGTGAAGTCGGCCAGCTGCGTGCGCCAGTGCTCGAGTGACTCCGAGACGAACGTCGACTCGAGCTCGGCCACGCACGCCTCTGCGTTCTGCGCGCGCACGACCATGTCGGAGAACCGCTCGTCCGCCACCAGCTCGGGTCGGCCGATGGTCTCGCAGAGCTCGGCCCAGAAGCGGTCGGCCTGCAGGCAGACCAGGTAGAGCCAGCGACCGTCCGCGGTCGGGTAGCTGTTCGTCAGCGGGTTCGGGGAGCGGGTCCGGTCGGGAGCCGGCATCGACCCGACGTAAGGGCCCGGCCATGATGTCGGGGCTCAGCGTCCAGATGCCCACGCCGAGCAGCGACACGTCGACCTCGGTGGCGACGCCCGTCCGCTCGCGCTGGAACAAGGCCGTGCCGATGGCGCCGGCGATCGTGTTCGCCCCTTGCAGGTCGAAGAACGCGGCCGGCTGGAACATCGGCTCCTCCCCCGGGCGTGTCATCTTGGCGGCCATTCCGGCCGACGCCCATCCGGCGGCGAGGTCGAATCCACCGGTGTCCTTCATCGGGCCCGTGGGCGCCCCACCCGTGGCCGCACACGTAGATGATCTGCGGGTTGGCTCCCCGCAGGTCTTCCAGCTCGATCCCGAGCTTCTTCCGCACCGCCGGCAGGTAGCTGGTGAGGAAGACGTCGGCCGTGGCCGCCACCTCGAGGAGCAGGTCGCGGCCCGCGACCCGTCGCCAGGTCGATGGTCATCCCCCGCTTGCCCCGGTTGGGGATCTCGACGAACGGGTTCGGTCCGGGCCTCTCGGCGCTGCCGAGCAGGTTCATCAGACCCCGCTGGGGGTCGCCGTTGGGCGGTTCGACCTTGATCACGTCCGCGCCCAGGTCGGCCAGGGCTGCTCCGGCAGCCGGGACGAACGTCCACGCCGCCACCTCGAGCACACGGACACCTTCGAGCGGGCGCGTCATGACCGGCTAGTTCCGCGGGAAGTTGAACACACGCCGGGCATTGTCCTCCGCGATCTTGCGGGCCTCGTCATCGGGGACCTCGAAGAGAACGTCGGCCAACATCTTGCGCGACGCGGGGAAGTTGCTGTCGCTGTGCGGGTAGTCGCCCTCGAACATGATGTTGTCGATCCCGATGAGCGTCACGTTCCTCGATTCCGGCGTTGTCGGCGATGAAGCACCCGAAGATGTGGTCGCGGAAGAGGTCCGAGGGCCGTACGTCGGGATTGACGCCCGTGTACCAGCGGTGGCGCTCCCAGGTGTAGTCGACTGCGTTCGAGCACATAGGGCATCCAGCCGATGCCGCCTTCTGAGAGTGCGACCCGGAGGCGGGGGAACTTGTGAAAGACCGGCGAGAGCAGCATGTCGACCGTCGTGAACTGCGAGTTCATCCCGAAGAGGGCGATGGCGACGGCAAAGTTCGCATCGGGCGCCGTCACGGGCGCGCCACCGCTGCCGAAGTGCAGGCACAGCGGCATGTCGGCGGCCTGCGCGGCGGCGAGGAACGGATCCCAGTGGTCGCTGTGGTAGGACGGCAGGCCGAGCCGGTGCGGTGCCTCGGTGAAGGTGATCGACTTGGCGCCCTTGGCCGCCGTGCGCTCCACTTCGGCCACCGACGCCGCCACATCCCAGAAGGGGACCATGCACCATCGGGATGAACCGATCCGGTGCGGCGGCGGACCACTCGTCGAGGATGAAGTCGTTCCAAGCGACGACGCATGCGGCGGCGAGCTCCTTGTCCTTCGCCGCAAAGAGGTCCCTCCGGCGAAACCGGGAAAGGACGGGAAGCACATCTGGGCGTGGACTCCGTCGAGGTCCATGTCGGACAGACGGGCCGTGACGTCGTAGCAACCCGGGAGCATCTCGTCGAAGCGGACGGGGTCGACGCCGAAATCCTTGGGGTCCTTTCCCGCCACCGCGTTGAGCCCGATGGTGGGGATGATCTTGCCCTCGAAGCTCCACGCCTGCATCCCGCCTTCGAGCTCCACGATGTGCGGTCCGGCCTCGCGGTACTTGGCCGGGCAGTCGGTCGAGCCACACCCTCTCGTGCTCGATCACGTGGTCGTCGACCGAGATCACTTGGACATCTTCAGCAGCATGGCGGAGCCCCCGGGCTGGTGATCCCTCCGGCGGAAGAATCGTCACTTTCTGACAATCTAAGCGCGGAAGCGGCACGTGGCAAGGCCAAGTCGTTTCCTGTTCAGGGGCGTCCGTCCCTCCCCTTGGGGACCAGGTCCGGAATCGCCACCTCCGCCGCCTCGAAGATCTCGGGGAGCTCCAGGCCCGATCGGCCCCACAACTCGATCACCGCCATCTCGACTCCGACGACCATGCCGGCCAGAAGTCGGGGCTCGGGGTCGTCAGGGCCGGCTGGGCCATTCGACCTGGCGCAGTAGTCCATGACCGCCTCGGTGAGGGCGTGCACGCGCTCACCGCGGCACGTGGGCGTGGATCTCGGGGGCGTCGGCGGCGGCCCGTCGCCACAGCGTGAGCAACCGGACGTCTTGCGGGTCCTGCAGTGAGTGCGTACGGATCAGCTGCCAGACGCTCCGGACGGGATCCGGGCTCGGCTCGAGTTCGGCGATCAGGTCGACGAGCGCCTGCAGACCGCGACGGGTGAAGCCGAGGAGAAAGTCCTCCTTGGTCGGGAAGTACCGGAAGAGGGTCCGGGCCGACACGCCGGCGGTCTCGGCGATCTCGTCCACCGTCACCTCCCGGAACCCATGCTGGGCGAAGAGCTTCCAGGCGATCTGCTCGTACTCGGCCAGGAGGAGGTTGCGCCGCCTGCTCCAACCGGATTCATCCGCCGCGACGCTCACGGAGAAATCTTCGCGGAGTTTGTAATTCGTGGATGATCGGAGCGGAGCAAGCCTGTATCCGTTGCGGAATCGAAGGCCGGCTGTCAAACTGCCGACACCGCGGTCAGATCGGGGGCTGTGCCAAGTGAACGACGAATTGACGTGGATGCCGGCGTGGCGCATGCGCGAGCTGATGGTGAAGCGCGACCTCTCCGCCCTCGAGGTGACCGATCATTTTCTGGCCCGGATCGAAGAGATTCGATCCCGTTCTCAAGGCGTTCAAGCATGTGGATGCCGAAGGGGCGCGGAAACAGGCGCGCCTCCTCGACGCGCAACAGGTCGGAGACCCCGGGTCGCTGCACGGGATCCCCATATCTGTCAAGGAACATATCGCGGTCGCCGGCATGCCCCTGATGGCGCTCTTCGTCGAGGCCGGGAGCGCACCGCGCTGCGTATGACGACCTCGCGGTGACCCGCCTGCGCTCGGCGGGAGCCATCGTCGTCGGTACCAACACAATGATGGGGACGTCTGGGCCGGGGCCATTCCAGTTCAACTGGGACGTGAGGCCCGGAATCCCTGGGATCCCTCGTGCGCTCCGGGATGGTCGAGTTCGGGCGGGGCGGCGGCCGCGGCCGCCCGCCTTCTTCCGATCACGATCGGGACAGACGGCGGTGGGTCGACCCGGCTCCCCGGTGCGTACAGCGGCGTGATCGGCATGCACCCGACTGCAGGGCTGGTGCCCAGTGACAACTCCGCCCTCCAGATGCGCAGTGAACCCCACCGTCACTGTGGGCCCCCTGGCGCGCGACGTACGGACTTCGCAATCACGTTGCAGGCCATGGCGGGTCCCGACGGGCGGGACTTCGACTGCATCCAGACGCCGGCTCCCGACATGCTGAGCCGTCTTGACGACGGCGTCGCGCGGGTTCCGGGTGGCTTGGACCGATGACTACGGGTTCGCCGGGATGTACGCGTTCGAGGAGAGCCCCCGCGTCATCACGGCGGTGCGTGAGGCAGCCTTTCCGGCGGTGCGCGGTCTCGGGGCAACCATCGAGGAGGCGCGCGTGCGACTGGGAAGACTTTTGGCCGGGCTATGTCACCAGCCAATTCCTCTTTGGCGGGGACCGACCGGCACCATCGAGCGGCCCGAGCGCGACACATGGATCGACGCCATGGAGAGCCGGGGCCGAAACTGGGAGGCGTTCAGGGATGCGTTCGCGGGGAGTGATCTGCTTCTCAGCCCGACCTCACAGATAGTCGCACCCAAGATCGAGGATTGGGCGGACTGGTGGAGCGGCAACGGGCCCGTGCCCTTCCCTCACGGAACGTTCGCTCCGCACTACACGAGCCATACGCACATGTTCAACTGGTTGGGGTTCCCCGCTGCGACTCTTCCGTGCGGATTCGTCGACGGCCTCCCCATCGGGTTGCAGGTCGTCGGTTGGCCAGGGTCAGAGGAACGCATCTTGCGTTTCGCGGAGGCGTTCCTCCGCACGAATCCCCGGGAAGAGCATCCGACCGTCTCGTAGCGGCCACCACGGTCCGCGCCCGCTGCACACGGCCGATCAGCGGGTCAAGACCATGCAGCCGGCGATCGGACCGCCGCCGTTGGAGACAACGGCGACGTCATGCTTCCCGACCTGGCGCCCCCTGGCTTCGCCCCGCAATTGCAGGCAGGCCTCGTGGAGCACCCAGTTGCCGTGCATGCGACCCGCGGAGAGCTGGCCCCCGTAGGTGTTGAGCGGGAGCTCGCCGTCGAGGGCGATGCGTGCCGCGCCCTCGACGAACGGTCCCGCCTCGCCGTCACCGCAGAAGCCGAGCGCCTCCAGCCACGCGAGGGTGAGGAACGTGAAGCCGTCGTAGAGCTCGGCGATGTCCACGTCGCCCGGCGCTAGGTCGGTCCGGCTCCACATCTCGGCCGCCGCGTCGACCGAAGCCATCTTCGGGTAGTCGGGCCGTTGGTCCCAGCCCGCCGAGCCGAGCGAACCCCCGCAGGCCTCCACGCGCACGCGGGTGGTCGCAGTCGGTTGCAGCGTAGCGGTCGAAACCACGAAGGCGACGGAACCGTCGACCGGGACGTCGCAGTCGAAGAGCCCGAACGGATCCGAGATCATCCGGGCCGTGAGGTAGTCGTCGATGGAGAGGGGCTCCCGGTAGACGGCGCGTGGATTCAGGGCGGCGTTGCGCCGGCTGTTGACCGCCAACCAGCCCAGCTGTTCCTTCGTGGTGCCGTACAGGTGCATGTGGCGCCGGGCGTGGAGGGCGAGCCAGTTGGCCGCGGAGTAGGCGTGCGCGGTGAGGAGTCGGGGCACGTCGGCCATCGGACTCCCTCTCTCCTCCACGGGGGCAAGCGGGCGGCGGGCCGGCGCGGGCGGCCGAGGGTCCTCCGGTCGCGGCGGGTTGGGGCATGACCGAGCCCCCCATCATGTTCACCGTCCGGTAGACCAGGACATGGCGGGCCTCCCCTGTCGCGACGGCGTGAAAGGCGTTCACGACGGGGCTGAGAAGCCCCCATCGGCCGACGGGTGAGCCGGTCCATGCGTGCTCGATCCCGAGGTGGGACGCCGCCTCGGCGACAGGAGTCTCGCCCATGGTGGCGATGCCGTCGATGTCGGACGGGGTGAGTCCGGCATCCGCGTATCGCCTCCGCGAGGATTCCGCGGTGAGCTCGAGCCCGGCGATGCCGGTCTTGCGCCCAATGCGCGAGATCCCGATTCCCGAGATGATCGCTCCCTGCTCCACGATGTCGTTCACGCGGGCCAACCCTACAGTGGGGCCATGACCGCGACCGCCCCCCGGATCACACCACCACTCGATGAGCTCAACCGACCGTTCTGGACGGGCGGTGCGACGGGTGCGCTCCGGATCACCCGTTGCCAGTCCTGTCGGCGCTGGGTCTTCCCCCGTCGGCGTCGTGTTCCGAATGCGGCGGCTCCACCTCGTATGAGGCCACCAGCGGAAAAGGAACCGTCTTCACGCACACTACGAATGCGCACCCCTACAACCCCGCCGTGCCCGTGCCCTACGACATCTCCATCGTCGAACTGGCAGACCAGGAAGGACTTCGCTTCACCACGAACGTCGTGGGCTGCCCGCCCGAGGATGTCCACATCGGGATGCCGGTGCGGGTGCAGTTCGAGCAGCATGGCGAGGTCTTCGTTCCGGTGTTCGCCCCCGATCCGACAAACCGAGTGACATGACTCACACGTCCCAGCTGAGCTCCAGCCGGTCGATGCCATAGAGGCCTCCCCCGTGCTCGGTCACCTCCACACCTTCGGTGAGCCGATAGTCCGGGATGACGCGGTGCCACTCCTCGAGCGCTGACACGTAGTTCGTGTCGAGCCAGGTGCGATCCGAGACAGCGGTGCGGACCGGAGCCGAACGCGATGTGGTTGTTCTCCGCTCGGTCGATGCGGACTGTTGCCGCGTCCTCGAAGCGTGCCGGATCCCTGGTGGCGCCGCTCAACGGCACGAAGACCATGTCGCCCGTCTTGAGCGGGCACCCGTGGAAATCCGTGTCCAGCATCACCTTGCGCGCCGGTGCGACGAAGGCGAAGTAGCGGAGGAACTCCTCCACCGCGGAAGGGATCACGGAAGGGTCGCCTGCCATCCGGGACCGATCGTCGCCATGACCGGCCAAGTGCCAGAACGCATAGGCGAGTTGGATCGACACGGTGTCGAGCCCGGCCATGAACATCAGCAGGCACCACGAAAGAAGGTCTTCCATCGGAATGGGCTTCCCATCGATCGTCCATGCCAGCGAGCTGGACAACAGGTCGTCCGACGGGTTGGCCCGCTTCTCCTCGATCAACTCGGAGAAGTACTCCATCACGGCCATCATGGCGTCGAAGGCCTGCGACTGTGACTGCTCGGGATCGGCACCGGCCGAGGGGTGGAGGATGTGGTGCTCCCACTCCAGGAACTGATCCAGTCCCTCGAGAGGAAGACCCATCAACTCCATGAAGATGGTCGTCGGAAACCGCCAGGCGAAGTCGCGGTAGGAAGTCGCAGTGCCCCTCGGCGGCAAACTGCGCGATGACGTCTACGCAGCGCCCCCGTACCTTTTCCTCTAGCTGCTCCATCGTCCTCGGCGCGAAGTGCGGGGCGAGCAGCTGCCGCCACACCGTGTGCTCCGGAGGATCGAGCATCTCGGGGATCCACTTGTACGGCGGGTCGCCGTCCAGCACGGTGACAACGGAGCTGGAGAAGGTCTCAGGCTGTTGCAGGGCGTCCCGGATCACCTCCGCCCCCGACATCACCCAGAAACCATTCGCATAGGTGCTCCGCATGAATGGGTTCTCCGCGAACGTAGCGTGTCGATCTCCTCGGCATGCGAGAGCACGGGCCCCGTGGTGGCGCTGTTGAACTCGCTGGGACGGGGCAAGGGGCACCCTCCTGCGGCTGCCAGGGGTCTGCGCGTCAGTTATCACTGCCCTCCCAATCAGTACCTCTGTTGCGTACTCACTGTCTCTGTCCCGGCCCACGTCCAAGCGTGCCTCCCCCGAGGGCGGGAGTCGGCGAGTTGCCGAGGACGACCCCAGAGCGTGTTTGGGTAGAGCGCCCGG
>CAVTUE010000007.1:0-31254 GCA_963737805.1 uncultured Acidimicrobiaceae bacterium
GTTGGTCGGTGGTGGAGCCAGCGGTCCTAGACCCATGCGTGGTGTGGGTCTCAGTCTGGGCCGGGGTGGTTCGAAATAACTCTCAACGGATCGGTTTATAGTTCCGCCACACGTCCCGCCGCGCATCCCGCCGCGCATCCCGCCGCGCATCGTGCCCCGCCTTCCGCCGGCGGGTGCGGCGCACGAAGACGCAAGCGCGTGGTGTGGCCGCATGTCAGGGCGTCACCAGGATCTTGCCGTGTTCGCCCGGTGTGCGCAGGGTGTCGAAGGCGCCGGGTGCGCCGGCCAGGTCGACCGTGGCGGTGACGAGGAGATCGGCGCCGGGAACGCCCTCCGCCAGGCGCCCGAGCGTGGCCGCGAACTCGTCGGGGGTGTAGCCGAAGGAGAAGCGCAGCTCCATCTCCTTGGTCACCGCCATGAAGGGCTCGATGGTGTCGCTGTGCATACACACCCCGACCACGACGATCCGGCTGTGCGGCGGGCCGTCGGCGATCAGCGACTGCAACATGCCGGGCACGCCGACCGCTTCGAAGATCACGGGGTCCGGCGTGGCGGCGCCGAGCATGGCCGAACCGATCCGCTCCATGACCGTGCGGGCAATGCCGAAGTCCGACCAGCGGTCGTGTGGGGAACCCTCGGCGGGGTCGATGACCTCGTCGGCCCCGAAGGCCTCGGCCAGGCGGCGCCGGGTCGGAGAGAAGTCGGCGGCGAGCACCGGACCGTGGTCCCGCCCCTTGAGCGCGGCGATCACCGCCAGCCCGACCGGCCCGCAGCCGACGACGAGACAGGGTTGACCGGGACTGAGACCCGCCAGGCCCACGGCGTGCTCGCCCACGGCGAGCGGCTCGGTCAACGCCGCCAGGTCGGTGGCCAGCTCGTCGGGCACCGGGAGGCACAGCAGCTCCTGGAGCACCAGGTGCTCGGCCAGCGCGCCCGGATAGGCGTTGGAGTAGCCGATCTGCTCGACCCCGGTCGGGCCGAGGATGATCGGCACCGAGCAGACCCGGGTGCCGACCGGGAGGGTGCCGGCCGTGTCGGGGCCGTGTTCCACGATCTCGGCGCAGAACTCGTGGCCGAAGACGCAGTCGACGGCGGGGTCCAGCGCAGGCACGCCGACGGAGTCCATGAGCCCGGTGAAGTGGCCGAAGTCGGCCAGCGCGTGAAGGTCGGATCCGCAGATGCCCGCGGACAGCGAGCGCACGACCACGTGGCCCGAGAGCGGCACGGGGTCGGGGACCTCGCCCACCACCAGCTTTCCACCCCTCGTCACCGCCGCACGCATGGCAGAGTCACCCCCACGGACGGCGCGGCCGCCCGCATTCGTCGCTACGTTTGCCCGGTGAGTTTCACACACGAGCCTGGGGGACGCCCGTTCGCTGGACATGTCGCGCTGGTGACCGGGGCGGCCCGTCCCCGCGGCATCGGGCGAGCCACTGCCGTCGCCCTGGCCCGGGGCGGTGCGGACGTGGCCTGCCTCGATATCGCCCGCCCCTACGCCGACGCCCCCGCCCACGGCACGGCCAGCGGGGGCGACCTTGACTCCCTGGCCGCCGAACTCACGGACCTCGGGGCCCGCGTGGCGACGGCCACGGCCGACGTTGCCGACGAGGCCATGGTGGAGGCCGCCGTCACCCGGGCCACCGACGAGCTCGGGACGGTGACTCTGGTGGCCAACGTGGCGGGCGGGAGCGGACCGGGGTTCGGGCTGGGCCCGCTGCTGACCCTGCCGGCCGAGGAGTTCCGCCGCGTGCTCGACGTGAACCTCGTCGGCACGTGGTTGGTGTCGAAGACCTGCGCCACCCGCATGGTGGCGGCCGGCGTGGGTGGCCGCATCTGCAACGTCTCGAGCCAGGCCGGCAAGCGCGCCTTTCCCTTGCTCGGGGCCTACTGCGCGGCCAAATCCGGCATCATCTTGTTGACCCAGACGATGGCGACCGAGCTGGGCGCCCAGGACATTGCGGTCAACGCGGTGTGCCCGGGCACGGTGGACACCGACCTCGTCAACCGCGACGCCATGTTCGAGAACCTGATGGGCGGCCCCGAGGGCCTGGCGGCCTACATCGCCCGCGAGATCCCGCTCGGCCGCCTGCAGAGCGCCGAGGAGATCGCCAGCGCCATCTGCTGGCTGCTCTCCGACACGGCCCGCGGCGTGACCGGCGAGGCGTTGAACGTGAGCGCCGGACAGACAATGGTGTAGGCATGCCGATCCTCGATGCCCGCCACGACCTGGCCCACCCCGTCGAAGGCGACAGCGCCTGGAGCGAGTCGTACTACTTCAACGCCTACGACCCGGGCACGGACTCGGGCCTGTTCAGCCGCATCGGCATCCGGCCCAACGAGGGGACGATGGACGTCGGCCTGTCACTCTGGCTGCCCGACGGGCAACTCGGCGAGTACCACTGGGTCAAAGAGCAACGCGAGATGGTCGACTCCGTGCTCGAGGTCGGCGCGGTGCGCTACGAGATGCTCCAGGCGCTGCAGTCGTGGCGCCTGACCATGGAGGGTGAGGTGCAGGCGCGCCCGTGCGTGCGGGGGGAGACGGCGACCCGGCCCGTCCCGGTGGCCCTCGACGTGCGCTTCGATGCCGTCACGCCCGCCATCGGGACCGACGGGCAGCCGAGCGGCGGCCCGAAGTCGGCCGAGGCGGCCGCGGCCGCCGGCACGGTCGGCAAAGGGCACCTCGAGCAGGCCGGGCGCTGGACGGGCACACTCACCGTCGACGGCACGCGGCACGAGTGGCACGACGCGCACGGCAACCGGGACCGGTCCTGGGGTCCGCGCCGCTGGGGCGGCCCGAAGATGTGGCGCTGGTTCTCCGTCAACATCAGCGAGGACATGCACTTCGGCGGGATCCGCCTCGGCACCGACGCCGGCGACCTGCACCGCGGCTGGGTGTGGGACGGCACGCGGGCCACCTCGGTCGCCGAGTGGCGTGTGCTGACCGAGCTGGCCGACGACGGGGTCACCCACCGCGTGGTCCACCTCGACGTGGTCGACAAGTTGGGCCGGACCTACCCGCTGCGCGGCGACGTGCTGCGGGTGGCCGACATCGGCCGGGCCGGGGGCACCATGGTCAACGAGGGGCTGGCCCGCTGGACCTACGAGGACCCCGCCGGCGAGACGCGGACCGGCTACGGGATCTGCGAGTACCTGCACCAGCTCGACGACGGCGGGAGGCCTGTCGTCCCCGTCGAGTAGGGATGGCCCCACGGCTGAGCACCGACGAGCTGGCGGCCGCGCTCGGGCGCCGGCTGGACGGGAGCGTGCGCGGGCTGCGCCGGCTGTCGGGTGGTGCCTCCCGGGTCACCAGCGCGTTCGAACTCGAGCGGCCCGGCCGCACCACGCGCCAGCTCATTCTGCAGATGGACCGCGGCGTCAGCGCCCAGCCCGGCCGGGTCGGCATGGAGGGGGCGCTCCTGCGGGCGGCGGGCGCGGCCGGCGTGCCGGTGCCGGGCGTCGTCGCGCTCGGCGAGGACGACGACCTCGGCGTCAGCTGGCTGGTGGTGGAGCGCCTGGAGGGCGAGACGATCCCGCGCAAGATCCTGCGCGACGGCCAATGGGCCGGGGCCCGGCGCGCCCTCACCGCGCAGGCCGGCCACACGCTGGCCGCCATCCACACGATCGACCCGGGCGCCATTCCGGGGTTGGCGCCGACCGACCCGCTGGGCGACCCCCTGCCCTTCCTCGATGCGCTGGGCGAGGTACGCCCCGCGCTGGAGCTCGGCGTGCGCTGGCTGGGCGCGCACGGCCCGCCCGACGGGCCCCGCGTCGTCGTGCACGGCGACTACCGGCTGGGCAACCTCCTGGTCGGGCCGGACGGGCTGCGCGGCGTCCTCGACTGGGAGCTGGCGCACACGGGCGACCCGGCCGAGGACGTCGGCTGGCTGTGCGCCCCCGCCTGGCGCTTCGGCGGCCCGGGCGAGGTCGGCGGTTTCGGCGGGCTGGACGAGCTGCTGGCCGCCTACGCCGTCGCCGGCGGCGAGGCCATGACGCGTGAGCGCGTGCATTGGTGGCAGGTGTACGCCACCGTCAAGTGGGCCACAATCTGCGCCCTGCAGGCTTCGGCGCACCTGAGCGGCGCGTCGCGCTCGGTCGAGCTGGCCACCATCGGCCGGCGCGTCTGCGAGAGCGAGTGGGATCTCTTCACCTTGTTGGGCACGTCACCGCCCGCGGCCGCCGGACCCGCCGCGGCGGACGGACCGCGCCCGCCCTTCGGCCGCCCGACCGCAGCCGAGCTCGTCGAGGCCGTGCGCGAATACCTCGACGGCATCATGGCGCGCCGCGAGGGCGGCGCGGGCTTCGAGACCCGGGTGGCGCGTAACGCCTTGGGGATCGTCGAGCGCGAGCTGCGGCTCGGTCCGTCTCTCGCCGCCGCCCACGCGGCGCGCCTGGCTGGGCTGGGCTTCGCCGACGACGCCGCGTTGGCGAGCGCCTTGCGCTCGGGGGCGCTCGATGGCGACTGGGCGTCGGTGGCGCCGGCCCTCGCCGCCGCGGCGCGTGACCAGCTGCTGGTGGCGAACCCCGCCTACTTGCCGGCGCCGATCGGGTAGAGCGCGACGGGCGCCGGATCCAAGTCTGCCGCCGGAGCCGGAGCCGGAGCCTGAACCGGAGCCGGGGGCTCGGCCGACACGGAGGCGTCGGCCGTCTCGGTCACCCGGCTGCCGATGCCCTGGAGCAAGAGGCCGGCCACGAGGCTGCACCCCACCATGAAGGCCCAGGCGTGGTGGAACGCGGTGACCGCCGTGGAACCGGTGGCGGCGCCGAGGATGGCCACCAGGCAGGCCACCCCGAGGGCGATCCCGATCTGGCGGGTCATGGCGTAGAGCGCGGAGCCGGTAGCGAAGCGCTGCGGCGGCAGGGGGGCTGTGGCGGCGCCGCCGAGCGACGGCAGCATGAGGCCGACGCCGAAACCACCCAGGAGGCTGCCGGGCAGGTAGGCCCCGCTCCAGTCGGGCACCGCGCTGACGTGGGTGATCCACCACACCCCGCCGGCGGCGAAGAACAGCGAGCCGAGCGTGCCGACGACCCGGTGCCCGAGGCGGGCACCCAGCAGGCCGCCCGGGAAGGCCGTGAGACCGGCCAGCAGAGGACCGGGAGCAATCATGAACCCCGCCGCGCAGCACCGACTCGTGCCACACCCCGGTCAGCAGGAGGACGCCGCCGAGGACCATCGCGCCGAAGCCACCGAAGAACGCCAGCGAGCTGAGATCGGCCAGCGCGACGGCGCGGTGGCGGATGACGGCCGGCTCGATGATGGGGTTGGGGTGGCGGAACGAACGCACGACCACCCCGGCACCGGCCACGGCGGCCAGCGCGAAGGCACCGATGATCCGCCCGCTGGTCCAGCCCCAATCCGAACCTTCGACGATGCCCGCCACGAGGCTGGCCACGGCGACCGTCAGCAAGCCGGCGCCGAGGAGGTCGGACTTGTGGGCGTCCGGGTCGCGCACTTCGTCGAGCAGACGTACGCCGAGCACGAGCGCGAGCACGCTGAAGGGCAGGTTGACGAGGAACACCCAACGCCAGCTCGCCTGCACGAGGAGCCCGCCGATGGGTGGGCCGAACGCGGCGGCCGCGCCGCCGACCGCCGACCACAGGCCGATGGCCGCCCCCTTGCGGGCCGGCCCGAAGGCGGGGAGCAACAGGCCGAGAGAGGTGGGCAGCATGAGGGCGCCGCCGGTGGCCTGGAGGACCCGGGCGCCGATGAGGAATTCGAGGCTCGGAGCGATGGCGCACAGAGCCGACGCGGCGGCGAAGATCCCAAGCCCGAGCAGGAAGGCCCGCTTGCGGCCGGCCCGGTCGGACCAGCGCCCGGCCGGCACCAGGACGGCGGCGAAGACGATGGTGTACGCGCTCAACACCCACGACAGCGAGCTCAGGCTCTCCCCGTGGTAAGTGGCCGAGATGCTGGGGAAGGCGATGTTGACGATGAACAGGTCGAGCGAAGACAGGAACACCCCGGTCAGGACGATGAGGGCGGTCAGCACCGGTCGGGAACGGGTCGGCACCGGCGTTGGGCTCTCGGTTAGTTCTGTCATGCAACGAACTCTAGAGAAGAAAGTTGCATAAAGCAACCCACTGGCGCAATGATGCGTTATGGTGGAGGGATGCTGAACCGGGACTACCCCACCCAGTACTGCCCTGTCGCCTCGACGCTCGAGGTGATCGGTGAGCGCTGGACATTGCTCATCGTGCGGGACGTCTTCCTGGGCATCCGGCGTTTCGAGGACATCCAGCGCGACCTGGGGGTGGCGCGCAACATCCTGCAGGCACGCCTCGAGCGTCTCGTCGAGGAGGGAATCCTGGTCAAGCGGCCCTATCAGGAGCGTCCGCTGCGCTCCGACTACCGACTGACCGAAAAGGGGGCCGACCTGTGGCCGGTCCTGGTGGCGATGCTCCAGTGGGGCGATCGCCACGCGCTCGAGGGCGGGGAGCGGCCGATGATCCTCCAGCATCGGGGTTGCGGCGGCGAGCTCGACGACCGCCGGCGCTGCCTGGTCTGCGGGGCGGACGTGACGATGACCGAGGCTGTCGCCATCCGCACCGGGGCGCGCCGGCCGGGTAGCGACACCGGGGCGGCGACGCCGGCGCCGGAGCCGGCCGCGAGCGCGCTCGCCTGAGGTTCCCGAACGCGCCCTCTGAGGTTCCCGAGCGCGTCTGAGGCCGCGTCGCTACCGTGCAGGGCATGAGTGACGAGACGGCATGGTTGGACGCGACAGGACAGGCGGCGCTGGTCCGCACCGATGAGGCGTCACCCGCCGAGCTCGTCGATGCGGCGATCGCCCGGATCGAGAAGCTCAATCCCGAGCTCAACGCGGTGATCCACGAGCTCTTCGCCCGAGCCCGGGGTGAGGCAGCGGGCACGCTGCCCGATGGTCCCTTCCGCGGCGTGCCCTTCTTGTTGAAGGATGTCGGCGCCGAGCTCGCCGGCACGCCCTTCCACGAGGGCCTCGCGTTCGCCGGCGACTACCGCTCGAGCGTGACCCAGACGCTGACGCAGCGCTACATCGACGCCGGCTTCGTCATCTGCGGCAAGACGAACACGCCCGAGCTCGCCATTCTGCCGACCACCGAGCCGCATCGTTACGGGCCATCACGGAATCCCTGGAACACGGGGCACTCGACCGGCGGATCGTCGGGTGGTTCCGCGGCCGCAGTGGCCTCGGGCATGGTGCCCGCCGCCCACGCCAACGACGGCGGCGGTTCCATCCGGATTCCCGCCTCGTGTTGCGGCCTCGTCGGGTTGAAGCCCACGCGCGGGCGCAACTCGCTGGCCCCCAACTACGGGGACCTCATGGGCGGGCTGGTGGCCGAGCACGTGGTGACGCGTTCGGTGCGCGACTCGGCGGCCATCCTCGACGTCACGGCCGGGCCGGTGCCCGGCGACCCTTACTGGGCCCCGCCAAGGCGCGGCCCTTCCTTTGCGGCCGCCGCCGCGGCCGCACCCCCGCCGCTCCGCGTCGCGGTCATGACGGCGTCGCCCACCGGCAGCGAGGTGCACGCCGACTGCGTCGCGGCCGTCCGGGCCACGGCCACGCTGTGCGAATCGCTCGGACACCACGTGGAGGGGGCGGCGCTGCCCCTCGACGGTGACGCCTTCACGGGCCACTTCGTCAACCTGTGGGCCTGCGGCAACGCCTGGGCCGTGGCGGAGTGGGAGAACCGGCTGGGACGTGGCGCGGTGGAGGGCGACCTGGAGCCGCTCTCCTGGGCTCTCGTCGAGCTCGGCCGTTCGATCAACGGGGGTCAGTACCTCATCTCGGTGCAGGAGCTCCAGCGCATGAGCCGCCAGATCGCGGACTACTTCGAGGAGATCGACGTCCTGTTGACACCCACCCTGGGCGAGCCGCCGGCGCCGCTCGGCACGTTCGACTCGCCGCCGGGCGAGCCCCTGACCGGCCTCTTCCGCGCCGCGGCCTACGTCCCGTTCACCCCGCCCTTCAACGTCACCGGGCAGCCGGGCATCTCCCTGCCGCTGCACTGGAACGAGGGCGGGCTGCCGATCGGGGTGCAGTTCGTCGGGCGCTTCGGGGCCGAGGAGACGCTGCTCTCGCTCGCCGGCCAACTCGAGGCGGCGGCGCCGTGGGCGGACCGGAGGCCGCCGGTCTCGGCTTAGTCGGGAACCGGGCGGCCACCTATCCCGGAGGATCCGTCACCAGGACACAGCGCGTGCCCGAGTAGATCGTCGGCATGCACTTGTTGCAGTGGATGCACAACGAGGTGGTCGAGGTGCCGGCCTGCATGCGGTTGGGCAGGTCGGGCTCGCGCAACAACGCGCGGGCCATGGCGACGAACGCGAAGCCTTCGGCGAGCGCCCCCTCGATCGTCGCCAGCTCAGTGATGCCGCCGAGCAGGATGAGCGGCGTGGACAGCGCGCGCAGGAACTGCCGCGCGTAGGGGAGGAAGAACGCTTCCTCGTAGGGGTAGGCGCGGAGGAAGCGATGGCCGATCACGCGGAAGCCGAGCCGGACCGGCGCCGTCAGCGTCGCCGCGAACTCCTCTCGCGGCGCGTCGCCCCGGAAGAGGTACATCGGGTTGGCCAGCGAGCTGCCCCCGGTGAGCTCGAGCGCATCGAGCGCGCCGTCGGCCTCGAAGAGCCGGGCGATCTCGACGCTCTCGTCGAGCCACAGGCCGCCCTCGACGCCGTCGGCCATGTTCAGCTTGGCCGTGACCGCCACGCCCGGGCCGGCGGCGTCACGCACCGTGCGCAGCACGGCGCGGGCGAAGCGGGCGCGGTTCTCCACCGACCCGCCGAACTGGTCGTCACGCCGGTTGAGCTTGGGGCTCAAGAACGCGCTGAGGAGATAGTTGTGCCCGACGTGCACCTCGATGCTGTCGAAGCCGGCTTCCACGGCCAGTGTCGCGGCACGCCGGTAGTCCTCGGTGATGCGCTCGATGCCGGCGACGTCGACGGCGCGCAGGCGCGAGCCCATTGGGGTGAAGCCGCCCGACGGCGAGAGCGCGGGGGCACCGTTGGAGCGGGCGTTGGCCACCGGCCCGGCGTGGCCGATCTGCGCCGCCGCCGCGGCACCTTCGGCATGGACGGCGTCGGTCAGGCGGCGTAGTCCCGGGACCGTGTCCGGGCTGAGCTGCAGGCAGTGGCGATCGGTCCGCCCCTCCGGCGAGACGGCCAGGTAGGCCACGGTCGAGAGGGCCGCCCCGCCGGCGGCCACCCGGCGGTGGAAGTCGACGAGCGCGTCGCTGACCTTGCCCCCGGGGGTCACGCCCTCGAAGGTGGCCGCCTTGATGATGCGGTTGCGCAGGGTCAGCGGCCCGAGCGCGGCCGGGGCGAAGACGGGCGGCGGGACGGCCTCCCGGCGGGCGGTGCGCGGCATGGGCCTACCTTGGCCGACGGGCGGGCCGGCCGCACATCTTGCTCAGGCCGAGCGCTCGCCGGCGGCGGCCAGCGAGGGGTTCACCGGGGGGCCGCTGACGCCACAGTTCCAGCAGGGCTCCTCCTGATCGGCCCCCGCCACGGGAGCCGGCGGGCGGGTGGGGTTGCGGATGGTCAGCGCGGCCAGCCCGCCACCCGCGGCACAGACGAGGCTCGAGATCACCATGGCGGTGCGGAACCCGCTGGCCAGCTCCGTGCTGCTGAGGGCGGCCGCCCCCGTCAGGCCGGCCAGGAGCGGCAAGACGGCGACCGCCAGGAGGCCGGCGGCACGGGCGACCACGTTGTTGACCGCCGAGGCGACGCCGGTGTGCTGGGGGGGCGCGGCGCTCATGGCCGTGGACGTCAGCGGGGCCACGGTGACGGCCAGCCCGATGGCGAACAGCAGCACGGCCGGGAAGACCTGGGTCCAGTAGCTGCCGGGGTCGGTGGCGCGGGTCAGGAGAAGGAGGCCGGCGCCCACGATGAGCGGACCCACCGTCATCTGCAGGCGGGGGCCGATCCGGGCCGACAGCGCGCCCGACCGGGCCGAGAAGGCGAGCATGACCAGCGTCAGGGGGAGCAGCGCCACGCCGGACTCGAGCGGGGAGTAGCCCTTCACGATCTGCAGCTCGACGGGGAGCAGGAACAGTGCGCCACCCAGGGCGCCATAGACGGCAAAGGTGACGGCGTTGGCCCCGCTGAACTGGCGGGAACGGAACAGGCGGAGTGGGAGCATGGGGTGGGCTTGGCGGTGCTCGACGAGGAGGAAGGCGGGCGCCGCCAACCCGGCCACCACGAGGCAGGCCGCCACCGCCGGGCTGGTCCACCCGCGCGTCGGGGCCTCGATGAGCCCGTAGGTCAGGCCGGCGAGGAACACGACCGCCAGCGCGGCGCCGGCGGTGTCGACGCGGCCGGTGCTCGTCGGGTCGCGCGACTCGGGCACGTGGCGGGCCGTGATCACGAGCACGGCGGCGGAGACGGGGAGATTGATGAAGAAGACCCAGCGCCACGAGCCGATGGCGATGAGGTAGCCGCCCACCAATGGTCCGGCGGCGCCGGCCACGCCGCCCAGTCCCGACCAGGCGCCGATGGCGCGGGCCCGGTCGTCGGGGCGGAACGACGCCTGCAGGATGGCCAGGCTGCCCGGTGTCAACAGGGCGCCGCCGATGCCCTGGACCACGCGGGCGGCCACGAGCAACCCGGCGTTCGGCGCGATGCCGCAGACGGCCGAGGCGGCGGCGAACCAGACGATCCCGATGGAGAAGACCCGCTTGCGCCCGAAGCGGTCGCCGAGCGCACCGCCCAGGAGGAGGAAGGCCGCCAGTGTCAACGAGTACCCGGTCACCACCCACTGCAGCGTGCCGACCCCCCCGTGGAAGTCGCGGCCGATGGAGGGGAGCGCGATGCCGACGACGGTCGCATCGAGCATGGCGATGCCCGAGCCGAGCACCGTGGCCACGATCACCCAGCGACCCCGCCCGCTCGACAGCGCCAGGGAGTCGGCCACCGCCCCGGACGGGGGCGCGCCGCCGCCGACGGGCCGGGCGCTCACCGGGGGCCGGGGTGCATCTGGGGGCAGGGGTGGGTGAGCGAGATCGTCGCGTCCCGGTGGAGCACGGTGCCGGCGATACATGCATCCATCATCGTTGGCCCGAGCGGTTCCGGCGGGCGCCCGGGCGGTCTCGTCACTTCAAGATGTTGACGGCGCGGGCGACCACGAGGATCCCGACGATGAGGGAGATGGCCGATTCGGCCATCATCATGAGCTTCGCCCAGGTCTTGATCGCTGACACGTCGGTTGGGCTGAAGGCGGCGGCGGTGGCGAACGCGAAATGGAAGTAGTCGACGAACACGGGGTACCAGCCCTCCTCGACGTGCTCTTTGTGCAGCATCTCGGGAAAGATCAGAGCGGGGCGGGCGCCGGTGCCGGCGGCGCGGGCCGCCGGGCCGCCCCGGTCGAGGTTCCAGTACCACAGGGCGAAGGCGATGATGTTGGTGAGCCAGATGGCGGCGCCACTGGCCAACAGGACCTTGGCGTTCTGCGTGAAGCTCGACACGTCGATGATGCCCACCACCAGACGCACCGCGGCGTCCGCGTTGGCGACAGTGATGAGCCCGATGAGCACGCTGGTCAGGTTGTGGAGCCACGGCCGGTCCCTGTCGATGCGGCCGGGGTCTCCGATGATGAGCGCGGCCAACAGCCCGACGACGACGACCAGGGAGAGCCAGGCCGCGTCACCGTTGCGCAGCTCGTGGGGGAGCGTCGCCCGCAGCAACCCGGTGGCGACCACGGCCAGGGCCATGGGCCACCGGGGCTCGCCGAGGCGGGACTTCGGCGGCTCCGGCCGCGACTCCGGACGGGAGGACATCGCGCCATCTTCGCCCACGACGGAGTGACCAGGGTGGGACTTCACGCCCGCGGACCGGGCCGGCGAGGGCGAAGACGGAGGTGACGGAGAATCGCAGTGCCGCCAGCCCCATCAGGGGACGTAGGCCCCCTGAAACGCCAGCACCGCGTAGAGCGCCATGCCGGCACCGCACAGGACGAAGGTGACGCCAGCGACCCGCGCCGATCGCAGCAGCGTTGCGGCCGCGATCACGAGCGGGAAGGCGCTCAAGGCGTAGCGCTCGAACGAGTCGAGGTTCGAGCCCGACAGGGCGAGGACGACGATGCACAACGCGAAGGCGGCGTACGACACGGGAAGACGCCAGAACGCGACGACGAGCAGCACGACCACCACCCCGATCCACGGGACGTGCAACGCGTCGCCGATGTGGTGACCGTGAACCAGATTCGCCAGTGCGTGGGAGATCGTGGCGGCAGGGTCGGTGAGCGCCCCGTGGTGCGCCTGCTGCTGCTGGATCTTGAGCGGCTCGAAGAACCCTCCGAACTCCGCACTCGCCCAGCCGAGATACGTCACCGTCCCGGCAACGGAAGCGCCGATCGCCACGACCTTCCCCGGCCACAGGCGCCATCGGTCTGTGTGCCATGAGCGGACGACTTCGATCAGAGCCGGCACCGCGAGGAGGCAACCGATGGGCCGCGTCGTCCCGGCCAGGTACCCGAACAGGCCGGCCCACCACCAGTTCCCTCGCCGTATGGCGACGAAGAAGGCGACCGCCAGCAGGACGAGGAGCGCCTCCGAGTACCCCATCACGAAGACGAAGGCCGGCGGCGCCAGCATCATCAGCCACACCGCGCGCCGGGCGACGACCTTGTCCCGGAGCTCGGAGCAGACCAACGCGTAGATCCCGATCGCCAGCAGGAGGCTGGCCACGTTGGTGATCAGGAGCGACGAGATGCCGACCGTGAGCGAGGTGATGTCGTGCAGACCCCGGTCGAGCAAGGGGAGGAGGGGAAAGAAGCGGAGAGCCGACCGCGGCAGCTCGCCGTAGCCGTGGGCGGCGATGGTTTGATACCACCCCGCGTCGGAACCCAAGAGTCCGTCGCGCGATTCGAGCACCGCCTTGGCGTTGGTGATGTGGAAGTGCTTGACCTCGTACTTCGCCAGGCCGAGTGCGAAGAGCGTGATGGCCCGCGCCGTCAGCCACGGCAGCCACGCCACGCCCAGCGCCTCGAGGATCAGTCCGCGACGACCGCGCCAGCGCGCGAGCAGACCCGGTCCAGGACCGAGGTCACCCGATGATGGAGCCTCCGTGCCGAGCATCATCGGGGACGCGGTGTCCACTGCTCCGGCGGGCATGGGTCGATGTTTGCACGTGCCAGGTGCGGACGCAGCCTTCAGCGGCGAGCATCGGCCAGGCTCCGATAGAGCCGCGCCAGCTCCTGTCCAGCTCGTTCCCACGAGAATCGGCCGACGCGTTGCGAGCCGGCAGCGATCAGGGCCTCCCGGGTGGGAGTGTCCCTCGACACCAGCAGCAGCGCCTCGGCAAGGGCGGGGACGTCGCGAGGAGGCACGAGGACGGCGGCATCACCGACCACCTCGGGGATCGCGCCCACTGCGGTCGCCACCACCGGCACGCCGAGCGACATCGCCTCGAGCGGCGGGAGGCCGAAGCCCTCGTAGAGCGAGGGGTAGGCGAGCAGATCCGCGCCGGCGATGAGTGACTCCCTGTCGTCGACCCATCCGGTGCGGTGGATACGGCCGGCGTGGCGGGCCGTGCGGAGCGCGGCGGCGAGCGCGTCCTCGCCCCACCCGGGCGGCCCGGCGATCTTCAGATGGACATCGGGAATCGACCCGGCGATGCGGTCGAATGCAGCCACGAGGTCGGGATAGCCCTTCCGAGGCTCCACGGTCCCGATGGCCAGAATGTACGGGGGTTCCGTCTCGTCCCGTCGGTTCGGGTGCTCGGGAGGAGCGACCCCGTTGTGGACGACATGGACCCGATCGGTGTCGACCCGGAAATGGTCCATGACATCGTCCGCCATCGCCTGCGACACCGCGTGGATCGACGCACCCTGGTCGATGGCCCGGCGGATGAGGCGGGGATACCTGAGCGACGCGGGGGTGCAGAGCTCGGGAAAGCGGAGCGGGGTCAGGTCGTGCACGGTGACGAGGCGGAAGGCCTTCCGCGCGGGTGGCACGACGAAGTTGGTGCCGTGCGCCACGTCGACCGGGCCGGACCACAGCTCGACTGCGGGGTGGTCCAGGTGCGCCCACGCCCGGAGCAACGCCGCCGCAGGGATCGGGACACGCCTCCCCGGTCTGACTCCAGCCGGCAGAACCGTCGGAAGGGATCCCCCTGCGGTTGCGCTGAGCGCGAACCCGATGATGTCGAGGTCAGGATCGGTGGCGATCGCGTTGACGAACCCAGCGACCGACTCGCCGACACCCGTCCGCCTCCCGAGGAGGGGCGTGGCATCGATCGCCACGACGGTCGGTCCGGCAGCGTCGGGCATGAGGCGAACCTTAGGGAGTCGAGGCGGACGACTCCGGTTCCCGGGTTATCGGCAGTTGCGGCAGCGACCGAATATCGAGAAGTGGTGGGGGTCGATCGTGAACCCGAATTCCTCCTGGGCCCGCTCCGCCAAGGTCACGAACAACTCGTCCGGTGCCTTGACAGCGGCGCCGCAGTGCTCACAGACGAAGTGGCAGTGCGCGCTGGCGGCCAGGTGGTACGTCGCGGGCCCATGCCCGAGATGGGAGTGGACGATCACCCCGAGACGCTCCAAGTCCTCCAGGTTGCGATAGATCGTGGACAGGTGCACGTCCGGTGCCCTTGCCTGGACGATCGCCGCCAGGTCCTCGGCGCTGTGGTGACCGGGGTCGTTGAAGATGGCCTCGAGCAGCAACCGTCGCGAGTTGGTGACCCGCCCTCCGCTCTCCCGCACGAGGGCGAGGACGTCCTCGACCGTGCCGACGTCGTGCCGGGGAGCATCTGCGCCGAGAGGTACGCCCATGACCCCCTCACTGTAGGGGCTCCCGGGCTTCTTGCGAATCATTCGCAATTGCCTTACCCTATCGATAGCGGTGGCAGCGACACCGAGATGGCCGATCCGGGCGCACCCAGGAGGTACACGACATGACAGACCCGATCGGTCGCATCGCCAAGATGCGCGACGGCCTGACGCCTCGGGAGTGGGCCAAGGTGGGGGCGATGGCGGCCACCGTCGTCGGCCTCAACATCCTTGGCTGGGGGATGCTGATCCTGGCCCTCCGCGGTCACTACCACATCGACAAGACCCAGCTGTTCGGGTTCGGAACCGGGGTCCTCGCCTACACGCTCGGGATGCGACACGCGTTCGACGCCGATCACATCGCGGCGATCGACAACACCACCCGCAAGCTCATCCAAGACGGTGAACGCCCGCTCAGCGTCGGGTACTTCTTCTCCCTGGGCCACTCGACCATCGTCTTGGTACTCGCCGTGTTCTTGAACTTCGGGATCCGGGCCCTCAACGGCGCGGTGCAGAACAACACGTCGGCTCTGCACCACTGGACCGGGATCGTCGGGACGTCGGTCTCGGGGACCTTCTTGTATCTGATCGGCCTTCTCAATCTCGTCGTCCTCTTCTCCATCATCAAGGTCAGCCGGGAGATGCGCCAGGGGAGGTATGACGACGCGGAGCTGGAGCGCAGACTCGATGCGCGAGGACTGATGAACCGTTTCCTGGGGGGCTACGCGGCCCGGGTCGATTCGCCCTGGAAGATGTACCCGGTGGGCGTCCTGTTCGGCTTGGGATTCGACACCGCCACGGAGGTGGCTCTGCTGGTGCTCGCCGGATCAGCCGTCGTGGGCGGACTTCCCTTCTACGCCGTGATATCCCTGCCGGTCCTCTTCGCCGCCGGCATGTGCCTCTTCGACACCATCGACGGCTGCTTCATGAATTTCGCGTACGACTGGGCCTTCGCGAAGCCCATCCGGAAGATCTATTACAACCTGACGATCACGGGACTCTCGGTCTTCGTCGCGCTCTTCATCGGAACAGTCGAGCTCCTCAGCCTCATTGCCCAGGAGACCAATCGCAGCGGCGGCATCTGGGACGTGATCGAGAAGTTCAACATCAACCGGGCCGGATTCATCATCGTCGGCGTCTTCGTGGCGACCTGGATCGTGGCGCTCGCCATCTGGCACTTCGGCGACATCGAGCGCAAATGGGAGGCGCAGGCTGCCCAGGCCTACGCGAACGCCGGGCCGACCGCGATCGAGTGAGGCGGGTGCGTGCTCAGGAGAGGCGGAACGAGACGAGTGTGGCCAGGGCCTCGGGATCTCCGGCGAATGCCGCCGCCTCGATCACCACGGAAGGCACGGCGGCCTCGAAGCCGTTCCCGGCCCAGCGCTGCAGCGGACGCGTCGACCCGGTGACCTCCAGACGGGTCTCGGCTCCGGGGCTGAGGGCCGCGGACCCGAAACCGAGCAGCACCCGGGCCGGGAAGTCGTCACCCGCATCGAGACGGCCGTAGAGCTGCACGACATGGCGGCCGGCCCGCGGGCCGACGTTCCTCACCGTGACCGCGGCCCCGAACGAGTCGCCCACGAGATCGTCGACGGAGAGGTCGGAGAGCGCGAAGTCCGTGTAGGACAGCCCGAAGCCGAGGGGGAAGGCCGCAGCGTGACCGTCCCGGTCGAGCAGGCGTTGCCCGAACCACTTGTCATAGGTGATCGCTGTGGCGTTGCGGTCGAAGAACGGCAGATGGTCCTCGGACGTCGGTATCGAGAAGGGCAGCCGTCCGGACGCGTCGACATAACCGAGGAGCACATCGGCCAGGGCGTGGCCGCCCTCCGCGCCCGGGTACCAACTCACGAGGACGGCGGGCACGACGTCGCGCCATTCCTCCGTGATGACTGCGCCCGCCGTGATGATCGCCACGACCGTGCGCGCGTTGGCTGCGGCCACGGCGCGGATGATCTCGGCGTCGACCGGGCGGAGGCGAAGGCTGAGACGGTCGCCTCCGGCGCCGCCGCTTCCGGCGGTCGATCCCTCGCCGCCGCTCAAGAGGCCCTCGAGGCGCTGCTGCAGGGCGGGATTGTCGCCGAACGGTGGAAGGGGGGCCAGCAGCGCCGGATCGGCGAAGGCTTCGTTGTCGATGTACTCCCCCTCGTCCTCGGCGGTGTAGCCGACGATCACGACGGCGACGTCCGCCAGCCGCGCCGCCTCGGCCGCCACGGCGGGATCATCCGCCGGCGTGTGGCTGATCTCCACTCCGGGCAATGCGGCGCGCAGGCCCTCGAGCGGCGTGACCACTCCGGGGGAGCGCACATCCGATGATCCGTGGTCACCCGTGTTGGCGACGTCGGCGAGCCGACCGATCACGGCGACCCGGCCGAGCGCGCCGGCCTCGAGCGGGAGGAGGGGCTGTCCGTCGACAGGGTCGTTCTTCAACAGGACCATGGCTCGGCCGGCCACCTCGCGGGACAGGCCACGGTGCCCTTCGGAGAACACCACGGAGGGCGACGGATCGGCCTCCGAGCGCCGGGCGTAGTAGCGCAGCTGGGTGCCGAGAATGCGGCGAACGGCGCGCTCAACGTGCTCGTCGGTGACGGCGCCGGTCCTGATCGCGTCGGGCAGGTACCGGGCGCGTTGCTGGGCGAACGGCTCTTCCACGTCGAGCCCCGCCCGGAGCGACTTGGCGGCGTCACGCAGCCCCCAGACGAAGTCGGAGACGGTGACGCCGCCGAAACCCCATTGCCCGCGGAGCACACCTTCGAGGAGACCCTCGTTCTCTCCGGCCCATTCGCCGTTGACCGAGTTGTAGGAGGTCATGATCCCGTCGACGCCCTCGTCGACCACGCGGCGGAAGTGCGCCAGGAAGACCTCGTGCAGGGTCGCGCCATCGGCTGTGACGTCCACGGTGAACCGGGCGTTCTCCATGGAGTTGAGCGCGTAGTGCTTGGCGACCGCCATCATGTTGGGCCGCACGCCGCGGACCAGCGCCGCCCCCATTTCGCCGAGGAGCAGCGGGTCTTCTCCGTACGTCTCCTGGACCCGACCCCAGGCGGGATGGCGGGGCAGGTTGATGCAGACGCCACCGAAGAAGTTCGCCCCCTGGGCGCGCCCCTCGAGGCCGATGGCGGTACCCACCCGCTCCTCCAGGCCGGGGTCCCAGGTCGCGCCCCGGGCCATCGACACGGGAAAGGCCGTCGAGTGCCCCATGACCACCCCCCGGGGGCCATCGGAGAAGAGCAGCCCCGGTATGCCGAGACGCTCGACGCGGCCCATCGGAATCGGCCTCCGGTTGTAGCCGTGGACGTTCATGTCGACGAGCCCATCCCAGAACGGGAGGTCGCCGTCCAGCAGCCCGAGCCTCTCTCCCGGTGACAACGCGTCAAGGAGGTCGTCCACGATGCCGTCGAGGGGTTGGCCCGCCCTGAGTCTCTCCACGCAGGGCTGGAAGCTGGTCGAAGGGTCCGTCATGGGGTGGATTCTGCCCGGTCGGCCGTACCGGCCTCGTCACTCGGACCAAAGATTAGGTAGCTTCGCGCTGTTCGGACGTTGCGCCGGCCAACGTGAGCCCTTCGTGGTGGCCGCAGGACACAAGAGGAGTTCAGCGTGGAGCAGCTGCGATTTGACGGGCGAACGGCTGTCGTGACCGGTGCGGGGCGAGGAGTAGGTCGCGCCCATGCTCGGTTGCTTGCTCTACGCGGTGCTCATGTTGTGGTGTCCGACCTGGGCGGCCAGCTCGATGGGACAGGGTCCTCCTCCGAACCGGCCGCACAGGTTGTCAAGGAGATCGAAGCCGAGGGCGGGACCGCCGTGAGCTGTTCTGCCTCCGTCGCGACTGAGGAAGGTGCCGAGGCGATCATTCGCACCGCTCTCGATACGTTCGGTGGGATTGACGTCATCATCAACAATGCCGGTATCTCCGAGCCGGATTGGTTCGACGACCTCACGGTTGACCGATTCCGGCAGATGATCGATGTTCACTACCTCGGATCAGTCAACGTCATCAGAGCGGCCTGGCCGCATCTCCGGAGCAATCGCTACGGAAGAATCGTGAACACGTGCTCCGAGGCCGCATTTGGCATGGTGCCGAAGAACACCAGTTATGGCGGCGCCAAGGGAGGCGTCTTCGGCCTCACTCGTAGCCTGGCGCTCGACGCCAGAAGGCACGGAATACTGGTCAACGCCGTCGCACCGCGAGCGAGTACGCGAATGTCGGATCCGAAGGTTCTGTCGCGCGTGTACGACGTGCCCGAGGAGACGTTCACGGAGGTGATGGATGGATTTGCGCCGGAGCTGGTGGCGCCGGCGGCGGCCTTCCTGGCGCACGAATCCTGTCAGCTGAACGGAGAGTTGCTGGTGGCCGGCGGCGGTCTGGTACTGAGGATGGCGGTGATGCAGACCCGGGGCTATACCTCACCGACGCTCACGCCGGAGGACCTCGCGGCCAACCTCACCGTCGTCATGGACACGACGGACGGCACAATCATGAACGCCGAGGTCCGAATGGAGTAGTCGAATCTGGCCGGCCAGTGATCGTCGGCCCGGTCGGCGTTCGGCATCGTCAGGGTCATGGTCATGGTGCGCATAATCTGAGTATTGACCCAAATAATTGTTCCTCTCTAGGCTCCCTCCGCTCGGGTGCGTCGTCGACCGGGTCAACAACAAGACAGGCCGTGGGAAATGGCGCCTCGTCGGGGGAAGGAATGTGAGCGACGCGACGGAAGGACCTGTGGACGCGGAAGTCAATGTCGGTACCCGATTCGCGCTTCTGGCATCCGCCATTTCCGGTCGCACCCTGGAGGTCGCGGCCGGAGATCCCGGGATGCCAGCGTGGACAGACGGCCGTACTGTCTTCATCGACGTACAGCGCTGCCCATCAGACCCAGTTGCAGTGCGTCGTGGTGCAAGCGTCCCTCCTCTGCAGCGGGGAGCCTCGACCCTCGAGTTCTCGAAAGGTTGGCCCGGAAGCCTGTCGCAACGCGCCGTTACCTGAGCCTCGAAGGACACCGCGCTCTGACCGCGCTCTGGGGCTTTCTCCCGACAACATTGCTTCCCGCAGCCGACCCGCTGACGGCAGAGCGAACAGACTCTCCGCCTTCATCGCTGATGCTCGCCCTCGGGTCGGAGGAAATTCCGGATCCGCCGGCCGCCTTTGGCGTGATCCGCCCACGCCTGGTCCGGGCTCGGTCGGGACGATCGAATCGAGGGGCTCGGATCCGCTCATCCTCCGCCCCATGAGAGGCAAGCTCTTCTCCGCGAACTCGAGGACGAATTGGGGAAGGCCCGAATGTCGACATCCTCTCGAGCCCCGTCGGTGGAGGCGGTCCGATCGGACGACTGCTCAAGCGGCTCCTCGGCGAGGCGAGGTCGTCGGGGACGGGTGCCCCGGGAGCGGACGCGCCGACCCGCTTCGCCCGGAGCGGTCACCGCGTGTCGCGTATGGGTAGGGCGGCCGACGGGCCGGATGACTGCGTCCGACGACAGATCTCCCCGGCGTGGCGCGAGGATTCGTCTATCCGGAGTGGGATGTTCACCACCGCAGGTATCGGCCTCAGTGGTGCACGGTGGTTGAGCTCGAGCCCGACGACGGAGACCGGACCCGAACTCACACGAGGGAGACGAGGTCACTGCGGCGAGCGCTGGCCCGACTCGGGACGGAGCTCGAGCGGCACCGTCGCCAACCGCAAGGTGAGGATCTCGATCTCGATGCCGCCGTCGACTCCTACGTCGAGGTGCGGGCCGGCTCGTTCCCGGATGACGCCGTCTACATCGAGAGCCAGCGGAGCAGGCGGGATCTTTCCGTGCTCGTTCTCCTGGACATCTCCGGTTCCGCCGGCGAGCCGAGCGGGTCGGGCGGCATCGTCCACGACCACCAGCTGTCCGCTGCGGCCGACCTCACGGCGGCATTGCACGAGGTGGGCGATCGGGTGGCCCTCTACGGATTTCGCTCGCAGGGGCGCTCGGCCGTGCACATCTTCCCGCTGAAGCGATTCGACGATGGTCTCTCGACTCTGACAGAGGGCCGCACTGGGCGGACTGCGCCCCGGAGGTTTCACTCGACTCGGAGCGGCCATCCGTCACGGCACGGCGACGCTTGGCCCGGGAGGGAGGGACCGGCCGGCGTCTCCTGGTGGTCGTTTCCGACGGGTTCGCGTACGACCACGGCTACGAAGGGTCGTACGGTGAGGCCGACGCCCGACGCGCGCTCTCCGAGGCTCGTCATCGGGGCATCGGCTGCCTCTGCCTGAGCATCGCCGCCACCACCGATGCCGAGGCGCTCCGGAGGGTCTTCGGTACAGCCGCCCATGCGACACTCGGCACCGCGGATCACATGGCTGGTGCGATCGCACCCTTGTTCCGTGCGGCGCTCGGCACGGCGGAGGTCCAACGGAGGCGATCGGAGCGAGTCACGCGGGCAACGGAGCGCTTGTCGATGGAGAGGAGCAGCGACGTGAACGACGAAGCAGCTCCCTTCTATCTGCCGCTCGGGAGCGAGGTGCAGGTCTTCCGGGCCGCCTTCCAACAGGACCTCTCGGTCATGTTGAAAGGCCCGACCGGGTGCGGCAAGACCCGTTTCGTCGAGGCCATGGCGCATGATCTCGGTCGCCCGTTGATCACCGTGGCCTGTCACGACGACCTGACGACTGCTGACCTCGTTGGGCGGTTCCTTCTGCGCGGTGGAGAGACCGTCTGGGTTGACGGGCCGCTCACCCGAGCGGTCCGGGAGGGTGCCATCTGCTACCTGGACGAGATCGTCGAGGCCCGACAGGACACCACGGTCGTGCTCCACCCACTGGCGGACTATCGCCGTCAGCTGCCCATGGAACGGCTCGGCGTGACCCTCGACGCGGCGCCCGGCTTCTGCCTGGTCGTGTCGTACAACCCGGGCTATCAGAGCGTGTTGAAAGATCTGAAGGACTCGACGCGCCAACGCATGGTGGCCATCGAGCTCGACTTTCCACCGGCCGATGTGGAGGAGAAGATCCTGGTGCACGAAGCTGCCATCGACGGGATGTCGGCGGCACAGCTGGTGCGGCTCGGTGGGGCGATCCGGCGACTCGAGTCGTCGGGGCTGCGTGAAGTGGCATCGACACGTGTGCTCGTCGCCGCGGGACGGCTCGTCATGGCGGGCCTCGAGCTGCGTGACGCGGCGCGGGCTGCCATCGCGGGTCCCCTGACCGACGATCCCTTGGTCACCGCGGGGCTCTTCGAGATGATCGACGCCTACGTCTCACGACCACCCGCGTGACGGCGACGCCTTGACAGGGGGAAGGGCCCGTCGCTAGGTTCCTGGAACAAATCTCAGGTTCGCCTTCAGGGCGTCGTCAAGGGGGGCGAGTTGTCCTACGAGTCTCACGCCGAACCCATCAAACTCGGCATCCTGATGGACTGGGTGGTGCCCGAGGACCACCCCAAGGAACGGATCGACGATTTCTTTTTCCCGTTTGAGCTGGTGTTCGGGGAGGGCCTGAAGCAAGGCCTCATCGATCGCCCCGTCGAGCTCGTTGTCCGCCAGTCCTGGGGGCTCCCGAAAGGGTCGGTCAAGTCCGTCGTCGATGCCTATGCAGAACTGGTCGAAGAGGGTTGCGTCGCCGTATTCGGGCCCAGTATCTCGGACAATTGCATTCCGACGCGCGAGGCAATCGAGGATCGTTTCCACGTCCCGGCGATCAGCTGCTCGGGATCCGATGAGTGGCTCGGTGAATGGACGTTCGCCCTTCCCCAAGGCTCGATGACCGACGAACCGATCCTCTGGGCGCAGATCCTGGCCAAGGCTGGGCACACGCAGGTGGGAGCTCTGATCGAGCAGTCGTTGGTTGGCGAGTCCTACATCAGGAACTTCCGCAAGGCCTGTCGTGATCGCGGTATCCAGATCGTGGCCGAGGAGTGGGTCGCGCAGACCGCGGGCTCGGTGGATGGTGCGCTGCGGAATCTGCACCAAGCGAAAGCGACGGCGTTGGTCCACTGCGGGTTCGGCTTTGGAGTGTTCTACGTCAACGGTGTGCTCGAGTCCTTGCAGTGGGATCCGACTCGGATCATGGGGACGGCGTTCCAGAACGCCTGGTTCCACGAAGCCATGTGGAATGCCATGCTCGGCTGGATCGGTGTCGACCAGTACGACGAGAGCAATTCCGTGGGGCAGAAGTTCCTCGACCAGTTCGAGGCCGCCTACGGTCGTCGGCCCGAATGGGTGCTGCCACTCGTGAACAGGGACTTCGCCACCGTGCTCCTGCATGCCTTCGCGGACGCGCATCCGCTGAGTCCCCGGGGAGTCAAGGAGGCGCTCGAACGGGTGAAGATGGTGCCGGCCGCAGCGGGATCTCCCGGAACCTATCTGTCGTTCGGAAATTGGACGAGACGAGGCTGGATGGGGGCGGGCTATCTCGTCGCGCGGAAGCTCGACCCCGATGGCCAACACTCACACCTCGTCGACCGGTTCGGTGAGGTGTAGGGCGACCGTGACCAAGACCGACGCCAGACCGGCGAGCGACCGGCGCCCCGACTCACCCCCGTCCTCGTCACGCCGACCGGCGGCTTGGGTGATCGTCCTCTTGCTGCTGGCCAACGTCGCCATCATCGCCATTCAGTACAACGCTCGCCGTGGCGCCGTGGCGTCCCGGATCGCCAACCCCGCCGTGCACGGAGCGCCGAGGCCGGTGGCTCCACTCCTCCATCACGACTGGATCCCGACCCTCGAGTTGGGCACCGTCCTCGGTCTCGTGGCGCTGGCGGTGATCTTCGTCCTCATGTGGCAGCGCTATCCGAGGCATCCGGTGCTGCTCATGGTGATCGCCACCACGGCCATCGTGTGGATGGATCCCATCATGAACTGGGCGCCGTACGCGGCCTACAACCCCCAGCTCACGCACTTCCCGGAGACGTGGCCGCTGGCGTCGCTGTCGCCAACCGTCGAACCGTTCATCGGATTGGGGTACGCCACCTTCTATCTCGGGGCCTACTTCCCAGCGATCTGGATCCTGAGGCGAATCCAGGCTCGTCGGCCGGTGGATTCGTTCGCCTGGCGGCATCCGCTCATCAGCCTGGCCCTGCTGATCCTGGTGATCGGATTCATCTATGACGCCGTCCTCGAGACGATCCTCGTTCGCATGCAGCTCTACATCTACTCCCAGGTCATCCCTTTCGGATCGCTCTTCGCCGGGAAGCCGTATCAGTTCCCGCTGCTCTGGGAGTCAGCCTTCGTGTGCTGGGTGATGATCCCAGCCGGCGTCCTGCTCTACCGGGACGACACGGGCCGCACCCAGGCCGAGAAGCTGGCTCAGCGCATTCGCACTTTCCGCCCCTTCCGGGCACGGCCCGCGCTGGCCACCTTCGCCGTCATGTTCGCCATCCTCAACGTCGCGTACTTCTGCTACGGCGCCAGCTTCGGCGTGATCAGGGCGACGGGTGCTGCGACCTCGGTCGCCTGCCCCTGGCCCTTCCCCGAGGCCAAGGTCTACGACCCACAGGGCTTCTACGCCGAAGCCGGGCAACCAGGTCCGTACATGGCCGGCATCTGGGACGGGTGGGAGTCCGCCCAATCGGGACGGCCCAACGTCGTGACCAACCCAGACGGGCGGTGCAGTCCGAAGAACATCGACGGGAGCGGATAGCCGCACAGCGCTCGGAACGAAGGTTGGGGTCGGATGCCCGCGGTAACCTGCTCAGGGAGGCCACCGGAGAAGGGACAGGTCGGAAGATCACGATGCCGAGGGGATTCGACCACTGTTCTCCGGCCGTGTACTCGACGGGGAGCCCCAAGCGGGATCTGACATGAGCGCGGTGAAGCGTGGCCCCCATCGCGGTCGACCCTGACTCAGTGGACGCCCTGGACACGCAGCGCCGGGATGAGATTCTCGACACCGCATCCAGCGTGTTCGCCTCGTCCGGCTTGCGAACGACGTTGCAGGAGATCGCGGAGGCGAGCGGCATCCAGCCGGGAAGCCTGTATCACCACTTCGAATCCAAAGAGGCGATCGTCGTCGAGCTGGTCAAGCGGTATCACGCCGACCTCGATCGCCAGGCGGAGATCGCTCTCAAGGAGCTCCGAGAGAGCGCCCCGGGCGATCTTCCCGACCGGATCACGGCCTTCAGCACTGCGATCGCCCAGTGCGCGGCGCGCCACAGCGCGGCGGTGCAGTTCTCGTTCTACGACCCTCCGGTCAGCGCCGGCCACGAACTGGTCCAACTGGTGGCCCGGGCGCCCACGGCGACCGAGAAGGCGATGCTCAAGACCCTCGAGGCCGGGCACGCCGCCGGGTTCCTTCGAGATGACATCGAGCTACGGATGCTCTCCCATCGGCTCACTCAGACGATGCTGCACATTGGACTGGGCTTGTACCACCGTTACCGGTCCGTCGACCGTGTGGCCGATCATCTCTGCGGCATGGTCCTCTACGGTGTGGCGACGCGGGCCCCTCGGGACAGTCAGCTGGACGGATCGAAGGCCATGCAGGCCGTCGAGAAGGTCATGCGGTCGTGGGACGACAGCCCAGTCTCGAGAGTCGGACCGGTCCGCTTCATCCGAGCGGTCGCCCGAACCGAATTCGGTCGGAGAGGCTATGAGGCCACCACGGTCCGGGACATCGCCGGAGCGGCGCGGATGAGCACCGGCAGCGTGTACCGCGAGATCGGCTCGAAGGAGGAGCTTTTGGTGTCGATCATGCGTTCATTCTCCGAGAAGGTTGTCGCCGGATGGGATGCCGCGTTGACCTCCACCGCCACCAGCGTCGAGAAGCTGGACGCGGTGGCGTGGCTCCAGATCAACGTGCTGGAGCGGTTCCATGACGAGTTCAAGATCCAGCTGGCGTGGCTGCGGCAGTCACCGCCCGACACGCCGGACATGGCGTGGTCGTTTCCCAGCCTGTTGCAGCGTCTGAAGGTGATGTTGAAGGACGGCGCTCGGGCGGGCGAGCTCAAGGTCGAGGGTCCCTCGACCGAGCTCACGGCCCGTTCGATCGTGGACCTCACCTGGGTACCAGAGGGCATCCTGCGCACCTACGGAAAGAGCACAGCGCTCGTGCATGTGCGCGACACCATGCTGCGGGGTGCAGCGAAACGCGGGCTGAGCCTGCGAAGGCCGCAACCGACATCGCACTCTTCAAGCAGCCCGAATGTCTCGGCGTGTTGGTTACCCAGTGATTCCCAGGCGCTGGCAGATCTCCGCCACCTCGTCAAAGATCGAATCGGGGACCGAGAAGGGCTCGGTCGCAGAGACGTCCGCAAAGTGTTCTGCGACGTCGTCGGCACTGGTCTCGCTGCCAACATCGGCCAGCCATCCTCGCCCGAGGCCGACGAAGACACGCCCGAAGCGACCCGCGCAGGCCGAATAGTGGTGGTGCGTCACCTCGCATGCCCGACTGGCGAGGAACACCACCATCGGGACGACCAGGTCGGGTTCGATGGCATGAAGGAAGGAGGACTCAGCCGGGAATTGGTCTCGATCGCCGACCGTCTCGGTCACCATCCGTGAGTAGCCGAAGGGCAGCACGCTGTTGGCGAGGATTCCATGTGGCGCGCCTTCGATCGCCACGACGTTGGTGAGTCCGACGAGGCCGGCCTTCGCGGCGGCGTAGTGGGCTGACTCGGGCTGTCCGAAGAGGCCGGCCGAGGAAGCGATGAAGACGAAACCGTCCGTATCCCTGGTCCTTCATGACCCTGAAGGCCGGTTGGCTCAGATAAAAGCCCCCATCGAGATGCACGTTCAGCATGCGTCGCCACTCCTCCGCAGCCAGTTCGTCGAATGCAACCGTGTTGAAGATCCCGGCATTGCTCACCACCGCGTCCAGGCGACCGAATCGGTCGAGTGCGGTTTGCACGATGGCCTCACCCACCCTCGGGGCTCGCAACCGAGTCAGACGACGCAACGGCCACCCCCCCAGCCTCGTTGATCTCAGCGACGACCTGTTCGGCGACGAGGGCGTCCGCTCCCTGCCCTCTCATTGTTCCTCCGAGGTCGTTCACCACCACGGACGCGCCCCGACGAGCGAACTCGAGTGCGTAGAGCCGTCCCAGTCCGCGCCCCGCTCCGGTGACGATCACCGCCTGCCCGTCGAAGCGGATCAAGGGCGTTACCGCCTCTCCTTGCACGCGATGTCGGTTCTCGAGAGTCCGATTCCTTCGCTCCCGATCGGACGTCTCATCCGGTTATGGCCGTCCGACGCGGCCGGAGAGGCCGGCCGTAGAACCTGTCCGTCGAGTCACGTGCGAGTTGTCGTCGACCTCGCCCACGAAGCCAAGGTGAGACAGTCCAGAGTCTCCGCTCGATCGAGTTGCTCGAGGACCCTCCGTTCTGTGTCCTCGTCCATCAGCCCTCCTCTGCCGTAGGCCTCGAAATCGACGCTCCGTCCCAACGGTCGAGGACGACGACCTCCTCGAGGGGGCGTCGGGGCGCCGGTCGGAACGTGGCACCGGGTCGCAGCTTGGCCACCGGCAAGAGGCAGCCTTGGACGTAGGTGCTCGGAATGTCCAAGAGCGCACCGATCTCGGCCTGGTGGAGGAGGTGCATGGTCGTGATGCACGTTCCGAACCCGCGGGCGTGCAGTGCCAACTGGAAGTTCCACACGGCGGGGAAGATCGACCCGTACAGGGTCGCTGCCTGGAAGGCGGCATCGTCGTCGCCGAAGTCGGGCAGGTAGGGCTGGTAGCACGGGATGACGAGGATCGGCACTTCCGCCAGATGCTCTACGAGCCACTCCGTCGACGACATCAAGCGCCCGAAGTCGTCGTCTGGAAGGATGTCCGAGACCATCGCCCCACCGGTCATGCGCAGATAGGACTCCCGGTACAGGTTCCCGATCTCGCGGCGAAGATGAGGATCGCTGACGATGATCCAGCGCCACGACTGCTGGTTCGAGCCATTGGCGGCCTGGAAGGCGATCCGCAAGCATTGCCGCACCTCCCTGGTGTCGACCCGCGCCGTCAAATCAAGCGACCGCCGAGCGGACCGAGTCGAGGTCAGGAGCTGATCGATGTCCATGCCTCCTCCCGCAAGCCAGTCGCCTAGCGGGCGAAGAGGACGGGGAGGGACGTCGGAGAGCGGAACACCTGACCTCGGATGTGGGGGTCGTCGGCGTCGGGATCGAGGCGCAACTCTGGCAGGCGATCGAAGAGGAGATTCAGGGCAACACGCATCTCCACCCGGGCCAGGTGCATGCCGAGGCAGACGTGAGGACCGTGACCGAATGCCATGTGTGGTTTTGGATTGACCCGGGTGATGTCGAAACGGTCAGGCTCTTCGTATCGAGTCTCCTCGCGGTTCGCGGCTGCGAGCATCAACATGATGGTGGAGCCCGCCGGCACCGCCACACCGTCGATCTCCGTGTCCCTCGTCGCGAGCCGTGTGATGTTGAGCAGAGGTGTTTCGAGGCGTAGTGCCTCCTCGATCGCCTGGGGGAGCAACGATCGGTCCGAACGGACAGCCTGCAGTTGCTCCGGATGTGAGAGCAGCAGATAGAGGAGGTTTCCGGTCGATCTGAAGGTCGTTTCGACCCCAGCGGGAAGGAGCAGACGTAGGAAGGAGAAGATCTCGTCGTCGCTGAGCCTTTCGCCATCGAGCTCGGCGTGAGCGAGCCCGCTTATGAGGTCCTCCTGCGGTGCCTGGCGACGGTCCGCCAGAATGCCGGCCATGTACTCCTCGACCTCCCGGGAAGCTGCAATGGCCTCGTCCTGCTTGGCAAGGAAGCTCAGGATGGCGATCGACCAACGCTGGAACTGCTTGTAGTCCTCGCGGGGCAACCCCAAGATCCCCGCGATCACCTGGGTCGGATAGGGGAACGTGAATTCCCTGACCAGATCCGCTTGGCCCCTGTCTGCGAAACGGTCGATCAGTTCGTTGGCCACATTCGCCACGAGCTGGTCCTCTGACTCGGTGAGCACCTTTTGCCGGAAGGCTGACGACACCAGGGCCCGGTATCGACGGTGTCGCTCACCGTCCATCCCCAAGATGATGTGCTCACCCATCACGGGTCCCATGATCATGTCGATGATGTGACCAGACGAGAACGTGTCGGAGTCCCGCAGTACCCGAGCGATGTCCTCGAACCGATAAACGAAGAAGACAGGGAGCGCGTCGTCGTGCGGCATCGTGGACGTGTCGAGGCGCTGCACCGGGTGCTCGCGCCTCGCCTGGGCGAGCTCCGGATAGGGGTTCCTGGCGTCTCCCGCGACAGAGTCGTCGAAAAGGCCGAACTCGTCCCCGTCCCCGTCCGGTCTTCCTGATCCGGCCACCGGCACTGCCGACGGTCCTGCCCCCGATTCCACGACGCCTCCCCGCTAACCTAAGATTTGTTCACACGGTAGCCATCGATGAGGTGAGACGTCAATGCGCGTCAGAGGGAGAGCGAATGGGCGCAGCACGTGACCTGAGCGGGCGACGCGTGCTCGTGACGGGCGCTTCGAGTGGCATCGGTGCGGCGACGTGCCGAGCCGTGGTGGAGCGGGGCGGCACGGTGGCCATGCTGGCTCGACGAAAGCAGCAGCTGGAGGACCTGGCGGAAAGGCTTGGTGAGCGCGCCGTCGCCGTGTGCTGCGATGTCACCGACCTCAGGCACTCGAGGCAAAGTGTGAATGAAGCCGCCGATCTCCTCGGGGGATTGGACGGCGTCGTCGCAGTTGCCGGCCGCATGATGGCCGGCGGGATCACGTCCGGGAAGCCCCGAGCGATGGCGAGAGCTCATCGACCTCAACCTCATCGGCCCCTTGGCCACCATCCGCCATGCGACGGCTCGGTTCCCCCGGTCCGGGCGGCGCGACGTCGTCATCGTGGGCTCAACAGGCGCACTGACTCCGATGCCCGGCGTCGGCATCTACGCCGCATCCAAGCGCGGGTTGGAAGCGGCATTCGACAGCCTCCGGCTGGAGCTGGCTCATCACGACATCAACGTGAGCCTGGTGATGCCCGGCATGTTCGAGACCGAGGGGTTGACCTTGGAAGGTGTCATCATCGATGGGGACGTGCCGGTTACCGATGCACCTATGTTCGTCGAGGGTGGAGGGCCGGCACACCCAGAACCTCTGGCCGACTGCATCGCCTTCATCATGAGCCTGCCCGAGGGGATCTGCGTAAATGAGTTGGTCGTTCGCCCGACCGGCCAGCTCAGTCCTTGACGGAGGACCTCTCGACGTACCGGGGCGCTGTTGACGCTCGCGATGGGCCCTCCTAGGCTGCGGAACAAATATCAGGTCACATTGTCGAAGGCGCTGCCTTCGACACCGGGGGGTCGGAAGATGCGACGGCGAGTCCGAAAATCGATGCTGGTCATCGCTGTCTTGGGCCCTGTTCTCGGAGCACTCAGTCTGAGTGTTCCGTCAGCCGCTGCGTCCCCAGCGCCCATCACGTTGGCGCTCGTCACTTCGCTGACGGGTCCGAGCGCCCCGGAGACGTCTTCTGACCCCGCCGGCTTCTTGGCGCGCATCGCGCTGCAGAACGCTGAGGGAGGCGTGAACGGACACAAGCTCGTTCCGCTGGTCATCGACGACCAGACCAGCCCATCGGAGATCGTGACGGGCGTGCAGAGTGCGATATCAAAGGGGGCGTTCGGCATCGTGTCGGCCAGCCCGCTCTTTTTCCTGGCGGCGAAATATCCTCAGCAGCAAGGCGTGCCCGTGACCGGGTCGTATACCGACGGACCAGAGTGGGGTCAGCAGCCCTACACGAACATGTTCTCGTCGGACCTCGGCAGCGTCGATCCCTCCTATCCCGTCAACACCCTCGAGGGGAAGATCCTCCGGCAATTCGGCGGAACCGTGCTCGGCTCGTACGGCTACAGCATCTCCCCGATCGTCGTCGCGGGAGGCGGGCCAGGAAGTCAAGTCGTTCGAGTACGCAGGCGGCAAGTTGGGCGTTCTCGACACCTCGGTGCAGTTCGGCAGCGTGGAGTTCACGAGTACCGCTCTCGAGGCGAAACAGCAGCATGTTGACGCGCTGTTCCCCACGATGATCGATGCTTCGGACTTTGCCCTGGCGACAGCGCTCAAACAGGCGGGCGTGAAGTTGAAGGCAGCCGTTTTCGCCACGGGTTATGCACCCGGCGTCGTCAACTCCACTTCGTGGACTTACCTACAGGGTGACGAGTTCTTGTCCATTTTCCGACCGTTCTCCCTTCCGAACGCCGGGACAGAGCAGATGGCGGCCGCGCTCCAGAAGTACCAGCACTTTTCGAAGACGCAGTTCCCAACCCTGTTCCAGTACGAGGCCTGGGCAGGTGCCGACCTGATGATCAAGGGGTTGCAGATGGCGGGACGCCAATCCGACGAGGGCGGCTGTGATCAAGGACCTGCGCAGCATCAAGAACTACACCGCCAACGGGTTGCTGCCCAAGCCAATCGACTACTCGACCAACTTTGGTCACGATCCGGCGGAGCAGTGCGTCTGGGTGCTGCGCGCAGCGGAAAGGTGGGTTCGTTCCCTCCTCCTCTCAGCCGGTCTGCGGAACGGATATCAAGGGAACATCCGGCGGTTCGTCCTAGGAGGGCGGGTCTCAGAACGCTTCCCAACCCACCGCGTAGCAGCCCACCGAGAACGCAGACGCCTCCA
>CAVTUE010000008.1:0-1051367 GCA_963737805.1 uncultured Acidimicrobiaceae bacterium
CTCGGCGGATAGGCGGCGTTGGCGAGCACGACGAAGGCGCCCAGGTTGAAGTACGCGGGGGCGGCGGCGAGCTGGGCCGGGGTGGCGCTGGCGGAGGTTTGGCTTCCAGCGCGGGTTCCACGAGCCGGGTATCTCCGTGCCAGTAGCCGGGGTGACACCGGAAACGAGGTTGAGAAGTAGAGGTTGTAACTCGTGGCCCCTGCGACGGGGTCCCAGGAGAGCGTGGCCTCGCCATCGCCCGCGAGACGGTGGGTCCCGTCGGGGCGGGTGGCACGAGGGTTGGCACCTCGGGGGTGGCTGACACCTGAGGTGAAGGTGCCCCCTCGCCGAGGCCGTTCACGGCGGTGATGACGTAGTAGTAGGTGGTAGTGTCCACGAGCCCGCTCTGCAGGTACGGCGAGTGGGCACCGGGAAGTTCAGTGCCGGTGGCGGGGGTCACGCCCGACGACGTGGCGTAGTAGAGGTTGTAGCTCGTTGCCCCAGCGATGGATCCTACGTGATAGTCAGCTCGCCGTCGCCGACGGCCGCGGCGAGCCCGGTCGGGGCTGCAGGCACGGCGACGGGGCTGCCGGGATGGCGTCGACCTCCGCCGAGGCGGGCCCCTCACCAGGGCGTTGACGGCCTGACGATTATGCCGGAGCCCGTTCTGTCGGTGAGGCCACCCAGCACGTGGGGCGACGTGATGTCGAGCACCTGTGTGCCGTTCGCCGTCGTCACGCCGGGGACGTCGTGGCATTAGAGGCGTAGCCGGTCGCCCCGGCAACGACATCGAAGATGACGGCGAGCTGGCCGTTGCCGACGGCGAGGGCTAGGCCCGTTGGCGCCGGCGGCGCGGCGACCGGGCGGCCGGGGTGCCGGAGGCCGCGCCAAGGCGGCCCCTCCCCAGGCTTCACGGCGGTGACGATCCAGTAGTAGGTCGCGCCGTCGGTGAGGCCTCGTTGCAGGTAGGACGTCGAGACCGTGTCCGAGGGCGAACTCACCGCGTCGGATAGCAGCTCGATCACCAGGTCGATGTACGGCAGCTCCGTGTCGGTGTTCGGGCAGTCGAGCAAGAGGTGGCGGATGTCGGGACGACGGGCGTCAAGGACGTCAAGGGCGGTCTGCCCGGCGGTCACGTGACCGCGTAGCCACATCAAGAGGTCGCACACGTACGCAGCGGGGCGGAGGATCGAGGTGCAGTCGTCGGTGGCGCAGTAGCTCTGCGACCCGAAGAGCGTCGCCAGCGAGTCGTCACGCGGATCGCCTGCTGGGTCAGCCCGTTGTATTGGGAGAGGTTGCCCACCGCCTGGGGCCAGAGGCCGACAGCGTTCACGTTGAGCTGGGAATACAGGGCGATCACGGTGGCATAGCGCTGCACGGCGTTGCTCAGGACCGCCGTCGCCTCCTTGCCGGTGAGCCCCGCCGCGTTGGCCTTGGAAGAAACTGCACCTCACCGAGCATGGCGATGTCTGTCGCCGAGGAGATACCGTTCTGCAGTAGCGCCTCGGCGACGTCGACCTCAGGGGCCACCTTCAGGACTCGTTGCATCCGTCGCACAATGTCCAAGACGGCCGGCTGCGCATCCTCGGCGACGCCGGTGAAGGCGGCATCGCCTTTCTGCTGGAGATAGCCCGCGAGGTAGTGCTTGACGAGCTCAAGATCCGGGTTGTTGGTGAAGAACTGCTGCACCGGCTGGACGTCTTCAGCGGGGACGACGCCGCTGGTGGCAACGCGTGACAAGAGCGCTGCCGTCGGATAGACACGGGGGATGCGCGCATACACGACTGCCGCGAAGACCTGCTCCGGTGTGGCGTTGCCGGCAGGCTGCACGCCAGGGGGCGCACCGGTGCGGCCGATTGTCGTTTCCCAGTCCTGCAACGAGATGCGAGCCAGGTCGTGCAGCTGGGTGTAGGTCCCGGCGTTGAACTGGCCGACAAGCTCCTGGACGAGAGGCACGTAGTTTTGACGAAGGAGCCGATCGTCAGCGTTCGCTCGACTGCGGACGCCTGCTGAGTGGTCAGACCGTGCGACCCGTCGCCGAGGGTCCGCCAGAAGGCGCGGATCGTCTGTGTATTGGTGGCCAGTGCCTGAGCAAAGGCCTGTTGCTGCTCCTGGGGGAGAGCGACGACGTCGAGGAGCTGACCGAGCGTTGCGCTGCCCACGAGGTAAGGATGGGTCAACATGTCGCTCTGATGGTGCGTCTGGAGCTCGCTCAAAAGCGTGTCGACATCGTCCGCCAGGCTGGTAGAGACGAAGCCGGCCGCGACCGCGGGAGAATTGTCGGCGCTGCGTCGCCGCGTCGAGCCCGAAAATCATCGAGGCGATGCTTGCGACGAGGGCGTCGATCAGCGTGAAGCCGTCGCTGGCCTCGAGCAGCGGACGAGGGAGCGCTGCAGGGACCTGTTGGCGGAGGAAGGCGTAGAAGCTCGCTGCGGGTAACTGGAAGCTCGCCTCGAGTCGGGCCGACACGGCGAGGCGCATGATCGCCTCGGTACTCACGTTGAGTTCGCGGGCCAGAAACGAGATGTCGCTGTGCTCGCTGTCTTCCACGACTTCGGTGAGGGTGAGGGAGCCGAGGAAACGCGCGGCCTTTGCGGTGAGCTCGCCCCACTCCGAGGTGTCGGCCGGTTGCAGGACGACGTCGATCTGCACCTCGGGACCAGCGGTGGTCAGCGCGGAATCGACCGGAGCCACGTCGCCCGCGCGCACTTCGACGACGACGAGCACCGGCTGCGGGGCTTCCTCCGCCATGTCATAGTGGAGGTGGTAGCGGCCTGCCTCACTAGTCCTGCCCCGCGCCAGCTCGTTGCGGGAACGGATCTGCTGCCAGAACAGCCTTACCTCGGCCCCGTCGACGGGGGCGCCCGTTCCTTCCGTGACCGTGCCGTGGACGTGCCAGCGGACACGATCGTCGTCGTGCCCGTGCTCGTCCTCGTCGGGGCGGTGCCCCTCCCCGTCGCCGCCGTTCCGCCCCGACTGGCCCCCCTCCCCCTGGCCGGCCGCCCCCACTGGTCCCGACTCCTCTCCGGGGATGTCGGCCATCGTCTGCCACCTCCACGATCACAGGCGCTTCGCAGCGTCGTCGGCGACCCCTCGATGCGGGACAATGGATTCGTAGCACCGGTTTTCTCCGATGGCAAGCAAAAATTGAGGGCGCCCCGATAGTTGAGCCACCGGTTATGCGAGCTTGTGTGCCAATCGGTGGAGCCAAGCCTCGAGGAACTCGACCGGGGTGAGCCAGCCGTGTGCGCTGTGAGGCCTGTTCAAGTTGTAGTCGATTCGCCAGTCCTCGGTCATGACCCTGGCCTCGAGCAGCGAGTCGAAACTGCTGGCCGTTCAAGAGCCCGTCACGCAGCCGGCCGTTGAAGCTCTCGATCCAGGCGTTCTGCCACGGCGAGCCGGGGTCCATGAAGACCGTGCCGGTGCCGTTGAACCGGCACCAGTCGGCGACCGCGTAGGCGATGAACTCGGGGCCGTGGTCGAAGCGGACGTAAGCCGGGGCGCCGCGCTCTGCGGCCAAGCGGTCCAGGCAGGCCACCACCCCCTCGGCACGATCGTCCGTGCGACGTCGGTGGCGAGGGCTTCGCGGGTGAACTCGTCGATCACGTTCAAGAGCTTGAGGATGAACACGCAAGCTTCGCTCAAATCCTTCGGCGCCCACCAGCGAAAGGGGGCCTATCTGCTCCGAGTATCGGCACGGGTGCAGATCATGATTCACGTCATCGCCGGACTGAGCGCGCTCCGCAGGACCGCGACCCACATTGTGCAGTTATCGCTCAGCCCATGGGGACTGCCGCGTGGGCTCGACTAGGGCTAGGGGACCCATTGCCGGTGCCGATGGCGGCCACCGGCACGTCGGTGCTCGTGAAGTGATACGAGCCGGCGCCGACTTCGACAACGGCGTAGTCGCCGTCGATGGACGCCGACGTGATCCCCTTCTGCCGACTGAGTGCCATGCCCGACTCGCGGACGTGGTCCAAGGAGACGGCGGGTATGCTGACCCTCGCCTTCGTGTTGGCCGGCACGGTCACGTCGACCTTGAAGGGCCGGGTTGCGTCCGCCGGTCGGCTCCATGCCACTTCGATCGCCCCGTGGGGAGTCGGCACCCGTCCCGCGGCGTAACTCAGTGCATGCAGCGGCACCGTAACGTCGAACGAGTTATATCCCGGGGCCTTGGGGATGACCCCGAGCATCGTCTGCTGTATCGCGACCAGCACGTTCGAGCCGAATCCGTGTGAACGGCTATCGCCGTTGCCGTAGAGCGAGGCAAGGGGCGGGGTGAGGACATCCTTGTCCTGTGGGTTCCACATCTCCCAAGTGAACGTTCCGCCCCGGGCCAGGATGTTGGCCCACCCGGGCCCGGACGCGTCCGTCAAGACATGCAGGATGGCGCTGTCCTGACCGGTGAGCCGCAGCGCGTCGAGGACATCGGCGGCACTGACGACCGGCGGGGAGAAGGGCATGCTGAGGATGTAGTTGCTCACGGACGTGACGTTTGACGGTGGAACGACCCCGAACTGCAGCGCAAGCGCGTTGTTGACTTGCGGCGAGACCGCGCCTGAGCACGTGCACAGGTCGTCGCTTGGCGAAACCGGATTGCCATTGGCGTCCAGTCCGTCGGTGTAGTAGCCCGCAGGCAGCAGAAGGTGGGCGTTGATGGCGGTCGCCAGCTCAATGGCTCGCCCGCGCTGTTTCGCCACGTCGGCCGCCGGACGACCGAGGGCCACCGCCATGTCGGCGACGCGGTTGAACACGTTGTCCGCCAGCAGATTGAGCTGCGTGTCGGTTGGGAACTGCGGGACATCAGTTGGACCGGGGATGGTCCCGACGAGACCGTTGGAGCCGATGTTGCTCCAGAAGAAGTCCGACACCTTGACCATGACGGGATACAGCTCTGTCAGCAACGCCGTGTCGCCGGTGTGGAGCCAGTATTGCCAGACCCATTCGGGGTAGTACGCGGTCGCCTGGGGGATCTCCTGTGCTCCGAGCGCCGTCGGATAGATCTTGTTGATGGCACCGTTCGGCCAGAAGCGCGCCTGCGACTGAGCGAACTCGAGTAGGTCCTTCCTCGTTAGATTCGTCTCACCGAAGGCATCCATGGCCGTCTCCGACTCGTTCGCTCCGTCCCCGAGCCACGGACCCTTCTCCCGCGTGGGGGTGTCGACGAACTGCTCCTGCATCGTGAACAGCGCCGAGTGCCGGCCGAGCTCGAAGACCGCGTCCACCGTCTTGTCCGAAGAGGTGAACGTTCCGGCGTTCTCGTCGGGGACAGCATCGTGCCGGGTGAGGACGATGATGTCCTTCGTGGTGAGCGTCTCGCCCGGGTCGTCGATCTGGAGGTATCGGAAACCGAGGTAGTCGAATGGGCGGAAGGTCTCTCGACCGCCGCCCCGCTCGACGTAGGAGTAGCTCATGTTCGTGTGCTGGGTCCCCGTTGTGGTCGAGACGGCACCCGACCGGTCGAGGAGGTAGCCGGCGTGCATTGTCACCCGCCGCCCGCGCCGCCCGTGGCTGAAGGTGACCGAGGGGATCGCGGCGTAGACCTTCCCGAAGTCCACCACGACGGCGCCAGATGCAAGGCGTTTCACGGAGACGGCGTCGACGGGCTCGTAGACGATGCGGGTCCGCACGGACACGAGATGAGTCCAAGGTGCGGTGGGATGAGGACCGATCACCATTACCGGCTGCCATCCCAAGGCCCGATACCCGGGCTCGTCCCAGCCGATCGGCTCGGCCGGGCCGTTGATGTTCTCGGTGTAGTCGACCGGGTCGCCCTCCTCGTCCCGCTGGACGCCCGGCAGCCACGCTCCCGGCCGGGTCTTCCACGTGCCATCGGTCGTGATCACGTCGACCGTGCCGTCGGCGTGCAGCACCGTTATGCGGGCGATGACGCCCGGCGTACCCTCGGGTCGGCCCTTGCCGGGGCCCTGCCAGTTGTAGATGATCCCGAAGGCGTTGGCCTTTCCGGCCTTCAGGAGGTGGGTGATGTCGGTCGTCTCGTAGTACTGCGAGTCCGGGTACGCGTACGCCTCGCCCTTGGCGGCCATCGACCCGTTCACATAGAGCTCGTACTGCTGGTCGGCTGATACGTACGCTCGAGCCCGGACGATAGGAGAGCCGCCGAGCTTCGCGTCCTTTCGGACGTAGCTGTATTCGTCCTTGTAGGCCCAGACGCCGGTGGTGTTCTGGACGTTGAACGTCTCTGGCGTGTCCAGCTGCTCGACAGTGGGTCGCTTGATCCAGTCCGCGTGCCAGTCGCCGTCATCCAAACCAGAGTCGAATGTCGCGGCGTGCGCTAGTGGCCCGCTGACTCCCGAGCCGTCCCAGGTCTGAACCGTCCACCGGTAGGTGGTGTCAGGCGCAAGTGCGTGTCCCCCATACGGCACGAACGCCTGCGCGGCGGACAGGACCTTGCCGCTGTTCCAGACCACCGGTGCCGCGCCGCGCCCCGGGCCGCCGAGAACGGGACGGGAGACCACGATGCGGTACGCGCTCTGGACTGCGCCCCGCCGACCGTCGTCGACGTGCCATCCGAAGTACACGTCGGTCAGCCCAAGCCCTACCGGCGCCGCCAGGTCGTCCACGGTCAACGCCAGCGGAGCTCCCGGGCCGCCGGGCGTAGCTGCCGCCAGGCCGGCGCGGGCGAGTGGCGCCAACATCGACACGGCTACTACGACCACGCCCACTACCGCGCGGCCTCGATTCCCCACCCGCATCGGCTGAGTATCGCATGGCGACCGGCCAGGCCCCAGACGTACAGACGCTCCGGCGAGTCGATCTAACGGGGCTCTGGCACGTGCTCAAACCCCACCTTCGTGAACGCCTCTGAGTGGCGGGGGGAGGATTTGAACCTCCGACCTTCGGGTTATGAGCCCGACGAGCTACCAGACTGCTCCACCCCGCGGCGAAGGCGACATCCTACATGGACGGCAGGGCACCCACCACGGCGCTGTCCTCGCCCCGGCGGCCGCCTGCGGGCCTGGTCCGGGGCGTCGCCCCCCCGGGCCCGTCCTACTGGAGCTAGAGCGTCTGTCCCGTTGGTGGAGGAGGTGGAGGAGAGGCCGGATCCGCGGCCTTCGGGGGCGGGGGCGGGGCGGGCGCCGTCGATCCGCCGGTCGGGGTCGCCGTCGGGCCGGCCGCGGCGGACTCGGGCGCCAGGGTGATCTGGCCGTGCTCGGACTCGTGAGCCTGCAGCGCCGCCACCAGTTGGTCGATCTCGGCATCAGTGGTCGGCGTGGAGCGGCCCGTCTTCGTGGCGTAGAAGGCCGCGCCGAGATCCCGCAGCATGCCGTCGGCCGCCTTCTTGGCCTGGGCCTCGTTCATCTTGGCCTGACCCTTGGCCGCCGCGTCCTTGGCCATCTCGGTCGCGGCCGTCGCCTGCGCCTTGACCTTGTCGAGTAGTCCCACGGGAACACGTCCTTTCCTCGTCTCGTCGCCCATCATGGGACGCACCGGCCCCGTTCGCAACCGGAATCGCAGTCGGACCGGAGGCCGACCGGCCGCAGCCGATCAGCTCCGCGGAGCGGCCGCGCCGCTCTCAGGTCTTCGGCGCTGCCGAGACCAGCGTCGTCGAGGTCGTGGTGCCGGAGTTCTTCGGCTCGGTGCTCGTCGGCACCGAGGTGGTGGAGGGGGACGTGGTCGACGTGCGCGAAGCCGAGGTCGTCGTGGTCGTTGTCCCCGGCTTCTTCGAGCCCTTCGTCCCCTTCACAGGTGGCACCGTCGTCGTGGTGGTGGTCGACGGTGTCGGGCACCTGGGCTCCGATCACCTGCTGCGCCTGAGTGATCGCCTGCTGCATCATGTTGATGTCGGTCTGGAACTGACCCAGGTTGTTGGCCTTGAGCGCGGCCAGCGCGTTGGTGTAGTCGGTCTGCGCCTGCTGCAGCAGGCCGGCCACGGCCAGCGGCACCGTGCCCGTCGAGGACACGCCCGATTCCGACGGCAGCGACACGGTCGTCTGCAACAGGTCGGACAACACGGCCGACAATGACGTGTCGATCTGCACCGACTTGCCGAGCACACCCACCACGTACTGCAGCTGCGGCTGCGGGTTAGTCGTCGGCGACGCGTAGAGCGGACGCAGGTACACCATGGAGTTGGCGATCGGCACCATGAGCGTCTCCCCCAGCAGGACCTCCGAGCCGTGCTGGTCGAGCAGCGTGATGTCCGATGACACCGTCTTGTTGGCCGAGATCTCCGCATCCGCGTTGGCCGGGCCCGCGGTCCCCTGCGGGGTCTCGTAAAGGTCGAGTTGGCCGTAGTTCCCCGGGTCCGCCAACCCGACCATCCACGCCGTCAGGTTGAAGTTCTGGTTGTTCCCCGAGAGGTTCGTCTGCGCCGCCGGCACGAAGCCGTCCGAGACGGTGAAGACCTGCTGGTCCGGATCGGTGCCCGGCAGCGAGTACACCTGGTATTGCGGCGACATGCGGGCGGGGGTGGTCGAGACCAGCTGCCCCTGGTTGTTGTAGGTGTTCTGGGCCAGGAGCGCCTGCGACTGCGGTCCGGCGCCGGCGGTCGGTGACAGCTGCCAGGCGTTGCTTGCGGCGTAGAACTGTCCCGAGTTGGTCAGGTGGTAGCGCCCGTAAATGGCGGACTGAATGGAGAAGATGTCCGGCGGATAGCGCAGGTGCGCCAGCAGCGGCGGCCGGCATCTTCGAGATCGGCGTGAACATGTTCGGGAACGCGGCCGAGTACGCCTTCAGGATCGGGTCATTCGGGTCGGCGTCGTAGAACGTCATCTTCCCCGAGTAGGCGTCGATGACGACCTTCACCGAGTTGCGCACGTAGTTGTAGCTCCCCGGCAGGTTGCTGCCCACCGCCACCTGCTGGGTGTCCGCGTTCTGCGAATACGCGTAGTTGGCCGTCGTCGTGTAGCCGTCGACGATCCAGTCGATGTGCCCGTGATCTGGACCCGGACCACTGTTGATCACCGCGTACGGGTCGTGGTCGAAGGTGAGGAAGGGCGCCGCCGTCTTCGCCATGGAGACCGGGTCCCGGATGAACATGATGCGCGACTTGTCCGTGATCTGGCTCGAGATCAGGAGGTTGAAGTCGCCCAGCCGCAGCGCGAAGGCGGCCCGGGTGAAGATCGACGACAGCTGCACCCCGCCGGTCCCCGTGTAGTGGCTCTCGATGTTCGTCCCGTCCTTCTGCTGGTAGTCGACCTCGAGTTGCTTGGAATTGGCCACGACATAGCCGGTCTCGCCCAGGCCGAAGTAGACGTTCGGTTGGGTGATTTCAGGCAACCCGCTCGATGACGCGGGCGGCACGTCCTGGACGGCGAAGACCGGGTTGTTCGAGGTCGGTCTGGTTGGACAGCGCCACCGCGGCCCCGTTCCCGTGGGTGTACTGGAGGTGCGTGTTGACCCACGACGGGGAGGGCACACCGGAGGCCGAGATGTCGCGCACGCCGATCAACACCGGTGTGCGCGACCCGCTCAGGGTGTAGCGGTCCACGCCCAATGAGGGGAACGCGTAGTAGGACTTGATGCCCTGCAGGCGCTGGAACGTCTGCAGCGAGATCGTCGGATCCGGGTCCCACTGCCGGATGTTGTCGATCGTGGGCGCGGCGACGACGGTCTGGCTGGCGCTGATGCTCGTGGTGGCGGGGAATTGGTGCACCGTGACGTTGTTCAGCCCGTAGGCGTCCCGCGTGGCCGTGATGTTGCGTTTGATGTAGGGCGCCTCCAGCGAGCTCTGCGCCGGCGTGACCTTGAGCGCCTGCAACAGCGCCGGATAGATGATGCCGACCACCAACGCGACGAAGGCCCAGATGCCGATGGCCAGCACCGGGAACGTCCAGCCCTGGCGCCGGATGTTGAAGAGGAGGATCACCGCGGCGAAGATCGACACGTAGATGAGCAGCGTCTCCGCGGGCAGGCGGGCATGCACGTCGGTGTAGCCGGCGCCGTTGACGTAGCCGTCCTGCGAGTTCACCAGCGACCAGCGCTGCAGGACGTAGCCCGCCGCCTTGTCCAGCGCGATCAGGGCCAGCAGCACCGAGATGTGCGCCTTCACGGGCGGCCGCACCCGCGGCACGCCACGCTGCGGCTGGATCCCGCCGTTGAAGTAGTGGAACACGACCGAGACGGCCAGCGTCACGATCAGGATGGCCAGCGTCCAGTCCACGACGAAGGTCAGGAAGGGCAGGTCGAAGACGTAGAAGCCGATGTCCTTGTGGAATTGGGGGTCGGTCACGCCGAAGTTGCCGCCGTGGCGGAACAGGATCCAGTTGTTCCACTGCCCGACCGTCCCCGACGCCCCGATCAGGGCCAGGACGAAGGCGAGTCCCACGTAGATCCGCCCGGCGTACGGCCGCACGAACTGCTGGTAACGGCGCACCAGCTCGTCCTCCTGCGCCAGCACGATGTCGCGACCGGCAATGCGGTCGCACACCACGAGGTTCACCCAGAGGACCGCGAAGAAGATCGCCCCGAACACGCCGAAGAGGCCGAGCTTGATCGCCAGCAGCGTCGAGAAGACGTTGTGGAGGTCGCACCGACGAGAACCACAGGCTGTCGGTGTAGAGGCCGGCCAACGAGCGCAGCGACACCAGCAGGATGATGAGGAAGACGACAAAGCCGACGAGCCACCACCGAGCCCGGTGGCGGCGGCGCGGCGAGGGATCAGCAGGCAGGTCGCTGGGGATGCGCACGAGGGGAGCCTAACGTCCGCCGCGCCCGCCCCAATGGCGAGGCTCAGGCGTCCGGCGCGGTCGAAAGTCCTGGTCAGTCACTCGCCGGTGCGATGAGGCAGCGGCATCCCGAATGGGCCGGCGGGTGCGCGTGGCCGGTGGGGAACGTCTCGGTGCTGCTGACCGCACCGGCCAGCACGTTGTCCTCGCAGTCCGAGCACCCGCTCGCCGTCGCCACCACCCAGCGCACTTTGCCGTCCACGCTGGCCGCCGCCACGCCGGCGGAGAAGGCCTGCGTGGCCTGGTCGCCGGCCAAGCGCTCGACGCGCTCACCCCGCCACTCGCGGAAGGCGGCGCCCACGCGGTCGGCCGGTTCCCCGGTCCCCTCCGCCACCTGGCGGCGCAGCGTCGTCACGACCACTCGGGCCAACCCGGCCGCCGCTTGCTCCACGGCGTCGCCCCGGCGGATGGTCGCCGCGCCGGCTCCGACGAACACCGTCCCGGCGGCGAACGCCTCGTCCAGATGGCTGCGCGCCGCGGCGACGAACGGGGCCAGGTGCTCGTCCTCGGCGCCCATCAGATCGTCGGCGTCCAGTCTCCGGCGCGCTGCGCAGGCGGTCGAGCAACCGGTTCTGGTCGTCGCCGAGGGTGCGCTTGATCGTCCGGCTCAACCGGGCCGTGACAGGCGCGAGCAACTCGTCGCGCCGGGCGATGATCGGGTCGTCGGGTCCAGGCACCGCCTCCACCTCTTCGCCTTCGGCCTCTTCTCTCCCCGCCGGCCCGGCTCCGGCAGCCGCGGCGTTCGGCGCCTCGGCCGTCTCCGCCGCTTCCACCGTGGGGGATTCCGGGGCCGGCGGCTCGGTCGCCGTCGCGGGCTCCTCCGTCTCGTCGGTGCCGGCGCGGATGCGCGCGAAGAGCTCGTCGACCGAGGGACCCGGGCTCGCCGGAGTCGCCGCCGACCACCGGCGTCGGGCCCGTCGGCGGCATCGCATCGGTCGCGTCGTCGACCTCGTCCTGATCGTGAGGCATCTCCGCCGTACCGAGACGGAACTGGTCCGCCACGCCCTGGGCGGCGGCCCGCGCCTCCTCGTCGGTCCGGTCGAGGTGGGTCAGGATGCCGTCCACCCGGTCGCGCACCCCGTGCACCGAGGCGGCCATCTCGTCCCGGGCCGCCCGCAACTGCTCGATCTGGATGCCCAGTCCGCGGCGCCGTGCGGCCAGGTCGGCCAGCACGCGGCGTCGCGCCTCTTGGACCTGGTCGAGAAGGGCGCGCCCCTCGTCCTTGGCGCGGGTGATCATCGCCTCCCCGGTCGCGATCGCCTCGGCGACGATGCGCTCGCTCTCCACACGGGCCTCCTGCTCCGCGTGGGCCACCAGGAGCTCTACTTCGACGACCCGCTCGGCCGACGACGCCTCGGTGCGTGTCTGCAACTCGTCCACCTGGCTCTGCGTCTCCCGCAACAACGTGGCCGCCCCTTCCCGGGCCTGGGCGACGATCCCGGCCGCCTCCTCCTGGGCGTGGCGCAGGATCTGCGCGCTGTGCTGGCCCAGGGACGCCGTCAGGGTGGCCTCGTCGATCACCGGGTGGGCGGCCCGCTCCTCGGCCTCGGCCAGGGCGGACCGCAGCTCTTCCTCGCGCGCCTCGAGCGCCTCGAAGCTGCGGGAGACGGACTGCAGATAGGACCGCACCTCGTCGGTGTCGAAGCCCCTCCGGACGACCGCAAAGGAATGCTGGGCGATGTCTCCGGTCGCGATCCGGGACGACGAAATGGGGGCGCGGCCTTCTGCCATGGCCAGAGCCTACGGCGAAGCTTGGGCAGGCACAGGTTTGTTCGGCACTTTGCCCCCCAGGTGTTTGAGGATCCGCAGCACCTGGTCGAGGTTGTTCACGGCGTAGACGTGGAGCTGGGGGCTCGCCTTGGACTGGGCCGCCTTGAGCTCCACCGAGGGCACGAAGAACACGGTCGCCCCCGCCTGCTCGACCGCGACGGTCTTCTGCGCCACGCCGCCGACGTCACCCACGTTGCCGTTGGGGTCGATGGTGCCGGTGGCCGCCACGATCCGGTTCCCTGTCAGCCGCCCGGTGCTCAGCTTGTCGATGATGCCGAGCGTCATGGCCAGGCCGGCCGACGGCCCGCCGATGTTCTGGGTGTGCACGGTGACCTTGACCGGGAATTGCCAGTCCTGCTGCGTCGTGGGATCGATGCCGAGGTAGGCCGTCGGCCGGGTCGGCGGCCCGCAACCCCGGTCCACCAGCCCCTTGGGCGGAGTGCCGAGCGTGACCGACTTGGTCACGGTCGGACCGTCCACGAACTGGCCGACATCGTTGATGGAGGACTCCTCGACCTTCGAGCGCGACGTTCGAGCCCGGCGTCAGGCCGTGCAGCGCGTCGACGAGCGCACAATCGTCTGCGACGGGGGTGCTGTTCACGGCAGTGATCACCTGCGCCACTTCCAGCGTGGAGGCGGCGGGCGAGTGGGGCGCGATCCCGAAGATCAACGCGCCCGCATTGGTCGCGGTGACCGCGTAGCCGAGGTGGGACAGCGCCGCCGCGGTGGCGAACGACTGCGCCTGCGCCATCTGGAGGTACCCCTGGTTCAGGTACTCGCCCTCGTTCACCGAGGGCCCGAGCAGGTCGGGCCCCGAGACCACCTCGCTGTTCGAGTCGAAGAACCGGTACTGCAGGTAGCTGAGGGCGTTGAGCTGGGTGACGAAGACGTCCGTGAGCAGGATCTTGCCGGTCAGCGGATGGCCGTCCGCGGCGGGGACCTCGATGTACGGCGCGACCGGCGACGCATTCCCGGGCGTGATGGCGAAGTAATTGATGGAGGTGCGCGAGGCGATGAGCACCGCGGCGGAGACGAGGACGACGAGGGCGGCGAGGATGCCGGGCCACAGACGCCGCCGCCGTGTCGGAGCGGAGGGCGGCGCGTCGGCCGCACCGGCCGCACCTCCCGCATCATCCGCACGGGCCGCGCCGGCCGCACCGGCCGCGCCGGGGCCGGCGTCGGTTGAGGTGGGGTTCGCCGCGGCATCCCCGTCGGCGGTCGCGTCAGGTTCGGACATACTCGGAAGGTGAGCGACGATGTTGCCACGGAAACTGACCGTGATGGCCGCGCCGAGGTCCGCCGGCGGCGCGTCACCGTGGCCGGGCATCGGGGGGACGCGGCTCTGGCCCGTCGGGGGTTGACCGATCCCGACCAGGGCGTGCAGGTGGCGGCGCTCGGCGCGCTGGCCCGCCTGGGTGCGCTGACCGCCGCCGACGTGGAGTCGGCCCTCGCCGATGGGACCCCGGCGCTGCGGCGGCGCGCCGTCGAGGTGGCACCGGCGGCTCGGGGCACCGGCACGCGCTCGTCGCTCCTCCGCGCCGTCACCGGCGCCCTCGGTGATGCGGACCCGCTCGTCGTGGTCGGCGCCGCCTGGTTCCTGGCGGAGCGCCACGTCCGGCCGGCGGTCCCGCTGCTGGCCGCGACCGCAACAGAGCACGGTGACGCGCCGCTGCCGCGAGGCTGCGGTGGCCGCCCTCGGCGCCATCGGTGATGTCGCCGGCCTGCCGGCCGTGCTCGCCGCGCTGGGCGACTCGCCCACGGTGCGGCGGCGGGCCACGGTGGCCCTGGCCGGCTTCGACGACCCGCGGGTGACGCCCGCGCTGCGGAGCGTCGGCCGGGGACCGCGACTGGCAGGTGCGCCAGGCGGCCGACGAGCTGCTGGACGATCCGTCCGGCTACTAGTCGTCCTCGGTGAAGAGCCGCTTGAGCCGGTCGAAGGACTCGAGGCAGACGCCCGCCCCCTGGACGACGCACTCCAGCGGCGTGTCGACGAGATGCACCGGCACGGCGGTGGCGTCGGCGATGCGCTGGGTCATGCCGCGCAGCAGCGCGCCGCCGCCGGTGAGGTGGACCCCTTCGAACATGATGTCCTGCGCCAGCTCGGGTGGCGCCTCGCCCAGGCACTCGGCGGCGGCGGTCACGATCGAGGTCACGTTGTCCTCCAGCGCGGCGCGGACCTCGACCGGGGAAAGGATCACCGTCTTGGGCCGGCCCGTCGCCACCTCCCGCCCGCGGATCTCGGCCTGCTGCTCGCCCTCGTGCGGTGAGGCCGAGCCGATGGCGAGCTTCACCGCCTCGGCGGTGCGCTCGCCGACCGCCACGCCGTAGCGGTGGCGCACGTGGTTCTGGATCGCGGCGTCGAAGTCGAACCCCCCGCAGCGCAGCGCCTGCACCGCCACGAGGCCGCCCAGCGAGATCACGGCCATCTCCGCCGTGCCGCCGCCGACGTCGACGACCATGTTGCCCACCGGCTCGTGGATGGGTAGCCCGGCTCCGATGCGCGGCGGCCATCGGCTGCTCGATCAGGAAGCTGGCCGACGCGCCGGCCCGCGCGCGCCGCCTCCTTCACGGCGCGCCGCTCGACCGCGGTGATGGCGGACGGAACGCAGATCAGCACCTTGGGCCGGTTGAGACGGCTGACCCCGACCCGGCGCAGGAGCACGCTGAGCATCCGCTCGGTGACCTCGAAGTCGGTGATGGCACCGCCGCGCAGGGGTCGCTCAGCCACGATGTAGCCCGGCGTGCGGCCGATCATCTGCCACGCGTCGGTGCCGATGGCGAGCACTTCGCGGCTGCGCGAATCGAGCGCGACCACGGTGGGTTCGTTCAGCACCAGGCCCTTCCCCTTGGCATAGACCAGCGTGTTGGCCGTGCCGAGGTCGATGGCAAGGTCGCGTGACATGGGGCCTCATGGTACGGCCGGGGCGTCGGCCGACGGCACTTTCCTGGACTTTCTCGGTATCGTCGCCCAAGTGAGCGACACACCCGAGGACCCGGAGGAGGGCACGCCGGGCCGGGACGAGGGCGAGGGAAGCGGGCAGGACGACCCCGATTCGCCCCAGCACGGCTGGATCGATCCCGACGACCGGCTGTGGCGCCACCCCAGCGAGATGGCTGCTCCGGGACCCAATGTGGGCGCTCCCTTCCTGCTCAACCCCCCGCCGCGCCACCAGTACCGCAGCGCCGTCATGGTCCTGGTGGGCGTCGGCGCCGTCATGGCGGTGGTGGCCTGGGTCATCGTCCTGCTCTCCCCGGCGTCCGAGCACCCGCTCGAGAGCGCCACGCTGGACACCGCCGGCAGCGGGTCACTGACCACCCTGGCCGGCCCGCAGAACGCGGTGCCGGCGGCGGCGCTGCCGGCCGGGCGCTCCATCGTCGAGCTGCAGGCGACCACTGCCCGCGGCACCTTCCTGCTGATCGGCGTCGCCGTGGCGGAGGGGGGTCTCGTGGCCACGACCGCCGACCTCCTCGGCGGCCTGGAGCGGATCGTCATGGTCGGCCCCGGAGGCACCCGCCACGCCGCCTCGGTGGTGGCCACGGACAAGACCTCCGACATCGCGCTGGTCAACGTGCCCGAAGACCTTCCGGTGGCCCCGTTCGCCGACGACACCAACCTCGGCAGCGGCGCCCCCGACATGGCGCTACCTTCGTGTCGGCGGGCGGCAGGAAGGTCGCTTTGCACTGCACATCGGGCGCCGTGACCGGAGTCGGGGTGGCCATCGCCAGCGGGCCGGCCTCCACCATGCCGTCGATCACCTCGTCGCCCGCGACGCCGTCGGTCATCGCGGGCGACGCCGCTGCTCAACGCCGGAAGGCTCGGTGGTCGGCATCCTCTACGACCCCGGCCCGGGCAACGCCCCCGCCGCCTTCCTCCCCAGCGACCTGGTCGTGGGTGTCGCCAACGACCTCCGATCCGACAACCGGGTCGTGCACGGCTGGTTGGGCGTGCAGGGCAGCGATGCCCCGGACGGCACGGGCGCCAAGGTGGAGCGGGTGCAGACCGGCGGGCCGGCCTCCGGCCTCCTGCAGACGGGCCAGCTCATCGTGGCCGTGAACGCCACACCGGTGCGTTCCATGGCGGAGTTGCGGGCGCGCCTCTACGTCCTTCCCCCCGGTGCCCCCATCACGCTCTCGGTGCAGCAGCCGGGCGGGCCCAGGGTCGTGGACATCACCCTCGGCAGGTCCTCCTAGCATGCGAGGGTGAGCATGTTCGGTTCCAGCGACCCCGACAACCCGATGGGGGGTCTCCTCGGCGACCTGCTCAAGGTCATCGGGTCGGGTCCGGGGGTCGCCGACAGTTGGTTCGAGGCCGCCCGCACCCTGGCCTTCGGCGTGGCCACCGACGGCGGCGAGGACGAGAATCCCGACCCGCTGGTGCGCATCGCGTTCGAGGAGCTGGCGCGGGTGGCCGAGCTGCACGTGGTCGAGGCCACCGGGATCGGTCCCGCCTCGGGTGCCGGTGGGGTCTCCTTCGAGGCCGTCGGGCCCGGGCAATGGAGCTTCCGCGCGCTCGAGGCCTACCGGCCGGTCCTCAAGTCCATGATCGATGCGCAGCAGCAGGGCGCGGCAGCCGTCCCGTCATCGCTCGACCTGACCGAGCTCGATCCCGATTCCGCCGGTGGCCTCAGCGGGCTCCTCGGGCAGTTCGCGCTCACCCTCGGCCCGGTCTTCCTCGGCATGCAATTCGGCTCGGCCGCCGGGCACCTGGCCCGCCGCGCCTTCGGGCAGTACGCCCTCCCCCTGCCCTGGCCCGAGTCGTCGACGCTGCTGCTCGTGCCGGGCAACGTGGCCCGTTTCGCCGAGGACTGGAGCCTCCCGCTCCAGGAAGTCCAGCTCTGGGTCTGCCTGCGCGAGCTGACCATGCACGCGGTGCTGACCCGGCCCGGCGTCCGGGCCTCACTGATGACACTGCTCGGCGACGCGTCGGCCCATGCCGCGGCGGCGCAGCGCTCCATCGTCGAGCGTCTCGGTGACGGGCTGGGCAACCAGGCCTCGCTCGAAGAGGCCCTGGGGGACCCCGAGGCGCTGCTCTCGGATCTCATCAGCCCCGAGCAGCGCAACATCTCGAGCGCGCTCACGGCACAGACGACCGCCATCAGCGCGTACGTCGATCACATCACGGCCGGCATCGCCGAAACGCTGACGTCGTCGCCCTCCGCGCTGCGTGAGGCCTGGTACCGCTACCGGATCGAGGAGGGCAAGGGCGAGCAGGCCTTCGCCGGACTGTTCGGCCTCAACGTCGGCCAGGACGAGGTCGACCGCGGGCGCGCCTTCGTGACGGGCGTCCTGGAACGGGCGGACGAGAGCGCGCTGGCCCGCTTGTGGGGCGACGAGCTCGACCTGCCGACACCGGCCGAGGTGGACGCGCCCGGACTGTGGCTCGCCCGCATCGGGTCTGCTGCGGACTGACCGTCCGGACGCCGGGATCAGGCCTCGGCCTCCTCGCCCCAGTCGAGGACCCACTCGAGCGCCAGCTGCTCGCGCTCGGCGTCCCGGACGACACGTTCGCTGTTGCGGCGGAACTGGGGATCGTGTGGTGGCAGCAGCACCAGGCGGGCCAGGACGCGCTCACGGAACGGCTCGATCACCTCGGGTGGGCCGTAGTCCGACTGGACCTCCCAGTGGGGAGCGACAGGCCCCAGGTAGACGACGCGCACGTGCCCGATTGGCTCGATCGGCTCGCCCTCTCCGACGATTTCTTCCTCGGTGTCCGGGGACATTGGAACCTCCTGGCATTGGCGATCGGGGCCAGCGTAGCCTCGGGGCGCGGAACGACATTCTCCCTGGTAGAGCGCGAATCGGGCGCCGGATTCTTAGGAACTTCCTATCCGCGAAACCTGGCTCTGAACTGGGTGCTCCCGTAGAATGATGCGTGAAAAGGGAGCCGAACGATGACTACCGACTGGATGGGCCTTGGGAAGTGCAAGGAAGTTGCACCCGACATCTTCTTTCCAAGTGATGGCATGGGCGTACTGGTCGCCCAACGCATCTGCGCCGAGTGCCCCGTCTCCGAATCCTGCCTCGAGTACGCGCTCGAGCACCACATCGACCATGGTGTCTGGGGTGGTGCCTCCGAGCGTGAGCGCCGCCGCATCTTGCGCCGCCGCCGCCTCTCACACGCCGTCGTCATCCAGCTAGTCCCTGCGTTAGCCCCGGCGCCGGCGGGCCTCGCCGGCGACCGAGCCTCCCGGCTCCCCCGGCCCGGCGTGTCACGCTGGCGGCGTGCTCCTCGAGTGCGTCGTCAACGTCAGCGAGGGCCGCGACGAGGCGGTCCTGAGCCAGCTGGCCGTTGCCGCCGGGTCCGCCCTGCTCGACCTGCACCGTGACCCGGACCACCACCGGTCCGTGCTCACCCTCGCCGGCTCCGCTGATCTGGTGGCCGAGGCGGCCCGCACCCTCGCCACGGCGACCGTCACCCGCCTGGACCTGCGGGACCACGCCGGGGCCCACCCCCGCCTGGGTGTGCTCGACGTGGTGCCCTTCGTCCCCTACGTGCCCGGCGGCCCCGCCCCGGAGGACCTCACCGAGGCGGTGGCCCAGCGCGACCGGTTCGCCGGATGGCTGGGCGAGGAGCTGGGGGTGCCGAGCTTCCTCTACGGACCCCTTCCCGGCGGCCGGACCCGGACCCTGCCCGACATCCGCCGCCATGCCTTCGGGGGATCGGCCGATGGGCTGGCCCCCGACCGCGGCCCGGCGCAGGCCGACCCCCGCCACGGCGCCACCGCCGTCGGGGCCCGGCGTGTTCTGGTGGCCTACAACGTCTGGGTCTCCTCGGTCGCGGTGGCCCGGGGGGTGGCGCCCCTGGTCCGTGGCCCCGAGGTGCGGGCACTGGGCCTGGCCGTCGGGTCCCGGGCCCAGGTGTCCTGCAACCTGGTCGCTCCCGACCGCTACGGACCGGAGCGGCTCTACGACGTGGTGGCGACCCTGGTGGCCGAGGCCGGAGGGACGGTCGAGGGGGGCGAGCTCGTGGGGCTCATCCCCGAGGCCGTACTGGCCGCCGTGCCCCCCGAGAGGCGGCCTGAGCTCGGCCTGTCGGAGGAAGCGACGGTGGAGTCCCGGCTTTCGACCGTCTGAGAGAACCTGCCCGGCGGCGCTACGAGGCGCTGACCACGTCCCGGCGAGCCAGGGCGCGGGCGCGGCGCAGACGCCGGCGCTCCCGCTCGCTCATGCCGCCCCAGATGCCGAACTTCTCGCCGTTGGCGAGGGCGTACTCGAGGCAGTCCTCCCGCACCACGCAACCCCGGCAGACCTCTTTGGCTTCCCGGGTCGACGTGCCGCGCTCCGGGAAGAACAGATCCGGATCGACGCCCATGCAGTTGGCTTGCAACTGCCAGCTTCGTTCTTGGCGACCGTAGAGCGTGGTGACGATGTCAACTGGCACTTGGTTCGCCCCCCTTCATGACCTCAGGTGGCACTCGTGTAGTTACAGCGGTGTAGTCATCTTTCATCACGCACCCGCCAGGCGCAAGGGGAAATTGCCTGTTCCAGGCACGAAACATGCGTCACGGGCCTCCTTCGGCTGTCCCCGGTAGCGGTAAAACCCCAGTTGGAGGCCCATTTCGGGCGACCGCTCGTGGGGGCCCGGGATTCTGGGACGATTTCCCCGGTGACGACCCGGAGCGGGCCGAGTCAGGCGTGGAACTGCCGAAAGGCCCCGGGGGGCGGGCTGCTCAGCCGGCCGGGCGGAGGACGCGACGGTGCTGGAGGAAGTCGACCAGCACGTAGCCACCGAGCGCGTCCGGCGTCGTGTAGAAGGTGCGGCCACCGTTGACCCGGGCGATCTGCTCCACGAAGGGGTAGTGGGTGCGCTGGAGGTCGAGGGCGAACGTGTTGATCACGATCCCGGCCCGGGTGCAGCGGATGACCTCGGCCATCGTCCGGCGCAGCGTCTCGGGGATGGGCGGATAGTTGAACCAGACCTCGCCGGCGTCGTCGATGTGCGCCGTCGGCTCGCCGTCGGTCACGACGATGATCTGCTTCGTCCCGTGCTCGTGGGCGAGCATGCGCCGGGAGAGCGCCAGCGCGTGCTGCAGGTTGGTGCCGTAGACGTAGTCCCACATGGCCGTCGGGACCTCGTCGGGGCGGATCTCGCGGGCGACCTCGGAGAAGCCCACGATACCGAGATAGTCACGGGGGAACTTCGAGGAGATGAGGGTCTGCAGGGCCATCGCCATGCGCTTGGCCGGCACGAAGTTGTCCCGCATCGGCATCGACATGGAGAGGTCGATGGCGAGGACGGTGGCCGAACGGCTGAGGGCCTCCACCTCGACCACCTCGAAGTCTTCGGGGGTGAGGCGGACCGGCACGCCCGACCCGGCCCGGCGCACCGCGTTGTGCACGGTGCTGGACAGGTGCAGGTTGAGCGGGTCGCCGTACTCGTAGGCCTTCGTCGTCTCCTCGCGGTCGTGGCCCGTGCCGGTGCGCTGCGCCGCGTGGTCCCCGATGCGGTCCTTGTTGATCTGGCCGAAGAGGTCGACCAGGGCCTTTTGTCCCAGGCGGCGCACGCCGCGGGGCGTCAGCTCGATGTTGCCGCCCTGCTGCTCGATCAGCCCGGCGTCGGCCAGCGACTTGGTGAGGTTGGCCAGGCGATCGAGCGCGCGGGCCGCGTCCTCACCCATGTGCTGGCGAACCTGGTCGAGGTCGATCTCACCCAGGGCCGCCGGGGTGGACGCCGACTGGATGACCTCCTCCATGCGGTCGAGCTGGCCCAGTTGGGTGGCCAGGTCGGTGGCCCGGTCGAGGCCCATCGGGCCCTCGCCGTTGAAGTCGTAGGACTTCTGCCAGCCGGCATCGGGCACGGCGCGCTGGAGGTTCTGCGCCAGGCGCTCCACCTGCCAGCGCAGGTCCATGTCCTCGAGGACCGAGTCCATCAGCCCGCGCAGCTGGGCCTGCTGTTCGGGGCTGAGCGAGTTCCACACCGCCTGGGCGGCGGCCATGCGCTCGGCCAGCTGCTCGAGCAGCTCATCGAGGTTCTGCGGGTTGCCCGGGAACATGTCGCCGTACTGCGCCATGAACTCCTCGAAGCTGGGGTCGAGGTCTTCGCCGCGCTCGCGCTGCTCGAGCATCGTGTTCAGCGCGTCGTAGGCATCGCGCATGCGCGCCATCTGCTCGGCGTCCATGTTGGAGAGCGCGTCGGAAGCGCCCTCGAAGAAGGTGTCGGCCATCTCGCGGCGCAGCTCCTCGACCAGCTCCTCGAAGCGCTCGCGGGCCTCCGAGGAGACGAAGTCGTAGTGCTGCAGGCTGCTGACGCGCCCGGCGGGGTCGTCGGGCTGGAGGTCGAGCGCCATTCGCCGTTCTGTGGCGACGTCGTCGGTCACCTCGGCGCGCCGCTGGTCGCCCGAGCTCTGCGCCTCCTCGACCAATTCGTCGATGGCCGCCCGTTCGTCCTGCTCTATCTCGTCGAGCTGGCGCGTGAGCTCGGCCATGCGGCCGTCTGGGTCGCCCTCGGCCAGCATCTCGGCCCGGCGGCGGCGCAACTGGTCGAGCATGTCACGCAGCCCCGGCACCTGCTCGCCGTCAGCATTGCGGAAGCCGCTCCGGAGGAGGCGACGCAACGCGTCGTCGAGGTCGCCACCCGCAAGGAGATCATCGGTGAGGCCGGCCAGCAGGTCGTCGGGATCGAGGTCGGCGAACTCCTGGGTGCCGTCCCATTCCGAGTAGTCGTAGCGGGCGCTCATGTGCGTGTCCTTTCCGTGGGCTTACTTACGCCCGCGGTACAGGGCGCGTGCCCCGGACGCGTCCTTGTTCAACCGCTTGGTCAGGTGCAGCCCCTCGAGGAGGAACTCCATGGCACTGGCCATCAGGGCGGGGGACTCGGCATCGGCCGCCTCGGGGCCGGCCAGCTTGCGGGTCGGCGGCTCCAGCTCGGGCACGTCGGCCAGGACGGCCAGGTAGGCCGACGAGGGGAGGTCGTCGCCGACGTGGACGACGACCTGCTCGTGGAAGGCGGCGACGATCGCCTGGGGGTCGTCGAGGGTGACCCGCCGGCGGAACACCGCCAAGGTGGCCGCGGCCACCAGCTGGGCCACCACCTCGTCCTCGTGGCCCTCCTCCATGGCCTCGACCTCGATCTTGCCCTGGGTGGAGGGCACCAGGGCCGAGAGGTCGCTGATGCGCGGCACCGCCACCGGCTCGCCGGTCCGCAGGGCGCGCCGCACGGCGGAGGCGACGAGCGTCTCGTAGTTGGCGATGGAGAGACGGACCGAGACGCCGCTGCGCTGGTTGAGGTGGGTGCTGCGCCGGGCCAGCTGGCTGAGCTCGGCCACCACCTCCTTCATGAATCTCGGCACCGTCACCGGCACGCCCGCCGTCGGCAGGTCGGCCTCACCCTCCATGATCCTGACCTCGGTCGTGGTCTCGAAGGGGTAGTGGGTGCGGATCTGCGCTCCGAAGCGGTCCTTGAGCGGCGTGATGATCCGGCCGCGGTTCGTGTAGTCCTCCGGGTTGGCCGTGGCCACGAGCATGATGTCGAGCGGCAGCCGGATGCGGTGGCCCCGGATCTGCACGTCGCGCTCTTCGAGGATGTTGAGCAGCCCGACCTGGATGCGCTCCGAGAGGTCCGGCAGCTCGTTGATGGCGAAGAGGCCGCGGTTGACGCGCGGGATCAGGCCGAAGTGCAGCGCCAGCTCGTCGCTCAGGTAGCGGCCTTCGGCGATCTTGATCGGGTCCACCTCGCCGATGAGGTCGGCGATGGAGGTGTCGGGGGTGGCCAGCTTCTCGCCGTACCGCTGCGAGCGGTGCACCCAGACGATCGGCGTGGCCTCACCGAGCTCCTCGACGCGATCGAGGGCGTAGCGCGAGACGGGGTTGTAGGGATCGTCGTTGATCTCCGAGCCGGCGACGATGGGCATCCACTCGTCGAGCAGACCGACCATGGAGCGGATCACCCGCGTCTTGGCCTGGCCCCGCTCGCCCAGCAGGATGATGTCGTGCCCGGCCAGGATGGCGTTCTCGAGCTGCGGCACCACCGTGTCATCGAACCCGAGCACGCCGGGGACGAGCGAGGCCCCGGACGCGATCGCCTTGGCCGTGTTGCGCCGCATCTCCTCGGCGACCGACACCGACTCCCAGCCCGAGGAACGGAGGTCGGCCAGCGCGCCAGGGAGGTCAGCGGGTGGCTTCAGGTCGCCGGGGCGCGGGGTCGCGGAGGGGTCGAAGTGGGAGGAGCCGTCCATGGTCGAAGCCTAAACCCGTGGCCCGGACGTCGGTGCGGCGGTTTTCGGCCGGTGGTGCGCCAGCAGTTGGTCGGCCAGCGCGCGGGCCGGGCGGGCCAGCGCGCGATCGCCGCGCTGGGCCAGAGCAACGGTGCGGCTCAGCGTCGGCGCCGTGAAGGGGATGGCCACCAGCGACCCGTCGTCCGGCAGGGCGATGGCCGGGACCACCGCCGCGCCGAGGCCCGCCGCCACGAAGGACAGGACGCCCGCCATCTCGGCCCCCTCGCTGACGAGATGCGGCTCCACCCCCGCTTCCTGGCAGGCCGACAGCGTCACCGCCCGCAGGTCATAGCCCTCCCGGAACATCACCAGATCGAGCCGGTCGAGGTCGCGCACCCGGACCCGGCGCCGGCGGGCGAAGGGGTGGTCGGGCGCGGTGGCCAGGACGAGGGGGTCGTCGAAGAGAGGCGTGGTCATCACCAGAGGATCGGTCACCGGGAGCACGACCAGGGCCAGGTCGACCTCGCCGGCGGCCACCTGGGGCACCAGCTGGTGCGAGCCCGCCTCCACCACGGCCAGGTCGATGCCCGGGTGGCTGGCGTGGAACGCCACGAGGGCCGGCGCGAGCGCGCTGGTGATGAGGCTGGGCGTGGCCCCGACGGCCAGGCGGCCCCGGGCCATGCCCGACAGCGCCCGCGCCTCGGCGCCGGTGGCCTCCACGTCGGCCAGGACCCGCTGCATGAAGGGCAACAGGGCGGTCCCGTCAGGCGTGAGGGTGACCGGCCCCTGGCCGGGGCCCCGGTTGAAGAGCAGCACGCCCAGCTCGTGCTCGAGCAGGCGGACCTGGCGGGACAACGAGGGTTGGGCCAGATGCAGGCGGGCGGCGGCCTGCGTGAAGCTCCTCTCCTCGGCGACAGCCAGGGCGTAGGCCAACTGGTGCAGCTGCATCAATCAGAGGTTATCGCTCTGATCTTCATGTTATTTATGTCTTTGACGCGCCACGGGGCGGACCGTATGGTCGCGGCGTTGCCCGGCCGTGAGCCGTGCCGTGCAGCAGGCACTGAGGAGGTGCGAGTGACGAACGGTCGAGAGCGCAACCACGACGCCTGTTGCGATCGGGGCGCCCCGGGGTGGGCCCGACGTGCCCACCCTGCGCAAGGACGGCTGGTGGGTCGAGCCGGCGATCACGGCGGCCGTCCTGCTGGCCTTCGTCATCTACTCGACGTGGGCCGCCTTCGTGGGGAAGAACTACTACGCCGGCGCCGACCTGCACCGGGACCTGATCTCGCCCTTCTACTCGCCCTGCATCGCCAACAGCTGTGTGCCGGGCAGCCACTCCTTCGGGACGCTGCCCTTCTGGAACTACTCGCCGGCGCTGCTCATCCTCATCTTCCCGCTCGGCTTCCGCCTCACCTGCTACTACTACCGCAAGGCCTACTACCGGTCCTTCTGGCTGTCGCCCCCGGCCTGCGGCGTGGCCGACGCCCACGGCAGCTACAGCGGCGAGACTCGGTTCCCGCTCATCCTGCAGAACATCCACCGCTACTTCTTCTGGATTCTCCTGCTCTTCAACTGCGTCCTCACCTACGACGCCGTTCTCGCCTTCCGCCAGCCCGGCCTCGGCATCGGCATCAGCGTGGGCACCGTCGTGCTGTGCGCCAACGCCGTCTTCCTGTGGCTCTACTCGCTGTCGTGCCACGCCTGCCGGCACTTCTGCGGCGGGCAGGTGAAGTCCTTCGCCAAGCACCCGACGCGCCACAAGCTCTGGAAGTTCGTCACTCCGCTGAACGCGCGCCACATGCGCTTCGCCTGGATCAGCCTCTTCGGCGTCGCCCTGTGCGACCTCTACGTGCGGCTGGTGGCGAGCGGGACGATCCACGACCCCGGCTTCCACTTCTAGGCCGCGAGGATCCGCATGCCCGACTACGAAACCCACGACTACGACGTCATCATCATCGGGGCGGGTGGCTCCGGATTGCGCGCCGCCATCGAGGCCAAGGAGCGCGGTCTGCGGGTGGCGCTCGTGTGCAAGTCGCTGCTCGGCAAGGCGCACACCGTCATGGCCGAGGGCGGCATGGCGGCCGCCATGGGCCACGTCTGGCCCGAGGACAACTGGCAGGTCCACTTCCGCGACACCATGCGCGGCGGCAAGATGCTCAACAACTGGCGCATGGCGCAGATCCACGCGCAGGAGGCCCCCGACCGCGTCTTCGAGCTGGAGCGCTGGGGCGCGCTGTTCGACCGCACCAAGGACGGCCGCATCACCCAGCGCGACTTCGGCGGCCACCGCTACGCGCGGCCTGGCCCACGTGGGCGACCGCACCGGCCTGGAGCTGATCCGCACCCTCCAGCAGAAGGTCGTCTCCATGGGGACCGACGTCTTCATGGAGTGCAAGATCCTGCGCCTGCTCCCCGACGCCGACGGGCGCATCTCGGGCGCGGTGGGCTACATGCGCCCGACCGGCGAGATGGTGCTCTTCACCGCCAAGGCTTTCGTCCTCGCCACCGGGTCGATCGGCAAGGCCTGGAAGTACACCTCAAACTCGTGGGAGTCGGTGGGCGACGGCCACGCCATGGCCATCTGGGCCGGAGCCGACGTCATCGACATGGAGTGCGTGCAGTTCCACCCGACCGGCATGGTGTGGCCGCTCTCGGTGCGCGGCATCCTCGTCACCGAGGGCGTGCGCGGCGACGGCGGCGTGCTGCGCAACTCCGAGGGCGAGCGCTTCATGTTCAACTACGTGGCCGACATGTTCCGGGCCGAGACGGCGGAGACCGAGGAAGAGGCCGACGCCTGGTACGACGACCACAACAACAACCGGCGCACCCCCGACCTCCTGCCCCGCGACGAGGTGGCCCGGGCCATCAACTCCGAGGTGAAGGCGGGCCGGGGCAGCCCCCACGGCGGCGTCTTCTTGGACATCGCGTCGCGGCGCACGCCCGAGTACATCCGGCGCCGGCTCCCCTCCATGTACCACCAGTTCATGGAGCTCGCCGGCGTCGACATCACGGCGGGCCCCATGGAGGTCGGCCCGACCTGCCACTACATGATGGGCGGGGTACGGGTCGACGCCGAGACGCAGGCCGCCACCGTCCCGGGGCTCTTCGCCATCGGCGAGGTGTCGGGCGGCATGCACGGCGCCAACCGGCTCGGCGGCAACTCGCTCTCGGACCTGATCGTCTTCGGCCGCCGCGCCGGCATCGGTGCGTCCGACTTCGCCGAGGGCCGCGCCGGCTCGCCGAGCGTCGACGCGGTGGAGGTCGCGGCGGTGATCGACGAGGCCTTCGCTCCCTTCGGGCGCGAGGACGGCTACAACCCCTACGACGTCCACGAGGAGCTGCAGGAGACGATGCAGACGCTGGTGGGCATCATCCGCACCGGGCCCGAGCTCGAGGAGGCGCTGGCCAAGCTCGAGGACCTCAAGCAGCAGACGGCCAAGGTGCAGGTGAAGGGCGGCCGGGCCTACAACCCGGGCTGGAACCTGGCGACCGACCTGCCGTCGATGGTCACCACCTCCATCGCCGTGGCCCAGGGCGCGCTCAACCGCAGGGAGTCCCGGGGCGGGCACACCCGAGAGGACTACCCGGGGCCGGACGCCGCCATGGGCAAGGTCAACTTCGTGCAGCGTCAGGTCGTCGACCACGGCTACCTGGCGCCGATCGCCATCGCACCCGAGCCGCTGCCCGAGATGCCACCCGAGCTGCGCGCACTGTTCGAGGAGGCAACGTAGCCATGACCGACACCGACACCACTGCGCCGGAGACGGCGACCGCCACGACGAGCGCGGACGCCACGGTCACCATGCGGATCTGGCGGGGGGACGACGAGCGGCGGCGAGTTCACCGACTACGTGATGCCTGCCGTCGAAGGTGAGGTGGTCCTCGACGTCATCCACCGGATCCAGGCCTCCGACGCTCCGGATCTGGCCTGCCGCTGGAACTGCAAGGCGGGCAAGTGCGGCTCCTGCTCCGCCGAGATCAACGGCCTGCCGCGCCTCATGTGCATGACGCGCATGGACACTCTGCCCGAGGGCGCGCCCGTCATCGTGGCGCCGATGAAGACCTTCCCGATCATCCGCGACCTGGTCACCGACGTCTCCTTCAACTACGAGGTGGCCAAGACGGTCCCGGCCTTCGAGCCGGGACCCGAGCCCGAGGGCGGCTACCGCATGATGCAGATCGACGTCGAGCGCGGCCAGGAGTTCCGCAAGTGCATCGAGTGCTTCATGTGCCAGGACGTGTGCCACGTCATCCGCGACCACGAGGACAACAAGCCCCAGTACGCCGGCCCCCGCTTCTTCATCCGCTTCGCCGAGCTCGAGATGCACCCCCTCGACGTCAACGACCGCCGCGAGTTGGCGCACGACCGGGGCCTGGGCATGTGCAACATCACGAAGTGCTGCACCGAGGTGTGCCCCGAGCACATCAAGATCACCGACAACGGCATCATCCCGATGAAGGAGCGGGTGGTCGACGCCCGCTACGACCCGGTGGCCTGGCTCGGGCGCAAGATCACGGGGCGCTCCAAGAAGACGGCCGAAGAGGCCTCCGCCGGCTGAAAGGAACCCCGGCCCTCTCCCCGCACGGGGTTTTCGCGCCCGCGCCCGGCACGCCACCTCCGACGGGACCAGACTCTCGCCATGCCCCGCTATCTCTCGCCCCAGTGGGTGGCGTCCTTCGACGCCGTGCTCGGCGCGCTCGATCTGTCCGATGCCGTGGCGGCGGCGGGCGCCGGCTCGCTGGCCGCGGCCGACGGCACCTTCAGCGTGGTCCAGATCGTGACCGACGTCCCCGACGACATCAGGACGGACGGTGGGGGAGCGGATGTGCGCGTCGTGCTCACGGTGGCCGAGGGGCGGGCCCATCTCGGGCTGGATCCCACCGGGACGGCGTCCGGCACTGCGACCATCGTGCTCGGGTACCCAGAGGCTCTGGCCATGGCGCGGGGCGAGCTTGACCCGGCGGACGCGCTGGCCGCCGGCCGGGTCCGGGTCCGGGGTGACCTGGCGGCGCTCGTCGCCGGGCAGGACGTGCTGGCCGAGGCGGCGGCGCGGCTCGGGACGGACCTCGAGGGGCTGACGGACGCGCCGGCCCCCCCGGGCTGAGACGCCGTGGCCCGCAACCCCTTCTCCGCCTCCGCGCGGGCGCCCGACTTCGGTGGCCGGTACCAGGGCCGGGTGGCCGTGGTCACCGGGGCTTCGGCCGGTCTCGGCGCCCGGCTCTCGGTGGACCTGGCCCGGGCCGGCGCCACCGTGTTCGGCCTGGCCCGCAACGCGGAGCGGCTCGACAAACTGGCGACCGACCTGCGCACGTACACGCCGGGGTCGGGGACGATCGTCTGCGACGTCGCCGACACCGCCCTCCTGCTGCAGGCCCTCGACCAGGTGGCCACGGCGCACGGGCCCATCGACCTCCTGGTCAACAACGCCGCCCAGGATCCCGGCGTCCGGCTGGTCGACATCACAGACGAGGACTTCCGCCACACTTTCGACGTCAACTTCTTCGCGCCGGTGGTCGCCACCCTGGCCGTCCTGCCCGCCATGGTCGAGCGTGGCAGCGGCACCATCGTCAACGTCTCCTCTGACGGCGGCCGCCTGCCTTCCCCGGGCCCGGGCGCCTACCCCTCCTCCAAGGCGGCCCTCTCGGCGTTCACCGAGTCCACCTCATTCCGGCTCGGGCCCCGGGGGGTCCGCGTCCACGTGGTCTACCCCGCCTTCATGGCCACCGAACTGGGGTTGCAGGCGCTGGAGCGGGGCCTCCGGAAGCCGCCGCGGCTGACCACCCGCAGCGTCGAGACGGTGTCGCGCCGGATCCTGGCCCAGGCCGGGGGGCCCTCGCTCGAGATCAGCGCCTCGGGCCTGATCGACGCCGCCATGGTCTTCCGCTCCCTGATGCCCCGGACCTACCACCGCCTGCGCCGCCACTGGTAGGCCGGCCGGCGCCGAATTGCTCCGCGGCGTTGCGCTCCGGGCGGGCTTCCTCGGCTCCGCCCGAGCGAACAACGCGTGACAGAAGTATCGTTTTCCAACCGGCTCGCAAAGGTCGGGCCGTCAGGCAGGGAGGACGACGTGCACCAGCCGATCGACGACCACTTCCTTTTGAAGTACCGAGCCCTGCTCGATGCCGAAGATCTGGCATTCGACGAGCTCGAGCACGCGTGCGAGGAAGGCGACCGCACGCAGTTCGACAAGGACATGATCGATTGGCAGAACGCCCTCGAGCACAAGCTCGTCTTTCTGGCGAACGCCGGGCTCGAAGTGAAGCTGCCCGTTCTGGGCTAGCTGTCGGCGCCCGCCGGCGCACGTGGCGGGCTCTCTCGAAAGAGCGGGACCGTCACCCGCGTTTCGTCGTGATGCGAACAGGATGGTGAGGTGCCAAAGTCAACTGACAAGAACGCTTTCCGTACCGACCTGGACGGGGCGGGAGGGGCGAAGCCTGGGGAGTCCCCGCGGGTCGTCGCCCCATTCAGCCGGGTGAACATCGCGTTCCCGTTCTCGCAGATCAAAATGGAGGAACCGAGCCAGGAGCTGGCGGAGCTGGCTGCCCTCGTGTTCGATCTTGTCGGGGCCGTGGCTGAATGGGTCCCCGAGGACCGACTCGACGACCTACGGGACCGGGCGCAGATCGGACGCTGCGCTGAACAGGCGGTGCGCTGAAGGGCGGAGCGGGCCGGGGCACCCTTACCGCAGGCCGATCGCGTCCAGCGATCTGGCGGATGGCGGCCTCGAAGAGCAGTCCGGGTTCCCACACCGTGTTGCGCCAGTGCCCGAACACCTCGAGGCTGATGGTGCCGACGATCGTCGTCCATGCCTCGAGGGCGAGCACCACCTTTTCGACCGGCATGCCGGGGAGCAACCCCTCGCTGACCGGCGCCACCGCGGCGCGCAGCTCGTCGCTGACGGGCCACACCAGGCCCTCATTGCGCAGACGGCCCGCCTCCTTCGCCGCCACGAGGGGGCGCACCAGGGCCTCCGCCACGCGGGCATATGGCTCGACCGTGGCCTCGGGCGCCTGGTAGCCCGGGACCGGGGTCCCGAAGATCAGCCCCCACTGGTGCGGGTGCTCCAGGGCCCAGAGACGGAGGGCGCGGGGCACGGCGAACCAGCGCTCGGCGTCGCCCGTCTCACCCGGGTCGGTCTGCTCGGCCCGGTCGGCCGCCCGCTCGGCTTCGGTCGCCAACGCTTCGTAGGCGGTGAGGATCAGCGCGCTCAGCAGCGCATCGCGTCCGTCGAAGTAGCGGTAGAGGGCCGAGGGGGACATGCCCAGATCCCGGGCGACGGAGCGCAGGGACAGCGCGGCCGCACCCTCCCGCGCCACGTGCGCATCGGCCACGACCAGGATCTCCGCCGTCATCTCCTCTCGAACCCGCTCCCGGGCCGTGCGCGAGGCCGACATGCGGCAAGTCTGATCGCTCCTCACTGAGAACACAAGTACTTGACAAGAACATTGTTCACGTTTAGTATCAATGTTCATGACCAACCCGACGAACCCGACCCCCGAGGAGACGCCGATGACCACGACCAGCATTATCCTGTCCGGCATCGAACAACCCGTTCCCGCCCACTACAAGGAGCCCGACTGGTTCACCCGCCACATCCTCAATTCGCTGATCAAGGGCCTGACCCGCATGGGCGTGAGCGTGTGGGGCTCCCGGGTCCTCGAGCACCGGGGCCGCACCACGGGCGAGCTGCACCACGTCCCGGTGAACCTGCTGACGATCGAGGGGAGGCAGTACCTGGTCTCGCCCCGCGGGGAGACGCAGTGGGTCCGCAACGTGCGCCACGCCGGAGGGCACTTGGTGCTGATCCTGGGCCGCCGGCGCCAGCAGTGCACGGCGAAGGAGATCCCTGTCGCCGACAGTGTGCCGATGCTGCGCGCCTACCTCCGCCGCTGGAAGTTCGAGGTCGGGATGTTCTTCGACGGCGTCACGCCCGACTCCACGGACGCTGAGTGGGCTGCCGTGGCGGCCGACCACCCCGTGTTCGAGATCGCCTGACGCACGCGGGGTCGCGCCGGATGATGCGGTGACCCGGGCGCCACATGGGGCATCATGACGTGCATGACGAGGCTCCACGAAGGGCGGCTGAGCGATGCCGGCGCCTCCGGGAGGACAGCGCCGCCGACCGAACGGCAGCTCGGTCACCGCACCCTGATCGCGTTCGACCGCGCGCTCACCCACTGGGGCAGCCGGGGTGCGCTCGAGGAGGGGGGCGGGGTCGTGCTGTGCGCGGGCGGGAGCTGGATCCCGGTGGTGGCCAATGGCGCCTTCCGCTCCGATGACTCGTTGAGCGGCGCCGCACTCATCACCCGGGCCGACGCCTTCTTCTCGGGTCTGGCCCGGGGCTTCACCGTCAAGGTACGCGACAGCGGTGAGGACGACGACCTTCGCCGCGCCTGCGAAGTGGCGGGCCTCGAGCCCTTCGGCGACGCCGTGCCCGAAATGATCTGCCGCACCCCGCTTCCCGAGCCGCACCCGATCGACGGGGTCACCATGCGCGTGGTCGACGACGACGAGGGGGTGCGCGAATTCGTCTCGGTGAACGCCGAGGCGTACGCAACCTACGGGATGCCGGCCGAGGTCCTCTCCGACCTCTTCGACGAGACGGCCCGGGTGCTGGCGGACCCCGCCGCCTCCATTGTGGTGGCGCGCCGAGGCGACGAACCCATCGCGACCGCCATGGCCTATGAGAGCGACGGCGTGGCCAGCCTGCAGTGGGTGGGCACCGTGCCGTTTGCCCGCACGGCCGGGCTCGGCGCGCTCGTCACGGTGGCCGCCACCAACCTGACCTTCGAGCACGGCGCGGCGTCCTGCTCGCTCCAGGCGTCCCCGATGGGTGAGTCGGTCTACCGTCGCCTCGGCTACGAGACCGTGTACCACTACGCCGAATACGTGCGCTGGGCCAAGCGGCCGCGCTGAAGGGACCGCCCCCTCGCCGGCTCGGTCGGCGCGGCCGGGCCGGGTCAGTCGCCGAGCAGACCCCGCACGTAGGCCGCCTGCCCCACATGCTGCAGGCAGTCGTCGGCGATGCTGACGAGACGCACACCCAGCGTCACGGGAGGATCCCAGCGGCGGTCGACGACGCGGTCCAGATCGTCGGGCGCCAGGCCTTCGAGCATCGGTGCTCGTGCGTGCGTCCACCTCGCCGAGGTAGCCCAGGAGCACCTCGGCGCTCTCGGGCTGCACGGCGCGGACCTCCTCGGCGCTGTGGCCGTACCCGGTGTTGGCGGGGTCGGGCTCGAGCCCGCAGCGGCGGGCCCAGTCGCCGCCGGCCCAGACCTGCTCGGCGCCGAGCAACTCGGAGACGTGATGGTCCTGCACCCGGGCCAGGTGCCAGACGAGCCAGCCGATCGTGTTCGCCCCCGGTTGGGGGGCCCGGCGGAGCTCCTCCGCATCGAGACCCTCCACCGCCGCGGCGGCCAGCGGCGGGATGCGGCCGAACAGATCGAGCAACAGCGGCGCGATTTCCATGGGCTGCACTGTATGCAGCGCGTGCCACGCGCCGGGACATCCGCTGGGTCGACAGTGGCGGAGCGGGCACCGCCGGTTCCGGGACCGCAGGCTCAGCTGTCCCCGGCGACCTCGATGTCCGGCGACTGGATGTCGTAGCGGGCCACCGCGGTGTAGGCGACCAGGATCACGACGACCGACGTCAAAAGCAGCGCCGTCTGCCAGTCCCCGAAGTTGGCGCCGCTCACGTCGTGGCCCTTGCTGAGGTAGTCGGCGAAGGACGCGCCGATGGGGCGGGTGATGACGTAGGCGAACCAGAAGGCGAAGATGCTGTTCCACCTGAGAAACTTCCAGCCGGCCCACGGGATGAGGATGACGCCGCAGAAGAGGACGGCCGACGACCAGGTAGCCCAACCCGAGCACGGTGGCCGCGAAGTCACCTACGGCCGTCCCGAGAGCGAAAGTGGCGAAGACGACGCACCAGTAGTACTTCTCGCGCCGACTCGTCGTGATGCTGTGGATGTCGAGCGTGTGCTCGCTCCGGTTCCAGAGGAAGAAGACCATACCCAGGACGAGCAGCCAGAACACCGACGTGACGGCATAGGGCATCCCGAAGACCAGGTGCATGGTGTCGGCCACACCCGTGCCGGCGGTGGCGATGGCCAGGGCGAGGAACCAGTACGGGACCGCCGCGTAGCGGCGGGCGGCGAACTGCAGAACGAGTGCGAGGCAGAAGGCGGACACCTCGACGACGAAGCCGAGTGCCTTTCTCGTGACGAACATGTCCGAGATGGCTTCGCCGGACGCGGTCGTCGAGATCTTGATCACCCAGAAGAGAGCGGTGACCTCGGGCACCTTCGCCGCCAACGGCTGCTGGCTGAACACTCGACGCAATGTGCGCACGCGGTGGTGGTCTCCTTGTCTCGGGGTCCGGGTGTCTCGCTCCGTCGGGAGAACACCGGGCGCTCTACGGACCGGCACCGCCCCACGTCATGGTAGCGAGGCTGTCCAGCCGGTCACCGGTGGCCGTGCCGGATCATTCTCCCAGCTCATCGCCCCCTTTCGGCCGACGCCTCCTCCTTCGGGATGAGGCCCGCCGACGCCGAATTCATCCTTTGGGTCAGCGTGCGGGGATCGGCGTTCCCCCATCGGCGGCGGACCGGTAGGCGGCGTCGACCAGGCGGTGTGCCTGCAGGGCGACCTCGAGCCCGGGCTCGGGCGGGCGGCCGGCGACCACGGCATCGGCGAAGCCCCGATCGGCCTCGACATAGGCCCGCACGGCCAGGCCGACCTCGTCGTCGGCGAGCGGGAGCGCATCCACCCACGTCGGCGAGGGGCAGGCCCTGACCTCGGTGCCCGCGCTGGTCTGGAGGTGGAGGGGACCGCGGAACTCGTTGTCCAGCCACACCATGCCCTCGCGGCAGAACACCTCCAACCGTCGCGTCGAGCCGCGGCTCAAGATCTCGTGCCAGACGCTGGTGAGCTGGGCCACGAGTCCCGACGCGAAGGACAACGTGACCGCTGCCAGGTCCTCGATGCCGTCGTGACCCGCGTGGTTCGCCGTCCGGGCGCTGACCGACTCCACCTCACCGAAGCAGAAACGCAGGATGTCGAGATCGTGGATGGAGTGCTCAATGAGGCACCCTCCCCCGGCCTGGGCGGCGTCCGCCCGCCATTTCGACCCGTAGGTGCCCTGGATCGGGAAGTACTGATCGTCGCGGAAGACCACCGCCATCGGTGCACCGATCGTCCCGCCCTGCACCAGGTCGCGCAGCGCCCGGAATACCGGCGCAGCTGCGTAGGACGAGGCCGCTCTGGCTCGCCACGCCGGAAGCCCGGACCGCCTCGGCCAGTGCCGTGGCGCGGGCCAGGTCCACGTCGAGTGGCTTCTCGCAGAACACGGGACACCCGGCGGCGAGGGCCGCGTCGACCACCGCCCGGTGGGCCGATGTCGGCGTGCAGACCCAGAGGGCGTCGCAGCGCCGGGCCACCTCCGCCGCGTCGGCGACCACCTCGACGTCGTCACCACCGAGGGCGTCGGCAAAGCCCCGGGCGCGGCGCTCGTGCTGGTCGTGCACGGCGACAATGGAGGCGTCGAGCACGCCGCCGTCGATCATCGCCTTGAGGCCCAGGCCGTGTCCCCATGCGATGACGCCGGACCCGACGAAGCCGACGCGCAGCATGCGAGGGAGATTAGGGGTGTGCCCGGGTTGTAGATGGCGATTGTCTGGAGGGTGACGCGACCGCGGCGGACCGTGTCGAGGATCTGTGCCGGGTCGGGTGAACAGCTCGAGGCGTTCGCGGTCGGCGCTGGAGGGCCGCTCCGTTTCTGTTCTTCGACGTGAACGGGGAGAAGTCCGTGACGGCGGCCGGGTCGCGGACAAGTGCGTCGTGGTGGCGCACGGGGTGCATGAGAGTCTGTGCGGGGTCTGGACTGCATGGTAACGATCGATAGGAGTGGACATGACCAAGCTGATCTATTCGGTATCAGCTCGCTCGACGGGTACTTCGAGGACGCGGAGGGCAAGTTCGACTGGGCGGCGCCGGATGACGAGGTACATGCCTTCGTCAACGATCTCGAGCGGCCGATCGGCACCTACCTCTACGGGCGCCGGATGTACGAGACGATGGTGTACTGGGAAACCGTGAGCACCGAGGCCGATGAGCCGGCAGTGTTCTGGGACTTTGCCGGGATCTGGCGGGCAGCTGAGAAGATCGTGTACTCGCGGACGCTTCAGACGGCATCCAGTGCGAGGACGCGGATCGAGCGCGAGTTCGAGCCGGACGCGGTACGGCAGCTGAAGCTGTCCTCGACGGCCGACATCGCAGTCGGCGGCGGCGAGCTCGCCGGCCAGGCGATCGGCGCCGGGCTGGTTGACGAATGCCATGTCTTCGTTTGCCCGATCGTGGTTGGTGGCGGCAAACGCGCCCTGCCGGACGACGTCCGCGCGCAACTCGAACTGCTCGAGGAGCGCCGCTTCGGAAACGGCGTCGTTCATCTCCACTACCGCGTCGGCGTCTCATCATGACAACGGGACGTCGTGAACAGACCCGCTCTGTGGTCGCGCGAGGATCTTCGATTGTCGCGCCCGCTGACGCGTGACCTGATCGACGCGATCGAGACCTACCTCGCCGCCCACGACGAAGACCCGCAGCCGTTCACCTGGACCGCCACCACCGACCAGATCCTCGACACAGTCCGCCGCGGTGGCGTCACCCTCGAAGCAATGGCAACGAAAACCGGGACACACCACTGGACACCAGACGCCGGTGCTCGGCGCCTGAGTTCCCCGGCTGGTCGGCCGCGAGAGTTGCGGAGCCGCCGGGTCCGCGGTTTACGGGGTCGCCGGCACGGCGGCGACCCGCCCGCCAACGCCTCCATGAAACGCGACGCCACCATGACCAGCAACGCGACCTCCTGGCGCTCGCGGCGCCTGATCGGCGCATGGCGCCCCCCGCACACGGTGAACCCCGTCTCGGGAACGGGCTCGATGAACACGCCGGAGCCCGTGGTGTCGTTGGCCGGGTCCGCCCCGCTGCGCGACCCCTCGGCGAAGGCCGCGACCCACTGGACGGAGGGGACGTCGCCGTGCACCTCGGTGAAGCCCGCGAGCTCGTCGTCCGCCAGTGCCAGCCAGGTCAGGTCGAACAGCGTGATCAGGTGGGCGGTCAACGCATGCAGGGCCGCCGGGGGCGTGGCGGCCTGCAGGATCCCGGCGGCGGCGGCCAGGACTGTGTCCTCGCGGTCCGGCGCCTCCGTCTGCAGCTCGGTGACCTCTTCGACGCCCGCACCGGGGACGTTGCGGATGCCGCGGCAGACCGCATCGACCGCCCCCGGCTCGTCGGGCAGTTCCACCACGAGCTCGTCGATGGCGACGCCCGCCTCACGCTCGAGGACCTCGAGCCCGACGACGTTGCCCTGCACGGAGCCGATCTCGGCGGCCACCGCACCCAACACGCCCGGGGCGTCGGGGAGCCAGATCCGCATCCTGGTCAGCACGGCGTCATCACCGTGTCACCCGGGCGCCGCACGCTCAGTGGACCCTCGTCATGCGCACGACCACCCGCATGGTGTTCTCCGCGTTGCCGGCGTAGATGCCCTTCACCGGCGGGACGTCGCCGTAGTCGCGCCCGCGGCCGACGGCGACATGGCGCTCCCCCACCGCGCAGTCGTTCGTCGGGTCGTAGCCCCACCACCGGCCCGTCCACACCTCGACCCACGCGTGGCTCTCGCCCGTGATCTCCTCGCCGATGGCGGCGTCCGGGTCCGGATGGAAGTAGCCCGAGACGTAGCGCGACGGCAGTCCGACCGACTTGGTGAGCGCCAGCGCGAGGTGCACGAAGTCCTGGCAGACGCCGCCGCCGTCGGTGTAGGCCTCGTCGGCAGAGGTGTGCACCGAGGTCACGCCGCGCATGTAGCGCAACGAGTCGTGCGCGGTCGCCATGATGCGTCGCGCCGTCTCGAGCGGGCGCCCGGCGCGTAGTCCCGCGGCGATCCCCGAGAGCTCGGGACCGGGAGCGGTGTAGAGGTGATGCGACAGGTGGTCGGCCATGGTCGACGAGGCATCGCCGATGTCCTCCCACGTGCAGTCCTCGGGCTCGTCGGAGTTCTGGGTGTCGACCAGCGAGTTGCCGGTGATGCTGAGCGCCTCGTGGCCGCGATCGACGTTGAAGGCCACCACGTGCGTGCCCCAGTAGTCGAGGTAGGCGTACTGGGGCGCCGGTGGGAGTGTCACCACCCTCGTCTCCAGCGCGGTCTGGCGCAGTTCGGTGCGCGGGGTCAGGCGTAGCTCGTTGTAGGAGGCCCGCGCCGGTGCGTCGTAGTCGAATCGGGTCTCGTGGGAGACGCGCAGCCGCCATCCGTCGGTGCGGCTCACCCTCCCCCACCACCCCCCTGCCGCCACTGCAACGGGAGGTCCTGGGCGAAGTAGCGCCGCGTCACGGCGTCGCTCACCGACGAGATGGAGGACTGCAACCGCTCGAGCCGGGGCTCCAACCCACGAGAGAGCGTCGCCGGCGCCGAGTACTCGAGCTCGGCCCGAGCCAGCCCGACGAGTCCGCGGGCGTCATCCCACGCCGCTTCTCGCCCGGCGTTGATCTGGTCGAGGCACTCCTCCGCCAGGGTCAAGGAGGCGAAGGCGGAGCGCGGGAAGAGCCGGTCGCGCAGCAAGAAGTCGAGGACACGGCCCGGCTCGACGACGCCCTGGGACAGACGCAGGTATGGCTCATAGCCGCCGCAGGAGCGCAACAGCATCACGAGGCCGCTGTCGAACACCTCGTCGAACGCCACCGTGGCCAGCTGGCGGCCGACCACGTCGGTGCGCTCCAGGCAGCGGCCCAGGGTGAAGAAGAGCCAGGTCTGATCGCGGCTCATCATGGTGTCGGCCAGGCCCATCATGCCGGCGCACTGGGTCTTCACGAAGGAGAGGTAGAAGCCCGGCCCGGCCCGGCGAGCGGCCTCCCACTGCAGCGGCAGATCGGCCCAGGTGGCGTTGATGTGCTCCCAGAACTCCACCGGCACGACGTGCCGCACCGCCCGTGTGTTCTCCCGGGCCGCGGCCAGCGCGCCGGCGATGGACGACCTGCTCTCGGGATCGGTGGCCAGGCGCTCCGTCGCCTGCCAGAGGGTCTCGCTGCCCGAATCGGGGAGCCCCATGACGGCCAGGAGCCGGCGGGCCGCGTGCGAGCCCTCGACGTCACTCTGCTCGAGGGCCTGGTACACCGAGACGTCGAGGATGCGCGCCGTTCCCTCGGCGCGCTCCACGTACCGGCCGACCCAGAAGATCGACTCCGCCACCCGGCTCAGGAGCGCGCGGGTCACCGGCATGTCCGGCCCGGTCGCTGCTGCTGCTGTTGTTGTTGTTGTTGTTGTTGTTGCTGCTGTTGCTGCACGCCGACGTCGCCGTCGGAGCGGGTCCGGCGTCCATGGGCGGGCCGGCCTGGAACGGCGCCACCTGGCGCGGGGGGAGCAGGGGCATGGAGAGCCCGCCGCCGACGACCCACGTGTCCTTGGACCCGCCGCCCTGGCTGGAGTTCACGACCAGGCCGCCCTCGCCGAGAGCCACCCGGGTGAGGCCGCCGGGCAGGACCCAGACGTCCTCGCCGTCGTTGACGGCGAAGGGACGGAGGTCGACGTGGCGCCGCACCATGGTGTTGTCCACCCAGGTGGGCGACGTGGAGAGGGCCACCAACCGCTGGGCGATCCAGTGGCGCGGGTCGGACTCGACGTCGAGGGCCAGCTGGTCGAGCTCGGCGCCGGTCGCGGCCGGCCCGATCACCAGCCCCTTGCCGCCCGAGCCGTCGACCCGCTTGAACACGAGGTCACCACGACGGGAGAGCGCGTCGCTTGCGGACACCATCGTCGACCAGGTGCATCGTCTCGACGTTGTGCAGGATCGGATCCTCGCCCAGGTAGTAGCGGATCATGGCCGGCACGTAGGTGTAGATCGAGCTTGTCGTCGGCCACGCCGTTCCCCACCCCGTTGGCGATCGTGACCCGGCCCGCCCTCGCCGCGTTGACGACGCCGGGGCAGCCCACCAACGACTCGGGCCGGAACTGCAGCGGGTCGAGGTAGTCGTCGTCGATACGCCGGTAGATCACGTGGACCGGCACCTCGCCTTCGGTGGTCCGGAGGAAGACATCGGTGCCGTGGCACACGAGGTCGCGACCCTCCACGAGGTGCACACCCATGAGGCGCGCCAGCAGCGCGTGCTCGTAGAAGGCCGAGTTGTGCACACCCGGCGTGAGGACGACGACCGTCGGGTCCTGCACCGCCGCCGGCGCGGCCCGGCGCAGCGCGCTGATGAGGCGCGCCGGGTAGTCGGTGACCATCTGGATCGGTTGGCCCCAGAACAGCTCGGGCAGCACCCGCGCCATGGCGGCGCGGTTGGCCAGGACGTAGCTCACCCCCGAGGGGCTCCGCAGGTTGTCCTCGAGCACCCGGAACTCGCCGTCCTCGTCGCGGACGACGTCGATCCCGGCGACGTGGATGCGCACGCCGTTGGGGGGCGAGTAGCCGTAGGCCGCCCGCACGAATCCCGGCGAGCTCGTGATCACCTCGTGCGGGATGAGGCCGTCGCTGACGATGCGGGCCGCACCGTAGGCATCGGCCAGGAAGAGCTCGAGCGCCCGCACCCGCTGGGCCACCCCGGCGGCCACCTTGGACCACTCGGCGCCGGTGAAGATCCGGGGCACCACGTCGAGGGGGAACGGTCGCTCCTCGCCGTCGAGGTCGAAGGTCACGCCCTGGTCCATGAAGGCCCGGGCCAGCCGGGAGGCGCGGGCCGAGACGTCCTCGGGGCCCATCTGGGCCAGCGAGGAGGCCACGGCGGCGTAGGGCACCCGGGCCGTGCCGTCGCGGCCGACCATCTCGTCGAAGGCGGCGCACGGTCAGCCCCCGGGCGGACGCGCCGTAGCCGTCGAAGAGGTCTCCCACGGTCCTCAGGGTGCCAGGCATGTGTTTCGCGCCGGTTTCACGGCCGCGAACAGCCGGTGACGGATGGGACAGGCGGGGGCCGCGTGCGCCGAAACCGGGGCCGACGGCCAGGCGGGTGGGGCGCAAGCCTGCAGCGTACCGGGGTGTCTACCCGATGAGCCCCAGCTCCTTGACGTCGTCGCGCTCGGCCAGCAGCTCGTCGGTGGTGACCCCGATGCGCTCGGTGGCGAAGTCGTCGCGGGCGAAGCCCTCGACCACGGACCAGCCGCCCTTGCCGTCGGCCGCCACGGGGAAGCCGAACTGGAGCCCCTCGGGCGCCCCGTACTGGCCCTCGCTGGCCACGGCGACCGAGAAGCAGTCGCCCCTGGGCGGTCTCGGTGCGCAGGCTGACCACGGTGTCGATGGCCGCCGCGGCCGCCGAGGCCGCCGAGGACGAGCCCCGGGCGTCGATGATGGCCGCGCCCCGCTTCTGCACCGTCGTGATGAAGTCGCCCCGCAGCCACTCGCCGTCGGTGATGACCTCGGTGGCCGGCTTGCCGCCGATGCGGGCGTTGGCGAAGTCGGGGAACTGGGTGGCCGAGTGGTTGCCCCAGATGGCCACGTTCGTGACGTCGCCACCGGAGCGCCCGCCTTGGCGGCGAGCTGGGCCTTGGCCCGGTTCTCGTCGAGGCGGGTCATGGCGAACCAGCGGTCGGCCGGCACCTCGGGCGCGTTCGAGCGCGCGATGAGGCAGTTGGTGTTGCACGGGTTGCCGACGACGAGGATGCGCACGTCGGAGTCCGCGTTCTCGGCGATGGCCCGGCCCTGGGGCTTGAAGATCCCGCCGTTCACGCTCAGGAGGTCGCCGCGCTCCATGCCCGGCCTTGCGCGGGATGGAGCCGACGAGGAGGGCCCACGAGGTGCCGTCGAAGGCCGTCTTGAGGTCGGAGGTGGCGACGATGTCGTGCACCAGCGGGAAGGCGCCGTCGTCGATCTCCATGACGACGCCCTCGAGCACGCGCATGGCGGGCTCGATCTCGAGGAGGCGCAGCACGATCGGCTGGTCCTCGCCGAGCAGCTGGCCCGACGCGATGCGGAACAGGATGGAGTAGCCGATCTGGCCGCCGGCGCCGGTGACGGTCACGTGGACGGGGGGCTTGGCCATGGAGGTGGTGGTCCTTTCCGACAGGCTGCTGGTCCGACGGTTGTGTTCTGCCGGTCTGCTAGAGGCGGTCGACGATGGCCGAGGCGAACTCGGAGCACTTGACCTCGGTGGCGCCCTCCATCAGGCGGGCGAAGTCGTAGGTCACGACCTTGTCGGCGATGGTCGCCTCCAGCGCGTGCACGATGTCCGACGGCGGCGTCGTTCCAGCCGAGGTGCTCGAACATCAGCACGCCCGAGAGCAGCACCGAGCCGGGGTTGACCTTGTCCTGGCCGGCGTACTTGGGCGCGGTGCCGTGCGTGGCCTCGAAGATGCCGTGGCCGGTCACGTAGTTGATGTTGGCCCCCGGGGCGATGCCGATGCCGCCGACCTGCGCGGCCAGGGCGTCGGAGAGGTAGTCGCCGTTGAGGTTGGTCGTGGCGATGACGTCGAAGTCCGCCGGCCGGGTCAGCACCTGCTGCAGCGTGATGTCGGCGATGGTGTCCTTGACCAGCAGCTTGTCGCCCGGCTCGCCGCCGCAGTCGTCCCAGCCCACGGCGACGTCGGCGAACTCCTCGCGGACGAGCTCGTAGCCCCAGCTCGCGGAACGCGCCCTCGGTGAACTTCAGGATGTTGCCCTTGTGCACCAGGGTCACGGACGCGGCGCTTGCGGTCAGCGCGTACTCGATGGCGGCGCGGATCAGGCGCTTGGAGCCCATGGCGCGAGATCGGCTTGATGCCGATGCCCGAGGCCTCCCGGATGGGCCAGCCCATCTCGTCGCGCAGGTAGGTCGGCCAGCTTCTCCGCCTCGGGCGTGCCCGACTGCACCTCGTAGCCGGCGTAGACGTCCTCGGTGTTCTCCCGGAAGATGACCATGTCGACCAGCTCGGGGTGCATGCACCGGCGACGGCACGCCCTTGAACCAGCGCACCGGGCGCAGGCACACGTAGAGGTCGAGGATCTGGCGCAGGGCCACGTTGAGGCGAGCGGATGCCGCCGCCGATCGGCGTGGTCAGCGGGCCCTTGATGCCGATCAGGTGCGCGGAAGGTGTCGACCGTCTCGTCGGGCAGCCAGTTGCCCGTCTCGTCGAAGGCCTTCTGGCCGGCCAGCACCTCTTTCCAGGCGATCGTGTGGCCGTGCTTGGCGGCGGCGGCATCGAGCACCAGCTTGGCCGCCGGCCAGATGTCGACCCCGGTGCCGTCGCCCTCGATGAAGGGGATGATGGGCTCGTCGGGGACGTTCAGCGTGCCGTCGTCGCCCATGCGGATGAGATCTGCCATGGCTGCGATGCTACGGGGCGGGGCGGCGACGTCCCAATTGACGTGGTCAGGACACTATGGGGCGGGCCGCCGCCCGCTGCCGCCAGCAGGCCGGCCAGGCGGGCGTACTGCTCGGCCTCCGGACCGAGGATGTCGCCCACCCAGTGGAGCGTGCGGGCGGCGTCGATCTCGGTGCCCCAGCGCAGCATCTCCTCGATGTCGAGCCAGTCCTTGGGGCGGTCGAAGATGGCCTTGCAGGCGATGAGGTGCTCGGGGGCGAGGATCGGGATGTCGACGGGGCCGAAGCGGACCGACGCGGGCGTGCTCGGCCATTTCGAGGTGCAGATCCATGGTGGCGAAGAACACATCGAGGTAGGAGCCGTCCCAGTCGAGCCTCGCCTGCCCGTCGCCGGGCGATGGCGCCCGGTCCTCGGGTGTGACCGTGACACCGAGCCGGGCCAGCATCTCCAGAATCGGCTCGGCGGCCTCGGGCGGCAGCGTCAGGTTGATGTCGATGTCGGTGGTGGCCCTGGGGTTGCGGTACCAGGTGAGGGCGATGGCTCCGCCGAACTGGTGCGGCACCCCGGCGGACTCGAGCATCTCGTGGAGCGAGATGATCTTGGGGGCCAGATCGTCGAATTGTTCGGTCCTGGTCAGCGTCGGACCTTGGTCGTCAGCCTGAGGCCCCGGCCACGCCGCGCCGCCCGCAAGCGGGCGAGGGGCGGGAAGCGCAGCGGCTCCGGTCGGGCGGCGGCCGGAAGGCCCAGACCTGGGCGACGAGGCCCAGGAGATCGATGAGGGCGTCGCCGGGGTCTCGCGTCGAGCCGGCCGGCGGCGGCCGCGACTCGAGCGCGGCGGCCATCCGGCGGGAGGACTCGACGAACTGGCGCGTCGCGGGGACGCTGGTGACGCAGCGCTCGGCTGCGGCGCGTGCCGCTGCCGCCGCTGCCCGGGCGGCGGCGCGCACCGGCGTCGGGGTCGAAGGGCCGGCTGGCCCGCCGGCGGGCGCGTGGCCAGCACCTCGTCGGTCGAGCGCCTCGAAGTTGGCCAAGGTGCGGGCACGGGGGCCTTTCGGCGTGTGCACGGACTCCCGGATCTCGAAGCGGCCTCTTCGGACGGGCGACCACGTATGCCATCCACCCACTAGTATATACCCACTAGCCGGCCCACTGACCCACTAGGCCCGGGCCACTCTCCGTGCGGTAGCTGGGGCGCCGGCCTCCCTACCGAGTCGGCGCTCGGCCCCAGGCCGAGCGCGGCGTAGATCTCGCGGGTCGCGCTCGAGGTGTTGAACGTGTAGAAGTGCAGCCCCGGCACGCCGGAATCGAGGAGGTGGGAGCAGAGCTCGGTGGCCAGCTCCACGCCTTCCTTGCGCACCGCGTCGGCGCCGCCCCGCTCGTCGGCGGCGCGCAGGCGGTCCTCCATCCAGTCGGGCGCCGCCGCGCCCATGGCGCCCAAGCCGGCCCATGGTCGACAGCGAGGTGACGGGCAGGATGCCGGGCAGCACGGGCGTGTCGACGCCCCGCTCGCGCAGGTCGGCGACCAGGCCCTCGTACTCGGCGGCCTCGAAGAAGAACTGGGTGACGCCGAAGTCGGCCAGGGCCAGCTTGGCGGCCAGGAAGTCGCGGTCGCTCGGCAGGTCGGGCGAGCGCGGGTGGCCGGCCGGGTGGGCCGCCACGCCGATGGAGAAGCCGCCGATGGCCCGGGCCAGCTCCACCAGCTCGGCGGCGTAGGCGAGCTCGCCGGGGCCGGCGGCCGGGTCCTCGGGCGGGTCGCCGCCGAGCGCCATCAGGTTCTCGACCCCGGCCTTGCGCAGCGACACCAGGATGTCGGCCAGCTCGAGCCGGGTGTGGGCCACGCAGATGAGGTGGGCCATCGGGTTGAGCGTTGGTCGTGTGCAGCATGCCCGACACGAGGTCGAAGGTGCGCTGGCGCGACTCGGCGCCGCCGCGGTAGGTGACCGAGACGAACGAGGGCTCGAGCGGCTGCAGCTCGCTGATCGTGCGGGCGAGCGTGGCCAGCTCCTTGTCGTTCTTGGGGGGGAAGAACTCGAAGGAGTACGTGGGCCCGGCCGCCAGCAGCTCGGCGATGCGCGTCATGACGACGCACCTCCGTCCCGTGCGCTCCGGCTCCCCGCGCCCGGCACGCGCCCGAAGTCGTCCTCGAGCCGGACGATGTCGTCCTCGCCGAAGTAGGTGCCCGCGCTGCACCTCGATGAAGACGACGTCGGCGTCGCCCTCGTTGGCGATGCGGTGCGCGCCCTCGAGGGGGATGTCGATCGGCCTCCCCGGCGTGCACCTCGGTCACGGTGCCGTCGAGCGTCACCGTCGCCGTGCCCGCCACGATGAACCAGTGCTCGGCCCGCTTGGAGTGGCGCTGGTAGCTGAGCCGCTTGCCGGGGTGCACGACGATGCGCTTGACCTTGTGGTCGGGCGCGTCGTCATCGAGGACGGTGTAGTTGCCCCACGGGCGCTCCGAGTATTCCCGCTCGCTCACCTGGTGTCTGCCTCCCTGGTCGTGGCTCGGCCATGGCCGGTCAGCGGCCCGTGCTGACGCTCACCGGGCCGCCAGCTCCGCCGCCCGCAGCGCGTTGCGCAACAGCATGGCACGGGTCATCGGGCCGACCCCGCCGAGGCGCGGCGTGATCCAGCCGGCCACCTCGGCCACGTCCTCGTGCACGTCGGGGATGCAGCTTCCTGCCCTCCCAGCTGGTGCCGGCGCGACGACCACGGCGGCGCCGGGCTTGACCATGTCCGGCGTGACCAGGGCGGGCCGCCCGGCCGCGGCCACCACGATGTCGGCCGTGCGCACGATGGCCGCCATGTCGGCGGGTCGACCCCGGTGTGCACCACCGTCACCGCGGCGTTGCAGCCCGGGCGCTTCAACGAGAGCAGCATGGCCAGCGGGCGGCCGATCGTGACGCCCGCGGCCGATGATCACCACGTGGCGGCCCTCGACCGGGACGTCGTAGGCGTGCAGGAGCTCGACGATGCCCGCCGGCGTGCAGGGCAGCGGGCCCGGCGTGCCCAGCACCAGGCGGCCCAGGTTCACCGGGTGCAGCCCGTCGACGTCCTTGGCCGGGTCGACGGCCAGCAGCGCCTGCTCCTCGTCGAGCCCGGGCGGCAGCGGCAGCTGCACCAGGAAGGCGTGCACCGCCGGGTCGGCGTTGAAGCGCGCGATGACGTCGAGCACCTCCGCCTGGGTGGCGGTGGCCGGGCAGGTGCTCGTCCACCGAGTGCATGCCGACCTCGGCGCAGTCCTCGTGCTTCAGCGCCACGTAGCGCTCGCTGGGCACGTCGTCGCCCACCAGGACGGTGCCGAGGCCGACGCCGACGCCCTCGGCGCGCAGCCGTGCGCACCCGGTCGGCCACCTCGGCCCGGATCCGGGCCGCCACCGCCTCGCCGTCGAGGAGGATGGCGCCCATCAGTGCCGGAAGTGGCGCTCGCCGGTCATGACCATGGCCAGCCCGCCTCGTCGGCCGCCGCGATCACCTCGGCGTCCCGGACCGAGCCGCCGGGCTGGACCACCGCCGTGACGCCGGCGTCGGCCAGCACAGCAGCCCGTCGGGGAAGGGGAAGAAGGCGTCGCTCGCCCCCGCCCCGCCCTTGGCCCGCTCGCCGGCCTTGTGCACCGCGATCTCGGCCGCCACGACCCGGGACTGCTGCCCGGCGCCGACCCCGACGGCCTGGCCGTCGGTGACGACGGCGATGGCGTTGGAGGTCGTGCGGCCGCAGACCCGCCAGGCCAGCACCAGGTCGCGCCACTCGTCCTCGGTCGGGCTGCGCGCTTGGTGACCGCCCGCCACTCGCAGCGGGGCGAGACGAAGGCGTCGGCGTCCTGGACGAGCACGCTGGTGCCGAGGCTGCGCAGCTGGCGCACGGCCGGCTCGGGCGCGGGGCCCGACAGGAGGCGGGTGGCCTTGCGCCGGCCCGTCAGCTTCTCCAGCGCCTCGGCGCGTAGGACGCGGCGATGATGACGTCGGCCTGCGGGCCGGCGGCGATGGCCTCGGCCACCTCGGTCGGTGACGTCGCCGCCCGATGGCGACCACGCCCCCGAAGGCCGACTCTGGACGTCGCACTCGAGCGCCCGCTCGTAGGCGGTGACGAGGTCGGCGGCCACGGCGGCGCCGCACGGGTTGGCGTGCTTGATGATGGCGACGGCCGGCTGCCCGGCGCCGGCGTCGGCGGCCAGCTCGTGGACCAGCCGCCAGGCGGCGTCGGCGTCGAAGAGGTTGAGGTAGGAGAGCGGCGTTGCCCGCCGTGCTGGACCATGCCGTCCCACCAGCTCGGCGGTGCCGGCCGTCCGGTAGCGCGCGCCGCGCTGGTGCGGGTTCTCGCCGTAGCGCAGCACCTCGGCGCGCTCGAGGGTGAGGTGCAGGGTCGGCGGGAGCACGGCGCGAGCAGCTCGGCCTCCTCGGCGTCGGCGGCGGTGGCACCGTCGAGGCCGCCGACCGGTGCGGGCCCCCCGGCGTCGAGCCAGGCGACGATGGCGGCGTCGTAGGCGGCGGTGTGGGCGAAGGCGGCCCGGGCCAGCCGGCGGCGGGTCGCCGCCGAGAGCGTGCCCGAGCGCGCGCAGCTCCTCGAGCACGACCGGGTAGTCGGCCGGCGAGGTGACGATGCCGACGTGGGCGTGGTTCTTGGCCGCGGCCCGCACCATGGTCGGGCCGCCGACGTCGATCAGCTCGATGGAGGGGTCGGACGAGAACGGGTAGAGGTTGCGACACCACCAGGTCGATGGCGTCGATCCCGTTGGCCTCGAGGTCGGCCAGGTGCTCGGGCTTGGACCGGTCGGCCAGGATGCCGCCGTGGATCTTGGGGTGGAGCGTCTTGACCCGGCCGCCCGAGCATCTCGGGCGAGCCGGTGACCTCGGCCACCTCGGTGTGGGCGATGCCGGCCTCGCTCAGCGCGGCCGACGGTGTTGCCGCTGGCCACCAGCTCCCAGCCCAGGTCCGACAGGCCCTGGGCCAGCTCGACCAGGCCCTCCTTGTCGTAGACCGAGAGCAGCGCCCTCACGACGTCATCTCCTCTGTCACTCGGTCCTGCTCCCTCTTCTCGTCGCCGTCGCCCGACGCCGCATCGGGCTGCGATCGCCTCGTCCCGCCTCCAGCTCGCCGAGCGCCCAGGCCACGGTCGCCGGGTAGAGCCGTCGCTCGACCACCTTGATCCGCTCGTGCAGCGACTCCACGGTGTCGTCGGGCAGCACCGGCACCGCCTCCTGGGCCAGGATCGGCCCGGCGTCCATCTCGAGCGTGGCCAGGTGCACGGTGCACCCGGTCTCCGTCACGCCGGCGGCCAGGGCGTCGCGCACCCCGTGCCAGCCCGGGAAGGCCGGCAGCAGGGCCGGGTGGGTGTTCAGGATCCGGTCCGGGAAGGCCCGGTGCACGGCCTCGGTCAGGACGGTCCCGAAGCCGGCCATGGCGACCAGGTCGACCTGGTGGGCCACCAGCGTCGCGGCCACGGTGGCCGTGAAGCCGTCCCGGTCGAAGCGCGGGCCCGAAGCCGCCGTACCCGGTCCGGTCGACCAGCTCGGCGGCCGCACCGTGCTGCTCGGCCAGGTCGAGGGCGGCACAGGGGCGGTCGGAGAGGACGACGGTGACCGGGAGGCCCGCCTCGAACATCGCCCGCAGGATCGTCCCGGAACCCGAGACAAGGACCGCGAGGCGCACGGAGTCAATCTAATGCGTGCCGGCACATGGCGACACCGGGGTCTCTGCCGATTCGACCGCTCAGCCGGTGTGGGTCTCGATCGAAGCGTCACGGCGGAGGAGGTAGAGGTCACGAAGGACACCGATCTGGGTGCCATGGTGGCTGACCTCGTTCAGCACCGATGCGATCACCTGGGCACCCGCACCCAACTCTGCTTCGCCCTCGCCGGCGGTTCGGGAGATCGAAGTCGAAATCCGGAGGGCCCATGAACCCCGACCACGAACGGTGTGGCGGTCCGACTCTCCTCCACGGGCCGCACGCTCCAAGAACCCGGCACTGGCTCCCACAAAAGCTCGTCGTCCGTGAGCCCTTTCCAGGCGCGATTCAGGCGCGAAGAGCTCTATGAAGAGCATCATCTCGAGAAGCGTCTCGGCGTGGTCTTCGACCACCGACGGACCGTACGCCACGCCGACCCAAGGTGCTCTCCTACGCCGTCTCCTCCCAGTGACCGGGTCGTGGCGGCGCCTGGTTCGCTCCGGGACATGTTCGTCGTGAGTCCGGACCTTGGATCGGTGCGAAGCACGAGGGCGAGCATCACTGCGATTCGTGCGCATGGGCGCAGGCAGAGTCGATCGAGTCGGCCCGAGGATCGGAGATCGAACTCCCGCGTGCCGATTACGAAGGTGAGAGCCCACCAGGACGGTGTGCCACCCTGCAGGCATCACTTCTGCCGCACCCGAGATCGTCGCCTGACGCCCCGCAGGCTCCGGACCGGTGCCTCAAACGAGCGGTCACCTAGGTTGCACAACGCAAGAAATGCTCGTGGCGTGGTGTTAGCGTGCTCGGCGGGCATCCCGATTCGGACACACAGCTGATCGGCATCGACGGAGGGGCACACGAAATAGGGCGCACGGGTCCGAGCGGGATCTCCCTTGCTTGGGCCTTTCGCCGGAGAGTGGGTTGCCGTGAGAAGAACGTGCATCCTCGTCCTGGTAACAGCCGTTGGCCTCACGTTCTTCGAAAGCGCGGCCTCAGCAGCTCCGGGTGGTCGGAAGGTGGTGCCGCACTGTTCCAGCCGGGTACCGGAACGATCACGTCAACCGTGCAGGATGTGACCAGCTCTGTTGGCGTGGTGTCTGGCACGCCGGTCGTTCGAGGGACCACGAGTGGCTCTAGAGGTAGCGGCCAGTCCGCCGTTCCACCGTGCGGTCCGGGCGAGGGCAGCCCGGTAACGGGCTCTGTTACCACGACAGCATCAAATGGTAGCCAATTGACCTTCTCGTTGAGCGGAACCGTGTGCGAGTCAGCCACGACTTCGTCGTACACGCGTGCGACCTGGTGACGAGCGTAAGGTCACGGTCACGGGCGGAACTGGTGAGTTCGCCAATGCAACGGGTGGCGGCAACTTCAATATTCAGTCGTCACTCTCTATCCGACCGTGGACGGAACCCAAGGGCCGTTCACCTCATTTCTCTACGGGATCATTCGGCTCGCTGGTTAAGTGCACCAGGCCGCCACTGATCTTGAATGGACACCGCACGTGGGATCGTGCCCCCGAACGTGTCGGCTGTGTCGTGATGTGGCCCGGCGGACCGTCGCACACGTTCACTGACAACGCATTAGCCGTTGAGGTCGCTGACCAGCGTGGCTTCGTCCTTCTCGACCAGCGCCAGCTGTTTCCGGGAGTTCTTCGCCCCGCCCGCGCCCGCCTGCAGCGCCGCCACGCACTAGGCCGCGGCCGGGGACCGGGCCGCCGGTCATCCTCGTCCAGGCTCGCTGGGCGGAGCCAGCGGGATCGGGGTGCAGCGATCGCGCCAGCGCGGGGTCCGCCGCCCACTGTCGGAAGTCCTTCAGGGGCGTCTTCACCTTCGTCGTCGTGACGTGGCTCTGCGCCCTCTCCCCGGCGTAGAGCACGACCAGGCCGTCGTCCGCCAAGATGGCATGTCGTGCTCGTAGCTCGGCTTCCGTAGACAGAGGGTCAGGTGGGTCGAGGCAGTGGCGGTGGCGGCCGGCGCCGCGCTTATGGTGGGCGTGCGCGACCCCGAGTTCGTTGCGCTGTGCCCGAGGAGGGGAGGCGCGACGACAAGGAGGGCCAACACGAGCGCGATGCCCGTGCAGATCAGGCCGAGGCACCAGCGGCGGCTGACCCGTCCGGGACGCCGGTCAGCCTGCAAGACATCAATTTGGCCTACATGCTTGGAGACCGCAACGACGGTCGACGCCGGTACGTCAAAGCCGGCCACGGTGAGGGCCACGGCGGTGAGGTGCGGGAGCTAGGACGCCCCCCTGGCCGTCTGCTCCTCGGCCGGCGCGATGCGGCTTTTGGCCGCGTTGAAGATGAGGCGGACGACGGCGCCGATGATGGCGAGGTCGAGCAGCATCTGGGCCGCGACCACCAGTCGGGCGGGGTCGGTCGTCGGCGTGATGTCACCGAAGCCGACGGTCGAGAAGATGGAGACGGTGAAGTAGAGCGCCTGCGTCTGGTCGAGGTTGTGCTTGGAGAATGTGAGCGGCGCTCGTGCGACATCCCCAGATAGATGCCGGAGAACACGACGAGGAACAGCACGACCACGATGCCGAGGGCCTCGATCGCCCGCAGCTCGGGGAGCTCGGCGACCGAGATGCGGCGAATCTGCCAGGCGAAGACCGCCCCGATGAGCGCGATGTCGGCACCGAGGCGCACGACGCGCGGAGGCCGGACTCGTGGCCGATGGGCACCACGTAGAAGGCGCCGATGATGATCACCCAGCAGACCGCAACGGTGAGCCCGCAGCGCAGCATGGCGCGGCGACGGGAGGCCGGATCGAGGTCGGCGAGGCGGATGGGCGTGCCGGGCGTGCCGTCCTTCCGGCTCCTCCACGTGCGGGGTCGGGCGCCCCCTGGAGGAACTCCTGTAACCATCGCACCAGACGCTAACGAGTCCCGGTCTCGCGGTGGGGCATGCGTGGCCGGCGAGGGGGTGGTCGCTGCCGATCCGGCGGACGGCTAGCCCCGTTTCCCCGAGGACGGCGAGGTGCATTGATTCTGAAGGAGCGGGTGAGCGAGCGTCTCCAGGAGCGCCCGCTGGGTCACGGTCCTACACATCCGACCAATCGGACGAGGGAGGCGGGATTGAAGGACTCAGGAGTGGGTCCTTGGATGTGCTTGCGGCATCTTGATCGTGGTAGCCATTCCTGGGATTCGAGCCGTTGAGGAGCGGCGCGCCGAGCGAGAACGCCTCTGGCGTCCGTGGCCCGCTGGTGCAACACGCACGTGGGCAAGACCGGGCCTCCACCTACCTGGTGGGATCGGGTCTCTCCCTCCCGCTCGTCAATGCCACCCAGCTGCGCTCCGCGCTCGCGAGGCGGGTACCGGGAAGCTTGGCCCAACGTGTCAACCGCCGCGGGTTGTCCCCTTCTTGCCGGCTTCGTCGTGCTCCGAACCTTCCAGGTGATGCTGATCCCGGCCGCGGAACCACGAGCACGCGATCGTGAAGGTGTTCAACTTCTTCAGGGACTACAACGAGTTGCGATCGTCTTCGGCATCTGCCTGCTCAGCTCGGCCCCCGGGTTGGCCGTCCTGCTGTGCCGGGGAGCGGCACCGATGCCCAAGACGCTCGGGTGGTACTCCGTTCTGGTGAGCGTACTGACCCTGGCCGGCCGCTCGCCCTCTTCGACTTCCTGTTCGGCTTCCCGATCTGGCTCATATCGAATGCAGGCATCCGAGTCTTCCCACTCCGGGGCCCTGTCTCAACGGTCGCGTTGCCGGTGTCGGCTTCCTCGGTGTAGATCGTCCCCACCTCGATCCAGTCCGACCCACGCATCGCCCTGATCTCGGTGCCCGACATCGCCCACCATCATGGCCGAGACGTCGGGAGGATCTCGGCGAGGAGCAACTCGACCCGGTCCCTGACTGCTTCTCGGATGGGCCGGATCTCCCCGAGTGATTTGTTCGTCGGATCTGCGAGATCCCAGTCTTCGTAGCGCTTGCCGGGCACCAGCGGGCAGGAGTCACCGCACCCCATGGTCACCACGACGTCGGCCGCCCCCAAGAACTCGTCGGTCCAGGGCTTGGGGAACTCTTGGGAGATGTCGATCCCGACCTCGGCCATGGCCTTGACCACGTCGGGGTTGAGCTCGGAGCCGGGCTCCGAACCACCGGACCAGGCAATGGCACGGCCGGCGGCGAGGTGGTTGAACCAGCCCAATGCCATCTGGGAGCGTCCGGCGTTGTGCACGCACAGGAAGAGCACGGCGGGCACGGTCTTGGCGGATTGATCGCTGGAGTGGGCCAGGGCCTCGAGCCGTTGGAGGGCGTACTTCTCCGCGGTGACCACCAGCCACCTCGTGACGGTGGCCCTCCTGGCGATGTCGTCGTAGCTCTCGAACACGAAGGCCTCGACGGACTCGAAGTTGAAGATGCCGTGGAACTTGGTGTGGAGCTGCTTGACCACGTGATTCAGCTGCACTCTCTGCTGGGGTGTCATGAGCTCGTTTTCAGGCATGTTCCTCCCCTTTCGCTATTGCGCCACCCGTCCTGACGGAGACGCTGCTCGAACAGTGATGCTCAGTCACCGCTCGATCCGTTTCCTCGAACCCAGGCCTGGGCCCCAATCTGCACGGCATCCCATGGGCTCCCGAGCGGCGGGGTGTAGGACAGGTCGAGCTCGCTCATCGCGTCGACGGTCATCTCGTTGAAGATGGCTGTCGCCGCAATGTCGATGCGCTTGGCGACCTCGGCGTGCTTGTGGCCGAAGAGCTGGAGGCCGAGGAGCCGGCCGGTCCGGCGGTCGCCGGTGTAGCGCATGCGGATGCGGTGGCTGCCGGGTAGTAGGCCTTGTGGTCGTCGGCCTCGAACTCGACGGTCACCGGGTCGAAGCCGGCGGCAAGAGCCTCGTGATCGCGCAGCCCCGTGCGTGACGCCGCCATGTCGAAGACCTTCACGACCTGGGTCCCAAGGCTGCCGGCGAACTCCCGACGTCCACCTAGGGCGTTCTCGCCCGCCACCCGGCCCTGCTTGTGCGCCGTGGTCCCGAGCGGGAGGTAGGTGAGACCCATCAAGCGGTGATGCGTGATGACGCAGTCTCCGGCGGCGAAGACGCCCTCGCAGGTTGGTCCGCATCTCCCGGTCCACAGCTGATGGCCCCGCCGATCCCCGAGTTCGGCTCCCGCCGAGGCCGCCAGTTCGGTATCTGGACGCACGCCGACGACGACCAGCACCAAGTCGGCGAAGGTGGTGAGCTCGGCACCCGCGACTCGACGGCGTCGATCTGGAAGCGGCCGGCCGAACCCTGGGTGCTCGGGCGATCCGCTTGACCGTGGTGTTGGTCCTGCACGTCGACGCCGTGCTCGCTGAGCTGGCGTTGACCAGAGCGCCGAGGCTCGGGTCGACGGTCGGGAGCACCTCGGGCAGCTGTTCGAACTGGGTGACGTGAAGCCCCCGGGCTGTGAGCCCTCGGCCATCTCCAGACCGATGTAGCCCGCGCCCACGATCACCGCGCTGGCGGGCTGGTCCTCCTCGAGGGTGCGCACCAGCTCGAAGGTGTCGCCCATGGAGTGGAGCAGGTGCACCCCGTCGGCGGGACCGAGGGCGTGCGGCCCGGCGAGGCCGTCGATGGGTGGCCGGGCCGAGACGGCCCCGGTCCCGACGACCAGCTGGTCGTAGGCGATCTGGTCCTCGACGCCTGCCTCGTCGACCACGTGCAGCCTGTGGCCCGCGACGTCGATCTCGGTGGCCAGTGTGTTGAGTCGGAGCTGCATCCCGGTTGCCTTGAGATCGTCGAGCGTGCGGTGGGCCAGGTTGCGCCAATGGGTGACCTCGCCCGAGACGTAGTAGGGGATGCCGCAGATGGAGAAGTTGGGGTACGCGTCGGCCACGACGACCGTGACCTCGGTGGTCGGAGTCGAGTTCGCGCGCTCGGAGGGCGGCGCTGATGCCGGCATCGCTGCCGCCGATCGCTACGAGGTGCATGGGGATCCCTTTCGAGGATGTGTCGAAGTCAGAGATTCAGCGGGTCTCGAGGTCGCTCTCGCCCGCGAAGGTGCGGCTCGATGACGTCGGCGGCTTCGGCCTTGGTGATGCCCGGGTAGAGCCCCTTGATCACCCCGAAGGCCAACGAGGCCGCCGACGATCTGGGCCGAGATGAAGTTCGGGACCGATGACGGGGCGATGCCGGCGAAGGTGTTGGAGAACATGCGCCCGACGGTGATGGCCGGGTTGGCGAAGCTGGTCGAGCTGGTGAAGAAGTAGGCCGCGCCGATGTAGGCCCCGACGGCGGCCGGGGCGAGGTGGGACCGCCCGGAGCGGGCCAGGGCGAAGATGACCAGCATCAGGCCGAGCGTGGCGACGACCTCGGAGAGCCAGTGGGGGCCGGACGCCCGGTGCTTGGTCGAGATGGAGATGGCCGGCCTCGGAGAACATCACGTTGGCCAGGATCGCCCCGCAGATGCAGCCAACCACCTGAACGGGCAGGTAGGCGGCGGCGTCCTTCCAGTTGAGGCCGCCGAACGCCGGCGTCCACGAAGGAGACGACCGGATTGAAGTGGCCGCCCGAGATCGGACCGAACATCAAGATGATGGCGAAGAGGCCCGCCGCCGTGGCCGCCGCGTTCTCGAAGAGCTGCAGCCCGATATTGCCGGGGGAGAGGTTCTGGGCCGCGATGCCCGAGCCGATGACGATGGCGGCCAGGAAGGCGCTGCCCAGGAACTCGGCCAGCAGGCGCCGCCACAAGACCGTGTCCCTCACGCGCTCTCCCCCGACGGCCTCGCTCGGTCGCTCAGCAGCAGGAGAGCCGGACTCGGCCGCGCCCACCGTCACCGGAACGCTCCCGACGGTCTCGGGGACGCAGCAGGACCCGTCGCCGGCGATCGCCCGTCTCGGCCGGGGCGTCGGCCAGGACCGTGTAGACCTCCCAGGGCGCGCCGTCGGGGTCGCTGACCCAGACCTTGTCCTGGACGGCGTAGCAACAGGTCGTCTGTTCCTGGACCTCGGTGCTCGAGGCCCGTTCACTCAGGCGGCCCGTGGCCGCCGTCACCTCGTCGGTGCGTCTCGACCTCCACACCCAGGTGGTTGAGCGCGCCGGCGACTCCCGTTGCCCCGTGCGGCTGGCGTCCTCCATCAAGACCAGCTTGAGCGGGGGGTCGGCGATGGCGAAGTTGGCGTAACCCGGCTGGCGCTTGGCCGGCTCGGTCCCGAAGAGCTTGGAGTAGAAGTCGACGGCTTCGTCGATGTCGCTGACGTTGAGGGCGAGTTGGACTCTCGACATGGTGACCTCCTGTAGTATCGACAATCAGTCGATGTATCGAGTATGGCTGATGCATCGACAGCTGTCAATGTAAGCCTGGAGAGGTGACCCGTGAGCAAGCCGGCTGCGACAAAGGTCCGATCGACGGAGTGCTGCGCATCGGTGCTCGCCGCACCGCTCGACACCACCGATGCCGCCGAGTTGGCCAACGGGTTCAGCGCTCTGGCGGACCCGGTCCGGCTCCGGGTGCTCGAGCATCCTGGCCGCCTCGCCGGAGGGAGAGGTCTGCGTCTGTGACTTCGTCGAGCCCCTGGCCAAGAGCCAGCCGACGGTGTCCCACCACCTCAAGGTGCTGAGCGAGGCCGGTCTCGTCCAGGGCGACCGGCGGGGCAAGTGGGTCTGGTACTCGCTCAACCGTGACCGTCTGGCCGAGCTCCGGGCAGCGATCGACAGCTGAGGAGTAGCTACTCCGGCTCGAGGGCACCCACGGCCCCGGGTGGATTGGACCCAATCGGCTTGGGCGTCACTTTGGCGCGAACGAATCGCTATCGGTTGGTTTTCAGCGCGGAGAGTGTGCGCGCCTCGCATTACTCCGGGTTTGCTCCGTCCGTGTTCCGGGGAGCTACAGCCCCCGGACGATCGCGACCATCTTCTCGCCGCACTCGGTCGGGTTCTGCGCCACCTCGACGCCGGCGGCGGACAGCGCGTCCATCTTGGCCTGGGCCGTGCCCTGGGAGCCCGAGATGATGGCGCCGGCGTGGCCCATCTTGCGGCCCGGGGGCGCGGTGACGCCGGCGATGTAGGCCGCGACCGGCTTGGTCATGCTCGACGCGATGAACTCGGCGGCGCGCTCCTCCTCGGAGCCCCCGATCTCGCCGATCATCATGACGGCCTTGGTCTCGGGGTCGGCCTCGAACGCGGCGAGGCAGTCGATGAAGTTGGTGCCCGGCACCGGGTCGCCGCCGATGCCGACGCAGGTCGTCTGGCCGATGCCCTGCTGGGAGAGCTCGTGCAGGGCCTGGTAGGTCAGCGTGCCCGAGCGGCGACACGATGCCGACCGGTCCTCCCGGCCAGGGCGATGTCGCCCGAGGTGATGCCGATGTTGCACTTCCCGGGGCAGATGATGCCCGGGCAGTTGGGCCCGAGCAGGCGGGTGCCGGGGAAGTCCTGCGACCAGGCGGTTGTAGACGACGCGCCTCGTCCTGGGCCGGGATGCCCTCGGTGATGCAGACGATGAAGGCGATGCCCGCCTCGGCCGCCTCGATGATGGCGTCGGCCGCGCCCCGCGGCGGCACGGAGATGAACGACGCCGTGGCGCCGGTCTCCTCCACCGCCTCGGCCACCGAGGCGAAGACGGGGATGCCCTCGATCTCCTCGCCGCCGCGCTTGGGGTTGGTGCCCGCCCACGACCTTGGTGCCGTAGGCCTTGTTGCGCAGGCCGTGATAGAGCCCCTGGCTCGTCGGGCTGATGCCCTGGACCACGACCTTGGTCGTCTCGTCGACGAAGATGCTCACGTTGGTTCCTGTTCTCTCTCGGTCCGGGGCGCCTATGCCTGGCCAGGCCGACGGCCCGGCGGGCGGCTTCGAGCATGGTGGGCTCGGCGATGCAGCGTGTCCGACAGGTGGTCGGCGAGGAGCGCCCGGCCCTCCTCGGCGTTGGTGCCGTCGAGGCGCATGACGATCGGCGAGCTCAGCTCGACCCGGCCGAGGGCCTCGATGATGCCCTTGGCCACCTCGTCGACCCGGGTGATGCCGCCGAAGATGTTGACGAAGATGGACTTCACCGCCGGGTCGGCGTTGATCACCTCGAGCGCGGCGGCCATCACGTCGGCGTTGGCGCCGCCCCCGATGTCGAGGAAGTTGGCCGCCTGCGCCGCCGACCTGGGTCACCACGTCGAGCGTGCTCATGGCCAGGCCGGCGCCGTTGGCGATGATGCCGACGGTGCCCGTCGAGGCCGATGTAGTTGAGGCCCTTCTCCTTGGCCATCTTCTCGCGGGGGTCGACGTCGGAGTCGTCCTCGAACTCCTCCCACTCGGGATGGCGGAAGGCGGCGTTGTCGTCGAGGGTCACCTTGGCGTCGAGCGCGTGCACCTTGCCCTCGGGGCGTGAGGATCAGCGGGTTGATCTCGGCCAGGTCGCAGTCGCCCTCGACGTAGCAGTGGTAGAGGCGGACCAGCAGGGTGGCCGCCTGCTCGCGCGCCTCGGGGTCGAGGTCGGCCCGGTCCACCCACTCGCGGGCCGCTCTTCGGTCGAGCCCGGCCACCGGGTCGATGTGGAGCCGGGCGATGGCGTCGGGGTTGGTCTCCGCCACCTCCTCGATCTCGACGCCGCCCTCGGCCGACAGCATGCCGAGGTGCAGCTTGGCCGGGCGGTCGAGCGTGAAGCTGGCGTAGTACTCCTTGGCGATGTCCGACGCGTGCTCGACCCACAGCCGCTGCACGACGTGGCCCTTGATGTCGAGCCCGAGGATGTTGCCGGCGTGCAGGCGGACCTCGTCGGCGTCGGCGGCCAGCTTGACGCCGCCCGCCTTGCCGCGGCCGCCCACCTTCACCTGGGCCTTGACCACGACCGGGTAGCCGGCGGACTCGGCCTGCTCGACGGCCTCGTCGACGGTGTCGGCGACCCCGCCGGGCGAGGTGGGGATGCCGAAGCGGGCGAAGTACTGCTTGCCCTGGTACTCGTAGAGATCCACTTGGGTGCTGTCTCCTTGTCTCTCGCGGCGCCGGCGCGGTCGGTGCGGGTCGGGGGAAGCGGGTGCTGCGGCGAACTGGCGGTCAGGCCCCGAGCGCCTCCTCGCGCTGGTCGAGGGCCTCGGCCAGCCAGGAGCCGATGGAGTCGAGCGGCGCCCCCGGGCGTGAAGACTGCGGCCACGCCCTGCTCCTTGAGCACCGGGATGTCGCCTTCGGGGATGATGCCGCCCACGATGACGAGCACGTCGCCGCGTCCGGCGTCGGCCAGCAGTTTGACCACCTGGGGACCAGGGTGAGGTGGGCGCCGGAGAGCAGCGACAGCCCGACGGCGTCGGCGTCCTCCTGGACGACGGCCTGGACCACCTGCTCGGGGGTCTGGTGCAGGCCGGTGTAGACGACCTCGAAGCCGGCGTCGCGCAGCGCCCGGGCGATGACCTTGGCCCCGCGGTCGTGGCCGTCGAGACCCGGCTTGGCCACGACCACCCTGTACGGACGTTTCATGACGGCCCAGGATACGGACGCCCTGGTCCGGACGCCAGACCAGGAAGGCTGCTCAGGCCCGCCGCAGCGGCGTGGCCGAGAGCAGCAGGTTCTTCTTGCCCACCGAGTCGAAGTCGCACCGTGGCCTGGGCCCGTGACCCTCCCCCTTGGCGCTGATGACCACGCCGTGGCCCCAGTGGTCGTGGACGACCTCGTCGCCGGCGACCAGTCCGAGGTCCTCGGCCCCGGTGCTCCCCGCGGGAACCCCCCGAGCCCCTCCCGCCGGAACGGGCCGGCGCGCGGACGGCGGTGGCCAGCGGGACGGCCGGCGAGAAGGTCGCCCCCGGTAGGTGCTCGTCGCCCGAGAGGGAGTCGTACCCCGAGCCCCGGCGGGGCGAGCCCAGCCCCACGTCCTCGACCAGGTGCGACGGGACCTCGGTCACGAAGCGGCTCGGCATGGCCGGTTGGGTGCGGCCCCAGGTCGTGCGCGACCAGGCGTGCGAGATGGCGAGGTGCTGGCGGGCCCGGGTGATGCCGACGTAGAAGAGCCGGCGCTCCTCCTCGAGCTCGCTCGGCTCGGCCAGCGACCGGAAGTGCGGGAAGATCCCCTCCTCCAGGCCGACCACGAAGACCGCCGGGTACTCGAGGCCCTTGGCGGTGTGCAGGGTCATCAGCGAGACCCGGGTGCCGTCGCTCTCGAGCTCGTCGGAGTCGGCCACCAGGGCCACCGTCTCGAGGAAGCCGATGACGTCGTCGAAGTCGGCCGCCTGGCTGGCCAGCTCGGCCAGGTTCTCGATGCGCCCGTCGGCCTCGTGGGTGTGCTCGGCCACCAGCTCGGCCAGGTAGCCCGTCCGCTCGGCCACGAGCTGCACGAAGTCGGCGGGGTTCACCGTCTGCACCAGCGGGCGCAGCTCGGCCAGCGTCTTCGAGAGCTGCTCGGCGCCCTTGAGCGCCTTGCCCGAGAGACCGGCCTCGGCGGCGCGGTCGATGGCCTCGCTGAAGGGGACGTGCTCCACCTGGGCCCAGGCGGCCAGGCGGGCCACCGAGGTGTCGCCGATGCCGCGCTTGGGGACGTTGACGATGCGCCGGGCCGACACCTCGTCGTCGGGGTTGGCCAGCACGCGGACGTAGGCCAGGACGTCCTTGATCTCCCGGCGGTCGTAGAACTTGGCCCCGCCCACCACCTTGTAGGGGATGCCGCTGAATTTCATGGACGTCTCGAGCGGCAGGCTCTGCGCGTTGGTGCGGTAGAAGACGGCGCAGTCGCCCCACGTCAGCCCGGCCGACGCGTGCAGGCGGAGGATCTCGCTGGAGACCCAGGCCGCCTCGTCGCGCTCGTCCTCGGCCCGGTAGCGCGTGACCGGATCTCCGGTGTCGCCGACGGTGAAGAGCTCCTTGGGCTGGCGGCCGACGTTGTTGGCGATGACGGCGTTGGCCGCGTCGAGGATCGTCTGGGTCGAGCGGAAGTTCTGCTCCAGCATGATGGTGGTCACGTTGGGGAAGGCGCGCTCGAACTCCAAGATGTTGCGGATGTCGGCGCCGCGCCAGCGGTAGACCGACTGGTCCGAGTCGCCGACCACGCAGACGTTGCCGTGCGCCTCGCCGAGCAGCTTGACGATCTCGTTCTGGGCGTGGTTGGTGTCCTGGAACTCGTCGACCAGGATGTGCCGGAAGCGCTCCTGGTAGGCGGCCCGCACGTCGTCGTAGGCCTGGAGCAGGTTCGCCGTCACCATCAACAGGTCGTCGAAGTCCAGTGCGTTGGCCGCCAGCAGCCGGCCCTGGTACTGCGCGTAGACCTCGGCGATGCGCTTGCGGAAGGGATCGGGACCGCTGCGGGCGTCCTCGCGGAACGTCTCGAAGTCGACCAGCTCGGACTTGGCCTGGCTGATGACCCCCTGCACCGCCCGCGAGGGCAGCCGCTTCTGGTCGAAGCCGAGCTCGGCCGTGATCATCTCGATGAGGCGGCGCGAGTCGGTGTCGTCGTAGACCGTGAAGGCGGAGCGGTAGCCGAGCCGGTCGGCGTTCGAGCGCAGGATGCGCAGGCAGGCCGAGTGGAAGGTGGAGACCCACATCTTCTCGGCGGGCGGGCCGACCAGGTCGGCCACGCGGGTGCGCATCTCCTCGGCCGCCTTGTTGGTGAAGGTGATGGCCAGGATTCCCCAGGGCGGGGCGTCCCCGGTGGCGAGCAGGTGGGCGATGCGGCGGGTGAGCACGCGCGTCTTGCCCGAGCCGGCCCCGGCGATGATCAGGAGCGGGCCGCCCCGGTGCTCCACCGCGGCGCGCTGCGGCAGGGTGAGATCGTCGACCAGCGCGGCGGGCCGGCCCGAGAAAGCGCCCGTCGAGGTGGCGCTGCGCAGACGCCGGCGCCGACCGTCGTCCGCGCCCTCGGCCGTGGTGTCGACCACGCGGTCGGTCACCGCCATCGGACTGGCTCTCCTCGGCTTCCGCCGCCGCCGCGCCCACGTCTTCGTCGGACACGTCGAACAGGCGTGCGTGCTCGCCGCTCCCCGGCGTCACGGTCACTCCCACTCGATGGTCCCGGGCGGCTTCGACGTCACGTCGAGCGCCACCCGGTTCACGCCCTCCACTTCGTTGATGATGCGCGAGGCGATCCGCTCGACCAGGTCGTAGGGCAGGCGGGCCCAGTCGGCCGTCATGGCGTCGTCACTGGTGACGGCCCGGATCACGATGGGGTAGGCGTAGGTGCGCCCGTCGCCCATCACGCCGACGGTGCGCACGGCCGGGAGCACGGCGAAGCTCTGCCACAGCTCGCGGTAGAGACCGGCCCGGCGGATCTCCTCGACGACGACCGCGTCGGCGTTGCGCAGGATCTCGGCCCGCTCGGGTGTCACCTCGCCGATGATGCGCACGCCGAGGCCCGGGCCCGGGAACGGTTGGCGCCACACGATCTCGTGCGGCAGCCCGAGCTCCTCGCCGACGGCGCGCACCTCGTCCTTGAACAGTAGGCGCAGCGGCTCGACCAGATCGAAGGCGAGATCCTCGGGCAGGCCGCCGACGTTGTGGTGCGACTTGATGTTGGCCGCCGTGTCGCTGCCCGACTCGATGACGTCGGGGTAGAGCGTCCCCTGGACCAGGAAGCGCGGACCCTCGCCCGTGCCGGTGGTACTGCCTACGCCCGGACCACTCCATTGCCGGAGCCGTAGCCGCGGGCGGCGCCGAGATCGCGCGCCACCTCCTCGAAGATCCGGATGAACAGCTCGCCGATGATCTTGCGCTTGTGCTCCGGGTCGGTGACTCCCGCCAGCGCGGCGAAGTAGCGGTCGGCCGCCTTCACGTGCACGAGGTCCATCTTGAACTGGCGGCGGAAGGTGTCCTCGACCTGGTCGGCCTCGCCCGAGCGCATCAGGCCGGTGTCGACGAAGACACAGGTCAGCTGGTCGCCCACCGCCTTGTGCACCAGGGCGGCCGCCACGGCCGAGTCCACGCCGCCGCTCAGCGCGCACAGCACGCGGTCCGTGCCGACCTGGGCCCGCACCGCCGCCACCTGCTGCTCGATGATGGAGACGTGGGTCCAGCCCGGCAGGCAACCGCACACGTCGATGAGGAAGTGGTCGAAGACCTCGCTGCCCCGGTCGGTGTGCACCACCTCGGGGTGGAACTGCACCCCGAAGAGCCGCCGCTCTGGGTCGTGCATGGCCGCCACCGGCGCGCCTGCGCTCGTGGCGGTGGGCCTCGAAGCCGTCCGGCACCTCGGTGATGGCGTCGCCGTGGCTCATCCACACGCTCGATGTCGCCGGCCAGTCCGGGCAGAGCGGCGAGGCGCCGGTCTGCGTGAGCTCCGTCCGCCCGTACTCGCCCTGGCCGGTGCGTGCCACCGTGCCGCCGAGCTGCAGCGCCATGAGCTGCGCGCCGTAGCAGAGCCCGAGGATCGGGATCCCGAGCTCGTAGACGCCGGCGTCGATGGACGGGGCCGGCGTCTCGTAGACCGACTTGGGCCCGCCGCTGAAGATGATGCCCTTCGGCGCGCGGGCTCTGATCTCCGCCAGCGGGATCGTCGGCGGGACGATCTCGGAATAGACGTGGGCCTCGCGCACCCGGCGGGCGATCAGGCGGGCGTACTGCGCGCCGAAGTCGACGACGAGGACCGTGTCGGCCGTCACCGACTCGTGCTCATCGGCGTCAGTGGCCCATGCCCACGCCCTGTGACCGCTGGAAGTACTTCCCCTCGGTCTGCAGCGACGGGGCGACCATGACCTCGGCCTTCTGGAACTCCTTGACCGTCTCGTAGCCGCAGGTCGCCATCGCCGTCTTGAGGGCGCCGAAGAGGTTCATGCGGCCGTCGTTCTCGTGGGCCGGGCCGAGCAGGATCTCGCGCAGGCTGCCGCGCACCGAGGTGCGGACCCGGGCGCCGCGGGGCAGCGTCGGGTGGAAGGTCGCCATGCCCCAGTGGAAGCCGCGGGCCGGCGCCTCGACGGCCGAGGAGAGGGGCGAGCCGAGCATGACGGCGTCGGCGCCGCAGGCGATGGCCTTGGCGATGTCGCCACCCTTGGACATCCCGCCGTCGGCGATCACGTGCACGTACACGCCGGTCTCGTCGAGGTGGCGCATGCGGGCGCCGGCCACGTCGGCGATGGCGGTGGCCTGGGGCACGCCCAACCCGAGCACGCCCCGGGTGGTGCAGGCGTTGCCCGGACCGACGCCGACGAGCACCCCCACCGCTCCGGTGCGCATCAGGTGCAGGCCGGCCTGGTAGGAGGCGCAGCCGCCGACGATGACCGGGAGGTCGAACTCGCGGATGAAGCGCTTGAGGTTGAGCGGCTCGGACGGTCTTCGACACGTGCTCGGCCGAGACCACCGTCCCCTGGATGACCAGGATGTCGAGCTCGGCGGCCAGGCAGGCCGGGGCGAGCGACTCGAGTGCGCTGGGGGGTCACCGAGGCGGCCGTCGTGATGCCGGCCTCCTTCATCTGCTTGATGCGGGCCGTGACCAGCTCGGGGATGATCGGCTCCTGGTACATCTGCTGCATGCGCGACGTGGCCTTCTCGTCGTCGAGCTCGCGGATCTCGTCGAAGAGCGCCGGTCGGGTCCTCGTAGCGGGTCCACAGTCCCTCGAGGTTGAGGACGCCCAGGCCACCGAGCTTGCCCAGCTCGATGGCGGTCGCCGGGCTCATGACCCCGTCCATGGCCGCGCCGAGCACGGGCAGATCGAAACGGTAGGCGTCGATCTCCCAGGAGATGTCGACGTCCTCGGGGTCCCGGGTCCGCCGGCTCGGGACGATGGCGATGTCGTCGAACCCGTAGGCCTGGCGCCCCGACTTGAAGATGCCGATCTCGATCTCAGCCAATGTGCTCGCCCTCCGGCATTCGTGGGGCCGGTACGGCTCACGAACCACACCGGCATGTCTTCTCGACTCGATTGCGAACGCCGGGCCGACACGCCGACGATCCTCCACTCTACTCTCCGGGTGCTGCGCGTCAGGCCCTCTCGCCGCACGAAATTGCCGTCGTCGCGGGCGCAGAGCCTTGACCTGCTGCGCCGCGGCACCACATGGGAGAACCGACGGCCGGCGCAGCGAAAGCCGGAGCGAACCTGAGGCATGCTGGCCCCATGACCGACCGTGACCCCGCCGCCTCCGCCGCCGCCGTGTCCCGGGGCATGCACGCCCTGCTGGCGAGCCGCGACGCCGCCCTGGCCGCCGGGGCGGCCCCGGTGGGCTGGAAGATCGGCTTCAACACGCCTGCCATCCAGGAGCACTTCGGGCTGACCGACGCCGTCGTCGGCTACCTCACCGACGCCGGGGTGTCGCCCGACGGCGCCACCGTGCCGCTGGCCGGCTGGAGCGCCCCCGCCGTGGAGGTCGAAGTCGCCATCCGGGTGGGGGCGGGGGCGGCGGTCGCCGGGTTGGCGCCGGCCCTCGAGCTGGTCGATCTCGACATCTCGTTCGACGACATCGAGCCGGTCCTGGCCGGCAACATCTGCCACCGCGGCGTGATCTTCGGAGAGGAGGTCCCCGGTGTGGACCCGTGGGCCATGGTGGCCTCGGTGACCCGGGCGGGTGGCGTCGTCGCGGAGGGACGGCTGGAGGAGGACCCGGCCACGACGGTGGAGTTCGTGCGGTCGTACCTCGCCGCCCACGGCGCGGCGCTGGCGGCCGGCGACAGGATCATCGCCGGGTCCGTGGTGGCGCCGGTCGCCGTGGTACCCGGTGACCGGCTCAACGTGTCGTTCGGGCCGCTGGGCCGTCTGTCAGTCGGCTTCGGCGACTGACGCGGACGAGATCAGGTCCCCGTTCGCCCAAGGTCAGGACGATGGTCAACAGCTCGTAGAGCATGCGGGCCGTGGCACCCCAGATCATCTCGCCTGCGACCTCGAAGAAGCGCATGGCGAACGCGTCGTCGTCGGTCCCCGGGATGGTGCGCCCCGGGATCCTCCAACGCTCCTCGTGGAAGATCCCCGGCTCGGCCAGCTCGGCCAGCGAGACGTCGAAGGCCCGCTCCACCTCCACCGGGCTGACCACCAGGTGTGGGCGCTCCGGCACGGTGGCGACCACGGGCAGGATCAGCGAGGCCGAGACCATGGTCATGACGGGCTGGATCCAGCCGACCGTGGTGACCCGGGCGATGTCGAGGCCGACCTCCTCGTGCGCCTCGCGCAGCGCCGCCTCGGCCGGGCCCTCCCCGACGTCGATCCGTCCACCCGGGAAGCTGACTTCCCCCTTGTGCGTCCGCAGCCCGGAGGAGCGCCGGGTCAGGATGAGCCGGGCCTCATCCACCTCCTCGAAGAGCACGGCCAGGACAGCCGAATTGATGCCCGGCACCGCTGGCGCGTTCGCCTCGTTGATCAAGACACCGGGGGCGGGCACCACGCCCGCTCCGATGTCCTCGGGCACAGGGCCACGCTGACCCCGGGCACCGAGGGCGCCGAGCACCCGGGCGATGCCGATCCCCGTGCGCCGCGCCGCCGGCAGGTCGTCCCACGGCGCCGGGGCGCCCGGTTGCCAGGTGGAGGGGCGCGGAATCACCTGGGGCGGCACCGGTCGAGGCATCTCCGTCACGCTACCGGTGACTCCACCCGGCTCCCGCCTGAGGAGACGTCTGCAGGCGTGGGCCGACCGAAAGTGCCGCTCATTGGGCACGATCCCGGGGCAGATCTCCCAATATTCGACGGCTCGTGTGACGCCCTTGTTGACGGGTCTGGCATCCTTGTGGCGCGTCTTAGGGGCCCCTGCGGATGCAATCTGACATCGGCGCGAGCTTTGCCATCGAGGCCACGGCCGAGGCCATCTTCGCGGTGCTCGTCGACCCCGCGAAGCACGCCGCGATCGACGGCACGGGCTGGGTGCGCGATCCCCTCGACCGACAACTCCTGACGACGTCTGGGCAGATCTTCCGTATGGCCATGTACCACGCCGGAGATCCAAACGGGGACTACGAGATCGCCAACCGGGTCGAGGTGTTCGATCCGCCACATGCCATCTCGTGGAAGCCGGGGTACGACCCAGGCGACGGCGGCAATTTCCGCTTCGGTGGCTGGATCTGGCGCTACGACCTGACCGGTCGGCCCGTCCGTGACCGAGGTCAGACTCTCTTACGACTGGTCGGCTGTGCCCGAGGACGTCCGCCGAACAGGGCCAAGTTTCCCACCCTTCCCCTCCGATCACCTGCACAATTCCTTGATGCGCCTCGCCGAACTCGTCTATGCCTGAGCGCGAACCCGCTGATCTCATCACGTTCTACTGCGCCGGCTACATGCACTGAGATCGAACCGGGGCTCGGGCCAAATGCCCCGCTTGGCACCCGCACGGTGGGCGATTCGACGCCAGAGCGACAGCGGAACCACGATGCGGGACATGGGTGGAACACCGAACGCCGAGGAAGTCGTGCGTGACTTCATGGCAGCCTTCTCGGCGGCGTGGCCGACGGGCGACGCCGCCACGCTCGAACGGTTCTTCAGCGAGGACGCCGAGTATTGCAACGGGCCCCTAAAACCAGTCAGTGGACGAGAAGCCATCGTGGCCGACCTCGCCCGGATGATGAGGCTGGGCGGCGAGGTGGACGCGGACATTCGCCACCTACTGTCCGATGGCGCTGTGGTGATGACCGAAAGGGTCGATTACGTGACGCTGGGCACAAAGAGGGCGGGCTTGAGAATCGCCGGCGTCTTTGAGGTTCACAACGGAGTCATCACCGGCTGGCGTGATTACTTCGATTCCACGGAGTTCGGAGCACAGCTCTCCGCCGACTGAGCGACCGTTTCCCTGACGCCAAGGGCGCCCCCATGCGGCGGCTTGAAGTGCGACTCTGTACGATCGCGCCATGGTTCACCTCGAAGCCCGAGAAATTCCGGTCCCCACGTCCGTCAGCTCAGAGGCTCAGTCCGTCCTGGCCATGGGCCGGCTCGGCCCGCCACCAAGAGCGCTGCCCGCGCTCGATGATGTCACAGGCTGGAAGGCCTATGTCACAGAAACCGACGACTTCGTGCGCTCGATGGTTGGTGATGCCACGGCAGGGTTCAAAGGCAGCATCGAGGAACGAGACATCGGGCCCTGCCCTCTCTACACGGTCACGCCGGACGGCGTCGCGCCAAATGACCGCCGTGTGTTCCTCGACGTCCACGGTGGCGCCTGGGTCCTCGGTGGCGGCGAACTGTGCAAAAGGACCGCGATCGCCTCGGCCGACGCAATACGGATCTGCGTCTGGTCGGTGGACTACAGGATGCCCCCTGACCATCCGTTCCCCACACCGCTCGACGACTGTCTCGCGGCCTACCGCGTTCTCTTGGACGAACGTCGCCCCGACGAAGTCATCGTGGGCGGGACGTCTGCCGGGGGGAATTTGGCTGCGGCACTGATGCTGCGCGCACGCGACGAAGGGCTTCCCCTGCCTGCCGCCGTGATCTTCAACACCGGAGCGTTCGACCTCACGGGTTCAGGCGACTCCTGGCAGACCAACGATGGGCTCGACAATGTCCTCTCCGGACCGGTCGAGCCGTGCACCGAGCTCTACGCCGGTGGCCACGACCGCGGCGAGCCTTACATCTCACCACTGTTCGGTGATCTGGCTGGGTTGCCGCCCGTCATACTTCTCAGCGGCACGCGCGACAGGCTCCTCTCTGACAACGTTCGCATGCACCGGGCGCTGCGCCAGGCCGGAGTCGAGGCCGAGCTCCACGTGTGGGAGGCCGCCGGTCACGGCGGCTTCCTCGGCATGGCCCCCGAGGACGCCGAGCGATTTTCAGAGTTGCGGCGCTTCGCCGAAGCGCACCTGATGAGCGCTGATATCTGACACGGGGGCGCTCGACACGGTTCACCCACCGTTTGGGACCTAAGGAGATGCAGCCTCTGCACTGGCAATGACCGACTGCAAGGCGGCCACGTGTCCCTCGAAGGCTGTGCGGCCGGCGCCAGTCAGGCAGACGCGAACTCGCCGCCGGCGATTGGTCACCAACCGATCGACCGTGACGTAGCCGGCGTCCTCCAAAATCGAGAACTGTTTGGACAGGGCTGAATCGGACAGCCCCAGCCGATCACGCACGAATGAGAAATCTGCCCAATCGGTCGAGGCCAAGAGCGCCACGATGGACAGGCGGGTGCTGGGATGGATGGTCTCGTCGAATTTGGCGGTACTCACGAACCACCGAGCTGCCGCTCAGCGCGCCGGCGCACGGTGTCCATCAATCTCGGTCCTCCGAGGAGAACGAGTGCGGCCACGACCACGCTGGCCAGCAAGGCTGCGTGGCGAGCGCCGTCAGCGTTGAGGATCAGCGCGAGGGCAACAGTGACAGCCGTCATGAGGATCAGGAAACCGATGACCATTGCCGGCACGCGACGATTGACGAGGTTGCTGTGCACGCTCAGATACGGCGATCCATGGCGGCCGGAGAGAATCCGCGGAGAGACAGCGGCGTGGACCGCTCCGAACACGACCGTTCCGGCGATGGTTGCCCAGGCGGGTGCGTACTGCGCCAGGACTCCGAGCACTATCCATCCTGCGGCGAGGCTGATCCAGTACCACGACGGCACATCAATTTCGGCGATCACCTGCTGACGCCGCTGCTGAATCGAGTTCAGCGCCAGTCGAGCCTCTGCTTCCGTGACTTCGTCGTTCATCCCATAACCCCTTACTTTCCTGGTTGGAAAGTATATTACTTTCCAACCAGGAAAGTCAACCGATCTTTGGGCGGGCGTACGGACACCACGCCTGACGTGCCGTGACGTAGCCGACTCGACCTCTGAGAAAGAGCAGCCGATGCGACGATCAGCTCTTTGGTTCCCTCGACGATGTTGTCGACAGCGCGGGCCGTGCCGAGAGCGCCCCCATCGAGGAGAGGTCAGTCGTTCTCCACGGTGTAGTCCCAGTAGCCGACGACATGCGTGTGATCGGGCGCCCACTGCATCATGCCCTCGCCGACCAGCTCGTAGGCGCGGAGCTTGAAGGTGAGCGTCTGGCCCGGGTGCAGGACCGGCGGCGGACGGTGTTCGCCCGGCACCAGTCCCATGAGGAACACCGAACCGAGGTGGTCGACCGAGTGGAAGTCGGCGATGGAGACGGGCACGTCGGCACTGGCATCCTTCATCGTCACGGTCCACGTGCACGTGGTCGCTGCAGGTTGGGTGGGGAGGCCCTCTCCCGGGGTGATCGGGCCGCTCACGGTGACGTCGACGTGGAATGCCTTGGTCTTCGCCTCTATGGCCAGACCTTCGGTCTGCAAGGCCGGCTTCGCTTCGGTGCCGATCAGCGTGGCATCGATGGTCGGGTCGAGTGTCTTCTTCGGGAGGAACGAGGGGTAGTGCGCGGTGGTCTTCCCCGGCAGGGCGGAGGGCATGCTCGACCCACCCCCGCCGCCACAACCGGCGAGGACGAGCGCCCCGAGGACAACGACGGTGCACAGCACGCTGGGGCCGGGCTTGCGTGCCCGGCCCCAGCCGCGATACCGCAAGGGTGCGGTGGAATCCATCGGTTGCCTGTGGACCCCCTAACCCTTGGTGCCCTTCGCGCCGATCCTGACCGGGGTGCCCGGGTGTGCCGTTCCCGCCGTTGCCGCCGTTGCCGCCCGGATGGTTGCCGACGCCCTTGCCACCGTTGCCGCCGTCGCCTCCGTTGCCGAAGAAGCCGTTACAGGGCGGCGTGTCGAGCGGTGTGGTCGGGGTGCCGGCCGCGGTCAGCCAGACGCCGTCGGCGAATTCCTCGGGTGGGCAGGCGCCGTTGCCACCGTTGCCACCGTTGCCGCCGTGGCCGAGCGCCGTGACACCGTCACCGCCGTTGCCACCCTTGCCGCCGCTCGTCCCGCAGCCCGGACGCTCCGGCCAGACCGGGAGCTGCCGCCGAAGCCGCCGGTTCCCGGCTTGGCGCTCTGTCGCCCCGGGACCGAGGTTGACGTGGACCGGGCAGTACAGCGCCGTCGCGCCGCTCCCGCTGACCGTGGCGAAACCGTGCGGCACCGTCACGGGAGCGAAGTGCTCCGCGCTGAAGACGTCGGGCCCGAAGCTGGCCAAGTCCGGCCTGCGCCGCGTAGCCGATGTGGCCCTGTCCGTCGAGGCCCCCGCAGACCGTCCCGGCCGCCAGAGGCGTGTCGGCGTTGGACGGGTTCGTGCAGGACTTCCCGGTCAGGAACAGGTCCTCGAGGCTGCGCAGCATGCTGTAGTGGTTGTAGTAGGTGCTCGACACCGTGCCCGGCTTGATGAGCGGGCTGATGAGCACCGTCCCGGTGTCACCGCCGCCCGGGGTGAAGTCGGTGGGGTCGAAGAGCGGGTCGGCCGTGACGCAGCCCGCGGTCGTCGCCGCCTCGTCGCCGCTGGCGCAGCTGGTGCTCCCGACGGTGGACGTCGCGCCTTCGGCGCTCAGGGTCACGTTGCCGTTGTAGCCGTTCGGCAGGGTCGACCGGCTGACCGCTGTCGTTGAGCAGCTGGAAGGTGCCGATCCACGGCTTGGCGAAGTTGTTCGAGGCCGTGGTGGTGCTGGCGTTCGCCCCAGAGCCGATCGGCCCGGTGTCGCTCACGGCGCCGACGAAGGTGTCGGGCGGGATCGTGTTGCCGTTGGGATCCGTGCCCGAGACGAGGCGGCCCGTGTCGTCGGCGTTGATCTTCGGGTCCGCCGACCAGACTCGATGCCGCGGCGACCGAGGCCGGTTCGGTCGTCGTGCCGGGCGATCCGCTGACATTCGGGCTCTCACCGGTGAGTCCGGTCGGCCGGTCGATGAATCCGGCCGCGCCGGGGCCGGGCTGCAGCTGCTGACCCGAGCCGTTGGTGACCTCGGGGTCGTTCGGGCCCGGTCGGCTCGGTGCTCACGTTGTGGCCGTTGATGTTCTCGCCGGCGGCGTCGGCCAGGAGCGCCGTAGGCGCCGTAGAGGCTGTCGGCGCCCGGTGCGGTGGTGCCCGGGCGAGCCGAAGGACGGCTGGTCGGCCGGAGCCGGGAAGGTGCGTGCTGTCACCGGGAGCGGGCACGTTGTTGAAGCTGTTGCCGACGGTGAACGGCGGGTTGGCCTCGTCGAAGGTGACGTCGATCATGCCCCCGTCGTTGAAGGCCGCGGACTGCTCGATCATCGGGATGTAGTAGCGCAGGAACAGGTCGGCCGCGTAGAGCCCGCCGGTGTAAGTTGGCCGGGGTCGTCGCCTCGGGGTCGTCGGCCGGCAGGCCCGGCCGGGGTGTAGTTCGGCGTGCCGTTCGGCGTTGAACGCGCCGGAGAGGTTGTTGCCCTGGCAGCTTGCGTCGTGGGCGTCGCTGCAGTTGTTCGGCGTGATCCAGTTGAACGCCGGGACCTCGTTGGCCGGGAGGCTCAGGTCGTGGGCCAGACCGTACGTGGGGTCGTCGAGGTTGGCGACGTGGTTGGCGTCACAGTTGGTGTCGCGTCTTCCCGTTCGTCGGGGCGCCCGGTCCGTCGAACTCCGGCGCGGTCGGCTGGTTGAGGGCCGGCTGGGCCGGGTAGGTGACGCCGGTCTGCGTGCCGGCGGACTCGCCGGTCAGGGCGCTGAACCAGCCGGTCGGGAAGTGCTTGGCCACGAACTGGTCGGCCGGGTCGCCGTTGTTGTTGGCGTTGGCCGGCTGCGCACCCGTGAAGCTCGACACGTCTCCGGACGGCGCGACCAGGTTCGTCGGGTTGGTGACGGCGTTGTTGCTCGACATACCCGGGTAGCCGCATGCTCCGTCGTCACGCCCGGGCACGGTGTCGCTCACTCCCGGGGTGGAGCCGGTCACGTAGACGTCGACGCCCGTGGGCTGGGCGCCGCCGAGGTCCTGGGCGTAAGCCTTCCACGGAGACGCCGGCCGCGTTGAACTGGTTGAACAGGGTCGTGACGTCAGTCGGGTAGACGCAGCCGTTGTTGCCCAGCGCTGGCGTCGACTGCCGCCGTGCACCAGGAGCTGGCCGTAGTTGCCGTTGTTGCGCGGCGGTGGCGTTCGGCGCGTCGGTGTTGGTCCCGGCACCGTCGGTGGTGCGGTCGGTGTCGGTCGCCGTGCCGACCGTGCCGTTGGTGATGATCCCGCTGTTGTTGTTCGTCATGTTCGCCGTGGTCGAGCAGTCGTCCTGGACGTCCTAGGATGGCGACTGGCCGGACACCAGCGAGATGTAGTTGTCCATGCTGAAGTGGCCGGTGCCGTAGTAGTTCGTCAGCAGCGCTCCCTGCTGGGGGAGCGTCTGCCAGAGGTAGCTGTTCTGGTTGAGGCCGGTGAAGGTCTCGTCGTAGGACTTGTTCTCCAAGATGATGAGCCACACGTGCTTGACCGCGCCGACGGGGGTGCCGGTCGAGGTGATCACGCATTGCGCCTGGTTGTTGGAACCGCCCGCGGGGAGCTGCAACGAGCTGCCGGCCGGGCACGAGGTGGGGGTCGCGGCAGACGCCGACGACATGGACGCAACCGAGGTCGAGATGCTCGCGCCGGTCAGGGCGATCAGCCCGATGGCCGCCGACACCATCGTCCCGGTCCGTACGCCGTGTTGCCGGAACCTCTTCGAGATTCGCACCAGTCCTCCTCAGTGGGCCTTGAGATCAGTACAAGGGGGTTGGCGGCAACTTAAGAGCAGCGGGTTACGCCGACGATGACATCGCGCTACGTGCGCCTTATTTCTTAGTGACAGGACCGCGAACACACACCCCGGGTGCGCCGGGACTCCGCCGGCTCATGCGGCGCATGCCGGCTCGTCACCCCGGCTGCTTGCCGAGGCTCTTCCCGAGGTTGTGGATCTTGTTCCGGACCGAGGCCGGGAGCAGTTTCTGTTCGGACGGGCAGAGCGCCAGCAGCGCCACGCTTTCAATGATGTTGAAGGTCGTCACCGACAGGGGAAGATGGGTCTGGGTCTCCGTGCCCCTGGCGCCCGTCGCCTCCTCGACCAGGGCATCGTCGAGGCCTCCGCCGCGTTTGAGCAGTGCGCAGAACGCCGACCCGTCGGTCAACAGCGCCCGCAGGGCGACGTTCTCCTGCTTCTGCTCGTAGGCGGCAAGCTTGGGGTCGGCCTCGGCCACCTCGGTGAAGAACTTCGTGTCCTGCGCGGCGGATGTTCTCGGTGCCCTCAGCGGCGCCGGGGGCGGAGATGACGTCGAGGTCTGCGGCGACGCGCTCGGCGGCCGCGGATCCCGTGGGACCGATGAGACCGAACGAGCCGCCGACAAGCACGGCGAGCAGAACGGGCAGGAGCGCAGGCGGTGCGGCGCAAATGCATGGTCGCTGCCGCCACGTCGTCAGTGTGGCACACCACTTCCCGGCGGCTCGCTCGCCGGTGGCCGAACGCGAACGGAGACCAAACTCCGTCACCGGGGTGACACCTGGCCATCACGCACGGCCGCCTCGTGGGGCCGGCACACGCGCCGAGGCCGGGTCCGCAGACCCGGCCTCGAAGCCCGACACGACCGCGAAGGTAGCGCCGGTGACAGCAAATGCAGCGGCAGGGCTACATCATCCCGCCCATGCCACCCATGCCGCCCATGCCGCCGGCGCCCGCCATGGCGGCGGCCGCGGCTGCGGCGTCCACCTTCTCGGGCTTGTCGGCCACGAGAGCCTCGGTGGTGAGCAGCAGGCCGGCGATGGAGGCCGCGTTCTGCAGGGCGGAGCGGGTCACCTTGGCCGGGTCGATGATGCCGGCCTTGACCAGGTCCTCCATCTCGCCCGTTGCGGCGTTGAGGCCGATGGTTGCCCTTGGCCGCCTCCACCTGGCTGACCAGAACCGCGCCCTCGAGCCCGGCGTTGAAGGCGATCCAGCGCAGCGGCTCCTCGAGCGAGCGGGCCACGATGCGGGCACCGGTGGCCTCGTCGCCTTCGAGCGTGTCGGCCAGGTCGTTCACCGACTTGCGGGCCCGGATGAGCGCCGTGCCACCGCCGGCCACGATGCCCTCCTCCACCGCGGCGCGGGTGGCGGACAGCGCGTCCTCGATACGGTGCTTCTTCTCCTTCAGCTCCACCTCGGTGGCGGCGCCGACCTTGACCACGGCCACGCCGCCGGCCAGCTTGGCCAGGCGCTCCTGGAGCTTCTCGCGGTCCCAGTCCGAGTCGGTGTCGTCGATCGCCCGCTTGATCTGGGCGACGCGGCCCTTCACGTCCTCGGACGAGCCGGCACCCTCCACGATGGTGGTGTCGTCCTTGGTCACGATGACGCGTCGGGCGCTGCCCAGCAGGTCGATGGTGGCGCTCTCGAGCTTGAGGCCGATCTCCTCGCTGATGACCTGGGCGCCGGTGAGGACGGCCATGTCCTGGAGCATCTCCTTGCGGCGCTCGCCGAAGCCGGGGGCCTTGACGGCGACCGAGGTGAAGGTGCCGCGGATCTTGTTGACGACCAGGGTGGCCAGGGCCTCGCCCTCGACGTCCTCGGCGATGATCAGCAGCGGCTTGCCCAGCCTGCATGACCTTCTCGAGCACCGGGACCAGGTCGTGCACCGCGCTCACCTTGGAGTTGTAGAAGAGGATGACCGGCTCGTCGAGCACGGCCTCCTGGCGCTCGGGGTCGGTCACGAAGTACGGGGACAGGAAGCCCTTGTCGAACTGCATGCCCTCGGTGAGCTCGAGCTCGATGCCGAAGGTGTTGGACTCCTCGACCGTGACCGTGCCGTCCTTGCCGACCTTGTCGATGGCGTCGGCCAGCACGTCGCCGATGGCGTTGTCGGCCGCCGAGATGGAGGCCACCTGGGCGATCTCCGTCTTGCCGCCGACGTCCTTGGACTGCTTGGCGATGTTGTCGACCGCGGCCTGGACGCCCTTCTCGATGCCCCTCTTCAGACCCGGTCGGGCTGGCGCCGGCGGCCACGTTGCGCAGCCCCTCGGCGATCAGCGACTGGGCCAGCACGGTGGCCGTCGTGGTGCCGTCACCGGCGACGTCGTTGGTCTTGGTGGCGACTTCCTTGACCAGCTGGGCGCCCATGTTCTCGAACGGGTCGTCCAGCTCGACCTCGCGGGCGATGGACACACCGTCGTTGGTGATGGTGGGGGCGCCGAACTTCTTCTCGATCACCACGTTGCGGCCTTTCGGCCCCAGGGTGACCTTCACGGTGTCGGCCAGCTTGTTGACGCCGGCCTCGAGCCCGCGGCGGGCGTACTCGTCAAACTTCAGGATCTTGGGCATGACTGTGTCGAACTCCTCTCGAGTCCTCGAATCTCAGGAAATTGCGGGGAGGCCGCCGCGCCGGCCCGGGGTGAACCGGGGCGGCGGGCAGACCCGGAATGCGTGTGACCGGTCAGGCCAGCTTGGCCAGGACGTCGCGGCTCGAGAGGATGAGGAGGTCCTCGCCCTCCACCGTGATCTCGGTGCCGCCGTACTTGGAGTAGACGACCGTGTCGCCCTGGGCGACGTCCATGGGGATGATCTCGCCGGTGTCCTCGGAGCGGCGGCCCGGGCCTACGGCGATCACCTCACCCTGCTGGGGCTTTTCCTTGGCTGTGTCGGGAATGACCAGGCCAGAGGCGGTGGTCTCCTCGGACTCGCCGGGACGGACGACGATCCGGTCATCGAGGGGGTGCAGCTTCATTTGGAAGGGGCCTCCTTGGCACTCGTTAGCACTCTCGGGTTGCGAGTGCCAACGATAGCGGGCCGGCCCGGGGCTGGCAAGCGGAAGATGGCTGCGCCCGGCCATGGCACCACGCACGTCGAGACGACCCCCCGCTCCGGGTGCGGCTGGCGGAGGGTCGGTACGCTCCCGGGCGACCCGCCCACGAGCCGAAGGGACACTGATGGCGCCGGCAAGCCCGAAGAGCGATCCCGACCGCTGGTGGCACGGCGGCGTCTTCTACCAGATCTACCCGCGCTCGTACGCCGACACCAACGGCGACGGCGTGGGCGACCTGCCCGGCATCGTTTCCAAACTCGACCACTTGGCGCGCCTCGGGATCACCGGCGTGTGGCTGTCGCCGGTGACCCGCTCGCCCAACCGCGACTGGGGCTACGACGTCTCGGACTACCGCGCCATCGACCCCGCCTTCGGGACGCTCGACGACCTCGACACCCTGGTGAGCGAGGCGGACGCGCGGGGGATCCGCATCCTGCTGGATCTGGTGCCCAACCACACCAGCGACCAGCACGCGTGGTTCGTCGACGCGCGGCGCGGGCGGGACTCGGCGCACCGGGACTACTACGTGTGGGCCGACCCCAAGCCCGACGGCGGCCTGCCCAACAACTGGGTCAGCATCTTCGGCGGCCCCGCCTGGGAGCTCGACGAGGCGAGCGGCCAGTACTTCCTGCACAACTTCGAGGTGTCCCAACCGGACCTCAACTGGTGGAACGAGGAGGTGCGGCGCGAGTTCGACGACATCGTGCGCTTCTGGTGGGACCGCGGCGTGGCGGGGTTCCGGATCGACGTGTGCCACATGATGATCAAGGACAAGGAATTGCGCGACAACCCGCCGGCCACTGCGGACGATCCCTTGGACCAGCGGTTCATGGGGCAACGCGCCGTCTACAACACCGACCGCCCCGAGGCCCACGACATCCTGCGCCGCTGGCGCGCCCTCGCGGACACCTACGAGCCCCGACGCCTCCTCATCGGTGAGACGAACGTGGAGCGGCTGCCCACGCTGGCGCAGTTCTACGGCAACGGGCACGACGAGCTGCACGGCGGCTTCAACTTCGTGTTCATCAACGCGCCGCTCGAGGCCGCCGCGCTGCGCACCGTCGTCGAGGACACCGAGTCCCTCCTGCCCGACGGGGCATGGCCCATCTGGACGGCGTCCAACCACGACGTGTCCCGGCTCGCCACCCGCTGGGCGGCCGGCGACCCGGCCAAGGTCAAGGTTGCCTTGCTGCTCCTGCTCACCCTGCGGGGCACGCCGTTCCTCTACCAGGGCGACGAGATCGGCCTGGTCGACGGCCCTATCGAGAGGGCGGACGTCCTCGACGCCATCGGCGCGCGCTTCTGGCCGGTCTACAAGGGTCGCGACGCCGAGCGCACGCCGATGCCGTGGAACGGCGAGCCCGGCGGCGGGTTCACCCCGGCGGGTGTCCGCACCTGGCTGCCCATGGCCGACCCGGCGCTGTGCAACGTGGCCGACCAGGAAGGCGACCCCGACTCCGCGCTCGAGCTGTGCCGCCGGACCATCGCGGCCCGGATGGCCAGCGAGGATCTCGCCGTCGGGCCCTACCGGTCGCTCGCCTCGCCGGAGGACACCTGGGCCTACGCCCGGGGGGACGGCACCACCGTGCTGCTCAACATGAGCGGAGCCGACGCGACCTTCGACGGCGTGAGCGGGACGGTGACGGTGAGCACCGAGCAGGGTCTCGAGGGGTCGGGCATCGAGGGTGCGCTGACGCTTCCGGCCTGGAGCGGTGCCGTCGTGACGCGATGACCCGGAGCTTCGTGCTGTGCACCACGCCGGCGGGTCCCCTCCCACGACTCCTATCGGTTGCGGCCCAGGCCCTGCAGGCCGAGATCGCGGCGAGCGACCCGCTCGGGACCATCAGCCGCACGCTGGCCGACCTGTGCGCAGCCAACGACGCCGCACGCCCAGGCCGCGTCAGCGTCAGCGTCAGCGCCAGCACGGCTGAGCGCCGTCCCGGGGCCGCAACGGCGGTCCACCCGGCCGGAGCGGGGCGCCCCGGGAGCGGCGATCTCGGAGAGGGGCGGGTTACAGTCGGCGGGATGCAGGCCCAGTCCGGTGACGCCCCGCAGGCGGGATGGCACCGTGGCCAACGCTGAGCCGAACGCCGCAGCCGTGGGGAACCAGTCGAGGTCCGGCCGGTTGCGCAGGCCGTGGGCGGGCAAGGCCTCCGCCCTGCCCGAAACGTTCCCCGACTCGGGGCTGCTCGAAGATCTCCCGGCCGCCGAATTGCACCGGGGGCTCTTCCATCTCCTCTTCGGCCGGGAGCCCGCCCCGGACGACCCCTTCGTGGCCGAGCTCGAACGCGGCACCACGACCCCGCGCCAGCTCATGGAGTGGCTGATTCACTCGGCGGAGTGGAGCCACTCCGCGCCGATGACCGAATTCGGCCCGTCCCTGCACTACGGGCGCGGCGTCTTCATCCGCAGCCTGCCGAGGGCGCGGCGGATCCTCGACATCGGCGGCGTGGCCCTGGGCGTTCCGTACGGCGCGCTCGTCCTGATGGGCTACCCGTACAAATTCGAAGAGATCGTCATCGTCGACCTGCCGAGCGAGGACCGCCACGAGCTGTACCAGGACGACCAGCGGCTGACCTCGGTCGACGTCGCCGGCGGGCGGGTCAGCTATCGCTACCACTCCATGACCGACCTCAGCAGCTACCCGTCGGCCTCGTTCGACATGGTCTACAGCGGGGAGAGCATCGAGCACATCACCCGGGCCGAAGCCGAGCAGGTGCTCGCCGAAGTCCGGCGCGTCCTCAGGCCGGGCGGGATCCTGGCCCTCGACACCCCCAACGCCAACCTGACCCGGTTGCAGCAGGAGGCGTTCATCGACCCCGACCACAAGTACGAGTACCGGCACGCGGAGATGGCCGCCATGCTGCGCGGCAACGGGTTCGTGATCGAGCGGGCGATGGGGATCAACTACGGCGGCGAATCGGTGGTCCGTGGCGTCTTCGATCCCATGGAGCTCGCCACCAAGCGCGGCGTCTTCGACGACATCGAGAACTGCTATCTGCTCGCCTACGTCTGCCGCCGGCCACGCCGCCCGACGGTGGGGACGGCCCTCGACCAGGCCTGGTGGCGCGTTGCCGGGACCCAGGCCACGCCGAGGCGGGCGCTCGGACGGGCGCGCCGCCTGCTCGCCCGCTGACGCGCAGACGTCGGCAGGTTCCCTGAATGAGACCGGGCGGCTCGTGCCCTACCGGTTGACGGGGGACATGTCCCCGTAGCGGTCGCCCTGCGCCGGGGCGACGGTGTCGAGCACGGCGAGGTCCTCCTCGGTCAGCTCGACGTCGAGCGCGCCGACGTTCTCCTCCAGGTAGGTGCGGCGCTTGGTGCCCGGGATCGGGGCGACGTCCGTTCCGGCCGCATGCACGAAGGCGAGCGCGATCTGCCCGGGCGTGCAGCCCTTGGCCGAAGCCAGCTGGTCGATGACCTCGACGATGGCGACGTTGTCCGCCAGGTTGTCGCCCTGGAACCGGGGCTGGTAGCGGCGGAAGTCGCCCTCGTCCAGGTCGTCGAGGGACCGCAGGGCACCGGTGAGGAAGCCGCGGCCGAGCGGGCTGTAGGGGACGAAGCCGATGCCGAGCTCTCGCAGCGTGGGCAGGATCTCCTCCTCCGGGTCACGCGACCAGACCGAGTACTCGGTCTGCAGAGCCGAGATCGGGTGCACGGCGTGGGCCCGGCGGATGGTGGCCGGAGCCGCCTCGGAGAGGCCGAGGTAGCGCACCTTGCCCTGGGACACGAGCTCACCCATGGCTCCCATTGTCTCCTCGATCGGGGTGTCGGGGTCCACCCGGTGCTGGTAGTAGAGGTCGATGTGGTCGACGCCGAGCCGCAGGAGCGAGCCGTCACAGGACTGGCGCACGTAGTCGGGGCGGCCGTTGACGGCGCGCCTGGACGGATTGTCGGGGTCGCGCACGATACCGAACTTGGTGGCGATGACCGCCTCGTCGCGGTGCCCGGCCAACGCCCGGCCCACCAGGACCTCGTTGGTGTGCGGGCCGTACATGTCGGACGTGTCGAAGAAGGTCACCCCGAGCTCGAGGGCGCGGTGGATGGTGGCGGTCGACTCCGCATCGTCGCCCGGACCGTAGAAGTCGGACATCCCCATGCAGCCGAGTCCCTGGCGTGAGACCCTCAGGCCCTGGCCTCCGAGCGCGATCGTTTCCATGGCGGTTGAGCTCCTCTCGATCGGAGCCCACCCTAGGTGTGGGCGCCCGCCGGCGATCGCGTCAGCCCGCTCCCGGGTTGGAGGTGATGGCATCGGCGCGGACGAAGACGGCGCAGCGCCGGTCCGCCGCCATGACGCGATCGAATTCCGCCCAGTCCTCGTGCGTCCCGCCGGCAGCCGTGAAGACCGAACGGATGGTGGCGGGCACGTCGAGGCCGAGCGACGCGCCGTCGTCGGGCCCGACCAGGCGCGCCGGCCCCGAGACGGCGGCCCAGTCGGCGCCGGACCGGAAGACCAGGGTGGCCCGGCCCGAGGACTGGAGGAGGTCGAGCTTGCGCGAGCCACCGCCCAGGACCGCCGCCACGCCAGGGGACCCGTCCACGGGGTCGGCCAGCACGCCGGCGCTGACCACCGAGGCGTGCACCGTCCCGTCGGGACGCGCCAAGGCGAAAACGGCCAGGTGGTGATCGGCCGCGGCCAGCCGGGCGACGTCGGTCAGATCTGCCATGGCGACAGTCTCCCCGTCCTTTGTCTTCGTGCCGCGAACGCGACCCGCACCACTAGCCGGGTTGGGGACGGGGCCCGGCCTTCTGGATCGCCAGGGCGGCGGCGGCCAGGTCGTCGAGGCGCCGAGCGTACTCCTCGGAGTCGATGTCGTAGACCCACATGACGAGCGCGTCCTGCCCGGTGACCGGGTAGTAGTTCTTGCGCACGCCGACCGGGGCGAAGCCGAAGCGGCGGTACAGCGCCTGCGCCGGATCGTTGTTGGCCGCCACCTCGAGCGAGATGTGCTCGATGCCGGCGGCCCGAAGGCTGCGGACGCCGTCGACGATCATCGTGATGGCCACGCCCGAACGTTGGAAGGCCGGGGCCGTGGCGATGGTGGTCATGTGCGCCTCGTCCTCCACCAGCATGAACCCGATGTAGCCCGCCATCTCCTCGCCGTCCCAGGCGGCGCGGTACTGCCGACCCTTGCGCAGGGCCAGCTCCGAGTTGAAGACCGCGACCGACCACGGCTCGGGGAACACCGTGCTCTCGATGCGGAGCACGTGTCGCAGGTCCCGCCGCTTGAGCTTCTCGATGCGCAGGGTCATCTTCGTCTCGCCCTCAGGCTCGCGCCGCACGCGCGAAGTTGCTCGTGGCGTCCGCCTCACGCATATAGAGGGGAACGACCGCACCGGGCCCGACTGGCGGCGCTCCCGCGTCCAGCCGCGCGCGGGCCAGATTCAGCAGGGCCGCCGGGGGCGGGAACGACAGGCCGGGCGTCACCGTCGCGAGGCCGGGAACCCCCTGCAGCACCGGCGCGTACCGCTGCGCGCCATCGCCGACGGCGTGCAGCGGCTCGCCGGCGAATCGGTCGAGCGCGGCGACCAGGTCAGCGGGCGCGAACAGCCCGGGCCCCAGGCGCGCCACCGGGTCCATCCCCGCCACCCCGACCTCGTGCACCGTGGCGAAGACCTCTCCCCTCCGGGCGTCGACGCAGGCCAGGACCAGGCCTCGCAGTCCCGCCCCGGCCGCACCGGCGGTGATGATGTCCAGGCTGGTTGCCCCGACGACCCCGATGCCGAGCGCCTGGGCCAGCCCCTTGGCCGCGGCGACGCCGACCCGCAGGCCGGTGAAGAGGCCCGGACCGACATCGACCGCCACGACGCCCAGGTCGGCGGGGACCAGGTCCACCTGAGTCATGAGGTGCTCGAGAGCGGGCGTGAGGGTCTCGACGTGGCGGCGGCGGCCCGTGAGCGCCAGCTCGGCCTGCACACCGTCGGGCGTGCGCACGGCCACCGCGACCGTCTCGGTCGCCGTCTCGATCGCCACCATGGCGGGGGTTGTGCCGGGTTCGAGCCCGCTCACGGTGCGTCACCGTCCTCTTGCGGGCGTCGGCCGAATGGTGGGGCGCCGAGGCGGCCGGATGTTTTCGCACACTGTAAGCAACCTTGTTTATAGTTTTGACAGGCCTCCCTCCGCGTTGAGGACACCCCTCCGATACCCCCGCTCACGTCATACCCCCCTTCGCCTGCTCGAGCAGACCGGCCGCGGGCACCCGTTCGGCCATTGCGACCGTCTCGGTCGCCGTCTCGATCGCCACCATGGCGGGGGTTGTGCCGGGTTCGAGCCCGCTCACGGTGCGTCACCGTCCTCTTGCGGGCGTCGGCCGAACGATGGTCGGTGGCGAGCCGAGGCGGCCAGATGTTTTCGCACACTGTAAGCAACCTTGTTTATAGTTTTGACAGCCCGCCCTCCGCGTCGCGGACACGCCTCCGATCCCCCCGCTCACGTCATTCCCCCCTTCGCCTGCTCGAGCAGACCGGCCGCGGCGCCCGCCTGGTCGGTCCAGCGACCCCGGCCCACCAGCGTCAGGAGTCGCCGCTCCGGTGCCTCCGCGGGGTCGGGGAGGGTCAGCGTGATCTCGAGCGCGCTCTCCCCCAGAGCCGGTGCGGCCTGGTCGCCCCACTCGACGAGCGCCACGGCGTCCTCCTCGACCAGCTCGGCCAGGGCCAGGTCGACCACCTCGTCCAGCGACTCGGTGCGGTACACGTCGGCATGGATCAGCACCGCGACGGGGCTGTCCGCTCCGCAGCGGTACGGGCGCACCAGCGCGAAGGTCGGGCTGGTCACCGGGCCGGCCACGCCGAGCGCGGCGGCGAAGCCCTGGGCGAAGACCGTCTTGCCGGCCCCGAGGTCCCCGACCAGCAGCACGACGTCACCGGACCGGCACAGCCGGGCCACCCGCCCGGCCAACTCCTTCGTGGCCTCGGGCGACTCGCTCGTCCAGACGAGGGGCCAGTTCACGCCCGGTTCGCCGTCATCAGGCGCTTCGCTCGCACGAGGTCGGCCCGCATCTCGGCCATCGCCTCCCCGCCTGCCCGCAGGACGTACGCCGGGTGGTACGTGGGGACCAGGTTGGCCCGGCCGCGGTCGAACACCTGCCCGCGCAGATCGCGGATGCCCCGCGGCGTCTCGAGCAGCAGCTTGGTGGCGAAGTTCCCCAGCGTGACGATGACCGCAGGGTCGATGAGGGTGATCTGCTCGGTGAGGTACGGGCGGCAGGCCTCGATCTCCTTGGGCGCCGGGTCGCGGTTGTTGGGCGGGCGGCACTTGACGACGTTGGCGATGTAGCACTCGGCCCTGGTCAGGCCGATCTCCTCCCACAGCAGGCGGTCGAGCAACTTGCCCGAGCGGCCGACGAACGGCTCGCCGGCCAGGTCCTCTTCGCGGCCGGGCCCCTCGCCCACGAAGAGCAGGTCGGCCGCGGCGTCGCCCACGCCGAAGACCACCTGCGTGCGCCCCTTGGCCAGCGGGCAGAGGGTGCAGGTCGAGGCGGTGCGCCGCAGCTGCTCCAGGAGGTCGGCGTCAGGCACCGGGCGCGTCGGGGCGGTTGACCACGATCCGGGGCATGCGCGGCCCGACGCCGCACACCACCTCGTAGCTGATCGTCCCCAGCTGAGCCGCCCAATCGTCGGCGGTGATGACCTCGCTCCCCTGGTGCCCGAGGAGCACGACCTCGTCGCCGGGCCGCACCGAGTCGTCGTCGCCGCAGTCGACCACGATCTGGTCCATCGTCACCGCCCCGGCCAGGGGACGGCGCACGCCGCCGATCAGGACCTCGTACCCGCCGTCGAAGAGGCGCCGCGGTACTCCGTCGGCGTAGCCGATGGGCACCGTGGCGACCACTGCGCGCGCGGGGAGGGGGCGCAGCCGGCCGTACGAGGGGCGCTCCCCCGCGCCGAGCGTGCGCACCGCCACCACATGCGCCTTGAGCGCCATGGCCGGGCGCAGCCGCCGGCCGCCGGCCTGCTCGTCGAAGGCGCCCCCCACCGGCCCACCCGGGAGGTAGCCGTAGAGGCCGAGCCCGCAGCGCACCAGGTCGTACCGCGACCGCGGGAAGGCCACTGTGCCCGCCGTGTTGGCAGCGTGCAGCAGCGGTGCCGTGATGCCGGCGGCGGCCAGGTCGGCCACGAGGCGGTCGAAGAGGTCGAGCTGACCCTCGGTGAAGGCGCCGTCCTCCGCCCGCCCGCCGTCGGCGACGGGCAGGTGGGTCCACACACCCTCGAGCCGCAGCAGCGGCTCGCCCTGCACCGCGGCCGCGATGTCGCGCAGGTCCTCGGGCAGCGCGCCGACGCGGTGCATGCCCGTGTCGACCTTCACGTGGACGTCGACCGGCCGTCCGGCGGCCGCCGCCGCGGTGGTGAAGGCCGCGATCCCCTCGGCGGAGTACAGCGTCGGCGTGAGCCCGTAGGCCAGCGCGGTGGGGGCGGCGGCGGGGTCGCACTCGCTCAGGAGCAGCACCGGGGCGGTGACGCCGTGCTCGCGTAGCTCCACCCCCTCGTCGACCAGCGCCACGGCCAGGCGGGTCGCGCCGCCGGCCAGCGCGGCCCGGGCAACCGCAGGCCCCCCGTGACCGTAGCCGTGCGCCTTGACCACTGCGGACAACTCGGCCGGCGCCGCCAGGTGGGCCAGCACGCCCGCGTTGTGCGCGATCGCGGCCAGGTCTATCTCGGCCCACGCCGGGCGCGAGCGCGCCCTGAGCCATCGTCACCGCCGCGTCCTCGTCCGCCGGGGCCAGGACCGGGGCCGGGGCCGGGGCCACGAGCCGCACCGGCGCACCCTCAGCCATGGGCGTTCCCGTCCCCACCCGCCAACGCCGGCGTTGCCGGCGCCGCACCCGGCTCGGACAGGAAGGCCGCCACGAGGGCCGGCAGGTCGCCGGCCACCAGGCCCTGCGCCGGGCCGAGCGACGCCGCCCGCCCATGCACGTGGGCCGCCAGTGCCGCGGCCTCGAATGGCGCCAGCCCCCGGGCGCAGAAGGCGCCGATGACGCCCGAGAGGACGTCGCCGCTGCCGGCCGTGGCCAGAGCGGGCCCACCGGCAGCGGCCAGGAGCACGTCGGGGACGGGCCCGCCGGGGGCGGCCACCGCGGTGAGCGGCCCCTTCAGCAGGACGACGGCACCGGTGGCGCCCGCCAGGTGGCGCGCGGCAACGAGCCGGTCCTCCGCGGGGCGGCACCGCTGAGGCGCGCGTACTCGCCATCGTGGGGCGTGAGGATGGTCGGGGCGCTCCGTTTTTCGAACAGGGTCCGGGCGGGGTCCGTGCCGCCGAGCGCGGTCAGCGCGTCGGCGTCGATCACCAGCGGGACGGGCACGGCGGCGGCGACGGCCCGGATCTCCGCCGCCGTGGCCTCGTCGGTGCCGAGCCCTGGGCCGATGACGACGGCCTTGCACTTGGCGGTGGCCTCGAGGAAGGCGCCGGCCCACTCCGCCGCGGGCAGGCGCATGCGCACGGCCTCGGTCGGCCAGGCCGCCGCGGGATCCCCCGGGGCGCCGAGCCGGAGCATCCCGGCGCCGGCGGCCATGGCGCCGCGGCTGCACAGGATGGCCGCACCCTCCATGCCCGCCGACCCGGCGGCCACCCCGACCGCGGTCGTCCACTTGTTGACCTGGCGCGGCCGCGGCGGGAGGCGCGCCACGTCCGCGTCCTCGACCAGCAGCGCATGAGGCATGGCGAACTCGATCCCGATGTCGGCGACCTCGACGGCACCGCTGCGCACCGCCCCGCGACCCTGCAGCAGTCCGGGCTTCAGTGCGGCGAACGTGACCGTGCGGTCGGCCTGCACGGCCTGGCCCGGTGCCTCCCCGCTGTCGGCGTCGACGCCCGAGGGGATGTCGATGGCGAGGACGCGGGCCCCGGCCGGCGCGGCGGGCGTGCGTCGTACGAGCCGCGGAACCCGGTGCCGTAGGCGCCGTCCACCACGAGGTCGCAGGGGGGCAGGGTGACCCCGCCCACTGCCACGGCGGCCTCCAGCACGCGTACCCGGGCCCCCCGCCGGGCCAGGAACGACGCGGCGACCCGGCCGTCGGCACCGTTGCTGCCCTTGCCCACCACGACGACCACGCGCCGCCCGTAGGCGCCGCCGAGCAGGCGGAGCGCGGCGTGGGCCGTGGCCGTGCCGGCCCGCTGTACCAGTGTCTCGTGCGAGACGATCTCGAGGGCCGCCGCATCGGCCGCCCGCATCTCCTCGCGGGTCAGGACGGCGCGGATTGGGCCGGGGCCTGCTCAGCGACGACGAAGGCGATCGCCACGCCGTCGGTGTGCGTGAGCGAGAGATGGAAGGCGCCCGCGCCCCGCGCACCCGCCAGCTCGGCGGCGGCGCCGTGGAGCACGAGGTAGGGGGCGTTCCTCGTGGCACCCTTCCCAGTCGTCCGGCACACCTCCACGTCGGTGAGCGCGAAGCCGCCGATCCCTGAGCGCAGCGCCTTCATGACCGCCTCCTTGGCCGCGAAGCGCACCGCCAGGCTCTGAACCATGTCGGCCGAGCCGCCGGCGTCGGAGCGCTCCGACTCGGTGAAGCAGCGCGCCGCGAAGCGGGGGCGGCGGTCGAGCACCCGTCGGAACCGCGCCACGTCGACGGCGTCGACCCCGACCCCGGCGAGGGCCCCGGCCACAGCGGGGGCGTCGCGGCTCACTCGACGGTCACCGTCTTGGCCAGGTTCCGGGGACGGTCGGGGTCGTGCCCGTGGAGGCGGGCCAGGCGGTAGGCCAGCTGCTGCAACGGCACCACGCCGACCACGGGCGAGAGCAGCGGGGGGGAGGGCGGCACCCACAGCACGTGGTCCGCCGCCGCGGCCGACTCCTCGTCACCGTCGTCGGCCAGCAGCACGACCGTGGCGCCGCGACTGCGCACCTCCGCGATGTTGGACAGCATCTTCTCCCAGAGCGGGTTGCGCGTGGCGATGCCGACCACGACGGTGCCCGGCTCAATGAGCGCGATCGGCCCGTGCTTGAGCTCGCCCGCCGGGTAGCCCTCAGCCCGCAGGTAGGCCAGCTCCTTCAGCTTCAGCGCGCCCTCCAGGGCGACGGGGTAGCCGACGTGGCGCCCGAGGAAGAAGAAGTCGCGGGCGTCGGTCAGCTTGGCGGCCACGTCGTCGACGTCGCCGGCCCGCTCCAGCGCGTCCCCCACGAGGCCTGGCAGGGCCTCCATGGCGTTGAAGATCTCGTTGACCGACGACCGCGACTGCGTGCCGGTGACCTGGGCCAGGTACAGGCCGAGCACCTCGAGCGCCACGATCTGGGCCAGGTGGCACTTGGTCGACGCCACGCCGATCTCGGGCCCGGCCCGGGTGTAGAGGACGCCGTCGGCGGCGCGGGCCATGGAGGAGTCGACCACGTTGGAGACCACGAGCACCCTGGCCCCGAGGCGGGCCGCCTCGCGCATGGCCTCGGCGGTGTCGAGCGTCTCGCCGGACTGCGACACGCCGACGCACAGCGTCCGCTCGTTCAGCACCGGGTCGCGGTAGCGGAACTCGCTGGCGATGTCGACCTCCACCGGGAGCTTGACCCAGTGCTCAATGGCGTACTTCGCCACCAGTGCCGAGTGATAGCTCGAGCCGCAGGCGACGATGAAGACTTTGTCGATGCCGCGCAGGTCGTCGGCGCTCAGGCGCATCTCGTCGAGGATCAGCTCGCCGCCGGCGCCTCGCCGGTCGAGCAGCGTGTCGGCCACGGCCGTGGGCTGCTCCTCGATCTCCTTGGACATGAAGTCGGCGTAGCCGCCCTTCTGCGCCGCCTCGAGGTCCCACGTGATGGTGCGCTCCTCGGGCTCGACCGGTTCGCCGTCGAGCGTCGTGACCGACAAGGCACCCGGCGTGAGCACGGCCAGCTGGTCGTCGGCCAGCGTGAAGATGCGCCGCGTGTGCCCGATGAGCGCCGGGATATCCGAGGCGAGGAACGCCATGCCGTCGCTCAGACCGAGGACGAGCGGCGTGAGCCGGCAGGCGGCGACGATCGTGTCGGGCTCGTCGGCCGAGATCACGGCGACGGAGAAGGAGCCGCGCAGCTGGCGCAGCACGGCGCGGGTGGCCTCGGCCAGCGAGGCGCCGCCGGCCATCCCCTCCTCGATGAGGTGCGCCATCACCTCGGTGTCGGTGGCCGAGGTGAGCGTGTGGCCGCGCGGCCTCCAGTGCGGCCCGCAGCTCGGCGTGGTTCTCGATGATGCCGTTGTGGATCAGGGCCAGCCGGCCGGTGCAGTCGACGTGGGGGTGGGCGTTCTCCACCGTCGGGCCGCCATGGGTGGCCCAGCGGGTGTGGCCGATGGCCGCGGCGTGCCCGGCGGGCGCGTCAGCCGCCAGCTCGGCCAGCTTGGCGACCGAGTTGGTGCCGCCGGCCGCCCGGGCCCGCCAGACCGAGGACCCGGACCCGTCCGGGCCGTCGACCACCATGGCGATGCCGGCCGAGTCGTAGCCGCGGTACTCGAGCTGGTGCAGAGCACCCGAGGAGGAGCGGGACAGCCTCGGTCTCGCCCGTGACGCCGATGATGCCGCACATGAGGACCCAGGCTACCTGGGTACCTGCGGCTCGATCTGGCCCAGGGCGGCCTCGACGACGCCGGCGAGCTGGGCCGCGACCGCGTTGGCCTGCGCCTCAACCCGCGCCTCGACCATCACGCGCACCAGCGGCTCGGTGCCGCTCGGGCGGAGCAGCACCCGGCCCTCGTGGCCGAGCTCGGCCTCGGCCTTCACGACGGCCTCCCACACCTCGGCACAATCGGCCAGACGCTCGGGCTGGGGAATGGGCACGTTCACCAGGCGCTGGGGCACCCGCTCCACCAGCCCGGCCGAGAGATCGGCCAACGAGCGGCCCGAGCGCCGCACGAGGTCGGCCAGCGCGATGCCGGTCAGGATCCCGTCACCGGTGGTCGAGCGCGCCCGGAAGATGATGTGCCCCGACTGCTCGCCGCCCAGCGCCAGCCCGTCGGCATCGAGAGCGGCCAGGACGTGGCGGTCGCCGACGTCGGTCTCCCGCACGGCGATGCCGTGGCCCTCCATGGCCAGGCGGAAGCCGAGGTTGGTCATGACGGTGACGGCGACGGTGTTGCCCGTCAGCTGGCCCAGCTCGGCCAGGTCGAGCGCGAAGAGCGCCAGCAGGACGTCGCCGTCGACGACGGTCCCGCTGTGGTCGACGGCGATGACCCGGTCGGCGTCGCCGTCGAAGGCCAGGCCGAGGTCGGCCCGGTGCTCCACGACCGCCCGCGCCAGCTCGCTCGGATCGGTCGAGCCGCACCTGTCGTTGATGTTCGCCCCGTCCGGCGCGTCGTGCAGCGCGGTGACCAGCGCGCCGAGCTCGGTCAGCACGCGGGGCGCCGGCGCGCTGGCGGCGCCGTTGGCGCAGTCGACCACGATCCGCATACCGTCGAGCCGGCGTCCCGCCGCCGTCGCCACCAGGTGCGCCCGGTACAGCGCGCCGGCGTCGGGGTCGGCGCTGATCCGGCCCACCCCGTGACCGGTCGGGCGGCGGGGCGGGTGGTCCGGGTCGCCCAGGATGCAGTCGAGCTCGCGCTCGATCTCCCCCTCGACCTCCACGGGCAGCTTCGTCCCGAGCAGGCTGAAGAGCTTGATGCCGTTGTCGCCGAAGGGATTGTGCGAGGCCGAGATGACGGCGCCGGGCGCCTTGCGGTGCTCGGCCACAGCGGCGACGCCGGGGGTCGGCAGGACGCCGAGGTCGACGACGTCGGCCCCCTCGGCGGCCAGGCCGGCCGAGAAGGCCGCCTGCAGGAGCGGGCCCGAACGGCGGGTGTCGCGGCCGACGACGAAGGTCGGTGCGGGCAGCACACGGGCGGTCGGCGCGGCCGAGAGCGAGGGCCAGCTCGGGGGTCAGCTCCTCGTTCGCAACCCCGCGCACACCGTCGGTGCCGAAGCGGGTCGGCGCCATTGCAGTCTCGCTTGCTACCGCTTGGAGTACTGCGGCGCCTTGCGGGCCTTCTTCAGGCCGTACTTCTTGGACTCCTTCTCGCGGGCGTCGCGGGTGAGAAGGCCGGAGCGCTTGAGCGCGCCGCGCAGTTCGGGGTCCATTTCGCACAGGCTGCGCGCGATGCCGAGGCGCATGGCTCCGGCCTGGCCCGAGATCCCACCGCCGTCGATGGTGGCGTCGATGTCGTAGGACTCGGTCGTGCTGGTGACCCGCAGCGGCTCGGTCACCAGCATGCGATGGGTGGCGGAGGTGAAGTAGCGCTCGATGGGGAGCTGGTTCACCGTGATGGCGCCCTGGCCGGGGCGGAAACGGACGCGGGCCACGGCCTGCTTGCGGCGTCCGGTGGTCTGGCTCAGTGGTACGGGCATTGCGAGGGTGGTTCCTTCCTGATGCGTTGGCCTGGGGCGCAGGCTCAGCCGGCGCGGCGCGCCTGGGGCAGTTCGAGTGGCTCGGGCTTCTGGGCCGTGTGCGGGTGGTCGGGGCCGGCGTAGACCTGCAGCTTGCCGAGCATCTGGCGGCCGAGGGTGTTCTTGGGCAGCATGCCGCGCACCGAGCGCCGGATGAGCTCGGCGGGCTTCTCGTCGAGCAGCTCCGCATAGCTGGTGGAGCGCAGGCCGCCCGGATAGCCGCTGTGGCGGTAGGCCATCTTGGCGTCGGCCTTGTTCGAGGTCAGGATGACCTTGTCGGCGTTGACCACGATCACGTGGTCGCCGGTGTCGACGTGGGGGGCGAAGTAGGGACGGTGCTTGCCGCGCAGGATGGCCGCCACCGACGAGGCCAGGCGGCCGAGGACGAGGCCGTCGGCGTCGACGACGTACCAGGTCCGCTGGATCTCCGTGACCTTCGGTGAAAATGTGCGCACAAGACCGATCTTTCGCATCCGCGTGGTGGGCGAGACTGCCTCCGGACCTGCGTCCCCGGGCAGGCTCCAACGGTCCCGGGGGTCCCGAGAGCCGACGCACCAGGATAGGGCCCCTGGCAGGGTGGGGCAAGCCGCCGCGCCGGACCGCCGGAGCGGGATCAGGCGGCCGGGTCCCCGCCGCCGGGCCCGTAGGCCACGGAGATCAGGCACAGGCCGTGCGCCGGGGCCGGATCGGGCATGCGGTGACGCGAGACGGCCCGCAGGCGCTCCAGGAGCCCGGCGGCGTTCTCCCTGCCCCGGCCGACCTCGACCAGGCTGCCCACCAGGGAGCGGACCATCTGGTGGCAGAAGGAGGCGGCGGTGATCTCGAAACGCAGCAGGCGGGCCTCCCCGTCGGCCGCCCCGGCGTCGAGGGCCTCGGGTCCCCGGTCCACGCCCCAGCGGGCCGTCGTCACCCGGCGGACGAGCGGCTCCGTGGCGTCGGTCCCCACCGGCCGGCGGCAGAACGAGCGGAAGTCGTGCGTGCCCAACAGCACGTCGGACGCGGTGCGCATGGACCCGAGATCGAGCGGGACGCGCACGTGCCAGGCCAGCGCCGCCAGGAGCGGGTCGGGAGCGGGGGCGTTCCAGACGAGGTAGCGGTAGCTGCGCGCGGTGGCCGAGCGGCGGGCGTCGAAGTCCGGGCCGACCGCCTCGGCCCGGCGCACCACCACCTCGGGGGCGAGTTGCCGGTTGAGGGCCCGCGCCAGGCCGGCGCCGTCGTAGGGCAGGGCCGGCAGGTCGACATGGACGACCTGGCCGCGGGCGTGCACGCCGGCGTCGGTGCGGCCGGCGCAGGTGATCCCGGGTGCCTCACTCAGGCGGGCCGTCCGCTCGATCGCCTGGCGCAGTGCGCCGGCGACGGTCGGGACCTCGGGTTGGGCGGCGAAGCCCCGGAAGGCCGCTCCGTCGTAGGCGATGAGGAGCCTCCAGCGCTGCAGCGCAGCGCCGGCGGGGTGCTCCACCCCTAGACGAACTCGATGCGCGCCATCGGCAGCGTTGTCACCGGGCGCGGGCCCAGCTTGAGGATGCGGGTGTAGCCGCCCGGCCGCTCGGAGTAGCGGGGTCCGATCTCCTCGAACAGCTTGTGGGCCATGTCCTTGTCGCGGATGAGGGCGACCACGTTGCGCTGGTTGGCGATCCCGCCCTTGCGCGCCGCGGTGACGCACTTCTCCGCGACCGGGCGCAGCGCCTTCGCCTTGGCCTCGGTGGTCACGATGGACTCCGCGGCGATGAGCGAGGCGATCAGGTTGCCCAGCATGGCCTTCTGGTGCGCGGCGGAGCCGCCCATGCGGCGGCCGCGCCTCGGGGTTGCCTGCATGGCTGCTAGTCCCTCGTGCGGAGCGACAGCCCGCGCTCGTCCAGGCGCTGGACGACCTCGTCGGCCGACTTCTGGCCGAAGTTGGTGATGGCCAGGAGGTCGTCCATGGTGCGCTCGACCAGCTCGCCGATCGTGTTGATCTGCGCCCGCTTGAGGCAGTTGCGGGGACGCTCGGAGAGGTCGAGCTCCTCGATGCGCAGGTCGAGGTCGGGCGAGCCGTGGGTCGTGGTGCCCGTGTCGCCCAGCTCCAGGCCCTGCGGCGCCTCCTCGAGGTCGGCCACGAGGGAGACCAGATTGCGCAGCGTGTCACCGGCCGAGGCCAGCGCCTCGCGGGGCGAGATCGTGCCGTCGGTCTCGATGTCGAGCACCAGGCGGTCGTAGTTGGTCGACTGCTCCACCCGCACGGGCTCGATGTCGAAGGTGACGCGGTGCACCGGCGAGAAGATCGAGTCGATCGGGATGACACCGATGACCGAGGACTTCTTGTTCTTGTCGGCCGAGGCGTAGCCGCGCCCGCGCTCCACGGTCACGTCGACGGCCAGCCGGCCCTTGGCGTTGATCGAGGCGATGTGCAGGTCGGGGTTCAGGATCTCGACGTCGGGGGTCAGCTGCAGGTCGGCGGCGGTGGCGTCGGCTGGGCCCCGCACATCGAGGCGGAGCGTCACGGGCTCGTCGGACTGCACCCGGACCAGCAGGTCCTTGAGGTTGAGGATGATGTCGGTGACGTCCTCCTTGACCCCGGGGAGCGTCGTGAACTCGTGCAGCGCCTCGTCGAAGCGGAGCTGGGTCACGGCCCCGCCGGGGATGGACGACAGCAGCGTCCGCCGGAGCGAGTTGCCGAGCGTGGTGCCGAAGCCCGGGTCGAGCGGGCCGACGGCGAACCGCTGCCGGTTGTTCTGCTCCTCGTCGACGACTTCGACGGTCGGCCGTTGGATGATCAGCATGGTGGGTACTCCTGTTGCAGGGGGACGGGGCTACTTCGAGTAGAGCTCGACGATCAACTGCTCCTGAATGGGCTCGTCGATGTGCTCTCGCAGCGGCGGGTTCAGGACGGACACCGAGAAGCCGGCATCGCCGGTCTCGAGCCAGGCCGGGGTCTGGCGCTCGAGGGTGTCCATGTTACGGCGGACGAGGAAGTTGCCCCGCGTGGCCTCGCGCAGCACGACGGTGTCGCCCGTACGCACCCGGTAGCTCGGGATGGTGACGCGCTTGCCGTTGACGCTCACGTGGCCGTGGCGCACGAACTGGCGGGCCTGGCGGCGGCTCGCTCCCCAGCCGGCCCGGAAGACGACGTTGTCGATGCGGAGCTCCAGGTTGCGCAGCAGGTTCTCACCGGTGATGCCGCCCTGGCGGGTGGCCTCCTCGTACATGTTGCGGAACTGCTTCTCCAGGATCCCGTAGATGCGGCGCGCCTTCTGCTTCTCGCGGAGCTGGGCCAGATACTCAGAACCCTGCCGCATGCGGTCGCGGCCGTGCTCGCCGGGTGGGTAGGCGCGGCTGTGCCGGTCGGTGACCGCCTCGGAGACCGGGCACTTGAGCGAGTAGCAGCGCTCGCCCTTCAGGAACAGCTTGGTCCGCTCGCGCCGGCACAGGCGGCAGACGGGACCGGTGTATCGAGCCATGGGGTGGGGTTCCTCTTCCTCTGTGTCTCTCGGTTGCGGGCCTAGACCCGGCGCCGCTTCTTGGGGCGGCAGCCGTTGTGCGGGATCGGGGTGACGTCCTTGATGCCCACGACCTCGATCCCGACCGCGGCCAGGGAGCGGATCGCCGTCTCACGGCCCGAGCCGGGGCCGCGCACGAGGACGTCGACCTTGCGCACGCCGTGCTCCATGGCCCGCTTGGCACAGGCCTCGGCGGCCAGCTGGGCGGCGAAGGGGGTCGACTTGCGTGAGCCCTTGAACCCGACGTTCCCGGCCGAGGCCCAGGCGAGGATGTTGCCCTCGGGGTCGGCGATGGACACGATCGTGTTGTTGAAGGAGCTCTTGATGTGGGCGACGCCGTAGGCGATGTTCTTGCGCTCCTTGCGGCGGGGGCGCCGGGCGCCGGGCTTGGCGGGCTTGGCCACTACTTCTTCACCTTCTTCTTGCCGGCCACCGTCTTCTTGGGGCCCTTACGGGTGCGGGCGTTGGTGTGGGTGCGCTGGCCGTGGACCGGCAGGCCCTTGCGGTGGCGCACCCCCTGGTAGCAGTTGATCTCCATCTTGCGCTTGATGTCCTGGGAGACGTCGCGCCGCAGGTCACCCTCGACCCGGAAGTTGGTGTCGATGTAGGTCCGGAGCCGGGCGACCTCTTCGTCGGTCAGGTCGCGGACGCGGGTGGACGGGTTCACGTCCACCGACTGGCAGATCTGCGTCGACAGGGTCGAGCCGATGCCGTAGATATAGGTCAGCGAGATCTCGAGCCGCTTCTCGCGCGGGATGTCCACTCCGGAAATTCGGGCCATCTGTCTTCCTCTCCTAGCCCTGCCGCTGCTTGTGACGCGGGTTGTCGCAGATCACCCGGACCACGCCGCGGCGCCGGATGACCTTGCACTTCTCACAGATCGGCTTCACGCTCGGCCGAACCTTCACTTGACTCCCCGTCCTACTTGTACCGATAGGTGATCCGGCCCCGGTTGAGGTCGTACGGAGTGATCTCCACCTGCACCTTGTCCCCTGGGAGAATGCGGATGCGGTGCATCCGCATCTTTCCCGAGCTGTGCGCCAACACCTTGTGTCCGTTCTCCAGCTCCACACGGAACATCGCATTGGGCAGTGGCTCGACCACCGTGCCTTCGAGCACGATGGCATCTTCCTTGGGCTTGGGCAGGTGACTCTCTCCTGATCTTCGTTCTGGTGTGCTGCCCCGACCGCACCGGTGGCGCGAGGCCGGAACGGGGCGGAATCGGGCGTGGCCATCGGGCAGTCCATCCCCACGGGAACGAACCGGGCCCCACGGCCAGCAGAAAAGTCTACCGCATCCGGGGGGGATTTCCAGCCCGAGTTGGTGAAAGTCCTGGCCGGGACCCGGATCCGGACCTCAGGCCAGGGTGAGAACCTCGGGACCGTCGGGGGTGACGGCGATCGTGTGCTCGAAATGGGCCGACAGGCTCCCGTCGGCCGTCACCACGCTCCAGTGGTCGTCGAGCAGCACGGTCTCGGCCGAGCCGACGTTGACCATGGGCTCGACGGCGAACACGTTGCCCGTCTTGAGGGTGGGGCCCTTGGTCCCCGGCCAGTAATTCGGCACCTGGGGTTGCTCGTGCATGGCCGTGCCGATGGCGTGCCCCACGTACTCCCGGACCACGCTGAAGCCGGCCGCCTCGGCCACGTCCTGGACCGCCCGGCCGATCTCGTTGAGGGAGTTGCCCCTGGTCATCTGCTCGATCCCCGCCCACAGGCTGCGTTCGGTGACCTCCATCAGCTTCTCCGCCTCCCGGGAGACGGTGCCGATGCCCATGGTGAAGGCGGCGTCGCCGTGGTAGCCCTCAATGATGGCGCCGCAGTCGATGGAGAGGATGTCCCCCTCCTCGAGCACGTAGCCGCCCGGGATGCCGTGCACGATCATGGAGTTGGGCGAGGTGCAGATGACCGCCGGAAACCCGTGGTAGCCGAGGAAATTCGACGTGGCGCCGCGGCGCTCGAGGACCTCGCGGGCCACCGCGTCGAGGTCGGCGGTGGTCACGCCCGGCTTGGCGGCGGCCCGGGTCGCCGCGTGCATCTCGGCCACGACCTTGCCGGCGCGGCGCATCTTGGCGAGCTCGCCGTCGTTCCGTCTCACCGGTTCGCCTCCTCGCGCAGCTGCTTGCGCAGGGTATCGATGGCCCCGACGACGCGCCGGGTCACGGCGTCGGGCGAGCCGGTGCCGTTGATCTCGGCCAGGAGGTTGCGCTCCTTGTACCAGTCGAGCAGGGGGGCCGTCTCCTCCTCGTAGAGGTTGAGCCGGCGCTCGATCGCCTCCTCGGTGTCGTCCTCCCGCTGGACCACCTCGCCGCCGCAGACGTCGCACGTCCAATTGACCAGCGGCGGAGCGGCCGTCGAGTAGTTGGCGCCGCAGTCCACGCAGACCCGGCGCGAGGCCAGGCGCTTCATGACCAGGTTGGTCGGGACCTGGAGGTCGATCACCAGGTCGAGGCCGAAGGGCTGGACGATCTTCTCGAGCGACTCGGCCTGGACCGTGGTGCGCGGACAACCGTCGAGCACGAAGCCCCGCCCGGTGGTGTCGCGCTCGGAGAGGCGGCCGCTCACCATCTCCATGACCATCTCGTCGGAGATGAGCTCACCCTGGTCCATGAGCGAGTGTGCGCGCTGTCCCAGCGGCGAGCGCGACTTGACCTCGCTGCGCAACATGTCCCCGGTGGAGACGTGCGGCACCACGTAGTGATGGGAGAGACGCACACACTGCGTCCCCTTCCCGGCCCCCTGCTTGCCGAGGACCACGAGCCTGACCCCGGGGATCACCGGCGCCTACTTGAGGAAGCCCTCGTAGTTGCGCATCATCAACTGGCTGTCGATCTGGCGCATGGTCTCGAGGGCGACGCCCACCGAGATCAGCAGGGTGGTCCCGTAGAAGGGGAAGCGGTTCAGGTGCCAGAGCGCCATGAGCAGTGAGGGCACGACGGCCACCGACCCGAGGAACAGTGCGCCCACGACCGTGATGCGGCTGAGGATGTGCGCGAAGTACCGCTCGGTGGGCGGCCCGGGCCGGATGCCCGGCACGAACCCGCCCTGTTTGCGGATCAGGTCGGCCTGCTGGTGGGGGTCGAAGGCGACGTAGACGTAGAAGAAGGTGAACATCACGATCAGCACGAAGTAGGCCAGGATGTAGAAGAAGCTCGTCGGGGTCAGGCTGTTGCGCACGAAGTTCTGGAACCAGTTCCACGGGACGACGTTCGAGAGCAGGACCGGGATGTAGAGCACCGAGCTGGCGAAGATGATCGGGATCACGCCGGACTGGTTGACCTTGAGCGGGATGTAGGTGGAGCTGCCGCCGTACATTCGTCGGCCGACCACCCGCCGGGCGAACGTCACGGGAATCCGCCTCTGGCCCTGGTCCATGAAGACGATGAAGACGAGCAACGACGAGCGAGACGAGGATGATGATCGCGAATTTCGCCCTGCCCCCCTCTTCGTAGATCGCCTTGAATCCCGTGGGGATGGCGGCCACCACATTGGCGAAGATCAGGATCGACATGCCCTGGCCGATGCCGCGCTGGGTGATGAGCTCGGCCAGCCACATGACGAAGGCCGTGCCGGCGGTCAGGATCAGCACCATGAAGAGGGCCAGCGGCCAGTTGAAGCTCGGGATGAGGTCGACGCTGGTGCCGAGCAGGGCCGAGTCGTGGCCGTGGAAGGCGTAGACGAGGCCCGAGGACTGCATGACGGCCAGGGCCACCGTGAGGTAGCGGGTGGTCTGGGTGATCTTCTTCTGGCCGACCGCGCCCTGGTCGCGCCACTCCTCGAGCTTGGGGATGACGGTGGAGAGCAGCTGAATGATGATGGAGCTCGTGATGTAGGGCATGACGCCCAGGCCGAAGACGGCCAGGCGCACCAGGGCGCCCCCACTGAAGAGGTTGAGGAAGCCGAGCACACCCGACGCGGACGCCGAGCTCTCGAGGCTCTGCAGGCGCGACCAGTTGACACCGGGCACCGGGACGTTGGCCCCGATCTGGTACAGGGCGATGATGGCCAGCGTGAAGACGACCTTGTTCCGAAGGTCGGGGACCCTGAAGATGTTGGCGAGACGGGAGAGCATGGCCCTTCCTCTCAGTGCGGTCCCGGAGCGGTGGCCACTAGCGGTTCATCAGGGCATTGCCCGAGGCGGGCGGGCGCCCGTCCGCGAACGGCAGTGCCACCCGCTCGACGCTACCCCCGGCGGCGGTGATGGCCGCTTCGGCCGACTTGGAGAAGGCATGGGCCGAGATCCGGACCGGGCGGCGCAGCGTCCCCTGGCCCAGGATCTTCACCAGCGCGTTCGGGCGCACCAGCCCGGCCTCGACCAGCCTCTCGATCGTGACCTCGTCGGCGCCCAGGGCGTCGAGCGCGGCCAGGTTGACCGGGGTGTACTCGACCCGGAAGGGGTTCTTGAACCCCTTCAGCTTGGGAATGCGCTGCATCAGGGGGAGCTGGCCTCCCTCGAAGCCGACCGGCACGGTGCTGCGGGCCTTCTGACCCTTGCTCCCGCGGCCGGCGGTCTTGTGGCCCTTGCCCCCGGTGCCGCGGCCGACGCGGCGCTTGGCCGTGGTCGCGCCCTTGGGCGGCGCCAGATCGTGGAGCTTCACTTCGACACCTCCTCGATGCGGACCATGTGCGGCACGCGGGCCAGCATTCCCCTGATCTCGGGACGGTCCGGCAGCTCGTTTGACTGGCCGATGCCGCGCAGGCCCAGGGCACGCAGCGTGCCACGGTGCTTCGGCTTGGTACCGATGGCCGAGCGCGTCTGCGTGACGAGCAGGCGGGGCTCACCCGCCGCCTTCTTGGTCGTGGCGGCCATGGTCAGCGCGCCTCCGCCGCGAACAGGTCCGTCTCGCGCTTGCGCTCGCGGTAGGCCCGCAGGACCCCGCCGGGGGTCACCTCGTCGGCCGCCTTGCCGCGCAGAGCGGCGACGTCGTCGGGGCGCCGCAGTTGCTTGAGCCCTGCGATGGTGGCGTGGGCGACGTTGATCCCGTTCGACGAGCCCAGCGACTTCGCCAGGATGTCGCGGATGCCCGCCATCTCGAGGATGTGGCGCGCCGCGCCGCCGGCGATCACGCCGGTCCCGGGCGCCGCCGGCTTGAGCAGCACGCGGCCGGCACCGCTCTCGCCGATGACCGGATGGACGATGGTGCTACCGGCCAGGGGCACCTCGAACAGGTTCTTGCGCGCCTCTTCGATCCCCTTCTGCACCGCCAGGCCAGCCTCCTTCGCCTTGCCGTAGCCGAGGCCGACCTTGCCGTTGCCGTCGCCCACCACCATCAGCGCGGCGAAGGAGAACCGCCGGCCGCCCTTGACCACCTTGGCCACGCGGTTCACCTTGATGGTGCGCTCTTCGTACTGTGTGTCGACCATGATCAGAACTCCAGTCCCTCGGCCCGTGCCGCGTCTGCCAGGACGGCGACACGCCCGTGGTACACGAAGCCCCCACGGTCAAAGACAACCTTGGTGATCCCGGCCGCTTTCGCCCTCGTGCCGAGGAGGCGTCCGACCGATTCTGCGCCCGTCACGTTACCGCCACCGCTCTTGCCCAAGGACGCGCGCGCAGGTCGGACTCCACCGACGAGGCCGCGACCAGGGTGCGCCCGGCCTCGTCGTCGATGAGCTGCGCCGAGATGTGCCGGTTGGACCGGTGGACGGCCAGGCGGGGGCACTCGGCCGTGCCGCTGACCTTGGCGCGCACCCGGTCGTGACGCCGGAGGCGCAGGCGGGTGCGGTCGCTCGTGCGGGCCATTACTTCGCTGCCTTTCCTGCTTTGCGCACCACGCGTTCGCCGGCGTAGCGCACGCCCTTGCCCTTGTAGGGCTCCGGCTTGCGCAGCTTGCGGATGTCGGCGGCCACCTGGCCCACCCTCTCCTTGTCGATCCCCTTGACGATGATCCGCGTCGGGACCGGGACCTCGAAGGTGATGCCATCGGGGGCGTCGACGCTGATGGGGTGGGAATAGCCGAGGGCGAGCTCCAGGGCGTCGGGCCCCTTGGCCGTGGCACGGTAGCCCACGCCGACGATCTCGAGCTCCTTGGAGAAGCCCTCGGTCACGCCCGAGACCATGTTGGCCACGAGCGAGCGCGAGAGGCCGTGCAGGGCACGGTGCTGGCGCTCGTCGTCGGGGCGGCTGACCACGAGCGTGTCGCCCTCCTGCGCGACGGTGATGCCCTCGGGCAGCCGGCGCTCGAGGGAGCCCTGGGGGCCCTTGACGCTCACCGTGGACCCACTGAGGGTCACGGTGACGTTGGACGGGACCGCGATGGGAGAGCGTCCGACGCGCGACATCAGGCCTCCCCTCGGGCGGACACGGCGCTACCAGACATGGCAGAGCACCTCCCCGCCCAGGTGCTTGCGACGCGCTTCGGCGTCGGTCAGCAGGCCCTGGCTGGTGGAGACCACCGCCACGCCCATGCCGCCGAGCACGCGCGGCATGCCGTCGGCCCGGGCGTAGATGCGCAAGCCGGGCTTGGAGACGCGCTTGAGCCCCGCGATGGTCCGGATGCGGTCGCCCGAGTACTTCAGCGTGATCTCCAGGGTGGTCCCGGGCTTGCCGGTGTTCGGCTCAACCGTGTAACCCGCGATGAAGCCCTCACGCTCGAGGACGGAGGCGAGCGACTCCTTGAGCTTGGAGCCGGGCATGCGCACCGTGTCGAACATGGCGGAGTTGGCGTTGCGGATCCGCGTCAGCATGTCCGCGATGGGGTCGGTCATCGTCATGGCGGCCTACCAGCTTGCCTTCGTGACGCCGGGCACCTCACCGGCGTGCACCATGACGCGCAGGCAGATGCGGCAGAGCCCGAACTTGCGGTACACGGCCTTCGGCCTCCCGCACCTCTGGCACCGGGTGTATCCCCGCACCTTGAACTTGGGAGTGCGCTGCTGCTTCTCGATCAAAGCCTTCTTCGCCATGGTGCTACCGGGTCTCCTGTCGGAACGGAAAGCCGAACGCTGCCAGGAACGCCCGTCCTTCCTCGTTGGTGCGTGCGGTCGTGACGATGGTGATGTCCATGCCGCGGGTCGTGTCGATCTTGTCGTAGTCGATCTCGGGGAAGATCAGTTGCTCGGTCACCCCGAACGTGTAATTGCCGTGGCCGTCGAACGACCGGGGGGAGAGCCCCCGGAAGTCGCGGATGCGGGGGATGGCCAGGCTGAGCAGGCGGTCGAAGAACTCCCAGGCCCGGTCGCCCCGCAGGGTCGCCTTGACCCCGATGGCCTGGCCCTCACGCAGCTTGAAGCCGGCGATGGACTGCTTGGCCCTGGTGACGATCGGCTTCTGGCCCGTGATGGTCTCGAGGTCGCGTTGCGCCCCCTCGATCAGCGAGGCCTGCTGGGTGGCGCGGCCGACGCCCATGTTGAGCACGATCTTCTCCAGCCGTGGGACCTCCATGACGTTGCCCAGGGCCAACCCCTCTTTCAGGCTGTCCCGGATCTCGGTCAGGTACCGCTCCTTCAGCCGGGGACGCGCCGGCGCGCTGGTCGTGCTCACAGCGCCGACCCGCACTTCTTGCAGAAGCGGACCTTCTCGCCGTCCTCCTCGAACCGGTAACCGGCGCGGGTGGGCTTGTCGCAGCTCTTGCAGATCAGCGCGACGGTCGAGACGTGCACGGGCATGAACTTGTCGATGACGCCACCCTGCTGGGTGGCACGGGTCGGCTTGGCGTGACGCTTGGCCACGTTGACGCCTTCGAGGATCACGCGCTCGCGGCCGGGTATGGCCCGCACGACCTCGGCCTTCTTGCCCTTGTCCTTGCCGGACAGGACGATCACCTGATCTCCCTTGTGGATCCGCATGTCAGAGCACCTCCGGGGCGAGCGACACGATCCGCATGAAACGCTTGTCGCGCAGCTCGCGGCCGACGGGCCCGAAGATGCGGGTCCCGCGCGGCTGTTGCTGGTCGTTGATGAGAACGGCGGCGTTCTCGTCGAAGCGGATGTAGCTGCCGTCGGGACGCCGCTTCTCCTTCTTCGTCCGCACGACGACGCACCGGACGACGTCGCCCTTCTTGACGGCGGCACCGGGGATGGCGTCCTTGACCGTGGCCACGAACACGTCACCGATGCTGGCGTAGCGCCGGCGCGACCCTCCGAGCACGCGGATGCAGAGCACCTCGCGCGCACCGGAGTTGTCGGCCACCCGGAGCCGCGACTCCTGCTGGATCATCGGGCCCGCTCCAGCACTTCGGTCAGGCGCCAGCGCTTGAGCTTGGAGAGCGGCCGGGTCTCCTGCACCCGGACCCGGTCCCCCACCTTGGCGCTGTCCTCGGCGTCGTGCACGTAGAGCTTCTTCGTGCGCTGCACCGTCTTGCCGTACTTGGGGTGGCGGACCCGCTCGACCACGGCCACCACCACGGTGGCCGACATGGCGTCGGACACCACGATGCCCTCGCGCACCTTGCGGCGGTTGGCCCGCGGGCCGTCCTCCTCGGGCTCGGCGACCGCAGCCGTAGTGGCGGCGGCGGTGGGCGGTGGGCGCGGGGGTTTCCGTTGCGGGCAGCTCCATGGCAGCCTCGGCTTCGACCGCCTCGAGCGCCTTGGCCGCGTCCTCCGCGGCGGCCACCGCCGCTGCTGTGGCCTCTTCGTTCTCTGGGGTCTCGTCGGCCATCAGGCCTCATCCTCTTCGTCGTCGACTTCGTAGGTCGTCCAGTTGATCGTGGTCGTGCACTTCGTCCTCCGCCGTCTCGGCCTCGGCGGCGGCTGTCCGCGCCGCCGCCTTCTCCTCGCGCTCGGCGTCCTCCGCCGCGAGCTTGGCCCGGGCCGCCTCGTGCTCGGCCGCGGTCGGCGCCACGTAGCCGCCCTCGGCCTCGAGGATCTCCCGCCCCCGCAGCACGGTCAGCATGCGGGCCACCTCACGGCGGACCTGGCCGATGCGCGCCGGGTTGTCCAGCTGGCCGGTGGCCAGCTGGAAGCGCAGGTTGAACAGCTCGCGCCGCGACTCGCCCAGGCGGGCCGACAGCTCGTCGCCGTCCAGCATGGCGAGGTCGTGGGCGGTCGGCATCAGATCGCCACCTCGGCGTGGCCGTGGGTGCCGGGGCGAACGACGAAGCGGGCCTTGAACGGCAGCTTCTGGATGGCCCGCTCCATGGCGGCGCGCGCCAGCTGCCTCGTCGACGCCGGCCAGCTCGAAGAGCACCCGGCCCGGGTGCACGACGGCGACCCACAGCTCGGGGTTGCCCTTGCCCGAGCCCATGCGGGTCTCGGCCGGCTTCTGGGTGACGGGCTTGTCGGGGAAGACCCGGATCCAGACCTTGCCGCCACGCCTCACGTGGCGGGTCATGGCGATACGGGCGGCCTCGATCTGGCGCGCCGTGAGCCAGCCCGGCTCCAACGCCTGGATCCCGAAGTCGCCGAACGCCACGGAGGTGCCGCCCTTGGCCTGACCCGAGAGCCGGCCTCGCTGCGTCTTGCGGTGCTTGACCTTCTTGGGCATCAACATGTCAGTCCGACTCCTTGCGGAAGTGCGGCGCCTCGTGGTGCTGGTGGCGGTTCTGGCGCTCCATCTCCTCGTCCTGGGTCAGCTGGCGCTCCAGGTCGTCGGGCTCGGTCGGCGCGGGCAGCAGGTCGGCCGGCGGCGCCTCGGCCTCGTCCTCGGTCTCCGTCTCCGCCTCCGTCCCCGTCTCCGTCACCGTGGCTGCCGCGTCGGCGTCAGCGACCTCCGGGGCCTCGGTCGCATCGACCACCAGCTCCTCGACGGTCTCGTCCTCGACGGCGCCGTCGGCGGCGCCCTCGTCGTCGGCGGCGAAGTCATCGGCGCGGCGGCGTCCGCCGCCGGCGGTGATGAGCCGCCGCGGTCCGCCCTGGCCCGACGTCTCGCCCACGGCCATGGCGGCCTCGCGGGTGATCTTGTCCTCGATCGAGACCTTGTAGGGGAGGATGTCGCCCTTGTAGATCCACACCTTCACGCCGACCCGGCCCGACGTGGTGCGCGCCTCGCGGAAGCCGTAGTCGATGTCGGCCCGCAACGTGTGCAGTGGCACCCGACCCTCGCGGTACTGCTCCTTGCGGGACATCTCCGAGCCGCCGAGGCGGCCCGAGCACTGCACCTTGATGCCCTGCGCGCCGGCCTTCTGCACGGTCTGGATGGCGCGCTTCATGGCCCGCCGGAAGGCGACCCGGCGGACGAGCTGGTCGCAGATGCCCTGGGCGATCAGCGCGGCGTCGAGCTCGGGCTGCTTGATCTCCTGGATGTTCAGCTGAATCCGGTTCTGCAGCCCGGTGATCTCCTCGAGGTGCTTCTTGAGCCGGTCGGCCTCGGCGCCACGGCGGCCGATGACGATGCCCGGCCGGGCCGTGTGGATGTCGACGCGCAGGCGGTCACGCGTGCGCTCCACCTCAATGCGGCTGACCGCGGCGGCCTCGAGCTGGTCATCAGGTAGTCGCGGATCTTCCAGTCCTCGACCACGAACTCGCGGTAATTGCGCTCCTCGAACCAACGGGACTTCCAGTCCGTCGTGATCCCGAGCCGGAAGCCGTAAGGGTTGACCTTCTGGCCCACTCTACTCGTCCTCGCTCTTCTCGTCGGCGTCGGCCGCGGCCGACTCTCGTCGTCGTCGATCCTCGACGACATCGTCCTCGTCCACGCCACCGTCGACCGTGTCCGCCTCGGTCACCTCGGGCTCGGCATCGGCCACCGCCGCCTCGGCCAGCGCCTGGTCGGTGATGTCCTCGTCCGCATCCTCGGCTTCCGCCGCGGCGGCCCTCTCCGCCTCGGCCGTGGCCTGGGCGGCCCGGCGGCGCGACAGGCGGCCGGACAGGTCGGCCCGGCGCCGTGAGGCGTCGACCCGGCGGGACCGGTTGGCGCTGACGGCCTCCATGCGGCGGCGGCGCAGCTCGAGCTTGCTCGGCGGGCAGCCGGCTCACGATGATGGTGACGTGGCAGGTCCGCTTGCGGATCCGGGTGGCCCGGCCCCGGGCCCGGGGGCGCCAGCGCTTCATGGTCGCGCCCTCGTCGGCGTAGCAGGCCGAGACGTAGAGCTCCTCGGGGTTCTGCTGGTCGTTGTGGGCGGCGTTGGCCACGGCGGAGGCCAGGACCTTGCCGATGACCTCGGCCGCCTCGCGCTCGGTGCCGGTCGAGGATCTCGGCCGCCCGCTGGACGTCCTCGCCGCGGATCAGGTCGAGGACCTGGCGCGCCTTGGAAGCCGACATGCCGGAGTGGCGGTGGACCGCCCGCGTCCCGGGGCGCTCGTTCGTCTTGGTGGCCGTCATCGCCGGGCTCCCCGCTCCTGGCCGGCGTGGTAGCGGAACGTGCGCGTCGGCGCGAACTCGCCCAGCTTGTGGCCGACCATGGACTCGGTCACGTAGACCGGCACGTGGCGGCGGCCGTCGTGCACGGCGATGGTGTGCCCGACCATGTCGGGGATGATGGTGGAGCGGCGGGACCAGGTCTTGATGACCTTCTTGTCACCACTCGAGTTCAGGACGTCGACCTTCTTGAGCAGGTGGTCGTCGACGAAGGGTCCCTTCTTCAGGCTACGCGGCATGTTTCCTCAACCCCTCGTCTACCGCCGCGCGCCGCGGGTCCGGCGCCGGCGCACGATCATCGAATTGGACTTCTTGTTGCGGGACCGGGTGCGGCCCTCGGGCTTGCCCCAGGGGGAGACCGGGTGGCGGCCACCGGAGGACTTGCCCTCGCCACCACCGAGCGGGTGGTCGACGGGGTTCATGGCGACGCCGCGCGTCTGGGGACGCTTGCCCTTCCAGCGGTTGCGCCCGGCCTTGCCGACCTTGATCAGCTCGGCCTCGGAGTTGCCCACCACGCCGAGGGTGCCCCGGCAGTCGATGGAGACCCGGCGCATCTCGGTGGACGGGAGCCGCAGGGTCGCGAAGGCGCCTTCCTTGGCCACGAGCTGGACGCTCATGCCGGCGCCGCGGGCCATCTTGCCGCCGCCGCCGGGCCGCAGCTCGACGTTGTGGATGGTGGAGCCGACCGGGATGTAGCGCAGGGGCAGGGCGTTGCCGGGACGGATGTCCGCGCCCTGGCCGCTCTGGAGCTTGTCGCCGACCTTCACGCCGGCCGGGGCCAGGATGTAGCGCTTCTCGCCGTCCGCGTAGTGCAGGAGGGCGATGCGGGCGTTGCGATTGGGGTCGTACTCGATGGCCGCCACCTTGGCCGGGATGCCGTCCTTGTTGCGGCGGAAGTCGACGATCCGGTACTGCTGCTTGTGGCCGCCGCCGCGGTGGCGCGCCGTCTTGCGGCCGTGGTTGTTGCGCCCGCCGCTCTGCGGGTTGGGCGCGAGCAGCGACTTCTCGGGACGGTCGCGGGTGATCTCGGAGAAGTCCGAGACCGTCTGGAACCGCCGTCCGGGGCTGGTGGGCTTACGTGAGCGAAGTGGCATGGCGGTTCCCTGATCAGCTTGCGAAGAGGTCGATGGAGTCGTCGGGATGGAGCGTCACGATGGCGCGCTTGGTGTCGGGCCGCTTGCCCTTCACGTTGGTGCGCCGGTTGCGCGTCGCCTTCCCCTTGCGGTTGAGCGTGTTGACCTTGGTCACCCGCACGCTGAAGGCCTGCTCCACGGCGTGGCGGACCTCGATCTTGGTGGCCCGGGGATCGACGATGAAGACGTACACGCTCCTGTCCATGAGCGAATAGCTCTTCTCGGAGACCACCGGGCGGATGAGCACGGACATGGCGTCACGCATCGGGTCGGCCTCCTCGTCGCTGCCTCGTGGGAGGCCTCGGGCTGGCCTCGGCCTCGGCGGCCTCGTCCACCCGGCGTCCCCACCACGTGCGTCCCGGAGAAGTCCGAGGCGGCGCGCGGGCAGGGTGCGGTCGGAGAAGACGAGCCAGTCGGCGCGCAGCACGTCGTGGGCCGAGAGCTCGCCGAAGGTGGTGGTCTGCACCTGGGGCAGGTTGGCGAAGGAGCGCTCGACGTCCAGTTCGTCCTGGCCGACCACGATCAGGAGGGAGCCGCTCAGCTTGAGCTTGCGCACGATGCCGGCGGCGTCCTTGGTCTTGGGCGCCGTGATCTTCCAGTCGTCGACGACCACGATGTGCCCGATGTCGGCCCGGTCGCTCAGGCGCCGAGAGCAGGGCCAGGCGGACCATCTTGCGGGGGGTGCGCTGCACGTAGCTGCGCGGCTTGGGCCCGAGGGCCACGCCGCCGCCGATCATCGACGGCGACCGGCTCGAGCCCTGGCGGGCCCGGCCGGTGCCCTTCTGCCGGAAGGGCTTGGCGCCACCGCCGCGCACCTCGGCCCTGGTCTTGGTCGACTGCGTCCCGGCCCGGGCGGCGGCCAGCTGGGCCGTGACCACCTGGTGCAGGACGGCCCGGTTCGGCTCCAGGCCGAACACGGTCGGCTCCAGGTCCACCGTCCCGAGGTCGTGCCCCGCGGCGTTGCGCCGCGGCGCGGTGCGGATCGACGGGCTCCGGGCGCTCCTTGCGGGCCGTGTGGCGCAGCACGGTGCCGGTGCGCTTCGTCTCCGGGGCGGTGGCCGTCATCGCGACCTCCCGCCGGCCTTGGTCGGGGCCTTGACCGAGTTGCGCAGGACGACGACGCTGCCGCGGGCCCCGGGCACGGCGCCCTTGACCAGCACCAGCTCGCGTTCGGCGTCGGCCGACACCACCTCGAGGTTGAGGGCGGTCACCTGCGTGCCGCCCATCTGGCCCGCCATGCGGGTGCCCTTGAAGACGCGCGACGGGGTGGCGCAGGCGCCGATGGCCCCCGGCACGCGGTGGCTGTGGTGGTTTCCGTGCGACGCGCCCTGGCCCTTGAAGTTGTGCCGCTTCATGCCGCCGGTGAAGCCCTTGCCCTTGCTCACGGCGATGGCGTCCACCCGCTCGCCCGCGGCCCACAGGTCGGCGGCCAGCTCCTGGCCGACCGTGTAGTCGGCCACGTCGTCGAGCCGCAGCTCCACCAGGGCCCGGCCGGGATTGACGCCGGCCTTGGCGTAGTGCCCGAGCTGCGGCTTGGTCAGGGTCGAGTTGCGCCGGAAGCCCCAGGTCACCTGCAAGGCGGCGTAGCCGTCGGTCTCGGGCGTCTTGACCTGGACCACGCGCACGGGCGCGACCTTCAGCACCGTCACCGGAATGGCGCGGTTCTGGTCGTCCCAGACCTGGGTCATGCCGACTTTCTCGCCGACGATCGCCTTGCTTGCCACGTGTCCGTTCTTTCTCCCTGCGCCGTCTCGATTTCCCGGTGCATGCCAACGCTCCGCCCGGGAGACCCGAGCGGAGCGCTCGATTGGTTCGGCGTGAGGTCCCGGCTCGGGCCGGCGATCACGCACGTCTGTTGTGGTCGGCAGCACCGCAGTGCCGCTCTTTTTGCCTCTGAACTGCCCGATTGGGCGGCCCGCGAGGTTACACCATGGGCCTACCCCCCTGCCAGGCGTCCGGCGGGGTGGCGGGCTGCCCGACCCGTCAGGCCGTCTGGATCTTGATCTCGATGTCCACGCCGGCCGGCAGGTCGAGCCGCTGGAGCGAGTCGACCGTCTTGGGCGTGTGCTCGACGATGTCGACCAGGCGCTTGTGGACCCGCATCTCGAAGTGCTCGCGGGAGTCCTTGTACTTGTGGGGGGACCGGATCACCGTGTAGCGGTGCTTGTCGGTCGGCAGCGGGACCGGGCCGAGCACCTTGGCCTGGGTCCGGAGCACCGTCTGCACGATCTTCTCCGTCGACTGGTCGAGGATCTCGTGGTCGTAGGCCTTCAGCCTGATGCGGATCTTCTGCTTCGGGCCGTCGGCCATGGTCGGGGTGCCTGCTCTCGTTCGGTTCGGGCCGGGACTACTTGAGGATCTCGTCGACCACGCCGGAGGCGACGGTGCGGCCACCCTCACGGATGGCGAAGCGCAGGCCCTTGTCCATGGCGATGGGCTTGCCGAGCTCGACCGTCATCTTCGTGTTGTCGCCCGGCATGACCATCTCGGTGCCCTCGGGCAGCGTGATGGTGCCCGTCACGTCCGTGGTGCGGAAGTAGAACTGCGGGCGGTAGTTGGTGAAGAACGGCTTGTGACGGCCGCCCTCCTCCTTGTTCAGCACGTAGACCTCGGCGGTGAAGTTGGTGTGCGGCGTGATGGAGCCGGGCTTGCACAGCACCTGGCCGCGCTCGACCTCCTCCTTCTTCGTGCCGCGGAGCAGGGCGCCGATGTTGTCGCCGGCCTGGCCCTGGTCGAGGAGCTTGCGGAACATCTCGACGCCGGTCACCGTCGTCTTCTGGGTGTCGCGCAGGCCGACGATCTCGACCTCCTCGCCCACCTTGATGATCCCCTGCTCCACCTTGCCGGTCACGACGGTGCCCCGGCCGGTGATGGACATGACGTCCTCGACCGGCATCAGGAAGGGCTCTGTCGACGTCACGCTCGGGCTCGGGGATGTACGAGTCCACGGCGTCCATGAGCTCGACGATCTTCTCGCTCCACTCGGGGTCGCCCTCCAGGGCCTTGAGCGCGCTGACCGCGATGACCGGGGTGTCGTCGCCGGGGAAGTCGTAGGCGGTCAGCAGCTCGCGCACCTCCAGCTCGACGAGCTCGAGGAGCTCCTCGTCGTCGACCATGTCGGCCTTGTTGAGGGCCACCACGATGTAGGGCACGCCCACCTGGCGGGCCAGCAGCACGTGCTCACGGGTCTGGGGCATGGGGCCGTCGGCCGCCGAGACCACCAGGATGGCGCCGTCGATCTGGGCGGCGCCGGTGATCATGTTCTTGATGTAGTCGGCGTGGCCCGGCATGTCGACGTGCGCGTAGTGGCGCTTGTCGGTCTCGTACTCCACGTGGGCGATGGTGATCGTGATCCCGCGCTGCTTCTCCTCCGGCGCCGCGTCGATCTTGTCGAAGGACGTGAAGGAGGTGTTCGGGTTGCGCTCCGAGAGCACCTTGGTGATGGCGGCCGTCAGCGTCGTCTTGCCGTGGTCGATGTGACCCATCGTCCCGACGTTCACGTGTGGCTTCGTGCGCTCGAACTTCTGCTTGGCCATCTCCTGCCTACTCCCTGCTCCCTGTCATGGCCACGGTGGCCCTGACGCTGTTTGTCTCTGTCTGCGATCTGCGTGCTGCGATCTGTGCGACCCGTCCGGTCGGCGCCGAGGCGACCCGGGGGCTATTCCCCCTGCGCCCGGGCGATGATCTCCTTGGAGATCGACTCCGGAACCTGGTTGTACGAATGGAACTGCATCGTGTACGTGGCGCGGCCCTGGGTGCGCGAACGCAGGTCAGTAGAGTAGCCGAACATATCGGCGAGCGGAACAAGCGCCTTGATCACGTGGCTGGTCCCCTGCTGGTCCATGCCCTCCATCCTCCCCCGCCGGGAGGAGAGGTCGCCGATGACCGCGCCCAGGAAGTCGTCGGGCACCGTCACGGTCGACCTCCATGACCGGCTCGAGCAGCACCGGGCTGGCCGCCCGGATCGCCTTCTTGACCGCCATCGACCCGGCGATCTTGAAGGCCATCTCGGAGGAGTCGACGTCGTGGTACGAGCCGTAGGTGAGGGTCACCCGCACGTCGACGGTCGGGTAGCCGGCCAGCACGCCGGAGGTCAGCGCCTCCTGGATGCCGGCGTCGACCGAGGGGATGTACTCCTTGGGGATCACGCCGCCGCTGATCTTGTCGATGAACTCGTAGCCGCCCCCCGGGCCGGTCGGCTCGAGGGCTGATGACGACGTGGCCGTACTGGCCGCGGCCACCGGTCTGGCGGACGTACCGCTCCTCGATCTTCTCGACCGGCTTGCGGATCGTCTCGCGGTAGGCCACCTGGGGCTTGCCCACGTTGGCGTCGACGTTGAACTCGCGCAGCATCCGGTCGACCAGCACCTCGAGGTGCAGCTCGCCCATGCCCGAGATCACGGTCTGGCCCGTCTCCTCGTCGGAGCGGACCCGGAAGGTCGGGTCCTCCTCGCTCAGCGAGTAGAGGGCCCTGGAGAGCTTGTCCTGGTCGGCCTTGGTCTTGGGCTCGACGGCCACGTGGATCACCGGCTCGGGGAACTCGAGCGCCTCGAGCACGATCGGGCGGCCCGGGTCGCTCAGGGTGTCGCCTGTCGTGGTGTTCTTCAGGCCGACGACGGCCATGATGTCGCCGGCGAAGATGGCGTTCTTGTCCTCACGGTGGTTGGCGTGCATCTGCAGGATGCGGCCGACCCGCTCCTTCTTGTCCTTGGTGGTGTTGGAGATGGACGCGCCCTTCTGCAGCGTGCCCGAGTACACCCGGATGTAGGTCAGCTTGCCGACGAAGGGGTCGGTCATGATCTTGAAGGCCAGGGCCGAGAAGGCGTCGCTGTCGTCGGCCTTGCGCTCCTCGACGTCCTCGAGGTGGTTCGGCCGGTGCCCCTGGGTGGGCGGGAGGTCGAGCGGGCTGGGCAGGAAGTCGACGACGGCGTCGAGCATGGGCTGCACGCCCTTGTTCTTGAACGCGGACCCGCAGAGCACCGGCACGACGGCCGCGGCCAGCGTCGCCGTGCGCAGGGCGCGGCGCAGGTCGACGGCCGTGATGGGCTCCTCGACCAGGTACTTCTCCATGATGGTGTCGTCGAAGTTGGAGACGACGTCGATGAGCTGGTGGCGGGCGTCCTCGGTCTCGGCCGCCATGGACTCGGGGACCTCGAGGGTCTCCCACTCCTCGCCCATGTCCGAAGACCAGACGAGCGCCTTCTCCTCCAGGAGGTCGATGACGCCCCTGAACTCGGACTCGGCGCCGATCGGGAGCTGGATCACCGCCGGCAGGGCGTCGAGGCGGTCGCGGATCATCTGCACCGTGCGCTCGAAGTCGGCGCCGATGCGGTCCATCTTGTTGACGAAGCAGATGCGGGGCACGTTGTACTTGTTGGCCTGGCGCCACACCGTCTCGGTCTGGGGCTCCACGCCGGCCACGGCGTCGAACACGGCGACGGCGCCGTCGAGGACGCGCAGGGACCGCTCCACCTCGACCGTGAAGTCCACGTGGCCCGGGGTGTCGATGATGTTGATCCAGTTGTCGCGCCAGCTGCAGGTGGTGGCGGCCGAGGTGATCGTGATGCCGCGCTCCTGCTCCTGGACCATCCAGTCCATGGTGGCGGCGCCCTCGTGGACCTCACCGATCTTGTAGTTGCGCCCGGTGTAGTAGAGGATGCGCTCGGTCGTGGTGGTCTTGCCCGCGTCGATGTGGGCCATGATCCCGATGTTGCGGGTCTTGGCGAGCGGGAAGTCGCGGGTGGGGAGAGGGTCAGCCATGGTGCAGTGGTGTCGTGTCGGGTGGGGTCCGGGTTCACTACCAGCGGTAGTGGGCGAAGGCGCGGTTCGACTCGGCCATCTTGTGCATGTCCTCGCGGCGCTTCACCGAGGCCCCGATGTTGTTGGAGGCGTCCAGGATCTCGTTGGCCAGGCGCTCGGCCATGGTCTTCTCCCGGCGCTGGCGCGAGTACGTGGTCAGCCAGCGGATGGCCAGCGTGGTGGCGCGGCGGGGCCGGACCTCGACGGGCACCTGGTAGGTGGCGCCACCGACACGGCGGGACTTCACCTCGACCTCGGGCCGGGTGTTCTCCACGGCGCGCTTGAGCGCGGCCACCGGGTCGCCGCCCGACTTCTCCTGCACCGTCTCGAGGGCGTCGTAGACGATGCGCTCGGCCAGCGTGCGCTTGCCCCGGGAGAGGATCTTGTTGACGAACTGGGTGACCAGGACGGAGCGGTAGACGGGGTCCGGCGCGAGCTCGCGGCGGGTGGCGGGTCCGTTACGGGGCATGCCCTAGGACTCCTTCTTGGCGCCGTAGCGGCTGCGGGCCTGGCTGCGCTCGCGCACGCCCGAGGTGTCGAGCGCCCCGCGGACGACCTTGTAGCGCACGCCGGGCAGGTCCTTCACCCGGCCGCCGCGGACGAGGACGATGGAGTGCTCCTGGAGGTTGTGGCCGACACCGGGGATGTACGCCGTGATCTCGACGCCCGAGGACAGCCGCACACGGGCCACCTTGCGCAGGGCCGAGTTGGGCTTCTTCGGGGTGGTCGTGTAGACGCGGGTGCACACCCCCCGCCGCTGCGGCGCGCCCTTCAGGGCCGGGGTCTTGGTCTTCGTCACCTTGGCCTGCCGTCCCTTGCGGACGAGCTGGGCGATTGTGGGCACGCGCTACCTCTCGCTAATCAAGAATGTGAAACCCATGTGCGTGGCGCTGGCGCGCCGGCCGAAGCCGCACATGGCAGAGGGTTCAATGATAGCGGCTGCCTGGGCCTCCGACAATCGCGCCATGGCCTCCGCAGCTCCCCTGCAGTCTACCGGCCCACTCCTCGACCCCCGGCGCCGCCCACGCCGCCGCCGACTCTCTTCGAAACTCTAAACAACCTTGTGCATAGTTTCCGGAACGCTCCCCCGTGGGCGCGGGGACGGTGTGCTGGAGGGGCCGCCGCCCCGGTGCCGCCGGACCCGGTCCGGCGAGCCGGACTCGGTCGGCTGCCCGATTCCGGGCACCACCCGGGAGCGTTAGCCTCGACCGCATGGAACACTCCATGGCCGAACGCCTGGCCGACCTGGCCGAACGCAAGAACGAGGCCCTCAACGCCGGTAGCGCGAGCAGCGGTGGAGCGCCAGCACGCCAAGGGCAAGATGACCGCGCGGGAGCGGATCGAGTACCTGCTCGACGAGGGCTCGTTCCAGGAGCTCGACATGCTGGCCCGCCACCGGGCCCACGGCATGGGGCTCGAGGACAACCGGCCCTACACCGACGGGGTCGTCACGGGCTTCGGCACCATCGACGGCCGGCGGGTGTGCGTCTTCAGCCAGGACTTCACCGTCTTCGGCGGCGCCCTCGGCGAGGTGTTCGCCGAGAAGATCCACAAGGTGATGGACCTGGCCGCCTCCACCGGGGTTCCGATGATCGGGCTCAACGACGGCGCCGGGGCGCGGATCCAGGAGGGCGTCGTCTCGCTGCACTCCTACGGCGGCATCTTCCACCGCAACGTCACGGCCTCGGGTGTGATCCCCCAGATCAGCGTGATCCTGGGGCCGTGCGCCGGCGGCGCCGTCTACTCGCCGGCCATGACCGACTTCATCTTCATGGTGCAGGGCACGTCGCACATGTTCATCACCGGCCCCGACGTCGTGAAGACGGTGACCGGCGAGGACGTCACCCTCGAGGAGCTCGGCGGTGCCATGAGCCACGCCACCAAGTCGGGCGTGGCCACCTTCGTCGTCCCCCGACGAGAAGGCCTGCCTCGACGACGTGCGCTACCTGCTCTCCTTCCTGCCCTCAAACAACCTCGAGGAGCCGCCGATCGAGCCGAGCGGCGACGAGCCCGACCGCGCCGTGACCGAGCTGATCGACTTCCTGCCGACCTCGCCCAACCAGCCCTACGACATGAAGCGCGTCATCACGGCCGTCGTCGACGACGGCGAGTACTTCGAGGTGCACCGCCACTGGGCCATGTCGATCACGTGCGGCTTCGCCCGGATGAACGGCCGCGTCGTCGGCATCGTGGGCAACCAGCCGGCCGTGCTGGCCGGCGTGCTCGACATCGACTCGTCGGAGAAGGCGTCGCGCTTCGTCCGGACCTGCGACGCGTTCAACATCCCGCTCCTCACGTTCGTCGACGTCCCCGGCTTCATGCCCGGCACCGACCAGGAGTACGGCGGGATCATCCGCCACGGGGCCAAGCTCCTCTACGCCTACTGCGAGTCGACCGTGCCGCGGATCCAGATCATCACCCGCAAGGCCTACGGCGGCGCCTACGTCGTCATGAACTCCAAGTCGATCGGCGCCGACCTCGCCTTCGCGTGGCCGTCGGCCGAGCTGGCCGTCATGGGCCCCAACGGCGCCGTCGAGATCGTCTACCGGCGTGAGCTGGCCGAGGCGGCCGACCCGGCACGGCGGCGGGCCGAGCTGATCGACGAGTACACCGAGCGCTACGCCAACCCGTACATCGCGGCCGAGCGCGGCTACATCGACGACGTCATCTCCCCGGCCGACACCCGCGCCGTCATCTGCCGCAGCCTCGACATGCTCGCCTCCAAGCGCGAGGAGCTGCCGCGGCGCAAGCACGGCAACGTCCCGCTGTGACCCTGCACGGTCGACCCCGACCGGCTCACGCTGCGGCCGCCGAGCGCCCCCGACCCGGCCGTGCTGGCCGCCATCACGGCCGCGGTGCAGCTGGCCTGGCCGCGCCCGGCACCGCCCGACGAGCACGACCCGGTGCACGAGCCGTGGCGCTTCAGCGGGCGCTGGTGGCACAAGCCGATGCCCCTGCGCCGTGATCGGCCCTGGGCCGGGCGCTGACGGTCTACGTCGACGACTGGCGCCAACGGGCGACGGTCCGCGACCGCACCGACCGCTGGTCGCACCTGCTGGCCGACGATCCCGACCGAGTTGCACGCCATGGCCGCCGCGCTCGGGATCCCGCGCCGGGGCTACCAGCGCCACCGTCGCTCGGCGGCGCTGGACCACTACGACGTGCCCGAGAGCCTCCGGCGGCGGGCCATCGAGCTCGGCGCGGTGGCGGTGACCTGGCGCGAGATGGCGCGGCTCACCCGGGAGTGGCGCCGCGCTGGCGCTCGGCCAGCGCCACCAGGTCCTCCATGATGCGGTCGAAGGAGAAGTCCTTCGGCGTGTAGACCGAGGCGACGCCCTTGCCCAGCAGGAGCTCGGCGTCGTCGGGCGGGATGATGCCCCCGACGACCACCGCCGCGGCGCTGCCGGCGGCGCGGAGGCGGTCGAGCACGTCGGGCACCAGCTCCAGGTGGGAGCCCGAGAGGATGGACAGCCCCACGATGTCGACGTCCTCGTCGCGGGCGGCCGCCACGATCTGGGCCGGCGTCAGCCTGATGCCCTGGTAGATCACCTCGAAGCCGGCATCGCGCGCCGCCACCGCGATCTGCTCGGCCCCGTTGGAGTGCCCGTCGAGCCCCGGCTTGGCCACCAGCAGGCGCGGCGGGCCCGCCCGTCTCGCTCGGCCAGCCGCCGGGTGCGCACGCGGACGGGCGCCAGGTCGTCACCACGCCGGCCGACCCCGCCACTGACGCCGGTGGGCGCCCGGAACTCGCCGAACACCTCGCGCAGCGCACCGGCCCATTCACCCGTCGTACCGCCGGCGTGGGCCAGCGCGATCGTCGCCGCCATGATGTTGCCGCCCGGACTCTCGTCGGCGGCGACCCGGCGCAGCTCGTCGAGGGCGGCGCGCACCGCCGCCGCGTCGCGGGCGGCACGCCAGCGCACCACCTCCTCGACCTGCTCGGCCTCGACGCGGTGGTCGACCTGGAGGATGTTCTCGAACTCGCCGTCGCCCAGGAGCGGCGACGGCGCGGTCTCGGTGAAGCAATTGACGCCCACCACCTTCTGCTCGCCCGTCTCGATCCGCCGGACCCGCTCGGCCTGGCTCCGCACGAGCCGGCGCTTGAGCTCGTCGATCGCCTCGAAGGCCCCGCCGAGGGCCTCCACGTCGTGCCAGCTCCGCCGTCGCCGCCTCGGCCAGCTCGGCCGTCTTGGCCTCGATCGACCACCGATCCCTCGAAGATGTCGCCGTACTCGAGCAGGTCGGACTCGAAGGCCAGGATCTGCTGCATGCGCAACGACCACTGCTGGTCCCAGGGCCGGGGCAGCCCGAGCGCCTCGTTCCAGGCCGGGAGCTGCATCGCCCGGGCCCGGGCGCTCTTGGACAAGGTGACGCCGAGCGTCTCGAGCACGATGCGCTGCACGTTGTTCTCGGGCTGCTGCTCGGTCAGCCCGAGGGAGTTGACCTGCACCCCGTAGCGGAACCGGCGGAGCTTGGGGTCCTCGACCCCGTAGCGCTCCCGGCAGATGTGGTCCCACAGCCGGGTGAAGGCCCGCACCTTGCAGGTCTCCTCCACGAAGCGGACGCTGGAGTTCACGAAGAAACTGATGCGTCCGACCACGGCGGGCAACTCGGCGTCGTCGATCTTGCCCGAGGCGCGCACACCGTCGAGCACGCCGATGGCGGTGGCCAGCGCGTAGGCGATCTCCTGCACCGGCGTGGCACCCGCCTCCTGGAGGTGGTAGCTGCAGACGTTGATCGGGTTCCACTTGGGCGCCTGGCGCACCGTGTAGGCGATGGTGTCGACGGTGAGGCGGAGGCTCGGGCCGGGCGGGAAGATGTAGGTCCCGCGGCTCAGGTATTCCTTCACGATGTCGTTCTGCGTCGTGCCCGCCAACAGCGCCGGCTCGACCCCCTTGTCCTGCGCGTGCGCCACGTAGAGCCCGAGCAGCCAGGCCGCCGTGGCGTTGATCGTCATGGAGGTGTTCATGTTCTCCACGGGGATGCCCTCGAGCAGCTCCTTCATGTGCCCGAGGTGGGCCACGGGGACGCCGACCTTGCCGACCTCGCCGGCCGCCTCGGGGGCGTCGGGGTCGTACCCGGTCTGGGTGGGCAGGTCGAAGGCGACGGAGAGGCCCGTCTGCCCCTTGGCCAGGTTGGTGCGGTAGAGCTCGTTGGAGGCGCGCGCCGTGGAGTGGCCCGAGTAGGTGCGCATCACCCACGGCGCGTCACGCTGCGGGTCGTTGGCCACTCACATCACCTCCAGACGAACGGGGCGCACCACCATTCTGCCCGGGTTCCGGACCGCCGGGGCACGGCTAGCGGTTGTAGTCGTAAAAGCCCTTCTTGGACTTGCGGCCGAGCTGCCCCGAGGTCACGAGGCGGCGCAGCAGGGGCACCGCGGCGTAATTGGGGTCGCGGTACTCCTCGTAGAGCGCATCGAGGATGGCGAGGGAGGTGTCGAGGCCGACGAGGTCGAGCAGGGCGAAGGGGCCCATCGGGAACCCGCAGCCGCCCTTCATGGCGGCGTCGATGCCCTCCTTGGTCGCCACCCCCTGCTCGAGGAGGCGCACCGCGTTGTTGAGGTACGGGAACAGCAGCGCGTTGACGATGAAACCGGCCTGGTCCTTCACCTCGACGGGATCCTTGCCACAGGCAGTGGCGAAGGAGACCGCCGCCGCCATGGTGGCGTCGCTGGCCGTGATGGGCCGCACGACCTCCACGAGGGCCATGGCCGGGGCCGGGTTGAAGAAGTGGATGCCGCACACCAGGTCGGGACGACCCGTCGCCATGGCCATCTCCACCACCGGGAGCGTCGAGGTGTTGGTGGCCAGGATCGTCTCGGGCTTGCAGACGCCGTCGAGCTCGGAGAACAGCGCGCGCTTGGCGGCGAGGTCCTCGACGACCGACTCGATGACCAGGTCGACGTCGACCAGCTCACCGAGGTGTGCGGTGGCGCGGACGCGCCCGGCGATGGCGGCCGCCTCCTCCTCGGTGCGCTTGCCCTTCTCGACCTGCTTGGCCAGTGACCGGCTCAGGGCCGCCGCCATGGCGTCGGCGCCTTCCTGGGTCCGGCTCCGCAGCACGACCTCGTGCCCGGTGGCCGCGGCCACCTCGGCGATGCCCGAGCCCATGATCCCCGAACCGACAATTCCCACCCGCGTGATCGACATGGGCGACGAGTTTACCGGTCGGTAACCACGGGCGTCGAAGCGGGAGGGGTCGTGGGGCGTGCAAGAGTGGCGCCCATGGACGCGCCCGGCACGCTGGCCCTGGTCGGGGGCGACGAATGGACCGAGGGCTGCACCTTCGACGCCGCCCTCCTGGCGGCCTCGGGCGGGGCGGACGTGGTGGTGTTGCCGACGGCGGCGGCCTACCAGCACCCCGAGCGGGTCGTGCTGCGGGCGGCCGAGTGGTTCGAGCCCCTCGGGGCCCGGGTGGAGGGGCTCATGGTGGTGGACCGGGCCTCGTCCGAGGACCCCGGCATGGCGGCGGCCCTGGCCGGCTCCCGCTTCATCTACCTCTCCGGCGGCTCACCGCTGCACCTGCGCGCCGTGCTCAAGCGGTCCGCCGTCTTCGAGGCGCTGCTGCAGGCCTTCGCCGCAGGGGCCGTGGTGGCCGGCGCCGGCGCCGGCGCCATGGTGCTCACCGACCCCATGGCCGACCCACGGGGTGGCGCGTTGACCCTGGGGCTCGGCCTGGTCGACAACGTCACGGTCGTCCCCCACTTCGGTGACGAGCACGACGACGCTCACGGCCAGAAGCTCGAGCGGACGGTGGCGATGGCGCCGGCGTCGCTGCCGGTGGTGGCCCTTCCGGCCCGCACCGCGCTGATCAGGGACGGCAACGGCGCTTGGCGCTCCGAGGGGGCCGGGACGCCGGCCGTGTTCGTCGGCGGGACCCAGACCGAGGGGCTGGGCGCACTCGGGGGCTGAAGCCCCGGGCGGTCACCCCTCTTCGGTGATGGTGACGCTCTCGATCACGACCCGCTCGGTCGGCGTCCCGGAGCGGCTGCCGACGTTGTTGATCTTCTCGACGACATCGAGCCCCTTCACGACCGTGCCGAAGTGCGAGTAGAGCGGGGGGAGTCGCACCCCGTCGGGACCGCTGATGACGAAGAACTGACTGCCGTTCGTGTTCGGCCCGGCGTTGGCCATGGCCAGCGACCCGACCTGGTAGCGCCCCGCGGCCCCCAACTCGTCGTCGAAACGGTACCCGGGTCCGCCCGAGCCCGACCCGGTGGGGTCGCCGCCCTGGAGCACGAAGCCCGGGATGATGCGGTGGAACACGATCCCGTCGTAGTAGTGGTAGCGGGCCAGGAACACGAAGCTGTTGACCGTCTTCGGCGCGGCGAGCGGGTCGAGGGCGATGACCATGGTGCCGTGCGACGTGACCATGGTCGCCACGTAGCGCTGGGCGGTGTCGATGAGCATCGGCGGCTCTTCGTCGAACTTGCGCTGCTGCGGGCTCGAGCCGTCGGCGGCGGGTGCGGTCGGGGTGGCCATGGTCTGCGTGTCCTTACGTTTCGTGGATGGTGACGGAGATGATGCGCTGCGTGACATCGGGCGGGACGCCCTGGGCCGAACCCTGCTGGTTGATGGTGTCGACCACGTTCATGCCCGAGGTCACCATCCCGAACAGAGCGTACGTGTTGGGCAGGGACTCGCCCTGCGGCCCGGCGACGATGAAGAACTGGCTGCCGCCGCTGTTGGGCGCACCCGTGTTGGCCATGGCCACCGACCCGAGCGGGTACTGGCTGGCGGCGTTCGCCGCCTTGGGCGGGTTCTCGTCGGGGATCGTGTAGCCGGGTCCGCCGTTGCCCGTGCCGGTCGGGTCACCCGTCTGGTCCATGAACTGGGGGATGACGCGATGGAAGACCACGCAGTGGTAGAAGCCCTTGTTGGCCAGGAACACGAAATTGTTGACCGTGGTCGGGGCCGTCTTGGCGTCGAGCGCGATCTCGAAGGTGCCGGCCGTCGTGACCACGGTGGCGGCGTACGTCTTGGAGGTGTCGATCGCCATGGCCGGGGCCGACGCGTACTTCTGCGTGTTGACCGTGGCCGTCGTGCTGGCCGGGCAGCCCGCCTTCACCGCCGCCTCGTTCGCCTGGGCCTGCAGCTTGGCGTCGGCGCCCTTCCCGGCGGCCGTGGTCGTCGTGCCCCCCTTGGACTGCGAGGCCGAGTTGTTGTTGCGAGAGACCAGGAAGACGATCCCGACGATCACCCCGACGATGACCACCACGATGATGGCGTTGCGGATCTGCTTGCGGCGTTTCTGCTGCTGGGCCTCGGCGGCCAGCCGCGCCTCCCTGGCCGCGCGCTGGCGGGCTCGCTTGTCGCTGGGCACGGCCCGAGACCATACCCAATCCTCGGGACGGCTCCGGATCGCCCCGCCGGGGGCCCGAGATGCCCGACCGGCCCGACCGGACCACCCCGGAGCGGAACCGACGGTGCCGGCGGCGATCGGGCCGGTGCGCGGTCTGTAGCCTCGTCCGAATGCCACTGGTCGTCCAGAAGTTCGGGGGCACCTCGGTCGGCGACGCCGATCGGATCCGTGCCGTGGCCGACCACATCGCACGCACGCGCCGGCAGGGCTCCGAGGTGGTGGCCGTGGTCAGCGCCATGGGCAAGACCACCGACGACCTCATCCACCTGGCCAACTCGGTGAGCGCCACCCAGCCGCCCCGCGAGTACGACATGCTCGTCAGCACCGGGGAGCGGGTGTCCATGTCGCTGCTGGTCATGGCGTTGGCCGACCTCGGGGTGGAGGCCGCGTCCTTCACCGGCAGCCAAGTGGGGATCATCACCGACGACGACCACACCCGGGCCAAGATCCGAGAGGTCAAGGGTGACCGCCTGCGGGAGGCGCTGGCGGCCGGCAAGGTGCCGGTCGTGGCGGGGTTCCAGGGCGTCTCGGCCGCCCGCGAGATCACCACGCTCGGCCGCGGCGGGTCCGACGCCACGGCCGTGGCGCTCGCCGCCGTCCTGGGCGCGGACGCCTGCGAGATCTACACCGACGTCACCGGGGTGTTCACGGCGGACCCCCGGATCGTGCCCGAGGCGCACCGGATCAACCGGATCTCGTTCGAGGAGATGCTCGAGATGGCTGCCACGGGTGGGCGGGTCCTGATGCTGCGCGCCGTCGAGTTCGCGCGGAACCACAATGTCCCGCTGCACGTGCGGAGCAGCTTCACCTGGGAGCCGGGCACCTGGGTGGTGGAGGAGGATGCAGACATGGAAGAAGCCGTCGTCACCGCAGTGACCCACGACACCTCGGAGGCCAAGGTCACCGTCAGCGGGGTGCCGGACCGACCCGGTGTGGCGGCACGGCTCTTCCGGGCGCTGGCCGACAAGTCGATCAACGTCGACATGATCGTGCAGAACACGTCCGCCCACGGCACCACCGACATCTCGTTCACCGTGCCCACCGCGGACCTGGCGGTCGCGGTGGAGACCTCGCAGGCCCATTCCGACGAGTTGGGCGCGTCGGGGGTGACGGCGGACGCCGACGTGGCCCGGGTCTCGCTCGTGGGGGTGGGCATGAAGTCCCACCCCGGCATCGCTGCCACCATGTTCGAGACGCTGGCCAACGAGGGGATCAACATCGACATGATCTCGACCTCGACCATCCGCACCTCGTGCATCGTGGCCGAGGATGACGTCGAGCGCGCCGTCCGCTCGCTGCATGCGGCCTTCGCCCTCGACTGATGGCGACGGATTGATGGCGCCCCGGGCCCAGCAGGCCCGCACCCTCTGGCTCCTGCGCCACGCCAAGACGGTGACCGACCCGCCTCCGGATGGCACGGACTTCGACCGCGTCCTGGCCCCGCGGGGCCGGCGGGACGCGACCGCCCTCGGCCGCCTGTTCGCCGGGCAGGGCGAGGGGCTGGGACCCGCCCTGTTGGGCGTCCCCCGGCCGCAGATCGCGCTGGTCTCACCTGCGGCCCGCACGGCGGCGACGGCGGAGCTCGTCCTGGCCGGTATGGCCGATCCCCCGCCGCGCCGTTTCGACGAGGAGCTCTACGGTGCCGACCCCGAGGAGGTGCTCGCCGTCGTCCGCGCTCTGCCCGACGGCATTGATGCCGCCATGGTGGTGGGCCACAACCCCACGGCGCACTCCCTCTCGCAGGGCCTGCTGTCCGCCCGCGACAAGAAGGGTCTCTCGGCCACGGCGCGACGCGGGTTCCCCACCTGCGCACTCGGCGTGTACGCCTTCCGCGTCGAGCACTGGGCCGACGTGGCGGCCGGGACGGCCACGCTGGTGGCCCTGCTGGGGCCGCCCTATGGGAAGTCCTAGAACTTTCTGTCCTGGAGCCTTCTCGTCCTGGACACGTCCGGCCTACGCCAGCGAGCGCAGGATGGCGGCGTCGCCCTGGCCGCCACCACCGCACAGCGCGACGGCTGCCGTGGCCCCACCGCGGCGGCGCAGCTCCAGCAGCGCGGTCAGCGCCACCCGCGCGCCGGACATGCCGACCGGGTGTCCGAGCGCGATGGCGCCCCCGTTGACGTTGACCTTGTCCTCGTCGATGCCCAGGTCGTCCACCGAGGCGAGGCCGACGGCGGCGAAAGCTTCGTTGATCTCGAAGAGGTCGATGGCACCAAGGTCGACGCCGGCCTTTGCCGCCGCCTTGACGATCGCCCGCGAGGGCTGGGTCAGCAGCGAATTGTCAGGCCCGGCCACCATGCCGTAGCCGACAATCTGGCCGAGCGGGGTGGCCCCGAGCTCCTTCGCCTTGGCCGCCGACATCACGACGACGGCGCACCCGCCGTCGGAGATCTGCGACGCGTTCCCCGCGGTGATGGTGCCGTTCTTGTCGAAGGCGGGCTTGAGCGCGCCGAGCGATTCCGCCGTCGTGCCCGGGCGCACGCCCTCGTCGGTGTCCACCAAGAGGGGGTCGCCCTTGCGCTGGGGCACCTGCACCGGGACGATCTCCTCGGCCAGGCGACCCTCCTTGGCGGCCGCGGCGGCCTTCTCGTGGCTCGCTGCCGCGAACGCGTCCTGGCGCTCGCGCGAGATACCGACCTTGGCGTTGTGCTGCTCGGTCGAGAGGCCCATAGCGATGTGGTCGAACGAGTCGGTCAGGCCGTCGTACATCATGGAGTCGATCAGCTCGCCGTCACCGAGGCGGTAGCCGGCACGGGCCCCGGGCAGCAGGTAGGGCGCCTGGGTCATCGACTCCATGCCGCCCGCCACCACGATGTCGGCCTCCCCGGCACGGATCATCTGGTCGGCCAGGTAGATGGTGTTGAGGCCGGAGAGGCACACCTTGTTGATCGTGTTGGCGGGGACCGTCATGGGGATGCCGCCCTTGACCGCGGCCTGGCGTGCCGTGATCTGGCCCTGGCCGGCCAGGATGACCTGGCCCATCAGCACGTAGTCCACCTGGTCCGGGGACACACCGGCCCGGGAGAGCGCCTCCGCGATGGCGAATCCCCCCAGGTCCATGGCCGTGAATCCAGCCAGTCCGCCAGAGAGCTTTCCGATCGGGGTCCGAGCCCCTGCGACGATGACGGCCTCGGCCATTTCCTGCACCTCCGCGTTCTGCGCTTGTCCGCGTCCCGCCGGTCTGGTTACCGGTCGGAAAGTGCATCTTACGGGCCAACTATCGTCTGGTCACATGAGCGACATTCTCAATGCTGCCCTGGCTGGCGTCCCCGCTGCTGAGCTGGCCGGATTCGACATGCCCGCCTCCTACCGGGCTGCCCTGGTCAAGCGGAGCGAGACGACCATGTTCGACGGCATGGAGTCGGCCGACAAGGACCCCCGCCTGTCCCTCCACGTCGAGGAGGTGCCACTGCCCGAGCTGGCCCCCGATGAGGCCTACGTGGCGGTGATGGCCTCCTCGATCAACTTCAACACCGTGTGGACCTCCATCTTCGAGCCGCTGCCCACCTTCGGCTTCCTCGACCGCCTGGGCAAGGAGGGGCCGTGGGCGGCCCGCCACGCGCTCGACTACCACGTCGTCGGCTCCGATGCCGCCGGCGTCGTGCTGCGCACCGGCTCGTTGGTGCGCAACTGGAAGGTGGGCGACAAGGTCACGGTCCACTGCAACTACGTCGACGACCAGGACCCGTCGGCCCACGACGACTCCATGCTGGCGGCGAACCAGCGCATCTGGGGCTTCGAGTCGAACTTCGGCGGGCTGGCCGACATCACCGTGGTCAAGGCCAACCAGCTCATGCCCAAGCCGGCCCACCTCAGCTGGGAGGAGGCGGCCATCAACGCGCTGTGCAACTCCACCGCCTACCGCATGCTGGTCTCCCCCAACGGGGCCCGCATGACCCAGGACGACAAGGTGCTCGTGTGGGGAGCCAGCGGGGGCCTGGGCAGCTACGCCGTGCAGCACGTGCTCAACGGAGGCGGCACGCCGATCGGCGTCGTGTCCTCGCCCGAGAAGGTGAAGCTCCTCAACGATCTCGGCGTCGAGGCCGTGATCGACCGCAAGGCGGCGAACTACCGCTTCTGGTCGGACGAGCACACCCAGGACGAGTCCGAATGGCGTCGCTTCGGCAAGGACATCCGCGGGTTGGTGGGCTCCGAGCCCGAGATCGTCTTCGAGCACCCGGGCCGCCAGACGATGGGCGCGTCGGTGTTCGCCTGCAAGCGGGCGGGGACGATCGTCACCTGCGCCGCCACGTCCGGCTACATGATCGAGTACGACAATCGGCATCTGTGGATGAAGCTCAAGACGATCAAGGGCTCACACTTCGCCAACTACCGCGAGGCGTGGGACGCCAACCAGCTCGTCTGCGAGGGCAAGGTGCTCCCGCCGCTCTCCGCCGTCTACCCGCTCACGCAGGTCGGCGAGGCGGCCTACCAGGTGCACCACAACCTGCACGAGGGCAAGATCGGCGTGCTGTGCCTGGCGCCCGAGGAGGGGCTCGGCATCGACGACCCCGAGCTGCGGGCCAAGGTCGGCGAGGACCGCATCACGCTGTTCCGGAGGCACGGCGCGTGAGCGACTCCCTGCTCACCGAGATCGACCACGTCGCCATCGCCGTCAACGACCTCGAGGCCGCCATCGCCTGGTACGCCGAGGTCTTCGGCGCCACGGTCGACCACCGCGAGCGCGTCGAGTCCGACGGCGTCGAGGAGGCGCTGCTGAAGGTGGCCGACTCCTACGTGCAGCTGCTCACCCCGATCAGCGACGACTCCCCCGTCGCCAAGTACCTCGCCAACAAGGGCGAGGGCTTGCACCACATCGGCTACCGGGTCGACGACTGTGGCGTCGCCCTCCAGGCGATCAAGGACGCCGGCGGCCGGGTGATCGACGAGGCGCCGCGTCCGGGTTCACGGGGGACCACGGTGGCCTTCGTGCACCCCAAGACGTCGTTCGGCACACTGATCGAGCTGGTCCAGGAGTAGCCCGGCGCCGGCGGGGCCCGTCGTCCCGAGGAGCCTGGGACCCTGGGAGCCTGGGTATCGGAGGGATACGTTCCGGCACCCTCAACGAACTGGTTGATAGTTCAGTTATGTCGGGGTGTCGGTGGGATGCGTCCTGGCACCATAAGCAAACTCGTTGATAGTTTCCAAAACATCGTCCGCGGGCTGAGTCCCTGAGCCGGGCGGGAGCGCACCGCACCCAGACGCCGCCGCTGGCGCTCTCTCTGGGACACCGGCTAGCGGAGCAGGTCTTCCAACAGGCTGAGCACCAGGGAGATCCGCTCGGGCAGGGACCCCGAACCTGACCCGACCACCAGGTCGGGGCGGACCGGCACCTCGTAGGCCGAGTCGATGCCGGTGAAGCCAGGGAGCTGCCCGGCCCGGGCCCGGGCGTAGAGGCCCTTGGGGTCGCGCCGCTCGCACTCCTCGATCGACGTGTCGACGAAGATCTCGGCGAAGGCGAGCCCCGCCTGCTCATGCAGGGCGCGGATGAGCCTGCGGTCTTCCTCGAACGGGCAGATCAGGGCGATGAGCGCCAGCGACCCCGCCTCGGCGAACATGGCGGCCACCTCGCCGGCCCGGCGGACGTTCTCGGTGCGGTCGCGGTCGGAGAAGCCCAGGTCGGCGTTCAGCCCGTGGCGCAGATTGTCGCCGTCGAGCAGGAAGGCGGGCCGGCCGCTGCGCACGAAGGCCTCCTCCACCCCGGCGGCCAGCGTCGACTTGCCTGCCCCGGACAAACCGGTGAACAGCAGCGTCGCCCCCTCCGTCCCCAGTGTGGCGAAGCGGTCCACCCGCGACAGCCGCCCGTCGTGGCGCACCACGTTGGGACTGGCGTGTGCGGTGGCGATGACCCGGATGACGCCGGCGCCCACGGTGGAGTTGGTGGTCGGGTCGATGATGATGAAGCTGCCGGTGGAGCGGTTGGTCGTGTAGTCGTCCACCAGCAGCGGCTCGGTACAGCGGAACGTCACCCGACCGACCTCGTTGAGCACGAGCGACCGCGGCGGCCTCGTCGCGGTGCAGCCCGTTGACGTCGAGCCGGTAATGCAGGGACTGCGCCGTCGCCCGGACCGTCCGCGTGCTGTGCTTGAGCAGGAAGGTGCGGCCCTCGGCCAGTGAGGAGCGCTCGTCCATCCAGCACACGGTCGCCTCGATATCGTGCGACACCGTCGGGCGGTTGTTGGGTCGGCAGAGGATGTCGCCCCGGGAGACGGCGATGTCGTCGGCCAGCGTGATGACCACCGCCATGGGCGGGTACGCCTCGGCCACCTCGCCATCAGCGGTGAGGATGGCGTCGATGCGTGACGTCGTACCCGTCGGCATGACGAGCACGTCGTCCCCCGGCCGCAGGACCCCGCTGGCCACCGTGCCCGCGTAGCCGCGGAAGTCCGGGTTCTCGGCGCTCTGGCTCCGGATGACGTACTGGACCGGGAAGCGGGGGTCGATGAAGTTCTCGTCACTGCCGATGTAGACCGACTCCAGGTGGTTCAGCAGCGGTGAGCCGTCGTACCACCACATGTGCTCCGAGCGCTGCACGACGTTGTCGCCGCGGAGGGCCGAGATGGGGATGAACGTGATGTCGTGCACGTTCAGCCGGGCCGCGAACTCCATGAAGTCGGACTTGATCCGCTCGTAGCGCCCCTGGTCCCAGTCGACCAGGTCCATCTTGTTGACGCACACGACCATGTGCGGCACGCCGAGCATGGAGGAGAGGAAGGCGTGCCGGCGTGTCTGCTCGATCACACCCTTGCGGGCGTCGATCAGGATGAGGGCCACGTGGGCGTTGGACGCCCCGGTGACCATGTTGCGCGTGTACTCGGTGTGCCCGGGGGTGTCGGCGATGATGAACTTGCGCTTGGGCGTGGCGAAGTAGCGGTAGGCCACGTCGATGGTGATGCCCTGCTCCCGCTCGGCGCGCAGCCCGTCGGTGAGCAGCGCCAGGTCGGTCTCGATCCCGCCCCGCTGCTCGCTGGTGCGGCGGATCGCCTCGAGCTGGTCCTCGTAGATCCCCTTGGCGTCGTAGAGGAGGCGCCCGATCAGCGTGGACTTGCCGTCGTCCACCGAGCCGGCCGTGGCCAGGCGCAGGAGCTCCGTCACTAGAAGTACCCCTCGCGCTTGCGGTCCTCCATGCCGGCCTCGGAGATCCGGTCGTCGGCCCGGGTGGCGCCCCGCTCGGTCAGTCGGGTGCCCGCCACCTCGGCAATGACGAGGTCGAGGGTCTCGGCCATGGACTCGACGCAGCCCGTGCAGTCGGCGTCGCCCACCGTCCGGAAGCGCACCATGGTCTCGAAGACCGGATCCCCCTCGGCCGGAGCGAGGTGCTCGGTGACGGCCATGAGCATGCCGTCACGCTGGAACACCTGGCGGCGGTGGGCGTAGTAGATCGGCGGGACGTCGATCTCCTCGTCCCGGATGTAGTTCCACACGTCGAGCTCGGTCCAGTTCGACAGGGGGAAGACCCGGATGTGCTCGCCCTTGTTGTGCCGGGCGTTGTAGAGGTTCCACAGCTCGGGGCGCTGGTTCTTGGGATCCCACTGGCCGAACTCGTCGCGGAAGCTGAAGACCCGCTCCTTGGCCCTGGCCTTCTCCTCGTCACGGCGGGCCCCGCCGAAGACGGCGTCGTGGCGCCCCTCCGCGATGGCGCCGCAGCAGCGTCGGCGTCTGCAGCCGGTTGCGCGTGGCCCCCGGCGACGTGTCCTCGACGGTCCGGCCGGCGTCGATGTCGTCTTGTACCCTCGCCACCACCAGGCGGACGCCGAGGTCCGTCAGCGTGGCGGTCGCGGAACTCGAGCACCTCGTCGAAGTTGCGCCCGGTGTCCACGTGCAGGACGGGGAAGGGCACGGGGGCCGGCCAGAAGGCCTTCGCGCGCCAGGTGCAGCATGACGATGGAGTCCTTGCCGCCCGAGAACATGAGCGTCGGGACGCTCGAACTCGGCCGCCACCTCGCGGAAGACGTGGATCGACTGGGCCTCGAGGGCCCGGAGATGCGACAGGCGGTAATGGCCCGATCCGGCCGGCGCCGCGCCGTCCGGACCCTCGGAGTCAGCCACCGTGCGCGGTGTCGCCAACAGACCCTCCCCTTCGTCTTCCCCCGCTGAACGGGAGAAAGCTTAGGCTCCGGCCTCCGCGGCGCCGGGCTCGGGCGCCGCCGGCTCGGCCCGTCCCCGGCACCGTCCGCGGTGCCGTTCGGTGCCGTTCGGTGCCGTTCCCGCTGCCGGCGATGGGATTCCCGTAGGCGTCCTCGGCCGTCGGCGCCGCGCCCAGCCAGCTGGCGTCGATGGACGAGTCGAAGGGGTCCTCGCTGACTCCCTCGCCCATGTCACGCAGCCAGTTGGCCAGGTCCTCGGTGTCCGATTCGCCCGAGCCCATGGCCCAGAAGGGCATCGCCTCGGCGTCGGGCATCTCGAGGCGGATGTTCCGGTAGTGCTCCATGCCCGAACCGGCCGGGATGAGCTTGCCGATGATGATGTTCTCCTTGAGCCCGAAGAGCTGGTCGCTGCGGCCCTCGATGGCCGCCTCGGTCAGCACCCGGGTCGTCTCCTGGAAGGAGGCGGCCGAGAGCCAGCTCTCGGTGGCCAGCGACGCCTTGGTGATGCCCATCAGCTCGGGACGGCCCTCGGCCGGCACCTTGCCGTCCTCGACGAGCGTGCGGTTGACCTCGGCGTAGATCTGGTTGTCGACGCGCTCGCCCGGCAGGAACGGCGCGTCGCCCGGCTCGGCCACGAGCACCCGGCGCAGCATCTGGCGCACGATCAGCTCGATGTGCTTGTCGTGGATCGACACACCCTGGTCGCGGTACACCTTCTGCACCTCTTCGACGAGGTACTGCTGGGTCTCGCGGATGCCCTTGACCTCGAGCAGCTCCTTGGGGTCCTTGGGGCCCTCGACCAGCGCGTCGCCCGCGCCGACCTCCTGGCCGTCGGTCACCTCGAGGTGGGCCCGTGCGGCCACCAGCGTGGAGTCCTCCGTGCCGTCGTCGGCCACCACGGTGATGCGGCGGCCCGTCTCGTCGTCCTCGACCCGGACGACGCCGGAGTGGTGGGCCAGCACGGCGGCGCCCTTCGGCGTGCGGGCCTCGAAGAGCTCGACGACGCGGGGCAGGCCGTGGGTGATGTCCTCACCGACGACACCACCGGTGTGGAACGTCCGCATGGTCAGCTGCGTGCCCGGCTCGCCGATGGACTGGGCGGCGATGACGCCGACCGCCTCGCCGAGCTCGATCATGGAGCCCGTGGCGAGCGACAGCCCGTAGCAGGCCGCGCAGACGCCCTGGGGCGACTCGCAGGTGAGCACCGAGCGGACCCGGATGCGGTCGACGGCCGTCGTCGTCGCGCAGGGCGGCGATGCTGCTCGTCGAGGAGCAGCGTGCCCACCGGGTAGACGGTGCCGTCCGACAGCGTGACGTCCTCGGTGAGGAGGCGGCCGAAGGCGCGGGTCTCGAGGTAGTTGCGGTGGCCCGGCCCGTCGGGGGCCACGCCCTCGATCCAGATGCCCCGGGTCGACCCGCAGTCGTCGATCCGGATGATGAGCTCCTGGGCCACGTCGACCAGTCGACGGGTCAGGTAGCCCGAGTCGGCCGTGCGCAGGGCGGTGTCGGCCAGGCCCTTGCGGGCGCCGTGGGTCGAGATGAAGTACTCCAGCACCGAGAGGCCCTCACGGAAGGAGGACTTGATCGGCCGGGGGATCATCTCACCGCGCGGGTTGGACACCAGGCCCTTCATGCCGGCGATCTGGCGGATCTGCTGCGAGTTCCCTCGGGCGCCCGAGTCCACCATCATGTCGAGCGGGTTGAAGGCGATCGTGGCCAGCTGGGACTCCATGGCCCGCCCCACCTCGGAGTTGGCCGAGGTCCAGATCTCGATCTCCTTCTGGCGCCGCTCGTCGTCGGTGATGATGCCGCGCTTGAACTGCGTCTCGGCCTTCTCGGCCTCCTTCTCGTAGCGGTCGAGGATGGCCAGCTTGTCCGGCGGCGTCTGCACGTCGTTGATGGAGATGGTCAGGCCGGACTGGGCGGCGAAGCGGAAGCCGAGCGCCTTGATCCGGTCGAGGCTCTGGGCCACGATGTTCTTGGGGTAGTTGGCCGAGAGCTCCTCGACGATCACCCCGATCGGGGTGTTGCGCTTGCCCACCACGTCGTTGACGAAGGCGAAGCCCTCGGGCAGCGCCTCGTTGAAGAACACGCGGCCCGGCGTCGTCTCGTAGCTCAGGACGCCGTCCTCGCCGGCGGTGACGCCGGCGGCGGCCAGGCGGCCGGCCAGCGTCGAGCCCGGTGCCGGGCGCAGCGTGATCGGGCACCTGCAGCTCCACGTCACCGGCGTCGAAGGCGGCCTCCAGCTCGTGGAGGTGGCGGAAGGCGCGACCCGCGCCCCGGCCCGTCTCGACCCGCAGGGTGAGGTAGTAGGCGCCGAAGACCATGTCCTGGGTGGGCACGGTGATCGGGCGGCCGGTGGCCGGCGAGAGGATGTTGTTCGCCGACAGCATCAGCACCCTGGCCTCGGCCTGGGCCTCGGCGGACAGCGGGCAGGTGGACGGCCATCTGGTCGCCGTCGAAGTCGGCGTTGAAGGCCGTGCACACGAGCGGGTGGACCTGGATGGCCTTGCCCTCGACCAGCACGGGCTCGAAGGCCTGGATCCCCAGCCGGTGCAGCGTCGGCGCCCGGTTCAGCAGCACCGGGTGCTCCCGGATGACGCCCTCGAGGACGTCCCACACCTGGGGCCGGCGCCGCTCGACCATGCGCTTGGCCGACTTGATGTTCTGGGCCAGCTCGGCGTCGACCAGCCGCTTCATGACGAAGGGCTTGAAGAGCTCGAGCGCCATGAGCTTGGGCAGGCCGCACTGGTGCAGCTTGAGGTTCGGGCCGATGACGATGACCGAGCGGCCCGAGTAGTCGACCCGCTTGCCGAGCAGGTTCTGGCGGAACCGGCCCTGCTTGCCCTTCAGCATGTCCGAGAGGGACTTGAGCGGCCGGTTGCCCGGGCCCGTCACCGGGCGGCCGCGGCGGCCGTTGTCGAACAGCGCGTCGACGGCCTCCTGGAGCATGCGCTTCTCGTTGTTGATGATGATCTCGGGCGCGCCGAGGTCGAGCAGCCTCTTGAGCCGGTTGTTGCGGTTGATGACGCGGCGGTAGAGGTCGTTGAGGTCCGAGGTGGCGAAGCGGCCACCGTCGAGCTGCACCATCGGGCGCAGGTCGGGCGGGATCACCGGCACGGCCTCGAGGATCATGGCCCGCGGGTCGTTGATGCGCCGGCCGTGGTCGTCCCGCCGGTTGAAGGCGGTGACGATCTTCAGCCGCTTGATCGTCTTCTGGCGCCGCTGGGCCGAGAGCGGCCGGCGGCCGTCCTTGGCGTCGATCATGTCGCGCAGCTTGATCTCCTCGGCATCGAGGTCGATGCGGTCGATGAGCTTGAGGATGTACTCCGCGCCCATGCCGCCCTCGAAGTACTCGTCGTAGCGCAGCCGCAGCTCGCGCCAGAGCATCTCGTCCTCGATGATCTTGCGACCGTGCAGGTTGCGGAACTCGTCGAGGGAGCGCTGGGCGATCTCGGCGTCCTCCTGGGCCCGCTCGCGGGCGGACTGGATCTCCTTCTCGACGGCGCGCTGGCGCGCCTTGATCTCGGCGTCACGGGCGCCCTCGCCCTCGAGCGCCTTCAGCTCCTCCTCGAGCGCCTTGAAGCGGCGGTCGATGTCGAGGTCGCGCTTCTTCTCGATGTCGGCGATCTCCTCGGCCATCTCGTTCTCGAGGCTCGGGCAGGTCCTGGTGCCGCTTCTCCTCGTCGACCCAGGTGACCAGGTTGGCCGCGAAGTAGATGACCTTCTCGAGCTGCTTGGCCTTGAGCTCCTCGCGGGGCTCGGTGCCCATGAGCAGGTAGGCCAGCCACGACCGCGTCCCGCGCAGGTACCAGATGTGCACGACGGGCGCGGCCAGCTCGATGTGGCCCATGCGGTCGCGGCGCACCTTCGACCGGGTGACCTCGACGCCGCAGCGCTCGCAGATGATGCCCTTGAAGCGCACCCGCTTGTACTTGCCGCAGTAGCACTCCCAGTCCTTGGTCGGCCCGAAGATCTTCTCGCAGAAGAGGCCGTCCTTCTCGGGGCGCAGCGTGCGGTAGTTGATCGTCTCGGGCTTCTTGACCTCGCCGTTGGACCATCCCCGGATGGAGTCGCCCGTGGCCAGGCCGATGCGCAGCTGGTCGAAGGTGTTGACGTCCAGAGCCATTAGGAGAAGCTCCTCTCTGCGGCGCGCCGCTCGTCTTCTTCGTCGGAGCCGCGCTCGTTGCGGCTGATGTCGATGCCCAGCTCTTCAGCCGTGCGGAACACGTCCTCGTCCAGCTCGTGCATCTCGATCTCCCGGCCGTCGACGGCCAGGACCTCGACGTCGAGGCAGAGCGACTGCATCTCCTTGATGAGCACCTTGAAGCTCTCGGGGATGCCCGGCTCGGGGATGTTCTCGCCCTTGACGATGGCCTCGTAGACCTTGACCCGGCCCAGCACGTCGTCGGACTTGATGGTCAGGAGCTCCTGCAGGGCGTAGGCGGCGCCGAACGCCTCCAGGGCCCAGACCTCCATCTCACCGAAGCGCTGGCCACCGAACTGCGCCTTCCCACCCAGCGGCTGCTGGGTGATCATGGAGTACGGGCCGGTGGAGCGGGCGTGGATCTTGTCGTCCACCAGGTGGGCGAGCTTCAGGATGTAGACGTAGCCGACCGAGATCGGGTTGTCGTAGGCCTCGCCGGTGCGGCCGTTGTAGAGCGTGGCCTTGCCGTCGGTCCGGATCTGCACGTCACCGTTGGCCGAGTCCGCGTTCAGCGTGCCGAAGACGTGCTGGATCGTCGGGTGCGCCCCGGCGTCCTCGGTCTCGTCCCAGTGGGCGCCGTCGAAGACCGGAGTGGAGACCCAGGCCGCCGGCTCGGTGCGCGGGCGCGTCTTGCGCGCCGCCCCGTCGCCCTTGGCGCTCGTCCCCACGCCGTCGTTGACCTCCACGCCCTCCCAGCCGTGCCGGGCGGCGTAGCCGAGGTGCGACTCGAGCACCTGGCCCACGTTCATCCGGCTCGGCACGCCGAGCGGGTTCAAGATGATGTCGACCGGGGTGCCGTCGGCCAGGTACGGCATGTCCTCGACCGGGAGGATCTTGGAGATGACGCCCTTGTTGCCGTGGCGGCCGGCCAGCTTGTCGCCCTCGGAGATCTTGCGCTTCTGGGCCACGTAGACCCGGACCAGCTGGTTGACGCCCGGCGGCAGCTCGTGCGACTCCTCACGGGAGAAGACCCGGACGTCGATCACCTTGCCGTACTCGCCGTGGGGGACCTTGAGCGAGGTGTCGCGCACCTCGCGGGCCTTCTCGCCGAAGATGGCGCGCAGCAGGCGCTCCTCGGGCGTCTGCTCCGTCTCGCCCTTGGGGGTGACCTTGCCGACCAGGACGTCGCCCGGCTCCACCTCGGCGCCGACGCGGATGATGCCGCGGTCGTCGAGGTCGGCCAGGATCTCCTCGGACAGGTTCGGGATGTCCCGGGTGATCTCCTCGGCGCCCAGCTTGGTGTCGCGGGCGTCGACCTCGTGCTCCTCGATGTGGATGGACGTCAGCACGTCGTCGCGCACCAGGCGCTCCGAGAGGATGATGGCGTCCTCGTAGTTGTAGCCCTCCCAGGGCATGAAGGCGACGAGCAGGTTCTTGCCCAGCGCCAGCTCACCGTTGTGGGTCGACGGGCCCGTCGGCCAGCAGGTCGCCGGCCGCCACGCTCTGGCCCTCGACGACCAGCGTGCGGTGGTTGATGCAGGTGTTCTGGTTGGAGCGGCGGAACTTGGAGAGGCGGTACACCTTGCGCCCGAGCGCCGTGCCGAAGCGGTCCTTCTGCCCCGAGGCGTACTCCACCGTGATGGAGTCCCCGCTGATCTCGGTCACCGTGCCGTTGCCCTCGGCGAGGATCACGTCGCCGGCGTCGCGGGCGGCCCGCGCCTCGACCCCGGTGCCGATGTACGGCGCCTCGGGCACGACGAGCGGCACCGCCTGCTTCTGCATGTTGGCGCCCATGAGGGCCCGGTTGGCGTCGTCGTGCTCGACGAAGGGGATGAGCGCCGTGGAGACCGAGACGATCTGCTTCGGCGACACGTCCATCAGGTCGACCTCGGACGGCGGCACGAAGTCGATCTCCGACGTCGTGCCGTAGGAGCGTGTTGACGGCACCCATGCGCACGCCGGTCCCTTGCGGGCCGCGGCGCACCAGGACGCGCTCCTCGGTGAGGCGGCCGTCGGCGTCGACCGAGGCGTTGGCCTGGGCGATGACGTGCTCCTCCTCCTCGTCGGCGGCCAGGTAGCTCACCTCGTCGGTGACCTTGCCGTCCGACGACGGTGCGGTAGGGCGTCTCGATGAAGCCGTACTCGTTGACCCGGGCGTAGGTGGCCAGGGCCCCGATCAGGCCGATGTTCGGGCCTTCGGGCGTCTCGATCGGGCACATGCGGCCGTAGTGCGAGGTGTGGACGTCACGGACCTCGAACCCGGCCCGCTCACGGGACAGGCCACCGGGCCCGAGCGCGGACAGGCGGCGCTTGTGGGCCAGGCCCGACAGCGGGTTGTTCTGGTCCATGAACTGCGAGAGCTGCGAGGTGCCGAAGAACTCCTTCACCGCGGCCACGACCGGGCGGATGTTGATCAGCGTCTGCGGCGTGATGGCCTCGACGTCCTGGGTGGTCATGCGCTCGCGTACGACCCGCTCCATGCGGCTCAGGCCGACCCGCACCTGGTTCTGGATCAGCTCGCCCACCGAGCGGATGCGCCGGTTGGCGAAGTGGTCCTGGTCGTCGATGCGGTAGGTCGACTCGCCGTCGGACATGTGCAGGGCGAGGTGCAGCATGTAGGTGGCCGAGGCCAGGATCTCCGACAGGGCTGAGCACCGACTGGTTCGGCGCCGGCTTCTCGACGTCGATCCCGAACAGGTCGTTCAGCCGGTCGATCTCGGGGCCGAGCTTGCGGTTGAGCTTGTAGCGCCCGACCCGGGTCAGGTCGTAGCGCTTCGGGTTGAAGAAGGCGTTCTCGAAGTAGACGCGGGCGGCCTCGGCCGACAGCGGCTCGCCGGGGCGGGCGCGCTTGTAGATCTCGAGCAGCGCCTCTTCACGGGTGGGAGCCAGGTTGCGCTCCTTCTCCCACTGCCCCTCGAGGAAGTCGAAGTGGCGCACGAAGCGGTCCAGGAAGGCGTCGTCGCCGTAGCCGAGCGGCGCGCAGGAGCACGAAGAGCGACAGGCGGCGCTTGCGGGCGACCCGGCAGCCGGCGGTGACGTCCTTGCCCGGCTTGGCCTCGATGTCGAGCTCGATCCACTCGCCCCGGTAGGGGTGGATGGTCCCGGTGAAGACGGTCTTGGCGTCGCGCCCCGGCTGGAAGATCACGCCGGGCGAGCGCACCAGCTGGCTGACCACGACCCGCTCGGTCCCGTTGACGATGAAGGTGCCGCGGTCGGTCATCATCGGGAAGTCCCCCATGAAGACCGTCTGCTCCTTGATCTCACCAGTGGTGGCGTTGAGGAAGCGGGCCCGCACGAAGACAGGGCGCCGCGTAGGTCATGTCCTTTTCCTTGCACTCCTCCACCGAGAACTTCGGCGGCGGGCGCAGGTCGGCGTCCGTCGGGTCGAACTCGAGCTCCAGGCTCAGCTGGCCGGTGAAGTCCTCGATCGGGCTGATGTCGTGGTAGGCCTCGGCGAGGCCCTTGTCGAGGAACCACTGGAACGAATCGCGCTGGATGGCGATCAAGTCAGGAAGCGGCAGAGCCTCGTTGATATTGGCGAACGAAACACGTTCGGGACTGCGGGACCGTGAGGACAACGGTCAACTCCTCCCAGGTGAAAAGCGGCGGGTGGGGGCGGTACTGCGAATGGGGCGGACGAGGACGGGACGGCGGATCAGGGCTTCGAGGGCGCGGGTCGACTCCCGGGAATTACGGAATCGAAGACAGGGAGACGCACGGCAACCCGGCATCTTATCGTGGGGCGTGCCTGAATACAACACCCTTGGCCGCGAGGGCCTGGCGGGCCGCGGCCCGGGGTTCCCGACAGGGTAAAGTGCCCTCCCCCGCAGTCAAGGATCCTGGTCGGAGGGCCAGGTGGGAGCGTGTCCCACCTGGCCCCCGGACCGGGACTCCTCGACCCTGGACCGGGACTACTTGACCTCGACGGTGGCGCCGGCGCCCTCGAGGGCGGCCTTGGCCTTGTCGGCGTCTTCCTTGTTCGCCTTCTCGAGGACCGGCTTGGGGGCGGCCTCGACCAGGTCCTTGGCCTCCTTGAGGCCCAGGCTGGTGAGGGCGCGCACCTCCTTGATGACCTGGATCTTCTTGTCGCCGGCGTCGGTCAGGATGACGTCGAACTCGGACTTCTCCTCCTCGGCGGCGCCGGCGTCGCCACCGGCCGCCGGGGCGGCCGCGGCTGCCACGGCCACGGGAGCCGCCGCCGTCACGCCGAAGCGCTCTTCGAAGTCCTTCAACAGCTCGCTCAGCTGGATCACCGAGAGCTCGGCGATCCCGTCGAGGATCTCTTCTTTGGTCAGGGTTGCCATCTGCGTGGCCTTCCTTTCTTTCCTGCGGTCTTGTTGGTTCGGTCTTGCTGGGTCGGTGCGGTGCGGAAATGCGATCTCGCGCTACTCGGATGCCTCTTCGGAGGGGCCCGCCGCGTCCGGTTCCGCCGCCGCCTCCCCGGCGGCCTCCACCGGCTCCGGGGCGGCGGCCTCTCCTGGGGCTGGGTCCTCGTCCCCGGGTTCGGCCGGCGCCTCCGCCTCGGCGGGGGGTGCAGCCTCGGCCGAGGCTTCGGCGGGCTCAGCGGAGGTGGCCGCCTCGGCGGGCTCGGCCGGCAGCGTCTCCCCGGCGGCCTGTCGCTCTTCGATGAGCGCCGAGATCCCGTAGGCCATGTTGCGGGGCAGCGCCTGCAGGAGACCGGCCATCTGCTGCATCGGTGCGGCGAGGGCGCCCGCCAGCCGGGCCAGCAGGACCTCGCGGGGCGGCAGGTCGGCCAGCGCGGCCAGGTCGCCGGGCGAAAGCAGCGACCCGTCGGCCAGCCCGCCCTTGATCACCAGGTGGGAGTTGGCCCGGGAGAAGTCCCGCAGGGCCTTGGCCACGGCGCTGATGTCGCCCTGCACGAAGGTCAGTGCGCTCGGTCCGCTCAGGTACTCCGACAGGGGCTGGTACTCGCCGCCGACGATGGCGAGCCGGACCAGGGTGTTCTTGAAGATCTTGTAGTCGCCGCCGGCGGTAGCGAGCGCCGTCCGCAGCTCGGCCAGCTCCGCCACGGTGAGGCCGCGGTATTCGCTCACGATGGAGGCCGTCGCCGCGCCCATGCGCGTCTTGACCTCGTCGACCACTTCGACCTTGTGCGCCCTTGCTGCGTTCTGCGTTGCCATCGGTGTCCTCCACCGGACTCGGCCCGAGTCTCCGGTGCGACGGCGCAGGCCGGACGGGTCCGGCATGCAAGGTGTCGCCTCGTCAGGCCGGCCCATCGGGCCGCTTCGGCGCCCAGGGGCGCACCGGAGGTCTGTGGCGTATCGGATTCAGTGCCCGTCCACCCGGAGGCGGTGAGCTGTGCGGGAAAGCGTAGTACGACAGCCGGAAGCCCTCCGGCCGGGGTGGCGGGTCAGGCCGGGACGGCGAGCTCCTCTTCGCCGTAGCGGGCCCTCACCGGGTCGATGCGGACGCCGGGGCTCATCGTCGCCGACAGGGTGACCGACAAGAAGTAGCGGCCCTTCGACGACGGCGGCTTGGCCCGCTGGAGCTCGTCGAGGACGGCACGGATGTTGGTCACCAGCTGCTCGACGGTGAACGAGGCCTTGCCCACCCGGATGTGCACGTTGCCCACCTTGTCGGTGCGGTACTCGACCCGGCCGCCCTTGAACTCGGTGACAGCCTTGCCGACGTCGGTGGTCACGGTCCCGGTCTTGGGGTTCGGCATCAGGCCGCGGGGCCCGAGCACCCGGCCGAGCGTGCCGACCTGGCCCATCAGGTCCGGGGTGGCGATGGCCACGTCGAATTCCAGGAAGCCACCATTGATCTTGGCCACCAGGTCGTCGGCCCCGACCTCGTCGGCACCGGCGGCGCGGGCCTCAGCGGCCGCCTCGCCCGCGGCGAAGACCGCCACCCGCTCGGTGCGCCCGGTCCCCGAGGGGAGCGAGAGCGTGCCGCGCACGATCTGGTCCGCCTTGCGGGGGTCGACCCCCAGGCGGACGGCGAGCTCGACCGTCTCGTCGAACTTGGCGCTGGACAACGACTTGACCAGCTCGACGGCCTCGGCCACGCCGTGCATCGAATCCCGATCCGCCTTGGTCAGGCTCTCCTTGTACTTCTTGCCGTGCTGGGTCATCTTCTTCTCTCCTCGTCCCTGCCTTAACCGGCGACCTTGATGCCCATGGACCGCGCCGTGCCGGCGACCTGCTTCTTGGCGGCATCGAGGTCCCTGGTGTTCAGGTCAGCAAGCTTGGTGGTGGCGATCTCGGCGAGCTGGGCATCGGTGATCGTCCCGACCTGCTCGCGGCCGGCGGTCGCCGCCCCCTTGTCGAGCCCAGCCGCCTGGCGGAGCAGGACCGGCGTCGGGGAGGTCTTCAGCACGAAACTGAACGAGCGGTCCTCGTAGATCGTGATGTCGACGGGGATCACCTGACCCCGCATGCTCTCCGTGGCCTGGTTGTACTGCTTGCAGAATTCCATGGTCTGCACGCCGTGTGGTCCCAGCGCCGTGCCGACGGGCGGCGCCGGCGTGGCCGAGCCGGCCTCGAGCTGGATCTTCACCACGGCGAGCACCTTCTTCTTCGGTGCCATCGTCCTCGTTCTCCTTCTCCGGTGTCTGTGTCCAGGCGCCTAAAGCTTGGCGACCTGGCTGAATTCGAGCTCGACCGGCGTCTCCCGGCCGAAGATGTTGACCAGCACCTTGAGCTTCAGCTGGTCCTCGTTGATCTCCGAGATCTGCCCCGAGAAATCGGCGAACGGGCCTTCCTTGACCCTGACCGTCTCGTTGACCTCGTACTCGAGGCGTGCCCGCGTGCGCTTGGGCGCACCGCCCGGGCCGCCTTCCGCCTTCACCTGGAGGATGTTCTCGACCTCGCGGCGTGACAGCGGAGTGGGCTTGGTCCCCGGACCCACGAAGCCGGTGACGCCGGGGGTGTTGCGGATGGCGCCCCAGGTGTCGTCATCGAGGTCGCAGCGCACGAGCAGGTAGCCGGGGAACACCTTCTTCTGGACCGTGACCTTCTTGCCACCCTTGAACTCGTCCACGTCCTCCATCGGGATCACGACCTCGAAGACACGGTCCTCGATGCCGCGGGAAGCCACGACGTTGCCCATGTTCGACCGCACCTTGTTCTCGTAGCCCGAGTAGGTGTGCACGACGTACCAGCGACCCGGCCGGTCGTAGGGACTCTCGACGGGAAGCGGCTCCTCGTCCTCGTCCTTGACCCATCCGCCGAGCTCGCCCTCCTCGTCCGCGGCCTGCTCGCCGTCGGTGGCGTCGAGCACGAGGTCCGGCTCGCCCTGGGGCGCGGCCGTCTCCTCGGCGATCTCCTCCGCGATCTCCTCGGCGATCTCCTCGACCAGCGCCTCTTCGACCGCTTCGAGCACTACTTCCTCCACGATTTCTTCCACGATCTCCTCGATCACCGCTTCTTCCACCACGGCCTCGAGCTCCGCCTCTTCCTCGGCGGTCACCTCTTCAACCAGGTCTGCGACGACGTCGGAATTCACCGCCGCCTCCTCGGGGGCCGCTTCGGCCTCTTCCCGCTCGGCCTCCAACGCCTCGGCGACGTCTTCTTCGTCGCCGGTCGCCAATGCTTCCTCTGCCTCTGAATGCGTCATATCGCTCATGTCGCGCTACTTCGTGAAGAGAAGCGTGATCAGCTTCCCGAAAGCGAGGTTCAACACGAAAATCAGGCTGATCATGATGATCAGCGTCGTCAGCACCACCGAGGTGTAGTTGATGAGCTCGGAGCGGGATGGCCATGCGACCTGGCGCATCTCGTCGCGCACCTCGCGGACGAACTGGACCGGTGTCGTGCGCTTGCGTCCCTGTTGCCTGGTTCTGCGGTTGGCGCGGACCACCCGTTGTCGTACCCGCGGGCGCTTTGCGGGTAGCAGGAGACCCATCGGCCTCCATCTGCCCTTGGCGCTGCATCATGCGCTTGGTCTCGCGGTTCACGACTCTTGCCTCACATACTTCGTTCTACGGGTGGCTACGTCCGGGGCAGGGCAGGAGGGACTCGAACCCCCAACCGCCGGTTTTGGAGACCGGTGCTCTACCAGTTGAGCTACTGCCCTCGGTGGGGTGCCTTCGGTTGCCCTCAAGCAGGTGGTTCTTCCCCCTGACCTGGGGATCGGCCTGCCAGAGTAGCACCGGCCGGCCCCGGGTGGCTCAGCGGGTCTCCTTGTGCAGGGTGTGCTGGCGGTCCCAGCGGCAGAACTTCTTCATCTCGATCCGCTCACGGTCGTTGAGCTTGTTCTTGGTCGTGATGTAGTTGCGCCGCTTGCACACCTCGCAGGCCAGCGTGACCTGGACCCTCTTCTCGTTCTTCGCCATGCTTCAATCCTTCCTGGTCACTGCCCGGGGGCACCCGTCCCGGACTGGTAGCGGCGGCGGGACTCGAACCCGCGACAACACGATTATGAGCCGTGTGCTCTGACCAACTGAGCTACGCCGCCATGGGCGAGCCCCCTGTCGGAATCGAACCGACGACACCAGCCTTACCATGGCTGTGCTCTGCCGACTGAGCTAAGGGGGCGCCGCGGCTACCTTCCGCGAAGCGGTCAATGATAGCCAGGGCTCGCAGGCGAGCTGCCTCCGCTCCGCTGGTTTTCGCACGTCAACAGTACCATCGGCGGATGCGGATCCGACTGGCCGAGCTGGCCGACGCCGAGGCCATCCGGGCCATCTACAACGTCGAGGTGCTCGGAGAGCACGAACACCTTCGACATGGTGCCCCGCAGCCCGAGCCGAGCAGGAAGCCTGGATCCTCGAGCACAGCGGGGTCCACCCGGCGCTGGTGGCCACCGAGCCCCCGGACCGCGGGTGGCGGCCGGGTCGGCGCCAACGGCGAGGTCGTCCTCGGCTTCGGCGTCGCTCTCGGCCTTCCGCGAGCGCTCGGGCTACTCGGCCACGGCCGAGAACTCCGTCTACGTCGACCGGGCCCAGCGCGGCAAGGGGGTCGGGCAGGGCGCTGCTCGCCGAGCTCGTGGTCCTGGCCTCGGCCCACGGCTTCCACTCCGTCATCGCCCGGATCGCCGGGCACAACGAGACCTCGATCGGCCTGCACGAGGCGGCCGGCTTCGAGCTGGTCGGCGTCGAGCGCGAGGTCGGGCGCAAGCACCGCCAATGGCTCGACGTGGTCGAACTGCAGCGCCTGCTGTAGATCCCCGGCGGGTGGAGGCCGCCGGCCGGCTCAGGACTCGAGCGCCGCGCCGGTGGCCGGCAGGGCGGGCAGGCGCGACCGGTCGATCCGCCACGACGTCGTCCAGTGGCCGAGCGGGAAGATGGCCACGGCCCACAGCACCATGACCGCCAGCACCATGCTCGCCGGGTCCGTGCGGACCAGTTCGTTCAGGAGGTCGGTGCCCCCGGTGAGCCCGATGAAGGGCGCCACGGTCGACAGATCCGAGAACGGCGTAGAGCCAACGCCCCGTCACGACGGGCGCCACGAGGATGATCCCCCAGGTGAGGTACCAGGGCTGGACGACGGGCCCGAGCAGGACGAAGGCCATCATGGTGGCGCCCAGCGCGCCCAGCAACCCGATGCGCTCGCGATGGCGCAGGCAGTAGAGACGCGATCGCGGCGGCGCCGATCAGCCCGATGGCCCGGGTCAGCGTGAGGACGCCGCCCAGGCCGACGCCGATGCCGATGACGTGGGCCGATCCGCTGAGGAGGAGTCCGAAGCCCGTCGCCGGAGCCATCCACGAGCGCACGGTCCCCGGGGTGCCCAGGTTGGCGATCCAGCCCCAGCCGAGGCCCGACACCAGGGACAGCGCACCCATGACCGCCACAGTGATCAGGCCGGAGCGAACGATCTTGCGGGCGCGGCGGCGCCAGTCGGCAAACGGGCCCGGCCCAGTCCCACGCGACGTAGACGATGCCGATGGCCGCAGGCACCTTGATGGCGGCGGCCAGCGCGCACAGCACGATGCCCCAGGCCGGGATGGAACGAGCGCGCTGCCGTGATGCCGGCGAGGAGCAGACCCACCATGATGGCGTCGTTGTGCGCGCCGCCCACGAGGGCGAGCAGCGTGAGCGGGTTGAGCACCGCCAGCACGAAGGCCGGACCCGGGTCCCGGCCGAAGGAGCGGGCCAGCTTCGGGATGCAGTAGGCGATCAGCGCGATGCCGGCAACGGACTGCAGGCGGAGCAGCACGACGGTGATCAGGGCGTGATGCAGGCTCAGGGAGGCGGACCATCCGGCCAGCATCAAGAAGAGCGGCCCGTAGGGGGCGGGCGTGTTCGCCCACAGGGGATCGACCCCCGAGTCGTACGGCCCCGAGCCGAGCGTTCCCGGCCCGTAGTCGTAGGGGTTGATGTGGTGGCTCATCATCTCGCCCTGGGCGGCGTAGGAGAAGACGTCGCGACTGAAGAGCGGTGCCACGACCAAGAGGGGCATGATCCACAGCGCGAGCATGTAGGCGAGTGGGCGGATCGGCACGCCGCCGCGGGCCCGGAGCGTCTGGAACAGGCCGAACCACACGCGCACGAAGAGGACCATCCCGCCGTAGACGGCGACGACGCCCGAGCAGCATGAGGGTGCGTCGTGGGCCAGGCGGCCTCGCCGAAGAACCATGTGCCCCGCCATCTCCAATTTGAAGGGCGAGCTCGGCAACGACGCGCCGACGCAGATGGAGATGACGGCGAGGAAACCCAGGAGTGCGGGCCGGCGCAGGAACGACCAGTCGCCGGGGTCGCCCGCTTCCGCCTCGACGCGCTCGGTGAGCGCGACACCACGCGGTGAGACGCAGACGCATCGCATCGGCCCGCATGGAGAGACGATCGAAGGCGCGCCGCCGACCCGATCGAGAACCGGTGTTGACGTCGACGTCGCGCTCTCGTCCACGGGGTAGTCCGTCTCGCTTGTCGGTCCGGGCGCCACAGCCCGGCGGGGGGAAGGTGGGCTCCACGCCCGGGTCAGCAGGTACCCGCAATCGATCTGAAACTGCATTGTAACGGCAGCCGGCGGGTCACCCTGGGCCAGGCGCCCCAACGGCCGTGATCGGCGGACGATCACGTGGGCCGGGAAGGATTCGAACCTCCGTAGGTGTTAACCGGCAGGTTTACAGCCTGCTTCCTTTGGCCACTCGGACACCGACCCGCTGGGGACCGAGATTAGTCCGCGCCCGGCACCCCACCCGGGACCGGCAGGTGGCGACCGGTACGCTGAGCCCATGCCCACGTTCGACATCGTCTCGGAAGTCGACATGCAAGAGGTCCGCAACGCCGTCGACCAGGCCAACCGGGAGGCCGGCACCCGCTTCGACTTCAAGGGCACCGACTCCGCCATCGAGCTGGGCGACAACGAGCTCGTGCTGCGCTCCTCGACCGAGGACCGCCTGCGGGCGCTCACCAGGTCCTCGAGGAGAAGCTGGTCAAGCGCCAGGTGTCGCTCAAGGCCTTCGAGGACGGCAAGATCGAGGAGGCGCAAAAGGGCACGGTCCGCCAGAGGATCGCCATCCAGGCCGGCATCTCGTCCGACCACGCCAAGCGGCTGAACAAGTTCATCAAGGACCTCGGACCTCAAGGGCGTGTCGTCGCAGACCCAGGGCGATCAGCTCCGGGTCACGGGCAAGAAGCGCGACGACCTCCAAGAGGTGATCGCCAAGTCAAGGCGGAGGACTTCGGCATCCCGCTGCAGTTCGAGAACTTCCGGGACTGACTACATCGGGGCCGGCACCTCGAGCGGCCCGTACGTCAGTGCGGCACGGCTCAGTGCGGCCGGCGTCTGGTCGACGTCTCTCCTCTTCCTCTTCCGCTTGCCTCTTCGCATGCACGAGGTGCTCGTCGAACTCGTCGAGCTCGATGTGGAACAGCCGGTTGAACATGAGCAACTTGGCGATCCAGAAGACGGCGAAGGCGACGACGTTGGCGACCAGCACGAGCACGGTGCGCTCGAAGTGGTGCAGCTCGTACTTGATGGAGAGTGGCGGGCCACCGCGGCGCCGACGATGGAGAACGCGATGCCGATCGCGGCCAGCGTCCAGAAGGGCACGACCTCCTTCATGAAGTGCGACCGGCCGTGCTTGCCCCAGGCCCACTTCCGGTTGAGCCAGTACGACGGGAACGTGGCGACCACGTTGGCGAAGATGGTGCTCGGCACCTCGGTCCACAGGTGCAGCACGCCGAAGACGATGGCGATGACGATGAGCGAGACGGCGGTCGAGATGACCGACACCATGGCGTAGCGGAAGATCTTCCTGCCCTCGTGCGTGTGCAGCCAGTCGTAGACCGCCTGGAGCCGGGTGAGCACGGTGTCACCTTATCCTGGTCGCCGAATTCACCCCCGGTCAGTCGCCACGGCACCCGCTGTGACACAGTCGGTTGGCCCGGGCGACCTCCCCGAACCAGTGGGCGCTCGGCTTGGGCCGGCGCTCGAAGGTGCCGGGGTCCACCTCCACCAGCCCGAACTTGGGGCCGTAGCCCAGGTGCCACTCGAAGTTGTCGAGCAGGCTCCACACGAAGTAGCCCCGCACGTCGATGCCGTCGCCCAGGCACCGGTGGGCGCTTCGGAGGGCGTCGGAGACGAAGGCGATCCGCTCGGCGTCGTCGGCGGTGGCGATCCCGTTCTCGGTCACCACGACCGGCCGCCCGCTCACGGCGCAGCCCGGCGGACCGTGTGCTCGACCGCCTGGGGCCAGTGCTCGTCGCCCATCTGGGTCAGCGGGACATCGGGGTCGTTCGGGGCCAGCCCGTCGGGGCCGAAGTGCATGCGGGTGTAGCACTGCACGCCCACGAAGTCGTCGCCCGCGGTCGCCCGGAGGAAGACGTTCTCGAGCATCTCTTCCGCGGCATCGCGCAGCGGCTCCCCGCCCTCGGCGGCGGTGATCTCCGCCATGGACAGCGTGAGCCCGACCGGGAATTCGCCCGGGCCCCGAGCGCAGGACATCGACCGCCAGGCGGTGGGCGCGCACCATCGCCTCGTTCACGGCGGCGTAGCGGGTGAAGTCCTCCTTGACCCCGGGCGGGTACTGGCCCTGGAAGTACCCCATGACGGCGACGACGTTGGGCTCGTTGATGGTGCAGGCCCATCCGATGAGGTCGCCGAGGTGCGCGACCGCCCGCTCCACGAAGCGGGCGAAGCGCTCGGGGGCGTCGGGCGCCTCCCAGCCGCCTCGCGCGGTGAGCCACCGCGGCGTCGTGAAGTGGTGGAAGGTGACGACCGGGAGGATCCCGTGCCCGTGACAGGCCGCACACATACGGCGGTAATGCTCGAGCGCCGCCAGGGAGAACTCACCCTCGGCCGGCTCGATCCGGCTCCACTCGAGCGAGAAGCGGTACGCGCCGAGCCCCATGTCGGCCACGAGGTCGATGTCCTCGCGCCAGCGGTGGAACGAGTCGCACGCGTCCCCGCTCGGCTCGACGGTGCCCGAAGCGGGATCGTGCTCCCAGGCCCACCAGTCGTTGTTGACGTTGCCGCCCTCGATCTGGTGGGCGGCCGTGGCGACGCCCCAGACGAACCCCGATGGGAATTCGAGCTCGTTCTCCTTGGCCTGCTGTCTCGCTGCGGTCACACCGCCGCAGGGTAGTTGGGGACGCGTCGCCCTGCTCTAGGGCACCCGGTCCGGCGGCCTGCGAACATGGGCGAATGAGCGCGTCCTTGGAGTTCCTCGTCAACCTGCTTGACCTCGAACCCATCGAGGTCAACATCTTCCGGGGTATCCAGCCCAACGAGGAGCGCCAGCGCGTCTTCGGCGGCCAGGTGGCCGGCCAGGCACTCATGGCGGCCGGGCGCACGGTGGAGCACGGCCGGGTGCATTCGCTGCACTCCTACTTCCTGCGGCCCGGCGACCCGAACGTTCCCATCCTCTACGAGGTCGACCGGATCCGTGACGGGCGCTCGTTCACGACCCGTCGCGTCGTCGCCATGCAGCACGGGCGAGCCATTTTCAACCTCTCGGCCTCCTTCCACGACCTCGAGGAGGGCCTCGAGCACCAGCTCCCCATGCCCGAGGTGCCCGAGCCCGAGACGCTGCCAGCCGCTCTACGAGCGGCTGGAGCCGTGGAAGAACGAGCTGACCGATTGGTTCGCCCGGCCCCACCCCATCGACCAGCGGCACATCGGCGACCTCCCGTGGCACTCCAACGAGAAGGGCGAGCCCTTTCAGCGCCTCTGGATCCGGGCCGACGGGGAGCTCCCCGACGACCCACTCCTCCACGCCTGCGTGGCGACCTACGCCTCGGACATGTCCCTCTTCGACACCATCCTCGCCCCGCACGACACGAGTTGGGACGACCCCGAGTTCATGGGCGCCAGCCTGGACCACTGCATGTGGTTCCACCAGCCCTTCCGGGCCGACGAGTGGCTGCTCTACGACACGGACTCCCCAATCGCCGCCCAGGGTCGGGGCCTGGCACGTGGCTTCCTGTTCGACCGGCAGGGGCGCTTGTGCGTCTCGCTCGCCCAGGAGGGTTTGGTCCGGTTGCGCACGCGGGCAGCCCGATGATTCAGCGTGCCTGCGATCGGGGTGTAGTCGCGCTCCTCGGAGCCGATGTAGAGCTGGCGCGGCCGGGAGATCTTGGAGTCCTGGTCGAGCATCTCCTGCCAGTGCGCCAGCCACCCCGCCGTGCGCGGGATGGCGAAGAGAACGGGGAACATCTCGAGCGGGAAGCCCATGGCCTGGTAGATGAGGCCCGAGTAGAAGTCCACGTTCGGGTACAGCCGCCGGGACGTGAAGTACTCGTCGTTGAGCGCGATCTCCTCGAGCTTGAGCGCGATGTCGAGGAGCGGGTTCTTGCCCGTCACCTCGAACACCTCGTCGGCGGCGCGCTTGATGATCGTGGCCCGCGGGTCGTAGCTCTTGTAGACACGGTGCCCGAAGCCCTGCAACCGCTGCCCGCTCGTCCCCGCCTTGACCGTGGCGATGAAGTCCGGGCACGTTCTCGATGCTCCCGATGTCGGTCAGCATCCGGATGACCGCCTCGTTGGCGCCGCCGTGCCGTGGTCCGTACAGGGCGGCCGCCGCGGCGGCCGTGGCCGAGTAGGGATCGGAGTGCGACGAACCGACGACGCGCATGGCCGTGGTCGAGCAGTTCTGCTCATGGTCGGCGTGGAGGATGAACAGGATGTCCAGGGCGCGTGCCAGGACAGGGTCGGCCTCGAAGCGCGGCTCGGCGACCTTCCAGAGCATGGAGAGGAAGTTCGGAACGAAGTCGAGCGAGTTGTCGGGGTAGACGAAGGGCATGCCCACACTGAATCGGTGCGCAGCCGCCGCCAGCGTCGGCATCTTGGCGATGAGGCGGATGATCTGCTTGTTGCGGGAGTCGGGATCGAAGATGTCCTTGGCGTCGAGATAGAAGGTCGACAGGGCGGCGACGGCCGAGACCAACATCCCCATCGGGTGGGCGTCGTAGTGGAAGCCCTCGAGGAACCGCTTGCGGACGTTCTCGTGGATGAAGGTGTGGTACGTGACATCGTGGCGCCACTCGGCGAACTGCTCCTCGTTGGGTAGCTCGCCCTTCAACAGGAGATAGGCGACCTCCAGGTAGGTCGAGTTTTCTGCCAGCTGCTCAATTGGGTAGCCCCGGTAGCGCAGGATGCCGGCGTCCCCGTCGAGATAGGTGATGGCACTCTCGCAGGCCGCCGTCGACATGAAGCCGGGGTCGAAGAACCACACCCCGGGCAGGAGCTTGGCCCAGTCCTCCGCTGCGACCCCGCCGTTGACGAGCGGAATCTCGATGGACTCACCATTGCGATTGTCCGTGATCGTGATGCTCTCGGCCACCTGAAGAGCCCTCCAGTCCCTGATTTCTCTGCGTCCCGATCCTAGGACCGGGAACAGATGGGGTCGACACGCGGGTGGTCCGGGGAAGTCCGCGGTCCGACGCTCAGGTTGCGGGAGCGACCTGCAGTTGCTGCTGAACGGCCGTGCCGGCCGTGAGGGTCTGGCCGGCCGGGGGGATCACCTGGACCGTGAGCACATAGGTCGTGGACGACTTCACGCGCATGGTCACCTGTGGGAGCGTGACCGAGGCGCCCAGGGCGAGCGACGTCCCCCGGACCTGGGTGGTCGTCGCGCCAGTCGTCTGGTCGGCCAGAGAGAACCGGACCGAGACGTGCGATTCATAGGACGAACCCTGGTTGGTCACGACCACATTCACCCCGATCCGGGAGGTGGGGCTGAGCACGGACACGGCCGCCGACACGCCTGGGGGTGTCGGCAGGGCGGGTGGGCTCAGGCGCACCGTCCGCAACACGACGTCGTGCGTCGCCGACAGCGTGGACGACGTAGCCAGGAGATCGACCTGGGCCGCGACGCTGCCCAGTTGCCAGACTTGCGGGTGGGTGACCCAGACCGACGGTGGAAGCCTCCCGTGGCCGGTATCGGCGGCCAGGGAGCGCCGCACCGAGCGGTAGAGCGCATCAGACCTGGTGAGCAACGCACCGGCCGCCGCGATGCGATTCGTTGCTTGCGTCGCCGAGAGGAGCGGGGCCCGACCGGGGCTGGCCGCCGTGGCATCCGACGGTGCGTCAGCAGCCGGAGTGGGCTGCATGCCGAGAAACCCGTCCACGGCGGCACGCAGTTGCCTCATGGACTCGGCTCTCTCGGCGAAAACGGCGGTGAACCGGGTCGTCACCGGTCCCGATGGGGTCGCCCCGGCGGCGAGGTCCGCCCGTGAAGACTGGTCGGCGGTCTGCTGCACGGCGGTGTCCAGGGACGACTGCAACCCCTGCCGGGTCTGCGCCTGCAGGTCGTTGACGACCCGGCGCACCGTCACCGAGGTCGCGTTGGATTGGTCGGCCACGACGGTGCCCTGGGCCGCCAGGGAGCGGTCGGCGTTGGCGTCATAGCCCTGCGACTGCCGCGATACCTGGGTGAGACCGCCCACAATCACTGCGAGCACGATCACCGCCGCAAGGAGCAGGATGACAGGTCGGGCCGAGGATCGACGGCGCGCGCGACGGCGTGACCTACGTGGCGGCATCGCCAGAGGAAACTACTGCGACAGCCTAGGCTTTACACCGCGAGGAAGGATGCGTCCGGGGTCTCCCCGGACGTGGTGAGCGTGCTGGCGCTCTTTCTCCACTGCACCGTGGGGGCGATGGCCCGCACGTCGGCCCGGCTCCGGTGACGCTCCACGAGCTGCAGAATCCCGGCAATGACCTCATCGGTCAGGAGGTGCGGCTGAAGTCCCAGGTCGAGGAGCTTGGTGTTGGCCGCGTGGAAGTAGTGCTCCTCGTTCTCGACCCGCGGGTTGGTCAAGCCCTCGGCGATGTCGACCCGTGTCGGGCAGACTCTCTGGACCATCTGCGCCATCTCGCGCACGGAGAAGGACTCGGTGAACTGGTTGAAGACCCGGAACTCACCGCGGTCAGCGGGGTTCTCGAGCGCCAGGGTCACGCAAGCCAGCGTGTCGCGGATGTTGAGCATGCCGCGTGTTTGGCCGCCGGCGCCGTAGACGGTCAGCGGGTGGCCGGTGACGGCCTGCACGCAGAAGCGGTTGAGCACGGTGCCGAAGACGCCGTCGTAGTCGAAGCGGGTCGCCAGCAACGGATCGACGTCGGTCTCCTTGGTCGACTGGCCGTAGACGATCCCCTGGTTCAGGTCGGTGGCGCGCAGGCCCCAGATGCGACAACCGAACATGATGTTGTGGCTGTCATGGACCTTCGACAGGTGATAGAAGGAGCCGGGCTGCTTGGGGTAGGGCAGCACGTCGGTACGGCCTTTGTGGGTGATCTCGATGAACCCTTCCTCGATGTCGATGTTGGGATACCCGTACTCACCCATGGTCCCGAGCTTGACGAGGTGGATGTCCGGATCGGTCTCCTGAATGGCGTACATCACGTTCAGGTTCCCCACGACGTTGTTGACCTGCGTGTAGACAGCGTGTTCCCGGTCGATCATGGAGTACGGCGCTGATCGCTGCTCGCCGAAGTGCACGATGGCGTCGGGCTTCGCCTCGGCCACGACACCGTAGGTGAAGGCGGCGTCGGTCAGGTTCCCGATACGGACGTCGATGGCACGGCCGGAGACCTGTTCCCAGCGCGTGACCCGGTCCTGGAGGGAGGCGATGGGTATCAGGCTGTCCACCCCCATCTCGCGGTCGTACTCCCGGCGCACCAGATTGTCGACGACGGTGATCTCATGGCCAAGGGCCGAGAGATGCAGCGCCGTTGGCCAACCCAAGTAGCCGTCTCCTCCGAGAACCAGAATCTTCATTTCACCCGTTTTTTCACTCTGCCCCGTCTTTGTTACGGAGTCATGTCAGCTTCATCATGGGACAAGACCCTGAATCCAGGCTGTGGAGTGGCTGTAATTGGCGTGAGACCTGCGCTTTTCGCTAGCGGGGAGCCTAAAGAGCGGGAATCCGGCGCAGGGGGATGGTATCCGGGAGCGCCGACCGCCAGAGGGGCCCCGGGTCAGCCCGCCTCACCCCACAGAGCCTGCCGGAGGCCCGAGGCCCGCGTGATGGGGCGCTCGATGGCGGAACGGATCAGGTCCTCTGTGCCCACCAGGATCAGGCGCTTCCGGGCGCGGGTGGCGGCGGTGTAGAGCAACTCCCGCGTCAAGATCCGCGAGTCTGCGCTCGGGAGCAGGAAGGCCACCACGTCGAACTGGGAACCTTGGCTCTTGTGGACGGTCATCGCGTACACCGTGTCCACCGCGGCCAGCCGTGCGGTGCTGACCGGCAGGACCGTGTCGCCGCGCCGAAACGCGGCCTCCATCGACCGGACGGCGCCCTTCACGACGACACCGACATCGCCGTTGAAGAGATCGAGTGAGTAGTCGTTCTCAGTGACGATGAGCGGTCGCCCGAGATACCAACCGTCTCCCGCGGCGAACCCCTCGACCTCCGCCTCGAGCCAGCGTTCGATGTGGCCCGTCCAGGCCCGCACGCCTTCGGGCCCGCGCCGGTGGGCACAGAGGAGACGGAACCCCTCGAGGGCGTCGAGGGCCACTTCGGCGTCACCGCACTGCGCTGCTTCGATCACCGCGCGTCCACTCCCGACCGCGCAGTCGTGGATCACCTCGAGCTGTCCGACTGTCGCCGGATCCGACGGATCGAGCGCCAGCCAGTCCACGTTCGAGTCTCCGGACCCGAGCTCGGCCAACGCGGCGTCCGCGTTACCCGCCTGGACCGCCCGGGCGAAAGCGGCGATCGCTCCCTTGTGGCGGCGCACGTGGCGAAGGAGCACCACCCCTTCTCCTATGGGAGACCACGCCGTCGTCTGCGCGCCCGGAACGGGATAACCGGTCGTCTCCTCGAGTTGCGTCCTGACGGTCTCGCCCATGCAAAGGCCACGCGACGCTGGCCCGACGATGTCGCCGAGCACGGCACCGGCTTCGACCGACGCGAGCTGCTCGGGGTCTCCGACGATGATCAGGCGCGCGTCGGGACGCAGCGCCTCGAGCAACCTGGCCATCATGGAGAGCGCAACCATCGATGTTTCATCGACAACGACGACGTCGTGGCCCAGCGGGTTCGACCTGTTGTGCCGGAACCGGGTCCGGTTACCTCCGCTCCGCCCGAGGAGCCGGTGAAGCGTCGTTCCGCGGAGCTCGAGCAGGCGCGCCGCGATGCCCGGCTCGAGGCCGAGATGGGTCGCCTCGTTGCGGACGGCCTCCTCGAGTCGTTGGGCTGCTTTGCCCGTCGGTGCCGCCAGGGCGATGCGTGGTGGCGGGATGCCCCGAGCGACGGCCTGTTGGTCGAGCAGCGCCAGCAGGCGCGCCACGGTCGTGGTCTTCCCTGTCCCTGGTCCGCCGGCGATCACGGAGACCCGGCGCAGGACGGCGGCGGCAGCAGCCAGGGGCTGCAGGTGGTCAGGGTCCTCCGACTCGGGGTCCGCTTCGGTGAAGAGGTCCGCGAGCCCCTCGCGCAGAAGTGCCAGGTCGACGTCGATTACCTCGGTCTGGGCCCGCGCCAGGAGCTCGGCGGCGACCAGGCATTCATCGAGCCAAAGTCGGTTCAGGTACAGGTTCGATCCGGACAGGTAGAGAGGGTTGCCATCCCCCACGAGCGGGCTCTGGGCCATTGCGTCGAGCCAAGCTGCGGGTTCGGGCCATGGCAGTGTGTCGATGTCGGTCTGCAGGTCGAGGTCTCCGCTGGCGGTCGCTCGGATGGTCTGCAGGTCGACACACACGTGCCCGAGTCGCGGCGCCCGGACGGCGAAGGCGATCCCGAGCCCGACGTCCTCGCCGCCGACGCCAGCGAGTTGTGCCAGCCGGTGCGCCACGTGGACGTCTGAGCCGTCCAGGATCCCCGCTCGGTTGAACGCCCGCAGGTTCCCGGATGCCCAGGCGGCGAGGGACACGTCGTAGCGATCGAGGCCGACGCCTGAGGTCTCGACGGTCGTCACCGGCGGGACCCCTGGTCGAACAGGTCGCTCAGCGCCGTGACCAGTTCAGCCGGAGGACGCCACGACCAGACCCCGCATGGTCCGTTCCCGAACATTGTGGGCTCGGCGGCGCTCATGCCCCGCAAGAACAGATAGAGGACGCCACCGAGGTGGTGGTCCGGGTCGTAGCCGGGCTGGCGCCAGCGCAGGTACCGGTGCAGGGCCACCGAGTAGAGCAACGCCTGGAGCGGATAGTGCGCCTCGGCCATCGCACTCTCGATCGCGGACGGCCGGTAGTTCCACGCGGTGGGAGTCTCATCGGCCGCACTGAGCCGGTTCGTCTTGTAATCCGCCAAGACGAATCGGTCGTCCGGTAGCCGCATGACAAGGTCGAGGCTGCCCGTCAGGTAGCCCCGCAACGGATTGTCCCCGAGCGCGGGGTCGCGCAACCGCTCGGCATAGGCGTAGACCGGATCGGCCCGATCCAAGTGCTCGATGAGCAGTGCCGCAAGATCGGTCACGTGAAGGTCGTCCCGTTGCCCGTTGGCGTCGTCACCCCCTACGAGGGGTAGCTCGAAGCCCAGTTCGTCAAGACGGTTCACCCGCGCCACGTCGCGCAGGCGCGGGCCTGGCGCCTGACCCAGCGGCGACTCGATGGCCGCGCAGAGACCTCGCACGACGTTCTCGCGGTTGCCCAGGTCGACGTTGAAGTAAGCCTGCTCGTGGCGCAAGGCGTCATCCACCTCTGCCACGAGGTCGGTCGCGTCGAACGCGACCCGCTCCATGACACCGTGGATCAACGTGCCCACGAGCGTTCCACCAGGCATTGCTGCCAATGCCAACGGCACCGAGCGGAACCGGATCTCGTCCCGGTCTTCTCTCGAGAGGGCTCCGGCGAGCACCCGGGAGGGTGTGCCGGACGTCTCCTCGTCCAGAGTCACCTCGGCCTCCGGCTCGCTCGCAATGGTCGCTTGCTCGTGCGCTGCGCTGGTGATGGACGAGTACGAGAAGCGCCGCCAGTTCGTGTCGAGCTCGCGATCGAAGGCGCCGACCTCGAGCTCGGAAGGACTCTCGAGGTCGTGGTACCACCGGATGGCTGGCGGCTACGCGACGCGCTCCACCACGACCTGCGGTCCCAGCGCGCTGAACGTCGAGACGACAGTCTCGTCGGGCTGCGCGCGCTTGCCGATTGCAGGGACCTGGCCGTCGGGCCCACGGTCGAAGAGAAGCCGCGAGAGCGAGGAGTTCTTCGTGTCCTTTGCTCCGGCCCACCAGAGCATCGCCTGGTGGCGGGCGCGGGTGAGGGCGACATAGAGCAGCCGCAGGCTCTCACCCTGCTCCTCTGCCTCCTGCAATTTCTTGTGGGCCGTCAAGCCGGGGCCCGGGCACCCGACGTCGATGGTCCGCTCGTTCGTGGTGTCCGGGTCGTGAAAGACCGGGACATCGATCGGAAATGCCCAGCCGTCCCAGGCGTACGGGATCATCACGACCGGGAACTCCAATCCCTTGCTCCGGTGGACCGTGATCACCTGCACCGCCTGTGCGTCCGACTCCAGCCGGCGCGTCCGCTCTTCGTTCTCGTTATCCCGGTCTGCCTCCAGGATGCGTCGCCCCAGCCAGTTGGCGAGGGCCGTCGGGCCAACACCCTCGGTGACGGCCGCATCGTGCAGCAACTGGGCGACATGACGCAGGTCCGTCATGAACCGTTCCCCCGATGGGCGGCTCAGCGCTCGAGCGGGAACATCGCGGGCAGTCGTGACGGACTCGTAGAGCGTGGCGACTCCTCTGTCGCGCAGGAGTCGGCCCCAGGTGTGCAGCCACCCGTGGAGATCCTCCCAGCGCTGTACGTCCTCCTTGTCGGCTACCTGCTCCGCCGTCCATCCGATGAACTGCGTCATGGCCGCCAGTGAGGCCCGAGCGCTCGACGCGGGTTGCTCGAGCGCCTCGAGGAAACGGAGCCATTCACGAGCCGGCCCCGAGCCGAACACGGACCCGGCTCCCCCGATGACCGCAGGTACGTTCGCCGCGAGAAGTGCGTCACACACCGTCGTCGCCTGTCTATTGGACCTGACCAACACCGCGATATCACCTGGGTGCAACGTGCGGTTTTTCGTGCCGTCGTGATAACGAGTGATGATCTCCGGCTCGGCATCGAGGAGCTCGACTGTCTGAGCTGCGAGGTCACGGGCGATGAGGTCACGCGCCTCGGGCGCCTTCACCTTCTGCTGGTAGGTGGGCACGAAGCCGTCCGCCGTATGAAGGACCCTTACTCGCAGCGGGGTGGACACGGGGGCGCGGAGCAGCCGGGGTTCCGCGTTCGGGGGGGCGGCCCTGACGTTGCGGTAGGTGATGCCGGCCTGACCGAGCTGCGCACCCCGGAACAGAGCGTCGTAGGCGGCGAGCAGGCCCTTGTCGCTGCGCCAGTTGACGTCAAGCGTCCACTTCGACTGCACTGTTGCCTTCGCCTCGAGGTACGTGTGTACATCGGCACCACGGAAGGCGTAGATCGCCTGCTTGGGATCGCCGATGAGGACGAGCGTCTTGCCTTCCGCGTCGAAGGCCGTGCTCATGATGTCCCACTGCACGGGATCTGTGTCCTGGAACTCGTCGACCAGTACGACGTCGAAGCGGTCGCGCAGACGGGCGCGCGCCACCGATCCCCGCGACGGATCGCTGAGGGTGTCGCGAAGCCGCAGGAGGACGTCGTCGTAGGTGAGGATCTTGAGGGCGCGCTTGCGCACCTCCACTTCGGTGCGCACGCGCTCGGCGAAACGGCGGCGCGTCGACTCGAGATCGTCGCCATCGGACAGCGGGGGCGACAGGTGGGCGTCGGGGATCCCGAGGGCTTTGCGAGCGACCTTGCCTGCATCTTCCCGTGAGAACGCGATCGTGTTCTCTCGATGGGCGAACTTCCGGAGGTACAGATCGTCGACGACCTCGTCCACCATGTCGCGCACATCCTCGACGAGCGTCACGTCGCGGTCCACATCGCCTGCGGTGCCGAGGCCGTAGAGGACCTGCAGGCAGAACCCGTGTGTCGTCTCGATTGTGGCGGCGTCGAAGTCAGCGATCGCCTTGGCCAGCCTGAAGCACCGCTGCTCCTGCTCGGCGCGCGACGCTGCGGCGAGGAGCTGCAGGATGTCATCATCCTCGGGGGGTTCTTTCCCGGCGAGGACATCGACCAAGCCTTCGAAGGCGCGCACCAAACGGTCGCGCACTCGCTCCCGCAGCTCTCCAGTGGCCATTCGAGTGAACGTGATGACGAGAAGGCGCTCGATTGGCAGGCACTCTTCGGCCACATAGCGAGCGGTCAGAGCTGCGATCGTAAAGGTCTTGCCGGTGCCGGCGCTCGCTTCGAGCAGCGTTGTGCCCCGCGGCAGCGGACGGCAGACGTCGAAGGACGGGACCTCCGCGTCGTCCGAACCCACTGCAACGAGAGGTGTCACCGGAGCCTCAGGCTCTCGAAAGCAAGAAGCCCGCCCCAGAGCGTACGGGCGCAAGCGCCGAACCGATGGGGTTCGGGTGGGTCGAGCTCAATCCCTTCGCCCGGGACCGGACCACCCGTGAGCGCAATCATGTCGACGAACGAGAGCTCCTCGCCGAGGACGAACCGCGGCTCCTTGTCCCGGTTCTCGTTGTCCCAGTCGTTCCTCGACTCCCATTCCTTCCGAGCCGACTGAGCGGCTTCGCCTGGCTCACGCCCGAGAGCTCGGTCGGCGGCGTAAGCGGCGGACGTCTTGCAAAAGAGGGGCAGCGGCTCGCGGATGCCACGACGGAAGAGGTCGACGAGAACCGTCAGATGAGCTTGCGCCACGTCCCGACGAGTCCCCGGGTTCGGGTCGAGTGGTCCGACGGTGGCGACCGCCACGGCGTGCCGCGCGCCCTTGGGTGTCCGCCCAATCGTCTGCGTCTGGAAGGACACCTCGGGGTACATGGCGCTCAACGCCAGGAGGCGGAGCCACGCGCTCATCCGCAGGGCGGGCTGCATCCGCCGGTACGTCACCATCGGGATGATGTCGCCGCGCACCCCGGCCACCGTCCCGACCACAGACGGGAGGCCGGGAAGGTCGACACGGACATCCAGCGACGTGGGGGGGCGGTCCGAAAGGTGCTGGCCGGCCAGGACCAACTCTTCGATGTCGTACTTCATCTCCTCGAGCACCGGGTCGGCGAGTGACGCCGGCGGTAGTGCTCCCCGGGCGATCTCGGCCTTCTCGCACTCGTCCCAGCTCGCCCCGTCGAGACGGGCGCGCAGGATCCGCTCGGCAATCCCCCATTTCGCCAGCGCGTCCGGGTCGATCGGGATGGCGTCCTCGTACTCGCGGGCCCGATCCCACAGCGAGACCCCGAGCCGTTCGCGCAGGAATACCCTGACGGGGTCGCGCAGGAAACGATCCAACAGGTCGATATCGACGGTCTGGGCCTCATAGGACAGCGGGCGCTCCAGGAACGGCCGGTGGCTCCCGTCCTGCGTCAGCGCGGCGCGGGCACCTTCGAGGTGGAGCCTGTCGAAGCTCCAGGGGCGGGCGGGAATGAGCTTGCCCGGGAGGTAGTTGCGGGGATCGAAGGGTTGCAGGGGGTGCTGGACGACGATGGCTTCGCGCGTCCGTCCCGCTGTCGTTCGGACGGTGTGGTCCACGACGTCGAACAACTCACCCACCGGCACCGCCGGCGGGCGGGGCTGGTTCGAGCGCTCGTCGTGACCGCTGTAGGTGATCACGAGGTGCTGGCGGGAGGCCAGCAGGGCATCGAGTAGGAGCTGACGGTCCTCGCTGCGCGCGTCGCGGTCGCCCACGCGTGGCTCCTGCGCGGTGAGGTCGTCGCCGTCACGCTCGACATGGCGCGGGAAGCTGCCGTCGTCGAGACCGAGCAGGCACACGACCTTGTGCGGAATGGACCGCATGGGCACGAGGGTGCACACGGTCAGGTGACCCGTGCAGAAGTTGGCTCTCGTCGCCTTGCCCTTCAGGCGCTCGGCGAGGAGCGAGCGGACGTCGTCACTACCGATGGTGACGGTGCTGTCCTCGCCCTCCGTCATCGCCTCGTCGACCAGCCGCTCGAGGAGCGAGGTGAGCTCCGCCCGTTGCCAGGCCTCGCCGGTCGGCGCCATCGTCAGCGAGTCGGCAATTGCGGCGAGCTCCTCCGCCCACTCGCGCATGGTGCAGTCACCCGACAGGCGATCGATGGCGATTTGCAACCGCTCGACGAACTCGGCCAGACGCCCCGCCAACTCGATGTCGCCGCTTTCGACGTCGTCCAGCGGGAGCGTCTCCGCGAACAGTCGCTGGCCGTCCTCGGCCATGGCGACGCCGAGCAGGACCCGGTCCAACCCGGACCGCCAGGTGTTCGCCCCGACGCGTCCGAGCTTGAAGACCTGTCGGTGGGTCGCGTCGAAGCCCCAGCGCACATTCGACTCACGGACCCACTGCTCGAGACGCGCCAGGTCCTCGTCGGCCAGACGGAACCGTCGCCGTACCGGCTCGCGCCCGGCCAGGTCGAGCACCTGACTCACGGTCATCCGCGCGGTGGCGAGCTCGAGCACCTCGGCGAGGACACCCATCACCGGGTTCGTCTGGCGGAGAGAGCGGTCGGCCAACCGGATCCTGAGTTGGCGCGTGCCGTCGCTGTGGCCGCTCTCCTCGTCGTATGCGCCGAACGTCGCCTGGATCAGCGGGGCGAAGTGCTCGATGTCAGGGCACATGACGATGATGTCGCGAGGCTCGAGGTCCGGGTCCTCAGCCAGCAGGTGCAGAACTGCGTCGCGCAGCACCTCGACCTGGCGGCCGCGGCCATGGCAGGAGTGCACGCGGATGCTGTCGTCGTCGCTCGCGAGCAGCGGCCGGGTGTCGCCGTCACCCCCGCCGGCGGGCGAGCGATCGGACCGCACGTCGTCCTGGATCCGCTGGAGCAGGGTGGGCTCGCCCGTGCGCTCCTCTGTCATCACCACGTCGGTGTGGGTCTCGGCCCCGCCGAGGACGAGTTGCATCTCGCGGGCATCCCGGCCCCACGAGGCGAGCAGCGGGTTGCGCGCGGCGGACACCGTCTGGTCTTCGCGACGTGGCAAGTACCTGGTGCCCGGACCGACCTGCGCTTCCAGGCGTTTCCAGAGCTCGGGGGACGGGTGGAGGAGGAAGAGGTTGACGTCGCGTTGGCAGGCGATGGCGTCGAGGACGTCGAGGTAGCTCGCCGGCAGCCTCGTCAGCCCGAACAACGAGAACCGTGGCGGGAGGTCCAGGAGGTCGTACTCCTCCCGGAGCTGGTGGCAGGCGCTCTCGAGGTGTTCCGCCGGACTCGGTCGGCCGATGCGTTCGCCGAGCAGCCGCCAAAGCTCGAACTGCCAGGTCGCCTCGTCGGGTCCCGGCGTGCCAGCCGCCCACCGCTGGAGCATGTCGGGTCGGTGCACCGCGTAGCGGTCGAAGAGGTCCGCCACGTGCCGGACGATGGAAAACCGCTTCGTCCGCTCGGGCGTGCCCCGCGTGGCCTCGTCCTCGATGACGCCCGAATTCCGGATGTGGTCGGCCAATGGTGCCAGCCATGGGTCGTCGAAGTGCTCCTCGACCACCTCCATGAGGGGCCACACGGCACGCTCGGGCAACCACGGGTCGGCTTTGGGATCGTTGCCGGTGGCCCGGGCCAGCGCAGTGGAGATGAGGGTCCCCGGAAAAGGAAAGTCGATGTTGGCGCACACCCCGTCGGTGGCTCCGGGTGAGACGCCGAGGCGGGCGGAGAGGCGCTGGCCGAGCCACCGCTCGATACCCTTCGTCGGCACGGAGACGACCTCGGGTGTCATCGCGTCCTCGAGTGGCTCGGCCACCAACTGGGCCAACATCGACACCAAGGCGTCGGTGCGATCGGAGCGGTGGACGCGCAGCATCCTGGCAGAGTACGTCGGCGTTGTTCTCGAGCGGCCAACTCGGCAAGCCTCCAGCTTGGAGGTCTGTCTATGCGGGAGTACCGGTGTCCGCTTCGCCCTCCGGCAGAGCCACGATGGTCGGCTGCGCGCCCTCGAGCTCGTCGAGACCGGGCTGATACGCCTGGAGAAGGCGGGGCGTCTTCTCGATCGGCGAGAGCTCGACGAGGTCGCCGCCCGACTGTGCCCCCACCACACCGAGGCCCGAGAACTTGCGGGCCGAGACCAGAACCCGTGATTCGAAGGAGCCGACGGTCTTGTTGTAGGCCTCCACGGTCGCTGTGAGGCTGCGCTGTACCGACTGGAGGTGCCCGGTCATGGTGCGCAGCCGATCGTAGAGCTCAGCTCCCAGCTGGCGGACTTCGCGTGCGCTCTCGGCCAGCGTCTCCTGCTGCCAGGACAAAGCAATGGTCTTCAGTGCCGCAACCAGGGTGTTCGGCGTGGCGAGCACGATGCCCTTGCCCAGCGCGTGATCCTGCAGCCCGGGATCGGCCTCGCATGCGGCCGCGAGCAGGGACTCGCCAGGGACGAAGGCCACCACGAACTCGGGTGAGCGCTCGAACTGCCTCCAGTACTCCTTCTTGGCCAGCTGGTCCACGTGGGTGCGCAATTGGCCGGCGTGCTTCTTCAGGAGCACCTTGCGCTCGTCCTCGTCGTCGGACTCGGTGAAATTCAAGAAGGCGTCGAGCGGGACCTTCGAGTCGATGACGACCTGGCCGTCGCCCGGCAGGTGCACGATCATGTCGGGCCTCAGAAGGCCGTCCTCCGTCGTCGTCGACCGCTGCTCTTCGAAGTCACAGTGCTCCGCCATGCCGGCAGCCTTGACCGCGTTGCGCAGCGTCATTTCGCCCCAGCGCCCGCGCGTCTGCGGGGACCGAAGTGCCGTGACCAGGTTCCTCGTCTCCTTCTGCAGCTGCTCATGTCCGAGGTGAAGTGCCGCCACCCGCTCGCTCAAGGTGGCGTAGGCACCCTTGCGCTCGACCTCCATGTCACGGAGTCCGCGCTCGTACCGGGCCAACGTCTCGCTGAGCGGGTCCAGCAGCTGGGCGATAGCCTGCTGGCGCTGCGTGAGGTCGCCCTGGGTGGCCGTGCGGACTTCGTTGAGCTTGGAGTCGGCGAGCGCCAGGAACTGCTCGTTGTTCTTCGCCAATGCCTGGGCCGACAACTCCGAGAAGGCTCCGGCCAGCCGGCCGCGCTCCTCTTCGGCCCGGCGTGCCGTCTCCTGTTCGGACGCGCGCAGCAGGTGGAGCTCCGACACGGCGACGGCACGGGCCGTCTCCGCCACGGCCGCGGTCTCGGACACGGCTTTCAGCTCGGCCGCCAACGCCGCCGAACGCGCCTGCGCATCGGCCAAGCGACCCTCGGCCAGCCGGGCGGCGCCGGCGTTGCGAGCCGTGCGCGCCATGTGCCAGGCAAAGCTGACGGCGAAGCCGGCCGCGAGCCCGATGACCACTCCGAGGACCATGCGGCCAATGTAACGATGGGGTGTGTCAACAACGGGGACCGCCCGCTCGCCCTGCGTGCGGCGCTGGAACTGGCCGTAAATGGAGGGGTCGTCAGCCCCGGAACGGAGCGGTAGCGTGACCGGGATGCCGTTCAAGCTCGGTGGCAGCACCAAAACGGTTCCGGAGCAGGATGTAGAAGCCGCGGATCTCCAGGCCCAGATCGGACCGCTCGTGACGGAGCAGCCGCTCTGGCCGCGCACCATGCCCGAGCCCCACGAGGTCGACCGACTGTTCGCGCAGGCCTTCGCGCTGGTCGGTGAAGGGATTGCCGGTGCAACCCACGCGCTGCTCGCCGGCGATCGGGACGCGGCCAAGGAACTGGTCAAGCGCGACGAGGTGATCGACAAGTTGATCGGGCAGATCTCGACCACGGTGCAGCATCAGCTGGTGCACGGAGAGACGACGCCCGACGAGCGGCGCGAGTACGTGGCGATCCTGCGCATGCTCCCGGACATGGAGCGCAACGGCGACCTGGCCGAGCACATCGCACGCCGGGCCCGCGCGGCCTCGGTGCCGAGATGTCAGCGCGCAGCAGAGGACTCGTGGAACGCATGGGTGAGGTGGCCACGACCATCTGGCGCGAGACTGCCGATGCCTTCGCCGAGCGCTCCGCGGATGCCGCATCCTCCATCGACGATCTCGACGACGAGCTCGATGACCTCCACGTCACTCTGACCGCCGAGCTCGTGGCGGGCACCATGCCGCTGCCTGTCGCCATCGAGCTCGCCATGGTGGCCCGCTTCTACGAGCGCTTCGGCGATCACGCCGTCAACCTGGCGCGCCGCATGTCCACTCTGGTGATCGGCGGTCCCGAGCCGGTCTCGTCGGGTCCCGACTGATCCGCGGGGATCAGGAGCGCAGCGCCAGGAGCTCTTCGGCGATCTGCACCACGTTGAGCGCGGCACCCTTGCGCAGGTTGTCGCCGGAGACGAAGAGGGCCAATGCGTTGGGAGCACCCTGGGCCCGCCGGATGCGGCCGACATAGGAGACATCGCGGCCGGCCGCCAAGAGCGGCGTCGGGATCTCGGCCAGCTCGACCCCGGGGGCGGTCCGCAGGACCTCGGTGGCGCGCTCGGGGGTGATGGGTCGTTCGAACTCGCACACGATGGCGGCCGAGTGCCCGGTGAAGACCGGCACGCGGACGCACGTCGTCGTCACCGCGAGCTCGGGCAACCCGAGGATCTTGCGGGCTTCGTTGCAGTATTTCTGCTCCTCGTCGGTCTCGAGGGAGCCGTCGTCGACGACCTCGAACTGGAGCGGTATGACGTTGTGGGCGATCGGGACCGGGTACACGCTGCGAGGCGGGTAGTCGACGGACGAGCCGTCAAAGGTCAGGTCTTGCGCCCGGTCGACCGTCTTGGAGAGCTGCTCGGCCAGTTCGCGTACGGCTTCAACTCCTCCACCGGACACCGCCTGGTAGGTCGCAACCACGAGCCGACGGAGGCCGGCCTCGTCGTCGAGAGGCTTCAGGACCGGTATGGCAACCATGGTGGTGCAGTTGGGATTGGCCACGATGCCTCTGGGGATGGAACGCAGCTCGCCAGCGTTGGCCTCGGGCACGACGAGCGGCACCTCGGGATCCATGCGCCAGGCGGAGGAGTTGTCGATGACGGTGGCCCCCGCGGCGACCAGCCGCGGCGCCAGCACGCGCGACACGGAGGCCGGAGCGGAGCACAAGGCAAGGTCGATGCCGGAGAGGTCGGCCGTCTCGGCATCCTCCACGACGACTTCACCGTCGCCCCACGGGAGCGTCGAGCCGGCGGAGCGCGCCGAGGCGAGATACCGCATGGACTCCACCGGGAAATGGCGCTCGGCCAGGGTGGCGCGCAGGACCACACCCACCTGCCCAGTCGCTCCAACGATGGCGATCCGCATCGGCCAATTGTACGGGACGACCCGGGTGGCCGCCGTCCGGGTGATCAGACCTCGAGTGGCCGGCGCCCCTCGAGCGCACGCCCGAGTGTCAGTTCGTCGGCGTACTCGAGGTCCCCGCCGACCGGGAGCCCGCTCGCCAGCCGGGAAACCACGACTCCCCGCGGGGTGAGTTCGCGGGCCACCAGCATGGCGGTGGCCTCACCCTCGATGGTGGGGTTCGTGCAGACGATGGCCTCACGGATGACCCCGGCGTCGATGCGATCGAGCAGCTCACGCAGGCGCAGCTGCTCCCGCCCGATGCCGTCGAGCGGGCTCAAGCGCACCGCCGAGCACGTGGTAGCGGCCCGTGAAACCGGTGCGCTCCACGGCGACGATGTCGCGAGGATCCTCGACCACACAGATGATCTCGGGATCACGCCGGTCGTCGCTGCAGACCGCGCACAGCTCACCAGACTCCGCCACGTTGAAGCAGACTTCGCAGAGCGTCGTGCGCTCCTTGACGGCGACGATGGCGTCCGCCAGACGACGGGCGTCCTCACCGGGGACCTTCAAGATGTGGAAGGCGATGCGCTGGGCAGATTTGGGCCCGATGCCGGGCAGGCGACCGAGTTCGTCGATGAGGGAGCGGAGGGGCCCGGTGTACACCTAGCCGAGCCACCTCGCTGGCGCCGGGGAACGCCTGGAAAAGGCGCGCCTCGGCATCCGACGCCTGGTCGGTGGAGTCATCGCCCATCAACTCATGAGGATCGACGTCCTCGGCGTCGCCCCCGGGCGGGGCCGAGTCCGGAGGGGCCGTACCCGGTGATCGACCCGAGCGTGGCGGCGGAGGATCCGGAGCGGGGAGCCGGCGGAGCAGCTGCCTCGTCGATATCGAGGACGAGGGCGATCTTCGTCCCGAAGTGGGCCGTCAGCGCCGCCTCCACGACCAGCCTGCTGTTCGGCGCACTGGTCCCGGTGGGCGGAGTTGGGGAGGGCGAAGTGCACACCCTGGTCGTCCACCGAGACGAAGCGACCGCTGGCGTAGCGAGCCTTGGCCCGTGCCGGGAGGGACTGGAGTATGCCGTCGCCCCAGGCCTCGGTGAGGCTGTCGCGATCGAGGTGGGGGCCCGGCTCTGCCGCGCCCGGCTTCGCGCCACCGACCTCGAGCGCGCTCGGAGCCGCCGCTGGCGGCTCCGGTGCAGGTTCGGGAGGGGCGGCTGCCGCTTCGGGGGCCGTCACTCTGGCCGACGGCGTCGCGTCGGCCGCTTCCTTGCTCCGCCGCACCGCACCGATGGAGGGCCGCCTCGCCACCTCTCCCGGCGGGCGGGGAGCGGCGGGAGCTTCGGGCGCCGTGGTCGTCGGCGACGCCGAACCGGTCGCCTCCGACCCGGGGGACGAGCCCCCTGGGCCGGAGCGCCAGGTCGGGGAAATGCGGCGGCGCCGGACATCGAGCGCTCCAGCACGCTGACCCGATCGGAAAGCGCCTCGGCTCCAGAGTCGAGGTCGGGTCGCACCGCGCGCACCGCAGCGATTTCGAGGACCACCTGCGCGTCGGGGGCCTCCCGCATGTCAACCAGCGCATGACCCAGAATCTCCATGCTGCGCACGACGCGGGCCAACCCCATGCCCTCGGCAAATTGCCTGAACCGCTCGAGGGATGGTCCGGAGACCGTGCACAGCTCGGGTGCGAGTGCGGCGAGGAAGACCTGGCGCAGGTCGTCGATCAGCTCCGTGGCCAGTTGCTGGGGACCCCATCCACCGGCCAGCAGCGCGCTGAGCGCGACCAGCACGGAACCGACGTCTCCACCGGCCAGGGCCTCGAGTACCGCAGCGAGTTCGGGTCGAGCCGCATCGGCGGACCCGGACGCCACCACCTGGTCCAGCGCCGAGAGCGCGTCACGGGCCGAGCCCCGCCCGCGTCGCACCGCCGCCTCCAGCGCCTCCTCGTCGAGATGGAGCCCGGCCTCGTCGTTGACCGACTCGAGAAGATCGTGCAGCGTCTCCGCACCGAGGAGCCGGAACTCCAGATGCTGGGTGCGGCTGCGGATGGTCGGCGGGACCTTCTGGGGGTCCGTCGTGGCAAGGACGAACACCACGTGGCTCGGCGGCTCCTCCAGCGTCTTCAGCAACGCGTTGGCTGCCGCGGTGGAGAGCATGTGGACCTCGTCGACGATGTACACCTTCCAACGTCCGGGTGTGCCGAGCCCGGCGTGGGCCACGAGGTCGCGCATGGCATCGACGCCGTTGTTCGAGGCGGCATCGAGCTCGTGCACGTTGAGGGAACTGCCCTGGGCGATCTCGCGGCACGAGGTGCAGATGCCGCATGGCTCGCCGTCGACCGGCGTCTCGCAGTTGAGCGCCTTGGCCAGTATCCGTGCCGAGGACGTCTTGCCCGTGCCCCGCGGACCGCTGAACAAATAGGCATGCGACACGCGGTCGTCGCGGACGGCACTACGGAGCGCCCGCACCACGTGGTCCTGACCTCTGAGCTCGTCGAATCGCCCCGGCCGGAAGCGCCGGTAAAGAGAGACGAAAGGTGCGTCGGCCATGGCCGCCGAGCCTACCCATGCGCTCGTACACCGCCGCCCGGTGCTCGGTGCGGCGGCCAGGTTGGCTACGGCACCCGGCCATACCCGCTGAGAGCTGCTGCCTTCCGACCCTGACTCGATTCACGAGCGGCCGTTGCGCAGGACCCGGCCACCGCACCCAACATCGGGACGGCGAGACCGTCCAGGCTAGCGGCTCGTCTCTGCCCGCTCCCGACACGGCCAGGGCGTCACACTCCACCCGGTCCATGACGCGGTGCACGCGGGAAAGCCGACGAGACCTGTCGTCCGTCTGGCGAGTCCGCTGTCAGGTCCGCCGCTCTACCACGCCCTGCGGCGTGATTGCCCTACCGGGTCCGACGGGCTGAAGCCTCTGGCCGGCCCGTGCCCTCCCGGCCGACCCGCTGGGGTGGACAGGTGAGGGCCTGGTCAGCGTTGCGACGGCCGGCGGGAGCGGCGGCGGTCTCCTGACACTATAAGCAGGCTCGTTTAGAGTTTTGGCAGACGTGCCGTTCAACTGCTTGGCGACTGAAGTCAAGACCTGTCCCATCCCTGAGCTTCGCCCAGGGATGACCACACATGGATTGTTAGCCTGACCAGGCTGCAATCTCGGAGGAGTGCGAGAGCGGCCGAATCGGCACGACTGGAAATCGTGTGTTGGGCAACCAACCGTGGGTTCAAATCCCACCTCCTCCGCTCACGGCCGGGGCTCAACCGGATCCACCTGACCGATGGGTCGACGTGGACCCAAGGCTCGACCTGGAAGCCGCGCCGAGGCACGCCCTTGGACAGCGAAGAGGCCGCCGGACTCCCTTCCCGTCGCTCCACCCCGCATACTGGGGCATCCGATCCGCCGACCCCACCCCGCTGCACGACGAAGACGCCATGGATCTCGCCCTGGCGCAGGCGCGGGCGGCCGCCGAAGACGGAGAGGTTCCCATCGGTGCGATCACCCTGGTGGCGGGGCAGGTCGTGGCCGCGCGCCACAACGAACGTGAAGGCGCCACCGACCCAACGGCGCACGCGGAGATCCTGGCGCTACGGGACACCGCGGCCGCATTGGGTGGGTGGCGGCTCTCAGAGGTCACCTTGGTCGTCACGCTCGAACCCTGCCCGATGTGTGCCGGCGCTCTGGTGGCTGCGAGGTTGGGTCGGCTCGTCTACGGGGCGAGCGATCCGCGGGCGGGTGCCTGCGGCACTCTCTACAACCTCTGCGCCGACCCCCGGCTCAACCACGAGGTCGAGGTCAACGGGGGTGTCCGCGCCACCGAATGCAGCGCTCTCTTGTCTTCCTTCTTCGCCGAGAAGCGGAGAGACAGCTGCGGGACCCCACCCGGGCCGAGTCTCACTTCGGATGGCGCAAGCTGATCGTCGTCCGGGGCCAGGCGGGGAGAAGACGACCTGTCCTGCCATCGCTGAGGCCGCCTCGAATGGCGTCCCCGGCGTTCTGACCGGACGATTCCACCGGCCCCGTCCGGCATGAGACGGGACCCGGAGCGCACGGCCGGGCACAGCTGGGCACCATCCTCCTGACCTCGTTCTTCGCGGCGGTGAGGCCCTCGAGGGGCCCTCCCCGAGCTTCCGGACCAGGTCAGAGCGACTAGGATCTCTTCGGAGGAGTGCGAGAGCGGCCGAATCGGACGGTCTCGAAAACCGTTGTGCCTCATGGGTACCGTGGGTTCAAATCCCACCTCCTCCGCTCGGCGCCGAAGAGGCCCACCGCACGGCGGGTGCGGCAAGAACATCGGCAGGGCAAGCGCCTTGCCGGCAGCACCTGGTCGCTCCCTGGCGGCCGGAAAGGAGTGAACCGTGGCACGCGCACGTTCGACATTCGGGAAATTGCAGCGCGACCAGGCCAAGAAGGACAGGGCCAAGGCGAAGATGGATGACCGCATTTCGCGGAAGGAGGACAAGGCGGCGGCAAGTGAGCAAGCAGACCCCGCCCCCTCGGCCGACGAGGTCGACCAGACGCGTCTCCTCGAGGAGTTCGCGGCACTACATGAGGACCTGGCCGAAGGCCGCATCTCGCTGGACGATTTTGAGGTCCGCCAAGAGGAGCTCCGCGCCAAACTCGTCGTCTGACCGGCCCCGCCGGTGCCTGTGCCCACCCGGGGCACGGGCCCTCCGGGCCTTTCAGGTCGTGGGAGCGGCGTCTCTTCCCTCGAGCCACCTGCGGAAGCCGGCCGCGTTGGAGTGGACGCCGTTCATGATGTCCAGCTTCTCCTTGTGCGCGGCGTCGATGTCACCGAGTAACGGGTCGAAGCGCTCGGACAGCGCATTCGCGATGTCGGCGCCCTCGCGGTAGGCCCTCTCCGCCGTCTCGGCCCACAGCCGCAGGGTCTCGTCGGCCTCGGCCAAGAGCTCCTCGGGCTGCTCGAGGAGGCCGTAGTGCGCCAACGCGATTCCCGACGGCTGGCGCGCGCCGAACCTGGCCAGTGAGGCGAGTGCCTGCTCGAGATCGAAGTCCGGAGGTGGGGTAGAAGGGCGGAGCACACCTCCGTCGGGCAGCTTGACCCCGACGGCATCACCGGCAAAGAGGACCCCGCTCAGTGAATCGTGCAACCCGACGTGGTGCTTTGCGTGCCCGGGCGAATCCACCGCGACGAGATGGCGCCCCGGGCCTACCTCGATCTGCTCCCCGTCTTCGAGCACATGGATGCGCTCCTGCGGCGTGGGGTCGATGCGGCCGTAGAGAGAATCGAGGAGCGGACCGTAGACACGTGACGCGGAATCGATGAGCCGCGAGGGGTCGGCCAGATGCCGCGCTCCCTTCTCGTGGACATAGACCGTGGCCGAGGGGAAGGCGCGGGCGACATCACCGACTCCCCCTGCGTGATCGAGGTGAATGTGCGTCACCGCAACACCGGCCAGCTCGGCGGGGCCCACTCCGATCTGCTCGAGCGCGGCGAGCAGCACCGGCACCGACGTCTGACTCCCGGTCTCGATCAACACGGGAGCGGGTCCCTCAATGAGATAGCCGGCGGTCACCCGCTCCCAACCACCGAGCATGGTATCGATCTCCAGCACACCCGTCGCGATTGGGCGTGGCGCGGGAACAGCGCGAATGGCATCGCCGTTTCCGGGGTCGTGCACGTGCAGGCCGGCATCAGCGTGGCGGTGCGCCCGGCCTCCGTGTGCGTGCGTCCCGCTCATGTCCGGCTGACCTCGACGACGAACGTGTGGTCGCCGGGCGGGCCTTCGCGTGCGTCCGGACAACGCTCAAGGGAGGCGCCGGCGGTGATGTTCACCGCACTGCTCCGGCACGGCGTTTGACCGCGGCGCGACCGAGGCGCTTCATCCTCCCGACCGTTGCCGCGGTGAGAGTGTTGTCGACGAGGACACGTGAGCCGTCGTCGGCCAGGCCCAGCGGATCGTTTCCGCTGAGGCGGAAGGCCGAATTGATCAAAGAGACGTGTGAGAAGGCCTGCGGAAAGTTGCCGACAAGTCGGCCGGCCAACGGGTCGTACTCCTCCGACAGCAGTCCGAGGTCGTTGCGCAAGGCCAAGAGGCGCTCGAAGAGCTCCCCGGCTTCCTCGGCGCGTCCGATCATGTGCAGGCAGTCGACCAACCAGAACGAGCACGCGAGAAAGGCGCCTTCCCGGCCCGTCAACCCGTCGACCGCACCATCGTCGGTGGTGCGATAGCGCAGCACGAAGCCGTGTTCCATGAGGTCCCGCTGCACTGCCTCCACGGTGGTCACCACCCGCGGGTCGCGCGGCGGGAGGAAGCCGACCAGGGGGATCATGAGCACGCTTGCGTCCAATTGGTCTGAGCCGTAGTACTGGGTGAAGGCACCGACCTTCTGGTTGTAGCCCTTGTCGCAGACCTCCGTGAAGATGTCGTCCCGCAGCGAGCGCCACGCCTCGAGCGGGCCGTCGAGGTCGGGCCACTCTTCGAGCGTGCGCACCGCCCGGTCGACGGCCACCCAGGCCATGACCTTGGAATGCGTGAAATGCCGGCGCGGCCCTCGCACCTCCCAGATGCCGTCGTCGGGCCGCTGCCATCCTTTCTCGAGGAACTCGACAAGTTGCTTCTGCAGACCCCAGGTGGACCGGCTGTGCACACCTTCAGTCCGGGCGGACGAGTACAGGGCCGACATGACCTCGCCGTAGACGTCGAGCTGATACTGGTCGGAGGCCGCGTTCCCGATCCGGACGGGAGCCGAGCCCTCGTAGCCGGGGAGCCAGTCCGCCTCCCATTCGTCCAGCCGGCGTTCCCCGCCCGGCCCGTACATGATCTGCAATTTCGAGACGTCACCGGCGACGGCACGGAGAAGCCAGTCGCGCCACGCCAGGGCCTCCGTGTGGTAGCCGCCTCGCAGCAACGACTCGAGGGTGAGCGTTGCGTCCCGCAGCCAGCAGTACCGGTAGTCCCAGTTGCGGTTACCTCCGAGCGCCTCGGGAAGTGAAGTGGTGGCCGCGGCCACGATGCCGCCCGTCGGGTTGTAGGTCAAGGCCTTCAGCGTGATGAGGGAGCGGACCACGGCGTCCTTGTAGGGCCCCGCGTAGCAGCACTGTGTCGCCCATTCCGTCCAATAGGCCTCGGTCAGGTGCACCGCGTAGTAGCTGTCCAGTGGCGGCGGTGGCTCCTCGTGCGAGGGATACCACACCAGGGTGAAGGGATATCGCTGGTTCGCGGTGACGGTGAAGTCGGCGACGGTGCGCAAGTCCTTGCCCACGGCGTCGACCCGGTGCCAGAGCGCCACCGAATCGGGACCAGCGGTCAGGCGGGTCAATCCGTCGTGTGCAGTGACCCAGGGCACTACCTCTCCGTAGTCGAAGCGCACTGCGAGCTCCATGCGCATGTCGACGGTGCCGCTCACGCCCTCCACCGAACGCACCAGATGGGGGTAATCTTCCCGCACGGGCATGCAATCAGTCACCCGCACGGTTCCGGTGGCCGTGTCGTACTCGGTCTCGACGACGAGCGTCTCAGGGCGGTACCAGCGCCGCGTGGCCAGGATCACCGACGCACCCCCGGCGGGCGCAATCCTCCAATATCCGTTGTCCTCGTCCCCCAGGAGGCGCGCGAAGCACGACGGCGAGTCGAAGTGCGGCAGGCACATCCAGTCGATTGAGCCGTCGATGCCCACCAGCGCTGCCGTGTGGAGGTCTCCGATGACGGCATAGTCCTCGATGCGCTGGCTCATGGCCTCATTCTTGCCGGTTCAGCCCGAGATGCATGGTCCGGTGCTGACGGCCGAACGGTGTCCTTCGGCCTGTTGCACACCAGTCAAAACCCCAGGTGAGGTCAAGGCGTAGCCAACGTCCTGGTAGACGGTGGAGCGGGAGAAGACGACGCCGATGACCTGACCTCCCGGGCCAAGCAGCGGGCCACCGGAATTCCCCGGCAGGACGCTGGCATCGAGCGCGTAGACGCCTCTCGTGACCGACCCGTTGTTGTAGATGTCCTTGCCGATCGCCGTGACCTCTTCCGTCACGCCCGCCGCACCGATGCTCAGGCCCCTGTCCTCGGGGTAGCCCAGGATTGCTGCCTGCGTGCCCCGGGGCACGATGTCGGGGCTGATCGTGAGCGCGGGACCGAGGGGCGCGTCGGTCCGGAGCACCGCCAGGTCGAAATCCGGGTCGAACAGCACGGGCGTGGCGTTGTACGCGCTGTTGCCAACAAGGACCTGTGTGTTGCCATTGCTCTCCCCGCCACGACATGCGCATTGGTGGCGACGAGCCCCGGGTCCGACCACGAACCCCGAGCCCTCCTGCTCGTTGCTGCAGGCCGTGCCGAGGATCTTGACCGTCGAGAAGACGGCAGGGTCGGCGAGCGCACTGGTCTCAGCGTTCGTAGGAGTCGAGACCGCCGGCGTGGAGGGCGGAGTCAGCGTCGAGAAGGCCTGGGGAAATCCCTGGTTGTTCAGGAATGTCTGCAGATCGTTGAAGATGGAGGGTGCCTGCGGCAGGACCCGGTCGATGGAGTGGAGGATGTCCGAGCGGGCCACGGCGGCGTCGAGCGACGTGAACCGGCTGTTGGGGGTCAGCACTACCGCCGCCACGACCCAGACGGAGAGGAGGACGGCCAGGACCGCCACCCCGACGCCCAGGACGGCGTCCACATTGCCCAGATGATGCCGCCGCACCGTGACATTGCTCCAGGTCCCGAGGACGCGACCGGCAAAGCCGCACACACAGGCGGTCAGCAGGACCAGCGAGACGACGACGATGGAGCGGGTGATGTCGCCGTGCCCGCCACGCAACAGCGGCACCCACACGAGCGTTCCGAGAAGGAAGCCCAGAAAGAACCCCCCGAATGTGAGGATTTGGACAAGGGCTCCCAGCCGGAGGCCGTGGACGGCCGCCAGCAGCATCAACCCGATGATCAACAGATCGACCCAGTCCACCCGTGCGAGGGTAGCGAACGGTGCACATAAAAATGCACCCCCCACCGCTATTGTCGCCGTGCTGTGCTTCCATGCTCCGTGTCTCGACACTGGCGTGTCCGGCGACGCAGCGGCGGTCTGGCCATCCTTCTTGCTGCTGCCGCCGTCGCCGCGTCGGGCTGTGGGCTGTCCGGACACCCGAGTTCTTCCAAGGCCGCGCCCGTCCTCGGTGAGCCGCACGGCACGCCCCTCGCCGTTGGACAGCCGGCCCCCAACGGCACCGGAGAACTCACTGCGGTGGCGTGCGCGACGCCGCGGCGCTGTTGGGCCGTGGGGGTCGTCGGGCCCAATCCGGCCCCGGCGAGCGGTGTGTCGGTCATCGCCGCCACGACCAATGGCGGCCGGTCGTGGAAGGCGCAGGATGTCGCCGGGGGAAGTACGCCGCAGCTGAGCGCTGTCTCCTGCCCCACCTCCATCGAGTGCCTGGCGGTCGGGTCCAACGGGGCATCGTTGCCCGGCAGCGGCGTCGTCGTCTCGACGAGCGATGCCGGCGCCACGTGGTCGGCCGCGTCGACACCGCAGAACGCTCTCGTGGTCTCGAGCGTGAGCTGCGCCAGCCCGGTCGACTGCACCGCCGTCGTGAGCGACGGCACCTCGACGTGGTCCGCCCACAGCGCCGACTTCGGCCGGAGCTGGGCGCAAGAGGGCAACCTTCCGCAATTCTTCATGCCCGGGAACGATCTCACGTGCGTGGCGGGTGGTACGTGCATCGACGCCGGCTACATCCCGACCAGCAACGGCCACGGCGAGGGAGCGGTCGCGGTGAGCGCAGACGGCGGGCAGACCTGGGCGTTGGCGACGGTTCCTTCGGGACTTGGCGTGTTGCAGAGTACGGCCTGTCTCACCGCCTCGGTCTGCCTGGCCGCGGGTACGACCGGGACGACGGTCAGCGACATCGTCCCCGCCAAGGGCGAGCTCCTCCGCAGCGCGGACGGGGGACACACGTGGACGCCGGTGACCGGCGCAGTGCCGGTCGACGACGTCTACGGAGTGGCCTGTCCTTCGCCGACGCAATGCGCCATGGTCGGAACCAAATGGGCCGGTTTGCCCGCGGTCGGCACGGGCGCAGTGGCCCAGAGCATCGATGCCGGACAGAGCTTCCGGGACTCGGCCACGGCGTACGTCCCGATCACGTTGACCGCGGTGGCCTGCCCGTCGGCAGCCGGCTGCGTGGCCGTCGGGGGGGACACGGTGGCGCGGCTCGCCCTCCTCCAACCCAAGCGGCACCGCACGACTGCGCCGTCCCCTGGTGGGTAGCGCGGGTCGCGCCCCCCACCAGGTGGAGACGCCCCCTCGTCACCCGGAACGCAGCCGCACGTCAACAGAAGGATCCCTAGTCAGAAGGGTCACACCCCCGTAGACTCGCAGGTACCAGACGAGCAGTGATTTGGAAGCGTGCGGGGGTACGCGGACTCCCGTCGCCTGAAGGATGGAGGAGCGCCATGCCGCAGACCTGCCCGCAGTGTGGGAGCGAAGCCGCCGACGATGCCAGGACCTGCGCGAGCTGTGGTGCGTCACTGAGTGCTGGTGCGAGGGCGACCCAGGACGCTCCGTCCGCGAGCGCTCCGGCGCCGGCCGCGCCGGGTGCCGCCGCGCCCAGCGCATCGGCAATGCCGGCATACAAGTTCGATGCGGCCCGCTGGTCCCTGGCGGACCGGATCGCCGGTGTGGCCACCATCGTGCTGTTCATCTCGCTGTTCTTGTCGTGGTTCGGCATCAGTGTCATCGGCATCACCGTGACCGCGAGCGGGGTATCGGCCCACGGGTATCTCTACATCGTGATGATCTTGTCGATTTTGATCATCGCCTACCTCGTGCTGCGCGCCGGCTGGGAGGAGCTGCCGGGCGGTATCAACCTTCCGCACCTCACGACGATGATGGCGGCGACACTGGTCAACCTGGTCATTGTGTTCCTCGCCTTCATCTTCAAGCCAGGCGGTTCGGGCGTCGGCTGGGAGTTCGGTGCGTTCCTCGCCCTGATCGCGGCAATCGTTGCGGCGGCGCCCTACGCGATTCCGCAGCTGCGCGCCAAGACGATGGGCTGATCAGGACAGCGTGACGGACGGCCACGGGATCGCCGCGGTCAGACGTTCGGCAGCACTTCCTCCGAGAGCAGCTCGATGTGATCGAGATCGTCGAGATCAAGCACCTGGAGATAGATCGATTGCGCGCCGATGGCGGCGAACTCCTGCAGACGCGCCACCACCTCGTCCGGGGTGCCCGCCACACCGTTGGCGCGCAGCTCATCCGGTTTGCGGCCGATGTTGGCGGCGCGGCGCTCCACCTCCGCGTCGTTGGCGCCGCAGCAGACCGTCTGCGCCGCTGAGAGCCGTAGCGTCCCGGGGTCACGCTCCCGGTCCGCGCAGGCGGAGCGGACTCTTCCGAACTGGGCCTCGGTGGCGGCCAGTGAGGAGAACGCCAGGTTGAACTCGTCGGCGTAGGTCGCAGCGAGGCGAGGCGTCCGCTTGGCGCCGCCTCCGCCGACGATGAGCGGAGGATGGGGGTGCTGGACGGGCTTGGGGAGCGCCGGACTGTCCTGCACCTTGTAATGCCGCCCGTCGAAGTCGAACGTCTCGCCGACCGGCGTGCCCCAGAGCCCCGTGAGGATGGCGAATTGCTCCTCGAGCCTCTCGAATCGTTCCCCGAGGGGCGGGAAGGGCACGCCGTAGGCGGTGTGCTCCGGTCGTACCATCCGGCGCCGAGACCGATCTCGACCCGGCCGCCACTCATGGCGTCCACCTGCGCCACCTCGATGGCGAGCAGTCCGGGCAGCCTGAACGTGGCCGAGGTCACCAGGGTGCCCAGACGGATCCGGTCGGTCTCCCGGGCGATCCCCCCCAGTGCGAGCCAGGCGTCAGTCGGGCCGGGCAGGCCGTCGCCGCCCATGGCGAGGAAGTGGTCGGAGCGGAAGAACGCGTCGAAGCCGGCGGCCTCGGCCGCCTGGGCCACCCTGAGCTGTTGGTCGTAGGACGCGCCCTGCTGGGGCTCCACGAAGATGCGCACCTTCATCGGGCCAAGCTAATGGAACCGGCCAAGCCAGGGCCCGGTCCAACTTCGGCCTGCACCGCGGCGCCCCGGCGGGGCAAACTGCCGAGATGGACATCGGCGTGATCTTTCCCCAGACCGAAGCAGGCGGTGACCCCGGAGCGGTCCGGGCCATCGGGCAGGCGGTCGCGGACCTGGGCTATTCGCATCTGGCGGCCTACGATCACGTGCTGGGTGGGGACACCGAGGTGCTCGGTGAGCTCGGCGGGCCGTACACGATCGACGACACCTTTCGCGAACCGTTGACCATGTTCGCCTACCTGGCCGGCCGCACGAACCTGGCCTTCGCCACCTCGATCCTCATCGGGCCGCAGCGCCAGACGGCGCTGCTGGCGAAGCAGGCGGCCGAGGTCGATCTTCTCTGCGGCGGGCGCTTCCGGCTGGGACTCGGCATCGGCTGGAACAAGCTCGAGTACGACGCGCTCGGCATGCCCTTCGAGCAGCGGGCGGCCATTCTGGAGGAACAGGTGGCCGTGCTGCGGGCCCTGTGGACCGAACGGAGCGTCACGGTCGACGGCCGCTTCCACCACATCCGGGCGGCCGGACTCGCGCCGCCGCCGGTGCAGCGGCCGATCCCGATCTGGATCGGAGGCCACGCGCCGTCCGCGCTGCGACGGGTGGGTCGCATCGCCGACGGCTGGTTCCCCCAAGTCCGACCCGGCGGCGGATTGGAACCGGCACTCGAGGTCATCAGTGAGGGCGCCGCCGAGGCCGGGCGTGACCTCTCGAATCTGCAGTTCGAGGGACGGCTGGAATACGCCACCCGGGACCACGACAAGATCGCCGAACACGCCCGCCGTTGGCAGGCCGCGGGGGCGACGCATCTGTCGCTGAACACGATGCACGCTGGGCTGGGCGAAACCGATGCGCACATCGGTGCGCTCGAGGAGATGGCGGAAGTCCTGCTCTAGAAACCGGGGCCACAAGGAGCCGTATGGAAGCTGCCCCGAGCAGGACCGCGCTGTTGGCAGCCGTTGCTCGCGGTCGCCTTCGCCTAGAAGAGGAACCGCCGTGGGTGCTCGACGACCCGTTCGCGCTGATCCTGACCGGACAATCACGGCCACAGATCAAAGAGCTCGGCGACTCGTTGTTCCCGCCCGAAGTTCGAGCGCGAGGTGTTGGCGGGAGTCGCCACCCGCTCGCGGTACGCAGAAGGATCGCCTGACGCAGGCCCCTTTTACCAGTTTGTGGTGCTTGGCGCGGGTCTTGACTCGTTCGGATGGCGACGTCCAGACCTGTTGCGATCCCTCACGGTGTACGAGGTCGACCACCCGGTTTCTCAAGCGTGGAAGCGCGAGCGCATCGCCGATCTCGCGCTTCCAGTTGCGGACACCCAGATCTTCGTCCCGATTGACTTCGAGATCGAGTCACTGCGCGACGGCTTGGACCGAGCCGGATTCGACTGGCACCGACCTGCCCTGTTCTCCTGGCTCGGGTCACTCCATACCTGACCGCCGACGCCATTGAGGCGACCTTGGGCACGATCGGCCACGGTGAGACCGGTTCAGAAGTCGTCTTTTCGTACCTCGCTGAGGGATCCATCCTGGATGACAACGCGAAGAGCTTCCACGAGATCTTTTCCCGACTGGTAGCTGCCTCCGGTGAACCCGTCCAGGCTGGGTGGTCAGTTGCCGCGATCGAAGAGCTGATTGAGCGCTGCGACCTCGAGGTCGCCGATCATCCAACTCGTCACGACCTCGTCGGCCGCTATTTTCGCGACAGATCCGATTGCCTCGTCCCGTATTGCGTTGGGACTCTAGTTGCCGCGACGGTCCCCTGAAGGGCGGGGAATGGAATGTCGGAGCGGGTGCCCAACGCCGGACGACTCCGTCAACCCCGGGGCGGTCACCCCGCCTTCCGGCGTGGGAACACGCCGACGGCACGTCCCGGACGAGATCAGGTCACCAGCGACCGGCAGATGGTGCCGGCAGGGGAAGAGGCCGTGGCTTTGACAGGATGGGTGGGTGAGCGAGCACAGCGGGTATCCCGGGCGCGCCGCCCGGGTGGTACCCCGATCCCGCCGGCGGCCCGGGTCAGCGGTGGTGGGACGGCTACGCCTGGTCGGAGGCCACCGTGCTCCCCCAGCATCCGCCGCCGCCGCCGGGCGGCCGCGCCGCCACACGGGCCGGCGACGGCAGGGGGCACCCTGGGCCGTGGCCGCCGAGCGCCTCAACACGTCCACGACGCAGCGCGGTGGACGTCGAGCGCCGCATGGCCCCGGTGGCACGCTTCGCCGTGGCAGTGCCGGCCGTCTACCTCCTTGTCAGCCTCGTCCTCCAACGGGTGAACGCGGACCAGTTGCGCTCCGCCGGCCACCAGTTCCGCATCGACTGGAACGACGCGCAGCGCGGGATCACGCCGCCCCCGTACCACGCGCCGAGCAACTCACTCGCCCCGGTCGGACTCCTCGTCGGCGTGATCACGGTCGCCGCGGTGGTCGTCGCTTGCATCTGGCAGCACCGGGCGGCGTCGGCCGGACGCGCCCTCGGCATCCCGTCCCGCTCCTCGCCGGCCTGGGGCGTGGGTTCGTGGTTCGTGCCCGTCGTCAACCTGTGGATTCCCTACTCCGCCGTACGCGACTGCCTCCCGCCCGGCCACCCACACCGGCGCCGCGTCCTGCACTGGTGGATCGCCTGGCTCCTCGCCGGATTCCTCAGCACGGTGACCGCTGGCAGTGCCCTGTTCTCGACCGGGACGGCCCTCGTGCTGTCCATCCCCGCCGCGCTCGCCTGCCTCGCCGTCATCGCCTGGGCCCCCGGTATCGTGCTGGCGATCGCCGCGTCCCACCAGGAGGCCCTGGCCCAACAGGAGAGAGGAACCGGGTTGCTGCGGGGCTGACGGGCGTCCCCGGCTGATTCTCGGCCACCAGTCGTCCTCTCGAACTAAACAAACGTTCACCTCGGGATAGCACTCCTGTTGCCTGGCGTTCACCTTGCCTGGCTACGTTCCAGGGCGTGGCCGAGGGTGAGATCAACCGGACAAGTCTCAATCCCGTTACGACCGAGGTGCAGTCCGATGTCGACAGGGCGCTGCAGGCCCTCGATCCGGACGCGTCCCGTCCCGAGTGCGTCATGCGCTCCGTGAATCTGAATCTGGGCTTCTCGGGCCGGATCGTCCTCGCCGACATCAACGTCGACCTCAAGCGAGGTTCGATCACCGCACTGATCGGGCCCACCGGTTCGGGCAAGTCCACCTTCTTGCGCACCTTAACCGGATGAACGACCGGGTGCCCGGCTTCACGCGCGAGGGGGACGTCACCCTCGACGACGAGAGCCTGTGGGCGCAGCACGTCGACCTGCTGACCCTACGGCGGCGTGTCGGCATGGTGTTCCAGCGGCCGAACCCGTTCCCGATGTCGATCAAGGACAACGTGGTCGCCGGCGTCAAGGCGCACCGCATCGCCAAGGGCAAGCAGCTCGATGTCGTGTGCGAGCGCCGGCTGACCGAGGTCGGGTTGTGGGACGCCGTCAAGGACCGTCTCAACGACTCGCCCTTCCGGTTGTCGGGCGGTCAGCAACAGCTGCTCTGCCTGGCCCGCGCCCTCGCCGTGGGGCCGGAAGTCCTGCTGCTCGACGAGCCGACCTCGTCGCTCGACCCCGTCACGACGGAGTCCATCGAGGCACTGCTCAAGACGCTGACACCGGCGCTGACGCTGATCGTGGTGACGCACAACCTCGGCCAGGCCATGCGGGTGTCGAACCAGACGATGTTCTTCTACCAGGGGGCGCTCGTCGAGTACGGAGGCGACCGACGACCTGTTCAACAGGCCGTCGCATCCGGACACCGAGCGCTACGTCACGGGACGGATGGGCTAGGCGGCAATTTTCGGACTCTGCGAGAGGCTGGGGTCCAGTGCACATCACAAGCCACATCAACCGACTCACCCAGAGCAACACCAACCAAACCACCACCACAAGGAGAGAACCTGTGACAACACTGATGAGAGCGACGCGACTGCGGCGAGGAGTGATCACCGCCGTTGCGGCGGCGGGGCTCGCGCTGAGCTCGGTCGTCCTCAGCACGGCCGCGTCCGCCGCCAAGCTGCCCTCCGGCGGCGTGGAGAAGCCGGCCGGCGGCCAGGTGACGGAGACCGGGAGCACCCTCCTCTACCCACTCTTCAACCTGTGGGCGAGCGGGTACAACGAGAAGTACTCGAACACCACGATCCAGACGGCTGCGACAGGGTCCGGCACCGGCATCTCGGATGCCACCAACGGGACGATCAACATCGGCGCCTCCGACGCCTACCTGTCGCCGACCGAGGTCTCAGGCCAGCCCGCACCTGAAGAACATCCCGCTGGCGATCTCGGCCCAGCTCGTGGCCTACAACATCCCGGGCATCACGGCTCACCTGAAGCTGAGCGGGAAGCTGCTGTCGCAGATCTACTCGGGCACCGTCACCAACTGGAACGCCTCGCAGATCGCCAGCGCCAACCCCGGGGTGACGCTGCCCAACCTGCCGATCGTCACGTTGCACCGGTCGGACAGCAGCGGTGACACGTTCTTGTTCACCACCTACCTGTCCAAGGCCGACCCGTCGGGTTGGGGCACCAAGATCGGCTTCAACACGACCGTCCCGTGGCCGAACGCGCCGGGTGCGCTGGGCGAGAGCGGCAACTCGGGCATGGTCTCGGGCTGCAAGGCCACGCCGGGCTGCGTCGCCTACATCGGCATCAGCTACCAGACGCAGGTCCTGCAGGCCGGTCTCGGCTACGCCGAACTGGGCAACGCCAAGGGCCAGTTCGTCCTGCCGACGCAGACGTCGATCGCCGCCGAGGCCGCCGGCTTCGTGAAGAAGACCCCGGCCAACGGGACCATCTCCCTCATCTACGGCCCCATCAGCGAGGGCTACCCGATCGTCAACTACGAGTACGCCATCGTGTCGAACGACCAGTCGTCCTCCTCGGACGCCAAGAACATCCGGTCCGTGCTCGAGTGGGCGATCAACCCGAAGCAGGGCGCGGCGAGCTCGTACCTGTCGCAGGTCGACTTCCAGCCGCTGCCGGCGAAGGTCACGGCGCAGTCGGTCAAGCAGATCCTGAGCATCAAGTAGCGATGGCAACCGTCGGCGGCGTGGCGGGGCGTGTCCCCGCCACGCCGCAAGCGGGATCGATGGGCAAGCCCCCGTTGCCCCGGCGGGTGCTGGACTTCGCCCGCCGCAACGAGGAGCACGCCTGGCGCAGCTCGGCCTGGATCGCCGTGCTGCTGCCGCTTGGCGGCCCTCGTGTTCGCCGTCTCGGTGCTGGCCGTCAAGGCGTGGCCGGCCATCCGGGTCAACGGCTGGTACTTCCTCTACGGGCGCAACTGGACGTACGGCAACGGGTACGGCGCCGTCGTCCACACCAACGGGGTGGCCCATCCGATGGGGGCCCAATTCGGCGCCTGGGCCATCATCTGGGGGACGGTGGTCTCCTCCCTCATCGCCATCGTCATCGCCGTGCCGCTCTCCATCGGTGCCGCCTTCGCGCTGACCGAGCGGATGCCCACATGGATCTCGAAGCCACTGGGCTTCACCATTGAGATCCTGGCCGGCATCCCGAGCGTGGTCATCGGCTTGTGGGGCATCCTCACCTTCGGCCCCTGGCTGGCCAAGAACGTCTTCCCGGTCATCGCCGACAACATGCCCGACGTCCCGGTGCTGCGGTACTTCCGGAACCCGACCGGAACCGGGGAAGGCCTCCTGGCGGCGGGCATCGTGCTCGCCCTCATGATCGTCCCGATCATCGCCTCGACCACCCGCGACCTGTTCCAGCAGGTCCCCCCGCTCCCCAAGGAGGGGGCGTCCGCGCTCGGCATGACCGACTGGGAGGTGGCGAACAAGGTGACGCTCCCGTGGGTGCGCTCCGGCATCATCGGCGCCACCGTGCTCGGCCTCGGGCGGGCGCTGGGCGAGACCATCGCCATCGCCATGATCGGCGGTGCCTCGCTGCACATCCCGCCGACGATCTACCTGCCCTTCACCACGGTGGCGGCCACCATCCTCACCCAGCTCGACGGCGCCCTCACCGACGGCACCGGGCTTCGCCGTGGCCACCCTGGCCGAGCTGGCCCTCGTGCTGGCGGTCATTTCGGTCGGGGTCAACCTGCTCGCCCGCATGATCATCAGGCGGACAGGGCGCGTGGGCGCTCCGGTCGGGGGCGCCTGATGGCGTCCACCACGCTGGCCGGCGGGCCCGCCACGCGCCGCCGCCGCGTCTCGACCGTCACGTGGCAGGCCCTCACCTACCTGGCGCTCGATCCTGATCATGGCCCCGGCCGCCTGGCTGCTGCTGGGCGTCGTCGCGCAGGGCCTGGGCGCACTGGCAGTGGAGCGTGCTGTGGACCCAGCTCACCCCGACCGGGGGTGGCCTGCGGGACCAGATTCTGGGCACCCTGATCCTCATGGTGGGCGTCTTCATCATCGCCGGCACCATCGGCGTGCTGGCCGGCATCCACCTGGCCGAGTTCACCCAGCCGAAGAAGATCGGCGGCCGGCTCAGCGGCCCGCTCCGCACCGCCTCGGACATCCTGTCGGGCTTTCCCTCCATCGTGCTCGGCTACGTGGGCTACGTGGCGCTCGTCGTCGGGCTCCACTGGGGCTTCTCGCTGGCCTCGGCGCTCATCATCCTCTCCATCATGGTGATCCCCTACATCGCCAAGACCACCGAGAACTCGCTGCGCCAGGTGCCGACGGGCTACCGGGAGGGCGCGGCCGCCCTGGGCATGTCGGCAGGCTACGGCCTGCGCAAGGTCGTGCTGAAGAGCGCCCTGCCCGGCATCGCCACCGGGCTGCTCCTGGCCCTGGCCATCGCCTGTGGCGAGACGGCGCCCCTCATCTACACGGCCGGGTTCTCCAACACGCTGCCGCACTCGCTGACCCACGCGCAGTTCCCGTACCTCACCTACGTGGTGTTCACGTACTACAACGACCCGTCGGTGCAGAAGCACTACGTCTCGTACGACGCCGCGCTGATCCTGATCGTCATCGTCCTCCTCCTGCTGGTGGCGAGCCGCATCGTCGTGGCCCGCACCCAGCGCCACTCCGAGAGCGCCCCCCAGGGGGGGCGTGGGTTCTTCACCCGCTTTCGCAGCGTGACCAACGTGCCCTCCCCCACGGCGCCCGCCGGCGTCACGCCGGAGGAGGCGCCGGGGCAGGAACCCGACCTCGGCACCTTTCCGTCGCATTAGCGCCGCCGCGCCCACGACCGGGTGGCCCGCGGTCCGCCGCGGCGCCACCTTCTAAGGTGGCCCGGAGTCGGAGCACCACCCGAGCGACGAGGAGGACCGAGCGTTGAGCGCAGGACCTGAATGGGGCCCCCTGGCCCGACTGGCGGGAGTGTGGGAAGGCGAGCAGGGCGACGACGTCGCCTACGGGAACGAGGAGGGGAGGATCGGCCTCACCCCGTACCGCGAGCACATCGACTTCAAGCCGTTCGGTCCGGTGGAGAACCGGCAGCCAGGTGCTCTACGGGCTCGACTACCGCATGGCGGCCTGGCGGGGCACCGAGGAGAACCCTTCGCACACCGAGGTCGGGTACTGGCTGTGGGACGCCCGCGACAGCGAGGTGGTCCGCTGCTTCCTCGATCCCGCGGGGCTCCGCCATCGTGGCGGGCGCCACGGTGGCGGCCGATGCCACCACCTACACCCTGGAGGCGAATGTCGGCAGCCAGACCTACGGCATTCTGTCGAACAACTGGCTGGACAAGAACGCCCGAGCCATCCGGTACGAGGTGACCATCGACACCAGCGTCGACGGCGAGTTCACCTACTCGGAGACGACGGTGATCCACCACGCCGGGTCGCCCGAACAGGTCGTCCACACCGACCGCAACACGCTGAAGCGGATCGCCGACGCCTAGGGCGGGCCTGTAGGGTCGGCACCGGCGGGGTCCGGCGGGCGCCTGAGGCCCCGGGGAGGCACGTCATGTTCGAGTGGTCCGAAGAGCAGCTGGCGATCCGCGACGCCGTACGGCGGTTCGTCGACGAAGAGGTCAAGCCGAACGTCGACGACCTCGAGCACGGTGACACTCCGCCGTACGAGGTGATCCGCAAGCTGTACCGGACCTTCGGCCTCGACGCCCTGGCCCGGGATTCCTTCAAGCGGGCGCTCGAGCGCAAGACGTCGGGCGCGGCGCCGTCCGAGCGCTCCGAGGGCGGCGGCAACGCCGCCATGACGCTCATCCCGATCATCGAGCTGTGCCACTACTGCCCCGGCATCGTGACGGCCCTCGGGGTCAGCACCGGCCTGGCCGGCGGCACCATCATGAAGGGCGGCACCCCGGCCCAGATGGAGCGCTGGGGACTCGACCTCATGACGCTGGACAAGGTCGGGGCCTGGGCCATCACCGAGCCCGACTCGGGTTCCGACGCCCTCGGCGGCATGAAGTCATCCGCCCTGCGGGACGGCGAGGAGTACGTGCTCAACGGCAACAAGACGTTCATCACCAACGGCCCCTACGCCGACACGATCGTCTTCTACGCCAAGCTCGACGACGGCAGCGAGACGCCGCTGCGCCAGCGCCCCGTCCTCACCTTCATCCTCGACCGTGGCATGCCCGGTCTCGAGCAGTCCAAACCGTTCCGCAAAATGGGACTGCACTCGTCGCCGACAGGCGAGCTGTTCCTCACCGACGTGCGCGTCGGGCAAGGACCGCCTCCTCGGCGAGACCGAGGGCAACGGCGGGAGCGAAGGTCGCGACAGCGCCAAGGGGAACTTCGTCACCGAGCGGGCCGGCGTGGCCGCCATGTCGCTCGGACTCATCGAGGAGTGCCTGAAGCTGTCGGTGCAGTACGCCAAGGACCGCCTCCTGTGGGAACGGCCCATCGCAGAGTTCCAGCTCATTCAGCTGAAGCTGGCCCGCATGGAGATCGCCCGCCTGAACGTGGAGAACCTCGTGTTCCGCCACATCGAGATGAGCTCGGCCGGCAAGAGCCTCACCCTGGCCGAGGCCTCGGCCATGAAGCTCTACTCGGCCCAAGCCGCCTCGGAGGTCGCCATGGAGGCGGTCCAGCTCTTCGGCGGCAACGGGTACATGTCCGAGTTCCGGGTGGAGCAGCTGGCGCGCGACGCCAAGGTCTTCCAGATCTACGCGGGCACCGACGAGATCCAGGTGACGCACATCGCCCGCGACCTCCTCGGCCGTTGACGTGAGCGAGCTCTTCGGCGCTGCCCCGGCCGACGCCGTGTTCGACGACATGGTCGACATGCGGCACGTGTTGCACCGCCGGCCCGAGCTGGCGTTCGCCGAGCACGACACCACGGCGCTGATCCGCGACCACATGGCGTCGCTCGGCATCGACGAGGCGCTGCAGAGTGACCGAGACCGGCGGCATCTTCGCCATGGAGGGCGGTCGGCCCGGGCGCAGCGTCGTCCTTCGGGGCGACATCGACGGGCTGCCGGTGCAAGAGGACGAGGCGCGGGCCGTCCACTCGGAGATCGAGGGTGTCATGCACGCCTGCGGGCACGACGTCCACGTGGCCTCACTGCTCGGCGCGGCCTCACTGCTGGCGGCGCGCCGAGAGGACCTGCCGGGCCGCTACGTCTTCCTGTTCCAGCCGGCCGAGGAGGCGATGTGCGGGGCCAAGGCCATGCTCGAGCGGCGGCGCGCTGACCGCCATGGAGGGGGCGTGCCTCGTCGGCTTCCACGTCACCTCCCAGGCGCCCATCGGGCTTCGTCGCGCTGCGGTCGGGCATCGCCATGTCCGAGGCCAACTCGCTGCGCATCACGCTGAGCGGGCCGGGCGGCCACGGCGCCATGCCCTCGGCCAAGGGCGACGTCATCCGGGCCACGGCCGAGCTGGTGAGCCGGCTGGGCGAGGTGGCCACCGGCCTGCGCTACGAGGGCACCGACTGCGTCTGCAGCGCGGGCACGATCCACGCCGGCACCGCCGTCAACGTGGTGCCCACCTCGGCCCGGGTCACCGGGACGCTGCGCACCTTCACCGAGGCCCAGCACGAGGAGGCGCTGGTCCGCCTGCAGGACCTGTGCGACGCCGTCGGCGACGACCAGGGCGTCCACGTCGAGCTCGAGGTGGCCCGAGCACACGCGTGCCGTCGTGAACGACGCCGAGGCGACAGCGGTGGTGGAGGCGGAGGCGAGCGTGGTGCATCGGCCCCGACCAGGTCTTCCGCATGCCGCCGGTCGCTCCGAGCGACGACGTGAGCGAGTTCCTGCGCCACCTGCCCGGCTGCTACTTCTTCGTCGGCGGCGGGCGGCGGACGGCTCGAGCGGCAATGCACCACAGCCCGACCTTCCTCGTCGAGGACGAGTCGCTGCGCGTCGGGCGCCGCGTCCTCGTGCGGAGCGCGCTGGCATTGGCCGCCCCGTGAGCGCGGCGGGCACAATGGGCCGATGACCGCCTCGGACCTCTTCTACATCGCCGGGAAGACGGCACTCGTCACCGGCGGCAGCCGCGGCATCGGCAAGATGATCGCCGAGGGGTTCGTCGATGCCGGCGTGAAGGTCTACATCTCGTCGCGCAAGGCGGACGTCCTGCGAGGAGGTGGCCGCCGAGCTGTCGGCAGAAGGGGACCTGCGTCGCCATCCCCGCCGACCTGTCCACCGAGGCCGAGTGCCGGCGGCTGGCCGACGAGAGTGGCGGCGCGCGAGGACGCGCTCGACATCCTGGTGAACAACGCCGGCGCCACCTGGGGCACGCCGCTGGCGGACTTCGACGAGGCCGCCTTCGAGCGTGTGCTCTCCCTCAACGTCAAGGGCGTCTTCCACCTGACCAAGTTCCTCGTGCCGCTGCTCGAGAAGGCGGGGACGGTCGACGAGCCGGCGCGCGTCATCAACATCGGGTCGATCGACGGGATCGAGGTGCCCGCGCTCGAGACCTACTCCTACTCGGCCTCCAAGGCCGCCGTGCACCAGCTGACCCGCCACCTGGCCAAGCGCCTGGCGCCGCTCGTCACGGTGAACGCCATCGCACCAGGGCCCTTCGAGTCCAAGATGATGGCGGCCACGCTGGAGGCCTTCGGCGAGCAGATCGCGGCCAGCGCGCCGCTCAAGCGCATCGGCCGGCCCGACGACATGGCCGGCGCCGCCATCTACCTGTCGTCGCGTGCGGGGGCGTACCTGACCGGCGCGATCATCCCGGTGGACGGGGGGATCGCCACCACCCGCTAGCCCGTCCGCAGGTCAGTTCGCTCATCCGTGGTCACTCGCCATGGACTCCGACAGGGGGTACACACATGTTGCTGCTGCACCAGGTCCACCGCGTCGCCGGCGCCAAGGAGGACGCCTTCGACGACGCCTTCCGCGACGAGTACCTCCCGGCGCTGGCCAAGTCGGACGGGAGCAGGCTGCTCTGGTACCTGCGCCTGGCCCACGGTAGCGGGCAGGCCTACACGGTGGTCTCCATCACCGGCTGCCGCGACGCCGCGGCGTGGGCGGAGCTGGCCGAGCGCGTGCGCGGGGGTGACCTCGCGGCATGGTCCGCCAAGGTCGACGCCATGCGTCACTCCAGCGAGGCCAAAGTGATCCAGCCGGTGCCCTGGTCGCCGTTGCAGGAGATCGACCTCGCCACCGTGCCGGTGAACGGCGAGACCCACAAGAACTCGCTGTTCATGGAGGACACGGCGTGGCCCTACGCCGGCGGGCTCGAGGCCTACCTCCAGAAGGCGGGCACCCTCTACGACCACACGCTGAGCAGCCAGAAGGAGGAGGGCACGGGCATGATCGAGCTCGAGGCCGCCTTCCAGCCCGTCTACGGGACCCACATGACGACCGAGGTGATCCTCTGGCAGCGCGTGGTCAACACGAAGGCGGTCATGTGGATGCTGGGCCACGACCTCCCGCCCGAGGCGTCGGCGCCGGGGACGTGGCTGCACGACGCCCTCGAGGTACGCGACCGTTGGGAGAGCCGGCTGCTGCGCAGCGCGGCGTGGTCGCCGCTGTATTGAGCCCCGGGGCCGGTCGATGAGCGACGGGCAGTCCGGCGCCCTCGACGCCTTCGACCTCGCCCGCACCTTCGTCCACCTGGGCCGGGATTCCACCGCGACCCCGCTGCCCGACTTCGAGTGGTCTGCGGACCACGTCGAGGCCTATCGCCGCAGGTTCGCCTCCGACGGGAAGGAGGGGCGTCTGGTTTGCGTCATCGCCCAGGACGCGACGTGGGACGGCTGGGAACGCCACCCGGCCGGAGAAGAGGTCGTTGTCCTGCTCTCAGGTCGCGTCGACATCGTGCAGGAGCTCGACGGCGCGGACCACGTCGTCGAGCTGCGACCGGGCGAGGCCATGGTCAATCCTGCGAACGTGTGGCACACGGCCCGGGTCCACGAGCCAGGCTTTGCGCTCTTCATCACGCCCGGCGAAGGCACGGAGCACCGCCCGCTCGCCTGAGCCTCAACGAACAGGTGCCAGGTCGTGCGGGCCTTGGGGCGGGTATCCCCCGGCGTCCCGTATCGCCTGGCCCCACGGGACGAGAAGGGCGAGCAACTCGTCGAACGAGTCACCGAGGGCATGGACGATGACGTCGCACTGGGCGTCGGTCGCCACCTCGACCGACTCGCGCAGCGCTCGCCCCTCGGCCGTGAACGCGCCCTCAGCGACCAGGCCCCGACCCGACAGCCGGGCCTCCGCCGCATCGAGCTGATCGGCCGACCAGGCACGGGTCCGGATGTAGGTCCGCATCGGGAGGCCCCAGTAGAGCTCGGTGAGCAGTCCGACCTCGGTCGCGTCGAGGCCGGCCGATGTCCAGGCCGCTGTGTGGGCGTCGCCCCGGTACTCGCGCAACAGGTCGGCGAGACGCCACATGTCGCCCATCGGGTCCCCGGGCAGTCCGGCGCTCAGGAGGCCGGCAAAGAGCGGCTTGCCCTCGGGGCGCAGCGGTGCCACCGCCGCGGCCAACAGCTCCGTCGCACGCTCCAGACCGACAGGTTCCGTGCCGAGGACCCGCACCAACTGGCCGACCGCGCCACGGGTACGCGCCGCACACACGGTCGACGCGTCCACCTTGGTCCAGCCGAACTCGACCGCCGGCACCACCGCGTCGGGATTGAAGACCGCGAACGCGGCGGCGACCACCTCACCGGGCACCTGGCCCATGACTGAGCCGCGGCTCGTGAAGTAGGCCGGCCCGTCAGGGAGCTGCACGCCGCCGGGGAGCGACCCCGGGCTGGGCGAGAAGCCGAGCTCGGCGTAGGCCGCGTGGCATTCGGGGGAGAAATACACCTGGCCGGCGACGGGTTCCAGCGCCATGGCCAGCTTTCTTGTCGAGGAACTGCGCAACCGGGTCACGTTTGCCACCCTACGTCGGGGCGTTCCCTTTAACGTCGTATCCGTGACGACGGGGGGCGAGCAGCCCTGGCTCCACCCTTCCCCGGGCCTGTGGCGGATGCGGCGGGCCGAGGTGGTGACGATCTCGGTGGTGCTCGCGGCGTTCTTCGGGCTGGTCTTCGCGGCCGCCGTCAGCCTGCTGGCCGGGCTCATCAGCGCCGTGGTGGTGGTGGCACTGGGCGCGACGCTTTCGTGGTTCCTGCGCCGTCGCTTCCGGGCCTGGCGCTACCAGGAGCGCAACGAGGACCTCATCGTCGCCCGCGGGGTCATGGTGCAACGGCTCTCCGTCGTGCCCTACGGGAGGATGCAGTTCGTCGAAGTCACGGCCGGACCGGTCGAGCGCCTCTTCCAGCTGTCGACGGTCAAACTCCACACGGCGGCGGCGGCGAGCGACGCCCGCATCCCCGGGCTGGAACGGGCCGAGGCGGCGCGCCTCCGGGACCGGCTCACCGAGCTGGGCGAGTCGATGGCGGCGGGCATGTGACCGAGGTCGTCCCTGATCCGGCGTCCCGGACGACAACTGGCAGCGTCTCCACCCGCTCACGCCCCTGGCCCGGGTGGGCCGGTTCGCCCCGGCCCTCGTCCTCCTCTTCCTGGTGTCGACGCTCCACTCGAAGGCCGAGAACGGCCAGGCCGAGACGGCCTATCTGGTGGTGATCACCCTGGCTTCCGCCGTCTACGGCTACGTCCACTGGATGGTGACCCGCTGGCGCCTCGAGGGGGACACGCTCAGGATCGAGACCGGGCTCATCAAGAAGGACTCCCGGCGGCTCCCGCTGGCCCGCATCCAGGCGGTCGACATCGTCCGTCCGCTCCTGGCGCGCCTGCTCGGCGTCTCGGAGTTGCGCATCCGCCTGGCGGGATCGGGGTCGACCGACGGCAAGCTGGCCTACCTGGCCGAGGCGCAGGCGGCCGAGTTGCGCCTGGTCCTGCTGGCGGGCCACATCGACGCCGACGTCGCCGCGTCGAGCAACACCGGCCTTCCGATGGCCAGCGTGGACACGGGTCGCCTGCTCGCATCCGTCTTCCTCTCCCTGATCACCATCCTGCTCATCGGCACAGTGGCTGCGCTGGCCGTGCTCGACCAGTTCGAACCGAAGACGGCGACCGCCGCAGCGGGGTTCCTCGCCGTGTATCTCCTCAGCGCCGCCGGCGTCATCTGGCGCCGGCTCTCGGGTCAGTTCGCCTTCATTGCGGTGGAGGCGCCCGAGGGCGTGCGCATCCGGCGCGGGCTGCTGCAGACCATCTCTGAGACCGTGCCCTACGGCAGGATCCAGGCGGTGCGCCAGGTGGAGCCCCTGCTGTGGCGACCCTTCGGGTGGTGCCGTCTCGAAGTGGACGTGGCGGGCTCCACCGCGCGCAACCAGCGGGGCGAGGGCACGAACGTGGTCCGCAAAGCGCTGCTCCCCGTGGGATCGCAGCAGGACTCCTGGCATCTCCTGGCCCGCCTGCTCGGCGCACCGGATCCGGAGCGGACGGCACCGCCGGGGCGGGCCCGGCTGAAGGCCCCGCTGAGCTTCCACTTCCTCTCCGCCGGACACGATGGCGCGCACGCCGTCTGCGTGACGGGCCGCATCAACCGGGCCACCACCTGGGTGCCCCTGGAGAAGACGCAGAGCATCCGGCGGGTCCAGGGGCCGCTGCAGCGACCCCTCGGGCTGGCCACCGTCCATGTCGACGTCGCCGGGAAGCGGGCGCGGGCCGAGTTCCGGGACCGCGAGGTGGAGGAGGCGGACCGGCTGGTGACCGAGCTGACCGCCCTGAGCCGATCGGCCCGGCGGCGCGAGCGCAGGAACGCCTCGGCCCCGCGGCGCCGACGACGCCCCGTCAGGCTGGTACCCGGACCCCGCGGGACGCCACGAACTGCGCTACTGGCACGAGGGTCGCTGGACCGAGCAGGTGGCCGACGGCGGTCGGCGGAGTGCCGATGCGGCTACGCCCGCGCCGTGAGGCGCATCGGGAAGTGGTCGATGGAGCGGATGCCGGCGGTGTAGACGAGCGTGTGGCCCGGCACGATCCCGTAGTCGGGGATCCGCTTGTGCCACTCCCGCAACGCCACCCGCAGCTCGAGGCGGGCGAGGTGCGAGCCCAGGCAGCGATGGATCCCGCCGCCGAAGGCGATGTGCGGGTTGACCTCGCGGTCGAAGCGCACGACGTCACCGTCGGGGAATTCGGCCTGGTCGGTGTTGGCCGAGCCGATCATGACCATGAGCTGGTCCCCGGCCTGCACGGGACAGCCGCCGAGCTCGGTGTCGGTCACGGCGACACGGGCGATGCTCATGACCGGCGTCTCCCAGCGCAGCAGCTCTTCGATGGCGTTCGGGATGATCGAAGGGTCATCGACCAGCTGGCGCCGGTGGTCGGGGTTCTGGGCCAGGAAGGAGAACATGCAGTCGAGCGTGGCGGTCACGGTGTCGAGGCCGGCAATGAGGAAGCAGGAAGCAGATGTCGAGGATGTCCTCGCGGGTCAGCCGTTCGCCCTCCACATCGGCGTCGAGGAAGAGTGAGAGCAGGTCGTCCTGGCGTTCTTGCTCACGCTTGTCGAGCACCTGGTTGAAATAGTCGTAGACCGAGTCCGCGATCTTCTGCTGGTAGTCGCTGGCCTCCTTCGAGTCCCGGGGCTTGCCGGTGACGTGGTCCGGGCGGATGATGCCGTCCTTCATGGTGAGGAAGGTGTCGAGGTCCTCCGGAGGCAGGCCGAGGAGCGTGAGGAAGACCACGGAGGGAAACGGGATCGAGAACTCCTTGGCGAAGTCCACCTCATCCTTGTCGATGAAGCCATCGATCAGGTTGTTGACGAGAGCCGACACCTCGGCGTCCATCGCCTGCATCTTGCGGGGAGCGAAGAGCGGGTCGAGGAGCTTGCGGAATTTCTTGTGGTCGGGAGGGTCGATCTGCAACGGAATCATCGGCCGCTTGTTCTTGAGGTCGACGGCGTCCATGTTGGACGAGAAGATCTCGGGATGCCGGAGGGCCTCCATGATGTCTTCCTTGCGCGACAGCAGCACGGCCCGGCTCGACAGCATGCCGTCGATCGGCAAGACCGGCATGTCGTCGCGCAACATCTTCCAGACCGGCTGCGGGTTGGCGGCCATCTCGGGGCCCATGTTCAGCGTCGAGCTCGAGTCGTCGCCGTGACCGGCATCCTCGTGGTTGGTCTGCAAAGTCTCTGGCATCTGCTTACTCCGATCTGATCTGCAAAATGCGATTGACTGACTGCACGAGCGAGGCGTCGTCCGTCTCGGGGATGATCCAGCTCGACGCGAAGAGGCGGACGATGACGTCGGCCAGCTGCTCGCGGCCGAGCGAGCCCGCCGCCACGGCCGGCACCGCGTCGAGGGCGTCCCCCAGCCGCAGCACGAGTTCTCCCGCAACGACGGCAGGTGGTCGAGCAGGTAGCTCATGACGAAGCCGGACTCGGACTCGAAGAGAGGACGGCAGGGGTGTGTGCGGATGAAGTCGAAGGCATAGGCCATGAAGGCGGTGATGCGCTCCTCCGGCGACACTGCGGCGTACAGCACGGCGTCGAGACCGTCGGAGAACCGCTGCGCGTCGAAGGCGGCCGCCGCCGCCAGCACGAGCTCCTTGCTGGGGAAGTACCGGTACAGGGTGCCCCGGGAGACGCCGGCCGCCTCGGCGATCTCGCGCATGCCGAGCCGGCGCACGCCACGCCGGCCGATGAGCCCGAGCGCCGCGGTGAGGATCCGCTCCTCGGTCGGGCTGGACGACCCGCCGGAGGCGCCGTCGAGGGCGCGATCCGGGGTGGCGTTCTGGAGTACCGCCGTCATTGAGGTACATATTAGACACTTTCTGTATCTTTTGTCTCTCAATGAAACGGTCCCGAAGAGGACCGCCCGGCGCCGCGGCGATCAGGCTCTCCTCCTTGCCCTCCAGGTCCGGAGGGTCGGCACGACGAACAGCCCCGCCAGGGCCACCAGTCCGACCAGGGAGGCCGACAACCCGAGAACGTCAGCGCCCGATGTCCCGTAGGTCAGAGACACGTCGTGACTGGTCGGCACGACCACCATCAGGTTGGGCGTCACCCGCCACGGACCGTCGGCCCCGCTGGAGTGCCAGTTCGGGAAATAGGAGACCTTGACGAGCACCGGCGTCCCCACCCTCGAGACATGGAAGCTGATTGACGAGTCGGTCTGCGTCACCGCCGTCACCCGGGTCGTCCCGACGTGCTTGACCGTCGGCCGGACGTCGTTCACGGGGGTCCGGGGCCACGCCGGCGGGCCGCTCTGGGCGAGCTCGACGTCCCATTTGCTCGGGTCGGTGTACCACTGCAGTGCCGGTCCCTCTTTCGTGGCGCTCCCGAGCCAGCTCGAGGGCCCCGGCTCCACTCCCGAGAGGACGACAGGGTCGTTGGCGAGGGGCGTGACGAGGGGCGAGTCCTTCACCAGGTAGATGTTCCAGGTGGTGTGGGTGACGGCGCCGCTGTAGTCGTAGGTCCACGGGCCGGACTTGGCGACCAGCTGCAGCTCCGGGTCGGCCGCAGCCTCCTGTTCGACCTCCGGGGTCTCGGCCATGAAGTACTTGACCCCGAGCAGCTGCAGGTGCTGCACCCCGAGGGTGACATCGAGGGATCCGTAGGGAAGGCCGACTTCTGGCTCGGACGGGCCGGCGGACAGCTCCGCCTGATTGAGGAAGTGGTAAGGCGTCGTGGTGGAGGACTCGAAGAGGAGGCCTTCCATGGAGTCGATGCACCCGTTCGTCTCGTAGGGCAGGAGCATGAGTGCCTCGGGCGTGCCAAAGCGATTCTCGCTGGCGCTGTACTCCCACATCGCCCGTCCGCAGCCGTAGCGCTTCCCGACGGCAGCCATCGTCTGCATGACGGAGTGGAACTCCGGGTAGGAAGCCTGGCCCTGATAGCCCTCGTAGTTGTAGTTGGACCAGTTCGTCACCTGGTTCGGTCCCACGGTGACCGGCAGCGCCGATGCCGGGAGGATGAAGGGCGGCACGACGGCCGCCATGACGGCCAACAGCCCGAGGATGGCGCCACCGACGGCCGCCGGGCCCCAGCGCCGGGACGGCAGCGGCGGAGGCATGAGCCTCTGCCCGGACTGCGAGACCGGCCGACCGGGGGTCGCGGCTTGTTCCCAGGCTGAGTCCGCCGGCGGGTCGACGGACCACGGCGCCGGCTCGGCCGCGGTCCGCCAGCGACGGTCTTGCGCCCGACGCCACGCCGTCGCCACCGCGATGCAGCCCGTCCCGAAGGCCCAGGCCGCCATGAAATAGACGGAGATGAACCAGAGGGGCAGGAGCCGGACGTTGTAGAGGCTGCCCTGCGGGTCGAGCGCGGTCGCCAAAGCCGACACGATGCCCAGCACCGTCACGGTGATGCCGAAACGGCTCCGCGTCACGAACGCGGTGATGGCGCCGATGCCCGCGAGGACGAGGGCCCAGGCATCAGCCTCCCGGAAGTACTGGGCCCAGCCTTCGACGTTGGTGTAGCCCATCGACGACGAGTACGCGTGCTCCAGCCCGAAGGGCACCAGCCACCACCCTGAGAGCAGCACCCCGATCGCCACCGTCGAGCCGGCCCACCACAAGGTGCGTGCTCGCGGCACCGGCTCCGCGGCGTCGTTCCGCCGGATCCGCAGGGCCGAATCATCGATGCCCCAGCGTCTCGGCAGCAGCTCGACGACCGTGAGGATGACCGCTCCGCCCAACGCGTACATCCCCGGGACGATGTGCGACAGGATGCAGCCGGCGAGCACGACGGCGGCCCAGCCGCGGTACCTTCCCTCCCTGACCGCGCAGGCGAAGAGCCCGAGGAACAGCACCGCCAGCGAGAGGCTGAAGGAATACGCGTACTCTCCGGCCAACGTCGAGAACAGGTTGCCGCCGTAGATGGTGAACGTGTAGTCGAAGAGGAAGGGCAGCGTGGCGGCGGCCAACAGGGTGGGGAGGGGGGCACGGAGCCGGAAGAACCGGCCGCAGGCCCACGCACAGACGGGGAGCATGACCGAGCCGAGGATCGTGCCGAGCTTGAACGCGACGCCATAGGGGATCACCCAGCCGCCGATCGCGATGAACAGGTCGGGAATGGTGAAGTAGAAGGTGTAGAGCGGGAAGCCGTCGTACCAGCCCGGGTCCCAGCCCGTGAGCTGGCCGTGGCTGATCAGACTCTCGAGGAACTTGGGCATTGCGATGTGTGCGCCCGTGTCACCACCGGTGGTCGTCGTGTTCGTGAGCAACAGGCCCGGGTGGAGCTGCGAGAGCGTGACGACGATGACGCTGGCGATCGTGATCACCGTGATGGCTCCCGGCACCCACCACCAGCTGCCGCGGGACGAGGCCCGGCCGGTTCGAGGAGCCGGGTCTGCCGCCGGGGGAACCTGCTCCATGACGGCCTCGACCCCGGATGGTTCAGTCACGCGCAACCGGGTGCAGGCCAGCGCGGCGCACGGCTTCTGTCACACCGCGGTCGTTCGGCCACATCCGGCTTACGTTACCGGCCCGACCTCCGTTTGAGGGATCGGGCCAACGGGGAGCAGTGACGGCGTCCCGGAGAAAAGATGGGCCCTGAACAGGGACCGGTCCCGGGTCAGCGCTGTCAGCGCACCGCCTCGACGCGGCCCGTGCCGCCGTGGGCACGGCCTTCACCGCGGGGGGCGTGGAGCCCCGGATGGAACACCGGAGAGGCGCCCCCGTCTTCGGAAGTCCGCGCCGAGCGGATGTCGGTCACGACCCGGTGCATCGTCTCGTGGAGCCGCTTCCGCCTGAGACCACCGTTCTCCGTATCGAAGTAGTAGGCCACCCCGAACCCGAGGGCGGAAACCACAATCCTCCCTGTGGCCCTCCTCCCTCGGCGCACCCGCCTGCTGGCTGAACGCAAGAGATCCTGCCGGTTCATCCGCATCGTGCAGCCTCCCTCGAACAGGGCAATACCCGGAAGACAACGTGCAAAAACTCGTGATCGACAACACCCCCGTGCGCATTGGGCAAGCGATGGCGATGGTTCAGTCGACCTCTTCGAGTTCGCGTTCGATGTTGGCGAACTCAGCCTCGATGTGCCGCAGTTCGGCCTCGTCACCCTGGGGCCGGGGCCCCTTGAACCACTTGCGGGCGCTCACCAGCCAGAAAACGCCGGCATAGAGCAGCACGACCCCGACCGCGACGGGGGTGTAGTTGAAGTTGTGCCAGGTGATGGGGCTGGCCGTGGGGAGCACGAAGAGCACGGTGATGATCCCGACCCAAACGACGCCGACCCATCCCACCAACGGGCTCCATCTTCCCGAGGTGCCACAGGTCCAGGCTTGAAGCTGTCGCCGGCCAGGCGACGCAGCAGCGTCGGGATGACATAGGCGATGTAGAGCCCGATCACCGCGATCGAGATCACGGCCCCATAGGCCACGGAGCTCCACATCGACGGATGGCCAAGATGAAGGCGAACACCACGGCGAAGTAGATGGACTCGGCTTGGCGTCCGGGTCCGAGGGTTGATGTGGTGCCAGAACGTGTGATCCCGGGATGGCACCGTCGCTGGAGAAGGCGTAGATCATCCGGGAGTTGGCGGTGACAGACGCCATGCCGCAGATAGGCCTGGGCGACCATGGCCACGACGAGGAGCCACTCCCGCCGTGGCGCCCGATGGCGTCGATCCAGATCTGCACCGGGGGTACGCCTGTCTTCGACACGACCGTGGCGTGAGCTGTAGTTGTTGGTGATCGCGATAGGTGATACCAACGAGCAGGACGAAGCCGGCGATCAGCGAGACCCAGATGGAGCGGACGATCCCCTTCGGTCCCGGCGAGGCCGCGTTGTGGGTCTCCTCGGTCATGTGGGCCGAGGCGTCGTAACCGGTGAAGGTGTACTGCGCCAGGAGGAGCCCGATCATGAAGACGTAGAAGCTGTTGTGGTACCCGGTCTCATTCACGAGCTTGGTGAAGACGAACGAGGCCGAGGCGTGGTGGCCGGGACGAGAACAGGACGACGGTGATCGATCAGCACGACACCGAGGATGTGCCACCACACGCTGACATCGGAGAGGAAGGCGACCACCCGGACACCGAAGATGTTGAGGAGCCGGCGTGCAGCGATGAGGATGCCGGCGTAGATGAGCAAGGTGTGCGCCGGGGGTGGCGGCCCAAGCCGGTGGTCAGATTGAGGAAGGCGTTGAAGAAGAGGGAGAACCCGTAGTCGATGCCGGCGGTGACGGCCACCTGCCCGAGCAGATTGAACCATCCGGTGAACCAGCTCCAGGCCGCGGCCAGTTGCGCTTGGCCAGCTTGGCCGACCAGTAGTAGAGGCCGCCGGCGGTCGGGATAGGCCGACGCGACCTCGGCCATGCCGAGGCCGACGATCAACGTCATCAACCCGACGAAGATCCACCCCCACGTCATGTCCACCGGGCCGCCGTTGGTCATCGCGATGCCGTAGGCCGTGAGGCACCCCGAGAGGATCGAGATGATGGTGAAGGACACGGCGAAGTTGGAGAAGCCGCTCATCCGCCGCCGGAGTTCCTGGGCGTAGCCCAGCTAGTGCAGCTGGGAAACGTCGCTGTCGACCTGAGCCGTGCTCATGAGCCCTCCCCGTACTGCCCTTGGAGGCTCGGCGCACCGGGCCTCTGAACCCGGAGCAGATCGGATCAGGAATCAACCCCCATGTCAAGCATTTGCGGAGGAAGACGTCGCAATTCCGGGGCGTGGCCACGGATCTCGCCCGTCCCGGGCGCTTGGGGACGCGAAAAGCGGCACCGCGAACGGGTGCCGCTCATCACCGGATCGTCGAGAGGAGGCGGACATGTTCTGGCACTATCAACGAACTCGTTGATAGTTTCAGAAACATCCCCCGATGCGCCGGCTCGGGCCGGCGTCCGATGCCGTCCGACTCAGGACATCTCGGCCAGGATCTTCGCCTTCTGGGCGTCGAACTCGGCCTCGGTCAGGATGCCCTGGTCCTTGAGGTTGGCGAGCTCCTTCAGCTTGTTGATGGAGTCGTCGGAGTCCGGTGCGGCAGCGACGGGCGCGGCCTCCGGCGGGGGTGCCGCTTGCTGCGCCGCGGCCTCCTGATCGGCATATTTCTGCTGCTGGTGGCGGTTCACCCCGCCGGCCACCGCGGTCGCCGTCCCGGCGATCACGGCCGTTCTCGCCACGGTCCGCATCACGGGACGTCGTCGCATCATGGGCATGGTGTACTCCTTCTCTCTTCGATATCAGGGGTGCTCAGCTCTTCAGCGCCAGGGCCAGCTCTTCGAGCGCCGCCTCCATCAGCGGGGCGGGGATCCGGGCGCTGTCCACGAGTACTCCGCCCGACTCGCGCATCGCCTCTACCAGCGGCACCGCCCAGAGGTCCTCCCACAGAATGACCAGGGCCGAGTTGCCTTCCGGCAGGTTCGCCGCCACGTGGTCGAGGTCCTCGGCATTGACGAGACCACCGACCTCCCCGTCGATGTCCGCGAAGGCCGCCAGCTCGTCCATCTGGTCGAACTCGAGGCTGAGGGTGTCACCCTGCTCGTCCTTGGCGACGAAGACGAGGTCGAGGATGCGCACGGTGCCGCTCTCCACCAGCTTCGCGACCTCGGGGGCGATGCTCCCGTTGAAGCGATTGCCGGGGAAGGCGATCACCGTGTAGCTGACTGGTCCAATAGTCATCGTGTCTCCTCTTCTCCTCTACCTATCCATCTTGTTCTGTACCGATCTTCGGCCGGCCGGGTCTCTCCCACCACGATCCCGGACTGCTGGTGCGCTCAGCTGGCCAGGATCTTCGCCTTCTGGGCGTCGAATTCGGCATCCGTGAGTACGCCCTGTGACTTGAGATCGGCCAACTTCGAGAGCTGGTCAGCGCTGGTGTCACTCGACCCGGCGGTCTGCTTCACGTAGTCGTCGAACGCCTTCTGCTGTTGCGCCGCCTCGTTCGCCGCCCGCTCGTGCATCTTGCTGCCCCGGGCGATCAGGTAGACGAAGACGCCGAGGAACGGGAGGACGATGACGAAGATGACCCACAGCGCCTTGGCCCAACCACCCATGTCGTGACTCCGGAAGATGTCGACGAACACCGTGATCAGCAGCCAGATCCAGATGATGAAGAGGAAGAAGTACAGCATCGTCAGGAAGAAATCGAGGATCGGGTATTGGTAGGTCGCGGCAAGCATGCAGACTCCTTCTCTCTCGGATGTGGTGACCAAGCTGCCCGTGAGGGCGACTTCTAACGGCGCCTTAGCATCGCACATCCACGCAATGCGGGTAGGGCCCGAGGGTCCTCACAGAGATGTCTTTTCGGTGACGGTTTCCCGGGCCGGGTTGAGGCATGTACGCCTCCTGACCTAGATCCCCACTTCGGCGTGGAGCCGGCCACTCTTGCAGGCTTCCGCGAACGTCTCGTAGTCCCGCTCGTTCTGGTCCGCGTAGGACTCGGCGAACTTGGCCAGGGCCTTCTCGAAGGTGGGGTTGTTCCCGAGGTACGCCGCCATGGCGAAGCGATCACCCGAACGGGCATGGGCCCGGGCGAGCGTGAGCGCACACAGCTTCCCGTACGCCTCGAGCCCCTGCGGGAGCATGGTCTCGGTGTCGATCGACCCCTTCCAGTCCTGCAGCTGGCGCAGGTAGTAGTCACGGCTGATTCCGTCGACGCCCTCGGCGCGCTGCCACCCGAGGAAGATGTCGCTGCTCGCCTGCATCAGGCGCTGGCCGGCGACCACCCGCGCGCCATGGTTGCCGTACGCGCTCTTCTTGGTGAAGCGCTCCAGGACCGACGCCTCCGCCTCTTTGGCCTGCAGGAACAGGACGTCCTCATGGCTCGCGCCGTGCAGGAGGATCACCCAGGCCCGAGTGCCGACGCTGCCCACGCCGACCACCTTGCGGGCCATCTGGCTGAACCGGTACTGCTCAAGCAGGTGCCGACGGTCGGTCGGCAGGCTCTGGCGGTACCGGCGCAGGATGTCCCGGAACAGGTGGACCACCTGCTCGTACTCGACCTCGGGGGCGAGCTCCTCTATCGGCACCAGGAGAGGGGGATCGCTGATGATGACGCGCTCGCCGTCGACCACATGGGTCAGCTTGTCGAGGGCCTTCATGCTGTCCTTGGTACGCGCCTTCTCCACCGCCTTCGTCGCGTTCGCCGCCATGCGCGCCTGCGTCTTCGAGCCTGAGGCCGCCGCCTCGGACTCCAACCCCGTGATGACCTCCTCCACGTTCACGTGGGAGTACCAGACCTCCAGGTTCGACATGGTGGCCATCTGGCGCATCGACTCCCGGTACACCTGACCGAGCCCCACGATCGCCGCGGCCCGCACCGACTTGGCGTGGCCCCTGCTGCGGCCGGCGATCACGACGCTCGCCGCCAGGCGCTTGATGTCCCACTCCCAGGGCCCCGGGAGTGTCTCGTCGAAATCGTTGCAGTCGAAGACGAGCTGCCGCTCGGGCGATCCGAACACGCCGAAATTGGCGAGGTGGGCGTCCCCGCAGATCTGAGCGTTGAGCCCCGAGTGCGGCGTGCTCGAGAGATCCGATGCCATGACCAGGGCCGCGCCGCGGAAGAAGGTGAAGGGGGAGACCAGCATGCGGCCGTAGCGGATGGGCACCAGCGCGGACACTCTGGTCGTTGCCTGTTCCTCGAGCAACGACACCGGGTCGGGTCGGTCCGCGGCCGGTTCGAACGTGGCGTGGCTGGCCCGGGGCGTCTTGACCCGGGCCTCCTTGCCCCTCGCCTTGCTCTCGACCTCGGTCCTGTGCGGAACGATCGATACCGGCCGCTCTGCCAAGCGGATCGCCTCGTCCTCAGCCATGCTCGGCCACCTCCCCGACACGTCGCCGCGCCATTGTTCCGGGTCCGAGGCTACGACCACTCACATTCTCTTCGCACGGCCGGGCCGCGAGCCCGCGCCCCGCCGGGTCCCGGACGCCCAGGTCCGGATAACGTCTGACCCTGTCCCCACCCTCCGCACGGCGTCACAATGGCGGAGTCGGGATGCGCCGCCGCCGGCAGCGACCGCGGGGCGAAGACAAGGGCGCGGTGGCCCGCGCCGGGCCGGGATGAGGGGCGACGAGTGAAGGTGGACCACGAAGATCGGGGGTCAGGGGACGGCTCCGGTCCCTCGGGATCTCCCGAACCAGGTCCCGTTCCCGCCACCGCCGCCACCCGCCGCGAGCGCATCGGCGCGTCGATCGGACGGCTTACCGAGGCCATCCGGCGCGGCGACGACAAGGCCGTCGAGCAGGCGGTGCTCCAGCTGAGCAAGCGGCGGCGATGGCTCGCCCCGCTGGGCATGATCGTTGGCGCCTTCCTCATGCTCTTCCAGGGCGTCAAGCTCCTCTACACCAACTGGCGCCTCACCCTGGTCCAGGTCGTGCCGGCCATGTGGATCTGGATCGCCATGCTGGACATCAAGCTCCACGTCCTCCACGGCAAGCAGTTCCACGTCATCCGGGGCCCGTTGCTGATCCCCTGCGTGCTCGGGGTGACCGCGCTCACCGCCGCCAGCTTCTACCTGAACGGCGTGTTCGCCTTCGCCATCTCGGTGCCCGGGAAGCCGGAGATCCGCCCCGCCTTCGGCCGGGCCAACCGGCACCTCCGGGTCATCTTGACCTGGGGGTGCACCATCGGTCTCGCGCTGTCGTTCTCCGCGCTGATCACGACGCGCTGGGGCCACTGGCCGTTCGTCATCAGCCAGAGCATCGTCGTCGGCATCATGATGCTCTGCTACCTGGCCGTGCCGGCCCGCATCGTCGGGATCGAGAAGAAGAATCAGTCCCGCCGGGACACGCTGGCGGCGACGGCGGTCGGCGGGGCGTTGGGTGCCGTGGTCTGCTCCCCGCCGTACATGCTCGGCCGCCTGGGCATCCTCATGTTGGGCTGGCCCTACGTGTTCTGGCTCGGCATCATACTGATCGTGATCGGGGCCGGCCTGCAGACAGGGGCGACGAGTGCCGTCAAGGCGGTCAAGTTCTCCGCCAAGCTGGTCGGCCATCCGGGCGACGTCGCCGAGCCGGTCGCCGGCTGAGCACGCCATGGCGCTGACGACGCTGGAGTGGTTCGGGACGGCGACGTTCCGGGTGCGCCATGCCGGACTGGACCTCTTCTTCGATGCCTACCTCGACCGGCTGCCGGGCCTCGATCCCGTGGGCCTCACGACCGCCGAAGTCGAGAAGGCCGACTTCGTCTTCGTGAGCCATGCCCATTTCGACCATCTCTACGGGGCCGATGCCATCGCACGCAACACCGGGGCCACGGTCGTCGCCTCGCCCGAGTCGGCCCGGTGCCTGCGCGAGCGGGGCGTGCCCGACGAGCAGCTGCTCGTCGTGACCGGCGGCGAGACGGTGCAGTGCGGGCCGACCACGGGGGTCCGGGTGTTGCCCGCCCTTCATTCCTGCCTGTTCGCCCACAGTGACGCCGACACGTCGGTCGCCTGTCTCGGCGATCTCGGCGTGAGTGCCCAGGACCGCGCCGCCACCGTGCGCTCGCTGTTCGAGGCCATGGATGCGGCCCCGGCGCCGGCCGGGCCGGCCCTCATCGCCATGAACGAGTCGTGCTCCCGCCATGACGGGGGGCAGCTGGCCTACCTCCTCCTGACCGCCGGCGGTTCGGTGCTGGTCAGCGGCAGCGCGGGGTACTGGCGCGGCATCTTCGACGGGTTGCGCCCCGACGTCGCCTTGCTCTCCCTCGGTGGCCGGCCCAACGTCGACGGCGAACCCTTCCAGGGTTCCTCGGTCGAGTTCATGCTCGAGCAGGCGCGGAGGCTGCGCGCCGGGCGAATCGCCTTCTGCCACCACGACCCGCTCTTCCCCGGCCTGCCGGGAGTCGACGTCGGACCGGCGGCAGCCGCCCTCCAAGCGCCGGGCGCGCCCAGCGGCTACTTCGAGCTGGAGTACGCCATGCCGGTTCCCCTTCTGGGCTGATCCGGCGCCCCCCGCACGGCGGGGACGTTATTGGGGGTTCCAGGCCCCCATACCTCGGCGTGGTCGGGCGCCGGCCCGATCAGGTCGCCAGTTGCGCGTCCGCCGGACGGGCGATGACGTAGATCAGCGCGCCGAAGAAGGGCACGACCAGGATCAGAACGGTCCAGCCCGCCTTGGCCAGACCGCTGTGGTCCCGACGGCGGAAGTTGTCGACGAAGCACCAGATGACGAAGAACAGCAGCAGGAAGATCCCGGCGAACATCAGGAACGTCCAGAACAGGCTGAGCAGCGGCCACGTGTAAGCGAACATTGTGTGTACCTCCGAGTTCGAAGCTAACGGGCGAGACGGTGTCGCCGGTGGATGCCGTGCGGTCTGACCCGCCGGTGTCCGCTCCGGCCGTCAGCGGGTCCGGCCCATCCGCGCCCCGACGCCGGCGCCGAGGTCCAGCACGGTGACCGCCGCCTCGGGCATCTGCTCGGGCAGGATCACGGACAGGTCGCCGCCGCTCTCCACCGACCAGTCGAGCTGTACCTCTTCGCCGACCAGGCGGACCCGCCGCACCCGGGACCCGTCGATCGCCCGCATCGTGATCCGCCGCGATCGGGGCATGCCCATCACGAGCGCGTAGACACCCTCGCCACTCTGGGTGAAGCGCAGCGGCGTCCCGTCCGCGGTGACCGACTCGGTGATCCCCCAGGGCCGGCTGCCGTAGATCGCTTCGCCGTTGGCGGCCAACCAGCCCCCGAGCCCGCGCAGCGGTGCCTGTTGCAGTTCGGGGATGGTCCCGTCGGGACGAGGCCCGACCCCGATGAGCAGATTGCCGTTCTTGGACACGACGTCGCAGAACATCCGGATCAGGTCCGTCTCTGAAATGAGCTCCTCGGGCTGCTCGTGACGGTTGGCCCCGAACGAGTGCCCGACTCCCCGGGCGAGCTCCCATTTGCGCTCCGTCACGCTGCCCAGCACGTCGTACTCGGGGGTACGGAAGTCATAGTGCTTCGGCGGCGCGAAGGTCAGGCGCTTCCGGCGCTCTGGGATGAAGCGCCACAGCGCCTGCACCACAGCGCCCGCGCCGCGGATGATCGCGTCGGTGACGTCGTTGCGGGGCAGGTCGGGTTCCTTCCACCGATCGTTGATCACCCCGTCCTCGACGGCGTTGTAGTAGTACGCGAGCAGCTCGGGCAGGCGCGGATCGGTCGGCCACGAGATGTCGTTCCACAGCACGGACGGCTCGTAGCGGTCGATGAGCTCGCGCCAGTGCGCGGTGACGTACTCGACGTAGCGCCGCCCGTGCGGCGCGGCCAGCACGGCGTCCGCCGCCGTGGTGAGGACCGCCCCGTTGTAGGGCCAGTCGTAGCCACCGGAGTAGTAGAGGCCCATCCGAATGCGCTTGCCGCGGACCGCCTCGGTCAGGTCGCCGACCAGGTCGCGGCGGGCGTGGTACTCGCCCTTGGTCGGGTGCGGGATCGATGAGGGCCACAGGGCGAACCCGTCGTGGTGCTTGGTGGTGAGCACGACGTAGCGGGCGCCGGACGCCTGGCACAGATCCGCGATGGCCTCGAGGTTGGCCCCGGACGACGCATCGTTGAACGTCCGGACGAAATTGTCGTAGGGGTAGTCGACCCCGTACACGCGGGAGTGGTACTCCTGGGTCGGCCCACCCTTGATCTGCATCGAGTTGAGGTACCACTCGGCGTAGGGGTTCTCCCGGAGCACGCGCTTGGGGCCGTCGTCGAGGAGCAGCTGCTGGATCTCGGGCACCCGCGGCGCCCACCCCGGGACCGAGTACAGGCCCCAGTGGATGAAGACCCCCAGCTTCGCGTCGTCGTACCAGCTCGGCACCCGATGGGTGCGCAGTGATTCCCATGTCCCCTCATACATGAGGCTGGCATTTTCGCATGTGGCAGCTTCGCCCGAGCAGCATCGAAAGGCGCGCCGCTCCTACGGCGTTTCTCAGCCCGCCGCCAGCGCCGTCCCGCCGGCGCCGGCCGCCCCACCTCCGTGCCCCGGTTTCCCGTAGCGGAGCCGGAAGGCGAGATACGCGAACGGTCCCACCAGGATCGGCAACCAGTAGGAGATGATCCGGTAGGCCAATGTCGCCACGACGGCGTCGCCGCCGGGCACCCCCGCCAGGATGAGCAACGCGCTCAATCCGGCCTCCACGATCCCGAGCCCCCCGGGCGTGATGGGGATCAGCGCCAACAACCCCGCGACCGCATAGGCCAGCAGGACGACCGAGGGGTTCGGCCTGGCACCGGTGGCCCGGATGGTGGCCAGCAATGTGCCGAAGTCGAAGGCGAGCCGGCCGCTGCTCAGGAGCATCGCCGCCTTCCAGCGCTGGCCCAGCACGTCTCGGATGCGATTGCGCTCGAAGACCAGGCGGTCCTGCAGACCCGTCATGGGCTGGGCCTTGCGCTTCAGCCGGTTGTGCGTGGCCTGCACGACGCTGCCCACCCAGCGGAGCGGTCGGTCCAACGTCAGCACAAGTGCGCCGAACCCCGCGAAGAGCACGAAGGCCACGATGCCCAGCAGTGCCGCGTGCAGGAGTCCGTTCTCGATTGGCGTGCCGGCGATGATGGCGGGCAGGACGAAGATCGGCAGAGCCAGCAGCCCGCCGATGCCGAGCAATGAGAAGGCGGTGAGCCCGGCCACCGCGGTCGCCGGGTCGTTCCCCGCCGCCGCGAGCATGCGGAACTGCGTGGCGGCCCCGAAGGCGGCACCCCCGGGCACGATCAGGCTGATGGCATTGCCGGAGAGCTGCGACGTGGCGACCGAGAACCAGGCGTCCGTGCGGAGGGCGATCCGTTGCAGCGCGATGGTGCAGGTGAAATGCGCCACCTGGAGCACGACGGCGATCGAGAACCAGACCGGGTCGAGCGAGGTCAGCTGCGGGAAGGAGTCGAAGACCTCGGCCAGGCTCGGGAACACCAGGTAGAGGGTGATGCCGGCGACGACCACCAACACGCTCTTCTTGGCAATGGACCGCCACGGCAGCGGTGCCTCGACATCGTGCTCGATGCGAGTGGCCAGCCGCTGCGAAAGCGCGTCGCTCCCGGCGGGGCTCTCCCCTCGTGCGGCCGGACGCGGCTCCTCGGATACGTGGTCCTCTGGCGTCGTCACCGGCGAGCTGCTCTCGGCGACGAGGCGAACCGCGGTCCTAGCTCGCCAGGATCTTGGCCTTCTGGGCGTCGAACTCGGCGTCGGTCAGCACGCCCTGCGACTTGAGGTCGGCCAGCTTCGAGAGCTGGTCAGCGCTGGTGTCACTCGACGCCGCGGTCTGCTTGACGTACTGGTCGAAGGCCTTCTGCTGCTCTGCCGCCTGCTGCGCCGCCCGCTCGTGCATCTTGCCGCCCCGGGCGATCAGGTACACGAACACGCCGAGGAAGGGCAGGATGATGATGAAGATCACCCACAGCGCCTTGGCCACGCCGCCCATGTCGTGGCTGCGGAAGATGTCCATGAACACCATGATCAACAGCCAGATCCAGATGATGAAGAGGAAGAAGTACAGCATCGTCAGGAAGGCATCGAGGATCGGGTAGTTGGTAGCGAGCATTGAAAGGAACTCCTTGTGATCAGTGGTCGGCGAGAACCCGACCTGCAATGTTTAGTCCCTGCACCTCAACGCGTGCTGGGATGACGCGCCTGGGGCCGCTGCTCGGGCAGCCGGCCTCGCTGCACCGCCGGACCACCGCCTGAGTGCGTGACCGGTGCACGGCCGAGGGCCTGACCTTCGGCACTGACCAGGAAGGACGTCCACCGAGGACAATGACACCCGGCCCATGAGCAACGATCTCAACATCGAAGCGGTGGCCGTCGTCTCCGCCTGCGTCCTCGTCTGGGGGCTCGTTTCGGCGCGCCTGGAGCGCTGGGACGTGTCCGCCCCGATCGCCTTCGTGCTCCTCGGGCTGGTCGTGACGCACGGGCCGACCGCGCTCGTCCACTTCAACCTGGAGTCGTCGACGATCCGCTCACTGGCGGAGGTCACTCTCGCCCTGGTGCTCTTCGCGGACGCCTCCCGCGTCAACGTCCGCTCTTTGCGGACCGACGCCGCGTTGCCGGCCCGGCTCCTCGGCATCGGCCTGCCGCTCACGATCGGGGCCGGGGCCGGGGCTGCCGCCCTCCTCTTCGGCGGCGACGGGTTGTGGGTGGCCGCCGCCATCGGCGCCATCGTCGCCCCGACCGACGCCGCGCTCGGAGCCTCGATCATGGGGGACACGCGGGTGCCCTCGGGGGTTCGCCGCCTCCTCAACGTTGAGAGCGGCCTCAACGACGGCATCGCCACGCCGTTCGTCAACCTCTTCATTGCCGGCGCGGTCAGCGCCGAGGCGGTGAGCGGCGTCCACCCGGCCACGGCCGCGCTCGATCTCCTCGGTGGGGCTGGTCTCGGCATTGCGGTCGGTGTCGTCGGCGCGACGCTCCTGGCCCTGGCCGGCCGCCACGGCTGGAGCGCCGCGGGCTTCCGGCCGATCGCCGTGCTGGCTCTGGCGCTCTTCGCCTACTCGGCATCCGTGGCCGCCGGCACCAACGGGTTCATCGCCGCCTTCGTGGCCGGCATGGCTTTCGGCACGGTCGACCGGGCAAAGGGCGAGGTCGACCTGCGCTTCACCGAAGAGGGCGGCACGCTCCTTTCGCTGCTCGTCTGGTTCATGTTCGGCGCCGCCATGCTCGGCCCGGGCCTGGCCGACGTGGGCTGGCGCGATGTGGTCTTCGCGCTCTTGGCCCTGACCGTCCTGCGCATGGTGCCGGTCGCCATCGCGCTCGCGGGCAGCGGACTCGACCGGGCCACCGTCGGCTTCGTGGGCTGGTTCGGTCCCCGCGGACTGGCCTCGGTGGTGTTCGGCCTCATTGCCGTCGACTCGCTGGCGCCGGCGCAGTCCAAGGTCGTGCTGGGCGCAGTGACCCTGACCGTCGCCCTGAGCGTCCTGCTCCACGGGATCAGCGCGTCACCCTTGGCAGCACGCTACGGCGACCGGGTGCGGCATCTCCACCCCGAACGACCCGAGCACAGCCACGCCGAGCCGATCAGCACCCGCACGCTCCGCGGCGCGCGACGGCCGGCCGGCCGGCCGAACGCCACCTGATACCCGGCCCGAGGTCGCCCGGCACGCCGGCCCGGAGAACCCGGCGTGGACTGGTGGTCCCCGCAGATGCTTCACTGTGGTCATCGTTCCCGGCGGATCGTCGGGTTGTCGGAAGCAACCGCGAGGAGAGGACCTTGGCCAGCGAGGGACTGCACGAGCCGCAGGAGCTGCTCGACGAAGCCACCATCGATCACCACCGGGCGATGACGTCACTGTGCGAGGAGCTCGAGGCGATCGACTGGTACGACCAGCGGGTACGGGTGACATCGGACGAGAGCCTGGCGGCGATCCTGGCCCACAACCGGGATGACGAGAAGGAGCATGCGGCGATGGCGCTCGAATGGCTGCGCCGGCGTGACGTCGCCCTCGACGCCAATCTCCGAAAGTTCCTGTTCACGTCCGGCCCGATCACAGAGGTCGGTGACGCGGCCGCCGGCGCCTCCGCCGGCGCATCCGACCCTGCCGTCTCCGACGCGTCGGGGTCGCTTGGCATCGGGAGCCTGAAGGGGGCCCTGCGGTGAACCATCTCCACCGCGAACTGGCACCGATCTCGGCCGAGGGCTGGGACATGATCGACGGCGAGGCCAAGTCGCGCCTTCCCACCTACCTCGCCGCCCGCAAGATGGTGGACTTCGGCGGGCCCTACGGATGGTCCCACTCCGCCACCAATCTTGGCCGCATCTCTCCCGTCACCGGGCCTTCGGAGGGCGTCGCGGCGGCGCAGCGGATCGTCCTCCCCCTGGTGGAGCTGCGGACCGAGTTCAAGGTCTCGCGTGTGGAGCTCGACGACGTCGAGCGGGGCGCGAACAACCCCGATCTGGCCGAGCTGGACGAGGCCGTGCGCCAGATCGCGTTGGGCGAGAACGTCACGGTCTTCCACGGCCACGAGGCCGCCGGGCTGCGGGGCATCACCGACAGCACCTCCCACGAGCCCATTGAGCTGGACGGGGACATGGCCCACGCCCCCGACGGCGTGGCCCGGGGCGTCAATGCACTGCGTCAGGCAGGCGTCGACGGGCCGTACGGGTTGGCCATCTGCCCCGACATGTACACGAGGATCGTCGAGAGCACCGAGTACGGGGGGCACCTGCTCTTCCACCACCTCCGCGAGATCCTGGGCGGGACCCTCGTGTGGGCGCCCGGCATCGTGGGTGGAATCGTTCTCAGCCTGCGCGGTGGGGACTTCCAGATCGACTGCGGGCAGGACCTGTCCATCGGTTATCTCGACCACGACGCGGAAGTCGTACGGCTCTACATCGAGGAGAGCTTCAACTTCCGGGTGCTCGAGCCGGACGCCGCCATCGCGCTCCGCCTCGACGGCTGACGCCTGGGCCTCACCCGAGGGGAGCGCCCGCCGGTTGGATCCCGCGAACGGGCTGCCGCTGACAGCCACCCGCTGGATCGGCTGAACGCCCGCCGGCGGACCACCCTGCCCCGTCGAGTTGTCAAGAGGTCGGCGGAGGCCGGACCCGGCGCCTACACCGGATCGCCGGCCCCCGCTGTCTCGAGCAGCCCGGCCATCTCCGACGCCAGGACCGGAGCGGAGAGGAGGAACCCCTGACCGTGGTCGCACTGCTCGGCAAGCAGTCCTTCGAGTTGCTCGTGTGTCTCGATACCCTCCGCCAGGGTCACGAGCCCGAGGGTGCGACCGAGCTCGATGAGCGTGTGGATCAGCGCGGCCGCATCGGGAGACCGGTTCATGTCCGCCACGAACGACCGGTCGATCTTCAGGACATCCACCGGGAACTGCCTGAGATAGGCGAGCGACGAATAGCCGGTGCCGAAGTCGTCGATCGCCACCTTGACGCCCAGCCGCTTCAGGCTGTGCAGCCTGGCGACGGTGGCGACGGAGTCCCTCATGAGCGAGGATTCCGTGACCTCGAGGATGAGCATGGCGGGATCGAGGTCGTGTGCCACGAGGGCATCGTGCACATCGTCGAAGAGCCGATCGGACTCGAGCTGGCGCATGGAGACGTTCACCGAGATGCTCGTGTGATGTCCTTGCCGGTGCCAGGTCGCTGCTTCCCGGCAGGACTCGTTGAGCACCCACCGGCCGACGTCGACGATCAGCCCTCCCTCCTCGAGGACCGGGACGAAGACGTCCGGCGTGATGGTGCCTTTGGTGGGGTGCTGCCACCGGAGGAGCGATTCGACGGCCTGGATCTCGATCCCGTCCAGGTCGAAGATCGGATGGAAGAGCAGCGTGAACTCGTCGTGGTCAAGTGCCGATTCCAGGTCTGACTTGAGGGCGAGCCGCTCCTTCGCTTCCGACTGCATGGCACGCTCGAAGAGGACGGACCGGTCGCGACCAGCTCCCTTGGCTCGGTAGAGGGCGATGTCCGCGTCCCGCAGCAGATCCTCGGCGGACGGGCGATCCCCTACCGCGATGCCGATGCTGGCCGAGATGCTGATGGACATACCGTCGGTCCCGGGGAGATGGAAGGCCGGCTTGAGCACCTGGTGGACACGTTCGGCGATCATCTCCGGCCCGCTGGCGAACGAGACCCCTTCGGCCAAGATCACGAACTCGTCTCCGCCGAGCCGCCCGACCGTGTCGCCCGAGCGCAAAATACCGAGCAGGCGTCCCGCGACCAGCTGCAGCAACTGGTCGCCGGCGCCGTGTCCGAGTGAGTCGTTGGAGTCCTTGAAGTTGTCCAGGTCGATGAACAACGCGGCCACCGGCACCCCGGTTCGACGTGCCCGCACCAGCATCTGCTGGGCTCTGTCGTGAATCAACTGGCGGTTCGCCAAACCCGTCAAGGGGTCGTGAAGGGCCCGGTGTGCCAGCAGGGCCTCGAACTTCTTCCGCTCGGTGATGTCACGGATGTTGGCGACGTAGCCGGCAACCGAGGGGCGGTGCGTCTGGTTCGAGACCACTGCTTCTACATCACGGGCCGTGCCGTCCCTTCGCACCATCCGGAATTCGAGGATGGCCGTCCCCGGATGGGACTGAAATTCACCACCGAGCATTCGGAGGACGGAATCGAGGTCTTCGGGATGCACGAAGTCGGTCGAGTTACGTCCGATGAGCTCTTCCGGCTCGTAGTTCAGGAGGTCCTTGATCGCCGGTGAGACGTATCGGAACGCGCTCTCCTCGTCGAGGATCATCGTCACGTCGGATGAGTTCTGAATCAGCGAACGGAACCGGTCCTCGCTCAACCTCAGCGTGCGCTCGGCCTCCTCCTTCTGCTCCATCATCGTTTCGCTCTGCTCCATGATGGCTCCGGCCATCCGGATCACGAAGAAGAGGACGAAGGCCCCCATCACGGTCAACGAGGCGGACTGCGCTTTCGTCAGCTCCGACGGGAACCATCCTCGGACGAGGCAGAACTCGCCGATGGCCATGCCGACGAGAATGCACAACACCATCGTCCGCCAGACCCGGGATCCGGCCCGCGCCAGGTTCTCCAGTGCGATGAAGAAGTACGCCGCCCAGAGGACCGGACCCCACCCGGTGAGGTAGATGGCGACGGTCACCGACGCCACCTGGCTGATGACACGCAGGTCGCGGGACAGCGCGCTGGGATGCGCCACGTAGAAGCGGTCGATCCCCTGGTTGACGATGGCGATGGCCATGAACAAGCCGACCCACACCCAGGGCGACACCCGGGCGACGTAGCCGAACCGTATGAGGAGCAGGACGACCGCCAAGGCCACCGGCCCGATCAGGTAGGCCAGCTTGGTCGGATTCAGCCTCCGTCGAGGGCTCGACGGAGTCCGAACACGGCCGTCGGGCGTGTCGGCGCGGCCAGGCCCGATCGCGTCCCGCGAAGGCGGCGGCATGTCCCCCCCTGGTTTCGGTGAGCTCAACTAAACCCCTGGTATCGACAGCTTGACGGCACAACTTAACGAAAACCCGAGTTGCGAACCTCCTCGACTGCCGCCGTGGTGGGTCTTGCAGGCTGGCCACGCCGGGAATACCGGAATACCGGGAATCGGGAGACCCGGAGCAGCCCTCCCACACCATCCGGCGCGAGGCGGCCCCGAACCCAGGGCTGTGCGTGGATCGACGCTCAGAAGCTCTTGGCCGTGCCGTCCGCCTCGACCAAGGTGTAGTCGTTGCCGTCGTTGGTGGTGAAGAGGCCGATGATGCTCGAAGCGATTGAGGCTCCCCCGAGCGACCCGTCGAAGTGGACCCTCCCGAAGGAGAAGACGCCTCCGTCGGAAGCCACGAGCCAATAGCCGGCACCACTCGGCGAGCTCGTGGCGCCGACGACGGGCTGGTCGAGAGGCTTGCCCCCCATGGAGCCGAAGAACGGGGCTCCGCCGAAGCTGAAGAGGCCTCCGTCCGCGGCGACCAGCCAATATCCGCCAACGGGATCGGCTGTCATGGCGACGACCGGCCCGTTGAGGGGCGTGCCCCCCATGGAGCCCGAGAATTGGGCGTCGCCGAAGGCGAAGACGCCTCCGTCCGCGGCCACCAGCCAGTAGCCCCCGCCGTCAGGGGTATCCGCGATGCCCACCACCGGCTTGTTGAGAGGCTTGGCCGCCATCGACCCGAAGTAAGTGGCATCGCCCAGGCTAAAGACTCCACCATCCGAACCCACCAGCCAGTACCCGCCTCCATCGGGCGTGACGGCGACCCCGACGATGTCGTCGACGCGAATACCAAGTCCAGGGAGGGAGCCGAAGAAGGGAGCATCCCCGTAGGTGAAGACTCCACCGTCGGGATGGACGATCCAAAAGCCCCTCCCCATGGGGTCGGCGGCCAGACGGGCCCCGCCCGAGAGATCTGGCGCCTGCACAGTCAGGGTGAAGGCTTGGGTGGCGGCGGGGGAGAGGCCGTTGGAGGCGGAGATCGTGAACGTGAAGGTTCCTTGGGTCGTGGCCGTCCCCGCCAAGGTGCCGGTGCCGTTCCCGTTGTCGGTGAAGCCGATCCCTTGCGGCAGGCCGGTCTGGCCGGATCCGGTCGAGACGCTCAGGGCGACTGACGGGGGCAGGCCGGGGCTCGTCGTGACGGCGAAGGTGCCGTGGGTCCCGGACGTGAAGGTTGTGTTGTCCGCACTGGTGATGGTGGGGACGCTCCCGGGAGTGGCGCTGGCCTCGTTCGAGGGTGCCGAGGCGCCCACGGAGTTCACGGCCTCGACCGTGTAGAAGTAGGTCTGTCCGGGCATCACCGCGGCGTCGGTGAAACTCGGCGTGCTCGCCGTGGCGTAGGTGGTCTCGGTCCCCGGGGACGTTCCCCGCAGAATCACGTAGCTGGTGAACGCGGGCACCCCGACCACGGTGGGGGGCGACCAGGCGAGGGTCACGCTGGTGGACGCCGGGGTCGCGGTGAGCGCGCTGGGCGCTCCCGGAGGACCTTGGACGGTGAGGGTGAAGTCCTGGGTGGCGGCGGGGGACACGCCGTTGGAGGCGGTGATCGTGAACGTGAAGGTCCCTTGGGTGGACGCGGTCCCGGCCAGGGAGCCGGTGCCGTCTCCGTTGTCGGTGAAGCCGACCCCCTGGGGCAGCCCGGTCTGGCCCGAGCCGGTCGAGACGCTCAGGGCGACTGACGGGGGATCGGCGTTGCTCGTCGTGACGGTGAAGGTGCGGCGGGTCCCCGCGGTGAAGGCGGTGTTGTTGGTGCTGGTGATCGTCGGGGCGGTCCCGGTAGTGACACTGACCTCGTTCGACGGCGCCGAGTCACCCACCGAGTTCACGGCCTCGACCTCGTAGAAGAAGGTCTGTCCCGGGGGCACGAACGGGTCGAGGAACATCGGGCCGCTCGCCGCGGCGTAGATGCTCTCGGCGCCCGAGGACGTTCCCCGCAAGACCAAATAACTGGTGAACGGTGGCACCCCGACCACAATGGGGGGCGTCCAGGCGAGGGTCACACTGGTGCCCACCACGGTCGCGGTCGAGCGCGCTGGGCGGTCCCGGAGGGCCTGGGACGGTGAGCGTGAAGTCCTGAGTGGCGGCGGGGGATGTCCCGTTGGAGGCGGTGATGGTGAACGTGAAGGTCCCTTGGGTCGTGGCCGTCCCGGCCAAGGTGCCGGTCCCGTTCCCGTTGTCGGTGAAACTGACCCCTTGGGGAAGCCCGCTCTGGCCCGAGCCGGTCGAGACGCTCAAGGCGACCGGCGTGGGCAGGCCGGGGCTCGTCGTGACGGTGAAGGTGCCGTGCGTCCCCTTGGTGAAGGTGGTGTTGTTGGCGCTCGTGATGGTCGGGGCGGTCCCCGGTGCCGCCTCGACCGCCCCGATGGTGCAGTTCGGACCCGGATCCGGCCGCGGCAGGCCGCGCTGGTCAAGGGCGCCCGGGCCACAGACCGCGACCCCGTTCAACGCGGTGGGCGAGGGGATCACTCCGACCGCGGGACTACCCGACGCAGGCAGCCTGGTCTCGGTAGGGCCGCCGTTGGCGGCCAAGGGGCCGAGGTCGGGGGCGACATTGACCTCGTCGGTGGGCTGCGTGACGCCACATGCCGTCCCGGTGGTGTCGTCGGTCAAGTTGTCCCCGGTGCTGACGAACGACGAACCGGAGCAGTTGTTCGTCGCCCCGAGCCCGGTGTTGGCCGCGACGATGGTGGCCCCGGTGGTCACCGTTCCACTGTCGGAGAAGATGCCGCCACTGGTGTTCATTGCCGATGACGTGTTGCCCGCGATGGTGGCGTCGGTCAGGACGACGGTGCCCTGGTTGAAGATGCCGCCGCCTTCGGGCATGAATCCGGACACCGAGTTGTCGGTGATCGTGGTGTCGGTGATCGTGAGGGTGCCGCTGTTCCAGATGCCGCCGCCCTGGGCCGTGCCCGCGACCGGCGAGACGGTGTTGTTGGTGATGCTCGAGTCGGTAATCGTGGCACGGCCGTTATTGACGACGCCGCTGCCAGTGGCGCCTGACCCACCCGCCACCTTGTTGCCCGTGATCGTGGAATCGGTGATGCTGACAGTGCCGTCATTGACGATCCCACCGCCTGACGGGGTGATACCAGGACCGGACGGCGGTGGTGCCGAACCTCCCGTGAGCGTGAGTGCGTTCAGCGTCAGGTCTGCACCGGCGGCGACGGCGACTGCGGAATTGCTTCGCCCGGTGGCGTCGACCACCGCCGCGGCCTGGCTCGGCCACTGCTCGATGGTGACCGTCTTCGACACGGCGACCACGTCCTTGATGGTCCCGGCCACCTCGATTGTGCCGACACCTTGGGGCAGAGAGAGGACGTGGGAGATGGTGGCGCAGGGCGCGGTGGCGGTAGCACGCGTTGGCGTTCTTCCCTGTGGCGGATACGAACCGCGCCAGTCCCACGGTGAGGGTGAAGTTTTGCGTGGCTGCGGGGGCCAAGCCGTTGGCGGCGGAGATGGTGAAGGTGAAGGTCCCTTGCCCGGTCGCGTTCCCGGAAAGAGTGGCGGTGCCGTTCCCGTTGTCGGTGAAGGTGACGCCTTGGGGCAGGCCGGTCTGCCCGGTCCCGGTGGAGACGCTCAAGGCAGGAGGCGGAAGGCCGCCGGTCGTGACGGTGAAGGCGTCGTTGGTCCCCACGCTGAACGTCGCGCTGATCCGCGCTGGTGATGCTGGGAGCGGTCCCGGGCGCCGGCTCGGTCGCCCCGATGGAGCACTTGGGACCCGGACTCGGGCGGGGCGCACCGCGCTGGTCGAAAGCCCCCGGGCCACAGACCGCCTCCCCGTTCAACATCGTGGGCGAGGGGATCGCGCCGATCGCAGGACTGCCGGAAGCGGGCAGCATGGTCTCGGTCGGCCCGCCGTTGGGGGCCAAGGGGCCGAGGTCTGGGGCGACGTCGACCGTGTCGGTGGACCGGAGGAACCCGCACGCCGTGCCGGTGGTGTCGTCTGTCAGGTTGTAACCGGCATCCCCGGGCGGTGGCGGAGGGGCACCGAAAACAGGTGGTGGCGAAGGGGGAATGCGGCAGTTGTCCGTCGTACCGTTGTTCGAGTTGGAGGCAACGATGGTGGCCCCCAGAGTGAGCGTGCCGCGGTCGAAGACGCCGGCGCCGCCGGTCGTGGTCACCGTCGTCGTGTTGCCGGTGATCGTGGCGTCCGTGATCGTGGCGGAGGCGCCGGTGTCGAGGAAGACGCCGCTGCCCTGGAGTTGTCCGGTGCCGGTGTTGCCGGTGATCGTGGTGTCGGTGACGGTCAAGATTCCGCCCGTGCTGTATACACCCGCGCCTTCGGCCGGCACTCCCCCCCCCAATGTATTGCCGGTGATCGTGGTATCGGTGACCGTGACGGCGCCGCCATTGTTATAGAGGCCGCCACCCCGGGGGAAGATGCCCGATGCACGATTGCCGGCGATGGAGGTGTCGCTGACCGTGAGAGTGCCGCTGTTGGCAATGCCGCCGCCCAGCTCTGCGGCCCCCGTGGTGTTCCCGGTGATCGTGGTATCGGTGACCGTGACGCTGCCGCCGTTGTTGGACAGGCCGCCGCCCTCAGCGGCTCCCCCGGTCACGGTGAGCCCCTGGAGCGTGACGGTCGCTCCCGAGGAGACGGCGAAAACGGATTTCCTCAGCCCGGTGGCATCGACCACCGCCGCCGCATGGCCGGGCCACTGCTCGATGGTGACCGTCGTCGAGACGCTGACGGCGTCGTCGACGGTACCGGCCACTTCGATGGTGGCCCCGGAACCGGCGAGTGAGAGGGCATGGGAGATGGTCTTGCAGGGACCGATGGCGGAGCAGGGATTGTTGTCGCTCCCCGTGGAGCCCGACACGAAGAGCGTTGTTGCCGCATCCGCCGAAACGGCCATCACGAGGCCGACTCCGAGACTCCCAATGAAGCCGAGCATGCCGACGGCCAAGACGAGCACGAGGCGGAGAAGTCTTCCTCGCGTGGTACCGAGGTCGGGCGATGGGCCTCTCTTCAGACCAGGAAAATCCCGAGGCATGCGGCGACCTCCCGCTCGTGCCACCGCCGGTCTGATCGACGGACAGTTGCATCGTATCGAAGTGTTCATTTCGAATCGAACGTGCACGACATCGTGTCGTTCGCAGGGCGAGCTCGCTGCGGTTCATCGGCGAGCTCGCCACCGGAGGGCAACCGTTACCCCTTCGCTGTGGGAAGAAGGAGCACGTCACAGCGCGCCAAACGCGCGCTGGATCCGACCCTGGCGACCGGGCGCCGGGGCCGACCGTCCTGACGCCTTCCTCGTATGAGGAGGTCCGGGTCACGCTCCTTTAGGCCGTGGACAGCACGGGGCGATTGCGATCTGCTGGCCCAAGACCAAAGCCCGCCAGCGAGCGCGCCGCACCGATACTCCGAAATGAGTCGATTGCTCCGAAGTGAGGCGATCGAGGTCATGGTGTGGGACGGAGGGGTCGCCGTACCTCTCGATCCGCTTAGGCTCCGTGACGCTCTCGCACATCCCGTCTTGGCTACCGTCGAAAACGGGATCGTCGATGGCGGAGTCGGCAGCTCGGTCAGCGCCCTCACGGTCGGGGCCGGCGCGCGGACCTCTCGGGACAAATGTCTTCTACGGACTTCCCCTGGCCTACTTCGCGCCAGACGCGGCGGGCGACATCGCGTCAGCCTGGGCCTCAACACGAGCCACTTGGCTGAGAGGTGCGCTGTGCACCCCATCGGTCACCGCCTGATTCGTCTTGCGATACCGGTTCCATGGACCGAATGGATGCGTCGTCCCGCGGACGCTGGGCGTCGACCTGGTGTCGCCGGCCGTAGGACCCGCAGCCGCGGCAGAGGGGCACGACGAATGTCGGTCTCACGTTCATTCATGCCAGCGAGTGACGCCGCCATCTGATCAATCGACGGGCAACTTCCGCGGTGAGACTGACGACGAGAGCCAGACCGAGGGCGAGAACCAGGCCGAGCCAGGGCCGGCTGGCAAACGTCGTTCCCCCGATCCGCCCGATGGCGAAGGCATAGGTTGCCCAGATCACACCGGACAGGGCGGTGACCGGGAGGAAGCGGCGCCACGGATAACCCACCGTGCCACAGGTGAGAGTGACCACAGTCCGTCCACCCGGTATGAACCGGCAGACGATGATCAGACGAGCGCCGAAGCGCTCGAGGGTCTTCTGTGCCCAGGTCCGACGTCGGACGCCTCGCTCGCTCGCTAAGAACCGCCGGTCGACCCACGGACCGAAATGTCGCCCGATCATGAAGCACACGTTGTCGCCGACGAACGCGCCACCTGCGGCCAGGATCACCAGGAGAACCAGGCGCGGGTCAATACTCCCCGCCGTCGCGACACCCAGGGCTACGACCGCGGTCTCACTCGGCAACACCGGGAGGACGCCGTCGAGGGCCGGAAACAGAAAGGCGATGAGATATGAGAGCACCGAGTCGGGTTGTAGATCGGCGAGGTGACTCACGATCCCACTCCAATCGAGTCCTGGACCTCGACCGGTTCGTGCGTAGCACGCCGCTCATGCCAGAGACTGGCGGCGATCGAAGCGCCGATGACCACGATGATGACAGCCACGCTGGCGAGAATCGGAACGGTGAGAAATGGCTCCAGCAACATCTTGCAGCCGATGAACACGAGGAGCGCGGCGAGGCCGAAGTTGACGTAGGTGAAGCGATCCATCGCACCGACCAGGACGAAGTAGAGCGCCCTCAGGCCCAGCACAGCGAAGGCATTCGCCGTGAAGATCACAAAAACATCGCTTGTGATCCCGAATGCTGCAGGTATCGAATCCATCGCGAAGACGAGATCGGTGATCTCGATCGCCAGAAGAGCGACCAGCAGAGGCGTCGCCATCAGCACCCCGTTCACGCGGCGCACGAAGCTCTGACCCATGTAGTCGGGCGTCACCGGAAGAAGGCGGTGGAGGACCCGGATCACGAAGTTTCGATCGGGATCGACGAGCTCGCTACCCCGCGCCATGCGTACCCCCGAGACGATCAAGAGGCCGCCGAGGATGTAGAGGACCAAGTCGAAATGGTCGACCAGGGAAGCGCCGACTGCGATCAGCAGACCTCGAAAGGCCAGCGCCCCAAACACGCCGTAGAACAGGACGCGGCGCTGATACGCCGCCGGTACGGCAAAGCCACTGAGGAGGATCGCAAACACGAAGATGTTGTCGATGCTCAATGACTTCTCGGTCAGGTAGACGCCGAAGTACTCCCCCGCACTCTCCCAATTGCCGATGACACCCAGCACCACCCCAAAGACCACGCTCACGCCGATCCAGGCGCTACTGACGATCAGGGCCTTGCGCAGGGTGGATTCACGATCTCCGCGGTGTACAACGAAGTCCACCGCCAGAAGGAGCAGGATCAATGCACCGGCCGCGAGCCAGCACCACAAGGGGGTCTGCACGAAGGTCGCTCCTTAGAAGGACAGGGAGGGATTGCGTGTTCCCTCGTTCACTGCCCCCGTCACCGGGGTGGGACGAGATGCCCGAGTGGAAGCAACCCTGACGGTGAGGGTCGAGGACGCAGTCGTCGCGCTCGACACTACGCCACGCATTTGGGTCTCAAGGCACCGGGGCAACGGATCCACAGGCTTGCCGATCAAGCACCCGACTTCTGTCCTCCCTGTCGTCGAATCCACCGTCTGATCCTCTCGAAGCGATGCTTCCATGCGCTCACATGACACCCAACCACGGCGCAGTGAAGCGGGGGTGTGCGTGATGTGGAGACGATGTGAACATCGTTGCGACACCACCGAGATCGGCCAGAAGCGCCTGAGACGCGCTGCCCCACCCTGCTCGACACCGGGCGGGCCAATCGTGTCCCCTTGCTGGACGCCGGCGGCCCGATATGAATCTCCACGGAACGTGCACACGGCAGCCACCAGGGCTTCACATGACGGGGATTTGATGAAACCTCCAAGTTCCAAACTTAAGGAGCAGGTCATGTCCATTCATCAGTGCCCTCGCTGCGAACTCCGCTTCGCGTCGAGTTCGGAGCTCGAGTGGCACCTCGTCGAGGATCACGGCAGCCCGCCGCCACTCGTAACGCCTTCGGCTGCGTCCAGACCTGGGTCCACGCGGTCCCCACCCCGGGCCAGTGGATCCTGAAGCCGACTTGACCCGCTCCACCGAGAAGGGCCCGGCGATCGAGAACATCGTGCGGTACGTCGTCCTGATCGGCGCCGTCGGTGTCTCGATCGTCGCCTGTGGCGGGCTGCTCGGGGGTCGCGTCGGCGCCGTTCTCGGCATTGGCCTTGGCGTGATCGTGGCGGGCGGTTCCTGGTGGTTCTCAGATCGACTCGTCATCCGAGCATGTGGTGCCCAGTTCTCCCACGCACCCACCACCTCGGCGATCCTCGCTGAGCTCTCCAGTCGGGCGGCGATGCCGCCTCCACAGCTCTACGTGGCTCCGAATCCGCAGCCCAATGCGTTCGCCATTGGACGAACCCCAAGCCGCGCGGCGATCGTGGTGACCGAGGGTCTCCTGTCTCTTCTCGAGCCCACCGAGGTTCGAGCCGTCCTTGCCCACGAACTGGCCCACATTCGCCGTCGCGACACTCTGGTGACATCCATGGCTGGCGCAACGGCGAGTGGGGTGCTCGGCGCAGCCGCGCTGCTGAGACGCTCCCGCCCACCCGGAACGGAAAGGAATGAGGAGGGTCCAGGGATCGTGTTCAATTCAGGCACACGCGTGCTGGCACGTCTGCTCCGGTTCGCTCTCCCGAGCGATCGAGAGAGCGGCGCCGATCGTGGTGGATCTGATCTGACCGGCGACCCTGAGGCACTGGCCCGGGCCTTGACGCGGATGGAAGGATACGCGCAGGTGGTGCCGATGGAAGCGATCCTCGCTCAGCTCTCGGCGTGGGTGGTCAATCCTCTCGGAGACAGGGCCGATACCGCCTGGCTCTTTTCGACTGATCCGCCCGTAGCGAAGCGAGTCGATCGTCTCCTGGTGACGCCCGGACCAAGGGTGGCCACATGATTGCGGGCCCTCGGTGGAGAATGGCGGGATGGAGGCGTTTCGATGACGACCACCGTGCTGGTCGTCGAGGACGAAGCCAAGCTTCGGGAACTCTTGCGTTCGTACTTCGAGCGCGAGGGCATGGTGGTGCTCTCCACGGCGTCTGGTAGCGAGGCCATCGACCTCGCGCAGCGCGGCCGGCCGGACCTCGTCGTCCTCGACCTCGGACTTCCCGACGTCCCAGGCGAGGACGTCGCGCAGGACCTGCGGAGGTTCATGGACGTCCCCATCCTCATGCTGACGGCAAAGGCGTCAGAGAGTGACCGCATCAGAGGGCTCGAGCTCGGCGCAGACGACTACATGACAAAGCCATTCAGTCCGCGGGAGCTGGTCCTACGCGCCCAAGCAATACTGCGCCGTGGGCGAGATCCTTCCCCTCACGCCGATCGCTTCTCATTCGGAGACGGCACGCTCCTCATCGACGAAGCCCGAAGAGAGGTTCTGGTCGACGGCAATCCGGTTGACCTGACGCCCACAGAATGGGGCGTCCTCATAGCCCTTGCCACCACCCCGGGACGTGTCTACTCCCGCTTCGAGCTCATCAACCGCACCCGGGGCTATGAGTTCGAAGGCTATGAACGCACCATCGATTCACACGTAAAGAACCTTCGCCGCAAGATCGAATCCGATCCGGGATCTCCTCGAATCATCGAGACGGTCCTCGGCGCTGGTTACCGGCTCGGGCTTGCCCGGGATGAGTGAGCACCGCGACACGAGCATCCCCGGGGTGACCTCGTCGCCGGAGCCCGCCGCGCCGTTCCCAGTACCCCGTCGAGGCGGCAACCGGTTCTCCCCTATCGCACGGCGGCTGGCGCTCCTCATTGCACTGGTCGCTCTCGTAGCTCTGGCCTTGTTGGCTACCGCAACTTTGGTCTTCGCAAACAATGACGTCACGACCCTCAGTGCTCGGCAGCGGGTCGATCTGGGCCATGCCGTGGCGAGCGCGACAAAGCTGAGCTACGAGCAGGGCCATACGTGGAATGCCGCAGATCTGTCCTCAGCGCTGGCGCTGGCAAGTCAAGCTGGCATTGCCGTCGAGGTGCGTGATCAGTCGGGCGCGCTGGTGGATTCCGCCATCCCGCGAGGAATTCGTCCGAGCACGCTCGGGGCTCCGCTCACAATTCCAATTGATGCGGACGGGGTCCCGGTGGGAACGGTGTCTGTGCGAACGAGCACAGCGGGAATCGGAGCTGCCGACAGCTCGCTACGGCGCGCCCTGGCCACCGGAATCGGATGGAGTGCCCTGGTACTGGCGATTCTCGCCGTCATCGCTGGCGTGGTCTTCGCCCGTCGGATCACCCGACCCGTCGCCGCCCTGACGAGGGCTGCAAGGGCCATGGCATCCGGACAGCGGGGTGTCCGGGTGGCCGATGTCGACGCCCCGGGAGAACTCGGCGAACTGTCGAGGACGTTCAACGACATGGCCGACACCCTCGAACTGGAAGATCAGCTACGACGGGTCCTCGTCTCCGATGTTGCCCATGAGCTACGGACTCCCCTGGCCATACTGCAAGCCACGACCGAGGCCATGGCCGACGGCATCACGGAGCCGAGCGCGGCGACGTTGTCCTCTCTCCACGAAGAGACACTGCGACTTGGGCGCATCGTGGAAGACCTCGAGGTCCTCGCTTCTGCCGAAGCCGCCGGATTGGCCTTGGAACTCAAGCCGGTGGATCTCGCTCGCGTCGCCGATGAGGCGACAGAAGCGCTCCAACCGCAGCTGGAGCGTGCCGGGCTCTCCCTGACCCGTGATCTGCAACCAGCGGTGGTACGGGGCGACAAGAACAGGTTGCACCAGGTAGTCACCAACCTACTGACCAATGCCATCAAGTTCACTCCAGCGGCTGGGTCGGTCAAAGTGTCAGTTTTCTCCCGTGACCGCGAAGCCAGGATCGTTGTCGAGGACTCGGGAATGGGGATTCCCGCAGAGGACTTAGGTCACGTCTTCGACCGATTTTGGAGGGGACCTGGAGTCCGAAACACCACCGGGAGTGGAGTTGGCCTGGCCGTCGTCCAAGAGCTGGTCCACGCCCACCATGGACATGTCACTGCTGCGAGCGAGGAAGGGCACGGAGCTCGGTTCGTCGTCATGATTCCCAGCGCATAGCCGGGAATTCACCATCTCCACGCCACCTCCACATCGACACGACAGGGCCTGCACCGGCGCGGGATTAACTGACGGTGTGACAGCCCTTTGGTTCCGAGGTACGGAGTTGTGGGTTCGGCACGGGACCGACGCTGTCCGGCCGACCCAGAGAAATGGAGACGCATGGATACCCCAATTGGCACACAGATCAGGCGAGCCGAGTTGCGCGTCGGGACTCGGGTTTACGTCCACACGCGGTATGAAGTCGGGAGGTGGGCCCCGGGATTCACGATCGCCGAGGTGCGGCCCGACGGCTATCGGATAAGGCGAGCCTCAGACGGCGCGGTTCTCGGCGAGACGATGCGCGCCGAAGAAATCCGGGTGGTCACCCCGAATCCCAGCATCGGAATGGACCAATGACGAGCGCCGCTCCGCCCGTCACGAGGGCCATCCCCGCCCGGACAAGTGGGCCCTCGCCGACACCCACGGATCCGTCCGACACTGCTCTCCGAGGTCTCGATGTCCTCGTTCTCGAGTCGTGTCACAGCACATGGATCTTCGATCCCCGGCGGCTGGAATTCTGCCGCATCCTGAAAGGCGTCGAGGTCGCAAGTCGATCGGTCGTTACCAAGTGGCGTCCCTATTGGCAGGTTCAGCTGGATCCGCAGGCCGAAGGCTTCACCGTGTACCTCAACGCAGCTGGGACGCGCTTGATCCGCTCGTGGCGACATGCAACGAACTGCACGCAATGCGGCGTCTCTGACACCGCGGAGTTGTCTCTGCAGGACGTTCACCGCATACTCCATCGGTAGCGCGGTTGAGTCCGTGAAATGAGCGCATCCCGATGATGGAGACTCTCTATGGCAACGGGCTCGTACTCTTGGGCCTCTGGGTCTCGACGAGCCTGGTCATGCTGTTCATCTGGGGCGTGCTGGCCTGGGCGGTTCTGAAATTCTTTCGCGGCAGAGAGTCGGACGGAGATGGGCGGGAGCCACCGACTACCGAAACTCCCACCACTTGCGCCAGACCGTCGACGATGACTCGAGGCGTCGCGCTCGATCCGGTCATGAGAAAGGGGTGAATCCCGTGATGAGAACACAGCCTGACTGTTAGCGCCTGATCGTCGCAGGCAGGGTGCTGGAACGAAACTCTTCGCATACACGAGTTCCCTTAACGGCTCTCTGTGAATCGCGCTGCTTTCGAGTGAGGGGGGGCGCGATACTCCGCGACATCCCGAGTTCTCAAGTGCAGGGGCATCGAATGGAGGATGGCGAGACGCTGTTAGAGGGAGCCTGCCTAGGATCCCCCTGCCACACGAACGAACCCGACCGTCCTACCGCTTCGCTGACGTGCCCGCTCCGCTCGCTATTGAGATGTCCGAAGCTCGGGACCGTGCATGCTCCGCACGGGTGCGGTTCAGTGACTTCGATACCGGCGCTTATTCGTTCCTGTCCCCGTCAGCGACGATTCGCGACCGGATGGCACTCGCGTCGGAGACAGGCCGGCTTGTGCGCTGGCCAGAGCAAAGCGGTGCGCGTCGCGTACGGCACATCCACCGTGGTCGTTGTTGAAATAGACATAAACGTCCTCGCTCTCGTCCCACAGCTCGGCGAGGCGATAGGCCCAATTCGCGAGGGCGGTCCGGCCATAGCAGGGGGTCGGGTTGGCCCGCCCCTCGTGCATCCGGAGATAACCCCAGTCAGCCGTGCGCCACAGCGGGGACTTCCGCCGCGTGGTGTCACTGAGGCAGAGTGCCGCTTGGTGTTGCGTCAAAATTTCAGCTACCTCGTCGCTGTACCAGGACTCGTGACGTGGCTCGAAGGCCACCCTGACATTTGAGGGAAAGGCACCGAGAGTCGAAACCAGCAATGTCGGATTGGCTTGGAAATTGGCGGGAAGTTGCAGGAGCACCGGTCCCAACTTGTGACCCAGTCCACTCGAGCGCCCAAGGAGCCTCCGGACTGGCTCCGCCGGCTTGTTCAGGCGGAGCACATGTGTGAGGTAGCGGCTCGCCTTGAGGCTGAACACGAAGTCGTCAGGCGTGGAGGCATTCCAGCGTTCGAACGTGGACTTCTCCGGGAGGCGGTAGAAGACATTGTTGACCTCGACCGATTGAAACCGTTCGGCGTAGAACGACAGCCAGGCGGTCTGGGCCAGGCCAACTGGATACAGACGACCCCGCCAATCGGCGTACTGCCAACCCGAGGTGCCGATGATCGTGCCCACGGTGAGCAGCTACCCCCGCCATGGCCTGCGAAACCCACGCCTCTGAACTGATGCTTACCAACGTGGCTCGAGCCTGAGGGGGCGCCGACTCCGACTCCCTCCTCGTGCGACAATCGCTCCGGTGGTCTGTGGCTTTGTCCCCGGCTCTTCCGCACGATGTGAGTCGTGACATCAACTGGCGAAGGCGTGCTGCCTCAAGGCGGTGGCAAACCCCCCTTCACACCGTCCTATCAGGCGAGCACTCGTCTGCACTTGAATCCGAGTCGAGCGGATGACCGTGGCACCAGAGGCGTCCAGCCGCCGCAGGAGCAACCGGTCCTCATGGACGGCGAGCGGGGGAAACCCGCCGGCGCTGAGGTAGGCGCTGCCGCGAACCCCAAGGTTGGCGCCGTGTACGTGGGGATGATTCCAGCCGCGACCGATGCTCAGCGCGTAGCTGACCTTGAAATCCCCGCTCAGAACACTCTCTTCATCGGAGAGTCCCACCGTGCCCACCACCGCGTCCGCGCCGAGCAAGGCGAGGTCCAGTTGGTCGCGTAACCAAATGGAGGGGACGACCGAGTCGGCATCCGTATTGGAGAGCCAGATGGCATCGGTATCCGCCACACCAGATAGCAGGGCAGAGGCTCCGACGTGGCGAGCCACCCCCACGGACCGGGCTCTCACGGCAAGGACGTCGACGGGGAATGATCGGCAGATGCGCTCTGTCCGATCACCGCAGTCGTCGAGCACCACCACGATGGTCACCGGAAGTGAAACATCCTGGGCGGCACGGCCAATGGATTCGAGGCAGCGAGCCACGACCAGTTCTTCGTCGTGAGCGGGGACGACAACGCCGATCCGGCGGATTGCCGCGCTCATTCCTGGATCGAGGCCTGATGGGGCACGCCGGTCCGCTGTGCGACCGATCGCGGGTCGTGGCTCCACACGTCGATGCGGAAGTCGTCTTCAACGTGCTCCACCAGACGCGTCATTCCCGCTGCTGAGCAGCTAGCCGCCAGGATCCGATGTACCTCGTCCCCCGAAAGCGGGTAGTCGTCCACGGGATGTCGCCAGTGCACGGCGACGAGGTCCATAGAGCCAGCGGCGGCACGCTGGCCGAGCTGTTGGCAATCGCGCGCATTGAGGTAGTACCCCAACTCGGAGAGAACGACGAGCTCGAACGATTCAGTCGGCCAGTCTGCCGGCACGGCTCCCTGGCGAAGCTCGACATTGGGCGGAACGGTCTCTTGAGCCAATGCGAGCGCGAGCGCAGAAAGGTCCATGGAGAGGACCTCGTCGCTGCGGGCGGCGAGGTCCGAGGTCAGGACACCGATGGAGCATCCCGGCTCGAAGGCAGTCGAGTAGTGGACGGCGGGGAGGCAGGCCAACGTCAGTGCCCGCTTTCGGATCTCGTACGGCCGAGACCGGAACTCCCAGGGGTCCGGCTCGGCGCTATAGAGGCGGTCGAAGTAGGGGGCTTCAAGAGTCATGGGGACAGGAACACCTCAAAATCCCTCGTGAGCCGGCGTACGGTATGAGAACTCAGAATGGGTTCCGGGCCGGTGAGTTGCGAAGTGAAGCACTGCAGGGCCCTTCGCTTGCGCCAGGCGACCACATCGTCGAGCTCGACCCGGCAGGCCTTCTCCCACGGCAGCTCGCAAGGTTGAGCCCAGTGCCAGGCCCAGACCAGGTACGCCATGAGACGCGCATCAGCTTCCGCACACGCCGATTGAGCCGCCCTGCCCACCTCGTCGTGGTCGGGATGACCGTCGTGAGCCCACGGTGCGAGGACAAGGTCACCGGGCTCGAGAATCGAGACCAACAGCGTCTCCACATCGCGAGCACGGACGCGCCCATCGGGGAGTCCGAATGCGTACGAGAGAGACGGCGTCATTCCAAGCGTCGCCGCCGCTCGCGCTGATTCCCTTGGACGAACCCTCCGCAACTCTTCGGCTCGTTCAGGAGCGCTGGCCTCGCCATCTGTGACTGCAATCAACACGACGCTTGCGCCTTGGAGAGCCAAGGCCGCTGTGCTACCTCCCGCCCCCAGCACCTCATCATCTGGGTGTGGCGCGATCACGACCACCCGGCCCGAACCTGGCGGTTTCACCGAGCAGGTGCGCAGGCGGCGAAGCTCAGGGCAGGCCAGCCAGACGGACTCGTCCGTCCCCCGACCTTCGAGCGAGCGCGCTTTTAGATCGGCCACGTCGCCTGTCCATCGACCAGGTCGCGACCGAGGCGCTCCAGATCACGTTCGGCATGGTCCTGGCGGATGTAGACCTCCAGGTCATGCACCGCCTCTGCATGGCGTTTGTCATAGGCCAACGGCCGAGGTCCAAGAGCACGGCCAACCCGGTCGAGGACCAGTGCCGCATTGCGTTCAACGCTGTGGCGAACGGCGCGGGCCACTACGGCGAAATCGGCAGTGGGCTCCAGATCTATGGTCTGTCCCGCCTCGCGGAGCGTGGACCTGTTCTGGAGGAGCGCCGCGTAGACAGCGCCGAGGTGGACGAGCGCGTGGGTGTCAGATTTCCTTTCGACTGAATCGCGGAGCGCCTCGGCCACCGCCACCGTGCCACCATGCCAGCACGCGGCCACACCTACCGCTCCCGCCCAGAAGCCCGGCCGGGAGAGATACCGGCCCGGATCTCCAATCGCTGTAGCCGCCACATTCAGGAACTCCACGCGACGAGTGTCAGCTCGGCTCATGCCTGGGCCGGACCAGTCCGGTCGTGCGCAGGCCACCCCGGGATGAGAAAGATCGACCTCGAAGAGCCGTTGCCCACCGCCGGTGGAGGCATCGACCAGTGCATGCGTCACAAAGCTGAAGCCCGAACACCAATCCTTCGTGCCTGAAATACGCCATCCGTCGACGCCATGGGTGGCCACTACCCCTTGGGGCGGACCGGCCGCCCAGACCCCCCAACGACGTTCGGCACCTGAAGCCGAGTGGGGCTCGACGTTGGCCCTGAGCTCCGACAAGATCGCCAGCGCATCTGCGTGTGCTTCAACCAAACGCCCCAACACGAGGTCCGTCGCAGAACAACTAGCGAGGAGCTCAAGTCTGCGGCCTGTAGAACCCTGCCCGGGAAGTGGCCAACTCTCGACCTCCCGGCAGACCTGGACGAAGGTCCGTCGCAAGGTCGACTCTTCGGTTCGCGGCACCGCTCGAGACATCTGGGCAACTCCACCTCGTGCCGCTGGCAGCGATCCTGCGTTGCGAAAAACACTTCTGGCGTCTTGACCCAGGGGATGCGTCATCTTCCGAGACCACCTGTCTTCCCTTCGAAACCGCCCAGCAGATCTCAGAACCGTTCGCTTGCACCGCGCCGAGGCACGCCAAGCCGAGTCCGCAACCGAAACCGCCTGAGAAGGGACACGAAACCGCTCCCAAGGCATGGAAGTGGTGCGGAAACGAAGAGCGGGCCCTTACCGGCGGAGCGATCTACGACTCGCGCCTTCCCCTCTGCCGAGTGCGAAGCTCGCAACCCACACGATCGCCAGGACAACCGCAGCAATCCACAAGAGGTGGATTGCAAAACCTGCCCCGAACAGGATCAGAACCAGAAGAGCTAACAGGATTATCGCCATCGATCGTTGCCTTTCTTCTTCTCCTTAAGTGCCGGGAATCGACACTCATGAATATCTGTCGTGATGTGGATTGGCGGTCCTCGTGGATATGGCCACGAGTTGGAGCGCTACTTCCGGACAGCGTCCTTCACCTTTTCCCCGGCCTGCCTCAAATTGCCAGATACTTTGTCCTTCTTGCCTTTTGTTTGCCGCGACCTGTCATTGGTCGCTTTCCCCGCGGCCTCTTCAACATGGCCTTTTGCTTCTTGTGCTTTGTTCTTGGCTTTGTCTACCGTTGACATCACGGGCCTTTCGTAGTTGGAGACGTCGGATCATCGAAACGTGCTGACACTGGTTTGACGTTGGGCGTCTCGTTGTAGCTCACACATACCCGTGTGAAAAGCTGCGAAACGGTGGATCCGCGTGGCGCGAGACGATGAGCACGTTGCACATGAAGCTCACGGTGGGTTGCCCGTCGATCCACCAACGACACGCCCGTGTGTGGGCTAAGGACTTCTGGAACGGCGGACCTGTCCACGTCGATCAGGCTGACGCGCCTGAATACCTGCCTTGTCGGTATGCGAATTTGAATCTCTGAGCCAGGACATGAGAAGTGATTGCACAGCAGAATGAGATCGACAACGACGGTCGACGATGCCATTGGAAATCCGCCTAAGGTCTTCAAAAAAATCACCCGATCGGGTGATCCGAAACGTTCACTTGTTCGAATTCTCCCCGGGGAGCTGGAGCAGAGGAAAATCAGGACGGCGATCGGAAGAGCGAGCTACAGCGGCGCTACAGCTGACGTTCCTGAAGGTGGTCCTGCCCCTAGCCCGACCACTTCGGTTCCCACTCAAAGACCCAGGTGTCCGTGAGCTCAAGCACCCGATGAACGGCGGGTTGCGGACGTGACACCACGAGCGTCCCTCCGTTCCTGTTCGCTATATGACCCCACGCAATCAACCGAAATGGGGAATAGGCCACAAAGCGCGCTCGGAGGGATTCGAACCCCCAACCTTCTGATCCGTAGACCTCGCCGGGCTCGCGGACGACAGATGACAGCTGCGCCCACACGTGGCCTACTGCTACCCGTGAACAGGAACTATGGGCGCCTGGCAGCGGCCAACAGTGGCCAGACGTTGACTCGGGCTTCCAGGGTTTCCTCGGCTTTGGTTCTCACGACGGCTCTCACCGAACACTCCGATGTCGCATGATGTGACTTGCCACGACGAGCACGAGATGCCGCCTTTGCGGTAGGGCTGTTGGCGGGCAAGAGGGGGTGATCCATCGACCTCGGCTCCTCAGGCCGACGCCGTGCACACGCCCAGACTCCGGCGTGGTTGCAGTTAGGACACTTAGTGGTATCCTGGTCGAGGAGGACTCAACCCATGACCAAGACCGCCTTCGTCCCGTCGGCATCATTCCGAGCCTCGAAGGCTCAACGAGACCAGTTACGGCGCGCCCTCGATGCCGGCGCCAAGGTGATCGTTGAGCAACCCGACGGTGAGCGCCTGTCATCTGGTGAGGTGTCCCGCTTTCTGGCCACGGCGGTGTCGGAACTCGCCAACGGCGGCGAGGTAGTGCTGTTCCGTGGTGATGACGAGATTTCCCCGGCAGAGGCCGGCGAGCTCCTCGGTATCTCACGCCAGTTCGTCGATCGGCTCATCGATAGCAGGAAGCTCACAGCCAGGCGACTCCCGGGAAGCCGTCACCGGAGACTTCGGGTCGCTGACGTGGTCGCCTTCGGCCAGAGCCGGGACGAGCGGTTGACACTCATCTCCGACGCAGTGAACCAGGCCGTAGACGGAGGGGCCGACTACTGACCGTCCAGGTGCGCTGATGCCCCGAGTCGAGCGCGTTTTCCCGGACACCGCGACCCTGTACCCGATATCGCTCGCCGACCTCGTGCTGCGCCTCGCCGAGTTCGGCATGTACGACTTGGTGTGGTCTGATCACCTACTCATCGAAGTCGAGAGGGTCCTTGTGGAGCGTAAGGGTCTCAGCACAGAGCGCGCCAACTACTTCTGCGAATGCATCCGCACGGTCTTCCCCGCCGGCCGAATCGCACCGGAGGAGTACCTTCCGCTCGTAGCGATTCGGACGGGACCGGACCCAGATGACCATGTGCACAGCGCTGCCGCCGTCGCCGGGAACGCAACGGTGGTGTTATCGGCAGACAAGGCTGGTTATCCAGTCACAGACATCACACCGGCCCGTCGCCGTAACCCAGATGCCTTCCTCTGCGACTTGTTGCGACGGTATCCACAGGATGTACTCGGCGTGATCGACGCCATGCGAACCGCCCTGCGCGAGCCATTGACCCGCGCCCACGTTCTCGATCGCTTGGCTGCTGGCGGCGTACCAGCCTTCGCTGCATTGGCAATCGAGCTGGGATGATCGGAAAGTGACACACCCAATCGAGGGCTCCTCCGGAAACGACCGAGCGGACTCGATGGAATCGGAACTCCGAGCGCTGCGGGCGGAGAACGCTCGACTACGAGGTCTGCTCGGGCTCGATGATCGTTCCCATCGACAACCGACCACTCCATGGCGGGCAACGCTGTTCGCGCATGCCGAGTCGCCGACCAGGCCGACCATCACCGTCGACCGTCACTCTCCCGTAGAACAGAAGATAGCCCTATTCCGTTCGCTGTTCGTCGGCCGCGACGATGTCTACGCCGTTCGCTGGGAAAACCAGAGAACGGGCAAACACGGATGGGGTCCGGCTGTTCTAGGTGGATGGGCAAAGGCTCGCCGACCCGATCGGGAATACCTGCCCTACACCGACAACGTGGTTGAGACGCATCTCGCCGGTGACATCCACGCCGGCCTCTATCCGCTCCAACGAGGCGACAGCTGTCGTTTGCTGGCATGCGACTTCGACGGGCAAGGCTGGATTCTCGATTCGCTGGCCTATCTGGACGCCGCTCATGCGACCGGCGTGCCTGCTGCATTGGAACGATCCCGATCCGGTGACGGCGGGCACGTCTGGGTGTTCTTCGATGGCGACGTTCCGGCGATGTCCGCTCGGCGGATCGGCGTGCACTTGCTGCGAGAGGCGATGACAGTGCGAGCTGAGCTCGACCTCGCCAGCTACGACCGGCTGTTCCCGGCGCAGGACTTCATGCCGAAGGGATCGTTCGGGAATTTGATTGCCCTGCCCCTCCAGGGCGTTTCCCGTAAGAGTGGCACGACGGTGTTCCTCGACCCCACGAGCCTCGAGCCTTTTGAAGACCAGTGGGCATATTTGTCAGCCATCGAACCCCTCTCTGCCCAGTCGGCCATCGAGCTGGCCGGCGCGCTCGGAGAACTGGCGGCGGGGCCGGACGCAACGACGTACCGGCGGCCTGCTAACGGCTCGACTGACCCCACACCACCGCCGACGATCGCCGCTCGAGCTGAGGCAATGTTGTCGGTCGACCGCATCGGCGTGCCGCCCGCAATGTTGGCCGCACTCAAACACATGGCTTCGCTCCACAACCCGGAGTTCTACGAGAAGGAGCGGCTCCGGTTCTCGACATGGGACACACCACGATTCATCCGCTGCTATCGGGAGACGATCGACCGGCTGCTCTTGCCTCGAGGCCTACGAGAGAAGGCTGTTCGAACCGTCGCCGACGCCGGAAGCGAGTTGGTAATCACCGACGGATGTGGGCACCCACCCGGCCTGAGCGTCGAGTTGCTGGCGACCCTGACGCCAGAGCAAACGATCGCGGAGGAAGCTGTTGGAAACCAGGAACTCGGGATGCTGGTCGCACCCCCGGGCTCGGGTAAGACGGTCGTAGGCTGTGCCCTCATCGCGCGGCATCGGGTCCCAACGTTGGTGATCGTCGACCGCAAACCGTTGATGGAGCAATGGCGCGACCGACTGGTCAGCCACCTCACCCTCACACCCAAGCAGATTGGGCAGCTCGGAGGGGGTCGTAGCAGGGCGACGGGCGTGGTCGACGTGGCGATGGTTCAGAGCCTTGCTCGCCGCGACGACCTGAAAGAGCTTACCGCCGGTTACGGACTGGTCATCGTCGATGAGTGCCACCACGTCCCCGCCGTGACCTTTGAACGGGCCGTGCGACAGATAGCGGTCCGACGATGGCTGGGTCTCACTGCCACGCCATATCGTCGAGACGGTCTGCAATCCATGATGACCATGCACTGCGGGCCGATACGTCACACAATGACAACGGCTTCTGGCGCGCTCCTGCAGACCCTGGAGCTGATCGTCCACGAGACTGACCACGAGACCGCCGAGGAGGGGCAACACATACAAACGACCTTCCGTGGGCTCGTCGAAGACGGCGAACGAACCGCGGCCATCTGCGAAGACATCGCCCGTGCGGTGCAAGCTGGACGCAACTGCCTCGTGCTCACCCGATGGACCGAACACCTCCACGCGATCAGCCAGTCGCTGGTCGCTCTGGGGATCGAAACGTTCGTCCTGCACGGCCAGATGGGCAAGAAAGCTCGGGCCGCGATCATGGACCGCCTCGCGACGCCACCTGACGACGGCGGGCTCGTGCTCGCCGCCACCTCGAGTCTCCTTGGCGAGGGTTTCGATTGCCCGCCCCTCGATACCCTCTTCCTGGCATTCCCGATCAAGTTCAAGGGCAGCGTGGTCCAGTGCGTCGGACGAGTCTTGCGTCCTACCGAGACCAAGAACCGAGTCGAGGTCCACGACTACGTCGACGTTCGCATACCGGTTCTTGCCCGCATGCACGACGAGCGTCGTCGCGCGTATGCATCGCTCGGCTTCGCCGTCCCGAGATCCCGATAGTCACCGAACCGCGGATCCAGGGGTGACAGGGGTCTCCCCGCAAGGATCACCGTCCGCTTCTGTGTCTCGCGATCTCTTGGTTCTCACGGCGTTCCCGGCAACGATCGATGAGAATGAAAAGGGGCCGCTGACCTGCTCAGATTGCGCGCTCGGAGGTGCGCGCTCGGAGGCGCGCTCGGAGGGATTCGAACCCCCAACCTTCTGATCCGTAGTCAGATGCTCTAGTCCGTTGAGCTACGAGCGCCGGGTGAGTCATTCAGTGTACAGGAGAGCGGTCGCCGTCCCCGGGGCGGAAAATCCCTAGTCAGACGCTGATCGGGAGCTTCGAGTAACCCCGGACCGTGCTGGTGTGGAGCGGCACCGCTCCACCCACGTCCACGGACCACTCGGGGAAGCGCTTGAAGGTCTCCTCCAGAGCGATGCGCCCCTCGGTCCGGGCCAGCGCCGCCCCGAGGCAGAAGTGAATTCCGTAGCCGAAGGACAGGTGATGGTCGAACTTCCGGTGGATGTCGAAGCGGTCCGCGTCCGGGTAGGCCCGCTCGTCGCGCCCCGCCGATCCGGTGATCATGACGACCTTCGACCGCGCCGGGATTGTGCCCCCGTGGACCTCCACGTCCGCGGTGCACCAGCGGCTCTGCACCGGTGACGGCGCCTCGTAGCGGAGGAGCTCCTCCACGCAATTCGGGATCAGGCCGGGGTCAGCGGCGAGCTCGGCCCGCTGCTCCGGGTTGTTGTCGAGCGTGAGGGCCGCCCAGCCGAGCATGCGGGCCACGGTCTCGGTACCCGCGCTGCCGATCAGCGCGGCGAAGTTGACCGCCTGCTCGAGGGTGAGGCGGCGCGGCGCGCCGTCCTCCTCCACGATCTCGAGGTTCACAAGGTCCGTGAACATGTCGTCGCGCGGGTTCTTCTGGCGGTCGGCCAGCGTGGCGCCGAGATACTCCATGAAACTGAACATGGCCGCCGCCGACACGTCGTTGGACATCCCGGTCTCGGGATCGAGGTGGAACGACTCGTCGATCCAGCCCCGCACCCTGTCGCGGTCCTCGGGCGGCACGCCCAGGAGCGCCGCGATCACGTACGCCGGCACCCGGGCCCCGAAGTCCTGCACGTAGTCGAACGAGCTCCGACCAACCAGATCGTCCAGTAGGCGGGCGCAGAGCGTCCGGATGTCCTCTTCGAGGAGCTTCATTCGCCGCGGCGTGAACGCCTTGGACACCAGCCGCCGATACCGGGTGTGCTCCGGCGGGTCCATGAAGATCATCATCTCCATGTCGATCGGATCCGCCGTGATCATCTCCATCACGGTGCCGTGGGAGGAACAGAACGTCTTGGGATCCCGGCTGAAGGCGTCCACGTCGGCGAAACGGCTGACCGCGTAGAAGTCGTACTGCTCGTTGTAGTAGAGGGGCTGCTCGTCACGCAGGCGCTTCCAGATGGCGTGCGGGTCCCCTTTGTACTTCTCGTTCAGCGGATCCCAGGCCAGCGGCTCGGCGTCGACAGCGGTCATGGTGCTCCCCCTTCAGATGCCGACGTGGTGCCCCTCCCAGAGCCTGATCCCGCCGAGGATGCCCGCCTTGTTGTCCACCACCGTGATGCGCTCGAGCACGTCGCCGAGATCGCGCCGGTTGACTCTCGGGGCGTTGCCGCCGCCGATGTAGAGGTGGTCGAAGAAGCAGAGCGCATCGAGATAGGCGATAGCCTTCCGCACCCGCTTGTTCCACCTGGCGTCGCCGATCGACTTGCGCGCTGGCTCGCCGAGTTGCTCGTTGAACGACGCACCTTTTCGGAACTCCAGGTGGGCGAACTCGAGGTGGGGCATCAGGCTGCCGTTCATGAAGAACGCGGTGCCGAAGCCGGTGCCGAGCGTGATCACCGCCTCGAAGCCGTCGCCCTGCACCACCGCCGCCCCCTGGACGTCGGCGTCGTTGGCCACTCGGCACGGCTTGCCGATCGACTGGGCGAGCGCTCCCGCCAGATCGAAATCCGACCAGGCCTTCACGAGTTCGGGGTCGAGCTTGCTCCCCGGTCCCTTCGTCGTGACGAAGTGCGACGCACTCAACACGTGACCCTCGCGGACCATGCCGGGGAAGCCGCACGAGACGCGGTCCCCTTCAGGGAGCTTCCTCACCAGCGTGGTCAAGGTGGTCACCATGAGCCCGGGTGGCATCGGGTACGTCGTGGACACCCGCACCCGACCCGCCACGGGCTGGCCGGCCTTGTCGAGGACGTCGGCCTTCAGACCGGTGCCGCCCACGTCGATGGCGATCGTGAACGGGTGCTCGGGCGGCTGGTCGGCGGACGTGTCGGTCACCGCAAGGAACTGTAGCCAGCTGCGCTGGATTTCGGCCCGGAGGTACGGGTCCGTCATCCCTGCAGGACGTCGTGGAGGACATCGCGGAGCATCCCCCCCAATTCCAGGTTCGTCGTCGCGGCGAAGGCCTCGCCGGAGAGAAAGAGGCTCGAGAAGACCACGCCGAACGAGGCCGCCATGCGCACCCGGTCGCGCAGGGGGATCCTGGTGTCAGCCAGCACCCGGCGGAACTGGTTCTGGAGGTCCTCGTGCTCGGCTTCGTGGTCCTCACGGTGCAGCTTCTCGAGGGCGGCCTGGTTCCGCTCGTGCATGAGGAAGATCTTGCGCTGGCCCAGCATCTGGTCGACGATCTCGTCGAGCAGCTCGCCCCACAGCTCCAGCGTGACGGGCTCCTCGCCCATCCGCATGATGGCCACCCGGCCGAACTCGTGCAGGCGCAGGTGCAGCGCCATAAGGATGTCGTCCTTCGATTCGAAGTGGTAATAGAGGGCCGCCTTGGTGACGCCCAGCTGTTCGGCTATCTGCCGCAGGCTGGTGCCGTCGAAACCCTGTTCGATGAAGAGGTCGAGGGCCACATCGAGGATCCGCTGCTCGCGTGTCGACGTGCTCGGTCGCTCCGGGGCGGGGTCCGGCGACGGAGGCCGCGTCGGGTCCGGGCTCGGCGACGCTGTCGATGAGGGCCTGCTCGGGACCCTCGTCGTCTGCCTGGGCTTCTGCGGGTGCGGCCTGTGTCATCGATACTCGGTTCCGAATCTACTTGACGACCGGTTAGTGACCGGTTTACTCTATCGCTTGAACCAGTCTACTGACCGACAGGTAAGGAAGTCCATGGTTGAAGAGCTGATGATCCAAGCGCAGGGCCTGACCAAGCGCTACGGAGAGACCCAGGCATTGGCCGGCGTGGACATATCCGTCCGGGCCGGCACGATCCTCGGGCTGCTGGGGCCAAACGGCGCCGGCAAGACGACGGCGGTACGTGTGTTGACGACGCTGGCGCGGCCGGACTCGGGCTCGGCCACGGTTGCCGGGATCGACGTGCTGAGGCATCCGGCCGAGGTCCGCCGTCACATCGGCGTGGCCGCGCAGGACGCGACTCTCGATCCCCTGCTGACGGGCCGCCAGAACCTGGTGCTGATCGGCGAGCTGTCCGACCTGGGCCGAGCCGATTCCCGGGCCCGGGCGAAAGAGTTGCTGGGGCAGTTCGAGCTGACCGACGCCGCCGACCGCGTCGTGAAGGGCTACTCGGGCGGCATGCGCCGCCGGCTCGACCTCGCCGGTTCGCTCATGACGCGGCCGCCGGTGCTGTTCCTGGACGAGCCCACGACGGGACTGGACCCGACGAGCCGGCAGCGGGTCTGGGAGGCCATCCGGGAACTGCTCGGCGAGGGTGTCACGGTGCTCCTGACGACGCAGTACCTGGAAGAAGCCGACGAACTGGCCCACGACATCGTGGTGGTCGACCACGGCCGGGTGATTGCCGACGGGACGCCGCAGCAACTGAAGCAAGCGAGCCGCGGCGCACGCCTCGAAGTGACGTTGGCCGAGCCGCATGCATCCGCTGTGGGTGCGATGGCGCCACTGGTGTCCGGCCCTGTCTCGGTGAGCGACGACGGGCGGCAGCTGAGCGCCGGCGTGGACTCGTCGGCCGGGTTGGCGACCTTGGTCGTTCGAGCGCTCGACGACGCCGGGGTGCTCGTGGACAACATCGAGGTGCGGCAGCCGTCGCTCGACGACGTGTTCTTCTCACTCACGGGTGGGCACATCGAAGAAGAAGGTGCCGCGGGCACCGATGATGTCGACGGCGAGGGAGCGGGTGACGTGGCCTCCCGTTCTGCTGGTCCCGTCGGATCCGGGGAGGGCCGCCACGAACTGGAAGGGGTACACGCATGACGACCACCACCTTGACGCCGTCGGCAACCGGGTTCGTCCGGCCTCACGCGGGCGGGAACGTTCTCGGTTCCCTTGCCGACATCTGGGCCATGACGCGACGAAACATCGTTCACATCTCTCGGGAGCCAATGCAGCTGTCGGATGTGACGATCCAACCGTTGTTGTTCACCGTGTTGTTCGTCTACATCTTCGGCGGCGCGATTCCGATCCCGGGCGGTGGGAGCTACGTCGACTTCCTCCTCGCCGGCATTCTGGCCCTGAACCTGACCACTTCGACCATGGGCACGGCCGTGGGTCTGAGTACCGACCTGCACGAGGGCATGATCGACCGCTTCCGCACGCTGCCCATGTGGCGCTCCGCGGTGTTGGTCGGGCGCTCGGCGGCCGACTTCCTGACGTCCGTGATGTGCGCCGCCATCGTCGCCCTCACCGGGCTGGCGGTGGGTTGGCGCCCCGGCTCGGACGCCATCTCGGTTGTCGGCGGGTTCGCGCTCCTGCTGTTCTTCGCCTACTCGGTGTCGTGGGTGTCGGCCTGCGTCGGGCTGAATTCCAAGAGTCCCGAGTCGGCCGCCTCGTTCGGCTTTATCGTGCTCTTCCCGCTGACATTCGTGTCGAACGCGTTCGTGCCAACTCAGCACATGCCCGGCTGGCTGCAGGCCATCGCGAACTGGAATCCGGTGAGCGCCGTCGTGGCTGGAGCCCGCAACCTGTGGGGCAACCCGAACCCGTCCAGCACAATTCAGGCCTGGCCCATGCAGCATCCGGTCGAGGCCGCGTTGATCTGGTCGGTGGCCATCCTGGCCATCGCAGCGCCCCTGGCGGCGCACTTCTTCCGGCGCAGGACGACCGAATAGGAGCGCCGGCGACTACGGCGACGCCATTTGGATGCGTCCGTTTCGGACGTGTCGGTTTGGAATGTGTCGGGTTTGAGTGCGTCGGATTCGAACGAGCACCGAGCTGACGTACGACAACGCGTCCGTTCTGCTCTCGGTCTATTGACTCCGGCTAGGCGCAGGCTTACCATCCAAGCTCAAGAGGTACGGCGCGCTCTCCAACAAAGGCAACTGGAGGGCTCGTTCACGGTGTAGTTGGTTTTCACTCCGTGAAGGCGAGTCGGGCCTCTGGCAGGCGGAAGTGATTGCAGAAGTTCGAAGACCGAAGACCGCTGCGACATCTGTTCACTGGACACCAGACCACACACGAAGCCGATTGGAGCCGTCATGCCCACCCCTCCGACCATTTCCCAAGGCGCCACCGGGGACACCGTCAGGTGGGCGCAATACCTTCTCGTCCGCCGGACACTCAGTGACAACCAGATCGACGGCATCTTCGGTCCGGTGACCAAGACTGCGGTCGAGGAATTTCAGAGCTATTCCGGGCTGACGGTGGACGGCGTCGTCGGACCGAACACCTGGGCCGCGCTGGGGGGAGATGGTCCGGAGCCACCGACCCTGTCTCAAGGATCTCAGGGGGGCGTGGTCGAGAAACTTCAGACTGCTCTCAACGAGGGACGCGGTGACTTCGCCCCGAGCTCGAATCCGGTGCTGGCCGTCGACGGGGACTACGGCCCCATCACAGCTAGCGCCGTCAAGGGGGCGCAGCAGTCCGGAGGCATCCAAGCGGACGGCATCGTCGGCCTGCAGACGTGGGCCCTTCCCATTCATGCCGCCGGTCAGGTGCTGGCCAATCTCTGTGGGGTGCCCGGCCCAGGCTGACGTTGCGGAGGGCCGGACCGACGAGGTCGTGATGGACCGTCGCTCTCCAGGCAGCCAAGCGAGGTTTGGGTAGCCTGCGACCGTGACGGGTGAACCATGGTTGGGAGACGCCTGCTCCCTGGTCGACGCTTACCGGGAGGGGACGACCTCACCCGCCGAAGCGCTCGAGGGTTCGCTCGCCGCGATTGAAGCGTCGAAGCTCAACGCGGTCTGCTTCGTCGACGAGGAGCGCGCCAGGGAGACGGCGGCATCCGCCGATGTGAACCTGCCCTTCGGCGGTGTGCCGATGGGTGTGAAGGAGCTTGATCCGGTCAAGGGCTGGCCACTGACCGAGGCGTCGCTGGTGTTCAAAGACCGAATATCGGACCACGACGGAACGATGACGGCCCGGCTGCGTCGTGCCGGGGCGGTGCTGGTCGGGCAGACGACGGCATCGGAGTTCGGCGGCATCAATTGCACCTACACCCGCCTGCACGGCGCGACATCGAACCCGTACGACTTGGAGCGAACGCCTGGGGGTTCGTCGGGTGGGTCTGCCGCGTCAACAGCCGGCGGGCTGCTGCCGATCTGCACGGGCGGTGACGGGGGCGGGTCCATCCGCATCCCGGCAGGGTTCACCGGGCTTTTCGGCTTGAAGGCGACCTTCGGGCGGATCCCAAAAGGACCGCACACCGAAATAGAGCCTCTCACCGCTCTCATCGGCTGCCTCTCGCGGTCTGTCCGGGACACCGCTCGTTGGTACGACGTCTGCAACGGTTACGACGAATACGATCCGTTCTCACTGCCCCGCGTCGAGGGGTGGGAGGCCGGGCTCGGACAGCAAGACGTACGTGGGATGCGAGCCGCCGTGTCGGTCGACCTCGGAGCGGCGGTCGTCGCCTCGGTGGTGCGGGAGAAAGTGGAGGAGGCCGCAGACTTGTTGATCCAGGACGCGGGCCTCGAGCGCGTCGATGTCCCGATCGCAATGCCGTTCGGCGGGTTGGAATGGGCGTTGGCCGGGACGGCGAGCCTCCTGGTCGGGCTCGGTGACCTCTATCCCGCCTGCGAGTCTCAGTTGACGCCCGAGATCATGTTGGCAGCCAACATCGCGACCAACCACTACAACGTCGAGACGGCAAAGAACATCGAGTCATTCCGACGGTCGATCATCGTGCAGATGGCCGAGATCTTCGAGCAGGTCGACTTCATCATGTGCGCCACCAATCCGGACGTGGCGTTCGGCGCGCAGGGACCCATGCCCACCGTGGTGGACGGGGTCGACCTCATCGCGGAACGCGGCTTCGAGGTGGCGGTGGGGAACAACGGCGCACTGACGATCCCGGCGAACACGACCGGGCACCCCGCGGTGGCCATACCCGTCGGCCTGGTCGACGGCCTGCCGGTCTCCATGCAGATAATCGGTCGCCGACACTGTGAGCAGCTCCTGCTGGACTTGGCCCGGGTCGTCGAGCTGGAGCGGCCGTGGCCGCTGGTGGCGCCGAACGCGCCGACGTAAGACGGACTCCAAATCAGGACCGCTTCAGCTTCCACACGGCCAGCGGCGCGAACACCGCCACCAGGCCCGCCGACCACAGCAGCGACGGCACGAGATAGTACGAGACCGAGTGCCCGAGCAGCAGCTGCGCCTCGGGACCGCCCGTCAGGAGACGCACCGTGTTGACCATCTGCGTCATGGGCTGGTTGGTGGCGAAGCCCTGCATCCAGCCCGGCATGGTGGAGACCGGCACGTAGGCCGACGAGACGAAGCTCAACGGGAAGACGAGGAACGACAGGCTCTGCGCCGCCTGGGGGCTGCCCGCCATGAGGCCCATGGCGATGAACATCCAGACGAAGGCGAAGCCGTAGAGGATGGTGAGCGCCAGCGCCGCCAGGGCGTCGGCCGTGGATCCGCCGAGGCGGAAGCCGACCGCGAAGCCGACCGCCGTCATCACCAGGACGCCCCAGGCGACCAGGGCCGAGTCGGCGGTCACCCGTCCGGTCACGATGGAGAGCAGTCGGATGGGCAGGCTGCGCAGCCGGTCGAAGAGACCTCCCTCCCGGTCGTCGGCGACGCCGCTGGCGGCGCCCATGCCCTGGAACAGGACGCCGGTGACCACGAAGCCGGGCACCAGGAAGTCGACGTAGGACAGGTTCCCGGTGTGGGCCACGGCGCCACCGAAGACGTAGCGGAAGATCAGCAGGAAGAGCACACCCTGCGCCGTGCCGGCGATGAGGAGCGCCGGCGTGCGGACGAACTGCTTGAGTGTCCGGCCCGCCACCTGGCTCGAGGCGACGAGATACGACGCACCCCGGTTCGTGGCCGCGTCGAGGGGTCGGGTGGGCCCGGCGCGGTGGGTCGAGAGTGATGTCCATGGTCATGCTGCGTCCTCCTTCGGAGTGTTGGTCGTGATGTCGGTGGTGGTGGTGTCGGTGGTGGTGTGGCCGGTGAGGGCGAGGAACACCTCGTCGAGGGTGGGCCGGCGCAGCGCGATGTCCTCCACCGGGACCGCGGCCTCGTCGAGCGCACGGACCACGATGGGCAGGAGCTTGGAACCGCCGGGGGCGGCGAGGGAGCACGCCGGCGTGGCCGGGTCGGTGGCCGGCTCGGCCAGCCCGAGGGAGGCCGAGCACCTCGGCCGCCCGGCGCATGGTGGCGGTATCGATCGTGTGCAGCTCGACCATGTCGGCGCCGACCCGCGACTTGAGCTCGTCCGGCGTGCCCTGGGCGATGACGCGGCCGCCGTCGATGATGACGATGGAGGCGGCGAGGTGGTCGGCCTCATCGAGATACTGCGTCGTCAGCACGATGTCGGTCCCCCTCCGGCTCATGTCGTGGACGGCGTCCCACACCTCGTTGCGGCTCCCCGGGTCGAGGCCGGTCGTCGGCTCGTCGAGCAACAACAGCCGGGGCGAGCCGACGAGGCTCGCCCCGAGGTCGAGCCGCCGTCGCATCCCGCCGGAATAGGTCCGGACCTGGCGGTCGGCGGCCTCCACCAGATCCATCTGCTCGAGGATCCGCGTGGCCGAGGCCACCGCCTCGGCGCGGCCCTGGCCGTACAGGCGGGCCACCATGACGAGGTTCTCCCGGCCGGTCATCATCTGCTCGACGGCGGCGGACTGGCCGGCGAGACCGATCATGCGGCGGACGGCCATCGGGTCGCGTCCGACGTCATGGCCGTTGACGGCGAGCGTGCCGCGGTCGGGCGCGATGAGGGTGGCCACCATGCGGATGAACGTGGTCTTCCCCGCGCCGTTGGGCCCGAGGATGGCCACCGGTTGGCCGGTCGGCAGGGTGAGGGTCAGGTCGGAGAGGGCCAGGACCTTCCCGAACTTCTTGGTGAGGCCATCGGCCTCGATGAGCGCGTGCATGCACGCCTCCTTTCGTGGGTCGCTGCTGTTTGGGGCAGAGTCCGTCCCACGGAGGTCGCCTACGCTCTCAAGTGCTGCCTCGGGCGAAGGTCCCTCGTGGATCGGGCTCGTGGTTGTGCGGGCCCGGGGCCGCGTGGTGTCACACGCGGCCTCGGGTCACTCTTCGGGTCATTCCTTGGGGAGCTCGAAGGTGAAGTGCACCTCCTCGGGGTCGAAGTCCTCGGTCTGGAAGAGACGCCACATGTCGAGACCCTCGAGGGTGCCGTTCTGCATCTCGTCGGCGAGGGACGCGACGAACTGCAACTCGGCGACGAGCTGGCCCTCCTCGTACTCCGCTTCCAGTGCGAAGATGCGCGGCAGCCCGGCCTCGCGAGCCGCCTTCTCGACGCCGCGTAGGACGCGAGCCTGACGGTGAGCATCTCGGCGCGGCGTCGGAGCGCCGCCAGTGCGTCGTCGGGATCGAGTGCCGGCAGGAACGACAGGCCCGCCATGAAGGCGGGGTACTCCTTGGCGGGGTGCCGATGAGCTCGGTGAGCCAGTCCGTCATCTCGGTCGCGCCGGCGTCGGTGATCTCGTAGACGGTCCGCTGGGGGCGCTTGCCTTCGCGGACGGTGCCGGTGGCCTTGATGAAGCCCTTCTTCTCGAGGGACTCGACGACGGCGTAGAGGGAGCCGTAGTTGAGACGGACACTCTCCTGCTTGGCCCGCTGGCGCAGCGTCTGGGCCACCTCGTAGGGGTGCATCGGCTTCTCGTACAGGCAGACGAGGACCGCCAGGGCGAGCGGGTTGGAGCGGGACCACCTGGGCATTCGGTCAGTATATTCGATTCAGAGTAATCTGTAAAGAGTGCTCTGAGTCGTGCAGCAACTAAATGCCCTGGATCATCCGCTCAGCACCCGGGTCACCACGGTCACGTCCTCGAGCCCCAGTCCGCGGTCGACGATCTCCTCCCACTCCGTTGCCAAAGCGGCGAGGACCTTGAATCGCTCGGGCCCCCCATCCGAGAGCGCGAGATGGACATCCTTCAGCGCGAGTGCCAGGGCGAACTCCGCCGAATACTCACCCTCTGCGATCCGGCTCAGTTTTGCGGACTCCCACGCGGAGATCAGTGGTCCCCCGTCGAAGGCGTCGGCGACGCTGGGCGTCGGGAGCCCCAACCGGTGCGCGAGCGCCAAAGAATTCGCAACGCCCTCGGCAGTGAACGCAAGCAGCACGTTGTTCACCAGCTTCATCCGAGAGCCGTTCCCGGACGGACCGAGCCAAATGGTCCGTTGCCCGATCGCGTCGAACACGGGCTGGACCAGGGGTCGCGCTTCGTCCGGCCCCGACGCGAAGATCAACAGCGTGCCGTTCTCTGCTGGGACCTTGCTGCCCGAGACCGGCGCGTCCACGAACAGGGCGTCCGGGCGTCGAGTGGCCAGGAGCGCCGACACCTGCTCTGTTGCTTCGACGCCGATCGTGCTCATCTGGGCCCAGACAGCCCCGGGCCGGAGCGCTTCGAGAAGACCCTGCTCGTTGGCAATGGATCTGACCGCATCGGCATTGGTCACCATGGTGATGATGACGTCAGCACCCACAGCCGCTTCGGCGACAGTTCGCGCTACTTCGACGCCCATCTCCGCAAACGCCTCGGTAGCTGTGGGGTCTCGGTTCCAGACCACCAGGGGCACGCCCGACCGGTGAGCCGTCTGAGCCATCGCTCTCCCCATCGTTCCAAGACCGAGCACCGTCAGTTTCGGCTTCTGATCCATCATGGTTGCATCATCCACGACAGCAGCCGGGATGACAATGGGGCGGAGCCCCCCGACTGCCGCCCCCGAAGTAGTCGGCGTCGGTGTTCCTCAGCCTTTGCGACCGATGAACGCGAGGAGTTGCGTCTGCGGTCCCACTCCGGCGGGCTCGAGAATGGCCTCGCCGAACATCCCACTGGCTCGTACCATGTCGGCCTGATCCTGGAGGAGGCTGTAGGCAGCGTCCACCAGTTCGGGATCGAGGGTGGCATCCTGGCCCGTCGCTGTTGCCAGGTCCCATCCGTGAATCAGAACATCAATGAAACGATGGCCGGCGTATACCGAGCCGGGGACAGGACCGTAGGACACGGCGCAGGGCACGTCGAGCGCTCCGGGCGCCTCGAAGGTTGCCGCTGCCGCCTCGGCCGAAGTGTCATATGCGGCCAAGGCGTTGTCCCCGAGCACATCACCGTCGAGGCGGTTACCTACCTCCTCGATCGTTCGGCCCGAGCCCAACTCGGCGGCCCACAGGTTGCCCGACACCAGGTGATTCAGGAGGGCTTGGACGTCCCAACCATCACAGGGAGTCGCCTCGGCCCATTGGGCACGATCAATGCCGGCCACGATGCAGCGGGTGTCGTCGAGACTCTTTCGATGCAGCTGGGCGATAGTTGCCATGGCGCATTCCTCCAATTTCCCCGGGTCGGAGCCGACCTGGGCTCTTCGGCTCGGTCGCGAGCGGCGTCCGGCCCTGTGACGGAACCGGCTATTCGAAGTCAGGTTTGCTGAGGTCGTAGAACGTCAGGTCACCTTCGATCATCGCCATGAACTTCTCGTAGACGGGGCTCCGCGCCATGGTCTGCTCGTTCTTTCGCGCCTCTTCCTCGGAGGTGAAGTAGGCCGCCTGCGTGAAACTCCCATCACCATGCCAGGCCATGGAAGCCCCAATGAGGTCCGGACGGACTTTGCGCAAATCACCCTCCATCTCCGTCATCTGACCGCGCATCTGCTTCTGATCCTTGGCCCGGCCCTGCATGATCTGCACGAAGCCAGCGTCGTCGGAACCCCCGTCGAGCAAGCTGTCGACCTCACGGCAGTCGTGGAACGTGACTTCGCCGTCGAAGGCCTTCGAAGTCTCTTCGATCCACGCGCCCTGCTCGGGTAGGTCGTTGTCCACTTTCGCCGCCTCCTCCGACGTGAAGCGAGCCAAAGTGATCATGTACCCCTCGGCGGTGACGCCTGAGGTGAACCCCAAGAATCCGGTCGTCTTCGGCCTGATCTCCCGGCGCCACGTCTCTACTCGGCGCGACCAGAGATCGGCGTCGCGAAGCTGCCCCTGAAACACCTGGATGAACATGATCATCCCTCCCCGGCCGCCCTCGTCCAACCCGCCCATAAGAACCGTAACCCCATACCCTCAGCGATACAACGGGGATAGCAGTGCCGAAACTTGGGAGGGCCTGAGGAGTCTTTCGTTGCTCCTTGGGTGGGGAGATGCCCCGGTCGTGATCACCTTGTGATCGCTCAACGCGAGTCTGGGTTTGCCCACGGCTCAGCTCGCTGACCCAGACCGTTCAGAACCGGAAGCTGGCGGATCTACGAGCTGCGGGCATGCCGTGTCATCGGAGAATTCGCGCCTGGTGTGACCCGGCTGAAAGTCGGCGACATCGGCCACGGAGCTCCTGGCGACGGTTCTTGGAAGAATCGCGGAGACGTCAGATTGAAGGCCACAACTGGGTCGAGCGGATTCGGGGGCGGCGGTCTGGGATCGGACGGGCGTAACCTCCCTCGACGTGGCCCCGACCATCCTCCATGTGGCCCCCCATCCCGATGACGAGGCGGTGGGATGCCCCGGCGCGCTCCTCCATCTGCTCGACCGGGGCTGGACGGTCGTCAGCCTCATCGCCAGCCTGGGGTACACCGGGCAGTGGGAGCGCCGACGCGCCGAGGCGGAGGAGGCGGCGCAGCGGGCCGGCTTCGCTCCCGTCTTCCTGGACCCGCCGCTCAATCTGGATCTCGATGCGGATCTGGCCCTGGCGACCCGGCGCGTCGCCGCAGAGCTCCCGGGCATCGTCGAGGCCCATGACGCCTCCATCGTCGTCTCGCCCTCGCCGCACGACGTGCATCACGGCCACGAGACCGTCGGCCGCGGCGTGCAGCGCGCCATGGCTGCTTTGCCTCCGACCCTGCGGTGGTGGATGTGGGGCGTCTGGGGTGACCTCCCGGCTCCGAACGTCTTCTACGGCTTCGACGCATCGGTGCTCGATCGGGCCCTCCACATCCTCGACGCCTACGAGGGAGAGCTGGCGCGCAACGACTACCGGCCCTTCCTCTCGGGCCGGGCGACGGCGAACGCCGTGATGGGCTCCGAACGCGTCTACGGGTTCGGGTCCCCCGCCGCCAGCCCCCTCCCCTACGCGGAGCTCCTGACCGAGGTCCGCTTGGTCGACGGGCGGTTCATGGCATCAGAGCCGCACTCCCTCGACCAGGGTCCCGAGCCCTCCGCGCTCTACGACGTCGACCTGACGCCGTGGCTCGACTCTCCGACCGCACACGAGCTGGTGGGGTACATCCGAGAGGTCCGGTCGGAGCCGACGCCGTGACGGCGCTCGCGCCGCTCACTCCGCGGCTGCGTGAGGCCTTCGCGCGGACGGCTTCGTGGTGGTGCCGGACCTCCTGACCACCGACGAGCTGGTTCGCTTCGGTGCCGCGGTCGACGAAGGGGTGGCCCGGCGGAGCCGCCACGACGCCCGGACCGTGGCCGAGAAGTCGCGCTACGAGCAGAGCTTCATTCAGTGCCAGAACCTCTGGGAGGACTGCGACGAGGTCCGGCCGCTGACCTTCCACCCCCTGATCACCGAGACGGCGGCGCGCCTCCTCGGTGTCGACCGCGGTGCGGATCTGGCACGACCAGGCGCTCTACAAGGAGGCGGGCGGGCGCGAGACCGACCCCCATCAGGACCAGCCGTACTGGCCCATCGTCGAGACGAACACGATCACGGCCTGGATCCCCTTCGACGGATCGACGCTCGAGAGCGGTGCCATGGGCTATCTGCCCGGGAGCCACCGGATCGGCATACGGCAGTTCGTGGACATCTTCACGGGGAGCGGTGACGACCCCCTGAGGCGCGACGAGCTGGCAGGGATTCACCCGGTGTTCGTCGAGGTGCCACCCGGGTCGGTCGCCTTCCACCACGGCCTCACCTTCCACTTGGCCAAGCCGAACCGGACCGGTACGGTCCGCCGGGTGCACACCGCGATCTACTTCGCCGACGGGTCCACCCGGGGCGCGGGGCGCTTCCCGCATCCCTCGGTGGAGCGGGCGGGTATCGCCATGGGCGCAGTGATCGCCAGCGACGTCACGCCGATCGCCTGGCCCCGCCCCGACGGCGGACCGCCGCGGCCGCCCGCGGCACCGATCCGGTGACGCCCGTGCTCACGCCCGAGCAGCGCGCGTCGTGGACGGAGCGGGGTTACTTCCGCATCGCCGGCTTCGCGCGGCCGGAGACGTGCGCGGCGATGCTGGCCCGGGTGACCGAGATCGTCCGCGACCCCGACCTGGCCCGCGCCCTCGGCGTCAAGGTGGTGCCCGAGAACAACAAGGCCTCGGTGCCGGTGGCGAACCCCGAGGACGGGGTGTCGAAGATCTTCAAGCTCCACCGCGACCCGGTCTTCGCCCGCTTCGCGCACTCGGCCGAGGTGGTGCACCCCGTCTCGGAGCTCACCGCCCCCGACATCGACGTCTTCCTTTCCCAGTTCATCTTCAAGACGGCGGGCGCCTGGGGCCAGCCCTGGCACCAGGACTCGCTCTACTTCCCCTTCGAGCCGGCGCGACCCGTGGTGGGCGTATGGCTGGCCGTGACCGAGGCCACCCTGGTCAACGGGTGCCTCCACGTGCTGCCCGGGTCGCAGACCGAGCCGGTGCACACCCACGTTCCGGATCGCCGCTCCGGGGCCAATTACGGCTACTTCGAGATCGTCGACCACGACATGGGCGCCGCCGAACCCGTGCTGATGGACCCGGGCGACCTGCTCGTCTTCGACAGTCACCTGATGCACTGCTCGACGGACAACGAATCGGGCGGGATCCGTGCCGCCATGGTGTACCACTACGCGGCAGCCGGGACGATCGACCACACCGAGGAGTACTTCCCCAGCGTCAACGACTGGGTTCCGGTACGGCGGGGCGGGCGGCCGACGGCCCCGGAGGCGGCGTGACTGGGCTGGGTCGGCAGAGTTCGCAGAGGGTTCCGTGGCGCTGAAGTTCGACGCCATGCTGCCGGCGCAGCCGCTCCGCCAGGCCGCCGAGCTCGGCCGACGGGCGGGTGCGGCGGGGCTCTCCGGCCTCGTCGTGACCGAGGCGGGTCGTACGGCCTACCTCACCTGCGGTGCGCTGGCCGTGGCGGCCGACATCGACGTGTTGACGGGGATCGCGGTGGCCTTCCCGCGCAGCCCGATGGTGACCGCGGCGACGGCCTGGGAGCTGGCCGAAGCGAGCGGGGGCCGCTTCCGTCTGGGACTGGGGGCGCAGGTGCGGGCGCACATCGAGCGCCGCTACGGCTCCGAGTTCGACCATCCCGGGCCACGGTTGCGCGAGTACGTCCTCGCCGTGAAGCAGATCTTCGAGTCCTTCCGCAACGGTGCGCCGCTGGCGGTGCAGGGCGAGTTCTACAACCTCTCGCTCCTCCCGCCCATGTGGGCGCCGGGTGCCATCGAGTGCGGGGATCCGCCCGTCGACATCGCCGCCGTCAACCCCTGGATGCTCCGCATGGCGGCGGAGGTGGCGGACGGTGTCCACGTGCACCCACTGAACACGCCGACCTATCTCCGCGAGACCGTGCTGCCGAACCTGGAGGCCGGCGCCGCCCGCTCCGGGCGCCGGGTCGAGGATCTCGAGATCATCGTCCCGGCCTTCCTGGTGTGGGCGACACCGACGTGGAGCGGGCGGTGCCGAGTGGCGCGCATGCAGGTGGCGTTCTACGGATCGACGCCCAACTACGCGTTCATCTTCGAGCAGCTCGACCGCGAGGGCACGACCGACCTGATCCACGAACGGCAGCGGGCGGGCGACATCCCCGGGATGGCGGCGGAGATCGACGACGACCTGCTCGAGAACTTCATCACCGAGGGAACGTGGGACGACATCGCCGACAAGATCGTGGCCAAGTACGGCGGCGTGGCGACCAGGGTCGTCAGCTACTTCACCGGATCCGACGTCGTGCGGGATGCCGACGCGTTCGAACGGTGGGGCGTACTCGCCCGGAAGGTGATCGCAGGCTCGTAGCGGGGTGGGCGGCGGTGCGGCGTTGCGGCACGGCGGCTGTGCGCCACGTTGTGGCCAGGACCAGGGGCCCGCTGGAGCTCAGGTACGTGCTCTGGAAGCAAGAGGAAGTGGGTTTCGCGGCCGGACCCGATCGGTCCAGGCTGAGCCGTTCCAGTAGCGTTCCGGCTCGTCACTCGTGCTTTGGTGGTCTGGCAGCCACCCGGGGCGTGGTCCAACGGTGCTCCGCCCGTCCCCTTGGGATCCTCCGGCGTCAACTCTCCGATGGGAAATGCGCAGCTCGGGTGCGGTCACGGGATCCCGCCGGCACAAAGGGGGTGCCGTCTCGATGCGGAGTACCAGGGGGCGGCAGAATAGGACCGCGATTTTCACCCGGATGCGGGGGCAACAATGGAACGACAACAAGGGACGAACAGGAAGGACTGCGGTGGCGATCCAATTGAAGGCAGGGTCAGGTTGCGCAGCGCAACCGACGCCTGCGAGGTCGTGGTGGTGAAGGCGCCGGCCGAGCCCGTCGACCTGCGCTGCGGGGGACACCCGTTCCTGCCGGCCGACGCCGAGGCGGCACCGAGAGCATCGAGGCCGGCTTCGGCGGGGGGACGCAGCTGGGCAAGCGCTACGCCGACGACGAGCTCGGCTCGAGCTCCTGTGCACCAAGGCCGGCGAGGGCTCGATCTCGGTCGGCGAGACACCCTGCCGTCAAGGGCGCCAAGCCGCTGCCCGCCTCGGACTGACCGACCGGATTTCGTCGATGAACATCGCCATGCTGCTCGAGATGGCGGCCGAGGGCGACCCCGACCGCATCGTCCTCGGCTCTCATGACGGGGGCATCACCGCCTCGGATCTGCTCGACCGGTCCCGGCGGGCGGCCCTGTACTTCCAGAAGAGCGGCGCCGAAATCGTCGGTTACTTCGGGCTCAACGCCGACGTGTTGCCGGTCGCGCTGTTCGGTGCCGCGCTGGCCGGCTGCCGTTCGCGCCGATCAATTACCGGGCGCCCGACGAGCAGCTGAAGGGGATCCTGGCCGCGTCGAGGGCGGCCTGATGATCGCCGACGACGACGAGGTGCCCCGCCTCGGTGCCTGCGGCGCGGCGCACGTGGTGACGAAGGGCGAGTTCGCGGCAGCGATCGCCGAGCCGGTGGACGGGCGAGCATCCCTTCGTCGACCCCGAGGAGATCGGCGTGCTGCTCTTCACCAGCGGGACGACGTCGGAGCCGAAGGCCGCGGTGCTGCGGCACCGGCATCTGGTGTCGTACATCATCTCGATCGTCGAGTTCCTCGGCTGCGGGCCGACGAGGCGCAGCTGATCTGCGTCCCGCCGTACCACATCGCCGGGATCGCGGCGGTGCTCAGCTCCTTCTACGCCGGGCGGCGCATCATGTACCTGCCGACGTTCGACGCCGACGGAGTGGGTCGCGCCTGGCGGGCGAGGAGCGCATCACCCACGCCATGGTGGTGCCGACGATGCTGGGGCGGATCCTCGAGCCGTCGAGGACGACGCGGCGATCGAGCTCCGGCGCTGCGCCACCTGTCCTACGGCGGCGGTCGCATGCCGCTCGAGCTGGTCGAGCGGACCCTGCGCGACATGCCGCACGTCGACCTGGTGAACGCCTACGGGCTGACCGAGACCAGCTCGACCATCGCCATGCTGACCCCGGACGACCACCGCGAGGCCTTCGCCAGCGACGACCCCGCCGTCCGGGCGCGGCTCGGTCGGTCGGGCGCCCGCTGCCGTCCCTCGAGGTGGAGGTCCGCGACGTCGACGAGGCGGCTCGTCGCCGGCGGGCGAGAAGGGCGAGATCTGGGTGCGGGGCGAGCAGGTGGCCGGGCGAGTACGTCGGGCACAACGCGCTCGACCGACGACGGCTGGTTCCGCACCCGGGACGCCGGGTGGTTCGACGAGCGACGGCTTCCTCTACGTCGACGGCCGGCTCGACGACGTGATCGTGCGGGGCGCCGAGAACATCTCGCCCGGCGAGATCGAAGAGGTGCTCATGGCGCACGCCGCCGTCGCCGAGGCCGCGGTGATCGGCATCCCCGACGCCGAGTGGGGCGAGGCGGTGGCGGCCGTCGTGGTCCTGCACCCGGCGGCTCGGCGAGCGAGGCCGAGCTGCAGGGCTGGGTGCGGGAACGACTGCGCTCGACCAAGATGCCCGGCGTCATCGAGTTCCGGGACGAGCTGCCGTACTCGCCGACGGGGAAGCTGCTGCGCCGGGTGCTGCGGGACGAGCTGGCCCAAGGGGTCGAGGAGGTTTCGTAGCGCTACCAAGGACGCCGGCGGGCCGATAGGCCATGCGCGGCCATCGGGCCACGTGCCGGGCGCGCGTGCAGCTCCCGCTGGAGATCGCTGACGAGGCGATGGTGATCATGCACGGGAGCATCGTGCTGTCCGGGTCGGACGGGCACGACCGCCATGACACCAACGCGGCGGAGTCCGCCTACACGAGCGGGTCGGTCGCTCCGGCCTGAGGACCCACGGCGGCCCAACCGATCAGGGACGTCACGTCGAAGAGCAGGAGCTCGGCAAAGTCCGCCTTCCCGTACTGCGTGTATTTGTCACGCAAGGCCCTGTCGCACTGGTCGATCAGGGAACCGCTGACGTCGCGGCCCGTTCGACGGACGAGGTGCGCTCGCACCCACCACAGCCGTGACCAGTCGTGACGGTCCCACTGCTCACAGAGGAACGTTGCCGAGGCGTCCCGATCAAGGTTCTCCAGCCGACTGAGGTTCGTCGTGGTCTTCGGCTTGACCCGATCGACGGGTGTGGCCAACAGCTGGGAGACGACGGCAAAGCACACCGGGACCGCATCGATCTTGCGGTCGGCGCCCGTGGTGCACAGGATGCCGTGGTCGGCGGCCCGTACGCGGCTCCAGCAATCGTCCATCACGAGGCGCATCCGCTACGGCCCCATGCCGGCGACCCATTCGTCGACGGCGACCACGTCCGCCTGCCGGGGGAAGACCTTGTCGAGCAGCACACGGTGAACCTCCTCGTCGGCGTCGGCACAACCGTCGCGCAGCACGACGAGCCCGTAGTCCAGGTCGGCGGCCTGCCGCAGTGTCGAAAGAACGACCCCACTGGTCGCGATCCCGGCCAGGACGAGGGTCTGCACGTCGTCCAGCCCGCAGAACCATGTCGAGATCGCTTCCGGCGAAGGCACTGACTCGCTTCTTGTCGACCACGACGTCTCCGGGCTGGGGTTCGACCGCCGGGTGGATCTGCGAGGCAGGCCCATTCGCGACGAAGGTTGAGGAGTCGGCAAGAGCGCCAAAGACGCGATTGTTCCGGTTCACCTCGGGGGCTCCCGGCCGGAACGCGACCCGGACGTACACGACGGGAATCCGCCTGGCCCGTGCCGCGGCAGCCGCCTGACCCAGGGCCTCGAGCAGCGAGGGCGCGGAGTCAGCAAAGCGCTCCACGATCGAGTTCTGGACGTCCATGATGAGCAGCGCAGAGTCGGGCATGCAGGCTCATTGTTGCCCGTGACGCGCCACTTCACCGGATGCCTGATGCCGCCAACGACATCGGGTCGGGCAGCAGCGTGATCGGCTGAGGTGCTTCGGATTTCCGCTTCGGATTTCCCATCGGGGTCCCCCTCGGGTTTCACTGATCACATGGCGCTGGGAAGGGGCTGTGCGACATCCGCTCGGCCCCATACCCGGCGGTGTCAAACTCAACAAGGCCTGGGCGCATGGCGACCACCCCGACGGCTGGGGTACACGCTCGCGGCCTCCGACGGCCGTATCTCAGCTGCGGCGACGCCCGCCTCTACGGGTCGGCTGGGGACACCGCTGAACGGGCCCGTCGTGGCATGGCGGACACCCCCGTCGGCGGGGGATACTGGCTCGTGGCATCCGACGGCAGCGTCTTCAGCTACGGCGACGCTGGCTTTTGCTGGTCGGCGGGGGGCGCTCCCTAGGTGTCGGCGCTCCCCGCTGGGGAGCCGACCGATGCCGCCGGCCGGCTGCGGCTGCACCGGTGGTCCGATCGCGCAATCGTGGCCGTGGCCATCACCGCGCTCGCCTCAGGCTTCGGCCAATTCGGCGTGGTGGCCGCGCTGGGGGACGTGTCGACGCAGTTCGGTCACGTTGCGTCAGGTGGATCGATCGCCGACAAGGTCGGGCTGTCCGGAACCAGTATCGGCGTGGGCCTGGCGATCATCCGGATCGCCTCGTTAGGCAGCCTCCCCTTGATCGGGATTGCGGACCGTTTCGGGCGCCGTCGCGTGATCCTGGCCGTCACGATGGCCGGCCTGGCGCTGACGGCCGCCGCCGCGGCCAGTCCGGGCTACTGGTGGTTCGTCGTCATCTTCGCTTTCGGTCGCCCGCTGCTGAGCGCCACGAACGCGCTCGCTGAGCTGATGGCCACGGAGGAGACCGGCGCTCGCGACCGAACGGCCGCCATCGCCCTCATCGCGGCTGGCTACGCGGGAGGGGCGGGGCTCTCGGCCGTCATCCACAGCCTCGCGGCCGGGGCACTCGGCTTTCGCGGGATCTTCGTGCTTGCGCTCGTGCCGCTCGCCGTCGTGTACGCGCTCCGCAGCTGGGTCGAGGAACCCGACCGGTTCATGGTGGCGCAGGCCGCCGCGGACCATCCGACCCCTGTCCTGGGTGCGGTCGGTCCCCGGTTTCGACGGCGGGTGGTCATTCTGTGCTCCATCTTCTTCGCGATCTCCGTCGTCACGGGTCCGGCCAACAGCTTCGTGTTCCTGTACGCCCAGGACGTCTTGCACCAGGCCGGCTACGTGTCAGCGCTCATGGTCGTGGCCGCCGGGGTCTCGGGCGGGCTCGGCCTGTTGGCGGGCCGATGGCTGGGCGATCGGATCGGCCGGCGACCAACGTGCAGCATGGCCATGGTCGCCGTCGCGCTGACGGCGACGTTCGCCTACTCGGGCGCAACGAGCGCGCTCGTCGCCGGGTACATCCTGGGCGCGCTCAGCGGTGGGCTCCTCGCGCCATCGCTCGGCGCCTTGCTCACCGAGCTCTTCCCGACGTCGGTCCGGGCGTCGGTGGCCGGGTGGTCGGTGACGGCTGGCGTCGTCGGCGCCGTCTGCGGCCTCGTGGTGTTCGGGGCCGTCGCCGATGTCGGCAACCGCTTCGCGTTGGCGGCCGACGTGACGTTCCTGCCGATGGTGGCCGCGGCATCGCTCTTCTGGCTACTCCCAGAGACCAAGGGACGGGAACCCGAGTCCCTGTGGCCCGACCGCCGTCTAAAGACCTAGAGCAAGGTGTCGGGTCGTGGACCTTGACTCCGGTGACCTTCCCTGACTTGCCGCCCTGCATCTTGCCGATGGCGGATGCGGATGAGCAGATCGACTTGAGCCGCGGAATCGCCGTCCCGTCATAGACGCCGATCAGTCGCGCAGGTCTTTCCCCGTGAGTCGCAAGAAGACGTCTTCGAGGTTGGGGGAGCGCACCTCGACACCGGTCAGATCGATGTTGTGCCGCGCCGCCACGGCCACCACCGCGGAGAGAACGGCCGGACCATGATCCGTGGTCAGCTCGAGGTGGCCGTCGACCTCGTGCACATCGTGGATGCTGTCGAGCTCCCGACAGGCGGCGGCCAGATCTTCGAGGGCCGCGATGTCACAAGCCAGATGCACCTTGTCACGCCCACCGTGCGTGGCGATGAGCGAGTCGGCCGTGCCCTCGGCAATGAGGTGACCGTCGTCGATGATGCCGATCCGGTCGCACAACTTGGAGGCTTCCTCCATGTAATGGGTCGTGTAGAGGACGGCGACACCGAGCCGTCCGACCGTCTCGAGGATCGCGTTGCGGCTCTGCGGGTCGACGCCCACCGTGGGCTCGTCGAGGACGAGCAACTTGGGCCGGTGCAGCAGGCCGGCCGCCATGTTGGCGCGCCGCTTCATGCCGCCCGAGTACGTGCTGATGCGGTCCTTGCCCCGATCAGCCAGTCCGACCAGCTCCAACGTCTCCCCGATACGCACCTGGAGCTCCTTGCCGGAAAGCCCGTAGAGCTGACCGAAGAACGTGAGATTCTCCACCGCGGAAAGGTCCGGGTAGAGGGCGAGATCCTGGGGAACGAAGCCGATCGCCGCCTTGGCCTCGAGCGTGCCGCCGTCGTAGCCGGCGACGGAGACCTTTCCTTCGTCGGCGACGGTCAGGCCGCAGAGCAGGGAGATGGTGGTGGTCTTGCCGGCGCCGTTCGGGCCCAAGAGGCCGTAACACTCTCGCTCTTCGATGAAGAAGGAAACGCCGTCGACCGCCTGCCGATCGCCATATCTCTTCCGCAGGCCCTCGCAACGCAGCATCGGGTCCGGCGCCAGCTCCGTCATGCCGGGCCTACGGCCTCCGACCTCCTGTTGCATCCAGCCTCATCAGGGACAAGAGGAACCATTCATCCATCGGCCACGACCAGCGGGTACGAGGCCGCCGCCAGCCCGAGAATCTCGTCCCGGTCCTCACGCAAGAGGAAACCGGCAGCGATCGTGGCGTCGAGGGACGCCTCGAAGCGCTGCAGGTACTCGTCCTTCCCCCCGGGGTACAACGTCGACAAGGTGGCGTCGTCGAAGGGTTCGGTGCGGCCGAAGAGCATGGCGAAAGACTCCCCGCTCTGGCCGAGGCCGCCCATCACCCCAGTCGGTGTCTCGACCCACGGGGTGCGGATCCCACCACGCGCCAGTCGATGACCGTCGAGGCGGTAGCCGGTCCCCTCGTCGTCGACCTCCAGCCGAGGCGCCGCCGGGGGCGGCTCGCCGCCGGCCGCCCACTGCGCCAGGTGGGCCAAGGCAGCTTGTGCCACGTAGTGCTGCTGAGGACCGGCGTTGATCGGCGTGTCCATCTGGCCGATCATGAGGTTCGTGGTGGGGCGCAGCAGCTCGGCCAAGCGTTCCGCGCTCAAGGTGCCGTCGTCGTGACGACCTGCGCTGACGGTGTAGGTGTCGGCGTGGGCCGCTCCCGCCATCTCCCAGACGCGGATCTGCCCGGAGTCGGGCTGCTCGGCGAGGCCGCCCCCGAGGAGGATGACGTCGGTCTCGCTCTGGAGCACCAGCACGGGCACCCGTGCGTCCTCGCGGATGCGCTCACCTTTCGACGAGATGGCGCGACGGGTCGCCTCCATGGCCTCGCCTCGCGTCGCGGAGATGAACACGCCGTCGATGGACACCCCGGCACCGGGGCGCCCGTGCACGAAGAAGCCGTCGAACACCTGCGCGTGGGGGTCGACGGCGTTGATGTACGTCACGAGGCAGGCGGCGGACTGCGACTCGCCGGCGGCCAGCACCTGCTCGGGCACCAGGCCACCCAGTGGGTTCTCTTCGACGGGTCCGCGGAGCAAGGCACCGACCTGGGTGAACAGGTCGAAGGACCACGCGTCCCCCGGGTGCTCGAGGTCGCTGTAGCGCTCCGGTGCGAGGAGCTTGAGGTGGATGCTCTCGACGAAGCCCCCGCCGTCGATCCCCACCTTCTGGGCCGACACCCCGACCCAGACGTGGCCCTGAGCAGCCAGGTGGCGGTGGAAGAATCCCCAGTCCGGCGCGGCGTCGATGCCTGCCGAGACGTTGTGCCACTCCACCACGACCGTGCCGCTGAACCGGTCCGGATCGATGGGCCGGCGCACAACGAAGCGCGTCCGGAAGGGCGCCTCGGCTCCCGGCGTCACGTCCCAACGGCCGTCCACGGCCCGAGCACCTTGCAGCTCGTACGAGGTCGCCCATCCCTCCACGCTGAACTCGGTCTCCTGGTAGCCGAGTGTGGCGAGGTCGTAGTCCCGCATGACGTCCGGTGCGGTGCCCGGCATCTCCTTGAGCTCTGCCTTGCGTGTTCCGGCCACTATCGTCCTCCCCGGTCGGGCGCCCGTGCCCGACCGATCTGATTCCCCTATTTGGGATACTCATTACCGCTAGGCCCTGGAGGGCCACACCACACCAGTCGGCGCAAAGGAACGAGGATACGACGTGACCGAGGCTTGGATCATCGACGCGTGCCGCACCCCACGGGGAATCGGAAAGGTTGGCAAGGGTGCGCTGGCTGGGCTCCATCCGCAGGTACTGGGCGCCACGGTGCTCAGGGCGCTGGCCGAGCGCAACGGGCTCGACACCGGCGACGTGGACGACATCGTCTGGGGCACGTCCATGCAGGTCGGGACGCAGGGCGGCGACCTCGGCCGCATGGCCGCCCTCGACGCCGGCTACGCCATCACCGCCAGCGGCGTGACCCTGGACCGCTTCTGCGGCTCCGGCATCTCCTCGGTCAACTTCGCTGCCGCGTCGGTGCTCTCAGGCATGGAGGACGTGGTCATCGCCGGCGGCACCGAGATGATGTCCTCCTACGCCGGCAACGTCTCGAAGTCCCGCTCACCTTTCCTCGACAGCGGAAACGACCACCTGCGGGCCATCCATCCCCAGACGAACCAGGGCGTCGCCGCCGACGCCATCGCCACGCTCGAGAAGATCGATCGACGGGCCGTGGACGAACTGGCGGCAGAGTCGCAGCGCCGAGCCGAGATCGCCATCAAAGAAGGACGCTTCGACAAGTCGACCGTGCCCGTGCACAACGTCGACGGCACGGTCCTGTTGGACCGGGAGGAGTACCCGCGCCCGGGAACGACGGTCGACTCGCTGGCCTCGCTGCCCTCGTCCTTCAAGGCACTGGCCGACATCCCGCTGGACGAGAACGGCACGACCTACCGCTCCCTCGTCCTGCAGAAGTTCCCCGGCCTCGAGATCACCCACGTGCACCACGCGGGCAACTCCTCGGGAGTCGTCGACGGCGCCGCCGCGCTGCTCATGACCAGCCCCGAGTACGCCAACGCGCACGGGATGAGGCCCCGGGCCAGGATCGTGGCGACGGCGAACCTGGGCGACGACCCCACGCTCATGTTGAACGCGCCGGTCCCCGCCACCCGCAAGGTCCTCGCCAGGGCCGGCATGTCGTTGAGCGACATCGACCTGTTCGAGGTCAACGAGGCCTTCGCCGTCGTCCCGGAGAAATTCATCCGCGACCTCGACATCGACCGCGAGCGGATCAACGTGAACGGCGGCGCCATCGCCCTGGGCCACCCCATCGGCGCGACAGGGTCGCTGCTCGTCGGGACGGCCTTGGACGAGCTGGAACGCCGTGACCAGCAGGTCGCGCTCATCACCATGTGCGCCGGCGGTGGCATGGCGCCGGCGGTGATCATCGAGCGGGTCTCATAACGAGTCCGAGCCTGTTCGGTGACGCTGACCTGACCCCAACGCCAAGGTCATCACCACCATGACACTGAGACCACCATGACACTGAGACCAATTGTGGGACACGCTGGACTCGGAGGCGACGACGAGTTCGGGCTGCACGAGAACGCGGCCGAGTGTCACATCCCAAACGGAATGCGCCGTCTGTTCTGATCGCGAAGAGCGAGAGATGGTGCGCGTGAGCTCCGCCGCCCACAGTTGAGAAGCCGGGTCGCCACATGGTACGCATCCACGGTGTTCATGATGCGATTCGCCATGCGATCCAGCACGCTTGATCCGGATGCTCGGGCCGCGCTCTACGCCACCACCATCGAGATGTGCGAGTGGGCCGAGAGCCGCGGCGGTATGGCCGCCGTTCTGAGCCAGCACCACGGGGTCGACGACGGGTACCTCCCCTCACCCATCCCGCTCGCGGCGGCCATCGCGGCCAGGACCGGGTCCATGCCCATCAACGTCGCCGCGCTCCTCCTGGCGCTCTACGAACCGGTGAAGCTGGCAGAGGATCTCGCGGTCGTCGATCTCATCAGCCGGGGCCGTGTCTCCTACATCGTGGGCATCGGGTACCGGGCCGAGGAGTTCGCCATGTTCGGGGTCGACCGGCGGCAACGGGCCGCACTGGTCGAGGATAGCATCACGTTGCTCCGGCGGCTCTGGTCCGGAGAGGACGTCGAGATCGACGGCCGCCGGGTCCGGGTGACACCCCAGCCGTACACGCCCGGTGGCCCGCCCCTGGCCTACGGTGGCGGGACGGAGGCGGCGGCGCGGCGGGCGGCCCGCCTCGGCCTCCTCTTCATGGCCGAGACGCACGATGCCACCCTCGAGCAGGCCTACCGGCGCCGAAGGGGGTGCGTCGGCGCCGGGCTGCTTCTTCCCGCAGGCCGGCGTGCCGATCACCGTGTTCGTCGCCGACGACCCCGAGCGGGCGTGGGCCGAGATCGGGGAGTACCTGTACCGGGACTCGGCCAGCTATGCCGAGTGGAACGCGATCGCCAAGGAACGGCGTCCATCTCCCGCGCCGGCAGCATCGAAGAGATGGCCGCCGAGAAGGGTGCGTACCAGATCCTGACTCCCGCCGAGGCCCGTGGCCTGGTCGAAAAGGGAATACCGCTCGGCCTGCAGCCGCTCGTCGGCGGCCTGCCACCGGATCTGGCCTGGCCCTACCTCGAAGCCGCCGCGGCGGTCGCTGCGCCTACCTCTTAGCGGTACCTCGTCTCGCTCTTGTCCCGGGGCGGCGGCGGGGCGGAAGGAAAGTTGCCGATCTCCGTGTAGGACAGGCCGTTGTGGAGTGCCGCCGTGCGCGTCATCTCGAGCGACTCCCAGATGGCCCGGATCGTGCCCTGAATGGCCTTGGGATTCCGGCGGGCGATCGACAACGCGATCTCCCTGGCGCGGTCACGCAGTTGCTCCCGGGAGACCACCTCAGTCACGAGCCCGAGGCGCAGGGCGGTCTCGGCGGTGATGCGCTCCTCGTTGCCCATGAGGGCCCAGCGCAGGACGTCGCCCAGGGGCACGCCCCGGTGCAACATCCCCATCGGCTCGAGCGCGCTCACAATCCCCACGTTGGCATGCGGATCGAAGAACACGGCGTCGTCGGAGCAGATGATGATGTCTGATTCGTTGAGGAAGTACTGGGCCCCCCCTGCACACATGCCGTGCACGGCCGTGACCACGGGTTTCCAGACCCGGTGATGGATCTTCGGGGCCAGGAGCATGCCGGGGTCGAAGCTGTTCCAAACGTTCTCCTTCATGAACCAGCTGTTGTCGCCCTTGATGTCGAGGCCGGTGCAGAACGCCCGGTCGCCGTTCGCCTGGAGCACCGCACAATGGAGTTCGTCCGTGTCGCGAACGGTCTCCCAGGCCCATGTCATGTCCTCCGCCATCGCCTGGTTGAACGAGTTCAGGCTGTCGGGCCGGTTCAGCGTGATCGTGGCCACGTTCTCGGCAACGTCGAACAGGATGGTTTCGCGTTCCATGGTTCCTCCTGGCCCGTGGTGGTCCGCACTGGGCCAAATAGTACGCTCTATTTCTCGAGTTGCGGCCGGGCCGGCGGGCCAGCCAGCATCACACCGCCGAGAAGCGGACAGCGACACAGATACGAGAGGATCACTCCGTGGAGATCAAGGGGAAGAAGGCCGTCATCGCCGGTGGCGCATCTGGCATGGCAAAGGCCGCAGCCGAGCTGCTCCGGCAGAAGAGTGCCGACATCGCGATCCTCGACCTGCCGACCTCGGCCGGGGCCGAGGTGGCCAAGGAGCTCGACGGCACGTTCCACGAGGTGAACGTCCTCGACGACAACCAGGTCGAGTCCGCCATGGCCGACGCCGTCGCGGCACTCGGCGGCCTGCACATCGCCGTCAACACGGCCGGGGGCGGCGTCGGGAAGCGGACGCTGTCCAAGGACGGCCCCCACCCGCTCGAGGACTTCCGCCGCACCGTCGAGCTGAACCTCATCGGCACCTTCAACCTCAACCGCCTGCAGGCGTTTCACATGTCGACCAACGAACCCGAGGAGGGTGAGCGCGGCGTGATTATCGACACCGCGTCCATCGCCGCCTTCGAAGGACAGATCGGCCAAGTGGCCTACACGGCGGCCAAGGCCGGCATCGCCGGCATGGCGCTGACCATGGCGCGCGACCTCGGGAGCCTGGGTATCCGGGTGCTGGCCATCGCGCCAAGCCTGTTCAGCACGGGTATCACCAAGGGCATCCCGGACGAGTTCGCCGAGGCGCTGACCAAGGACGCCGCCTTCCCGAAGCGCATGGGTCGCCCCGAGGAGTACGGCAAGCTCGCCGTCGCCATTGTGGAGAACCCGATGCTCAACGGCTCCTGCATCCGGCTCGACGGCGGACAACGCTTCGCCCCCAAGTAGCCGGCCGGTCGCCGTGCGATCGATCGACCTGCAGGTCGACGTCACCGAGGCCGCGGCCCTGGGTGAGCCGGCGCACGTCGCGCTGACCGTCACTGTCCCCGACGAGCTCGTTCCCGAGCCCGTCGTGTGCTTCGCCAAGCCCGGAGGCGGCTACGCACGCGGCTATTACACGGTGGATCTGCCCGGCCCCGGTCCGGGGCACGGTGACCAGGCGGACTGGCACGCGGCACGGGGGTGGGTCTTCGTCTCCGTCGACCATCTCGGCGTCGGCGCCAGCTCGTTGCACGACCCCGAACGCCTTTCCTACACCCCGGTCGTGGCGGCGAGTCAGGCCGCCGAAGCCGACGTGCTGCACAAGCTGGCGGCGGGCACCCTGATCGACGGGCTCCCGACGGTCGAGCTCCCACTGACGATCGGCATCGGGCAGTCGATGGGCGGTTGTCTCACCGTCGTGCAGCAGGGCCGCTACCACGGCTACGACGGCATCGGGGTCCTCGGCTACAGCGCGCTGCACACGCATCCGCCGACTGCGCCCGGGACGCCACCCCTCGTCATGCCGTGGGTCCCCCGCGACGCGCTGCCATCTGAGGGCATCTTCACCAATGGCCCCGCCCTGGCCGATGTCGACCCGGCCGCAGGGCCGGGCGCCGATGCCATGGCGTGGGGCTTCCACTATGACGACGTCGACCCCGACGTCGTGCGGCGCGATCTGGAGGACTTTCCCACCCGCGGCGGCGACCTCCCGCCCTGGGGCTCGGCCACCGTTCCCGCGACGGTCGCCATGTGGTGTCTCACGCCGGGTGGGGCGCTGCCCGAAGCGGCGGCGCTGCGGTGCCCCGTCCTTGTGGGCCTGGGCGAGCGCGACGTGCTGGTCGACCCCGCGGTGAGCCGCGAGCCTACGAGTCGTCCCGCAGCGTGGACCTCTACATCTGCCCCAGAATGGGACATATGCACAACTTCGCCGGCACGCGCGAGTTGTTCTGGCGCCGTATCGAGACGTGGGCGCAGTGGGTCCGGGCGGCCCGGGACTGATGGACCTCGATCACGCCGAGGACCTCCCCTCCTTGTTGACCCTCGAGCGGGTCGACCGTGACCTGTTCCGCGGTGGCAACGCCAACTACGGGCCGCGTCAAAACCTCTACGGCGGGCAGGTGGCGGCGCAGTGTCTCCTCGCCGCGGCGGCCACTGTGGAAGCGGACCGCCTCCCTCACTCGCTGCACGGCTACTTCCTGCGGGCGGGACGGAGCAACCTGCCGGTCATCCTGGAGGTGGACCGCGACCGGGACGGGCGCTCGTTCTCGGCCCGCCACGTCATCGCCGTTCAAGAGGGCGAGGTCATCTTCTCCATGATCACGTCGTTTCACGCCGAGAGCGATGGTGGGGTCTTCGACGACGCGCCCCGGCGAGACGTGCCCGCACCCGATGACCTGGCCAAGGGCGGGTGGAACACGATGCTCGATGTGCGGCCCGTCACGCCGACCGACTTCCTCAAAGGCGTGTTCACCGACTGCCTGTGGGTACGTTCGGCCGCCTCGCTCGGCGACGACCCGCTGATGCACAGGGCGGCGCTGACCTATCTGTCGGATCTCGGCAGCGGCTTCGGGCAGCAGGACAAGACGATCATCGGGCGCGGTGGCCCTTCGATCGACCATTCCATGTGGTTCCACGAGAACATCCGGGCCGACGACTGGGTGCTCGTCGACCTTCGTCCGGTCAAGGCCCGCAGCGCGCGTGGGTCGTACCACGGGTCGTTGCGGGATCACCACGGCGTCCTGGGTGCCACGATCCACCAGGAGCAGCTGTTGCTGCCGGGGTCGATGACCGAGGTCGTCGAGGAGGCGTTGCGCCACGAGGCCGAACTGGCGGCGCGGGAGGACACGATCCCCGAAGCTTCGAGGAACTGCTGCAAGCCCGGAGGGAACACCCGGCCGGACGCTGACGGGGGACGCGCCTGGGAACTCCGGCCCGAGCACAAGAGGAGGCAATGGCACCGGTCGAGACGAACGACGAGCGATTGAAGGCGGCCGTACGCCAGGACGCGCGACGATGGATCCAGGCGCATTGGGATCCAACGCTCGAGCTGACCACGTGGCGTCGACATCTGTACGAAGCAACGTGGGCGTGCCCAACTTGGCCAAGGGAGTGCGGCGGACGCGGGCTGCCCGGTTGGGCCGATGACATTGTCGAAGAGGAACTGGCCGCTGCCGGCGCGGTAGGCGCTCCCCTGGGCTCGGGTATGGACCTTGCCGCTCCGACGATTTTGGCCCACGGCTCACCCGCGCAGAAACACACGTTGTTGCCGCGGATCGTGACGGGCGAGGACACATGGTGCCAGCTCTTCAGTGAGCCGGGCAGCGGATCAGATCTCGCCGGGCTGACCACGACGGCGATCCGTGATGGCGAGGTCTTCGTCGTGAACGGACAGAAGGTCTGGAGCACGAGTGCCCATCACGCCGCCTTCGGAATGTTGCTGGCGCGGACCGATTGGGACGCCCCCAAGCACAAGGGGATCTCGTGGATGGCCCTGCCCATGCGCCAGCAGGGCGTCGAGGTCCGGCCACTTCGCCAGATGAACCGCCACGCCTCGTTCTACGAGGTCTTCTTGAGCGATGCGGTGGTTCCCGTCGAGAACGTCCTTGGCCAACTGGGTGAAGGCTGGCCGATCGCGCTGACCACCCTCGCCCACGAGCGAGGCTTCCGTTCGGTGCGCCGCCGCGGCTTCGGCTCCGGCGGGAGGGCGCTGGAGGAAGCGAAGGCCGAGGCAGAGGCCTACTTTGCGACCTATTCGTGGTATCCACAGCGGGCCGGAAGGGCCGACCTCGTGGCCGAACACGCCCGGGCAGCAGGTCGCCGGGATGATCCGGTCAGCCGACAGGCAATCGCCGGGCTGTCCGCGCTCCACCACGCCCATCAATGGACAGCCCGCGGGCTCGGTCGAACCGCGAACTTGGTCGCCCGCCGGGACCGGAAGGCTCGATCGGCAAGCTTGGTCTGAGCAAGGTTGCCCGAGAAGCGGCCAAAACGCACACGCAGCTTGCCGGGCCGGCCGGGATGCTCGTCGGTCCGACCTCACCTTTCGACGGCATGATCGCCGAAGTGCTCGAATCGGTCCCTGCGCAGTCGATCGCCGGTGGCACCGACGAGATCCAGCTGAACATCACGGCCGAGCGGATTCTCGGGCTGCCGAAGGAGCCTCAGGCCCCGACGGCGGTCTCATTTCGAGAGTTGAAGCGGGCATGATGACCAGCGATCACCAGCCACGTCTGGCTCTGACCCCACAATAGAGGATACTATTTACCCATGTCGATCGCCATCACCGAAGAACACCGCACCCTGGGACAGACGGCCTCGGACTTCCTGGCCAAACGCGATGCCCGAGGGGCCGCCCGGGCTCTGCTCGAGACGGAGACCGAGGGACTCCCGGCCTTCTGGGACGACCTGGCCTCGTTGGGCTGGCTGGGCCTGCACCTCCCCGAGGAGCGGGGCGGCTCCAGCTTCGGGCTGCCCGAGCTCGTCGTCGTGGTCGAGGAGCTCGGCCGCGCCGTGGCGCCGGGGCCCTTCTTACCCACCGTGATCGCCAGCGCCGTCATCGACGCGGCTGCCCCCGACGAGGTGGCGGCGCGGCTGTTGCCGGGCCTGGCCGACGGATCGGTCCTCGGTGGCATCGCGCTCACGTCCGACATCACCGTGTCCGGGCGTACGGCCGCCGGGACGGCGCCGGCGGTCCTGGGCGGTGGCCTCGCCCACGTGCTCGTCCTCCCGGCGGGTGACGACGCCATCGTCATCGAGACATCAGCTGTCGGCGTGACGGTGGCGGTGCCCGGCAATCTCGATCCGACCCGGCGCAGCGGCGCGTCACGCTCGACGGTGCGCCCGTGCAGGTCATCGCCGGCGGACGCCAGGTGCTCGTCGACCTGGCCCGCCTCGTCATCGCCGCCGAGGCAACCGGCATCGCCACCGAGTGCACCGAACAGGCGGCCGCCTACGCCAAGGTGCGCGTGCAGTTCGGCCGGCCGATCGCCACCTTCCAGGCGGTCAAGCACCACTGCGCCAACATGCTCGTGGCCTCCGAGCTCGCCACCGTCACGGTGTGGGATGCCTCCCGCGCGGCCCAGGAGGGCGGCGATCAGCTGTCGCTCGCCGCGGCCATGGCCGCCTCGCTCGCGCTGTCGGCCGCCGAGGAGTGCGCGCAGCTCAACATTCAGGTGCACGGGGGCATCGGCTTCACCTGGGAGCACGACGCCCACCTGTATCTCCGCCGGGCCACCGCGCTCGAGGCCGTGGCGGACGCCGAGGCAGCGGCCCGCGACGTCACCGACCTGGTTCGGGGCGGCGCACGGCGCGTGCGCACCATCGACCTGCCGCCGGAGGCCGAGCCCATGCGCGACGACGTACGGGCCTTCGCCGATCGGGTGAAGGGGCTCGACGCGGCGGGGCAGCGGGCGGCCATGATCGAGACGGGCTACGTCATGCCGCACTGGCCCGAGCCGTGGGGGCGCGCCGCCGGCGCGGTGGAGCAGCTCGTCATCGAGCAGGAGTTCAAGGCCGCCGGCGTCTCCCGCCCGCAGTACGCCATCACCGGGTGGGTCATCCTCACGCTCATTCAGCACGCCACCGACGACCAGGTGGCCCGCTGGGTGATGCCCGCCCTTCGTCAGGACGTCATCTGGTGCCAGCTCTTCAGCGAGCCCGACGCCGGCAGCGACGCCGCCGGGGTCAAGACCAGGGGCACCCGGGTCGACGGTGGCTGGCTCGTCAACGGCCAGAAGGTGTGGACGAGCGGTGCCCAGTACGCCAGCTACGGACTGGCCACCATCCGCACCGATCCCGACGCGCCGAAGCACCAGGGCATCACGACCATGGTCCTCGACATGCACGCCGATGGGGTCGAGGTCCGCCCGCTCAAGCAGGTCACCGGGCACTCGGACTTCAACGAGGTCTTCTTCAACGACGTCTTCGTCCCCGACGACGACGTGGTGGGGCCGGTCAACGGCGGCTGGACCGTGGCCCGGGCGACGCTCGGCAACGAGAGCGTGTCCATCGGCGGCGGCCAGGGCGGCGGTTCGATGTCGGCCGACATGGTCATCGCGCCCTTCGACGCCCACCCCGATCGCCTGGCCGGCGGCGCGGGGCGGATCGGTCGCCACATCGCCCGGACCGAGGCCATGTCCGTGCTCAACATGCGCAGTGCCCACCGTGCGGTCATCGGCGGCGGCCCGGGGCCCGAGGGCAACGTCACCAAGCTCGTGCTCTCCGAGATCGGCCACGAGGCGGCGGCCATCGTCGCCGCGCTGGGCGGCCCGGACACGGCCTACACGGACGGGCCGGGGGCGATGGCGTCGATGATGGTGCTGATGCACAGAGGCATGTCCATCGCCGGCGGGACGTCGGAGATAAAGCGCAACCAGATCGGCGAGCGCATCCTCGGCCTGCCGCGCGACCCGCTCATCAACTAGGGACGGTTCGGCGAACGCCTGGCGCCCTTGGTCCACCGGGGGCCCTCGGTCCACCGGGGGCGAAGCAGTGACGCGTACGCTTTGGTCGTCCGCAGTCATTCCGAAGCGGCGTGCGGGCGAACGGCAGACGGCGCGATGACCGACACATCTTCCAAAACGACGGCCTTCACGGTGTCGCCCGACGACGCGGCCCAGGCGCTGCGCATGGGCTGGGTGATGGCCGAGCTGCGGGGCCGGCTCGACCCCGAGTCCACCCGCGCCCCCGTGGGAGAGATCGATCCTCCCACGCTCGTGCTCGATGCGGCCGGGGAGCGCAACGCGGTGGAGGGACAGATCGAGGAGACCAAGATCCTCTCGAGCCTCGGGAGCCTCGAACTGACGAGGATCGACATCAGCACCCTCAGCCGGGAGGACATGTGGGATCCCAACCCCACCCCGGGTCCGGCGCGGACGACGCCGGGCATGCTCCGCCATCTGGTCTGCGGACTGATTTACGCGACCGCTCCCGACGAGACCCACGACGTCCATGCCACGCTCACCACACCGCCGCTGACCGAGGCGGAGAGCAAGCTCGGCAAGGCCGAGTGGTGGGAGCGGATCAAGTGGTTCCTGTGGGCGTGGGACGAAGCGCTGCAGGACCAGCTGTCGGTCTACAAGTTCGGCACCGCGAGCGTGTACGAGTTGGGACGCGGGCTCTCGGAGAGCTACTGGGCTCTCAATGAGCACAGCGACGACAGCCACGCCCAATGGAAATTCCTCTTCGGGAGGGACCGGGTCAACGCCTTGTGCGACCTGTCCCGGCGCCTTGCCCCAGTGTTCAGCGAGTACACGGCTCCCGCGGTCGTGGCGAGCGTCACGCGCTGGGGCGAAGTCGCGCAAGCCCCCGACACGTACGACGATCCAACCGGCTTCCTGGCCCAACAGATCCTGATCTGGCGGGATCTGCTCGTCACCGGACGCGACCCTCTCACACTCGTCCCGGTCGACAAGCTCGAGGCGGCCGCTCGCGACCCTCGCCCGATCATCAAGGCCTTCCGCTGGGAGCTGCTGGCTGCCCTGGTCCTGGCGGCGGGCCTGGCTTTGTCGCTGGCCTACTTCTCCAGCGAGGCCCGCGCGGCGCTGGCGGCGCTGGCCGCGGTCGGGATCTCGGCCAGCGCCATCGTGAGCTGGATCAAGTCCCGGGCCCAATCAGTGGCGAGCCGGATCGGCTCCGCGGTCGACCAGTCGGTCGTGGACGAGGCCGTGACGCGCGCACCGCGCTTGCTCGTCCCGACCGGGAGGCGACACCGGATCCTGCTGCCACTCGACCAGCCCCACCAGAGGAACCCGGCGCGCTGCAGCGGGCCTGCGACCTAGAGCTTCCTAGAGCTGAGCGGGTCCCCTGAAGGTCGAGTCGGGTGCGCGCCAGTCCGTCGACACGAAGCGATGGGCGATGAGCCACCGCTGCCCGACGGGAACGAACCGGTCCCGGTAGCGGCCCATGTGGTCCGCTCCGATCTCGGTGAAGACCGTGAAGTAGCTCGAGACGATGGCCTCTTCAGGCGACAGGGTTTCGAACCTGATGTTGGTGACGTTGTGACGGACGACCCGCCTGGCGGCGCCGGCCGGCTGTTGGCGCGCCGCCTGACGGGCCTGCGAGGCCGTCGACGGTCCCCCGAAGCGGTCGATGATGGCGGGACGCCCCGTGATCGGCTCGTTGCCGCGGATCTCCAGGACGCCGTCCTCACAGAAGGCGGCGGCGAACTCCTCGAGCAGGAACCGGTCGCCTGCGTGGCTGTACTGCGCCAGGGTGTCGCGACACGACTCCCGGGCGATGAGCTCCCAGAGCTCCATCGGCTCAGACCGCCCGCCTGAGGGCTCTCGGGATCATCCGTGCATCGGGACGGTCAACGGCCACGGCAGATCTTACGTGGACGCCCCCGGCACAAGCCGGAGCCGTGCACACGTCCGCCTATCCCGTGCCGCGAGGGCACCGGCCGTAAAGTCCTGGTCATGGCAGACCCGGAAGGAGGCCCCACCACATCCTTCTGGAACGTGCTGGTGGGGGCGCCAAGATCGGCACGGGGCTCCGGGAAGGAGCGGATCACCCCGGTCGAGGGTCTCTCGGCCCTCTCCCTCGACGCACTGACCTCGGTCGCCTACGGGCCCGAGGCGATCATCCTCGTGCTGGCCGTGGCGGGCGCCGGGGCTCTGCACCTCGTCCTCCCCATCACGATCGCCATCGTCGCCCTCCTGGCGATCCTGGTGTTCTCCTACCGCCAGGTCATCGACGCCTATCCGATGGGCGGCGGCGCCTACGCCGTCTCCCGGGCGAACTTCGGCGCCCACACCAGCCTCGTCGCCGCGGCCGCCCTGGTCGTCGACTACACGCTCACCGTTGCCGTCTCCATCGCCGCCGGAGTCGCCGGGCTGCAGTCGGCCTTCCCGGCGCTCAACGGGGCCACCATCCCGCTGTGCCTGGGGATCCTCCTGTTCATCATGGTGCTCAACCTGCGGGGCCTGGGCGAGACGGCGCGCGCCTTCCTGCTGCCCACGACGGTGTTCATCGTCGGGCTCCTGGCCATCATCGCCATCGGCCTCATCCACCCCCTCGGCCTCGACCAGCCACAGCCGGGGACGTCGCAGCTGCCGACGACGGGCCTCAAGGCGGTGACCATCCTGCTCGTCCTCAAAGCCTTCTCCGCCGGCTGTAGTGCGCTGACCGGCGTGGAGGCGATCGCCAACGGGGTGCCGCTCTTCCGGGAGCCCCGGACCGTCCGGGCCAAACGGACCGAGATGCTGCTCGGGCTCATCCTCGGGGCCATGCTCCTCGGCCTGGCCGTCCTGGCCAAGCGCTGGCACATCGGCCCCCGGACCGGTCAGACCGTGCTGAGCCAGATCATGGCGATGGCCGTCGGCCGGGGCTGGGCGTACTACATCATCACGATCACCATCACGATCGTGCTCGCCCTGGCCGCCAATACCTCCTTCGGCGGGCTCCCCGTCCTGGCCAGTCTCGTGGCCCGGGACAACTACCTCCCGCACCTCTTCACCATCCGGGGGGACCGACAGACCTTCGCGAACGGCATCGTGGTGCTCGCCGTCCTGGCGGGCGCCCTTCTCGTCGCAGTCGATGGCAACACGAACACGCTGATCCCCCTCTTCGCCATCGGGGTCTTCATCGGCTTCACCCTCTCGCAGGCCGGGCTGGTCGTGCACTGGCGACGTACCCGTCCACCTCATTGGCGACGCCGGGCGACGATCAACGGCATCGGCGCGTGCATCACCGCCATCGCCACCATCGTCTTCCTCATCTCCAAGTTCACCGAGGGGGCGTGGGTGGTCGTCATCGCCATCCCGGCGTTCGTCTTCCTCTTCCTGCGCATCCACGCCTACTACGACCGGGCCCGCAAGGACCTCCGGATGGACGAGATACCCGACCGGCCGGAACCCAAGTACACCATTGTCATCGTGCCCGTGAATCGCATCTCGCGCCTCACCGAACACGCGCTCTGTGAGGCCGAGTCCCTCGGCCAGGAGGTGGTCGCCGTGACCGTCGTCCTCGAGGGCGTGGACGAGGGCACCCACGACGCGCAGGATCTCGAGCACCAGTGGCGGGAATGGAATCCGGGGGTGCCGTTGCGCGTGCTCTACAACCAGTACGCCTCGGTCGTCGAACCGATCGTCGCGTTCATCGACGACGTCAGGGCGGAACACCCCGACGATCAGATCGTCGTCCTCATCCCCGTCATACGACCGGAGAAGCTGCGCTACCGCATTTTGCACAACCAGATCGACGTGGTGCTCTCGTCGGCGCTACGTGACCGCAGCGACATCGTCGTCGCCCGGGTCACGGTCCCTCTGGCACCCGACGCGCCCACCCCGCCGGAGCCGGACACTGCGGCGGAGACACCGCCCGCGGCGCCGGCGTCCTCCTGACTTCAGGCAGGGGAGAGCCTCCTCAGCGACCCTGCCACACGGGGTCGCGCTTCTCGATGAACGCCGTCGCACCCTCCTTGGCGTCCTCGCTCCCGAACACCGTCGGCTGGAGCTCGGCCGCGCGTGCTCGGGCCTTTTCCAGGTTCGTCGACGCGGTCCGCACCAGTTCCTTCGTGGCTTGCAATCCCAGGGGGCCGTTGCGCGCGATGCGCTCGGCCAGTGCCACGGCGGCATCGAGCACCTGTGCAGCCGGCACGACCTGGTTGACGAGTCCCAGGGACTGCGCCCGCGCCGCGTCGATCGGGTCTCCGGTCAGCGTCAACTCCAGCGCGACGGCCAGAGGGATACGTGTGCTGATGAACACACCGCCACCCGCGGCGAACAGGCCGCGCTTCACCTCCGGGAGACCGAATTTGGCCGACTCGGAGGCCACCACCACGTCGCAGCCGAGCAGCAGCTCGAAGCCACCGGCGACTGCGGTGGCGTTGGCCGCCCCGACGATGGGCACTCCGATCTCGCCCTGGGTGAAACGGGCGAAGCCCTGCATGCCTTCCTTGCTCCCCCCGACGGAGCCCCCCTCGGCGAAGGCGCGCAGGTCCATGCCGGCGGAGAACGCCTTGTCCCCCGTGCCGGTCAGCACGACGGCCCGGATGTCTGGGTCCTTCTCCGCCTCGAGCATGCCCAGGCCCACCGCCGTCAGCAGCTCGGGATTGAGCGAATTGCGGGCCTCGGGTCGATTGAGCCGCAGCACGACGACGGCGCCACGCCGCTCGGTGATCAGAACCGCCTCGGCCTTCGTGTCAGTCTCGGAGTCGCCCATCAGGCCACGACCTTCCTCTCCCGTAGATCTGCGATCGCCTCGACCGAGTAGCCGAGCTGCCTCAGTATGCCGTCAGTGGAACGAGGGCGCTGGCCCTTCGCCAGTGAGGCCGAGAGCCAGGGGAGGTCGGCCGGGGCGCGGACAGAACGCATGACGGAGACGCAGAGAGCCGAGGCGCAGGGCGGCCCTGGGATCAGAGCGCGCTACCGGCTGGGGGTCGAGGCGGGGATCAACTGCACGTGCTGCATTGCGCTCGAGCGCATCGCGCTCGACGCCGAACCCAGCGGGCCGCTCCACAAAGTGACGGTGGCCGCGATTGAGCACAGAATGCCGACGGCGATTGCCCGCCCCGGATGCTTCCTCATGGCTCCCACTCTCCCCTCCAAATATGTGGAGAATGCGTGGGTTAGATAAGAAAACTCGAAAATTGGCTGATGGCACCCCGGGTGACCGCGATCGCAGTGATGACTAGGGCGCTGACTCGCGCATCAGGGCGCCGAGCGTCTCGAGATGCCGGCGCATGCGGTGCCGCGCCAACTCACGGTCGCCCGCCTCAACGGCGAGGGCGATGCCCTCGTGGGTGCGGCGCACTTCGGCCTGGATCTGCGTGCGCGCTTTGGGAGCGAGTCGCTCGATCTCGTGCAGGCGGCTGAGGCGGATGAGCACCAATGCCACCAGCTGCAGCACACGATTCTGTGCTGCTGCTGCGACGGCGGCGTGCAGGCCCTGGATCAACTCCGCCTGCTCCTCCTCCGTCGCGTGCTCCTCCCGGACAAGCGCTTCCTGCAATCCCACGACGCCCTCGTCGTCGATGCGCTCGGCCGCCAGATCCGCGATGGCCACCTCGACACCCGTCCGCAGCTCCGCCAGTTCCGCCAGCCTCATCCCGCGCCGGGCCAGATAGAGAGCAGCCACCTCGGTGACAGCACAGGCGCTGGGTGCCATGACAAAGAGGCCGCCGCCCGGGCCGCGGCGCATGCGGGCGATCTGATGGTGCTCGAGCAACCGCACCGCCTCACGCAACAGGGCTCGGCTCACGCCCTCCCGCTCTATGAGCTCTGGCTCGGTCCCCACGAGCTCTCCGGGCCGCAGTCCTTGGGTCACGATGATCTGGGTGATATTGCGCGCCACCGTCTCGGCGCCCTTGCCCCCGACCGATTGAGCCAACACCACCGAGTCAGGCAGAAGCTGACCCTTCGGGCGCCGCCGCCGGAAGAGCTCTGCCTCGGTCTCGCGGTGCTTCCGCATGCGCTTCTGGGCCAGCCCGGCGTCGCCCGCCATCAGCGCCTCGGCGATCCTCGCATGCGCGCGGGTCGTCTCCTTTGCGACGGGACTGCCAAGCCGCTGCCAGTCCGGCGAATAGAGCTGTGCCACCCTGTTCAAGACATCGATGAAGAGCTCGATGCCCGTATTGCCGCTGATGACGGCCACCAGCGCGTGCAGCTCGCGCGGGTCGCCATCTCGGTCGGCTGGTACTTCGTCGACAAAGCACCGGAGTTCCGCCAGGTCGCTCTCATCGGTCCGCTCGGAGGCCAGCTGGCACGCCAGAACTTCAAGGATGATCCGGGCCTCGAAGATCTCGTCGAGGCGTGCGTCCACGCGGTACAGGTACAGCACCACCGCGTCGACAACCGCCCCCACTGTCGGCTCGGTGATGACAAGACCTCCACCAGGCCCGCGCCGGGTACGCGCGACCTGCTGGTGTTCCACCAGGCGAACCGCTTCGCGGAACACAGCTCGACTGACCTGGTAACGGTCGAGCAGGTCGGTCTCGGAACCGAGGACCTCGTCGACGGGCCAGCCCAGAACCATTACGTCCTCGATGATGAGGTCCGCCACCTTGGCCGCCCGCTTGGCGTTGGAGTCGGCACCCGGCTGCGGCTCGTCACGGAGGGCCGTCCGGGTGGTCATCGGCGGATTCTACCTGGTCATACGGCATATTAGGCGGCTTTGACCAGCGCCTTCACCAAGAAGAGTGACCGGAATACGCATCAGCCGCCACCAGGCCTAGGGTGAAAACATGTTTTGCGAAAATGGGGCTGGCCGGTGTCGCAGCTGACCGCCCCCCCTTCGGACCCGGCCGTCGCGCCGCCCGTGCGCCGGCCCGGTTCGGTTCGCCGCACCTCGACCGTCCTGATGTTCTGGCCGGACGGGCTGGGCACCGACCTCCACCTCAAGGGCAGGGCGCGCGACCTCCTCACCCCGATGGACAGCGAGCCTGTCGTCCTCGCTCACGCCGAGCTCTCCACGGTTACCGGGCGCGAACGAGACATCCAACGCATTGAGGCGGACCCCGACCGACTGGGTCTGCAAGGGCTCGTCGGCTCGCGTGCCGGTGGGGGACTTCGGTCGTCCATCGCGCAGGAACTGCCGGACGAAGTAGCGGGCGGCACACCGCTCTACCTGCTGCTCGATGACCTTGCCGGCTCAACGCTCATTTCCGGGTTCGCCTTCATCCGCTGGGTGGATCACGTGCCCCAGATCAAGCAGCGTCTCGACAAAGCCCCGCGACACGTCATGCGTGACACGTGCTCGGGCTTTCGCGACGGAGCCAGCTCGCTGTTGAGCGACGGCTCCATGTCGGGTCTGCGCCAGAACACGGCTCATCCCGGGCCTCTGGCCGATCCGACGGATCCGCTCGGATGGCACGAGCTGGACGATCCTCCCGAAATCGCCATGCGACGGGCACGCCGGATCGACGTGTGGGACGAAGGCGGAGTCCTCGGGATCGATGCCATGTTCCGCGACAGCTGCTGGGACCCCGACGGCTCCGAGGTCGTCATCCACGAGTACCAGATGCTCGGCGAGGCAGACCGGGTAACGGGAAAGCTGCTCTCCGTCACCGCCCTCCACGCGTGTTGCCCTATGTCGAGTGCCCCGATGCGGCTCCCAACGCATCATGGATGGCCGGCACCGACCTGCGGACCATGCGCACAGAGGTCCTGCAGCGACTCCGCGCCGCCGACTGCTGCACCCACCTGAATGACGGGCTGCGTTCACTGGCCGAAGTGCCGGTCCTTGCGGCAGCGCTGCCCGTGTAGTCGGTGACGCCTTCCGCATCTGGCGTGACCGGGTCAGTGACACCTCCCCCCTTGGACCCGGATGGCCTGAGTCGTGACCGAGTCCATGGCGACGCGCGCCGGGCGGCCCCGGCGCTTCAATGCGGTCTGGGCGGCGGCGGGCCTCAACCCGACCCGGGACAGGCTGCCGCGGGCCGAGGCGTCGCGCCAGGTCCGGTCCTTCTCCGCGAGGGCATTGGGAGTGCAGCCGGAGCGCTGACCTGCCGGCGATCGGTGCAGTCAGTCGGCTTGGCTGGCGAGCGACCACAGCGCGGGCTCGCCGTCTTGGACCGTGACGACCCGGTCGATCTCGAGCACCCGGAGGTGCGACACGGTCTCACCGACCGCCGCTCGGCGCATGAAGCCCGCGATGTCGTCCCACGGCCTCGACCACTTCATGTGCTCCGCGATCTCCCAGGCGGTGTGCGGTCCCTCCCTCAGGACGGCGATGACCTCGCTGAAGCGATCCCGGTGGTGCTGGCGCAGTTCCTCCAGCCGGGTCCTGAGATCGTCGAAGCGGTACTCGTGCGCCGGCAGGACCTCCTCGACCCGGTAGGGCTCGAGCTTGTCGAGCGACTGCAGGTAGTCACCCAACGGGTTTGCACCGGCCTGGGGATGGAACGGGATGTTCGGGGTGATGCGAGGGAGCACATGGTCGCCCGACAGCATGAGCTCCTGTCGGGTTTCGTAGAAGCACAGGTGGCCCGGCGAGTGCCCCGGGGTCCAAATGGCCTCAAGATCCCATCCGGGGACCTCGGGTCGTGCCCCGTCCTCGAGGAGCAGGTCCGGCACCACCGCATCGACCAGCGGCCGGACCGGCATGGCCGCGTTGCGCAGCGACTCCAGTTCCTCCGCGGGCGCCCCCATCCGGCGAAGCGCGACCGCCACCCGATCGAGCAGGTCGTCGGGCTCGTCGTAGCGATCGTGAATGAGCTCGGCATCGGCGGGGTGGAGCGAGATCCACGCCCCTGAGGCCTCGCGGATCCGGCCGGCCAGCCCGTAGTGGTCAGGGTGGATGTGCGTGACCATGACACCTTGCACATCACCGATGGCGCAGCCCGCCTCCTCCATGCCGCTGCTGAGCGCGCCGAAGGCGTCGTCGGTGTTCCAGCCGGCATCTATGAGGTACGGCCCACGGTCGGTCTCGAAGAGGTAGACGAGCACGTAACGCAGGGAGTTGTTCGGCAAGGGCACAGGGATGCTCCACAGCCCGGGGCGGACCTTTTCGACCCCGGGAAAGGGGTCGTTGGCCGCCGCGGCGCCACGGGCACGCTGCGCGTGGGGCGGGTGCGCGTGGGTATGACGGGACGTCGAGGTCACGACTGTCCTCTCGGCTCTCGGGGAAGCCCCAGGCCACGCTCGGCGATGAGGTTGCGCATGATCTCGTTCGATCCTCCTGCGATGGTCCAAGCCCGAGCGTAAAGGAAAGCGTCCAGCCAGCGCCCATCCTCGTGGGAAAGCTCGTCACTCTCGCTCCCCATGGAGCGGGCGCCCTGGAGGGTCAGCGCCGCCTCGGCAACCTCCAGGTTCAGCTCGTTGAACCACAGCTTCGTCAACGGGGCGTCGGCAGGGGTGATCTGCCCTCGGGCCACTTTGGTGGCCATGCGTTGGCCCAGGTGGCGCTGGGTACGCGACCGAGCCGCACACACGCCGATCTCCTGGCGGTTCGGACCGTCATCGATGGCGGGTCGGGCTCCCCGACCGTGCCCGGCCCGTCAGGCCTCGAGCAGGTGGCCCGACGGGTCGGGCTCGCCGGAACGCCGAGACGATGGAGGGCACTGTTCGGCGATCCGGGGACCCTCGCGAGCTCCTCTTCAGGAGCTGAGCTCGTCGACGAGGCCCCACTCGTGCGCCAGGGCGGCGTCGATGGTGGATCCGGTGAACGCGAGCCAGGCCGTACGAAGGCGGCCGATGCGGCGGGGAAGGCTGACCGTCCCGCCCACGCCCGGCACGAGGCCGAGGCCGATCTCCGGCAGCGCGATCTGCGTGTCCGCCGCCGCGACGACGGTGTCGGTGAACGCGGCAAGCTCGATTCCGGACCCCATGCACGCGCCGTGGAGGTAGCTCACCGTGGGCCTCTTGAGGCGGGACAGCGCCCGCGCCACGCTGCGTTCGAGACGAACGAGGTGCGCCGTCGCCGGATCCGGTCTGGTGCCGAACTCGTCGAGGTCCCCGCCGGCGCAGAAGGCCCGACCCTCGCCGCGTAGCTCCACCCGGGTGATGCCGGTGTCCGCCGCGGCCAGGGCGAGTGCTTCGACGAGTTGGTCGCGCATCGGCGCGTCCAGCGCGTTCAAACGCTCGGGCCGGGTGAGCGTCACCGAGAGGATGTCGCCCGCACGGTCAACCCGCACCCGGGAGCCCTCGTCCCGGTCGGCGCGGGCCGGATACGCGGCACGCCACGCGGCGAACTCGGGCCCGGACTGAAGGACGGAATAGGCGGCCGACTCCGCCACCAGGCCCTCATCCACGGACAGGCGATGCTGCCCGCGGAGCAACAGGGCCAGTGTGGTGGAAGTGACCGAGTGTTCGGCAACATTTTCCTCAATCCGGTGAAGCGCAGGGTCGCCCTCGTCGACGACCACATCGCACAGGTCGAGCCAGCGGCCGTCGACATCGCCACGACGCACGCCAACGACGACGAAGGGCAGGCTTCCCAGGCCGTCCCGCGGCATGTCTTCGGGAGCGGCCGTCCCTTCTTCGACGACGATCATCACGGCGCCGCTGCGCTCGGGGCTGATGTCGCTGCGGAGCTCGGCGAGCAGTGTGTCGGCGCTGAGGAGTTCGAGGATCGCGAGACGTTACCCTGCCGACAGTGGACGACCGCCGGGTGGAGCGCTGGGCAGAGAGCGGGGCGATGGCACTGACCGGGCTTCCCGACCAACCGCTGGGGCCACCCGACGGCCTCGTCGAGGGGATCGATCGCCTTGCCCGGTCGTTCCCCGGCCTGGACGCATTGGCGCTTCTGGGCGAGCGTGCTGCATTGATGGGCCTCTGGCGCCGGGGAGCCACGAGCTGTGGAGGGAGCTGCCGCCTTCTCCCGATGGCCGACGGCTTCATGGCCGTCTCGCTGCCGCGCGCCGAAGATATGGAGGCGGTTCCGGCGTGGCTCGAGCTCGACGCCGTTCCGGACTCGGTGCCAGCGATGTGGTCCGCCGTTGCGTCGAACCTCCGTCGCCGTGATCCCGCAGACCTCTTGGCCAGGGCCCAACTCCTCGGGCTGCCGGCGGCACGAGTCGGCGAGGCCGCGGATCGGGTCGGCGTGACGCGGTCATCCCTCGGTGGCGCCCCTCCGCGGTCCGACGCCGACGGCATGGTCGTCGTCGACCTGTCGGCGCTCTGGGCGGGGCCACTGTGCGGTGACCTGCTGGCCCGTGCCGGCGCACGCGTGGTGAAGGTCGAGTCGAGACAACGACCCGACGGCGCACGCCGGGGCCCACAGGAGTTCTTCGACCTGATGAACGGCCGCAAACGGTCCGTCGCGCTGGACCTGCAGGACGGCACGGGTATCCGGATCCTGCACGACCTCGTTCGACGGGCCGACATCGTCATTGAGGCAAGCCGCCCTCGTGCACTCGTCCAGCTCGGGCTGGACGCGCGCGACCTCGTGCGCAGCGGCGGACCCCGCATCTGGATCTCGATCACCGGCTACGGGCGTTCTGACGATGCCGCCAACCGGGTCGCATTCGGCGACGACGCCGCCGCCGCGGGTGGTCTCGTGGTCTGGCAGGACCACGCCCCACTCTTCTGCGCCGATGCTCTGGCCGACCCGGTCACCGGCCTGACCGCAGCCGATGCCTGCCTGCAGTCGCTCGCCTCGGGAGGTCGCTGGCTCCTGGACGTGTCGATGTCAGCCGTAAGCGCAGCCCTGACGGGCCCGACCCTGCCTGCTCCCCGCGATCTCGCGGTGGCAGACCCCCACCGCGCGCCCGGTGCGAGCCAGGGCGCCGGAGCTCGGCGCCGACACGCCACGAGTGCTCTCGGAGCTCGGGATCGAGCCATGACCGCCCGCACGGCGCGCGCCCAGCGGGATGCCACTACGGAACGACGACTGGAAATGACTCCCATCCGCGCACGGTCGACGTGTGTGCCCACACGGCCTTGTCCCCGTCGACCAGCGGCTGGCACCGTCCGCGCCTGTTGTGCGCGACCATTCAGCGCGTCAACACCATGCAGCCGGCGATAGGACCTCCACCGTTGGAGACGACGGCGACGTCATGCTTCCCGACCTGGCGCTCGCCGGCTTCGCCTCGTAGCTGCAGGCACGCCTCGTGCAGCACCCAGTTCCCGTGCATGCGGCCCGCCGAGAGCTGACCCCCGTAGGTGTTGAGCGGGAGCTCCCCGTCCAGCGCAATACGAGCCGCGCCCTCCACGAACGGTCCCGCCTCACCGTCGCCGCAGAACCCAAGCGCCTCCAACCACGCCAGGGTGAGGAACGTGAACCCGTCGTAGAGCTCGGCGATGTCCACGTCGGCCGGCCCGAGGTCCGTCCGGCACCACATCTCGGCCGCAGCGTCGGTCGACGCCATCTTCGGGTAGTCGCTCCGTTGGTCCCAGCCTCCGAGCCCTGTCGACCCGCCGCACGCACCCACCCGCACGGGGTGGTCGCAGTCGGCTGCGGCATCAGCGGTCGAAACGACGAAGGCAACGGAACCGTCGACCGGGACGTCGCAATCCAACAGCCCGAACGGATCCGAGATCATCCGCGCGGAAAGGTAGTCGGCCATGGAGAGTGGGTCCCGGTAGGTCGCAAGGGGATTCAATTCGGCATTCCTCCGGCTGTTGATCGCCAACCAGCCAAGTTGTTCTTTCGTGGTGCCGTACTGGTGCATGTGACGCCGGGCGTGCAAGGCGAGCCAATTGGCCGCGGAATATGCGTGCGCGGCGAGGAGCCGGGGCACATCCGCCATCGGACTCCCTCTCTCCTCCACGGGAGAAGAGAGGGGGCGGTCCGGGGAGCGCGGCGGGGCCGGAGAGTCCCCGGTGGCGGCGCGTTGGGGCATCACCGAGCCCCCCATCATGTTCACCGTCCGGTACACCAGGACATGACGGGCCGTGTCAGTGGCGACGGCGTGAAAGGCGTTCACGACGGGACTGAGAAGCCCCCATCGACCGACTGGTGAACCGGTCCACGTGTGCTCGATCCCGAGGTGGGACGCCGCCTCAGCGACAGGGGTCTCGCCCATGGTGGCGATACCGTCGATATCGGACGGCGTGAGTCCGGCATCCGCGATCGCCTCAGCGGAGGATTCCGCGGTCAGCTCGAGCCCCGCGATACCGGTCTTGCGCCCGATGCGGGATATCCCGATTCCGGTGATGATCGCTCCCTGCTCCACGATGTCGCTCACACGGCGAACCCTACAGTGGGTGCATGACCGAGACCGCTCCCCGGATCACACCTCCGCTCGACGATCTCAATCGACCGTTCTGGACGGGCGGTGCGACGGGTGCACTCCGGATCACCCGTTGCCGGTCCTGCCGACGCTGGGTCTTCCCTTTGTCCGCCACGTGTGCCGAGTGCGGCGGAGCCACCGCGTATGAGGCGACCAGCGGAAAGGGGGTGGTCTTCACGCACACCACGAATGCGCACCCCTTCAACCCCGTTGTGCCCGTGCCCTACGACATCTCCATCGTCGAACTGGTGGAACATGAAGGGCTCCGGTTCACGACCAACGTGGTGGAGTGTCCACCCGAGGACGTCCACATCGGCATGCACGTGCGGGTGCGGTTCGAGCAGCACGGCGAGGTGTTCGTGCCGGTGTTCGTCCCAGACGTACCGGATGCTCAGTGAGATCGGCCCACACGTCCCAGCTGAGCTCCAGCTGGTCGATGCCATAGGAACCTCCACCGTGCCCGGTCACCTCGACCCCTTCGGTCAGCCGATACTCCGGGATGATGCGATGCCACTCTTCGAGCGCGAACACGTAGCTCTCTCGGGACCGGGTGCGAGCCGAGGCATCGGTGCGGCCCGGAGCCGAAGGTCATCGCTGCTCTCAATCAGTGCACTCTGTTTCGCAGTATTGACTCTGCCACGACCCACGTCCACGCGGGCCTCCCGTCATGGCGGGGGTCGGCCAGCGGTCCGATGGCGACCCCAGAGCGCGGCCCGGGTCCTGCCCCCTGGTTGGCGCCCCGGAACTGCGTCAGCGAAGCTGCGTCAGTTGAGATCGCGGCCTCTGGCCGGCACGAAGGGGAGGAATTCACGTTGGCAGACATCATGGAGGGCGTTCGCATCCTCGAGGTGGCCGAGCACACCTTCGTGCCGGCCGCCTCGGCCATCTTGGCGGACTGGGGCGCCGAGGTGATCAAGATCGAGCACCCCGAACGCGGTGACGCCATGCGAGGGCTCGCCTCGAGCGGGGTCATGCCGTCGATGGGCGCCGTGCACGTGCTCTTGGAGCACTCCAACCGGGGCAAGAAGAGCATCGGCATCGACGTCAGCACCGAGAAAGGCCTCGACCTCATCTACCGGCTGGCGGCGACATCAGACGTCTTCCTGACCAACAAGGTGCCCGCCGTCCGCAAGAAGCTGCACATCGAGCTCGAGGACATAAAGGCCCACAACCCGAACATCATCTACGTGGCCGGGACCGGCGGGGGCGAGCGCGGGCCCGAGGCCGACCGCGGCGGCTACGACTTCTTGAGCTACTGGTGCCGGGCCGGCAGCGCCATGGGGACGACGCCCACCGATGTCGACTACCTCGCCGGGCAACCAGGACCGGGCTATGGGGACTCCATCGGGGGAATGACCATCGCCGGGGGGATCCTGGGCGCGCTGTTCCACCGGGAGCGGACGGGTGAGGCCCTGCCGCTCGACGTCTCGTTGCTCGGCGTGGGGATGTGGGCCATGAGCCCCGCGATCGCCCTGTCGCTCCAGCTCGACATGCCCTGGCGTCCCGGGCCCAGTCGGGGGGGCGGCCCGGGTCTGCCCAACCCGCTCGTCGGCACCTACCTGACCCAGGACGGCCGGTTCCTGGCCTTCTCCTGCCTGCAGGGCTTCCGCTACTGGCCGAGCATCTGCCGCGTCATCGGGCGCGCGGAACTGATCACCGACGAGCGGTTCTCCTCGCACGAGCAGCTGGCGGCCAACGCCGCTGCCGCCCGCGCCATCCTCAAGGAGGCCTTCGAGTCGGGCCCGCTGAGCGAGTGGCGGGACCGCCTCGCTGACTTCGAGGGCCAGTGGGCGGTGGCGCAGGACAGCCTGGAGCTCACCAAGGACGTGCAGGTGGAGGCGAACGGTCACCTCGGGCAGACGGCGACCGCGGACGGAGTTCCGTTCACTCTGGTCACGACGCCGGTGCAGTTCGCCGGCGAGCCGTCGCCACCCAAACGGGCGCCCGAGTTCAACGAGCACTGCGAGGAGATCCTGGCCGGCATCGACTGCGGCGCTGACGAGATGATGGAGCTCAAGCTGGCCGGGGTCGTGGCGTAGTAGTGGGAAGGGCCCGAGGCTGATCCGTGAGCGACCCTCGCACCACCGCGTTGCTCTTCGTCGAGTGCCAGCGCGGGGTCGTGGGCGACCTCTCGGTCCTGCCGGCCCTCGCCGAGGCAGCCCGGCCCGCCGTGGCCGTCATGGGCCGCCTGGCGGCCGGAGCTCGTTCGGCCGGCGTCCAGGTCGCGCACCTGACCTATCTGCCCCTCGCCGACGGCCGGTCGGCCAGCCGGCGCTCCCCGCTCGTGCGCGCCACGTCGGCGACCGCGGCCTGGACCGAAGGGCACCCGGCCCTCGAGATCCTCACCGAGATCGGCGTCGGACCCGACGACCTCGTGCTGCCGCGGCACCAGGGCATCTCGCCCGTGCACCGAACCGAGGTGCTGGCCATCCTGCACAACATGGAAATGACGGCGGTCGTCGTGGCCGGCGTTTCGACCAATCTGGCCATCCCGGCCGTCGTTGTTGGCGCGGCCGACGAGGACTTCGCCGTCACGGTCGCGACGGACGCCTGCGTCGGCACCCCGCCCGAGCACCACGCGTCCATGCTCACGCACAGCCTGGCCTTCGTCGCCCGACTGGCCACGGCGGACGAGCTCGTGGCCGAGTGGTCAGCCTGACGGCGTCCTCGGGCGCACCGCCCGCAGCACGAACGCGATCAGTTCAGGATTGCGGCCAGGCGATGGCCTTGGTCTCGAGGTACTGCTCCAGGCCCTCGAGACCGCACTGGCGCCCGACACCGCTCGCCTTGTAGCCGCCGTAGGGGGAGTCGGCCCCGTACCACAGGCCACCGTTGACGCTCATCGACCCGGTCCGGATCCGGCGCGCCACCGCGGTGGCCCGCTCCTCGGAGGCCGAGACGACGCCGCCCGACAGCCCGTAGTTGCTCTCGTTGGCGATCCGGACCGCGTCGTCGTCGTCCTCGTAGGGGATGACCGCCAGCACCGGCCCGAAGATCTCCTCCTGGGCGATCGTCATGGAGTTGTCCACGTCGACGAAGAGCGTGGGCTCGACGAACCAGCCCTTGGGCAGGTGTGCCGGCCGGCCGCCCCCGACCACGAGCTTCGCTCCCTCCTCCTGACCGCGCTCGATGTAGCCGAGCACCCGGTCACGCTGGCGCGCACTGATCAGGGGGCCCATGACGACGGCGTCGCTGCTCGGGTCGCCGTAGGGCACCACGGCCATGGCGGCGCTGATCAACTCGACGCCCTCGTCGTAACGGGAACGGGGCAGGAGCATCCGCGTCTGCATGGCGCAGCCCTGGCCACCATGGACGCAGACCATCGACGCGCCGGGGACGGCGGTGGCGAAGTCGGCGTCGTCGAGCACGATCATGGCGGACTTGCCCCCCAGCTCCAGGAAGGTCTTCTTCAGGGTGGGGGCACCCTTCTCCATGATCCGCGTGCCGGTCAGCGTGGACCCGGTGAACGAGATCATGTCCACCAGCGGGGAGACGGTGAGCTCCTCCCCGACGAGGTGGTCGGCGGAGGTGACCACGTTGACGACGCCCGGCGGGATGTCGGTCTTCTCGGCCACCAGACGGCCCAGCCTCGTGGCGTTCCAGGGCGTGTCGGGCGCGGGCTTGATGATCACGGTGTTGCCGGTGGCCAGAATGGGCCCCAGCTTGTTCAATGTGACCTCGAGCGGGTAGTTCCACGGCACGATGGCGCCGATGACGCCGATCGGCTCCTTCCACACGGCGCGGCGGCTGAGCATGCCCATCATGTTCCCGTCGGGCAGGCCACGCTCCCAGGCGAACTCGTCGATCATCTTGGCCGGCCACAGGAGCGCCTCCTCGAGCGGCCAGTCCAGCTGGGCGGCGAACGTCATCATGCGCGGGGTGCCCACCTCGGCGATGAGCTCCTCGCGGTACTCCTCGCGCTCGGATTCGAGCGCCGCCTGCAGCTGCTCGAGGCCGCGCTTGCGCAGCGCACGATTGGTCGACCAGTCGGACTCGTCGAAGGCACGGCGCGCCGAGGTGATCGCTCGCTGCATGTCCGCAGCCGAGGCGTCGGCCACCTCGCCCAGCACCTCTTCCGTCGCCGGATTGATGTTCTCGAAGCGCTTCCCCGAAGCGGCCTCGACGAGCTCGCCTCCGATGAGCATGCGCGCCTCACCGGCGCCGACGTGATCGGTCATGCTGTGCCCCTTCCTCTGGACCCACCGGCGACACTACGAATGCCCGGCTCGGCCGGTCAAGGCGGCGCGCTGGGCGCGCCGGCAACGGCCACGCCATGACTCGGCCACCGACCCGGTCAGCCCGACAACCGCTCCCAGAAATTTCCTCCGGCGTGTCGATTCTGCGGAATCCCGATCGACGCTCTGCCAGAGTGAGGCGAGAGACGCCCCACATCGAGCAGAAAGGGAGCACCCACATGCGATTCTTCGGATACACCCTCGCCAACGAGGCGGAGACACCGACCGAGCCGCCCCGCCCCGAGCTCTACGAGGAGATGGGCAAGTTCGTGGAGGAAGCGGTCAACGCCGGCGTCATCGTCGCCACTGGCGGCATCGCGCCCACGGCCGAGGGCGCCAAGATCACGCTCAAGGACGGGGAGTTCACCATCGTGGACGGCCCCTTCGCCGAGGCGAAGGAGCTGGTGGGCGGCTGGGCGCTCATGGAGTGCCGCGACCGGGACGAGGCCATCGAGTGGTCCAAGCGCTTCGTCTCCGTCCTAGGGGAGGGCGAGGTCCGCATCCGCCCCGTCATGTGAGCTGGGCCGGACGGTCGGAGCTCAGGGGTGGTGGTTGAATCGGTGGCGTGTCGGCCACCGATTCGACCACCGCGATCGAGACGGTCTACCGCATCGAATTCCCGCGGGTCGTGGCGGCCCTGGCGGCGTTCGTCGGCGACATCGGCCTCGCCGAGGACCTGGCCCAGGACGCGCTCGTCGACGCGTTGCGCCAGTGGCCCCGTGATGGGACCCCGCGCAACCCCGCCGCGTGGCTCACCACAGTGGCCAAGCGCAAGGCGGTCGACCTGTTCCGTCGGAACCGCACGCTCGAGACCAAGTACGCCCAACTGGGCCGCGAGTTGCAGGCGGCGCTGCCCGAGTCGCGGTGACCTCCCCGTCGAGACAGACCGACCCTCATCCGAGGACATCGCCGATGATCGCCTGCGGCTGATTTTCGTGGCCTGCCACCCGGTGTTGTCGCTCCCCGCCCGGACGGCGCTCACGCTGCGCCTGGTCGGTGGGCTCACCGTGCCCGAGATCGCCCGCGCCTACCTGGTGCCCGAGTCGACCATCGCCCAGCGCATCGTCCGCGCCAAGAAGACGATCGCCAGGGAAGCCGTCCCTTTCGAGGTGCCTGCGGGCGCTGATCGGGCGGCCCGGCTCGGCTCGGTGCTCGAGGTGATCTACCTCATCTTCAACGAGGGATATTCGGCCACCTCGGGCGACGACTGGCTGCGGCCCGAGCTCTGCGCCGAGGCCCTCCGGCTCGGCCGCGTCCTGGGCGCCCTGGCGCCCGAGGAGCCCGAGGTCCATGGCCTGGTGGCGCTGATGGAGTTCCAGTCGTCGCGCCTCCGCGCCCGCTCCGACCCGTCCGGCGCGCCGGTCCTGTTGCTGGACCAGGACCGCCGGACCTGGGACCGTCTCCACATCAACCGGGGCGAGGCCGCGCTGGCCCGCGCCGAGCTGCTCGACGAGCCCCGCGGGCCGTACACCCTGCAAGGGGCCATCGCCGCCTGCCACGCCCGCGCCTTCCGCGCCGAGGACACCGACTGGGGTGAGCTCGTGACGCTGTACGGCGAACTGGCCCGCACCGCCCCGTCGCCGATCGTCGAGCTCAACCGGGCCGTGGCCGTCTCCATGGCCTCGGGACCGGGCGCCGCTCTGGCGCTGGTCGATGAGCTGCTCGCGACCGGGACCCTCGCCCGCTACCACCTGCTCTACAGCGTGCGGGGCGACCTGCTCGACCGGCTCGGACGTGCCGACGAGGCCGCTTCGGAGTTCGACCGAGCCGCCGCGTTGGCCACGAACGCCCAGGAACGGAGCCTCTCGGAGGAACGGGCCCGCACCTGCCGCGCCCGGCACGGCGCCGTGACCTCCCCCGTCACGACGCCCGGTCCCGCCTGAGCCGCGACAGCCCGGACGGCCCCGACCGGGCCCACCACGGCCGCAGCCGCAGGCGCGCCGGCGGCAGCGTCCCGTAGACGAGGACGGCGCGTCCGCGTTGCAGGCAACGGAGCTCCTCGGGCGGGAGGAGCCGTCGCGGACCCGTCGTCGACGTGGTCGACCGCCGGCCTGTCGGATCACGGGTGACCGAGGGATGGGTCGCCTCCTCGTCCCCGATGAGCCGGCTGGCGTACTCGAGCGTGTCGGGGTCGGCGATGCCGGGCAGGAACAGCTTGGCCCGGTGGTTGTTCAACACCGTCGGCGCCCGGGCGCCATAGCGGCCCCGGACCTGCGCCAGGTCCTGCCAGATCGTCACGATCTGGATCCCGTGCGACGCGCAGGTCGCGGCCAGTCCGTCGAGCTCGGCCAACGGCGCGATGTGCGCGGCCTCGTCGAGCACGACCAGGAGCGGCGGGTCGAGGGGGCGGCCGGACTTCGTCGCAGTGGCGAACGCGTGCGCCAACACGGCCTGGGTCAGCGCGGTGAAGTATCCGCGTAACCAGCGTTGGTCGTGGGCGGGCGCGCAGAGGTACAGCGTGTGCGTGCCACCGAGTAGATGGCCGGGCTCGAACGAGCCATCCGCTGACGGTCCGGCTGGCGGATGGGCGAAGGGGGCGAGCACCGTCTCGGCGGTCGTGTAGATGGAGCTCCGCGTCCGGTCGTCGCGGACACCAGGTCGCCTGGGCCGCATGCAGACACCTCGGGTGGTGCGGCGCGCTCGAGGATGGCCGCGACCTCCCCGACCTCCTGGGTGTCGACCCAGCGCACGACGTCGGCCATGGTGCGCCCGTCGAGAGCCGCGGCGACGAAGAGAGGGGCGAGGAGCTTGGCGGCGGTGGCGTACCAGAACTCACCGTCCCCCGTCGTCCCTTCGCCCTTGGCCGCCTCACAGATTTCGGCGGCGGCCCGACACGCTTCGCGCCATTGGCCGCACATGGTCAGCGGGGACCAGGTACTGGCCCGCGCACCCGTGCAGCCGGTCGGGTCGACGCACCACACCTGACCTTGGCGCGCCCGCGTCCCGAGGGTGTGACGGAGGAGATCGCTCTTGACGCTGGCGGCCAGCACCGGACCGCGCCAGCCGAGGATGGCCGGAACCGCCAGGCTCGTGGTCTTCCCGCTCTGGGTCGGACCCACCACGACCAGGGACTGCGCTGTCTCGGCCGCGAGCCCCGAGAGCCGCGCCACCCCGGGCAGGACGCCGAGCAGGAGACGGCCGCGCGGAACGACGTCGGCCGCGACCAGCAGCGGGCGCAGGTCACGCCGTCTGGCCCAGCGGGCTCCCCGCCGCGTGACGCTGCGACGCGGGCTCCGGTCCACGACGTCCGCCAGCCTGCGAGATCCCGGCCAGCAGGGCGCCGCCGAGGGCCAGTGGGAGGACGACCTCGGGGAGACCCGCCATGCCTATCCCGCTGTCATGGCCGCATCGGTGTCGACGATGGACCGTTCGGTCGCGCTGAGCCGGTGCTGGACGAGGAACGACCGCTGGCCCACCTTCCACAAGGCGATGCCCCGCCGGAGCTGAGGGAGCAGGTCCGTCTCGGTCGCCGACAGGGAGAGCAGCTCGGCCGCCGCCTCGAGCTCGCCGGGTGACTGGGCGTAGACCACGCGGGTCTCGGAGTCCGAGAGCAGACCCTGCGCCAGCGCCACCTGCTCGGAGTCCGACGCGCCGACGGAGCGCAGGTCCGACACCCGGTGCAGCACCGCGACGTTCGACACGCCGAAGGCGCGGGAGAGCTTCCACGACGACTGCAACCAGCGCGCCACGCCCAGATTCGAGAGGATCGCCCAGGCCTCGTCGACCACGAGGAAGAAGCGGCCGCGTCCCGACGTCGTGTCACCGACGCCGACGGCCGCCCGGGCGAGCGCGGCTTGCAGCCAGGCGGTGGCGCACGCCATCAGGACGCCCAGCGCAGCGGACGAGTAGAGCGCCGAGAGGTCGAGCACGACGAGCGGCGCCGAGAGGTCGAGACCGGGCGTCGTCGGCCCGTCGAACATCCCGCAGAGGTCGCCGTGGACGAGCCGGCGCAACTCCAGCGCGACGTCGCGTCCGTCCTCGAGGAGGTCGCGTTGCTCGGTCCGCAGCGAGCGCGCCGCGTCGGCGGTCGGGGTCAGCAGGGCCTCGACCACCGTCGGGACCGTCGGGACGTCCGTCGCCCGTGTCGCCTCGGTCAATGCGGCGCCGAGCGCGGCGCGCTCGCGCGGCGCCAGGTCCCGGCCCAGACACGCACTGCCCAGGGAGGAGAGCAGTTCCATCCGCCGGCGCCCGGTGGCGTCGGGCCCGGCGTCACCCACACCGTCGCCGTCGGGACCGGGGTCGAGCGGGTTCAGCCGGATGGCCCCGCCGGGCCGGAGCGCCACGGGGCGGACTCCCCAGGCATCCGCCAGGTCGCCGTACTCTCCCTTCGGGTCGACCACCCAGGCCCGACGCCCGAACGCGGCCTGCCGCCACAGGAACGTCTTGACGAACGCGCTCTTGCCCCGGCCGATCTGCCCGAACACCACCATGTTGGGATTGGAGACGACACCCGCCGCATAGAGCTCGAAGGGGTCGAAGACGAAGGAGCCACCCAGCAGGTCGTCACCGATCACCACGCCGCGCCGCCCCAGCCCCGCCTCGGCGATGAACGGGTAGGCCGCACCGAGGTTCCGCGTCGTCACCTGGTGGGCCGGCACCCGTGGCATCCGCTCCCTCACGGGGATGAACGGTCGCCCGCGTCCGTGTCGCCTCCGTTACCTTGACCGAACCGGGACCGTCGCGGTCGCGGGGAAGGTGGAGCGCCCATGAGCGAGCCCGATCGTCCGCCGTCCCCTCTCGTGGTGACGCTGGCCGCACTGACCGTGGTCAGCGGCTTCGTCGACGCGGTGAGCTTCCTCGGCCTGGGGCACGTGTTCACGGCCAACATGACCGGCAACGTGGCCCTGGTCGGGTTCGCCGCGGCAGGTGCGCCCGGGTTCTCCGTGGCGGCCAGCCTCTGTGCCCTGGGAGGGTTCCTCGCCGGCGCGGTTGTCGGAGGTCGCATGGTGCACGGGATCAGTCCGCAACGGAGCCTGCTGCTCGTGGTGATGGTGATCGAGGCGGGCTGCACGTCCGCCGCCACGATCGTCTCCGGCACGGTCGCGGCCATTGGCACCGGGTGGCCGCGCTTCACCGTCATCGCCCTCCTCGCCGTCGGCATGGGGATCCGCAATGCCGCCGTCCGTCATATCGGCGTCCCCGACATGTCCACGACGGTGCTCACCACGACCTTGACGGGGCTGGCGTCGGGTTCACCCCTCGCCGGTGGCGGCAACCCGCACCCGCGACTTGGCCTGACGTCGGTCGCGTCCATGTTCGGCGGCGCACTCGTGGGCGCCCTCCTCGTGCTGCATGCCGGCACGACCTGGTCGCTCGGCATCGCCGCCGGCATCGTCGTCGCCGCTGCCGTGTTCTTCTACCGGGAGGCGCCGCTCGAGCTCGGTCTCGCTCGGTAGCGCCGCGGGCGTCCCGTCGCCCCTCGCCCGTCGCCTATCGGCCGTCGGCCATGGCCGTCGGCCGTCGATCAGACCGGTCGCCCGTCCTCCAGGTAGACGCAGCCCTCGGCCTCCAGCGCCGCCCCGACGCGCCGGCGCAGGGGACCGCTGAGCATGGCAAGCGCCGCCTCCGGATGGAGCAGGCGGTGCTCGGAGAGCTCCTCCTCCTGCAGCTCGATGGTGTCGAGCACCGAGTCGGGCAGGCGCGCCGCAGTCGAAGAGGAACCGCATCCCACCGGGTTTGGACGGCTTCGGCCGCAGGAAGTCGACCGCCGCCAGCCGGCCGTGCTCGACGATCAGGCCGACCTCCTCGCGCACCTCCCGCCGGCAGGCCTCCCAGGGCGTCTCGCCGTCCGCCTCCATGATCCCGCCGGGGATCGTCCAGTGCGCCTTGTACGTCGGGTTGGCGATGAGGAGCCGGCCCTGCTCGTCGAAGATCAGCGCGCCGGCCGACGCCGGGATCCGGGGCAGGACGAACGGCAGCTCGTCGCCGGTCACCGTCACCCTCCGCACCCGCCGCCGCTCACGCGATGCCCAGCCGTTCGAGCTGCTCGTCCGGCGCGCTCGACCGACCGCAACGCCACGCGGAGCAGCTCCACCATGTCCGACTCGACCGCGGCGCCGACCAGGTTCTCGTCCTCACCGGGATCGTTGCCGAGATCGAAGAGGAAGTGGGCGTCGACCGCGCCGTGCCCGACCCAGAACGGCAGGCGGTCCCCGGGCTCGAAGGGCTGGCGGATGACGGGGACGTCGGACCCGGGCATGAAGTCCAGCCGAGCCCGGCGGTCGGGCGGGGGGAGGCGGACCGCGTCCTCCAGCCCGTGCACGGGCATGGTCGACCAGCGGTTCGACCACATGGAGAGGGGGAAGTTGTCGCCGGCCGCGCCACGGGCGTACTTGCGCCGGCCGTCGGTCACCTGCACCCAGTTGCCGAAGACGCCGCCGATGGCCCACTCGCCGCACCGTCGCGGCCTCTCCCCGCACCAGCGGGAGCCAGCGACGCGCCGTGGGCACCGGCGCGCCGCCGGCGACGCCGAACACGTCCGCGATGGTGGCGTTGATGTCGACGTTGGTCGTCAGCGCGCCGCATTCGGTACCGCCCGGCCGCCCGGGCCAGTGCACCAGCAGCGGGATGTGGCCGAGCGGCTCGTACTGCATGACGCCCGGCTTGCCCCAGATGTCCTTCTCGCCGAGATAGTGCCCGTGGTCGGTGCACACGATGACCACCGTGCTGTCCCACAGCCCGCGCTCGGTGAGCGCGGCGAACACCTCGCCAGCCCAGTGGTCGATCATGCTGAGCTTGGCGCCGTAGTTGGCCCGGATCTGGCGGCCTTCGCCGCTCGCTCAGGCGGCCCGTTGGCCACCGCGCCCGACGTCGTAGGGCGGCCAGATCAGCAGCTCGCCGTCCCAGTCCGGGTCGTAGCGCCCGGCCCAGGGCTCGGGCGTGTCGAACGGCTCGTGCGGGATCGAACTCGTCCACGAAGAGGAGGAACGGTGCGTCGCCGGGCGCGCCGTGGCGCAGCCAGCGCGCCGCGGTGCGCATCGTCCGCGGTCCCGGGAAGTCCTCCTCGGCGCGGAAGAACGTGCGCGAGCGGTCGTAGGGCCGGTCGCTCCGCGGCCGTCCATCCCATCCGGTCGCGCCAGAACCACCCGCCGCCCCGGGCCGGCAGCGCGGGCGTGCCGATGTAGCTCGGGTCGCGGTAGGTGCGCCACGGATCTCCCTCGTGCCCGCGCACGTAGTCCCACGCGCTGAAGTCGGTGTGGTAGTTCTCGCCGCCGACCTCGAAGAGGTGCGGGTGGTCCGAGACGAGCATGGTCGTGACACCGGCCCGGCGCAGCTGCTGCGTGATCGGGCTCCTCCCAGATCTCGATCGAGCCCCACGGCCGCCAGAGGAAGTCGAGCGACCCGCACAAGATGTCGTGGCGCGCCGGCATGCACGGCAGCGAGCCGGTGACGTGGGACGTGAAGCGGACGGCCCGTTCGCGGGCGAACCGGTCGAGGTTCGGCGTGTCGAACTCGGTGCCGCCGTAGCTGCCGAGCATGTGCCGGTTCAGGCTGTCGAGCAGCAGCACGACGACGTTGCGCGGCGGCTCCGGTGTCCTGGCGGCTCGCCCGTCGCCGGCGGGCTCGCGTCGACGCCGGTGGCCACGACGGCTCATCGTAAGGTGGCGCCGCCCGTGCTCACCGCAGCCCGCGACAGAGCGGCAGCGTGCAGGTGTACGCCGAGGCCTGGTCGCCGTAGAGGCGCCGCAGGGCCAGGCGGCTCTGCCCCGCGGCGTGCTGCACGACGTCGCACGCCGCCGCCAGCTCCTCCTCGCTCGGCGCCGACACGGTGACGTAGCCCGAGTAGCGGAAGGAGGCGTGGCCCTCCGCGAGCTCGGCCTCCCGGCGCGCCAGGACCTCCGACTCGCGGGCGTGGCGGGCCGTCGACACGAAGCCCCCCCGCCGGCGCAGCTCGGCGTCCGCCAGGTCGGCCGTCCGCGACGCCTCCACCTTGCGCACGGCGGTGTCGGGACCGAGCGGCTCCATCACGACGGCAAGGGTCGAGCGGGCCGCCCCGAGCAGGAGGGGGGCCAGGAAGTCGCTGCGCACCTCGATCCGCGGCCACTCCGCCACCCAGAAGGTGGCATGGACCATCCCGTCGACCCGCACGTCCGACCACCGCTCCTCCATCGCCATCGGCCAGTGGTCCGCCGGCGGTGTCGCTGGCGGATGACGCATCGGGCTCGTAGGTACGGAGCAGCTGGTGGGCCAGGTCGTCGGCCGACAGGACGGATTCGACCTGCACGTCGGCATCGCCCAGCAGGCGCACCAGCGATCCCATCTCGCGGGCCAGGGTGGCGCACCCGACCTCGACGGACCTGGTCAGCCGCACCTGCAGGGCCAGCACGACATCGTGGGCACAGGTGTGCGAGTCCATGTCGGTCAGCAACGCGTCGTAGGAGGCGGTGCAGGCCGATGCCGCGTCCGGCGCCGCCTCGGCGGCGAGGTACGACCGCACCCCTTGGCCGTCGTCGGGGAAGGACGCCGCCACCCACTGCACCCGGTGCACCGGCGAGCCCTCGCGGGCCAACGAGGACAGCACGGAGGCCCACGCGCCGACCCGGCGATCCTGCTCGTCCGCTCCCAGCAGGGCGAAGCTGCGGCCGCGCAGCGAGCAGGGCCGCCGTGAGCGTCCGCTCGGCGCGGTCGTGCACCACGCCCATGTCCTGCCAGTCGGCGCGCAGCAGGCGCAGCCCGCGCAGTGCACCGAGGTGCCCGGCACCCCACCCCGGCCCGGCGGGTGCCCCAGCACACGACGACGGGCAGCCACTCGTCGCCCGTCCGGCCGGCCACCGGCACCGTCGCCAGAGCGCCGTAGAGGACGAGGACGCCGATGGCCGCCGCCACACCCACCGCGTTGGGCTCCCAGCGCAGCACCAGGACACCGAAGACGAGACCCACGGCCACGGTGACGATCTGGCCGGCCCGCCAGCCCGCCAACCCACCGCCGCGCTCGCGGGGTCCGAACCGGTAGCGCGACCCGCGCTCGGCGCTCACGACGGTCCGTGTCCCTGGACCCGGTGGTCCCTGGCCCGGTGGTCCCTGGCCCGGTGGCCAGGCCGCCGGCAGCCATCTGATCTGCGGACCGTGGCCGTCGTCGTCCATGTAGTAGCGCATCTCGCCGGGCTCGACCTTCCCGATCAGGCGGCGGCCCGGCGGCACCCCCTCCCACTTCCAGGCGTCCTCGGGGGTGGCCGGACCGGTCCGGGCCCGCAGAGGGTCGGTGCGCCGGCGGCGTTCGCCGCAGCCGGACGCGGACCGTCGGCACGGCGCCGCCGCGGCGGCGTCGGCCGTCCGTCCCGGCTCCCGTCCCCGGCGCTCGCGGTCCGGTCCGAACATCGGCTTGGGCCCCTTGGGCCCTGGCCGCCGATCCCCCGGGCGACCGCGTCGTCGTACGCCCGCTGGGACTCCGGGATCGCCCGTCGGCCATGGGGCACGCCCGATGCCGCGTGCCGCCGCCGGCTCCTTCTGCGCCCTCGGCCGCACCGGCTCGCCGCAGCACCGGCGCCACGCGCCCGCCCCCGCCACTCCGGCGCCGCCATCCCGCCGCCGGCTGCCGCCTCCGCCGTCTGGGCCAGCAGCCGCGCGTCGCCCGAGGGCGCCCAGACCCTCGTGGAGCGCGTGGCTGGCCGCCGTGCGGGCCGGCCGGGTCACCGCGGCGGTCCCCCGCTCGCGCAGCCCCTCGAGATGCCCGACGGCGCCCGCCTCGACGGCCGGGATCATGCGCAGGATGGCGAAGGGGACGAAGGTGGCCATGACCAAGCAGCGCGCCGCCGGCCAGCACGGAGGAGAAGCCCGACGCCGTGCGTTCCGGTCCCGGCCGTGCCCGAGGAGACCGCGCCCGCCGCCAGGCTCAGCGTGGCCACGATGACGAACTTGGAGAGGATCAGGGCGGCCAGCGTCTCGACCAGGCGCCGGCACCAGTGCGATACCGCCGGCCACACGAGAGTGGCCAGGGCCAGCGGCAGGAAGAGGACCGCCACGTAGACGGCGGCGGCCCGGATGAGCAGCTCCAGCCACAGCACGAACGCCGCCACGGCGATCAGCAGCGAGATGAGCAGCAGCACGAAACTGGCGATGGTCGGGTCGGCCGCGGCCGCCACCAGCCCGCTCGTCACACCGGTGAGGAGGGAGTTCACGTCGGCGCTCGCTGCCGCCCGCCACGGCGTCGCTCATGGCGTCGGTGGCGGACAGGCTCAGGACGACGATCTGGATCGCCACCACCGCCAGCAACAACGCCAGCGGGAGCTGGACGAGGAAGGTCCGCACGAGCTGCCCCGGGTTCTGGCGCACCACCGCCTGCAGGGTCGAGGCCAGCAGCATCGGGAGGATGACCACGCCGGCCAGCGCCGTCATCTGGCCGTAGTGGGTGCGGAACCAGGTCGCCCCGACGTCGACCGTCGTGGTCGAGCTGAGCACGTCGCCGATCTGGCCCAGCAGCCACTCGGCGCCGCTGGCCACCCACTGGCTGATCCCGCTCGAGGACCGTCTCGAAGCCCGAGGACGCGATGGAGCCTCCGATGCTGCCGGCCTGGCAGATCGGGTTGAGCGCGTCGAGACCGGTGCAGCCGGCGGCGAGCATGGGAACGGCGGCCCGGATGGCGGGTCAGTGGCTCGGCGGGATCAGTGCAGAGCCGTCCCGGTGTGGAAGAAGAAGTTGATGATCGGCGGCGCGGCCCCGATCAGGAGGGCCGCCAGCCCCGAGACGAGCACGGCCCGGCGCCCGACCATCGACTGCTGGAAGTTCTGGGCGTGGACGCCCAGGGCCCAGGCGGCGGCGCCGATGAGCAGCCCGGCCAGCGCCGCGATGAGGGCCCAGGCGCCGAGCCCGTTCGTCAGCTCCTGCAGCGTCCCGCCACCCGGGAGCGCGTTCACGCTCGGGGTTCAGCGAGACATCGGCCAGGTGCCACACGACCATGGCTGCCCTCCGTCGGAGACTGCCGGCGCCGGGACTTCCGGTTCGCCGTTCGGCGGAGAACGGTTCACCGCGGGACGCATTTGGCCAACCTTGCGGCGGACCGGGAAGGCGGGCGTCGGCGTCCCTGCCTCGGGGTGGCAGAAGGGCAGCTCAGGGACGCGGGTCCTGGCAGCAGCCCAGCGAGCACACAGCGAACAACGGCGTCGTCCGGGCCCGACCTGTTCGCCCCGCACGCCCCAGCCCTGTCATATTGGGGGCGTGCCGCTGAGTCGGGCCGGGCGAAGTCAATCTGAGCCAGACCCAGGAGGTCCTCTCATTGCGATCGCCGTGGCCGCCTGCGTGCTCGTCGGCCTCGTGGCCGCCCTGCTCGGACGGCGCTCGGGGCGGCGGGCCATCTCGCAGCGCCTCGCCTCCCTCGGCACCCGCCTGGGCCTCGATCCGCCCGAGGACGAGTACAACGTCGAGACCTCGCTGGCCTACCTCGAGCAGGTGACCGGCGGGGCCGCCCAGGCGGTGACCGAGTCGAGCTCCGACGCCATCCGCCTGCGCCGCTCGCTCGACACGCTCACCCAGGGCGTCGTGCTGTGCGACGAGAACGGCACGGTGATCTACCGCAACGGGCGCGCCAACGCCCTGATGGTCAGCCGCCACGGTGACGCCCTGGCCGCCCAGGCGGTGACCGACGTCCTGGAGGACGCCTGGCACGAGGGCTCGGCCGAGCGCACCCTCGACCTCTACGGCCCGCCCCGGCGCACGCTGCAGGTGCGCGCCCGCCAGATCGACGACGGGCGCCGGCCGCTCGGCGTCATCGCGCTGATCGAGGACGTCTCGGAGCGCCGCCGGCTCGAGGAGATCCGCCGCGACTTCGTGGCCAACGTGAGCCACGAGCTCAAGACGCCGATGGGCGCGCTGGGCCTCCTGGCCGAGACGCTGGTCTCCGAGCCCGACCCCGACGTGGCCCAGCGCCTGGCCGGGCGCATCCACAACGAGGCCTTCCGGGTCAGCCGCATCATCGACGACCTGCTCGACCTCTCCCGCATCGAGTCCGAGGAGGCGCCGCCGCGCGAGCCGGTGCTGGTCAACCTGGTGATGGCCGACGCCATCGAGCGCGTGCGCGCCACGGCGGACCAGCGCGGCATCGAGATCGTGCTGCACGAGCCCTCCCCCCCGTCGCCGTGCATGGGTGACCGCCGCCAGCTCGTCTCGGCCATGCACGCCCTGCTCGAGAACGCCATCACCTACTCCTACGACAACTCCAAGGTGGTCGTGACCGGCGCGGTGCAGCGCTTCAACCCCAACCTGGGCCACCCTCGGTCGCGAGCCGGCGGGGCCCCTGACGTCACGGGCATGACGGTCTCGACCGACGAGACGGCTCCGGCGACCGATCCCGACGATCACCGGGGAGGTCTGCCCGTGCGCCGGCGCCGAGTGGGAGCCACGCGCCGCCGCCGACGCGCGGTGAGCGCGCAGGATCCGGACCGCGGCCGAAGGACGACAGGAGGCCCGGTGGAGCCGGTCTTCACCCCCGAGATCCTCGACCAGTACTCGCCCCTGGGCGCGTCCGCCCCCGGCGCCTCGGCCGCCACGGGCACGACGGCGCCGACCATGCCGGTGCCCCCGTGTCACCCCGAGGGTGACGCCGCCGGAACCGGTCCGGCGGGACACCGGCGCGGCGCGGTCCCCCAATTGGCGCATCGAGGAGCGCGACAACGTGCGGCTGTCGGTGCAGGACCACGGCGTCGGCATCCCGGCCCGCGACCTCGATCGCATCTTCGAGCGCTTCTACCGCGTCGACCACGGCCGCAGCCGCGACACCGGTGGCACCGGGCTCGGCCTCTCCATCGTCCGCCACGTGGCCAACAACCACCAGGGCTGGGTCGACGTCGAGTCACGCGAGGGCGAGGGCTCGACCTTCACCCTCGTCCTGCCGGTCCAGGCGGAGCGCGTGGCGTGAGCAAGGCCGCGCGCGGGCAAGCGTCCGCCAAGAAGGCGGGCACGCCCGGCGCCGGGCGAGGGGCCGGTCAAGGTGCTGCTGGCCGAGGACGAGGAGTCCTTCATCGAGGCGCTGGTGATCGGGCTGACCAACGAGGGCTTCCGGGTGACCGTGGCCCGCGACGGCGACGAGGCCCTGCAGCTCTTCGACGAGACCGCGCCCGACATCCTCCTGCTGGACCTCATGCTGCCCAAGATGTCGGGCATCGACGTGTGCCGCGCCATCCGGACCCGCTCGCAGGTCCCCATCATCATGGTGACGGCCAAGGGCACCGAGATCGACACCGTCGTCGCCCTCGAGGTCGGGCGCGGACGACTACGTCACCAAGCCCTACCGCCTGCGCGAGCTGGTGGCGCGCATGCGCGCCGTGCTGCGGCGCGCCCCGGGGGCTCCGAAGCCCGCGACATCGACGGGCTCCATCGAGTTCGGCAGCGACGGCATCTGGGAGTCCAACGGGATCAAGGTCGACTTCGACCAGCGCCGCGTGTTCGTGCGCGGCGACGAGGTGCACCTGCGGCGCAAGGAGTTCGAGTTGCTGCGCCTGCTCGTCGAGAACTCCGGGCGCGTGCTCACCCGCGACGTGCTGATCGACCGCGTCTGGGGCACCGACTACATCGGCGACACCAAGACGCTCGACGTGCACATCAAGCGGCTGCGCTCCCGCATCGAGGCCGACCCCTCGACGCCGGTGCTCATCACGACCGTGCGCGGCGTGGGCTACCGCTTCGCCGCCGCTTGACGTTCAGACGCTCAGACGCTCAGACGCTCAGAGCGCTCGAAGTCGTCCGGGCACGGTCACGCCGCGGCAGCGACGCCAGTGTCCACCTGCTCGCCCAGGTGCGTCAGGACCAGGTGCACGTCGGGGTGGGCGGCCTGGAGGGCCCGGACGGACTCCTCGTCCATGTGGATGGTCGGGGCGCCGGGCGGCGTGTGCCGCCCGTTGCACTCCACCACCAGCACGTCCGCCTCGCGCGCCAGCTCGCTGAGCCCGTCGCACGGGGTGGTGTCGCCCGAGTAGCCGACCATCCGGCTCCCCCGGTCGAACAGGTAGCCGAAGCAGCGCAGGTACGGCACGTGCACGACCTCGACGGCCCGGAAGCGCAGCGGCCCGGCCTCCTGCCAGCTCCCGTCGACCTCGACGAAGCGCAGGTCGAGGCGTGGCCTGGGCCGCTGGCGGTCACCGAGCCCACGGCGCCGGCCTCGTTCATGTTGGCCAGGTGCGCCTCGATCCCGGGCGGCCCCACCACGTGCAGCGTGCGGCCCGGCGCCGCTCTCGGCCGCCGCCTCGAGCAGGAAGGGCCAACCGAAGCAGTGGTCGGCATGGAAGTGCGAGACCACGACGACCTCGATGGCGTCGACGGGAAGCCGCAGCGGCGCAGGTGCGGCAGCGCCGTCGGAGACGGGCTCGACCAGGACCGACGCGTCCAGGACGAAGCTGTTCCAGTATCGGCCCGGTGGGGCGACGAAGTTGCCCGTGCCGAGGAAGGTCAGCTCGGTCACGCGGTGTCGGCCAGGGACAGCAGCGCCGCCACCAGCACCGGGTCGCCCTCGACGGCGGCATCGGGGACGGGCAGGCGCCGGTAGAGCATGAGGACCAGGTCCGACGCCGGGGCCCGCAGCTCGGAGACCCGGCGCCGGCACGCTCGCCACCGCTGCCGGCGACGTGCCAGCTCGCGCCGGTGTCGGTGGCGGTCAGCGTGACGGCGCCCGGCAGCGAGGCCAGGTCGGCGCCGACCATGATCTCGATGAACTCGGGCACCCCGTCGTCGGCCAGCCCGGGGTGCGAGTGGTGCCGACGCACCGGCCACGCCCTGGGCGTCCCAGCGGTGCACCGACACCTCCTGGGCCTGGTGCCGGCCCACGGCGCCCGCGGTGTGCGGCTCGGGCCACCAGGCCCAGCACGGCGCGTCGGCACCGACCTCGCGCAATGCGCCGCAGCAGTGAATAGGTGCACCAGCCCAGCCACGCCAGCAGGTCGCTGTCCTCGGGAAAGGCCGTCAGTTCGGCCCCGGAGCGCTCGTCGCGTTCTGCGCCCGGACGTTCTGACCCCAGTACCACTGCACCTCGCCGATGTGGTGGGCCAGGTCGCGTACCGACCACTCGGGAGTCGACGGCACCCGCGCTTCGAGATCGAGTGCCGCCACCGTGTCGGCCAGGCGCCGGCTCTCCGCCGCGATGATCTCGAGCCTGTCGCCGAAGCCGAAGTGCTCGGTCGGCCCGCTCCCCTCGACATCGGTGATCGTCATGGGATCCCGGCCGCCACCGGTCCTGGGCGCCGCCCGGGTCGGCGACCAGGTCGGACGTCTCGTCGGACTATCAACCGAACTGCTTATAGTTCTGAAACCCCGCCGCGTCCACAGGCCCTACAGCAGGGTGGCGCCGGCCTCATGGCGCCTTGATCAGCAGTTCCCCGCCGAGATACGGCGCCAGGCACTCGGGCAGCAGCACCGTCCCGTCCTGCTGGCGCCCGTTCTCCACCAGGGCGGCCCAGATGCGGGGCCAGGCCAGCGCCGAGCCGTTGACCGTGTGCACCAGCTGGAGCGAGCCGCCCCCGGCGGGCCGGAAGCGCACGTTGGCCCGGCGGGCCTGGTAGTCGCGGAACCAGCTGACCGAGCTCACCTCGAGCCAGCGGTCGACGCCGGGCGCAGTAGGCCTCGAGGTCGAAGGTGCGGGCCGACGACCCGCCGAGGTCCCCGCAGCACAGGTCGAGCACCCGGTAGGGCAGCTCGAGCTCCTGGAGCATCGACTCGGCCCGCCCCAAGATGTCGGCCTGCGCCTCGAGCGCGTCCTCGGGCGTGGTGTAGGCGAACAGCTCCACCTTGTCGAACTCGTGCACCCGCAGCAGGCCCCGGGTGTCGCGCCCGGCCGAGCCCGCCTCGCGCCGGTAGCAGGCCGTCGCCGCGGTGAAGCGCAGCGGGAGCTGGGACTCCTCCAGGATCTCGCCCCGGTGCATGGAGGTGAGCGGCACCTCGGCCGTCGGGATCAGCCACAGGTCGTCGCGCTCGAGGTGGTAGGCGTCGTCGGCGAACTTGGGCAGGTGGCCGGTGGAGGTCATGGTCTCGGTCAGCACCACCGTCGGCGGCCGGATCTCCTCGTAGGCCGGGCGCGTGGCGGTCGATGGCGAAGGCGGTCAGCGCCCGCAGCAGCCGCGCTCCCGGGCCCCGGTAGAGCGGGAACATGGAGCCGGCCAGCCGCGCGCCGCGCTCCATGTCGAGGATCTGCAGCGACTCGCCGATCTCCCAGTGCGGGACCTCCTGGTGTGGCCGCCTGGCGGGCTCCGGCCGCCCGGCATCCTGCCCGGGCCACCACCGGCGGACTTCCACGTTGTCCTCCTCGCCCACTCCGTCCGGCGCGTCGTCCGCCGGGAGGTTGGGGAGGTAGAGCAGCGCCGTCTGCCGCTGCTCCAGGAAGGCCTCGGCCTCGGCGGCCGCGACCCGCTCCTCGTCGCCCAGCCGGCGGCTCCGCCTGCTGAGCTCGGCGGCCCGGGTCTCGTCGCCCGCCTTCTTGGCCTGCCCGACCAGGCGCGAGAGCTCCTTGACCTCGGCCCGCATGTCCTCGGCGACCCGCAGCCGCGCGCTCCAGGCCGCGTCGGCCTCCATCACGGCGTCGACCTCGGCCGCCTCCACGCCGCGCCGGGCCAGCGCGGCCTTGACCGCGTCGGGGTCGTCACGGAGCAGCCCGGATATCGATCACTCCTGCTCAAAGTAGCCTGCGACGCCGTGCCAGCCGTCGAGGTCACCGGCCTCACCGTGCGCTACGGACCAGCCGGGACACCGCCCGCGGTCGACGATCTCGACCTGGCCGCCGAACGCCGGCGAGGTGGTCGTCGTGCTCGGGCCCAACGGTGCCGGCAAGACGTCGACCGTCGAGACGCTCGAGGGCTACCGCCGCCCGGTCGCCGGCGAGGCGCGCGTCCTCGGCCTCGATCCCATCGCCGACCACGGCGCGCTCAGCGGCCGCGTCGGGGTCATGCTCCAGCGCGGCGGCGTCTACCCCATGCTCGGGCCCGCGCCGCGTCCTCGACCTCTTCGCCGGCTACTACCCCGACGCCGTGCCGGCGGACGAACTGCTCGACCTCGTCGGGCTGCGCGCCGTCGCCGCCACGCCGTGGCGCCACCTCTCGGGCGGCGAGCAGCAACGGCTCTCCCTCGCCCTGGCCCTGGTCGGCCGGCCGGAGGTGGCGTTCCTCGACGAGCCGACGGCGGGCGTCGACCCCGAGGGGCGCATCGCCGTGCGCGCCGTGGTGGCCGACACTGAAGGAGAGGGGCGTGTGCGTCGTCCTCACCACCCACGAGCTGGGCGAGGCCGAGCGGATGGCGGACCGCATCGTGATCCTGTCCGCGGGCCGCGTCGTGCTGGAGGGCACGCCGCACGGCCTGACCACCGGCGCCGGGCCCGCCGGCGGCCCCGCACCGGTCATCACCTTCGGCGCGCCCCCGCGCTCGACACCGTCGCACTGGCCTCCGCCGTCGGCGCGGGGACCGTGGTCAACGAGACCGCACCCGGTCGCTACCGGGTCGAGGCCGCGGCAGGTGGCCACCCCTGCCGTCACCGCGGCGGTCGCCACGTTCCTGGCGGAGCGCGGCGCCACCCTCACCGACCTGGTGGCGGGCAAGACCCTCGAGGACGTGTACTTCGAGACCGTGGGGTCGCCGCCGCCGTCGGCCGACGCCGCGGCGCGACGAGGCGCCAATGGACCAGAGCGGTGCCGGGCCGGCGCCGGGGCCGGAGACGGGCCCGGTGAGCGCCAGGCCGCGACCGCCGGCACCCTGCGGCCGTTGACCGCGCAGACCGGCGCGGAGGTCTACATGACCCTGCGCCGCGGCGAGACGCTCCTGCTGACCCTCGGCATCCCCGTCGTGTTCCTGCTCTTCTTCTCCAAGGTGTCCGTGGTCTCGACCCCGACGGCCACGCCCGCCAATTTCTTCGTGCCCGGGCATCCTGGCCCTCGCCGTCATGTCGACGGCGATGGTCTCCCTCGGCATCGCCACCGGGTTCGAGCGCGGCTACGGCGTGCTCAAGCGGCTGGGCGCCACTCCGCTCGGGCGCCCGCGCCTGCTCGGCGCCAAGATCGTCACGATCGTCGCCGTCGAGCTGCTGCAGGCCGCGGTCCTGCTGCCCGTCGGGCTGGCCCTGGGCTGGAACCCCGGTGGCGGCGGATCCGCTGCCGTAGCCGGTGCCGTCGGCGCCGTGCTGCTGGGCTCCGCCGCCTTCGCCGGGATCGGCCTCTTCATGGCCGGCACGCTGCGGGCCGAGGTGAACCTGGCCGCGGCCAACGGCCTCTATCTGATCCTGCTGCTGTTGGGCGGCATGATCGTCCCGATCTCGAAGCTCCCGGCCGGGCTGGCCGACTTCGCCAAGCTGTTGCCGGCCGAGGCGCTCTCCGCCGCGTTGCACGCCACCCTCGGTGCCGGCGCCGCGGTGCCGGCGGAGTCCTGGGCCGTGTTGGCGGTCTGGGCGCTGGCGGCACCGTCGGCCGCCGCGCTCACGTTCCGCTGGGAATGACCGACGCCTTCACCGTCGACGTCGTGATGGGCGCCTACGACGCGTTGGGGAGGAGCGCCCGTTCGTCGGCCGTGAGCGAGGAGGGCGTCAGCACGGCGCCCCGCACGATCTTGGCGATGGTGCCGTCACCGTTGACGAACACCGCGTAGGGGTCGCCGTCGAACGCGAAGAGCCCGCTGGTGATGCTGACGTCCGGGTCGTAGGCGACGGGGAACGTCACCCCCTCGTTGTGGATGAAGGAGCGGGCGCTCGACGTGGAGTCCTCGCTGTCGACGCCGATGACCCGGATCCCCGCCAGACGCGCCGCCGGCGTGGTCCTGCTGACGCACCGCTGCGGCCAGCGGAGGAAGCTCCTGGTGGCAACTCGGGCACCAGTTCCCGAAGAACAGCAGCACGGTCGGCGTGCCATCGGCGCCACCGCCGATGGGCACCGAGACTTGCGGCGGCCCAGTCGGACCGATGTTGCTGGCGCGTGAAGGACGGCACCGGTCCCCCCCTCGTGGGCCGTGTTCGTCGAGCTCTGACTCGTGCCGAAGCTGGTAGTCAGCCCGATGATCACGATGATCAGCAGACCGATGCCCAAGCCGATGAAGATGAAGCGCTTGCGGGGCCGGCGGACCGCCGGGGCGCCTTCCACACCGGGCGGCAGGGCGAGGGCTCCGGATCGGGAGACGGTGCGTCGGTCATACCGCGAGGACGCTAGTGAACGTGATTGGAGATGAGTACGTCGCCCGCCATCGCCACGAACAGCACGGTGAGGTAGGTGATGGAGTACCCGAAGACCTTCATGGCGTCGCGCCCGGTGACCTGCCCGTTCTGGGCCAGGCCCCACAGGCGGGTCGACGAAGTAGAGGAACCCGGCGCCGAGCACGGCAGCGGTGATCATGTAGATCCAGCCCAGGTGGGCCACCGGCCCGAACAAGAACGACACCGCCACCAGCGCCACCGTGTAATAGACGATCTCGGTCGTCGTGCGCTTCATGGACGCCACGACCGGGAGCATGGGCACGTCAGCCGCCCGGTAGTCCTCCTTGTAGCGCACCGCCAGCGACCAGAAATGCGGCGGCGTCCAGATGAAGATGATGGCGAAGAGCACCACCGGCGCCCAGGCCAGGCTGTCGGTCACCGCGGCCCAGCCCACGAGCACCGGCACTGCACCCGCCGCGCCCCCGATCACGATGTTCTGGGTGGAGCGGCGCTTCAGCCAGAGCGTGTACACGAACACGTAGAAGAGGGTGGCCGAGATGGCCAGCACCGCCGAGAGCAGGTTCACGGCCAGCCACAGCTCGAAGAAGGCCGCCACCTCGAGCGACAGGGCGAAGACCAGCGCGGCAGCCGGCGTCATGGCGCCGGTCACCAGCGGACGGTTCTTGGTCCGGTTCATCAGGCGGTCGATGTCGCGGTCGACCACCATGTTGATGGCGTTGGCCCCGCCCGCCGCCAATGCCCCGCCGGCCAGGGTGGCGACCATGAGCCAGACCGGGGGCAGGCCGCGTTGCGCCACCACCATGGTGGGCAGCGTCGTGACCAGCAGGAGCTCGATGATCCGTGGCTTGGTCAGGGCGACGTAGGCCCCGACGGTCGACCACGACCATGTGGCCCGCTGGCCCGGGAGGGCAGGTGCCTCGGTGGACATGCCAGGCCAGCCTACGACCGGAACCTCGCCCGGGACCAGGCGGCGGGCGCCGGTACGCTTGGCGAGAGTGTCGCGGCGCCGTATCCCCTCCGTCTCGCCCTCGCTGAGCCACCGGCTCGACGTCCTGGCCCTGGTCCTGACGGCCCTCATCGTGCTGACCGGGGCGGCGGTCCGCCTGACCGGCTCGGGCCTCGGCTGCGCCGACTGGCCCGAATGCTCGGTGGGGCACCTGACCCCGGCGCTGCAGTTCCACGGCCTGGTCGAGTTCGGGAACCGCCTGGTCACGGTGGTCCTCACCGTGGCGGTGATCGCCGCCCTCCTCGGCTCGGTCTTCCGCGCGCCCCGCCGCCGGGACCTGATCTGGCTCAGCGGCGGGCTGGTGGCCGGCGTGGTGGCCCAGGCCGTCCTCGGGCGGGATCGTGGTGTACACCAAGCTCAACCCCTACCTGGTCATGGTGCACTTCCTCGCCACCATGCTCCTGCTGGTCGACGCGGTGGTGCTGGTCCACCGCTCCACCCGCGACTACGCGCCCGGTTCGGCGCCGCCTGTTGGTGCCGCGGCCGCTGATCCGTCTCTTCTATGGCGTCCTGGCGATCCTCGCCGTCGTGGTCGCCGCCGGCACTGCCACCACCGGCGCCGGGCCGCATGCGGGCGACGCCTCGGGTCAGCAGGTGGCCAAGCGGATCCCCGTCGCACTGCGCGACATGGCCGAGCTCCACTCGAGCCTCGCCCTCCTCCTGATCGGCGTCACCATCGGCCTCGTCGTCGGCCTCCACATGGGCGACGTCCCGGAGCGCGTGCGCCGCGCCGCGCGCATCCTCATGGCGGTGATGGTGGCCCAGGCCGCTGTCGGCTACACGCAGTACTTCACCCACCTGCCGGCGCTCCTCGTCGAGGTCCACATCCTGGGCGCCACCGCGCTGGTGATCGGGGCCGTCCAGACCTTCCTCACCTGTACGTACCACGCGCCCGAGGTACTGCCGGCCCCGCTCGTCCGCGACACCTCGGCGCCGGGGGTCCCGATCGGTGCCCATTAGGCTTGAACCTTCCGTGCCAGCGGCACGGCCCGGCCCCCATCGTCTAGCGGCCTAGGACACCGCCCTTTCACGGCGGCAGCACCGGTTCGAATCCGGTTGGGGGTGCGAAAGCGGTCGCATCGGGAAACGGCCCGCGGCGCGTCCACGGCGCTACCGTGAGTCGGCTCCCAAGGATGCAGAGGTCGTAATGGCTCTGGTGAACAACGCGGTGTACGTCGATGGGCGGCGAAGCGCCGATCCACGGACCCTCGATGAGACCTACGAAGCCCTACGTGCCCGGCGCGGCATGGCCTGGATCGGGCTGTACCGGCCCGACCTCGAAGAGATCCGGTCCGTGGCGCGCGAGTTCCAATTGCACGAGCTGGCCGTGGAGGACGCCGATCGCCGCCCATCAGCGTCCGAAGCTCGAGCGGTACGGCACGACGCTCTTCACCGTCCTCCGGCCGGCGCGGTATGTCGATGCGACGGAAGAGGTCGAGTTCGGGGAGATCCATATCTTCACGGGCCCGGATTTCGTCGTCACCATCCGCCACGCCGAGACGCCGGATCTCAGCAAGGTGCGCAAGAGGCTCGAGGGCACGCCGGAATTGCTCGTGCCTCGGCCCCGAGGCGGTGCTCTACGCGATCATCGATCAGGTCGTCGACGAGTACGCGCCGGTCGTGGCGGGCCTCGAGAACGACATCGACGAGATCGAAGACCAGCTCTTCAAGGGTGGGGACCCCGCGCTGGCGCGTCGAATCTACGAACTCTCTCGAGAGGTCATCGAATTCCAGAGGGCGACCCAGCCGCTCCTCGCCATGCTGCATGCTCTCGAAGAGGGCTTCGACAAGTACGAGATAGTGGAGCTCGAGCTGCGCAGGAACCTGCGCGATGTCAGTGACCATGTGATCCGGATCGTGGAGCGGGCAGACTCGTTCCGCGCCCTCCTCCAGAATGCGCTCACGGTGCACAGCACACTGGTCAGCCAGCAACAGAACGACGAGATGCGCAGCCTGACCGAGACGAGCGTGGCCCAGAACGAGGAGGTCAAGAAGATCTCGGCCTGGGCCGCCATCGGGTTCGCGCCGACCATCGTGGGGACGATCTACGGCATGAACTTCGACCACATGCCGGAGCTGCACTGGTACTACGGATACCCCATCGCCCTCGCCCTGATGGTGGCGAGCTCGACCGGGCTCTACATTCTCTTCAAACGACGCAAGTGGCTCTAGGAAGGAACCCCGATGCGTTTCAACCACATGGAGATGACGTTTCCGGTCGGCAGCCTCACCAAGACCGCTCGAGACGACATCGACGCCTTCTACGGCTCCCTCTTCGGCTGGACCGCGCTCGACACCGAGGTGGCGGGCCAGTCGTGTCATCTGCTCACGGCGGAACCGGACCAGTTCATCCTTCTCGCGGAGAGCGACAGGCCGATGAGTTCGCCCGGCTTCGACCATCTCGGCCTGTTACAGGACTCGCGGGAAGCGGTCGACGATCTGCTCGCCGGGTGTGAGCGCTACGCCGAGAAGGACGATCGGGTGCAGATCAGGCGGAACGAGGATCTCGTCTACCCGGGTCGGATCGTGCACACCTTCTACGTGAAGTACCTCTTGCCCGTCTACTTCGACGTGCACAGCTTCGAGCGTCCGCCGAGGTAGCCCTCTCGGCTCCTTCGCGTTGCGATGACGGTCAGTCAGGTCGACGTGACGACGTTGCGCCGCCGCACTGACTGCTCTGCCCACAACGTGAACAAAGCGTGAAGAGATTGGCGCTCCGGTCGAGCCAGCGGGCGACCCGATCCCCGAGGACGCGAAGGAGAAGGGCTCGCTGTTAGCGTGTCGACGGTGACTGAGGGCCGGGGCCAGTTTCCAAGCCGAGCGTGGGGGTCGCGGCTGTCCCGCCGCTCCCTGCTGGGCGGCACCGTCGCTTCCGGACTGGCCGCAATGGGTCTCGGGGCAGCCGTCGGCAGCGAGGCGTACGCCACCACGACGAGAGCCAAGGGCCTCGGACCGAACGGTTCGCTCCTGCAGCCTGGCTCCCGTCCCTTTCCGCATCTTTCTGTTGGCACCGACACCTTGCCCAAGATCGAGCACATCGTCGTTCTCATGATGGAGAACCACTCGTTCGACGACCATCTGGGAACGCTGGGCCGCGGCGACGGACTCACCCTCGATTCGACCGGGAAGCCCCTCAACTACAACCCAGATCCCTCCGGAGGGTACGTCCGCTCGTTTCACAACCCGAACACCTGCGGCGAGAGCGATTCGGGCATCACGCAGTCGTGGAACGCGTCGCACATCTGCTTCGACAACGGCACCAACATGGGCTTCGTCAAGGGATGTAGCGGAGCGGCGATGGGCTATTGGGAAGCCGATGACCTGCCCTTCTACCACTCGATGGCTCGCCTGTTTCCCATCGGGGACCGCTACTTCTGCTCCGTCATGGCACAGACCTATCCGAATCGCCGCTTCCTCATCGCGGGGACGGCGCTCGGCAACATCAGCACTGACGTCACCGGTATCTCAAAGGCCGACGCACCCAACGGCACGATCTTCGACCGCCTCAACGAACAGGGCATCTCCTGGAAGGACTATTACACCGACGTTCCGACCTGTGCGCTCTTCGAGCCGGTGTTCTTGAACAATCCGACCAAGGCCGTCCATGTCAGCCAGTTCTTCACCGATGCGGCATCGGGCAACCTCCCGGCCTTCAGTCTGGTGGACCCCTACGTCAACTTCTCCGAAGAGGACGGCGACATCTCGGTCGGTGAGGGTTACGCCGCTCTGGTCATCGACGCGGTCATGCGGGGCCCGGCGTGGGACAAGACGGCCCTGTTCTGGGTCTACGACGAGCACGGGGGCTGGTATGACCATGTGCCCCCACAACCGGCCGTGAAACCGGACAACGTGGAGCCGATGCTGAAACCGGGCGACGTGCCCGGCTCCTACGACTACACAGGGTTCCGTGTGCCGTGTTGCGTGGTGTCGGCCTGGTCGAAGAAGGACTACGTCTCGCATCAGACGTTCGACCACACATCGATCCTGAAGTTCGTCGAGACCAAGTGGAACCTGCCGGCCCTCACCTACCGCGACGCCAACGCGCACAACATGGTCGACTTCTTCGATCTGAAGGCAGCACGACCGCCGTTCGCCGAGCCGCCCGTCCTCACTGCACCCAAGAACCCGTTCTCGAGCCCGGCCGCGCTCCCCGCCGGCTCGGTGAGTGCGGCGGATCAGGCCATGTTCCACACCACGTGCGATGAGCTGCCCACCGGGTCGTTGCCCCCGGCCGGCGCCAAGGTCGCTTCCGTCCCGCCTCACGCCAGTGCGCTGATGGCAGCCCAGGAGAAGCGGATCCAAAGGGAAATCAGGGCTCAGAGGTAACAGTGGCACCTTCGAATCACGCCTCCCTTCGGCAGAGACTCGCCGGCGGGACGTCGCCCGCTCGAACCAGTTAGCGTCGCCTCGCGATGGGGAACGACCTGCCTCCGGCGAGCCCACCGGTTGCGTCCGTCGCCGAGGCGATCGCGCAGATGCTCCACATCGAGCACGCACTGCCGCCCGGGGACGGCATCGCCTGTTTCAACCGCATGTACCTCGATGTGACGCAGCAGGTCGAAGACAGGATCACGGGCGGCTTCTTCAGCGATGCCGCGTTCATGAGTTCCTTCGATGTCGCCTTCGCCAACATCTATTTCCAGGCGGTCGACACGCTGGTTCACCAACCTTCGGACGTCCCCACCGCCTGGCAACCCTTGTTCGACGCAAGCTCCCATCCGGGCGTGTATCCGATCCAGTTCGCCCTGGCCGGCATGAACGCGCACATCAACCACGACCTGCCCATCGCCCTGGTCGACACCTGCACCACGCTGAACACCGCCCCCGACGACGGGACGCACCACGACGACTACCAGAAGGTCGACGCGCTGCTCGATGCGTCCGAGCAGGCCGTTCGCCAGTCCTTCGAGTCGAGCATCGTGCTCGATGCGGATCGCCACGCACAATCGGTGCTCGACTTGGTCGGCAACTGGAGCATCAACTCCGCCCGGGACGTCGCCTGGGACACGTCACTGGCCCTGTGGCAGTGCCGGAACATCACGGCCGTCGAGGACCTCCTCATGCATTCGGTCGCCCGAACGGTGGCGATGGCGAGCCGCTGTCTGCTCCTTCCCGGTGCATCCGAGGCGGCGCGGGTCGAGACAGCCGGGACCCGGTTGCTCTCGCTCTTCGGATTCGAACTCCGCTGGCTCGGGTGAACTCTCTTTCCCCCGCCGGCCCGCTCCCACTATGGCGGGCACGCCCCCGCCGTCACCGTGACGTAGACCTGTGAGGGATGCCCAGCGGTCTGCACGGTGAGGTGGGTCGCACCCGGTTGCGAGGTGATGCGTCCCCCCTTGACCGCTGCACACCACCCGTTGGGGTAGTGCTGCGACGCCGCGACATTCACGATCGTGACCCCCTGCGCAGAGAGCGTGGGCGCGTACACCATGTTGAACGCCCCGGTGAAGGGGTTGAAGATGACGGAGTTCGGGTCGCCGGCCACCGCTTGTGGATACGTGCGCGAAAGGACCGTCACGATCGGTGAGTAGCTCCCGTCGGGCTGGACCAGGCCTTCGGACGACGAGCCGGTCGGATCGTCGTAGTACTTCCACGCCCAGTAGATCCAGCCCAGTTGGTCCAGACCGGCCCACTCGACATCGAAGCCGGCCAGCGGGACGCTGGTCGTCGCGCCGAATTCGCTCATGAAGATGGCGGGACCGCTCGACTGGTACGCGGAGCTCATGGAGAGCCGGGTGATGTCCTGTTCGGAGGCCGAGGTCTCCTCCGACTGCAGGCATTTGAGGAGATCCGTCGGGTTCCCGGTGACCGGGCTCCGGTCACCGCAGTAGGTGTGGAAATTGAACACGATGCGCGTGAAGGGCATCGGGCCCAGCTGCGAGGGGATGTTCCCGCCGGTGACCCAGTAGATGTCCGGCTCGACGAAGGTCAGGTGATGACTGTCGACGGACTGGATGGTCGGGATCACGCCGTTGTTGGGCGTCCCGGGCGGGCAGGTCAGCGCGGCGCCCGACCCGTTGGCGAGGAAACCCGTGTGGGCCTTGCCGGTGTAGAAGCACTCCAGTTGTCCCGTGAACGTGGACTCTGACGCCGTCTGCGTCTCGGTCGAGAAGGGCTCGTTGTAGGGGTCGTAGCCGACGACCCACGGGTCGTTCTTGAACTTCTCGGCCACCGTCTTCCAGGCAAGGTCGAAGTTGCCCTGGAGGTTCCCCACGACGTCGTTGGCCCAGAAGTGCTGGACCGCTGTCTGGAGCGTGGGGTTCGAGTAGTTGTTCGACCACCGGCCGCCCTTGGGCACGATCGGCACGTTGTCGGTGCACACGGCCCAATTCGGGGCACCCTCGCCCCGGAAGTTCTGGTTGTAGACATCCTGGTGCATGTCGAGCAGCGTGTAGATCCCGTCACGCGCGAGGAGGGTGACCGTGGCGGCCACGTGGTTCAGATAGCGCTCGGCCACCGCCCGGTTCCATTCATGCGCATTGCCCGGGGCACCGGGCGTGCAGACCTGTGGCTGGTTGGGGCCACCGGATCCCGGTTCGAGGGCCTGCCATTCGATGCCCAGGCGCACGACGTTGAAACCGAGGCTCCGCATCTTCTCGGCATCCTGCACGCTGAAGTTCCATGGTTCGCCCGGGTCCGGGTAGGCGATGTACGGGGCGTGCTTGTAGACGACGTTCACCCCGTGGAGGAGGATGACGCGCCCGTTGGCGTCGTAAAGGTACGGACCGCCGGGTGAGCTCAGGTAGCTCGGCCCGTTCGGCCCGTTTCCCTGCGTCGTGGCTCCGCTGCTGAACTGGTACTGCACGCCTGAGCCGTGCAGCGCAACGACGTGCGGCGTCAGGGCGTTCAGGTCGGGTTGGTTCACCACGTGCTGGGGGGCGGTCGTCGTGGTCGTCGAAGGTCCAACCGGAGCGGGGGCGACGGCAGCGGTCGTCGGCGTCGTCGTCGCCGGGGCCTGTGTGGTGGTGGTGGTGGTGGTGGTGGTGGTGGCGTTGGTGGCACTGGCGCCCGCCGCCCCGACGGCGAGCAAGGGACCGCACACGACGACGGCACCCGCGAGACCGACTCTGCGCGGATAGGTGAGCCTGAGCCCCATCGGTACCCTCTCTGCGTCTGCGATCAATCCCGCAGCGCCGCCGACTGTACCCAATCTCCGTTGAAAGCCGCGACCGCCGAGGCCGGACGCCCTCGAACGCGCGGGACGCCGGCCTGGCCGCGTCGCCTGAGCCGGGGTCCACCTCCCTAAATCAGGACGCCGCGGCGCTTCCCCCGGACGAAGAGATCGGCCGAGGCCTGAAGGTCACTCTGCAGCTGACTCTGGTTCTCGAGGAGCTCGTCGGCCCACAGCATCTGCAGGGCCGTCTGCACTCGGTCGCCACGCTGCTGGGTCTTGACGTCATCAAATGCCTTCCGCAGGGTGTCATGCAGGACCTCCCCGTGAGGTGGTGGTTCGTCGAGTACCTCTCGCCGGTCGGCGAGGAGGTCGGCGAACTCCTGATACCAGCGATGAGTGGACGCGTAGGCGTCGCGGAGGACCGCCTCGGCAACGGCAACGGACTCGACCTCTCGCTGGCCCTCCGCCGGTGGGCGTACCGGAAGCGTGGCCAGGGTGTAGGCCGCGAGCCGGAGGCGGTTCGAACCCGTGAAGAGCCGGGAGATGGTCTCGACCGACACGACCTTGGCCCCGCGCTCGGCGAAGAACTGGCGAAAGGCGTCATCGAGGAGAAGGTAGGCGCGGTGCGACGCCTGCTCCCCGCCCAGGGTGTCGACGTGCCGTCGCGTCTCCGTCAGACGCTCCACCGCGTCGGCGAGGTAGCCCGAACTGGCCGCGAAGGCCGTGGAGAGGGCGCGCCCGAGCGCCGCGGTGGCCCCCCTGGGCCAGAACAGGATCCCGACGACGATGCTGACCCCGCAACCGATGGCCACGTCCTCGATTCTCGTCAGCCCTACCTTCCAGCCCTCGGGCTGGATGATGTTGAAAAGGATGATCACCAGCAAGGTGAAGGCAGCCTGCCCCGCGACGAAGGAGATCATGTACGGAGCCAACCCCGACACCAGCACCGCCAAAGGAAGCACCACCCAGAGCAAGACGGAGTGGTCGGCGATGCCGATCATCAGGGCCGCGCCGACCACGAAACCGAGTGCCGTGCCGCCGACGGCGCGTAGGGCCGTGGCACCCGTTCCCAGGGCGTTCGACCGCAGCACCGACATCGTCCCGAGCACCACCCAGAATCCATGGGAGACGTTGGTGACCTCGATCACCGCCACGGCGAGGGCCAGCCCGACCGCACCCCGCAGCGCGTTGCGGAACCACACCGAGCGGAACGACACATGGGAGAAGAGCTGGTGGACGAACACGTGCGAGGAGACCTGATCGGCCGTTCCCATGCGGCGGTCGATCACCGCGTCGGCGCCCGCGGCCTCGACCGCTGCATCCGCCACCATCTCCGTGGCAAAGCCGAGGGCCCGCGCGTGGAACCCCGGATCCAGCGTGCCCCTCAGGCTCTGGTCCCCGACAGGCTCGGCGTGCGGACCGGGACCGGCCGGAGGGGCCGTTTCCGCTGCGGTCAGTGCAGACACGTCGGCGTCGAGCTCCGCACTGATCAGCTGATCGAGTCGACGGGTGGACTCCTGCACCGCCTCGATGCACGCGGCGTCGTACACGGGGTGCGCCGCACCGTCACAGATCAGTGCCGCCGTCTGATGGAGTGTCTCCGCCACCTTCTCGGTGACGGCGAGGGACGCGGACGGCTCGGTCGACCAGTGTTCGTCCCGGATCATCGCTGTGTTGCCGGCGACCCATTCGACCCGGCCCACGAGCTTGGAGAGCGCCACCGCTCCCGACGCGGCTCCCGTTGGCGGGTAGGGCGTGCCGGAGAACTGCTCGCGCAGTCGGACCAACTCCACCCCCACGGCGTCGAACGCCTCGGGATCCTCGGTCCCGCGGGCACGGGCGTCCGCCAGACGGGCAATGGCCGACACGGTCGCGGCGAGGCGCCGCCGCAGATTGTCGTGCCAGGGGGGCGGCCACACCACCATGCAGGCGGTGATGCAGAAGGCGGCGGCCAGTGTCCAGCCCAGGAGGCGGGGTCCGACCGCCGAGGCCGGCTGGGCCACGGAGACGGGCAGGACGAAGGTGAGCAGTGCTGCGGTCGACGCGGTCGCCGCCGCGGGAGCGAGGATGCCGGCAAAGAGGACGGCGAAGCCGACCAACGCCATGGTCACGACGGCAGCCACCTTGTGGGTCGAGACGACGGTCCCGATGACGATGAGGCAGGCGCCGACGACGTAGAGGCCGCCATAACAGGCCAGGCGCGTGCGGCGGCGCCCGGTGAACTCCACCAGGAGGAGCAGCGCGAACGACCCGAAGGCCCCGAAGAGCCCGACCTGTGAGTTCGAGAACGCCTCGTGGGCGAGGGCGAAGACCGTCGGGATGACGACGGCGGCCCGCACCGACCGCTTGACGACCAGGAGGTCGGGGTCCTTGGCGCGGAACCACCCCACGACTCCGGTGTGCGTGGCCGCCGGTGGCGGGGTGGCGGTGCCATCAGTCACGAGCCGGGGGCGTCATGTCGAGGGGTGCACTATCCCTTCGCCGGCAGGGACCGAGCGAACCCGACCCCGAGCTCGACCCACTTGGCCAGTTGGCGCTTGGTGGCGACGTCCTCGGCGCCGACGCGGAGCCAGCCCGGCATCGGACCGCCGCGCATCACGGCGACCGAGGCCTTCGTGGTCGCTACGAGCTTCTCCGACCCCTCCGGTCCGACACGGACCAGGATGCCGCCTTGACCGCTGGCGGCGATGGCCATGTTCCCTCCGACGAGAAAGGCCAGTCCGCCGAACATCCTCTTCTCGGTGACACCCCGCTGAGCGCCGACCAGGGCCCTGATCCGCTGGGCGAGGTCCTCGTCGTAGGCCACCAGGTCAGCGTACGCAACCATCCTTCGGTCCGTGTCGGGAGACTCCGGCTTCGCCGAAGGGCCGACGCGAAGGGGTCACCCCAGCTCGTCGAGGAGTTCCCGGCAGCGCCGCGCGTCGCTGGTCAGCTTGGCCCGGAACCCGTCCATGCGGGCCAGCTTGGCGCTGATCTGCTCCGCCAGGGACTCGTTCAGGACGAGCGCCTCCTGGAGCGTCGCCTTCTGCTCGAGCCGCGCCTTCTTGCTCGTCGCCCCCTTGGCGGCACGGTACGAGGCCCGGAGCTCCCCGAGCCGGGTCTCGAGGGCCAGGAACTCCCGTATCTCGTCGAGGTTCATGCCGAGGACCTCGCGCAGTTCCAGGATCCGCTGCAGGTGCGCCAGGTCGTCGGCGGTGTAGCGGCGTTCCCCGCCCGACGTGTACAGCGACGGCGTCAACAGGCCCAGTTCCTCGTAGTACCGCAGAGTTCGCGCCGAGACACCGGCGCGGGTGGCCGCGTCGCTGATGCGGATGCCGACGTCGGTGCCGGCCCCGCCGGGGGACGTCCCGGCCTCCTTGCGTTGCGTCGAGACGGCCATCTCAGTCGACCAGGAGCGATTCGGTCTCGGCCACGGCCTGCTGGGCCGGAACCCGATCCTCGAGGCCCGGGTCCTCGCCCTCGTCGTCCACGTGGTGGTACTTGCCTCCCCGGAGGAGCGACGCCACGGCACCGAGCAGGCAGGCCCCGGCGGCGAAGGAGAAGGCCTCGGTCAGGCCCTTCGAGAAGGCGGGTGCGATCAGATGCGGGAAGTACTGACGGCTGGTGAGGTAGGCCGCGGTCGAGTGCGGCAGCTGCGACAACTCGGCGTGGCCCAGCAGGACCTGCATCGGGTTGTACCCGAGGAAGGCCGCGAAGAGGCTGCCTACCGGGGGCAGGTGCGACACTCTCGTCGCCACCGCCGGGCTGATCCCCTGCGCCGTCAGGCCGTGGTACAGCGCGGAGGGCAACGTCGAGGCGAGGCCCAGGATCATGAGGCTGAAGAACAGGCCGATGGAGAGCACTTGGGCCGACGCATTGAACGTACCGGCCATGCCGGCGCCGGCGCCACGCTGGTTCGCCGGCAGGCTGTTCATGATTCCCGTCTGGTTCGGCGCGATGAACATGCCCATGCCCACCGAGTTCAGGAAGATGAGCGCAGCAAACCCGACGTACGAGAAGTTGACCGGCAATTGACTCAGCAGAATGAAGGTGAGCGCCGCCAGGACCAAGCCGCCCGTGGCGAACGGCCGCGCGCCGTAGCGATCCGCCAGCATGCCGCTGAGGGGCGCCGCCGCCAGCAACCCGACCGTCAGCGGGATCATGTAGATGCCCGCCCACAACGGTGTCTCGGAGAAGCTGTAGCCGTGCAATGGGAGCCAGATCCCCTGGAGCCAGATGATCAGCATGAACATCAAGCCGCCGCGGCTGAGTGAGGCGAGGAAGCTGGCCCCGTTGCCCGCGGAGAAGGCGCGGATGCGGAAGAGAGAGAGGCGGAACATCGGCTGCTTCACCCTGGTCTCGACGACCCCGAAGATGACGAGCACGAGGACGCCGCCCAAGATCTCGGCCAGCACGTCGGGGTTGGTCCAACCCATCGACTTCCCGCCGTAGGGCAGGAGCCCATAGGTGATACCGACGAGCACGAGGATCAGGCCGGCCGCGAAAGTGGAAATTCCCCAGCCAATCGATCTTGGCCGGAGTGCGCGTCCCGCGTTCCTGGAGCTTCACGTAGGCGACGACGGTGCCGAGGATCCCGAAGGGCACGGAGATCAGGAAGACGAGGTGCCACTGGACCGGTGCCAGCACCCCACCGAGAACCAGTCCCACGAAGGAGCCGGCGATCGCCGCCGTGTTGTTGATCCCCAGTCCCAGGCCACGCTGATCAGCGGGGAAGGCGTCGGTGATGATGGCCGAGGAGTTGGCGAAGAGCATGGCGCCGCCCACGCCCTGGCCGACGCGCATGACGATCAGATAGATGGCACCCGCAGTCCCTGTCAGCCAGGTCACCGCCAGAAGGATCGAGAATGCGGTGAAGATCACGAAGCCGAGGTTGAAGATCCTGACCCGGCCGAAGATGTCCCCGACCCGACCCAACGTGACCACGAGCACGGCGAGGACCACCGTGAACCCCATCAGCATCCACAGCAAGTACCCCGTATTGCCGGGAGTGAGCGGATTGAGCTGGATGCCGCGGAAGATGTCGGGGAGCGAGATGAGGACGATGGACTGGTTGATGAACACCATCAGCGTGCCCAGGGTCACCGTCGAGAGCGCGATCCAGCGGTAGGCGGACTGGTCCGGGACGGTCCCGAGGGGAACCGAGCCGTTCCGCTCGGGCAGGGTCGCGGTGCTCACCTCAAGAAGTTTAACGTTAACGTCAGGGTCATGAATCGGTGGCGGCCGATTCGCCCCCGACCAGGACCGGCGCGGGAGTGGCCCTCCCTCGGCTCGGCGGGGGAGGTCACAGCGGCCTCGACGACGACGGCCGCGTCCTGTGAGGAGGCGACCAGCCCCCGCTCCCGAGTTGGCTCACCGAGATCAGGACCGACGGCATCAGGAGCGATGATGCCGTTCCCGGGGGCCACCGGGTCGATGCCGGGTCGGACCGTCCCGGCGGCCTGACCCGTCCGCCGGAGCTCGGTGCACGCCTTCCGCAGCTCGTTCAGCTCCGGGATCTCGAGCACACGGACCCGCGCCCTGGGGGCCCAGCTCAAGAACGACCACCGCCCGGACTTCCGCCCGGGCTTCCACGCGGGAGCCGTCGACACCACCGAATTGGTGAAAACCTGGAGGGCCAGGCTCTTCGGGGATCACGGCACCCTGAACGACCAGCTGATCGGAGCGACAGCGTGATGGCATCCACCACGGCACACCCGAGGACCCACCTCGACGTCCTGATCGTGGGCGCGGGCTTGTCCGGCATCGGTGCCGGTCACTACCTGCAGACCGAATGCCCGTGGGCCGACTACGCCATCTTCGAGGCCCGCGACACCATCGGAGGAACCTGGGATCTCTTCCGCTACCCCGGGATCCGTTCCGACTCTGACATGCACACGTTGGGCTACTCCTTCCGGCCCTGGGACGGCGAGAAGTCGATCGCCGACGGCGATTCGATCCTGCAGTACATCAAGGACACGGCGACGAGAGTCCGGCGTCGACACCCACATCCGCTTCAATCACCGGATCACCGCCACCGCATGGTCGACACCGGACTCGCTCTGGCACATCACCGCGGAGCGGACGGATACGGGCGAGCCCATCCACCTGACCGCGGGCTTCCTCTTCTCCTGCAGCGGCTATTACCGCTACGACCACGGGTACCTGCCCGCTCTCGAACGCATGGGCGACTTCACCGGCACGATCGTGCACCCGCAGGCCTGGCCGGAAGGACTCGACTTCGCCGGAAAGCGGATCGTCGTCATCGGCAGCGGAGCGACCGCCGTCACGCTCGTTCCCGCGCTGGCCAGATCTGCCGCCCATGTGACCATGCTTCAGCGGTCTCCGACCTACATCGCGTCGCTGCCCGAGAAGAGCCCCGTCGTCGCCATGCTGCGCAGAGTCCTGCCGGCGAGACAGGCCGGCACCGCCGCCAAGTGGTTCCATGCCGTGCTCACGCAAGCCTTCTACCAAATCAGCCGGAAGTACCCGAAGCTCGTCCGGCGCATGCTCATGAAGGGCTTGGTACGCCAGCTCCCTTCCGGCTACGACATCGCCACCCACTTCACACCCCGGTACGACCCCTGGGACCAGCGCTTCTGCGCCGTGCCCAACGGCGACCTGTTCAAGGCCATCTCCGCCGGGACCGCATCGGTCGTGACCGACCGGATCGAGCGGTTCACCGTGAGCGGGCTCCTCCTCTCCTCGGGTCGCGAGCTCGAAGCGGACATCATCGTGACGGCCACCGGTCTCGAGTTGCTGTTCCTCGGCGGCATCGCACTCATGGTGGACGGCCACGCCGTCGACCCGGCCACCAGGCTCACCTACAAAGGGATGATGATCGAGGGCGTGCCCAACCTGGCGGTGGCCATCGGGTACACGAACGCGTCGTGGACGCTCAAGTGCGACCTGACGTGCGACTACGTCTGCCGCCTGTTGAACTACATGCGCGAACGCGGGCTGACGGCCTGCGTGCCGCGCAACCGGGACGCATCCGCCGCGGCCGGTCCCATTCTGGGATTGACGTCGGGGTACATCCAGCGCTCAGCCCATCTCCTCCCCAAGCAAGGGACGAGTTACCCCTGGCAGGTCCATCAGAGTTACCTGCGCGACTACCGCGCTCTGAAAATGAGCGACATCGAGGACTCCATCATGGAGTTCTCCGGGCCGGCAGTCCTGCCGAGACCCCGCGAGCGCGTCGGGGCCTGAAAGGAAGGCAGGAGCAACGATGAGAGAGTTCAGCGGACGTGTCGCGGCCATCACCGGCGCCGGCTCGGGAATCGGGCGGGCGCTCGCCCGGGCGCTCGCTCGGCGGGGTTCCCACCTGGCGCTCGCCGACATCGACGACTCGGGCCTCGCCGAAACGGTGGCGCAGTGCGAGGCCTGCGGCGTCAAGGTCACGGCGCAGCACCTCGATGTCGCCGACCGGGACGATGTCTATGCCTGGGCCGATCGGGTGGTCGCCGATCACGGCAAGGTCAACCTCGACATCAACAACGCCGGCGTGGCGCTGGGCGCCACCGTCGAGTCGATGTCCTACGAGGACCTCGAATGGCTCATGAACATCAACTTCTGGGGAGTGGTCTACGGGTCGAAGGCCTTCCTCCCCCATTTGAAGCGGTCCGGTGAAGGTCACATCGTGAACGTCTCGAGCGTCTTCGGGCTCATCAGCGTACCTTCGCAGTCCGCGTACAACGCGGCCAAGTTTGCCGTTCGTGGATTCACCGATGCCCTCCGTATGGAGCTCGACATCGAAGACGCCAACGTCTCGGCGACGACGATCCATCCGGGAGGCGTCAAGACCAACATCGTCCGCAACGCACGAATCGACGCAAGTGTCCGTGACGTCGCGGGAGACCCCGAGCAGGCGGTGCGGGACTTCGAGCGGGCCTTCATCACCGGCCCGGAGAAGGCGGCGGAGCAGATCCTCAACGCGGTGCGCCGTGATCGCCGACGCGCGCTCATTGGCCCCGACGCCAAGGCGATCGACCTTGTCTCACGACTGCCGGCGATCCTGTACCAGAGCGCGCCTGACACGCGGTGCCGGGTCCCTACGGCGTCCGACCACCCGACCGCGTCCCATCATCTGACGCGGGCCGCCCGCCGAAGCCGTTCAGCGCGGCGCCGACGGCCAGTCGCCAGCGCCGCTCGACCGACTCCGTCGAGGTTCCGAGTCGATAGCTGACCTCGGCGAACGCCATGCCCTGGATGAGGGCGACGAGGACCTGCGCGACGTCTGTCTCGTCGCCGCGGAGCCGACCCCCCTCGATGCAGCGCCGCACACGAGCCACCACGAAGCTCTGGACAGCGCTTGCCGAGGCGAGCTCGTCAGGACCGGGTGCGAAATCCGCGAACGGTCGCGAGAACATGACCCCGGCCAACTCTCGATTGGCCCGAATGAAGCGGCGGTACACCGTGGCAAGCGTCCACACGTCGGCCAGTGGATCAGAGGACTCAGCCGACGCCCCCAGCTCGCCCGAGAGTTGGCGGAACCCCTCGAGGTACAGCTCGCGGACCACGCCCGCCTTGTCCCCGAACAGCTCGTAGATCGCCGGGGCCGACGTGCCCGCCCGCGCCGCCAGAGACCGCACCGTGAGCCCCGCCACACCTTCCTGGGCGAGGAGTTCGGCGGCGGCCACAACCATCCGAGCCCGGAGCTCCGGGGTGCGCTGCTTCGTCCGGGGCATCAGGGAGGGCCTGGTCGCAGCTCGGATCTCCACGGGGACCGAACCAAAGCAGTGTTTCGAAACATCGATTCAATATAGTCTCCAGGACCACCAGGACAGAGACGCCACCGCGCGCTCGACGCGATCGCCGACGACCTCGGATCGGCCAACCAACAGACAGAACGCCACCATGAGGGGCCATGACGTCCATCGAGAGGCCCGGGTCTGATCCTTGCGAGGGCGAGAGGGAACTGGACACATGCCCCCATTCGACCCATGATCGATGTGTGGAGGTTCCGTCATTGGTCAAAACGGTGATCGGGTTCCCTGTCGCGGTCCTCCGTCTTCCCTCATCGGCACTGGCGACACTCGATGCCGTCAACGACGTCGCCGAACGGATGGACCGGCTCTTGACCTTGCTCGAACCGCTCCAGGGCGGGGTCAACAAGGCAGGTTCGGGCATCGACTTCGCCGCCCTCGGCATTTCGGGTGCTGTCTCCGGGCTGGAACAGGCCGTCGGGATACTGGACTCGTCGCTCCCCTCTCTTTCTGAGTCCGCATCGGCGCTCCGATTCCTGACCGAACGGCTCAGCAGGGTGGCGATGGAGTTGGCCGCCGAGCTTCCCAAGGCCACCCGCTCCCTGCAGGAGGTGTCCCCGGAGCTGGCCAGTGTTGTCGGAATCCTCGACAACCGCTTCGCCCAGCTCGACACGGTGGTCACCGAGATGGCCGGACTGATGCAGGCGGTCGTCGGAAACCTCCCCGGTGTGCGAAGCGTGTCCCGCTCGACGTCATCGAGCCCGACCGAGCCGAGCTGAGTCAAGGAGACTTCATGGGTGCCCCAGATCAGCAGGCCGCGCTCGCGCTGGTGAGGGCGACCTCGGTCCCCATCCACGACATCGGGACGGCTGTCTATCTGAGCCCCGATGTCGCCAGGTGGGCTGGTGAGTGGGGCTGGGACAACCCCTTCGCCTTCTATTTCGGCGGACGAGGGGGCATGCTCGGCGAGGTGGGACCCGATGTCGTGACGTCCGCCTTCGGCTGGTTCGCTCCGAGCGCGGTGCAGGCCATGTTCTCCGAAGGCATCGGCGTTGCCGGCGCCACCGGCGCGGCAGCCAAGATGGCCGAGGCTCATGGGAAGTGGGGGGAGAAGCACTTCGGAAGCGTCGAAGGAGTTGAGGGGATCGCCGACATGACCGAGGAGCTCGTAGACGGGCTCGAAGGATCCGCCATCCCCCTCTTCGTCGGGTGGCGCAATGCCGCCCGCTCGGGATCCGCCTCGGGACGGGCGGCCCAACTCATGCAGATCCTTCGCGAGTGGCGGGGCGGGATCCATCTGGTCGCGACCACCGCCGTCGGACTCTCGCCGCTCGAAGCGATCCTCACCAACGAAGGTCCCGGCCAGGCCAAGTTCTTCGGCTGGTCCGAACCGTTCCCCGACATCGCCGCCATCAAGGCGAAGCACGACGAGGCCGAGGAGATCACCGACCGGCTCTGTGCCTCGGCCCTCGCAGATGTGCTCGAAGCTGAGAAGTACGCCGCGCTTCGAAGCCGGGGTGACCTCGCTGCGGGCGGCCACCCCCTAGGTTCTGCCAGGGCCGCTCCCGGGGGTGGGATTGAAGCGGGGACAGGCTAGAGTGAAGGGCTGCTCAGCGGCCGGCCAGACCGGCCGAGGGGCGCGACGGCAACTGCCACGGACCTGTGGTGCAGCTCGGAGTGCACGCCGCCCTGTCAAGGCGGAGGTCGCGGGTTCAAATCCCGTCAGGTCCGCTGCCGAGTTCCGACCCGCCCCTACTGGGCGGGGAAAGCTCGGTTACCCGGTCGGGTAGCTCAGTTGGTAGAGCGCGCGCCTGAAAAGCGTGAGGTCCGCGGATCGATGCCGCGCCCGACCACCGGTGGAGCCTGACCAGGGTTCGCGCTCCAGCGGGAGGTCGATCTCTGGCCAGGACCTCGCGAGCCAAGTACGTGAGGTCACGCGGGCTCCGCCGGCATCGACCCTGGCAGAGGTCCAATCGGTAGTTGCGATCGGTCGTCGTGCCCACAGCGTGCCCACGCAGGATTGGAACACCTCCCAAACCGGTGCAGAAGACCTCTTCTCGCGTCACCCACCATGAACTGGCGTCGAGCTGGCACGTCTTCGACCACGAGCACCTAGCGAAGCGACCGAAAGCCGGAACGAATCTCCCCTGAGAGGAGTTCCGGCTGCTCCCAGGCGGCGAAGTGGCCCCCCCTTTCAAGCTCGTTGAAGTAGACGAGCTCTTTGTAGGCGCGTTGAGCCCAACTCCTTGGCGCCTGGTAGCGCTCACCGGGGAAGACGCTGATGGCAACCGGGATAGTGATGTTCTTTACGCCGAAAAAGCTGAAATTGCTCTCCCAGTAGAGGCGAGCCGACGAGACGCCGGTGTTCGTCAGCCAGTAGAGCGAAATGTTGTCGATCACATCCTCTCGTGTGATCGCTCCGTAGGGACGTCCCTCGACGATGGCCCGTGCGAGCTCCTCCTGGCTGTTCGCGTCGTGGTCAAGCATCCAGGTTGCGAGGCCAAGGGGTGAATCAGCCAATCCGGACATCGTTTGTGGGCGTGTCCCCATCTCCAATGCGTAGCCCCTCTGTTTGGACCCTGCCTGCAGTTGCTCGTAGGCGCGGCACTCGTCGGCTGACAGGCTTTTTGGAGCGGGACTGCCAGACTGAATCGCCATCTCAACATCGGGTGGGACAGTTCCAGGAAAGTTGGTGTGCACACCGAGTAGTCCCGGAGGCGCCTGTGCAGCCATTACTTCGGTGATGAGGCCACCCCAATCACCGCCCTGCGCCACGAATCGGGTGTATCCCAAGCGATTCATCAACACTGCCCAGGCCCGCGCGCTACGGGCAGGGCCCCAGCCGCTTGCGGTGGGCTTGCCTGAGAACCCGTAACCCGGCATCGATGGAATGACCAGATGGAATGCGTCCGAGGCACCCGCGCCGTTCGCAGTGGGATTGGTGAGTGGATCGATAATCTTCAGCTGTTCGATGACCGAGCCAGGCCATCCATGGGTGACGATGAGCGGCAATGCCTTCTCGTGCTTCGAACGAACGTGAATGAAATGAATATCGAGCCCATCGATCTCGGTGACAAATTGCGGTAGGACGTTCAGCATCGCCTCGCACTTACGCCAGTCGTAGTCGCTCGTCCACAACCGGGCCAGTTCCTGAATGGTCGCAAGCTGAACACCCTGCGAGTTGTCCGTGACAGTCTCTTTGTCAGGCCAGCGCGTGGCTACGATTCGAGCACGCAACGACTCGAGATCCTCCTCGGGGATTTCGACGGTAAAGGGCCGGATAACTGAATTATTGACTATCTTTTCGGACCCGAAAGACATAATTGAACCTCCTCGATCTGTGGGCGGCTAGGGTCCCGCCGCCCACTTGTTTCTGGTTATCAGAGGGGTGCGATCCGGACGCTCGATCCGGCCAGGTCAGCGTGAGCACTTGAGACTCCCGGCAGATCTTGGACTCGACTTGGATCGAGCTGCCGCCATGCATGCGCGACTTCGTCGGCCGCAGTCTGGGTGCCGGCGATACCCATCCTCATCCCGACTGCTGTCACGAACACGACTTCGCCTCGGTCTCCAAGATCCATGTTCCTCCCGCGGCAAATCGTGGATGGAACGTTGCCTCAACGAATCCTCAGCTTTCAGTAGTTGTCCCGAGTCGCTCATCGGTAGGGGTGTACATGGACACTTCGGGACGCTCGGTCCGTTCACGGTTCACGAAACCCAACTCACATCAATCGACGATGGGATCGGCGTGCGGTTCGCCAAAATAGGGAAACTCATTGAGGATGTTGGTCCTATCGACAGTGGTGACCTGGTTGACAGGAGTGTTGGCCTGCAGCGAGAGCATCACGTTCTCGACGTTGTCCGTCAGAGCACGACCATTGAAGCCGGCGAAACCGAACGAGGCCGCCGAATCCAGTACGTAAGGCAAGGTAGTCGGGAACAGGCGCTCCACCACCCGCTCTGCGTAGGCGGCCGGGTCGTCGGTCGAACCTGCCAACTGGCTGAAGGGCGGGAGGGCGACTGCGACTATCTCAGAGAACTGCGGCACGTCCGCAGAGGGAACAGATCGGTTGTACTCATTCTTCACTGTCTCGTCCGTGATGAAGATGTGCGTGATCAGGGGCATGCCCCACCGGGACACTTGCACCTCGGGCGCATGTCCGCACAGCGACACCGTGACCCATGCACGTACCGTCGCAGCCGGATCACCGATCAACTGCGTGGGTACCTCAATCACGATGGCCGTGACATTGCGCTTTTGGAAGTAGTTGTCGCCGGTGTGAAACACGTCCGGTGCGAATTGCCCCGCGGCGAGTGCCTCGCGATATGCAATCGCGGCCGGCCGGTCCACAGCGAACAGATCCGGGGCCAGGCCGGCGAATATCCGCACACCCGCATCGCCCGCGACGATCTGCCCGGTAATACCCGAAGCGATGACCTCGCCCTCCATGCCTGCTGCGGCATCTCCCCCAATGCCCCGACGCAGCTCGAGAGTCTGTATGTGCCGGCCCTCGGGCCCCTCGCCTTCGGCATGCCCAACCTCACCGAAGCGAATCTTGAACGTCAGTTCCTCGTGAGCATCATCGTTCACGTCGAAACGAAACGCGTACAGGCCCTCGTCGTGGAAGGTGTCCGGCGCCCTGGTTCCAGCGTTCGGGTTTACGGTCATAGCCATCACCGTGGTTCCAGGTCGGCCGCGGAAAAGGTAGAAGTCAAGAATGTTGAGTCGAGGGTCTTCCCTGGCGAGAGCGGTGTCGAAATGATGCGACATGCGAACATCTCCTTTGCGTTGCTTCGGGAGCCTCAGGGTGAGCAATCCCGCTTAGTTCTAGATGCCTCGAGACCCATAACCCGAGCCTTCCCCGCCTGTCCCACGATCGGCGCCCATCGCCCTTAGCCCGGCAGATCCTCAGGTCGCTTCTTGGCGAGCTGTCCGTCGAGCACACCCGTGGCTTGTCCAACTTCGATCATGTAGCCGTCGGGGTCCCGCATGTAGCAGCGGATCTCAGCGCCGCGATCGATTGGCGGCGTAATGAACTCGGCCCCCCTTGATTTCCACTGCTCGTAGCACGTCTGGATGTCGGCGACGCGCAGATTCATGAAACTCGAGACCGTGTCTCCGGGCTCGTAGTTCACAACCGTGACATCAGGCTTGTCCGGAGTGGGAGGACCACCCGGGTTCATCAGTATCCACGAATTGGCAAGCTTGACGATGCACGGGTTCTCCTCCAGTACTACTTGGCCGCCGAGGACCTCGGAGTAAAACGCGCGAGACCGAGCAATGCTTCGGACGACAATGAACTGGGTGACGAGAATGCCCTCCTTGGGGGCGGGGATGTTGTTGTAGTCAATGAATGGTGCATGGTCGTCTGTTTCAGTGGTGCTCACGAATCCTCCTTTGTTGCGTCAGCTATTAGGTGAACTGCTGTCCGCCATCGATGTCGTAGGTAGCACCGGTTATTGCCGTATTGCTCATGATGTGCACTGCCAAAGCGGCGATGTCAGCAGGCTCGACAACACGTCCGATCGGCAGCGTCTCGCGGAGCTCGGAGCGTCGCGCCTCGAGCTGATCTCCCAACAAGGACGCCGAGAGTTGTGTATCCACGAAACCCGGAGCGATGAGATTGACTCGCACAGGTGCCACCTCAAGCGCGAGAGCCGCCACGAATGGTGGAAGGGCAGCGGTTGCGGCCGACACGATGCCAGCACCCGGACTAATTCGGCGTCCGCCGGTACCTCCGATAAAGAGAAGCGTTCCGCCGGCTCGCATCTTTCCGACTGCGTTGCGGGTCACTTCGAGAGCGAGAACGAGGTGGTCGCTGAACGCCGTCTTGGCCTCTTCGGCACTCATTTCAAGTAGGGGTCCATAGGTAGGCCCTCCCGCAGTGACCATGACATGATCGATTGGCCCCTCCAGCTCCTCGAAGAAGGCAGCTAACGCCACGGTGTCGTTGGCATCGAAACTGGCGGTACGCGAGGTACCGGCCACAGCCGCAGCCCTCGCCAACTGTTCGGGGTTCCGTCCAACGAGTACAACGTCTGCACCCTCCGACCCGGCGAGGATTGCCGTTTCGAAGCCCATTCCGGCACTGCCGCCGATGACGACGACGGTCTGTCCCAGAATCCCCTGCTTGCTTTGCTGGCTCATCGTTCTCCCTCGTAGCTGCCCGCCCTTCCCACTTTTTCACCACGGTCCACTCACATCAACGGTGTCACTCCGACAGGGCAACGCCCAGGCCGGCCGTGGAGAATGACAGGTGCAGCCGTAGTGATAGCGCTGGAGATAGGCCCGGTGTTCGGGCTCGCGCTCCCAGAACGGCCCCGCTGGAGTGACCTCGGTGACCACCTGCCCGGGCCAAAGACCTGACGCCTCCACGTCGGCGATGGCTTCCTCAGCCTCCCGCTCTTGGCCGCCGTTGAGATAGAAGACGGCCGAGCGATAGCTGGAGCCGACGTCGTTACCGTCGGCGCTGTCGAAGATCACCACGCCGACGTGCGAGTCGTTTCCCGACCTTCGACCGCCCGCTGGAACTCGAGAATCGGCTCACGACGAGATCCCGCCAACGCGATCGAAGTACTTGACGACGAGGTTCCTCGACTGCTCAACCGTAGATACGAGGCTCTCAGATGTTTGAGTTGACTCAAGTTCCGTGCCCACAGCGTGCCCACAGCAGTGAGAAATTAGGCAGAACAGAGTGTTCTACGACAAGTCATCGACTGCCGGTTTCCAGGTGTTTACCCGGAATTATCGGCAAGATCCCCTTCTCAGAGCTTTTCCTGCAATTTCGATCGAACCGACCTGAAAAGCGTGAGGTCCGCGGATCGATGCCGCGCCCGACCACCGGAAAGTCCCAGTTCAGAGGCCGTCTGGACGGACCCTCGGTTTTGAGGCCGAGATTTCGTGCCCTCCAGGAATTGGAACGAGTTTCAATTCCAAATCCCTCGCCCACTCGTTTGACCGTCAGGTTGGTCAAGGGAAAGCCGCAGGCTTAGCGAGGACACGGAGCAAAGCGGCGTCCCGCAGCGTCCCTAACCAACCGGACTCGCACTGATGATCACAATGCGAATGGCCGGCCCGTTGGCCGGCCTAGTTGCCATTTTGATCGACATGTCCATAGAAGGTCCATGACGACGGCGGCGGAGGACTGGGCCTTGAGGGCCTCCCACACTTCGGACGGCTCTGCCTGGGTTTGGTGCCTGATCAACAAGGCGAAGGCCTCAGCTGAGGTACAAGATCACTTCAAGATGTTCACTGCTCGGGCCACCACCAGTAGGGCGACGACCAGTGAAATCGCCTCCTCCGCCATCATCATCAGCTTCATCCACGGCCGGATGGCCGAGACATCGGTGGGGCTGAACGCCGTCGCCGTGGCGAAGGAGAAATGGAAGTAGTCGACGAACCTCGGGCTCCACCCGGCCCCGACGAACTCCTCGTTGTTCATCTCCGGAAACACCAGCGCTGGGGGTCGACTCGCGCTTCCGGCACGGGCCGCCGGGCCGCCACGGTCGAGGGCCCAGTACCAGAGGCCGAAGGCAATGACATTGGTCAGCCAGATGGCGGCGCCGCTGGCCAGGAGGAGCTTGGCGTCATTGGTGAAGGCGGAGACATTGACGATGGACACCACGAGCCGCACAGCGGCGTCGGCGTTGGCCAACGAGATCACCGCGATCAGGCAGTTGGTCATCACCCGCAACCAGGGAAGATCCCGGTCGATACGCCCGGGGTCGCCGATGATAAGAGCGAGCAACAGAGCCACCACGATGACCGGAAACAGCCACCGCGCATCCCCGTTGCGAAGTTCGGAGGGCAACGTCGCCCGCAGGAGACCCGTGGCCAACACCGCCAGAGCCATGGGCCACCGCGGTTCGCCGACGTGAGGCGCTTGCTCGGCGTTCAGCACTTCCTCACTGTGGCTCACGGTGCCAGCTCGATCCTTCGTTGTCGTTTTGCCATCTTCCACATGCGAGGTGTACGCAGATCACTTCGGACGCCAGGCGATTTCTGACCAGCTCGCGCAGACACCTCAAGCTCCGGTGAATAGTTTCCGGACGAACCGGTTGCAATATCCGACGATCTCGCTCGTTGTCGCTGCCAATTCGGCGCCAATGTCGCGCAGGGGTCTTGGATCCGCCCCGTCCGTTTCTCGTTCTGTTCTCTCCGTTTCTCTTTTCGTTCTCTCCGTTTCTCTTTCCGCTCTCAACGTGTCGAGTTCTGCTCTCATCGCCACCATCTCTGCTCTCATTGCCACGATCTCTGGTCTCATCGCCTCTATTTCTGGTCTCATCACCTCTATTTCCGCCGCTCTCATGGCTTCTCGCTCTGTCCTCATCGCATCACGCTCTGTTCTCATCGCTTCGCGTTCTGTCCTCATCGCATCTCTTTCGCTTGTTTCCGATTCTCTTTCTGGTCTCATGCCTTCTCTTCCCGTTGTGGTCGCTTCTCGTCCGGTTCCAAGTGATCGAGTATCACGACCGTCTCATCTGTTCGTCGATTTCTGACCGGGTGAGGCGTTTCTGAGCGTGTCCTGATCGAATCGAAGGACATTGGGACCAGTGCCGGGAGGCCCGCAACCATCTGGACTTTCAAAGACCTGAGGCGCGAACACCTCCGCAGCATTGCCTTCAGGTGGATCACCCGTTCCCCTTCATGGCATGCTCAGGAATTATGCGTTTCATCGGACGGCAAGAAGGCACTCTTTGACGGGTCGGAGCCGGGCTCGCCATCGTCGGGGTGTCGCTGCTGCTCGTCGCATCCGTGTCGCGGTATCTGTCGGGGACCCCGCTCACCCCGGCGATCCTGGTCGTCGCCATCGGCGTTCTCGTCGGCCCTCTCGTGCTCGACGAGATCGCAGCCCGACCGACCAGCTCGCTCGTTCGGACGCTCGCTGAGGCAACCCTCGCCGTCGTGTTGTTCTCTGATTCGTCTCGCGTAGACCTGCATGCACTGAAGAGCGAGGCATCGATGCCAGTCCGTTTGCTCGGCGTTGGCCTGATCTTGACCGTCGTTGCCGGTGGGCTCACGGCCTATGCGCTCTTCAAGTCGTTCTTCCTCAACGATGCCCTGATCCTCGGGGTCGTCCTCGCCCCAACCGACGCCGGACTCGGGAGTGCCGTCGTCACCGATGACCGGCTCCCCCAGGTCGTGCGGCAGTCGCTGAACGTCGAAAGCGGCCTCAATGACGGGATCTGCGTGCCGTTGCTGCTGATCCTTCTCGCCACCGCCGCCGGCGCTGAGGCCCATCCACTTACCGTGGTGGCTGAAGAGATCGGTTACGGCGTCCTCTGTGGTGCCGGCGCGGCCCTGCTTTCCGCCGCAATCGTCGTCCTCGCCGGTCGGCGAAACCTGATCGACAAGACCTGGCAGCAGATCGTTCCCCTGGCGACGACAATTGCCGCCTACGGAGCGGCCAACGCACTCGGGGGGTCGGGGTTCATCGCCGCCTTCGTGGCTGGTGCCCTCTTTGGTCTGCTTGCTCGAGACGAGGTGGCCCAAGCCATGCTCTTCACCGAGGAGACCGGGGCCACGCTCGACAGCGTCACGTTCCTCGTCTTCGGGGCGGTTCTCCTCGGCCCGGCGTTCAAGCACATGAGCTGGCACATCGTCCTCTATGCGGTGCTGAGTCTGACCGTCGTGCGGATGGTGCCGGTGGCCATCGCGCTCTTCGGCACGCATGCCCGACCGGCAACCGTTGCCTTCATGGGCTGGTTCGGCCCGCGTGGACTGGCGTCGATCGTGTTCGCGGTGATCGTCGAAGACGCCCATCTCCCGCACTCTGCGGAAATTGCCACCGTGACGTACCTCACGGTCGGCCTGTCGGTCCTCGTTCATGGGGTCTCGGCGTCACCGCTGGTGAACCGCTATGTCAGTTGGTTCCAATCGACTTCGGGCAAGAGTCCGCCCGTCATGGAGACGAAACCGGCCCACGAATACCGACCTCGGTTGTTGGGCCGACTCTGAGGTGGGGCACGGACGTCACTACCCTGCGGCTCTTCGTCGCGACGTTCAGCTCGCTCTCCCAGCCTGCTACGTCACGTCTACTAGATCCGCGGCAGGTGGCCTCGCGATGAGGTACGCGATCACGCCGATCACGGGGACGAAGACGATGAAGACGAACCACAGCGCTTTGGCGACACCGCCATGGTCCCGGCGCCGGAAGTTGTCGATGAAGCACCAGATGACGATGAATATCCACAAGACGAGTCCAGCAAAGACCAGCAGCGTCCAAATAATGCTCAGTAACGGATAGGTATACGCAAGAAACATGATTTCCTCCAGATTCAACTAGTCGGGCAGCTCGTCAGTCCCGTTATGAGTAGGACCGACGGGCCTCAATTTGTGCTTTCCACTTGTCTCCTGAAATGGCAGGTGTCAACCTCCTCGTCTTTCTGCAGTTGGGGACTAGACGCCGAGCTCTGCTTGAACCGAGCCGTCCTTGATGGCGTCGACGAGCGCTTGATGGTCGAGCGCATTCTGGTCGGCGTAGGCGACGGCGAAATCGGCGATAGCCCGGTCGAAGGCGTCGCCAGACCCTAGGTAGGAAGCGATGGCCACCCGGTCACCGGATCGGGCGTGGGCTCGAGCCAGCGCCCAGCCACACATTTTCGCGTAGACGAGAAAGGCCTCTGGAGCCATGTTGTCCACGTCAGCAGAGAGCCTTCCAATCCCACAACTGGCGGAAGTAGTAGTCGTGAGGGTTGCCGTCCATGCCGATCGGGACCCGATGCCAGCCGAGGAAGATGTCGCTCGCCGCTTGCATGAAGCGCTGCCCTTCGACGACTCGCTGGCCATGGTTTTTGAACACGCTCTTGGTGCAGAAGCGCTCCAGCACAGAGGCTTCGGCCTCCTTCATCTGGAGGATGAGCGTGTCGCCGGCGTCGTTTCCCACAAAGAGAGCGACCCAGGCCCGAGTGCCGACACTCCCGACTCCGACGACCTTCCGGGCCACGTCGACGAGCTCGTAGGATTCGAGCAGGTGGCGACGGTCCCCGTTGAGGGTCTGCCGATACGAGCGAATACCCTCGTGGATCATGTGCCGGATCTGCCCAGCGTCGGTGTCGCCGTAGAGTTCGCTCAGCCGAACCAGCAACGGGGGATCACTCCGGAAGCGCAGCTCGCCGTCGACCACCTCGGTGAGCTTGTCCCGAGCCTTGAGCTGATCTTTCGATTCCGCCTTGGTGGCGGTTTTCTGAAATCCCGCAAGCACCTTGTTGCTGACTTCGGATCCCCACCTTTGCAGCGTGCCGGCCATGTCCAGGTGGGAATACCACACCTCCAGGTTGGACATGTTGGCGAACTCACGCATGGCCTCGCGATAGGAGCACATCGAGTTCGTGACCAGTTTTCGACCCTCCTTGGCCGGGAAGTTGCGGCTACGGGCGGCGATCTCAAAGCTGGCGCCCAAGCGCTTGAGATCCCATTCGAAGGGTCCCGGGGACGTCTCGTCGAAGTCGTTGACGTCGAAGAGCAGGTCCCGTTCAGGCGAGGCAAAGCCCCCGAAGTTGCACAGGTGGGCGTCGCCGCACAGTTGGACGTCGAGGCTCGTGCGTGGCCCGGTGGAGAGGTCCGCGGCCATTGGCAGCGCGGCGCCCCGGTAATAGGTAAACGGTGTCGCCGCCATCCGCCCGTAGCGGATCGGCACGAGTTCGGGAACGCGAGTCGTGGCCTGCTCAGCCAAGAGATCGAGCGGCTTTTGCTTTCGCTGGGCGGTCGACCATTCGCCATGGCGTTCCCGTGGCAACTCCGCCCGGGCAGCCTTACCTCTTGCGGCACGCTCCTTATGGGTCGGGTGCTCAACAGATGTGGTCATGACAGATGTTGTCATTTCATACCTCTTTTCAGTGCTCTATACAGACGGTACATACAGGTCGAATCGGTGTTGATCCCGGTTGCCGCGTCACCCGAGGGACGGATCGGCCAGGTAAGCGGACAACTTTTTCTTGCGATGAAGCGCCCACCGCGCGCCGGCGCGTTGTCCGAAGACCGCCCCTATGAGTGACAAGCCACAAGCCATCAGCACACCCAGCGCATACTCGCCGTCCGACAGCCGGCCGGTGAGCCCGCTCTGAGCGGAGATCCCCCACAGCAACAGCGTGGGTGTGATGAAGGCGAACGCCAGTGCGGGGACGAGACCGTAGGGTGTCACGACGAGCACGAGCCATCGCACCCACATCTGCCCCCAGGAGCGGCGATGCGCCCAGCGTTCCTGCATCGGGATCGGGTGGTAGGGGAAGCGGATGCCGACCCAGGCCGAGATCCCCAAGACCCCGAACGGCATCACCGTGATGGCGATGATGGTGATGACCATTGCGACGTAGTCGTGGTTGGAGGTTCCAATGATCAGGGCCACGACGCTGCACACTGGGGCGACGAAGGCCCAGAGGACGAGGTTCTTGGCGTAGAGCAGACGCCGGAACATCACCGGATCATCGAGCGCCGCTTTCATGCGTCGGGGATCGGGCCCGAGCAGGTTGGTGGCCGGCACGTCGGCAATCATCCAGCCTCCCAGGACCAGGGCGAAGGCCAACGGCCCGTGGAGGGAGAAGAGCGAGTTCTTCCAGGCGCCCGGCGCCCACCACCACAGCCCTGCCATGAGGAGGCCGTTGACCACGACAACAGATGGCACCACGTATGGGGCACGTAGCGCGCGCTCGAATTCGAGGCGCACCGCTTGAACCACCGATGCTGGGAGGGCTACCTCCTCACTCGACGCACCGACGGGCACTCGGGTTACCCCGACCACGTCAGCGCTCCTCCGTATCCGTCGGAGCGCTGCCCGAGCAGACAGCGCCGGGAGTGCTCCAACGGCCGGTCCCGTTGGTCGGCCAGCTGTCCTCGGGTCGTTGTGAAATCGAAGACAACTGGGGGAGGCAGCGAAGGAGTGACGGTAAGTCAGGATGATGCTTGCCTCTCTTCAAGAGCGTCCTCGATGGCCACGGCCAGTCCCAGCGCCTCGGCGATCGCCGTGGCGGCGGACACCGTCCGGGCAGTACCGACGATCGGGGCAATGGCAATCAGCGCGCCCTGGGCGTCCTCAAGCGTCAGGCCTGTAACATTGGCAACATTGGCCGCTTCAATATTCAGCAGGTACGACGCCGGCCGGGCGTCGATTGCTGCCAATGCAGCGACCCGGGCGATCATGAGCTCACGGTCGCTCAGGCTCGTGCGGCTCACCGAAGCCACGGTCATCTCGAACACTGTGTCGAGCAGCGGTCGGTCCTCACTCATCCGTCTCTGCCCTTCTTGGAATTCCAAACTGACGAAACTACGCGGCGCCACCACGCCGGCGTAGCTCTCAGCCGCTGAGCGGCTCGATCAGCTGAGCTCGCTCGCCGTTTCCTGAACCGCCTGGTCAATGTCCTTGGAGCTGACGTCGAGCTCCTTGGCGGCGTGCTTCTCAGCTTTCAGGTCGGCCTTCTCAATGGCATCTCCGATGGTGCTTTCGCCGACGATGACCAGGGCCGCCTGCCCTGCATCGATGATGTCCCCGAACTCCTTCACGTCGGACCGGGACATGCCCTTCCACAGGTGTCCGCTCACCCCGCCGACCGTCGCACCAACCGCTGCGCCGACCACGAGTGACGGCGGGAAGATGATGCCGACGAGCGCCCCAACCGCTGCTCCGCCCCAAGCTCCGTGACGGGTCGAGGTCTCGTCCTTGTTGACGTGGACCTTGCCGTCCGGGTCCTTGGTGACCACCGAAGCGTCGTAGGTGCCGACAGCTCCTGCGGCGTGCAGGTCCTTCACGACGTCGTAGTCAGCTCGGGCAGATGCTTCGCTCGGGTAGGTTCCGACGTAGACAAACACGGGGTCAGTTTTGGCCATGACATTTTCTCCATTCCTCTGTGCACTCATTGGGGACTTCTGGCACTACTTTGCTTGTAACGACCATGGCGAACGCCCTGGCGGTCAACTCGAACGACGACTTGAGCGGTCCGTCCCTCATCCCGCAGGTTTTCACCTATGTAGGCGAATTGTCATCACCTGCCGGCCGGATTCACCTAGGGGAGAGTTGTGCGTTTCGCAGTGAGTCGAGGGTGCGGACACGGAATGGGGCACGCGCGCCGGCCGTCGGAGACCACCGCGGGGTCCGATCCCGCATTCAATCGACTACCGGGGGGGTCCTACCAGGCGGGCGTCAGGTGCTGGGCAAGCAATGGGGCTGTGGCGTCGTTGTGGTCTTCCGACGAGTTGGTCGGGAATGGGGTAGCTCCTTGGTGAACCCGAGGGAGAGGAGGGCAAGGAGAGCGGCACCCAGAAGGCCGGCTTTGAGCGATCGGAGCTGGGCTGTCTCGTAGTCGTTCACCAGCGCCACTGTGGTGGGCTGGTCAAAGCCCGCCTTCTTCGCTGCGCTCTCGATCTGTGTCGACGACACGAAATTGAGGTTGGAGCCCGCCGCCACGCCGACCTGCGCTGACACGTCGGAGCTGATGCGGGGGTCGTGCTGGACATCGGAGATGAAGGTGCTGGTCAGTCCCGTGAGCACGATTGCCCCGATGAACGCAACGCCGAGGGCCGAGCCGAGCTGCTGGCCCGTGAATTGCAATCCGCCTGCCTCGCTGCGACCCGACTCTTCGACCGATGACTGGATGACGTTGCCGAGCTGGGAGATCATCAGGCCCATTCCGATGCCCAAGACGCCCATTCCGAGGGCGAATCCGGCGTTAGAGAGTGTGGGTTTGATCGTCGAGAGCAGGATGAGCACACCGGCAATGGTCACGACGAGGCCGGTCCTGACAATCGTGCGGACCGAGAATCGGTTCGACAGCCGGGCGCCCAGTGCGGCAGTGACGAACATGGTGATCGAGATGGGGAGCATCTTTATCCCGGTCTCGAGCGCACTGAGACCGAGTACCAGCTGGAGGTACAGCGGGACGACGAAGAAGGTGCCCATCAGGATCAGGTTCTGGCTGAACAACCCGATAACGCCGGATCGGACGGGTGGGATCTTGGCCAGAGAGAGGTGGATGAGCGGATCGCGCTTTGTCGCCTCGCGGTGGCGCTGCCATGCGACGAACCCCCAGAGCAGGACACATCCGGCAGCAATTACGAAGATAGTGAGCGAGAAGCCGAAGATGGTGATCGGCGAGTTCTTGGGCTTGAGCCATCCCCAGGTGCTCGACTCCAGAACTCCGTAGACGAAGACCCCCAGACCGGCGGCTGACAGCACCGAGCCGACGACGTCGAGCTTCGGGGGTGGATCCGGGCGAGGGGCGTCCGCCACCTTGCGCGTCATGATCAGGATAAAGGCTGCGATGAAGACCTCACCGATGAACACGACCCGCCAGGTCAGGACGGTCGTTGCCCACCCGCCCACGATGGGACCGACCGCGATACCAGCCCCAGCGACACCACCGATGACCGCGTATGCGGCCTTGCGCCGGGTTCCTTCGAAGTTGCCCGCGATCAACGCCGCGAGCGCGGGGAAGACGAGCGACGCACCGATGCCCTCGAGCACCGACCATCCCAGAGCGAGCGTGGCCACGGACTGCGATACCGCGGTCAAAAACGAACCGCAGGCATAGATGATCAGACCGATGACGAACGCTCGGCGGCGACCGATCATGTCGCCGATCTTGGCCCCGGTGAGGATGAGCATGGCCATCACCAGGCAGTAGAGAGTGATGACGGCCTGGATTGTGGTGACCGTCGTGTGGAAGTCGTGCACCAGCGAACTGATCGACACGTTCATGACCGACTGGTCCAGCACCATGAGGAACTGTGCCGACGCCAGCGCGACGATTGCGATCCCGCCCTTGCTCACCTTGGTGTCAGTCATTCCTTTGCCTCGAGGAGCCTGGAGGATGATCATCCGTGCCTCTCGTCAGTTCAAGACGCCGAACGTTCCAAGGCCATGCCCCGTCGATCTCCACCTCCAATGAGAAACTGAGTACGATTCGGATTAGGACGACCAATCCGAGAACCGTCACACTGTCGATGGTGGGATCGACAATGATCGTACGAACGATGTCACCGATGATGAGGATCTCGAGACCAAGCAGAATCGCTTGACCCATGCGTTGGCGGAGCTCACGATAGGCGTCAGATCGCCCGGTCCGTCGAACTCTCGACACTGCGTAATCGACCAGAGCCCAAGACGCCCCGACGATCATTATCGCAGCGCCAGTGGCCTCGACTGCTTGGACGACATCGGAGACAAGTCGGTCGTATATCACCAATCCCCGTCCTGCTCCTCCCACTCGCGCAGGGCTCTGGTTCCCTTCTTGCTGCGACTCGAGGTGCGAGTGCGGTCGAGGTCTCTCTGAGGCCGTGGTTCAGGTGAGACAGCGAGGACCGCAGCATGAACCCCCACGGCGACTGCGGAGATCAGCAGCACTACCCAAATGAACGAGATCATCCGCACTCCTCCAATGGATCGCGAACGGGACGAAGGGATGCCGGAAGGACCAACTCGTCACCGGGCGTAGCCACGGGCTCTTGAGCATCTCCAGTGGCGTCAGAGCCGGTTGCCATTGGCTGGACCGCTGCCGGACCTGAGATAGCGCTCAGATCTCCTTTGCCTTGCGGAGTTGGAGGCTCGCCGCTACTTCGACGATGCCGTAGACGATCATTCCGAGTCCGACGATCACACAGATGATCGACAAGGACAGGGACGGGTAGACCAGACAGAGGATCCCGATGATCGTCGCAATGAGCCCCAGAATGACCGTCGGCCAACTGACGGCGCCGTCGTCCGCGCTGAAACCGTGAAACAGCTCCGTCACGCCCCCAATGGTCCAGAAGATTCCCACGATGAAACCGAGGACAGCGACAGTCGTGGTGGTGTGGTGCAACAAGATGAGCGCGATGACAATCGCGAGGAGTCCCACGATCACGAACCCCGTTCGCTCGCCCGACGCACCGATCGCCCGAATGAGCTGAACGACGCCGAGAATCAACAGCCAGATACCGATGATCACGGCGATGGCGTGTACCGACTTGCCGGGTTTGAACGTCAAGACGATACCGAAGCCGACCGTGATGACTCCGAAGACGGCGAGCAGCCACCACCGCTGTCCGAACTCCTTGACGCTGGCCGCCGTGTCGGTGGCACTCATGCTGGACATTTGAATCCTCCCTTGAGATCACTGCACTTTCATCGCCGCAAACGGCGGCACTGAATACGACGGTGGCTGTCTGCACAGTCCGATGCTCGGAACCCCAACCAGTTCAGCCACGCCTTCGCTGCCGACGACGCATCCCCGCCACGGAGACCGGCGAGAGCGGACGTCCCAACGGGTCAATGAACAGAGTGCACGCACCCGATGACTGGGGTACGGAACCCTCAAGAAGCTGATACGAGTATCGAATCGAATCGGTGTCCGCCTTCGGATCGCTCAGTACGACAACGCAATCCTCCGGTCGGTTTTCCCCGGCGTCGATGTAGGACAGAACGGCATTCGGAGGGTCCGCGGCGAAGTTGTTGTCGCCCAGGGACCACCCTTCGACGAACTGCTCGTTGGTCATGTGACCGACGACTCGTTCGGGACGGTCCGAGAAGTACAAGGTGGCGGGCGACACCCCCGACAGCGTGAGCACCCCGTCTGAACTCTTCGAGCCGCTGGCCACTTGGACGAACATCTCTTCAACGACTTGCGTCTCTGTAGAAGTCATGCGAACCCCTGTTCGTGAGTTGGTTGTTCTGGGCGTATCGGCAATGGCACAGGTGCCGAGGTCAGCTGAGCTCGTTCGCCGTCTCTTGAACCGCCTTGTCGATGTCCTTGGGGCTGACGTCGAGTGCCTTGGCCGCGTGCTTCTCAGCCTTCAGATCCGGCTTTGTTGATGGCATCTTCAATGGTGCTCTCGCCGACGATGACCAGGGCAGCCTGACCGGCATCGATGATGTCCCCGAACTCCTTCACGTCCGATCGCGACATGCCTTTCCACAGGTGGCCGCCCACGCCGCCGACCGCCGCCCCGACCGCCGCGCCGGCGATGATCGAGGGCGGGAACAGAATGCCGACGACGGCGCCGACCGCCGCACCGCCCCAGGCCCCGTGGCGGGTCGACGTCTCGTCCTTGTTGACGTGGACCTTGCCGTCAGGGTCCTTGGTGACCACCGAGGCGTCGTAGGTACCGACTGCCTTCTCGGCGTGCAGGTCCTTGACGATGTCGTAGTCGGCTCGCGCCGCCACTTCGCTGGGGTACGTACCGACGTAGACAAACACGCTGTCGGGCTTTGCCATGATGTAGCTCCTTTTCTTCGGTTGATTTCAGAAGGTTTCAGTTGGTGCAGGCTCGCTCAGCCGCCGGCATCTATTTCGGCTTCCACGACGGCGATGGCCAAGCCGAGAGCTTCGGCGATGTGCTCCGAGGCTGCAATCACCCGGGCCGTCCCGATGATGGGAGCAACGGCAATCAGAACGTCTTGCACTTGTTCGAGGGACACGCCCGCTTCGACCGATGGGCTCACGTGTGCGAGGTAGGAAACAGGCCGGGCGTCGACGGCAGCCAGGGCAGCGAGCCGCACCAGGATCAGCTGGTCGTCATCCAGCCCGCAGCGAACGATCGATGCCGCAGTCATATCGGCGATTGTGTCCAGGACGGGGGTGTCGTCGGGCATGGGAAAGCTCCTTGGGTCGTACCTTTTGATTTGGCTATTGCAACGTAGAGAATGTGACAGTCGGCAGGTTCACACTCATGTAGGCGAAATGTCATCACCTGCTCATCGGATTCACCTAGGGGAAAGCTGCCCGTTTTCACGGTTGGGACAAGGGTGCAGACACGGAATGGAGCACGAGCCCGGCCGTCGGGGACCACCGCGGTTTCTGATTCGGCATCCCATGGCCCCCCATAAGTGGTGGCCGCTTGCGGGGGTGCGTGCCTGGCTAGCCCCACCAATGGGATCCCGACGCTGAGCGTTGATGCCAGTCCGAGAGCTTACGAAGGAAGGGGTCACCTCGAGATAGGGACTTTGTTCCATGGTCCACAGAAGTCTGAACTGGCAAGCTAGGCGTTATGTCCGCAACGAGGGTGGCCCTCGGTAGTGAGCGAGGGCCGAGCCGATCCATCCGTCAGGTACCGCCGGAGACCCGCCGCGACACCTCTGAACGTGCAAGACTCCGCCGCGGACGGCGCGGGGCACGAGGGTGTCGAGGAGCCTTCGACCCTGGTGGCCACGAAGCTGCGGCCGCCGCTCGTGCGCGAACAGTCGATCCCACGCGAGCGCCTTCTGGAACGTCTTCGAAGCGGGTCGGACCGCAGGCTTACTCTCGTTGCCTGCCCGGCGGGCTTCGGGAAGACCAGTCTGCTCTCCGCCTGGTACGAAGCCGAGGCCGCCCGGAGACTCGTTGCGTGGCTCACGCTGGACGAGGGCGACAACGACCCTGTGGTCCTGTGGTCGCATGCGATCGGGGCGCTACGCCGCGCGAACCCCGACGTCGCCAAGTCGGCGTCAGTGTCCTCGGTCGTGGCACCGGTAATTGATCTGGTTCTGCCCCGTCTGGTCAACGAGCTGGACGGCCAAGACGAGATCACGCTCATTGTGGACGACTTCCACCGCGTTTCAAGCGAACCGGCCCGCGCCAGTGTGCAGTGGTTCATCGAACATGCACCGCCGGGATTCCATCTCGTACTCGCCAGCAGGACCGAACCAAACCTGCCGGTGGCGAGTCTGCGCGCGCACGGAGAGCTACTCGAGCTACGAGCCGACGATCTGCGATTCACCTATGAGGAAGCGGACGCATTTCTGAACGGTCGCCTCGGGCTCGACCTCACAGCCGAAGACGTCGACAGTTTGGTGAGGAAGACGGAGGGATGGCCGGCGGGGCTCTATCTGGCGGCGCTTTCGCTGCAGCCCACCGCCGACCGCCACGCCTTCGTGCGCACATTTGGGGGGTCGAACCGTCACGTGGTGGATTTCCTCGTGACGGAGGTGCTCGAGGCACATGACCCTTCGGCACAGGTGCTGATGCTCCGCACTTCGATTCTCGACAGGTTGACCGGCCCTCTCTGCGATGCCGTGATGGAACAAGAGGGCTCGGCCGAGATGCTCGATGCGCTGTCACGGACCAACCTGTTCCTCGTCCCGCTCGACGACGAGGCCGGGTCGTACCGCTTCCACCCCGTCTTCGCGCAGCTGCTCCGGGTGGAGCTCGAGCGGCGTGAACCGGGCCTGGCCCTGGCGCTGCACCGCCGCGCCTATTGCTGGCATCGTGATCACGGTACGACCGACGAGGCGATCCAGCACGCCGTGGCGGCCGAGGCTTACGCCGAAGCAGTCGAGCTGATCGAAACCTTCTGGATCAGCTACGCCAACACGTGGAGGTACGACACCGTCCTGGCCTGGCTACGGCAGCTTCCCGACGAGGTGCTGACCAGCGAGGTGCATCTGCTCCTGATTCAGGCGTGGGTGCTCTCACTGTCTGCGAGGCAGGAGGAGGCGGCACGGTCCATCGCAGCGATCGAACGGCTGGGCGATCTGGACGCGGGACCGCTGCGCGACGGCTTCAGCTCCGCTCAGGCGAGCCTGACGATGCTGCGGGCCGGCTTCCCTTGGGGCGATGTCGGCGCCCAGCTGGAAAATGCTCGCCGGGCGGTCGAGCTCGAGGGCCCGGGGTCGCCTTGGCGACCGTTGGCGTGCTGGGCGGTTGGCGTGGGCCTGTACTTCAAGGGTGAGCGTGACGACGCCGACGAGTGGTTCGCGGAGGCGGCGGCACTGGCGCCCGCAAGCGCCCAGTGGCTGTCTGGTACGTCGTCGCTGGCCTATCGATCGCTGATCGCCGGCGAGCGGGGCCGGGTGGACGAACAACGCACCCTGGCCGAGTCGGCGGCCCAATTTCGGACGGGAACACGGCACGGAGGAGGCCGTCGGTACGGTTCCGCTGGCGGTGGGGGCATCGCTGGCGGCACGTGGCAGGCCCGAGGAGGCGCTGCCGCTGATCGAGCACGGCGTCGCAGCTGGCGCGGATCTTTGGCCAGCCCATCCAGGTGGCCCATGCGCTACTCGGCCAGGCGCCGGTGCTTCGGGCCCTAGGCGAGCACAAGGCGGCCACGGCCGCGATAGCCGATGCTGAGGTCGGTCCTTGAGCAGTGCCCAGATCCGGGGATCCTGGCCGAGACAATGTCGGCCCTCGAGCGGCCGGCGCAGATCCGCCGCGCCCTATGCGAGGACCTCGAGCTGACGCCGCGGGAGCTCGGGGTGCTCAAGCTCCTGCGCAGCGATTTGTCGGAGCGAGATATCGGTCGTGAACTGTATGTGTCGTACTACACGGTCCATAGCCACGTTCGGTCGATCTACCGCAAGCTCGCCGTGTGCTCGCGGGCCGCCGCGCTCGAACGTAGCCGCGAACTGGGCATCCTCTAGCGAGCGTCCAAGGGCGGACACAACGGACGCCGCCGGTCGGCAGCGCCGCCCACGTCTGACTCCCATTGTCTGAGAACATTGGTCGGTGCCCAGCCGGACGTGAGGACCGGTGGTCTGACCATGTCGTCCAACGGTCTCCCCTAGGTGAATCAGGGCGGAAGGTGATGACGGGTCGCCTGCCGGAATGTAAGGCTTCGTCGAAATGGACAACAACTGGACGCAAGCTCGCAAGTATCGGCTTGTCCTTCGCGGGGAGCTGGGCGATTCGTTCGGAGTCCTGTTTGACGGCATGCAGTTGCAGCGGTTCGCGGGCACGACGGTGCTAACCGGAGACGTGACGGATCAGTCGCACCTTCTCGGGCTCATCGAGCGAGTCCAGGAACTCGGCGTGGAGCTGGTATCCGTCAATCCAGACCACGGAACGGACGGGTGAAGGCCCTGCGCATGCCCGGCCCTGCCCGACTCGGGAGGAACCGCACCCCGCTCGAGATGGGGCAGGGCGGCTTCCCGATCGTCGCCAATGCCGAGGACCAGACGGCGACTCGTCCAGGGGCCCTCGAGCACATCTGATGGCTCGGATTTGGACTAAGAGCCAGATAGAGAGCGTGTTCGCGGCCGACGGCAAGAAGCTAAACGTCAAGAGCGGCGCAGCCGTCGCGGCCCTCTTGTTCCTGCTGTGGTTCCTCATCGAGCAGACGAACGAACAGAAGTACTTCGTCCCCGTCGTCTTCGCCGTCCTCTTGGTGGCACAGAGCGATCCAGGCGGAAAAATTGGGAAGCGGATGGAGGGAATGTCTCTCTTCGCCCTGCTTGGTGCGCTGGTGACGGCCTTCGGCTTCTACGTGGGAGATGAAGCCTGGGGCTTCGTGGTCCTTGCGGTCTTCGCCGTGACGCTCGCGTGCGGCTTGGCCGTCAAGCTCGGGGTCCACCGATTCGCTGCGGGTCTGCTGCTCAACGTCTGGTTCCTCGTCGTGCTCTCACTGGCCACGCATGACACAGGCCACCTCAAGATCAGCGCCTGGGATCAGGCACTGGCCTGGCTGGTCGGAGCCGCAGCGTGGATCGCCCTGATGTTCGTCGTGTGGGTGGCGAGCAGGGGCAGATGGAGACCCGCTCCGATCATGGACCTGCCGGGGAACCAATCCCCGGTGCCGTTGACCCGGCCGATCGTCCTCTTCGCGTTGATCCGGGCCCTCGCCCTGGCGGCCTCCGCCGCCATCGCCTTCGGAGGGGACTTGCCCAGCGCCGACTGGATGCCCATCGCCACCATTGTCGCGATGAAGCCGAGCCTCGAGCAATCCAAGCTCTTCGGCGAGCAGCGTCTGGTGGGTGCGGCCATGGGCGCTGCGGCCGCCATACCGATCCTGATCCTGGTCGGGAGCAAGCACGCGCTGGAGGCCATCATCATTCTTCTGGCTGGGCTCGGAATTGCCATCAAGGGTGTGAACTACGCCTACTACGCCGCGGCGATTGCCTGCGCCGCGCTCATCGCGGCGGACCTGCCCCAGCCGACCGACTACGCCGCCGAGGGGCGGCGGGTCCTCTTCACCATGATTGGTGTCGGCATCGGGGTGCTCGTGATGTTCGTGGCTGACCGGCTCCAGAAACACTCTGCCAAGACGGCATGACGCATGGTCCCAGGAGAAGAGGGAGCCACGATGTCCACTACGGAGTCGCCGGCACATCGAGCACAAGTCTCCGACCTCGCTTTCCGAGGTCAGAAACGACTCGCCGTCATCGCAATTGTGCGCACGGGACTCACGATCGCCCTGGTCGTGGCCGTTTACTTCCTGCTCCCCTTGGACCACAGCTCCAGTGCCGGGGTCGTGGCGGAGCTGACGCTCGGAGTCCTCGCGCTCGCGGGGATCATCGCTTGGCAGGTCAGAAGCATTGTCGGGTCGGACCATCCAACGAGTCGTGCCGTCGAAGCGCTCGCGCTGAGCGTCCCGCTCTACGTGCTGCTCTTCGCCACTACGTACTTCCTCATGGCTCGAGCCAATCACGCCACGTTCGGCGGACCGCTCAGCCGCACCGATGCCTTGTACTTCTCCACCACCGTCTTCACGACCGTCGGTTTCGGCGACATCACCGCCAAGACCGAGGCCGCCCGCTTGGCGGTCACAATCCAAATGTGGCTAGATCTCGTGTTCTTGGGCCTGGTCGTACGCCTCGTGGTGAACGCGGTCAAGTTCAGTCAACAGCGCCGAGCTGTCGAAACAAGCGATTGACTTTCCCGCGGCCGGGCTCCGAGTAGTCCGTCCTCGGAACAACGACGACGGCTCAACGGACTCTGCCCCGATGGAATCGCCGGTGGGGCCTAACGACCCCACAGATACTTTGGATCAGTCAACTTTCGTGCCCACAGGAACGCGAAACAGGGTGGATCAGCGTGATCCACCGCACAGCCGCAGCGAGAGGCCTATTTTCGGGTATTGAGCAGGCTTTTCGAGCGAAATCGCCTGTCACGACAGAGATGCGAAATTTCCCCTGATCCGACCTGAAAAGCGTGAGGTCCGCGGATCGATGCCGCGCCCGACCACCGGAGAGTTACAGGTGGCTTGGTCAAGGGCAGCCGCAGGCAGAGCGAAGGCTTGAAGCGAAGGGCCGTCGCGCAGCGTCCCTCTACCAGCCGAGCACTTACTCGGACTCAGAATTGAACCGGCCGGTCACTTCTGGAAGTCGGGAAGGGTTCGGTCCCGCCGGTTCGGCAAGAGTTGACGTCGACGAGGCCGTTCATGGATGGCTCACAAGAGTGTTTCCGCACAGGTGGGGACAAGAGGACGATCGTCAACAACATGAACCGATAGAGGGCCTTCAACTGCCCCTCGTTGGTTGAGGTCGTAGGGGAGGGACGAAGCCCTGGTCGCTACCTCTGAGTCCGAACCCGGACCTTTCCCCGCACGATCGCGCCAGCTCCAACCAAATCACGTCGAATAGGCTCTCTTCTGTGGCCACGCCCGAAGAACTTCAAGCAGAGGCCGACTCACTCAAGTGGTTTCACTGCATCGACCTCGGGAACGGAGTGGTCACCAAAGGTGATTCCAGCGAGCCGGTTCCGGCGGAGTCATTTCCCGAGTTCAGCGGAAGGAGTGTCCTCGATGTCGGAGCCTGGGACGGTTACTACTCGTTTCTCGCTGAAAGGGGCGGCGCTGCCTCTGTCGTCGCGCTGGATAACTATGCCTGGGGGATCGATTTCGAGGCACGAAACGACTATTGGACTTCCTGTTTCCTCGCAGGCACCCTGCCCGACCATGATCTCGACTTAACGAAGTTCTGGTCACCGGACCTTCCTGGCCGCCGAAGCTTTGAGTTCGCCGCTGCCACCTTGGGTTCCAAAGTTGAGGCTCAGCTCGGCGCTGCCACCTTGGGTTCCAAAGTTGAGGCTCAGCTCGGCGACTTCACGACGATGGACCTCGAAGCACTCGGCATGTTCGACGTCGTGCTCTACCTCGGGGTTCTCTACCACATGCAAGAGCCACTGGCCTGCCTAAAACGGGTCAGAAGCGTCACGCGGGAAGTAGCGGTAATCGAAACCGAAGCCATCCATTTTCACTCCTTGGACAATGAGAGCCTTTTTCGGTTTCACTCGGGGGGCGACCTTCATACCGACTTTGGAAACTGGTTCGTCCCTACCATCAACGGGCTCCATGCACTGTGCAGGGCAGCCGGGTTCTCGTCGATACAGACCGTCATCGGTCCACCGTCTCTCCCTCCGATGAACCCCGAACCTATCCGCACTCGGGTCGGTCGCCGACTTGGGCGCATTCCACGTACCGACCATCTTTCGCCACCGAGTTGCCGCTACAGAGCTGTCGTGCACGCGAGGGTCTGACCGAGTCCGGACGAACCAGAACGTCAATCAGGGCAGCGTCTGCGAGCTGGTTCGGTGGGCCAACCTCTACAGGTACAGAAGCATGCCGATATAGGTTGAGAAGCATGCCGACAGTAAGAGGCGCCGTACGGCGCCTGCGAGGCGATCCGATCCCCCTCCCCAGCGCTCGGGAGTTTCGCTACCTCTCCCGGATGTCCGCAGCTCAGATCCTTGCCGTTATCTACGAATTGATCTTGGGGCGAGAGCCCGACGCCGTGGGTACGCAGAGCAATCTGCCTGGCTTGGAGGATGGGACGCTCACGCCTCAACAGGTTGCTGGCTGGGCCGTGGCGTCCGGGGAATGGTGGTCAGTGAGACCCTTCTCAGGTCTGGGCCAGTCGTTGACCCTCAGCCGCATGATCTTTGTCCGGTCACTCCCCCCAGGTCGACGTATCTTGGATCTCGGCGGTACCGCACTGGGCCACTCGACGGGTGCGCTGGTGCTCATGGGATACCCATACGAGTTCGAGGACTTGGTTGTAATAGATCTGCCGTCGGAAGCTCGACACGAGATCTACCGTGAGTCTTCTCCGCGTACAGTGACGAAGACCAATCTGGGTCCGGTTCGATATCACTATCACTCGATGGTTGACCTGAAGGACTACGCCGACAATTCGATCGATTTGGTCTATAGCGGGCAGAGTATCGAACATGTGCCCTTCGACGTAGCCGATGACGTTCTGGATGAAGTCTTCCGAGTGTTGAGGCCAGGTGGTTACCTGGCCATAGACACGCCGAACGCCCGAGTGACCCGATTGCAACAGGATCAGTTCATCGACCCGGACCACATGTACGAATACACGAACATGGAGATGATCGAGAAACTATCCCGAGCCGGCTTCGAGATCGTGGAGAAGAAGGGACTCAATCACGCCGGACCAAGTCTTGCTGCTGGTCGATTCGATGCCGATCAGGTGGCAACGGCAAAGGGCATTTTCGCTCAAATTGAGGACTGTTACTTACTGGCTTACCTATGCCAGGTACCACTGAACTGAACTGAACTGAACCCGAACTGAACTGAACTGACCGGAACTGACCGAAACGATCATCTGAACTTCGCCCGAAGGCAGGCTGCTGTGGTAGCACAGTCGTACGCGGACAGGATCATGCCCGTAATCTGATCAAGGGTCCCAAGCGACTCGAGACAAGCGGTTGCGACTGAGTTCGGAGTTCGTCGCCGGGGAATAGTTCACTTTCATCACATATCTTCGCGTTCTCGGCGTGCCCTGATGAATGCGAGACAGCGCGGAACTGCGCGATAAAGGAAAAGGAGGCCCGGAGATTTCTGGGTTTGAACTGTGCCTTCTGCAAACTCCATCGTCAGGGCTCATTTCGAAATGTGGCAACACCGACCTGAAGGAGTGAGGTTAGATTGCGCTTCGGTTCCACCAAGCCGGATTCGCTAGAGCCTCCTGTTTCAGCCACGAGAAATGATGCTGGGCCGACCGCCGCAGCAACGGAACGGTGGCCAGCCCGACCAAGGCCCAGCGCCGGGCTCCAGGGCGAACCTCGCGAATGATCGAAACCGCAGCGGCCACTCCCCAGGCATGAAGGAGCGCGTTGTAAGCGGGAAGACTTGAAGAGCCAAGTCCCTCTGCCTCGGTGAGGACGGGAATTCCGAGCCTGTTGGGTCGCCAGGGCCAAAGGCTGAAATGGACGAGTACGCCCGCGAGGGACGCCCCAGACCAGGCCGAGAGAAGGGGGTCCCACTTCGTGTCGTCCCGCTTCGCGGCGAGGCGGATCCACAGCGGGATGCCGGTGCCCCAGAGGGCGCTTGCAAACCCGAGTCCAAGTTCAGGCTGTAGAACTAGTCCAACCCCACTAGACAGCTCGAACCCGTGGTGAGCGGCGGTGAGGATCGCGGTCGCCGTGGTCCATGGTCGCCGTATTCTCACCCGACTGTGTCCACTGGTCATAGAAGTCATTTGAGACGGTCGTGAATCTCTTGGCCAGAAGGGCACCCCTCAGCCAAATTGTGGTGTTGGCACTATTGCCGCGTCAATACCGTGGACTACCTCAATGGATTCGCAGGGTTTCACCCCCAGCCCGGTAGCGTCGGCGACCCTTGGACACTGTGGTCCTGCGGATATGGGGCGAGTCTTGCCGCGACCCACAATCGAGAGCAACGAGGGGCTCGCCGGGTGATCGGCCAGCCGCGGTGAGCTGTCGGATAGCGGTACCGGCATCATGGGGAAGAATGGATGTGCTGGTCATGGCCTCCCCCTGACGAGCAGTGACCCGAGCTAGAGAGATAGCAACCAAATTGATTACTGAGCATGGCTCCGACTACTGAGATCCTTGGCGGGCGATACTGCTTGGGTCGACTGCTTGGCCAGGGTGCCATGTCTGAGGTCTTTGAGGCGGTGGACGAGCGCACTGGCATAGCTGTTGCCGTCAAGGTTGTCCGCTCGGGCGATCCCGACCTCGCCCGTCGCATGGCACAGGAAGCACGGGCCCTCGAACTGGTCGAACACCCCGGCCTCGTGCGGCTGCTCGACACCGGATCGACCGACTCGAAGGCGTATCTGGTCATGGAGCTCATTGAAGGATCGACGCTCGCAGCTGCGCTGCGTCAGGGATCGCTCAGCCCGGAACGCACGGCGGCCATCGGCGCCACATTGGCCGAGGCCCTGGCGTACGTCCACGACCACACGATTGTCCACCGCGACGTGAAACCCTCCAACATCTTGATGACGGCCGACGGGAAGGCCCGCCTGGGGGATTTCGGCATCGCCCGGCTCCTCGACGCCTCCACTCTCACGGTGGCGGGAACCACACTCGGCACGGCGGCCTACATGGCACCGGAACAACTCGAAGACCACCAAGTAGGGCCGGGTGCCGACATCTGGTCCCTCGGGATGGTCCTGCTCGAATGCCTGACCGGCCAGCCGCGCGTATGAAGGCTCGCCGAGCGAGGTAGTGGCCCGGCGGCTGGCAGGACCAGTGCCACTCCCTGCCGATCTCCCGGTCCCGTGGAAGCTGCTCCTCAGTGGGATGCTCGATCACCGACCAGACCAGCGCCTCAGGGGCGATGAGGTGGCTGCGCTCCTTCGCACGACGCCGTTTCGCGCTCCCTGGACGCGTTCCCGAACCCCGGTCACCGATCGCATGGCTCCGACTGTGCCCAACGACCTGACGGCCCTCGCTCCCGGTGCGGGCGCCACGGCGATCCTAAGCCCAGTCTCAGGAGCCCACGACACCCTCACTTCGCCGCCGCGTGTCTCCGGTGCGCTGCGCAACCGGCGCTGGCGTCTGGGCGTAGTGGGGGCGGTCGTGCTTGCGGCGCTGTGCGTCGGGCTGATTCTGGGTCTCGGATCGAGCCCCAAAGCACCAACCACATCCAAGCGCCAACGACCCGACCACTTCGAAAACGCGGCCTCCAGCAACGTCGATGACCTCGACGACCACTTCGACGACGACGACGCTTCCCAGCGGGCCGACGGCACTTGCTGCGCTGGTGAAAGACGTCGCCTCCGGGGTATCAGCGGGTTCAGTCGACCCGGGAAGCGGCCAGTCGATCTCCAACCAGGCGGAGCAGGCAATCGCCGACGAGGCCTCCGGAAACGCGAATCAGGCCGCGAACGATCTGCAACAGGCGGCCATGACGATCGCAAACGGCGTCCAGAGCAGCAAGATCACCCAGGCCGAAGGAGCCACGCTCCAAAGCGACCTCTCGGCGCTCGCCACGGCGATCGGCTTGACTGCCGCCGGCGCGCCTCCCACGACGCAGCCCGCCGTGCCCGGGCCCGGGCCCGGGCACGGCCACGGGCACGGGCACGGGCACACGCAAGGGGACGGCTGAGCCGCCGCAACTCATTTCGGTAAGGACGACAGGAAGGAATGGAAGATTGGCCGTCGGGTTTCGTTGCTACGAGAAGGACTGCGCTGTGGAGAATCACGAGGCACCAGAGACACCGCGCTGGCAAGGGCACTGTGGTCAAACCTTCGAACCCGAGCCCGAGGTGCCACCTTTTGACGTCGTCATATCCAAATTGAGGCATGACCCCGAGGTATCTGATTCGTACGGGGGCAGGGTTAGACGGGTCGAGAGGGACCGCATCCTTTCGACAGGAGATCGACTCGCGCTCTGAGTTCGGAGCCCGCCGGACGGTCTTCTCTCGATTGTGCCGCCAGGATTTCGGATCCGACTGGCGATCCTTCACACCAATCAAGTTTCATGTCCTTGGCGCGCCTAGTGAATGCGAAACAGCCGCGAGAGCGTGGTGTGGAGATTGCGAAAATGGCTCAGAATACGAGTGGTGAACTGGGCTTTCTTGCGTGTGCCATCGGCAGCTAACCGTTCCGACATGAGAGCAGGTCCGACCTGAAAAGCGTGAGGTCACCGGGTCGAGGCCGGTCCCGACCACAGGAAGTGGCCCAGTTGAACAATCGAATCGCTGGCAAAGGCGATGCAATTCATCGCGCCAGTCCTGCCACGCACCGCCTGGTCCGGCTGGACGGATGAGGTTGCCCTGTCCCCGTTGTTCGAGATGGGTTGTCGTGAAAGGTCGCTCCGGCGACCAGGTCGACCAACGTCGTGTAGCTCCCGGCAGCCACTGAGGTCTTCGCCGGTCCGAGGCGTGCCAGTAGCTGCAGGACAAAGCGATTTTCTTCAACCACATCGGCTCGCAAGAAGTGCGATCCACGCTCGCGCACTCGACACGCAAGGGCGAGCAGTAGCGCAGTGCCCACACCTCGTCGTTGCCAATCGTCCTCGACTAGCACGCCGATATCGGCAGTGTCGTCGCGGACGTGGAGATTGCCAAGGCCCACGCACTCCTTGCCGATCCACGCAACGTAGGAATTTCGACCCTCAGCGTCCGCCACAACCTGCTCAGCGTAGAAATTACCGTTAGTGACGCCGTGAAAGCGACGATACAGCGCGGTTGGCGAGCAGCGGGCAAGCAGGCCGAGCAAAGCTCCGAGATCGGCGGGCTCGAGCACCGCTATCCGAAGGTGAGCTGCGATGGCATTTCGGTCCTGATTCTTGATCCTCGTCGGAGTCATCGAGTGGTTCCCTTTCGTCGGACAGATCTCATCGAGGTGTTGGTGATCGAGACGTTACGAGCGCGGCGTTCGCTCATCGTTCGCTTGCGCGAATCGGTCACGGCAATCCAGAGCTGAACAATGACGGGGTGATGGCCCTAGATTGAGACCTGAGTAGCGAGCGCACCCTTATCGTCCCGTCGTCAACAGACCCCACACGTGGCTTCGGCCTGAAGGGCTCAAGCCGCACCGGATCGAGGTCGTCCGACAACTGCGAGCCCCGCCGTCGCCTCTTCGCCCGTCCTCGCGAGCAATGCTCCGGGAGAGAGCGACGCTCAGTCAGGACCAAGGTTCGGCATGGCCCCTAGCGGACGGCTCCTCGAGCAAGCCCGAGGGGTCCGAACGTCATAAGCTGAAGCACCGGCGGGAGAAAGCGCAGCACCGGCCATGCTGGACGTCCACCTTCTCAGTGAACAGCGAATCAGCGGCGATCCCCACGCTGAGGACCGTTCCCTCTCGTCACGATCGCTCGACCTCTTGGCATACCTCGTGCTGCACTCCGGAACGCCCCAGACCCGGCAACACCTCGCCTTCGTGTTCTGGCCGGACTCCAATGAGGCCCAGGCCCGCACGAATCTGCGACGCGAGCTACACCATCTCCGAAGCATGCTTGGTGACGAGCCGTCCCTTGTGGTGGAGTCAAACTCCTTGACCTGGCGCGATTGCCCAACTTGCCGCGTAGATGTCCGGGTGTTCGAACAAGAGTGTCAAGAGGCCTCGAGGTCGAAGGCTTCTGGAGACAGCGAAGGATTCCTCCTCCATGCGGGCGCCGCCATCACGGTATATCGCGGCGATCTCATGCCGGGCTCCTACGAGAATTGGGTGCTTGAACACCGCGGACCACTCCTGCGCAAATGCGTCGAGCTCTGCGACGACGTCGTGGCACTCCTCGACAAATCAGGACACCAGTCATCGGCTCTCGACCTCGCGTTTCGCCGGGTGGAGCTCCAGCCGTTGGAGGAGGTGGGATACCGCGCGCTCATGGCCCTCCAGATCGCCCGGGGGGATCGGGCCGCCGCAGTGAGCACGTTCCACCGCTGCGCCGATGTGCTGGAGCGGGAGCTCGGGGTCTACCCAGGTCGCGAAACAACCGAGCTGGTGGACGGGCTGCTCGACCGGTCCGGTGGTACAGCACATCCTCGCGGTGTGACGCCAGAGGCGGTGAATTCGATCACCCGGTCCGGGCTGGTGGCGCGGGGCAAAGAACTCGCTGTGCTCGTCGAGCGATGGCGGGCGACCATCGACGGACAGCCCGGGATGGCGCTGGTCTCGGGAGAGCCCGGGGTAGGGAAGAGTCGCCTCCTGGTTGAGCTGGCCACGATTGCCGCGTCCGAGGGCGCGGCCGTGGCGACCACCCGCTGTTTCAGTCAATCCGGGCAGCTGGCATTCGCCCCGGTGGCCGAGTGGCTGCGGAACTCCGAATTCCAGACAGCCGCCCAGGGATTGGAGCCGTTGTGGCGAGAGGAGGTTGCCCGGCTGGTCCCGAACGTTGTTCCGGGAGAACCCAGGCCGCGTCTCGTGCGGACCGAGTCACCCGACGTGGGGTCTTCGGTCGATGCCTGGCAGCGATATCGGTTTTTCGAAGGTCTTGCCCGTGCTGTGCTCTCACCAGGACGCCCGATCCTGCTCGTTCTCGACGACGTGCACTGGTGCGATCAGGAAACGATGGACTGGCTCGTCTTCCTGTTCGAATTTGCCAAAGACGCACGCCTCCTCGTGGCCGGCAGCACTCGCCTTGACGAACTCGAGCGCAATCGCGCCGTCGTCGCGGCCCTACGCGGGCTGCGATCGGCCGGCATGGTGGCCGAGGTCGAGCTCGCACCCTTGGACGTCGCCGGCACCGGTGAGCTTGCTGCAGCAGTTCTCGGTCGAGAGCTCAGTGTCGAAGATGAGGACATTCTGCAGACTTCGACGGGCGGGTATCCGTTGTTCGTGCTCGAGGCGGCGCGCTCGTTGACCGATCCTGCTGACTTTTCCGCACCCCTCCGAGGGTCTGACCTCGACGCCATCCTGCGCCGGCGCCTCGAACGGGCTTCCCTCATCGCACAAGAGGTGGCAGGCGTCGCCGCGGCAGTAGGGAGGAACTTCAGTCTCGACCTGCTGAGCAAGGCGGCAGAGATCGACACGGACGCCCTCGTGCAAGCGGTCGACGAGCTCTGGCGCATGCGGATCGTGCGCGAGTCAACGAACGGCTACGACTTCTCCCACGACCTCATGCGTGATGCGGCGTATGCCGCAGTATCGCCGGCCCGCCGCTGGCTCTTGCACCGAAACGTGGCAGAGGCCCTCGAGGAAATCCACGCCGACAACTTGGACACAGTGGCAGCGGCACTGGCCGAGCAGTACGAACGAGGCGGGCGCCCCGATCGGGCGCTCGTCTATTTGCGCAAAGCCGCCGAACAAGCGAGTTCGCTGTTCGCCAACGCCGAGGCCGTCCGGCTCTACCGGCGGTGCCTCTCGCTCATCGAGGCTACGCCTGAAGGCCGCGAACGGGACGCCGAGGAGCTCGAGATCCTCCAGTCAATGTCGGCTCCCTCGAACGCCGTCTACGGCTACGCCTCGCCGGTGACACAAACGACCCTCGAGAAGACAGTGCTTCTCTCCGAGCGGCTCGGGCGGTCGCCGGTCCTCGTGCGAAGCCTGGTTGCCCTCTTCGGGACCCGCTTCGTCCAAGGGAACATCGAGCAGTCGCACGAGGTCGCCGAACGGGCTCTCGCGCTGGCGGGGACCGACGCCGAGCTCGCCGCTCAGGCCCATTTCGCGTTCGCCGGGTCAGTCTTGGCTTTGGGGCAGCCTGCGGCTGCGGCGACCCACTTCGATCTCGCGATCGAACTCTCCCACACGAACATCTCACTTCTCGTAGGAACCCGCCTCGACGTGCACTGCCAAGGTTGGTCGGCGCACGCCCATTGGCTGCTCGGAGACGAGGAGGCGGCGGCGGCGCGTGCCGCAGATGCCCTCTATCGGGCCCGGGCCGCCGACCACCCCTACAGCATTGCCGTTGCCCTGGCGTACGCGGGAATAACGGCGCAAATGTGCGGTGACCCGAGTGATCTCGCGGCCGCCGTCTCCGAACTCGATTCCCTGTGTCGGCGTTACGAGTTCGCCTACTACGGCGAATGGGCGCTCATCCTCGGGGGCTGGAACGTAGGAGGCAAGGCGGCTGTGACGCAGGTGCGTGAGGGCATCAGCCGTCTACGGTCTCTCGGCGCGTTCGCCAGGATGCCCTACTGGCTGTACCTCCTCTCGTCGACCCTCGAGGGTGTCGGACGGCGCGAGGAGGCCGCGGCCGTCCTCGACGGAGCCATCATCGATGCGGAGCAGCGCCACGAGCGCTGGTGGTTGCCCGAGGTACTGCGACGCCGCGCTGCCTTCGCCGAGGGGCCCGCCGCGGGCGCCCTCCTCCGGCGGGCCAGCGCAGTCGCCCGGGAGCAAGGGAGCAAGGCAATCGAGTCGCGGTGCCTGGCCGATTTCGCGGCAATGCAGCGTTCGAGTCCCCTGGAGGGCGCCGATCCCTGAGGCGAACGCTCGGCGAACGCCCCCTTCGTATGGTCATACACAAGGAGCCGCCCACCCGCAGACGGCCAGACGAAGGAGGCCAGCATGGCCCAGACCAGCACGAGCACCGGTAATCGGCGCGACGCCGTCCCTCCGTACGACAAGCTCTCGGCGAGCCTGGAACGGCCGCTCGTCACACCGGCGGACCCCGGGTACGACGAGGCCCGAGCCGTCTACAACGCAATGATTGATCGCAGGCCTGCCGCCCTGGCGCTTTGCCAGGGTCCGGGTGACGTGGCCGCCTGCGTCCGATTCGCCGCCGAGCATGGGGTCGATCTGGCCATCCGCGGCGGTGGTCACAACGCTGGCGGGCTGGGCGTCTGGGACAATGCCCTCGTCGTGGATCTGTCCCCGATGCGAGCGGTGTCGGTCGACCCCACGACCCGCACCGTGGAGGTGGCCGGCGGCTGCACGTGGAACGACGTCGATCGGGCGACAGCGGAGCACGGCCTGGCCACACCGTGCGGGTTCCTCTCATCGACCGGAGTCGGTGGCCTCACGCTCGGCGGCGGGATCGGCTACCTGACGCGTCGCTTCGGCCTGACGGTCGACAACCTTCGCTCGGCCGATGTCGTCCTCGCCGACGGCCAGCTTGCGACCGCCAGCGCCGACTCGCACCCCGACCTGTACTGGGCGCTCCGAGGCGGTGGCGGAAACTTCGGGGTCGTCACGTCTTTCACGTTCGACTGTCATCCCATCGGCGAGCAAGGCACCATTATCGGCGGGCCAATCCTCTACGACTTCGAGGACACACCGACTGTGATGCGCTGGTATCGAGAGATCTTGCCTGCGCTCCCCGAGGAACTGAGCGGCTGGATCGGGCTCATCACGATCCCCCCCGCGCCGCCCTTCCCCGAGGAGTTGTGGGGCCGCAAGTCTTGCGCAATCGTGTGGTGCTACACGGGACCCCATGATCGTGCCGACGACGTGCTCGGCCCGATCCGTGAGTTCGGCTCACCGCTGCTCGTTGGCCTGGGCGAGATGCCGTTTCCAGCCCTCCAGAGCGCATTCGACGCCCTCTACCCGGCAGGCCTCCAGTGGTACTGGCGGGCGGACTTCTTCCACACGATCAGCGACCAGGCGATTGACGTGCACCTCAAGTACGGGCGGATGCTGCCAACCGGACACTCGACGATGCACATGTATCCGATCGACGGCGCTGCCACCCGGGTCGAAGAGGACGCCACCGCTTTCGCCTATCGCGACGGGGGGTGGGCCGGCGTCATCGTCGGGGTCGATCCCGATCCTCAGAACGCTGAGCTGATCACAGACTGGGCCAAGCGGTACTGGGAAGAACTTCATCCAACGTCCGCAGGCGGTGCGTACATCAACTTCATGATGGACGAGGGAACCGACCGCGTTCGGGCCTCCTACCTCGGTAACTACGAGCGGCTGGCACGAGTGAAGCAGCGTTACGACCCCACCAACCTGTTCCATATCAACCAAAACATCGCGCCCGCCGGGGGTTGAGGCTGCGGAGTCACGGAGCCGCGCGAGGTGATCTCAGGAATTCCTTCCGGATGAGTGACACCCCTCGGATGCTCGAACACGGCGATTGAGTCACTGCGACGCTTCGCTGAGCAGTGCACCGCATGGAGGGTGTGATTTGTGAGCACAATACACTCCACTCGGGTGCCCTTCTCAGCGCCGTCGCGTTCGTGGGGAGGTATCCCTACCGACGGGGACGCCTGTGGTTCAAGAACCCAGGTCCTGTGACAGTGTGATGTTGAGTCGGGCACTCAATCGCGCCAGGTCCGAGATAGGAGGTCAGAGATGATCGCGCTTCCGGTCCTACTCGCCTTCGACGAGGATCAAGAGACCCTCGGTGTTCTCGAGACTCAGCTGAACCAGCGCTACGCGCACGACTATCGCGTCGAGTGTCTCGGGGATCCAGACCTGGCGCTGCAGCGGCTGACTGAGCTGGCGTGACGACGGCGAGGAGGTGGCGCTGGTACTCGCCGGCAAGTCGGAGTCCGTGACCGCCCCCGGTGGTTTGCTCGAGCATGTGCGTGAGCTTCATCCGCACGCGAAGTGCGCGCTTCTGGTTCCGTCGGACGTCTGGGCAGACAAGTCGAGCGCGGATGCGATCCGTGCCCTGATCGCGTTCGGGGCGCGTTCATTACTACGCGGTACAGGCCAGCGAGGCCCGCCCGATGAGGTCTTCCACGAGGCCGTTTCAAGCTTTCTCCTCGAGTGGGCGACCGAACGACGTACCGTGCCGCACACCATCCACATCGTCGGCGAGGCCTGGTCGGGCAGGGCATACGAGCTCCGAGAAACCTTCGAGCGCTGCGCGGTTCCGCACACGTTCTGCCTGGCGGACTCCGATGAGGGGCGCGAGCTACTCGCCAAGGCGGGTCCTGGGGCCACACTCCCAATGATGGTCCTTCCCGACGGCCGGGTACTGAGCGACCCCTCCAATACCGAGATCGCCGAGGCTGCTGGGGCGACGAGCGACTTCGACGAGGACACTTACGACGTCGTCATAGTGGGCGCGGGGCCGGCGGGACTGTCCGCAGCCGTCTATGGCGCCTCCGAGGGCCTCCGCGTCCTCGTGCTCGATGAGGGCGGAATCGGCGGACAAGTGAGATCGAGCTCGCTGATCCGCAACTACTTGGGATTTCCCAAAGGGGTGAGCGGCAGTCGGCTTGCAGAACAGGCCTACGAGCAGGCCGTCGGTGTTCGGAGCGACCTTCGTGTTCATGCATCGAGTGACCGCCCTGACTCGCCTCGGGGATCTTCTGAGCCTCTCGCTTGCGGACGAGCGGCATGTGACCGCCAGAACGGTGATCCTGTCCATCGGCGCCACCTACCGTCGTCTCGGTATTCCCGCTCTGGAGGACTTAAGCCGGCGCGGGTGTTTTCTACGGCGGCCCGGCCTCTGAGGCTCCTGCGCTGAGTGGCAAGGACGCATACGTTGTTGGTGGAGGAAACTCAGCCGGCCAAGCGGCTCTGCACCTTGCGCGGTACTCCAGACGGGTCACTCTCGTGGTGCGTGCGCACTCACTCCAGGCGGGGATGTCGCACTACCTCATCCAAGAAATCGAGTCCACGCCCAATCTCGATGTGCGGACGTGCGCTGAAGTGGTCGGTGGGAATGGTGAGGGCCGGCTCCAGCAGTTGGTGCTCCGCGACAAGCGGCAGCGGCGAACGAGAGACGGTCGCTGCTGACGCACTGTTCGTGTTGATCGGCGCTGACCCACACACCAATTGGCTACCTCCGGAGATCGCGAGAGACCCGACTGGATTCCTCCTCACCGGCGAAGAGGTATCGGACGGCTCCAACTGGCCGCTCGAGCGCCGACCTTACTCACTCGAGACCAGCATGCCTTGTGTGTTCGCCGCTGGCGACGTGAGACGGTCTTCGGTCAAGCGGGTGGCGTCCGCGGTGGGAGAGGGCTCGATCGCGATACGGCTCGTTCAAAAGCATTCCGCAAACGAGCGGCTGGCTATCGTCGGAGCGAGCGGGCGAGAGGTTTAGGCGTGCACCCTGAATCCCCCGACCAAGCAGCCGTCCGCGGGAGCTGTTGAAGGATCGCAGGGTCTCGAACGAGGTACGGCAGTGGGCACAAACCCGGTTGTGCCTGATTCGTGTTTGACTGCTATTCGGCCTTTTGCCACACCGTGCGCGCTTACCAAAGCGAACCACGGCGAATCATTGTGGGCCCGCCCCGCAAGGTTAGCCTCTTGTGTGAAGGCCTTGTTCCGACTATTCCGACAACGCGTGCGCGGCCAGACCATGGTGATGAGCGGTGTGCACGTGCAGTTCGTCCTGCTCGGTGACGTGCGGCGTGATGTCGAACACCACTCTGTTGATTGTCCCGGTAAATGGAAATGGCTTTTGGTCCTCGTACACGCGGTCGACGACGCCTCCGTTGTCACGTCCAATGTCCATGCCCGCATATCCCGAAAAGCGGATCGGCACCGTGTAGTCCATTCGCCCTTTGCCAATCTGCCGGTCATCGACGAAAAGCGTGACGTCCCCACCGGTCGCCGGTTTCGCCCCGTCCGCCAAGAACTCCATGCGCACCGTGATTTCGCCCGTGGGCAGATCCTCTTCGGCGACCTGCGTATAGATGAACACGCCCATCATGGAATACGTATGGGTGAGCTTGCCGTCCTTGACATAGAGGGTGAATCCGCCGAGGTGATCTGCCTCAGCGACGATGACACCTTCAGCGCCCGCCTCTGGTACGACGAGGTCCGCACTAATGGTGTAGGACCGGTTGTAGATCCTCGGGATCATGCCGGAAAGAACGTTCTGCACGTCACCGCGGAACTCGAAGGTGGTCTCTCCCGTGATCGGAGGCACGATGCCGAAGAAGGTCGAGAGCGCCGCCAAGAGCGGCAATACCTTGTAACGCTCGGCCTCCTCCCAGAACAGATCCTTCAGCTCCTGCACCTTCTCGGGGTGGTCCGCCGCAAGATCTCTTGCCTGCGAGAAGTCGTCGGGGAGGTAGTAGAGCTCTGCGGGGCCGGCATCGGCGTCCCAGACTCCCGGTGCGTACGGTGCAAGGGCATCAGGCGTCAACTCCCACGGTATGCGGTCGGTCTTCATCGCCAGCCACCAGCCGTCCTTGTACATGGCACGGTTGCCGACCGTCTCGAAGTACTGCTGTGTCCGGTGCTCGGGCGCTGCGCCGTCGGTGAACGTGGCGGTAAACGAGGAACCGTGCATCGGATCTTGCTCGATCCCGTCGACCGTATCGGGCTCGGGGATACCAGCAACCTCGAGAATGGTGGGAGCCACATCGATGACGTGAGCGAATTGTGCGCGCAGTCCACCGGCGTCCTTGATGTGGGCCGGCCACTGCACCACCATGGGATTTCGGGTTCCGCCGAGGTGGGAACCAACCTGCTTTCCCCACTGAAAAGGCGTGGCCCCGGCCCAGGCCCAGGCCGCCGAGTAGTGGGGATCCATGATCGGAGCACCCCACTGGTCCAGCCCGCCGTACTGCTCCGAAAGCTGCAGCTGCATCTCAGCGGTCAACGGGATCCCATTTTGGGTCGTGAGCTCGTTGAAGGATCCCGTGATCGTTCCCTCCATGCTGGCCCCGTTGTCGCCCCAGATCCACACGATGAGCGTGTTGTCGATCTCGCCGAGATCCTCAATGGCATCGATGACGCGTCCGACGTTGTAGTCGGCGTTCTCCGAGAACCCGGAGTAGACCTCCATTTGGCGGGCGTAGAAGGTCTTCAGATCGTCGGAGAGGTCGCTCCACCCCGGGAAGGCCACGTTGCGCGGCGTGAGCTCCGTACCGGCCGGGATAACTCCGAGCTGCTTCTGACGAGCGAACGTTTCCTCGCGCAGCCTGTCCCAGCCCTGGTCGAACATCCCTTTGTACTTGTCGGCCCACATCTTCGTGACGTGGTGTGGGGCGTGGCTGCAACCGGTGGAGTAGTAGACGAAGAATGGCTTTGCAGCGTCCTGGGCGCGGACACCGTGGAGCCACTCGATCGTCCGATCAGCCATGGCGTCGGGAAAGTAGAACGGGTCGTCCTCGTCGTAGTACTTCTCCGGGGTGCCGATGATCTTTTGATTCTCGGCCATGCAGGGATCCCACTGGCTGGATCCTCCACCGAGAATCCCGTAGAAGTAGTCGAACCCCCACCCGTTCGGCCAACGGTCGAACGGACCCGCTGCACCCTGTTGCCCGTCGGGCGTAAGGTGCCACTTCCCGAAGATGGCCGTGCTGTAGCCGTTGTCCCGCAGAATCCGAGGGAGGGGGGCACAGTCACGGGGCAGGGTCGCCGAGTATCCCGGAAAACCACCGGAAAGCTCCCCAATGGAGCCAAAGCCCACCGTGTGATTATTGCGCCCGGTCAACAGCGACGCGCGCGTCGGGGAACACAGAGCGGTCACGTGGAAACGGTTGTAGCGGAGGCCGCTGCCGGCGACGCGGGTCAGATTGGGCGTCTGGATCGGTCCGCCGAACGTGCTTGGGTTTCCGAACCCAGCGTCGTCGATGAGGACAAGCAGCACATTTGGAGCCCCTACTGGCGGCACCGGATGGCCGATGAGGTTCCAGTCCGGTTGTGACCCGTCCAAGGTCCTTCGGACCGTCCCGGAGAAGGACGGCCGGCGGATCGGGAGATGGCTGCGATCTATATCGCTCATATCTACTGTCCTCCGTCTCGGCGCCGAACAGCCGTGACCATCGGCTGGGGGATGGGGCACCACGCCTCTGTCGCAGCCTTCGAGAGCCACGGGCTGCGGACCCGACAATGGGGACGACCGCCTGATTCTCGCATTTTGGCCTCGCTGCTCGTCATTCGTTCCTCCGTTGTCGCTCAGGCGTCTGCGGGGCGAGCAATGACGTAAATGAGCGCTCCGAGGATGGGTAGGAAGAGGATCAACACGGTCCACCCGGCCTTCGCCCCACCGTGATGATCACGACGGCGGAAATTGTCAACGAAGCACCAGACGATGAAGAAGATCATCAGGAAGACGCCCGCGAAAAGGAGCATGGTCACAAACAGGCTCAGGAGCGGGTACGTGTACGCAAGCATGTCTCCTCCTACGGGGCGAGGCGGTGTTGGTTCGCTTCGCTGAGTATGACGACATACATGTCACCGGTCATCACCCTCGCGGGGGTGATTGCGTCCCAGCGCTCGCGATTGCGACGAAGAAACGAACCGACACTCCTCTCACTTCGTAGAGGGGATTGAAAGGGCATCAGTGGGCTGTCCCGAAGACAACAAGGGACGCACTCCGTCGCCAGAGGGTTGGGCCAATCCGCTCTCCACGCGAGAGTCGGCGGCCACGACATGCTCATGGATGCCTTTCCTCTCCAGCGTCCGCGAGTGAAGCGACTTGCCCCGTTTTCTTTCGGTCCGACGACCGCAACAACCAACGGAAGGCCCGCGAGAAGGACAGTTCACGCTCACGCCAGACGAGTCCCACCACTGCACCCAGGATGATGACGACGCCGATCGCCACCAGCCAGGACATGAGCGCGAACACAACCCCGATGGGACCGTACTTCTTGTCATCAGAGATCACCGTTCCAGAGAAGATGAACGAGAAGACAACCTCCATTCCCACCCAGAAGAGCGCTGTCGCGACCGCCGAGGGGAAGAGGGCGCGCCACGACACCCGCGCTGAGAGTAAGAACCACATCGTCAGCCACCAATAGCCAGTCAGTCCAATGAGCCCCAAGATGGCGACGAGCCAGATGCCGACTTCGTTATGTACCCAAGGGCCGGCCACAGCAGCGAGTGAAGCGCAGCCAATCGTCGCGGCGAGCCATACGAGGCGTCGGAAGATGTCTTTGAGACCTCCGGAGTCCAGTTGGAAGGAGCGCTCGTAGATATCCTGCACAGCTGAAGCTGCCGCGATCCCGCCGAGAATGAAGAATACGTAGGCGGTGCCGGTGACTGCATTTGAGGTCGTCGTCGAAGAGGTGAAGAGATTGCTCACGTCTCTCGCCGCCTGTTGGTTCAAGCCGAGATGTCGCACCAAGCCAGTGACCGTCGACTGCCCGACGAGCGCGTTTGCCACGATGAGAAACGGGAAAAAGCACAACAACAGCACCGCGGCAAAGAGCATTCCTTTGTTGATGAAATCCAGGTCGTTGAGCCGATTCCACAGATGCTCCGCCGAGGAACCCGTGTAGGTGTCCTCGAACGATTTCATGCCGCGCTGTACTCTCTTTGGGAGATGGAAATGGCGGTAGATCGAGCCGGATTCGTTGGTTGGTGTCATGATTTTCCGGTGTTCATGATGAAGGCTTCGGGAAGACGGACCGTGGGACTCAGCCATTGAGCGATCGAAATCAACGACATCCTTCCCTCACGAGTCATCGGGAGTCGGGGGTTCGTCAGGAGGTCCTGAGACAGACTCTTGCGTTGCAAGCCCACGCCGGTTCGCCGGTCGATATGAGTTGATGACCTTGGCCACGGCCGTGACCAAGAACAGTTGTCCGATGAGCATCTCGGCCAGAGCAAAACTCTGACCCGGATTCTCTGCCGGAACGAGATTTCCATACCCCGTCGTCGTGAGCGTCGTGAACGAGAAGAAGAGGTCCTGAGAAAAAGTCCCGTCACCCTGGGCACCGAAGAAGGCTGTGGCCTCGTTTGCGGCAGCGGCTCGATAGACGAATGCGAAGAACATCCCGATCAGGAGGTAGGCCGCAACCGCGCCCAGGACGGTTTCCTGATCGACAACCGTCCTGCGTATGAGATGACGGAGAATCGACACTGGTGCGATCAGATAGAGGAGGCTGCTTACCGCTGGGAGGAACTTCCCGACGAGATCACGATGAAGAACCAGAGCCAGGATGGCCGCAACGACCGCGACAACGAGACATATGGCGGCGACGACACGAATCACGTGTGGCGCCCCCGAGATTCGGAGAATGATCGAGACGGTGGCTATCTGTACGACGAGGATGAGCGCGAGACCCCAGGAGTTCGACAGGTTGATCGAGAGCACATACGTGAGCAGGATGGCGATCAACACACCGCCGTAACTATCGAACTCGACGATGGATCTGAGCGCCGGAATCCGGAATGAGCTGCCGACGGTCGCCGTAGTCACCGATCCCTCCCTCGGGAATCCTTCGACGCGTGGCCTCCGTGGGAAATGACTCGACGAACCGGCGAGGTCATCGTTGGAGCTCTTCCGTGGAGACGCTCGGTGAAGCGCTGCGACCGTCAACGCTCGGCGAATCGGTAACTACGGGCGTCGCCTCCTTCTTCGCGGCGATCGAGGCCGACAGTGCCAGAACGACCAGATAGGCGACGACGACGGCCACGATGATGAGGGGGGTCGTGGCGGCTCCGGCCTGGGAGATGACAAGGGCGATGATGATCGAGGCCAACGGAAGTCGGAGGATCGAGACCGTTGCCGCCCCCATCAACGCACCCACTGCGGGCGTTTCAGAAAATCCCGGAAGGTGGGCGCAGAGGAGCCCGGCCACGATTCCGAGAAACATGGCTGGAAAGGTCGGGCCTCCACGGGCGCTTCCAAGTGAAACGGCGTAGGCCAGCCCTTTGAATACGAGAAAGAGGACAAACGCAGATTGCGAAAAGCTGGCCGCCTGGTCCACCACCGCGCCCATGGTGTCCTGGCCCGAAAAGAGGACCAGGTCCTCCGGCTTCCCAGTCGCGTGTCCAAAGATGATGGCCAATGCTCCGACGCTGAGCGCAGCAAGGGGAATGACGATGAAGGGACGCCGGGACGTCGCCGCACTGACGAGGAGCCCGGTCCACGCGATGGCAAAGATGACCACGGCAACGAGCGCCGAGAGCAAAATGGTCCAGCCGAATGCCGAGGGAGTCGGTGTGTGATACTTCGGAAGCGCCAGGGGTGCGACGGCATAGGAGCTCGTACTCAGACCGGTCAACGAGCCCATGCCGATGAACACGAGTGAGCCAATACCCGCGGCCAGCAGTCCCGGCAACAAGATCACGGGGAGGATCGCTCCCCCCAAGCCAGCTGCTTCTATGATGATCACGGCCCCGACGATGGGAGAACCGAAGAGGGAGGACATTGCGGCGAAGCTCGCTGCCGCAGCGATGAGAGCGAGCACCTGATCCGGAGCGTCTTTGCGCGCGGCTCTCACGGCGACGATTGCGAGACCACCGGCAAGCGCGATCAAGGGAGCCTCGGGACCGAGGACCATTCCGAAACCGATAGAGGCGAGCGAGGCGATCAGAACACCGGGAAGTTCAATCGGCTGTGTTGGAGGTCCCGCCTTGAGGCCTTCGGCGGGCTGGTGCCCTCCGCTTCCTGGGAGTCGGCCGATGGCGAAGGCGATCGGCACTGACGCAACGGCCAGGACTGGCAGAGGCCACCACGTTGGGACAGGTGACAGGGTGAGCCCGCTCGGGAGGTCTTTGTAGAGCCATTGCTGAAGGTAGTGGATCAGCTCGAGATATCCCCACGAGACCAGCGACACCAGTACGCCGATCACTGCCGCAAACACAAGGAGAACCCGGTAGTCCTTGCTGCGTAGCAAGGTCTCCGGATCAGGTGGTGAGGATGAGGACTCGGCCGAGGGTTGGTCTGCCATCAGCCCGGGTCCGGTAGCCGACCGGAGCCGCCGGACCACCTCGGTTTCGACCATCGCCTGTTGATCTTGTGGGCCTGAAGGGTCACTCAGATACCTCTCTCGGCGGTAATGGTGCCCGATTCGATCGCGCCGACCAGGGCCTGGTGGTCCGCCTCGTTCTGGTTGGCGTACGACCACGCGAATTCAGCTGTGGCGTGGTCGAAGACGTCACTCGAGCCCAGATACGCGCCGATCGCGGTGGCGCTCCCGGATCGTGCGTGAGCTCGAGCGAGGGTCCAGGCGCAGATGCTTGCGTAGATCCGCAAGATCTCGGGGTTCATCGTCTCAAAGGAGGCGGACGCCTTCCAGTCCCAGAGTTGGCGAACATAGAAGTCTCGGTGGTTTCCATCCGGCAACTCGACTCGTTGCCATCCAAGGAAGATGTCGCTAGATGCCTGCATGAGTCGCTGCCCCTCGACGACCCTTTGCCCATGGTTCTCGACCGTGCTCTTGGAGGTGAAGCGTTCCAGCACAGATTCCTCCGCCTCCTTCACCTGAAGGAAGAGGACGTCTTCCGAATCTTCCCCGACAAAGAGGGCGACCCAGCAGCGGGTGCCAACGCTGCCAACACCGACGACTTTTCGGGCCAGTGCGACGTACCGATATTGATTCAACAGATGCCGGCGGTCAGGGGTCAGCGCTGCTCCATACGAACCAAGTGCGCCTTGGATCGTTTGCTCGACCTGCACCGCCTGCTCCGGCTCACCGTAGACGTCCTCCACGGGGACAAGAAGCGGAGGATCGCTCAAGAAGCGGAGCTCGCCACCGACAATCGTTGTCAACTTGTCCCTGGCTCGCAACCGATCCTTAGATTCCGCCTTGACGACGGAGCGTCGAAAGTTCTTGACTGCTTTTGTTCCTGCCTTCGAACCCCACCGTTCCATGATTGCTGGAACGTCTAGGCGGGCGTACCAGGTATCGAGTTTGGATGTTCGAGCGAACAACCGCATCATTTGTCGGTGGGTGCGAACGCTTTGCAACACCACATCACGCAGGGTGAGCTCGGGATATCCCAACTCTCGTCCGGCGACCTCCAAACTGGTAGCAAGCCTCTTCACGTCCCACTCGAACGGGCCCACAGCGGTTTCGTCGAAATCATTGACGTCGAAGACCAGATCACGCTCGGGCGAGGCGAAGCCACCGAAGTTCGCCAAGTGCGCCTCGCCGCACAGCTGGACATTGAGTTCAGTGTTCGGCAATGTGGACAGGTCCGCGGCCATCGGTAAGGCGGCCCCCTGGTAGAAGGCGAATGCCGAACCCGCCATGCGGCCGTGTCGGATCGGTACCAGCTCCGGCACGCGTGTCGTCTCGTGACCAACAAGGAGAGTCAACGGATCCGACGTTCGTGCGCTCACATTCCATTCTGCCTGGAGTTCCCTGGGGACTCGTCTGCGAGTCGTCTTCCCGAGTCCAACATGCTGTTCTCGGGTCAGCGGTCGAGATTTTACGCTTGGAGTTACGTTCATGGCTGAGTCCTTGCGTTCACGGCTGGCCCATGGTTGCGGCCATCGCGAGGTCCGTCGCCGGAGTTCGGTCTCCCGTTCTCGGCACGCCGAACGAGCACCGACGCTGAGCTTTCTGGCAGCTCATTTTGGCTCTCGCAGGAATTCGGTCTGTCAACCCAACGCTTTGGCCTTTTGGGCCTCGAACTCCGGCTCGGTGATGACCCCCTCGTCCCGAAGTTGGGCCAACTTCGCGACCTCATCCGCTGAACTGGTCCCGGAGCCCGCCACGTCCTGGACGTAAGTGTCAAATTCCTGCCGTTGTTGCCGGGCATCTCTTGCCGCTCTGTCTTGCATCTTTCCACCGCGAGCGATCAGGTAGATGAGAACCCCAATGAGGGGCAAGAAGATGACGAGCAACACCCACATGGCCTTTGCGAAGCCGCCAATGTCATGGCTGCGGAATATGTCGCCGAAAACGACGATAAGGAGCCAGATCCAGACCACGAATCCGAAGAACAGGAGCATTGTCCAGAACAGGCTGAGGAGCGGATAGGTGTACGCGAGCATCGAACCTCCAAGTGACCGAGCAGTTGCGGACCGCTGTCAGTATGTCGATCCGTGTCCAGTGGGTCATCACCCGTTACGGGGTGATTCACTGAAAGCGGATCGGGATCAGCTATGAACAGGTGCCCACTTAGTCGGCGACGCCGCTCTCTACCTCTCCGGCGAGCGACGTCGGCTATGGGTCCGAAGAGTTGCCAAAGACTCTTTACGGGAGCGAATCCGACCCGAGTTCGTCCAAGACGTCAAATGAGACCAGCTGACCTGGCCCGGGCGACCGCGTCGGACCGGGACGACGCATCAAGTTTTCGGTAGACGCTCTTCAAATGCGACTTGAGCGTGTTCATGGAGATGTACAGCTCGCCCGCGATCTCTCGAGTGGTGAGACGAGTCTGCAGATAACGAAGCACGCCCTGCTCACGAGCGCTCAATTCGCTGTCTCTCGATGGCGCGCTGACCGCGGCCTGGGCCGAAATGCGGTCCGCCACAGTCACGAGGGTGTCTATGTAGCCGTCGCGCGGCGAATGCCTCAGAAGGTCAACCAGCTCGTCACGAAGGCTCAAGGGCGCGTCCAACACCGTGCGAACGAACCCCTGCGGACGACCGATCTCGACAGCTCGCCGGAGATCGTCGTCGTAGGGGAACCCCTGGTGTCGTCGAACTTCGGCCCGGAGGAGCGCGTGCTCTATCGCCAGGCGTACGCCCATGCCGCCGACGTCAAGTCCATTCAAAGCAACGTTCGCTCGATCCGCTTGCCCCAGCGCCAACCACACACGAGCCTCGATGTGGCAGCTTGTGGCCGAATGCGCAAGCCTCCGGGCCAGGTCGGCCGCTCGCTCCGGCTCCCCGAGGTCTAAGCGGATTCTGGCTTCGAGGGCGTCCACACGCTGGTTCAGAGGAGAACTCGACCCAACTGGCAGGACCGACTTCGCTCGTTCGAGAATGCCGAGACCTTCCGCCAACTCGCCTCGCGCACGAAACAACCGCGCGCTCTCGACAAGCGCGAGCAGTTCGAAGGGAGGCCGGATTTTCTCACAGCGGCGAAGAGCCTCTTCAATCAGGCGCTCAGCGTCGTCCAACTGGTCTGCCTCCAGCCTGAGGGTGCCGAGCGTGAGAACGGCGTCACAGAGGCCAACATGGTGTTCCACGCCTCGTTGGCGCGCGGCTTCCAGTGCCGCGCTGGCAGCTTCCCCTGACTCACGGAGCTGTCCGAGCTCGAGGAGGGCACCGGACCGGATACCAAGGATCACCGTACGGGTCGCGGGATCAGCGTGTCCGAGGGCGAGATCGCAAGCGGCGATACAGGAGGCCGGACCGATTCGGTAAAGACGGGCGCGGGTCGAGATGATCGGGAACTGGTCAAGGACGAAGTCCGTACCGGGCGCCAGGTGTGAGAAGACGTCACGTTCGAATTCGAGGACGGGATCCGGCTCACCACGCATGGCGTGCCATTGCGCCTTGACGGCAGCCAATCGAATGTCGAAGTCAACGTCCCGGTCGCCCGCGGCGCTCTCCGCTTGGGCGAGCCACCACCCCTCCTCCTCAATCCTACCGGCGAGCCCAAGGGCAAGGGCGTAGTCGACCATACGACCACGGTGTGCCCTGAGATCCTCCTCGGAAAGCCGCCCCAACCAGGTGTCCAGGTTTGCACTTCGGCCGGCGAACCATTCGTGCGCCACATGGTCGTGCAAGATCGCGAAGGCTCGGTCGAGGTCACGAGCTTGCACGAAGTGATCCACCGCGGCCACGTAGGAGCCCGTCTTTTCGTGCCACTCACCAGCCCTCGAGTGCAGCGCTCCCGCTCGAGACGGATCATCGGCCACCAACTCGGCATGGAGAAGGTCCCGAAAGAGCTCGTGGTAGCGGTAGCGGGCTGGGTTCCCTCCCAGGGAGACGAGAAAGAGCCCCGAGCTCATTGCTTGGCGCAGCAGGTGGGCACCGTCTTCATGCCCGAGGAGTGAGTTCGCTAATTCGACGTCGAACTCATCAACGACCGAGGTTGCCTGCAGGAACTCCACCATCTCTGCGGACTGCTGGTCGAGCACCTCTTCGATGAGAAATCCCGCAACCACACTTTCCGTTCCGGCGAGGCGTCCGATGAACGCGGATGCGTCGTCAGGGTTGCGCTGGAGCGACAACGCCGCCAGCTGGACCCCGGCCGGCCACCCTTCGGTCCGCTTGGTCAAGGTCTTCACGTCACCGCCAGAGAGGTCGACGCCGAAGTGCTGGAGGAGAGTGCGGACGTCCTCTTCTTCCAGCCGGAGGTCCGAATCCCGAATCTCGGCGAGTTGACCGCGGGCCCGCCAGCGCTGGATCGGTAGAACGGGATCCATACGGGTCCCGATCACGACGTGCACAGACTCGGGGAGTCGTTCGACGAAGGTGGCCAGTCCGCCAAGGGCGGTTGGATCGACGACGTGCAGATCATCGAGGATGAGCCACGTGGGTCGGGGCCACAGAGCCAACTCGTTGACCAACGCGGCCACGACGTCTTCGATGTCGTCCGGACCCTCGACGAGAAGGTCGAGCGCATCGGAGGCCGATCCCGGCTCGACGGTGGCGAACGCCGTAGCAATGGAGGTCCAGATCCGGAGCTCGTCGTGGTCCCACCGGTCACACGAGAGCCAGGCGCACCGAGCGTCAGGTCGCTCTGCGGCCCACGACGACAGCAGCACGGTTTTGCCAACACCAGGGCTGCCGGCCACCAACGTGCAGGGAAGCCCCGCGGCCTCATCCAGGCGTCTGAGCAGGCCTGGCCGAGGGACCAGAGTGTCCGGCAGAGGGGGGCGGATCAACTTTGTTAAGGCCGGCTTGGCGCCGATCACCCAACGCAGGTTAACAAAGCCCCAATCATCCTGTTCCAACCTCCAATCACCCGGTTGAGGGTGACGACGTGCAGGACAGTGACGATCACAATGTCCTGGGCGAATGGAACCAACTATTTACGTGATCACCTTCAGGGGTGAGGCCGGCCGAGCAGTGTCGGCGGCGTTCGATGACCTCGATGTCTCGACCAAGGAAGGCTTGACGACCCTGCGGGCCACGGTCCCGGACCAAGCCGCGCTGCACGGAGTGATCGAACGGATCCGTGCTCTCGGGCTCGAACTGGTCGCCGTGCAGGAGGCGAGAGATGACGACGAGTGACCCACCCTCCTCTTCGTCGACTCCGGGCGCCCGCTCGGTGCGTTGTCAGATCCGACGTCACCGTCGGGGTCGCCCCGAGACTCCGAAAGGTCGATTCGAGTCGCAACTCGTGGCCGACACGGGGAGCGGGTCACGGGTGGCGGCGGCCCGCGCCTAATTCTCGACGCGACCCGTGAGGCCAAGGCTCGGCAAGGGGGGAGGGAGCGGGTCGCGTCGAGGCACGGGCGCGGTGTGTGCGCAACTCCTTCCCATTTGCGCAGCTGAGAATGCTCACCGATGAGGCGCAGGCTCATTGGCGCCTTCCCGATATTCGAGCAACTGCGCAGCGGTCGTTCTCGCCTCATGACCCGAGATCTGACTGCTGGCGTCACCGTGGCAGCACTCTTGATTCCTCAGGGGATGGCCTACGCCGAGCTCGCTGGTCTGCCCGCGGTGAATGGACTGTACGCCGGCTTCATACCGCTGCTGGCCTACGCCTTATTGGGCTCGTCCCGGCAGCTCGCCCTCGGCCCGACGGCGACCGTCGCCGTCTTGACGGCGACGGTGATCGAGCCGTTCAGCGGCGGGAGGGCCACCGAAGCGCTGGCCTTGGCCCACGGCCCGAGATCTGACTGCGGGTATCACCGTGGCAGCACTCTTGATTCCTCAGGGGATAGCCTACGCCGAGCTCTGCTGGTCTGCCCGCTGTGAATGGACTGTACGCCAGCTTCATACCGCTGCTGGCCTCCGCCTTGCTGGGCTCGTCCCGGCGGCTCGCCCTCGGACCGACGGCGACCGTCGCTGTCTTGACTGCGACCGTGATCGAGCCCCTGAGCGGCGGGAGCGCCACCCAAGCGCTGGCCCTGGCAGCGACGCTTGCGCTACTCGTTGGCGGCGTCTGCGTTCTTGGTGGACTGCTACGCGGTGGGTTCGTCGTGAACTTCTTATCGCAACCGGTCCTGTCCGGCTACGTCACTGGGGCAGCTCTGGTGATCGCGGCGAGCCAGCTGGGGAAAATTCTTGGCTATAGCGTCAGCGGCGACACGTTCTTCCAGCTCGTCTGCCCACGCCATCGCCGGCATCGGCAACATCCAGGGCTTGACCGTGCTCGTTGCGGCATTTCGCTCGGCTCCATCGTCCTTTTGCGCCGGTTCGCGCCGTGCTTGGCCGGCGTCACTCATTGTCGTCATCCTGGCCATTGTGGCCGCCAGTCTGTTGGACCTTTCGGCCCACGGGGTAGCCGTGACCGGGACGGTCCCGAGCGGGCTTCCCTCCTTGCGTGTCCCCAAGGTCGGGATCCACGACCTCGGCAGCCTGGCCTTCAGCTCCTTGGGGGTTGCCCTGGTGTGTTACGTCGAATCGATCGCCGTTGCCAAGGCAATGGCAGACCAAGGGGGTATGCGGTAGACGCAACCGAGAGCTCGTCGCGCTCGGTGTTGCGAATTTGGGAGCGGGGCTCTTTCAGGCGTTTCCCGTCGATGGCAGCTTCTCGCGGACGGCCTCCGCGTGCGATGCCGGTGCTCAAACGCAGGTCAGCGGGGTCGTCGCCGCGGCTTCGTTGGACTACATTGCTCTTTTTGACCCCGCTGTTCAAGAATCTGCCTGCCGCGACCCTCGGCGCGGTCGTGATCGTCGCAGTCAGCGGACTCTTCGATCTTGCCGGACTGCGCCGCGCCTGGCAGATTCGACGGGAGGACTTCGTCATGGGGGTCATCGCGCTCGTCGGCGTCCTGGCTCTTGGTGTCCTCGAAGGCCTGCTCATCGCCGTGGGAGTCTCGCTGGTGGCTCTCGTCTACCATGCGACCCTGCCGCATCGGGCGGTGCTCGGGTACGTCCCTGACGATCGTTCGTTTCGGGACATAGAACGCTTTGACACGGTCACGACCCCTGGGGTCATCGTGTACCGGTTCGACGCTCCGTTGTTCTTCGCCAATTGCCGCCGGCTTCGCGACGATGTCCAGAGCTCGTCCGAGCGGCACCGGACCCGGTCGAGACAGTCGTGCTCGACGCTGGGGCGGTCAACTTCCTCGATACGACGGGATCGTCAGTCCTTCTCCAGCTTCTCACCAGCCTCGCCCAGCTGGACGTCCGGCTTGTGGTCGCCCGGGCTCATGGCCAGGTTCGCGACGTCATGGACGCATCGGGAATTACCGCAGCGTTAGGGCCAAGCGGGCTCGCGGCGACGGTGCGCGCTGCTATGGAGTCTCGCCAAGAGCGCGGTGACCCCACCGAGCATCCCGATGGACCGCCGCATTAGACCGCACCGGGTTCAACGGCAGGCGCTCGACACCGCCCTGTCTAACCTGCCCAACCACAACTGGAAGACACGTGTTGGCTGAACGCTGGCATGGGTCACATTCCGAATCACCCCCGTCGGGGTGATGACCCTCCAGCAAGGGAACCGCATACTGAGGGAGTCGTTCCGAACTCTGAAGCTCACCAGAGGCAGGACATCGAATGGGCCGTGAGGCTTCGGGCGAACACGGGCACGAAAAGCAACCTGAGCGGAACCGACGAATCTCTTCGTTCCGCACCCCGGACGAATCGTAGAGCGAGAAACGGAGACAGACCATGGCTGAAAACGAGCTGGACGAACTGGGTCCGGTCGACTACTTGGTAGTCGAGTTCCCGCCCGGCCAATCCCACTTCAACGGGGAGATGGCTGCCGAACTGGCCAAATTGGTGGACTCTGGAACCGTCCGTGTCCTTGACCTCCTGATAGTGGCGAAGGACGAGAACGGGCAAATCGAAGGGATGGAGATCGAGGACCTCGACCAGCTCGACGAGTTGCGCAGGGCCGAGATGCAGCTGGCCGACTTGCTGGCAGCCGAGGACATCGTGAACCTCGCGGCTGCCATGAAGCCTGGCACGTGCCGGCGTGCTCGTTTGGGAGAACAGTTGGGCCGGCCATTCGCCGCCGCAGCCCGACGATCCGGCGGGCAGCTCATTGCCAATGGACGCATTCCGATCCAAGCCATCCTCGCCGCGCTGGAGGCGGACGAGGTAACTCAAGGAGGTTGACATGCCACTCCGACCAGCCCGCGCCGCCCGCAGAGGCGTCATCGGCGCCCCTGTTGCCCGCACAGCTGCAGTGGTGGGAACTGCGGCCGTCGTCGCGGACGGTGTAGAGCGCCGCCACGACCGACGCGAAGACCGAAGAGAGACCGTCAGGATCGCCGGGAAGATCGTCGCGACCGCTGACGAACGAAACGAACGAAAAGTTGGGAGGAACGAGCATGGGAATGGTACACCGGAGAACTCGCCGCCGAACCATGATGGTCGCCGGTGGCATGGCGTATGCGGCGGCAGAAACCGCGGCCAAGAGGGGGTGCCTCGCGGACGAGGCCGCCTACGCCGAGCCTGCCTACGCCGAGCCTCCGCCACCTGCCCACCGCCGCCGGCACCGAATGTCGACGATGCAGCCGGTGAACTGGAACGTCTTGCGTCCTTGCACCAGTCGGGCGCCCTCTCCGACGAGGAGTTCGCCGTCGCCAAGCAAAAGGTTCTCGGCGCGTAGCGCCACCCGATACAGAGGAGCATTCATGGTTGAGCACCCCCGCGCTGCCACGTTGCGGCGCGCCATCGAGATCTTCATCTCGCCGAATGACGACACCATCGCAAGCCTTGATCAGTTGCTCACTGATGACGCGACGGTTTGGACGCCGAACATGCTGGCGGTGGGACTGTCGGACCTTCAGGCGAACCTTGCCTACCGCGAATCGGCCTTCTCGGAGGTCGACATCCAGTTCGATACTCTGGACGTATTCGGGAGCCGTGGACTCGCAGAATTCCGCGTCGCGGGAACCTTCTCCGGGCCCTTCGTCATTGAGGAGGCGGTGGTCATCGAGCCCAACCACCAGAAGCTCCTTCTGGGTGCCGCGGCCGTCGCCGACTTTGAGCGGACGAAGATCAAGGCAGTGCGCGCCGACTTCGACGACTCCAGCCTCCTCGAGCAAATGCTCGCGACCTGAGCGGCGTCGACGGCAAACGCAGTGGAGGCCGCGGTGAAGGCCCGGTATTGCTTCGAATTCCGACGAGGAGCCGGATCATTCGGATCTGGCGTTCTTGGAGGATCGCATGGCGCAATCCGCGATCTCCGCGGCCGGCGTTGGCGACGAGAAGGAGTTCGCGGTTCTTGTCCGCGAGGATGCGGAAATCGTCGCCGGGGCATCAGGTGCCATCTGGGGCGGGGGCTGTCAGCTTCATGTCGTGTGGGTCGACGAGAAACTCAGGAACGCCGGCATCGGACGGGCGTTGATGACCGAGGTAGAGCGGGAAGCACAACTCCGAGGGTGCCGCCTTGTCATGGGTCTGACCTATGACGCGTTGATCGGGGACTTCTACGACCGTCTGGGTTACCGAACGGTCGGATTGCTCGAGGACTGTCCGGCCGGGACCACAACGCGGTGGTATTGCAAGGAGTTGTAGCAGGATCGCATCAACCGATCGTCACGAGCTCGCCTCCTGGGGGACTGTGCGATGTTCCATCGGGTCGGTCCAGGAGATCGCACGTGAGTCCGTCGGGAACTCCGGGAACCCGCCGGTGGTACTCAACCCGCAGGAGCATTTCAGCACCGACTTCGATCGGATCCGACAAGACCCACACCGACGTCGCCCAACTCGAGGTAGGCCACGTCCATGGATCGAGCGTATGTGAGATGCCCTCGTACAATTCAGCCCGGAACGTGAGGGCGATTCCGTCCGTTCGTGTGACCGGGTGGTCCAACGACGAGATCGGTCGACGTGCTGAGCGACGGCTCCTCGAAGGTGGCGAGATCCACCGTGGCGAGCTCTACCGGAGGACCGACCGGCGTCCAGGTCGCGACGACCTCGCCCTCGGTGACGGTATGGGTCGGGCCAGGAATCGCCGCTTCGAGCAAAAGGGTGAAGTCGATGTCGTAGAGGGATCGCCATCGCTCCACTGCTGAACTGGCGAAGGCGCGGTTCGTCGAACCTCGGCTTCAGGGAGCAGGACGGGACGCGGCCAACAGCGTGAGTGCATGCGGATCATCCTGGCTCCCGGCTTCAGCAATCGACGGCGGGCATCGAGCGTGGTCTCGAGGATCTCCTCTTCGAGCGGCTCATTGCCGATGACCTCGGCGACAAGGAGATCCGCCTGCTCGGGCAACTCGGGTCACACGCGACCAGCCGGGGAGGAGCGTCACCTGGTCCTGGAGCGTCACCTGGTCCTCCACCCCGATTGACCACGAACACCCTCTGAGCAACCTCGGCGATGTCGCTGGCTTCGACCGCATAGACGTGCCGAGCACCGGCTCGGGCAGCAGCGACGACAAGAACTCCGCTTCCGGTGCCTATGTCGAGCACCACATCGTTCGGACGGACTGCCGCGGTCAGGGCAGCCACGTACATTTCCGGTCCGCCGCTCGTCGTGGAGCATACGAGCGTGTTCCACGGGGTCCGCCCATCCGCTCGTGCGAGCTCGCTCAGCGCCCGGGGAGACCAGTGCGCTCTCCTCAATGAGCATGTTGAGGACGCTCAAAGTCGGTGCAAAGTCGGTGGAGTGGGGTTGGTCGATGCTCCAGCCGGTCAATGGCGTCGCCGTAGTCGGATTGGCTCTGAGAACAAAGCCAAGATCCCGAGCCCTCGGGTCTATGTCGATGATGGTTCCGACTGGCGAGTCGACAATGACGTGCCCTTCATGGTCGCGTCGAGTGCGGATCCCGGGTGCGAGCTGCAGGACAGAATCGGGTGAAAGCTCCACGTCACACCCATCGTTGGCCGGTACCGAAAAGACCTGGTGTGCTTTCCATCCCCAACTCCGGTTGAGCACGTCAAAAGCGGGCTTCGGTCTCGTTGGGCACATGCCGTCGAGCCCGGCCCGTGTGGATCTGGTTCTTGCGCTACACCCACAGCCCTTATCCTCGTGACCAGAGTGTGCCCGCTCGAGGGCGAAGCACGGCGAGACAGCGTGGAAGAACGAGGAAGAGACAACTTAGCCATCGTAGGCTTCGTTCTGGCCATTTGCCGCTACTGTCCGAAAAGTTGGACCAACCGAGGTTCGTGCTGATCACATCTGAAATGCGTGAGGTCACCGGACCGACGCCGGACCCGACTGCGAGAAGTACTGTTCGAATCCTGGCGCGGAGCCGCTTCGCCGGAGGTCACCCAACAATCATGTGAAGGCACTTCAGCCTCGCAAGGTGATCCAAAGAGGGCGTCAAAGCACGAGCCATCGGCGGAGGGTGGGATTCTCTATCGTTGGCAGGATGCCCACGGGTTCCACTCCGGTGACGAACAGCTCCACCAGCTTCTCGTGCCGCGTGGACGGCCTGAGGACTGGTCGTTCGCTCGTCGATCTCGTTGACGAGCTCCTGCGGCAGTTGACACCGGCCGAGAAGCTCAGCCTGCTCGACGGCGACATCCCGTTCTGGGACGGGATCGCCGACATGAACGTCAACGGCTATAACCGGACGCCGATCCCGATGGGCCGCGTCGACCGCCTCGGAATCCCAGGGCTGCTGTTCTCGGATGGTCCTCGGGGGTGGTCATGGGTCGCTCCACCGCCTTTCCCGTCTCCATGGCCCGGGGCGCGACCGGGATCGTGAGCTCGAAGAAAGGGTCGGTACCGCCATCGGCCTCGAAGGACGGGCCGAGGGAGCCAACTTCTTCGGCGGCGTGTGCATGAACCTGCCCGCCATCCGGCCTGGGGCCGCGTGCAGGAAACCTACGGTGAGGATCCTCTCCTCCTCGGCGAGATGGGGGCGGCGCTGGTCCGCGGTGTCCAGCCCAACATGATGGCGGTGGCCAAGCACTACGCCCTCAACTCCATGGAGAACGCGTGGTTCACCGTGGACGTGACGGCCGACGACGCCACGCTCCACGAGGTGTTCCTGGCCCACTTCCGCCGGGTGGTCGACGAGGGCGTGGACGGGATCATGACCGTGTACAACTCGGTCAACGGCGAATGGGCGGGGGAGAACGAGGGTCTCCTCGAAGGCGTGCTGCGCGGCCACGGGGCTTTGGGGGCGTCGCGGTCTCCGACTTCATCTGGGGTCTGCGGGATGCCGCCAAGTCCCTCAGGGCCGGCCTCGACGTGGAGGAGCCCTTCGCCAAACAGCGCGCCCAGCATCTGCCCGAGGCGATCCGGAGCGGTTCCGTGACCGACGAGCACGTCGACCGCGCCGTTCGCAGGATCCTCGGCACCCAACTGCGCTACCACGCACGCCGCGTGGATGCCGAGCCGTCGCCCTCCGTCGTGTTCTCGGCGAGACACCGCCCTGGCCCGCGAGGTTGCCGGACGGGCCATGGTCCTGTTGCAGAACGACGCCGTCGGGGGACGGCCGCTGCTCCCTCTGGACGCCGGAACCCTCGACGGAGCGTCGCCGTGATCGGACGACTGGCCGATGTCGCCAACATGGGCGATCACGGATCGTCGGACGTGCGCTCCCCGAACGTCGTGACGCCCCTCGAGGGTCTGCGCGCCCGTTCCCTGCGGTCGAGATCAGGCATCTTCCGGCGGATGATCCGTCCCACGTGGCCGATATGGCGCGGGTGGCCGATGTCGCCGTGGTGATCGTGGGCTACACCGCCGAGGACGAGGGGGAGTACATCGGGAGTGAGGCCTTCGCCGACCCAGGCTGCTGGCCACCTTTCCGCCGCTCGGGGACAACGCCGTCGCGGTGCTAAGCTCTTGGAAGGTCTTGGGGGGGACGGCGCCGGATCCATGGTCGGCGGTGAAGGCGCCGGTGGTGACCGCCTGAGCCTACGGCTTCGTGCAATCGATGCCGAGATCATCCACGAGGTGGCCGCCGCCAATCCCCGCAGCATCGTGGCGATCATCACGGCCGGCGCCGTCATCACAGAGGAATGGCGGCACGCCGTCCCCACCGTCCTGCTCAGTTGGTACTCCGGGTCTGAGGGTGGTCATGCTCTCGCCGATGTACTGCTCGGGCACGTCGATGCATCAGGACGGTTGCCCTTCTCCATTCCGACGTCCGAGGCCCATCTCCCCTTCTTTGACCGTGACGCCACGGCCATCACCTACGACAAGTGGTTCGGCCAGCGCCTGCTCGAGCGGGACGGCCACTCTGCGGCGTTCCCGCTCGGGTTCGGCTTGTCCTACACCGACTTCGCCGTCTCTCGATCTCGCCGTCGATGACCTGGTCGGCGACACCTTCGGCGCAGCCGTCACCGTCACGAACACCGGAGAACGCGTGGGTCGCCACGTCGTGCAGCTCTATGGACGGCTCGACGCAGGCGACGATTTCCCGAGCCGGGTGCTACTCGGCTTCGGCACCGTCGCCCTGGACCCGGGGGCCTCGACCGCCTGGAACTGACCGGATCGACCCGGCCGCTCCAGCGCTGGACTGAGCGAAGGCTTCGAGGCCGCCGCTCCATCCGTGGTGCTGGAGGCCTCTGCGTTCGCCGGCGATCCCGGCGCCCAGGGCACTGCCGTCTTGCTTCCAGTGCTCCTACGTGACGTCCGGCCTCACTCTCTCCGGTCTCGTCCCGGCGTTCGCGTAGGCCTGGGCGGCCTGCGGCTCCCATTTGCGCTCGATCTCGCCGAAGTGCCAGATGGCGAGGGCCACGACCCAGGTGACGACGAAGACGCCGACGATGATGAATCCGGCCCGGTTGATGTTGAAGTTCGCCATGAAATCCCAGAAACCGCCGATCGAGGTTGTCTCGCTGGCCGATCAGGCCGAGGATCTCGATGGTGCCGATGAAGAGGGCGACGAACACCGACAGGCCGGTGATCGTCAGGTTGTAATAGATCTTGCGGATCGGCTTGGCGAAGGCCCAGTCGTAGGCGAAGTTCATGAAGCAGCCGTCCATCGTGTCGAAGAGGCACATCCCGGCGGCGAACAGGATCGGAAGGGAGAGCACGGCGTAGAAGGGCAGGCCGCCGACGACGGCCGAGCCGGCGAGCACCAGCAGGGCGACCTCGGTGGCGGTGTCGAAGCCCAGGCCGAAGAGCACGCCGACCGGGTAGATCTTCCAGGGCGTGTCGACGCGCTTGGCGTAGCCGCCCAGCAAGCGGTTCATCAGCCCCCGGTTGTCGAGCTGGCGCTCGAGCTCGGCGTCGTCGTATTTGCCCTGCCGCATCTCCCGGCGACCTTGACGATCGAGGCCAGCACGACCAGGTTGAGGAGGCCGATCAGGTAGAGAAAGGTGCCCGACACCGAAGTGCCGATGATCCCGGTCCAGTGATGCAGCCGGAGTGTCTTGTTCTTCACCGCGCCGTTGAGGCCGCGGATGCCGAAGTTCAAAGGACGGCCAGCAGGAAGACGACCGAGGAGTGACCGAGGGAGAAGAAGAAGCCGACGCTGAGCGGCCGCTTGCCGTCCTGGATGAGCTTGCGGGTGGTGTTGTCGATGGCGGCGATATGGTCGGCATCGAAGGCGTGCCGCATCCCGAGCGTGTAGGCGAGCACCCCGGTGCCGAAGCCGAAGAGCGTGCCCTTGTTGACGTGGTAGTGACCGGGCAGGGCCAGGCGAGCATGCCCCAGCCCAGGACGTTGAGGCCGACGATGGTCACGGCCATCCCCCCGACCTTTGCCCACTCCCGGGGGGTCAGACCGTTGCGATACTGGTGATCCGACCGATCTGTTCCGCCATGTCGTGCTCCCATTGCGTGCGTCGGGGATCGTGCCTTCTGGCTATCGCAACCCTAAAGCAACTGCGAATGATTTGCAAGAAGGAACAGGGCCTTACAGTGGAGTCGTGATGGGCGTTCCCCTCGACGCAGACGCACCCCGGCACGACGTCAGCACCGTCGAGGACGTGCTGGCCCTCGTGCGTGAGGGCGGCGGCCGGGTGACCACCTCACGGCGGCTGTTGCTCGAGGCCATCTTCAACGACCCCGGCCATCACAGCGCCGAGGATCTGGCGGCCATCGTCCAGGCCAGGTCGCCGGACGCGCACCTGTCCACCATCTACCGCAATTTGGATGAACTGGAGCGGCTCGGGGTGATCGTCCATTCTCATCTGGGGCATGGGGCGGCGACGTACCACCTGGCGGCGAGTGCGCACTGTCACTTCGTCTGTGAGAAGTGCCGGCGACGCGGTCAAGGCACCGGACGAGTTGTTCGTGGGCCTGGCCGAGCGCGCCAAGGAGCAGTTCGGCTTCGCCATCGACCCTCACCACTTCTCGATACTCGGTCGCTGCCGCAACTGCCAGTAGCCCCGGAACTCACCAGTCCCGGACTCACCGCTGGGCCGGCGGGCGGAAACGACCGGCTGCCGACGGTGAGCGGGCCGTCCCGCCCGACTCTCTAAGGTTCGCCCTATGCCCGACGTCGCCGCCCCCGTCGTCGTGGCGATGGACGCCACGCCGTTGCTGGGGGTGCGGACGGGAGTGGGTGAATCCGTCGCCGGGTTCATCAACGCGGCTGGCCACCGACTCATCTCGATGTCATCGGGTTCGCCCTCAGCGCAGCCGAAGGGGGAGCCCTTCCGGCAGCTCCCGCCGGGGTCAGACCGGGTCGGCGGATCCCGATCCCTGCCGGCGCTCCTGCTCCGGACGTGGGCGCGCCTCGACCACCCCGCGGTGGAATGGTGGACCGGCCCGGTCGAGGTCGTGCATGGCACCAACTTCGTCGTGCCACCCTCACGGAAGGCGGCCCGACTCGTGACGGTTCACGACCTGACCCCGGTGCGCTTCCCCGAGCTCTGCAGCCCGTCGTCGCTGCGGTATCCCGGCCTGATCCGTCGCGCCGTTGACAGGGCGCCTCCATTCACACGGTGTCACAGGCCATGGCAACGACGTCATGGATCACTTCCCTGTCGGGGCCGATCGGGTCCATGTCATCCACAACGGGCTCACGCCACTGGAACACCCGCGGCCGACGGGACGGGCGGAGTTCCCGTACATTCTCGCCATCGGGACCGTGGAACCGCGCAAGGGACTCCCCGGTCTCGTGGCGGCCTTCGACCGCATCGCCGGGGCGATTCCCGACGTCCATCTGAAGATCGCCGGACCCCCGGGATGGGGTGAAGACGTCGTGTCGTGCCGCCCTCCCGCCCGCCACGCCGGCGCGCATCCATCGCACCGGGTGGACCGACGACCGGAGCTCCCTCATCGCCGATGCACGCGTGCTCGCCTATCCGTCGCTGTACGAGGGGCTCGGCTTGCCGCCGCTCGAAGCGATGTCCCTCGGCGTGCCGGTGGTCGCGACCACGGCGGGCGCGATCCCCGAAGTGGTCGGGCGATGCCGCCGTGTTCGTCGCGCCGCGTGACGGGCCGGCGCTGGCGGAGGCACTGCGTTGGTGGTGACGCAGGTCGTCCCACCCGCGGGACGTTGATCGCCGCCGGCACCCAACGGGTCCGCCTGTTCTCCTGGCAGCGGGCGGGCGTCAGCTCGCGGCGCTCTACCGCACGCTGGCCGATGCCCGTCCCTGAGGACTCACGCCCGCATCGGGGACGTGCAAACATCGGCGCATGCCGAGCTTGGAGACCGCGACCCCGATGCACCGCGCTCCGTGCCGACACCGTCGCCGGACGTCCACCAACGGGCGCGGTCTGATCGAGCCGCTGGCGCGGCCGTCGAGGGCTCGTCCTCGATGCGCTCGGCGCGGCGTGGCTCCCGTGGCTACGTCGCGGGCCGTCACGGTTCTCGCTCTAGGCCTGGCCGAGGTTCGGAGTAAGGCACTTCCACATCTCGACCCCAAGGCGGTGCTCGAATCGCGACGGGCTCCTGGGGTCCGACGCCGGTTGGTACCAGAGCATCGCCGCCCACGGCTACGGGGCGCTGCCCCGGTCCGCCACCCGGTTCTTCCCGCTGTTGCCGTTGCTCGACCGGGGCCTGAGCGACGTCACCTCGCTGACCGTGGGCATCGCCTCCCTCCTCATCACCAACGTCGCCAGCCTTTCGTGGGCATGGGGATCTACGCGTTGGTCCGCGCCGAGTTCGGGGACGGGCCCTCGCCCGGCGTGCGGTCTGGCTGATCATGTTGGCCCCTCCCGCTTTCATCTTCGTCGATGGGCGTACTGGACGCGGCCTCGGTCCTGTTGGCGGTTGCCTTCTTCGTCGCCATCCGGCGCGGCAGTGGCGGTGGGCCGGCGTGTTCGGGTACCTGGCCGGAACGGCCCGGCCGATCGGTTGCCTCCTTGTCGTGCCGGCGGTCATTGAGGTCGTCGGTCGTGGCCCGCAGACCGCTGGGGCGATGGCCGGGAAAGGTCGTGGCGATCGTCTCTCCATCGCCGGCACCGTCACCTATCTCGGCTGGCAGCGCGGACTCCGGGTCTTCTTCGAACCGCTCAAGATCCAGCAGCAACAAGCCCATCACGGCGCGTTCACCGATCCCTCTAGCGGTCTCCCACGCACTCACCGGCCTGGCCCACGGGCACCACGTCGGCGCGACGACTGCACATCCCATGGATCGGCGTCGCCATCGTGCTGCTCGTCATCGCGTTCTGGCGCCTGCCCGTGTCGTACGGCGCGTTGGCGCCGCGGTCGTCGTCCTCCGCTGACGGGTCCAACCTCGACTCGTTCGAGCGCTACGCGTTGAGTGCGTTCCCGCTCGTGATCGCGGCCGCCACCTTGCTCCGTTCCGGGCGGGTCGCCAGCGTCACGTTCGTGCTGTGCGGCGCCGGCATGGCCACCTACGCCGTCTTGGCGTTTCAGGGGGCCTACGTCCCGTAGGGCGAGCGCCGGTGGCTGACCCGTACCCGCTCGCCTGCTCGCCCGTTCGCCGGCTCACCTGCTCGTTCTGAGGCCGGACCTCGGGCGGAGTCCCACGGCGGCGCCCCCGCGGTGGGCGAAGATGGCTCGATGTCCGCCCGCTCCGAGCCGCCGCAGGAGCACTCGAAGTCCCGTCTCGGCGAGCCCCGCTGGCCCATGGCGCTCGCCGTCGTCGCCACGGGCCTGCTCCGGCGCCACCCTCCGCACGAGCTGCGCAACGGGGACGCGCCCTGGCTCTTCCTCGTCCTCGTCGTGGGGCTGCTGGCCATTCTCGTCGTCGGCGATCCCGGCCGCATCGACCGGGATCGGCCCTGGCTCCACAACCTGACCAGCGTGCTCATCGGCCTGATCACCGTCGCCAACGCGGACGCCGCGGTGCGGCTCGTGGTCGGCATCGTCGACGTGTCGATCTTCACCCAGAACGCCAAGGTGTTGTTGGCCAGCGGCGCCGCCATCTGGCTCACCAACATCATCGCCTTCGCCCTGTGGTCCTGGAACCTCGACCGAGGCGGGCCGCGGCCCGCGCCGCCGGCATCGGCCCCCGCCCGGCGCTGATCTTCCCCGAGATGCTGCACACGCAACACGTCGAGGAGGGCTGGTGCCCCGTGTTCGTCGACTATTTCCACTTCGCGTTCGCCACCGCCGCCGCCTTCAGCCCGACCGACGTGTCGGCGGTCAAGACCTGGGCGAAGCTCATGATGATGGCCGAGTCGGCCATCTCTCTCGTGGTCGGGATCCTCGTCGTGGCGCGGGCCGTGAACATCTTGAAATAGCCGGGCCAGGCCAAACACGCCCGGTCGGCCCAGGAACCATGATGGGTCCATGCACCTCGGGGTCCGTGTCGCAGCGGTCAGGACCGTTGACCTCGTGGCCGCCTGCGCCCTGTCGCCGTGCGCCAACTCCCCGACGAACCATGCCGTCCGAGACATCCTCAGTACGAACATCGCGCCGACGACGTCGACCTCTGCGACATCGTCCACGACCACCGCGACGGTCGGGCCACCGCACACCGTTCTCACGCGGGGCCCCATCGCCGGCACCGTGCTCCACCCCGGCGCGCCGGTCGCCCTCACCATGCACGCTTGCCCTCCGTGAGCGGGCCCGACCAGGCGACGCAACCCCGGCCGGCGCCGTGGCCGAGCCCCTGGCGCTGTCGAGCGGGCGGGGTCGCTGGGTCATCGCGGCCACGGTGCTCGGCTCGGGCATCGCCCTGCTCGATTCCACCGTCGTCGGCATCGCGCTGCCGTCCATCGGCCGCGACTTCCACGGGGACGTCGGCACCCTGCAGTGGGTGGTCACGGGGTACTCGCTCACGCTGGCCGCGTTCATTCTCCTCGGCGGCGCGCTGGGCGACCACTACGGGCGCAAGCGGATCTTCTTCATCGGGGTCGTGTGGTTCGCAGTCGCCTCGGCCATCTGCGGCATCGCCCCGAGCGCCGCGCTGCTCATCGGGGCCCGGGTGCTCCAGGGCGTCGGCGGCGCGCTGTTGACGCCGGGCAGCCTGGCCATCCTGCAGGCGTCGTTCCGCCCCGACGACCGGGCGCCGTGCCATCGGCGCCTGGTCGGGATTGGGCGGCGTCGCCGGCGCCGCCGGGCCACTGGTGGGCGGCTATCTCATCGCCATCGGCTCGTGGCGCTGGGTCTTCTTCATCAATCTCCCCGTCGCCGCCGCCGTGCTCGCTGATCACGGCCCGCCACGTGCCCGAGACGCGAGATCCGACGAGCACCGGCCGCGTCGACACCGCCGGCGCGGCACTGGCGGTCGTGTTCCTCGCCGGCCTGACCTACGGTCTGATCGAGGCGCCGACGCGCGGGTGGTCCAGCCCGGCGGTGGTGGCCTGCCTCGTGGTGGCCGCCGTGGCCGCGCCCGCCTTCCTCTTCGTGGAGCACCGCCGGGCCCAACCGATGCTCCCGCTCCGGCTGTTCCGCTCCCGCCAGTTCAGCGGGGCCAACGCCGTCACCTTCGCCGTCTACGGCGCCCTCGGTGGCGCGCTGTTCCTTCTCCCCGTCGAGCTGCAGATCGTGAAGGGCTACTCCCCGCTCGAGTCCGGCGTGGCGCTGCTCCCCCTGACGCTGGTCATGCTCGCATTCTCGGCCCGGTCGGGCGCGCTGTCGGCCCGGATCGGCCCCCGACTGCAGATGACCGTGGACCGCTGATCGTCGGCGCCGGGCTGCTCCTCCTGACCCGGGCCACCGACCCGGAGCTACTGGACCCAGGTGTTCCCCGCCGTGCTGCTGTTCGCCTTCGGCCTGGCCGTCACCGTGGCCCCGCTGACGGCGACGGCCATGGGCGCGGCGCCACCGGCACCCGGCGTCGTGTCGGCGGTCAACAACGTGGTGGCGCGGGCGGCCGGCCTCTCGCGGTCGCGGTGTTGCCGCTCCTGGCGGGCCTGACCGGGGCGGCCGCCCTCGCTGCCACGGAGCTGGCCTCGGGATTCCGTACCGCCATGGTGATCTCGAGCCTCGCCTGCGCCGCGGCGCGGTGGTGTCCGCGCTCGACCATCCGCAACCCCGCCCGCCCGCCGGCCGCCGGGCGTGCCCCCGAGCAGGCCCTCACCTGGACAGTGCGGTGTCAGCGGGCCCCCATTGAACCCCTCGCTGGTCGCCGCCGGCCCGGAGCGCTCGGCCTGAGGCCGACGTGCGCGCCGGGGCGGCGGTCGGCCAAGGTAGGTGCATGCCGCCGACAGCCCGTCAGGAGGCCGGCCCGCCCCGTCTTCGCGCCGGCGCCGCTCGGGCCGCTGACCCTGCGCAACCGCATCATCAAGGCGGCCACCTTCGAGGGCGTGACGCCCGGGGCGCAGGTCAGCGACGAGCTGGTCGAGTTCCACCGGCGGGTGGCGGCCGGCGGGGCGGCCCTGTCGACGGTCGCCTACCTGGCCGTCTCGCCCGAGGGGCGCACCGACCGCCACTGCCTGCTGCTCGACCGAGGACACGGTCCCGGGCCTGCGCCGGCTGACCGACGCCGTCCACGCCGAGGGGCGCGGCCGCGGCGGCGCAGATCGGCCACGCCGGCCCGGTGGCCAACGCCCGGTCCAACGGCGCGCCCGCGCTCGCCCTCGGGCGGCTTCACGCCGATGGGCGCGCGCCGGCGGCCACCGAGCGCCGACATCGAGCGGGTGACCGTGGACTACCGGCGCGCCGCGCGGCTGGCCGTGGAGGCCGGCTTCGACAGCATCGAGGTCCACCTCGGGCACAACTACCTGCTGAGCGCGTTCCTGAGCCCGAAGCTCAACCGGCGCGACGACCAGTTCGGCGGCCGCGTCGAGAACCGCGCCCGTTTCGCCCGCGCGGTGCTGCGCACGCGTGCGCGACGCGGTCGGCGCCGGCGTCGCGGTGACGGCCAAGCTCAACATGGCCGACGGCGTCCGCGGCGGGCTGTGGCTCGACGAGAGCGTCGAGGTGGCCCGCGCTGCTTCGAGGCCGACGGTGCGCTCGACGCGCTCGAGCTCACCGGCGGGCAGCTCGCTGGCCAACCCGATGTACCTGTTCCGGGGCGACGCGCCGCTGCGAGGAGTTCGCGGCCACGCTGCCCGCGGCCGGTGCGGCTCGGGTTCCGGTTCTCGGCCGCCGCTTCCTGCGCGGCTACCCGTACGAGGAGGCCTTCTTCCTCCCCTACGCCCGGCAGTTCCGCGCGCGCTCTCGACATGCCGCTGATCCTGCTCGGCGGCATCAGGAGCTCGGCGACCATCGAGACGGCGCTGGCCGAGGGCTTCGCGTTCGTCGCCATGGCCCGCGCGCTGCTGCGCGAGCCCGACCTGCCCAACGCATGCAGGCCGGCGACCTCGACACGTCGCTGTGCATCCACTGCAACAAGTGCATGCCGACGATCTACTCGGGCACCCGCTGCGTCCTGGTGACGGGCCCTCCGGGGTAGCCGGCCGCCCGGAATCCGCCTAGGCCGAGACCGGCGGCCGGCGCTCCGCCCACGGCGCCGCCTGCTCGAGCTGGCCGGCGAGCGAGAGCAAGCGTCTCCTCGGCCCCGAAGCGCCCGACGAACTGGACCCCGATCGGCAGCCCGCCCTCGTTCCAGTGCAGCGGCAGAGAGATCGCCCGGCTGCCCCGTGACGTTGAACGGCGGGGTGAACGGGACGTAGGCCGCGGCGCGGAAGAGGCCGGTCAGGGGCTCGCCCGGCGGCGAGTCGAACGTGCCGAGCGGCGCCGGCGGCTCGCCCAGGGTGGGTGTCAACAGGACGTCGATCTCCTCGAAGTAGTCCGCGATCTGGCGGCTGATGCGCTGGAGCTCCTGCACCGAGATCGAGGTACTGACCCCCGTTGATCGAACGGCCGAGCTCGACGAGAGCCCAGGACAACGGCTCCAGGTCGCCCTCCGCCGCGCCACGTCCCAGCCGGTTCTCCCAGTCCGCCACGGCCCAGGCGTTGCCGCAGGCCCACAGGTTGACGAAGTGGCCCGTGAAGGCGTCGCCGTCGACGGGGCAGCGCCGCCTCCTCCACGTGGTGTCCGAGCGATTCGCACAGCGTGGCCGTGGCCCGGACGGCCGCGCGCAGTCGGCGTGCACCTCGCTGCCGGTGGGCGACGCCGTCATGACCGCGACGCGGAGCGGCGGGGCGCTGCGGCGGCGGCCGCAAAGGAAGGACCGCGCTTGGCGGGGCCCAGTAAGGGTCGCCGGGCACCGGCCCGGCCGTGACGTCGAGGATGGCCGCCGAGTCGCGCACCGAACGCGTCACCACGTGCTCGGCCACCAGTCCGCCCATGAGGTCGCCGTAGTTGGGGGGCCAGCGAGTTGCGCCCCGCGTGGGCTTCAACCCGACGAGGCCGCAACACGAGGCGGGAATCCGGATGGAGCCGCCGCCGTCGTTGGCGTGGGCGGCGGGCACCATGCCCGAGGCCACTGCGGCCGCGGAACCACCCGAGGATCCGCCGGTCGAGTGCCCCGTGTTCCAGGGATTCCGTGACGGCCCGTAGCGATGCGGCTCGGTGGTCGGCAGAATGGCGAGCTCGGGCGTGTTCGTCTTGCCGCAGATGACGAAGCCGGCGTCGATGTAGCGCTGCGTCAGCGTCTGGGTCACGCTCGAGCGGTAGTCGCCGGCGAACGCGAGGCCCTCGTTGAAGGGCGTGCCGGCGAGCTCGGCGCCGACATCCTTCAACAAGAAGGGCACGCCGCGGAAGGGACCATCGGGCAGGTGCCCGCTGCCTCAGCCCGGGCTCGGTCGAAGAGCTCGTGGATCACCGCGTTGAGCTCGGGATTGAGCTTCTCGATCCGGGCGATCGCCGCATCGACGAGCTCGGCGGGTGACGCCTCCTCGGTGCGGACCAGCGCCGCCTGTCCTGTCGCGTCCAACCATGCCGTCTCGTCACTCATGCCCTGCACGGTAGCGACGCGGCCTCGGACGCGCTCGGGAACCTCGGACGGGCGCGCTCGGGAACCTCAGGCGAGCGCGCTCGCGGCCGGCTCCGGCGCCGGGTGCCGCCCCGGTGTCGCTACCCGGCCGGCGCGCCCCGGTGCGGATGGCGACAGCCTCGGTCATCGTCACGTCCGCCCCGCAGACCAGGCAGCGCCGGCGGTCGTCGAGCTCGCCGCCGCAACCCCGATGCTGGAGGATCATCGGCCGCTCCCCGCCCTCGAGCGCGTGGCGATCGCCCCACTGGAGCATCGCCACCAGGACCGGCCACAGGTCGGCCCCCTTTTCGGTCAGTCGGTAGTCGGAGCGCAGCGGACGCTCCTGATAGGGCCGCTTGACCAGGATTCCCTCCTCGACGAGACGCTCGAGGCGTGCCTGCAGGATGTTGCGCGCCACCCCCAGGTCGCGCTGGATGTCCTCGAAACGCCGGATGCCCAGGAAGACGTCCCGCACGATGAGCAATGTCCAGCGCTCACCGATCACCTCGAGCGTCGAGGCGACCGGGCAGTACTGGGTGGGGTAGTCCCGGTTCAGCATCCCTCCAGCATAACGCATCATTGCGCCAGTGGGTTGCTTTATGCAACTTTCTTCTCTAGAGTTCGTTGCATGACAGAACTAACCGAGAGCCCAACGCCGGTGCCGACCCGTCCCGGACCGGTGCTGACCGCCCTCATCGTCCTGACCGGGGTGTTCCTGTCTTCGCTCGACCTGTTCATCGTCAACATCGCCTTCCCCAGCATCTCGGCCACTTACCACGGGGAGAGCCTGAGCTCGCTGTCGTGGGTGTTGAGCGCGTACACCATCGTCTTCGCCGCCGTCCTGGTGCCGGCCGGGCGCTGGTCCGACCGGGCCGGCCGCAAGCGGGCCTTCCTGCTCGGGCTGGGGATCTTCGCCGCCGCGTCGGCTCTGTGCGCCATCGCTCCGAGCCTCGAATTCCTCATCGGCGCCCGGGTCCTCCAGGCCACCGGCGGCGCCCTCATGCTGCCCACCTCTCTCGGGCTGCTGCTCCCCGCCTTCGGCCCGGCCCGCAAGGGGGCGGCCATCGGCCTGTGGTCGGCGGTCGGCGGGGCGGCCGCCGCGTTCGGCCCACCGATCGGCGGGCTCCTGGTGCAGGCGAGCTGGCGTTGGGTGTTCCTCGTCAACCTGCCCTTCAGCGTCGCTCGCGCTCGTGCTCGGCGTACGTCTGCTCGACGAAGTGCGCGACCCGGACGCCCACAAGTCCGACCTCCTCGGCGCCGGCCTGCTGACCGTCGCCGTGGCCAGCCTCGTCGCGGGCATCGTCGAAGGTTCGGACTGGGGCTGGACCAGCGGGCGGATCATCGGTGCCTTCGCGCTGGCCGCCGTGGCCGGTGCCGGGGTGGTCGTGCGTTCGTTCCGCCACCCCAACCCCATCATCGAGCCGGCCGTCATCCGCCACCGCGCCGTCGCGCTGGCCGATCTCAGCTCGCTGGCGTTCTTCGGTGGCTTCGGCGCGATGGTCCTCGGCGGCGTCCTCCTGCTGACCGGGGTGTGGCACGAGTCGGTGCTGCGCGCGGGGTTCATGATCGCTCCCGGTCCTCTGCTGGCCGGTCTCACGGCGTTCCCGGGCGGCCTGCTGGGTGCCCGCCTCGGGCACCGGGTCGTCGGCACGCTCGGCTCGCTGTTCTTCGCCGCCGGCGGGGTGTGGTGGATCACCCACGTCGAGCGCCGTGCCCGACTGGAGCGGGGCCTACCTGCCCGGCAGCCTCCTGGGTGGTTTCGGCGTCGGCCTCATGCTGCCGTCGCTCGGCGGCGCCGCCACAGCCCCCCTGCCGCCGCAGCGCTTCGCCACCGGCTCCGCGCTCTACGCCATGACCCGCCAGATCGGGATCGCCCTCGGGGTGGCCTGCCTGGTGGCCATCCTCGGCGCCGCCACCGGTTCCACGGCGGTCGCCGCGTTCCACCACGCCTGGGCCTTCATGGTGGGGTGCAGCCTCGTGGCCGGCCTCTTGCTCCAGGGCATCGGCAGCCGGGTGACCGAGACGGCCGACGCCTCCGTGTCGGCCGAGCCCCCGGCTCCGGTTCAGGCTCCGGCGCCGGCTCCGGCGGCAGACTTGGATCCGGCGCCCGTCGCGCTCTACCCGATCGGCGCCGGCAAGTAGGCGGGGTTCGCCACCAGCAGCTGGTCACGCGCCGCGGCGGCGAGGGCCGGCGCCACCGACGCCCAGTCGCCATCGAGCGCCCCCGAGCGCAAGGCGCTCGCCAACGCGGCGTCGTCGGCGAAGCCCAGCCCAGCCAGGCGCGCCGCGTGGGCGGCGGCGAGAGACGGACCGAGCCGCAGCTCGCGCTCGACGATCCCCAAGCGCGTTACGCGCCACCCGGGTCTCGAAGCCGCGCGCCGCCCTCGCTGGCGCGCCATGACGCCGTCGAGGTACTCGCGCACGGCCTCGACGAGCTCGGCTGCGGTCGGGCGGCCGAAGGGCGGCGCGGTGCCGTCCGCCGCGGCGGGTCCGGCGGCCGCGGGCGGTGACGTGCCCAACAAGGTGAAGAGATCCCACTCGCTCTCGCAGACGCGCCGGCCGATGGTGGCCAGCTCGACCGAGCGCGACGGCGCCGCTCAGGTGCGCCGAAGCCTGCAGGGCGCAGATTGTGGCCCACTTGACGGTGGCGTACACCTGCCACCAATGCACGCGGCTCACGGCGTCATGGCCTCGCCGCCGGCGACGGCGTAGGCGGCCAGCAGCTCGTCCAGCGCCGCCGAAACCGCCGACCTCGCCCGGGCCGCCGAAGCGCCAGGCGGGGGCGCACAGCCAGCCGACGTCCTCGGCCGGGTCGCCCGTGTGCGCCAGCTCCCAGTCGAGGACGCCGCGCAGCCCGTCCGGCCCGACCAGGAGGTTGCCCATCCGGTAGTCGCCGTGCACGACGACGCGGGGCCCGTCGGGCGGGCCGTGCGCGCCCAGCCAGCGCACGCCGAGCTCCAGCGCCGGGCGTACCTCGCCCAGCGCATCGAGGAAGGGCAGGGGGTCGCCCAGCGGGTCGGTCGGCGCCAACCCCGGAATGGCGCCCGGGTCGATCGTGTGGATGGCGGCCAGGGCGTGGCCGGCCTGCGCGGTGAGGGCGCGGCGGGCCCCGGCCCATTGGCCGTCGCGCAGGATCTTGCGCGGGATCGTCTCGCCCTCCAGGCGCTCCACCACCAGCCAGCTGACGCCGAGGTCGTCGTCCTCGCCGAGCGCGACGACGCCCGGCACCGGCACGCCGGCGGCGCCCGCCGCCCGCAGGAGCGCCCCCTCCATGCGGACCCGGCCGGGCTGGGCGCTGACGCCGCGGTCCATCTGCAGAATGAGCGGGCGTGTGGTGCGGCCGGGCCGCTCGAGTTCGAACGCGCTCGGTGACCCGGGAGGCACCACCCGACAGCCGGCGCAGCCCGCGCACGCTGCCGTCCAGCCGGCGCCCGAGCGCGGCCGCCAGCTCGTCGGTGCTCAGCCGTGGGGCCATCCCTACTCGACGGGGACGACAGGCCTCCCGCCGTCGTCGAGCTGGTGCAGGTACTCGCAGATCCCGTAGCCGGTCCGCGCTCGCCGGCGGGGTCCTCGTAGGTCCAGCGGGCCAGCCCCTCGTTGACCATGGTGCCCCCGGCCCGGCCGATGTCGGCCACCCGCAGCACGTCGCCGCGCAGCGGGTAGGTCCGGCCCATCTTGTCGACCACGTCGAGGTGGACCACGCGGTGGGTGACCCCGTCGTCGGCCAGCTCGGTCAGCACACGCCACTCGGCGACCGAGGTGGCCCGCGTGCCGTCCCACACCCAGCCGCGGTGCAGGTCGCCGGCGTCGGTGCCGAGGCGGATCCCGCCGAAGTGCATGTCCTCGCCGATGTTGACGGAGAACCAGCGCCACATCTTCGGGCCGCCCCAGCGGCGCGGGCCCCAGGACCGGTCCCGGTTGCCGTGCGCGCCGTGCCACTCGTGCCGCGTGCCGTCGACGGTGAGCGTGCCCGTCCAGCGCCCGGCCTGCTCGAGGTGCCCCTTGCCGACCGTGCCGGCGGCCGCGGCCGCCTCGGCCGACTTCGGGCCGCCGCTCGGCTGCCCGTCGGTCCCGATGGCGGGCGTGACGGCATCGAAGCGCACGTCGAGGGCCACCGGGACGGGCCGGGTCGCCGTCTCCCCCCGCACGCACGGGCGCGCCTGCACCTCACCCTCCATGGTCAGGCGCCACGACTGCAGCGCCTGGAGCATCTCGTAGCGCACCGCGCCGACCTCGAGCACGGAGTCGACCATCTCGCGTTGCTCTTTGACCCAGTGGTACTCGCCGAGTTGCCCGTCGGGCAGCCAGAGCGACAGGCCGACGTCCATCGTCCCCTCGTTGGGCCGGATGCCGATGCGGCTGAACAGGCCCGAGTCCGTGCCCGGGTCGTAGGCGTTGAAGTAGTAGGACTCGCTCCAGGCGCTGTCGCCTTCGACGGGGTGGGCCAGGTCGTGGCGTGCATCGAGGATCGGCATGCCTACACCATTGTCTGTCCGGCGCTCACGTTCAACGCCTCGCCGGTGACGCCGCGGGCCGCGTCGGAGAGCAGCCAGCAGATGGCGCTGGCGATCTCCTCGGCGCTCTGCAGGCGGCCGAGCGGGATCTCGCGGGCGATGTAGGCCGCCAGGCCCTCGGGGCCGCCCATCAGGTTCTCGAACATGGCGTCGCGGTTGACGAGGTCGGTGTCGACCGTGCCCGGGCACACCGCGTTGACCGCAATGTCCTGGGCGCCCAGCTCGGTCGCCATCGTCTGGGTCAACAAGATGATGCCGGATTTGGCCGCGCAGTAGGCCCCGAGCAAGGGAAAGGCGCGCTTGCCGGCCTGGCTCGAGACGTTGCAGATGCGGCCGCCCACGCCGGCCGCGACCATGCGGGTGGCGCAGGTCTTCGACACCAACCACGTGCCGACGAGGTTCACGTCGAGCACGCGGCGGAACTCCTCGGCCGGCAGGGTCAGCAGCGGGCCCAGCCCGAACCCCGGTCCGCTCCCGCCCGCCACGTTGGCCACCAGAGTCACCGTCCCGAGCTCGTCGGTGGCCCGGGTGACGGCGGCCTCCACCATGGCCTCGTCGGCAACGTCGGCCTGGCCGTCGCCACGCGGGCCCCGAGGGCCGTGAGTTCGGCGGCGAGCGGAGTCAAGGTCGCCCGCGCTGGCCGTGCCGTGGGCGGGGGCGTCGGCGTAGGGGCGGGCGATATCGAGGCAGGCCACGTCCGCACCGCCCCGGGCCAGGGCGACGGCAGTGGCTCGCCCGATGCCGCGGGGACGGGCCGCCCCGGTCACCAGCGCGACATGTCCAGCGAACGGGCGTCCCCCAGGCTCGTGTGTGAAACTCACCGGGCAAACGTAGCGACGAATGCGGGCGGCCGCGCCGTCCGTGGGGGTGACTCTGCCATGCGTGCGGCGGTGACGAGGGGTGGAAAGCTGGTGGTGGGCGAGGTCCCCGACCCCGTGCCGCTCTCGGGCCACGTGGTCGTGCGCTCGCTGTCCGCGGGCATCTGCGGATCCGACCTTCACGCGCTGGCCGACTTCGGCCACTTCACCGGGCTCATGGACTCCGTCGGCGTGCCTGCGCTGGACCCCGCCGTGCGACTGCGTCTTCGGCCACGAGTTCTGCGCCGAGATCGTGGAGCACGGCCCCGACACGGCCGGCACCCTCCCGGTCGGCACCCGGGTCTGCTCGGTGCCGATCATCCTCGGCCCGACCGGGGTCGAGCAGATCGGCTACTCCAACGCCTATCCGGGCGCGCTGGCCGAGCACCTGGTGCTCCAGGAGCTGCTGTGCCTCCCGGTGCCCGACAGCTGGCCACCGACCTGGCGGCGTTGACCGAGCCGCTCGCCGTGGGCGAGCACGCCGTGGGCCTGGCGGGTCTCAGTCCCGGTCAACCCTGTCTCGTCGTCGGCTGCGGGCCGGTCGGGCTGGCGGTGATCGCCGCGCTCAAGGGGCGGGACCACGGTCCGGTGCTCGCCGCCGACTTCTCTCCGACCCGGCGCCGCCTGGCCGAGGCCTTCGGGGCCGACGAGGTCATCGACCCCGCCGAGGGTTCCCCACACGACCGCTGGTCGGACTTCGGCATTGCCCGCACGGTCATGGAGCGGATCGGTTCGGCCATGCTCGGCGCCGCCACGCCGGACCCCGTGATCTTCGAAGCGGTCGGCGTGCCCGGCATGTTGCAGTCGCTGATCGCCGACGGCCCGCCGCACAGCCGGATCGTCGTGGTCGGGGTGTGTATGCACAGCGACACCATCGAGCCCTTCATGGCGGTGACCAAGGAGATGGAGCTGCGCTTCTCCTTCGGCTACACCCCCGACGAGTTCGCGGCCACGCTCGGGCGCCTGGCGGAGGGCGTTCCCGGCGCCGATCTCCTCGTCACCGCCACGGTCGACCTGGCCGGCGCACCCGGCGCCTTCGACACCCTGCGCACACCGGGCGAACACGGCAAGATCCTGGTGACGCCCTGACATGCGGCCACACCACGCGCTTGCGTCTTCGTGCGCCGCACCCGCCGGCGGAAGGCGGGGCGCGGTGCGCGGCGGGATCCGCGGCGGGAAGACGCGGCGGGACGTGTGGCGGAACTATAAACCGATCCGTTGAGAGTTATTTCGAACCACCCCGGCCCAGACTGAGACCCACACCACGCATGGGTCTAGGACCGCTGGCTCCACCACCGACCAACCCCGGAGAGCAATGACGACGATCGACGCAGACGGCCGACTGAAGTTCGGCATCTTCCTGGCCCCGTTCCACCCGGTCGGCCAGAACCCCACCCTGGCACTCGAGCGCGACCTGCAGCTCATCGAACATCTCGACGAGCTCGGTTTCGACGAGGCCTGGTTCGGCGAGCACCACTCCGCCGGCTACGAGATCATCGCCTCACCCGAGGTGTTCATCGCCGCCGCTGCCCAACGCACGAGGCACATCCGCCTCGGCACGGGCGTGTCGTCGCTGCCCTACCACCACCCCTTCATGCTGGCCGACCGCATGGTGCTGCTCGACCACCTGACGCGGGGACGCGTCATGTTCGGCGTCGGCCCGGGCGCCCTCCCCTCCGACGCCTACATGATGGGCATCGACCCGGCCAAGCAGCGCGACATGATGGAGGAGTCCCTCGAGGCCATTCTGCGGCTCCTGGCCGGCGAGACGGTCTCCGTGGAGACCGAGTGGTTCAAGCTCGTCAAGGCCCGGCTGCAACTGCGGCCCTACCAGCGACCCTTCCCCGAAGTCGCGGTGGCGGCGCAGGTTTCGCCGGCCGGGCCCCGGGCCGCCGGCCGCTTCGGGTGCAGCCTCCTCTCCATCGGGGCCACCTCCGCCGGCGGCTTCGACGTCCTGGGCATCCACTGGGACGTCATGGAGGAGAGGGCCGAGGAGTTCTCCACCACGGTCGATCGCAACGCATGGCGCCTGGTCGGGCCGATGCACATCGCCGACACCAAGGAGCAGGCGGTGGCCGACGTCGAATTCGGGCTGGAGGAGTGGGTCGACTACTTCCAGCGCGTGGCGGCCCTGCCGCTGGCCCCCAACACCGAGAACTTCGAGTCGCTGGTCGACGCGCTGCAACGCGTCGGGCTTCGCCGTCATCGGGACGGTGGACGACGCCATCGCGCAGGTCAGCCGCCTGCAGGCCCAGTCCGGCGGCTTCGGCACGTTCCTCCTCATGGGTCACGAGTGGGCCGACACCGCGGCCACCCGCCACTCCTACGAGCTCATCGCCCGCTACGTGGCGCCCCAGTTCCAGGATTCGGCCGCGTCGCTGACGTCGAGCCGGGACTGGGCCGCCGAGAACCGCCCCGAGTTCATCGGCGCGGCAGGCAACGCAGTCATGTCCGCCATCCAGAAGCACCACGAGGAGAAGGCGGACAAGGCGGCCCGCACCGAGAAGGTGACGCCCCATGGCTGAGGTGACGCATGAGCAGGTCCCGACGAACGGGATCGAGCTGCACGTGGCGGTGGCGGGGCCGGCTGACGGCCCCCCCGTCGTCCTGTGTCACGGCTTCCCGGAGCTCTGGTACTCGTGGCGCCACCAGCTCGGCGCGCTGGCCGACGCCGGCTACCGCGCCTATGCGCCGGACCTGCGCGGCTACGGCGGGAGCGCGCGCCCGACAGAGGTCACCGACTACGGCTCCGACAACCTGACCGGCGACTTGGGCGGGCTGCTGGACCACTACGGCTACGACCAGGCTGCCTTCGTCGGCCACGACTGGGGCGCCATGGTGGTCTGGGAGATGGGGCGCCTCCACCCCGACCGCGTCTCGTCCTTGTTCAATATGAGCGTTCCGTACTCCAATGCGCCGGCGCCGCCCACGCAGATCTTCGATGTGATCTTCGAGGGCAAATTCTTCTACATGCTCTACTTCCAACCGGTGGGCCCGGCCGAGGCGGAGTTCGAAGCGGACCCGCGCCTGTTCTTGCGGACCATGCTCTACTCGGCCGGCGGCGAGGCGATGGCCCACGCCGATCAGCTCGTCGGTGACTTCCCCCGTGAGGGCACCCGCTTCATGGACATCCTCTCCCCGGCTCCCGAGACGCTCCCGGGCTGGATCACCGAGGAAGACGTCGACGTGTACGCCGCGGCGTTCGAAAAGAGCGGCTTCTTCGGGCCGGTCAGCTTCTACCGCAACATGGACGCCAACTGGGCGCGCTCCAAGGACATCCCGCCGTCCGTCTACACCATGCCGACCGGCTTCATCACGGGCTCGCTCGACCCGGTGAACTCCATGATGCCGGGCGCGATCGAGGAGATGGCCGCGGCGATGCCCGACTTCCGGGGTGCCACGGTGGTCGACGGAGCCGGCCACTGGGTGCAACAGGAGCGTCCGGCCGAGACCAACGCCGCGCTGCTGTCGTTCCTCGCGTCGGTGTGAGCGACCTCCTCGCGCTACCACCCCAGCCCGCCGGCGTGGAGTGGCCCACCGAGGTCTGGCCCGAGGGCGCGCTTCCGCCGGAGGTCGACCTGGCCCCGCTGCTCGACGAGGCCTTCGACGACGACGGGCCGCTCGCCCAGACGTTCGCCGTCGTCGTGGTCCACGGCGGGCGGGTCGTCACCGAGCGCTACCACGGCGCGCTGGAGCACTTCGATCGCGCACCGACACCGGTGACGGCCGAGACGCCGCTGCTCAGCTGGTCGATGGCCAAGTCGATGCTGCAGGCGGTGGTCGGCCTGCTGGTCGGCGACGCCAAGTTGGACCTCGACGAGCCCGCCGCCGTGCCCGAGTGGGCTGATCCCGACGACCCCCGCCATCCCATCACGCTGCGCCAGCTCCTGGCCATGCGGGACGGGCTGGCCTTCGTGGAGGACTACGTCGACGACCGGGTCTCGGACGTGATGCACATGCTCTTCGGAGAGGGGCAGCCCGACATGGCGCACTTCGCCGCCGACCGCCCGCTGGCGGCGCCACCGGGGACGCGCTTCAACTACTCGTCAGGGACCTCGAACATCATCTCGGGGGTGGTGGCCCGCCTGCTCGGGCCTGGGGAGCCCTACGCCCGCTTCCTGCACGGCCGGCTCTTCGGGCCCATCGGCATGGCGAGCGCCGACCCTGAGTTCGACGAGGCGGGCACCTGGGTGGCCTCGTCGTACGTGCGGGCGACGGCGCGGGACTTCGCACGCTTCGGGCTGCTCTACCTGCGTGACGGAATGTGGGACGGGGTCCGTCTCCTGCCGCCGGGTTGGGTCGACTACGCCCGCACCTGGACCTCGGTGGACCCCGACGACAACAACCCCTACGGCGCGCACTGGTACGGCGTGGCCGGCGACACCCTCGGCACCTTCCGCGCCGCCGGCTACGAGGGGCAGTCCATCACCGTCTGCCCCGCCCTTGACCTCGTCGTCGTGCGCCTCGGCAAGACGCCGCTCGAGCGCAAGGCGAACCTGGTGCCGTGGCGCGCCGCCATGGTGCAGGCCTTCGCCCGGGCCCGGTGAGCTCCGGGGCTCAGGCGCCCTTGGGGGTGGCGATGAACACGGGGATCTGGCGGTCCGTCTTCTCCTGGTACTCGGCGTAGGGCGGGTAGGCCGCCACCGAGCGCTCCCACCAGACCGCCTTCTCGTCGCCGGTCACCTGGCGCACCGACACGGCGAAGGGCTCCGACCCGTCCTGGATCAGGACCTCCTCGGGGTGGCTCTCCAGGTTGTAGAACCACTCGGGGTGCTCGGGCGCGCCGCCCTTGGACGCCACGAGCGCGTACTCGCCGCCGTGCTCGACCCGCATCACGGGGTTCTTGCGCACCTTGCCACTCTTGGCCCCGCGTGTCGTCACGACGATGATGGGCATGCCCGTATCGAGCAGCGTGTTGGCCCGCTCGCCCCCGGAAGCCTCGTACTCGGCCACCTGGTCGCGGACCCACTCTGACGGGCTGGGCTCGTAGTCACCTTGGAGTGTGGTCATGGGCCCAATCGTAAGGGGTCCGGGCTACTGTCCGACCGTGCCCCGCGACCCCATGACCGCGACAGATGTCCTCGCCTTCCACCAGACCCTCTCCAACTGGGGCCGCTGGGGCGACGACGACCAGCTGGGCGCGCTCAACCTGATCACGCCCGCGGTCACCGCCGCCGCCGCGGCGACCGTGTGCACAGGCCGGTCCGTGTCGTGCGCCCGCCCGCTCGACACCGTGCCGTCGGCGGACAACCCCTCCCCGGTGGCGCACCACATGACCGGCACCTTCACGGAGGGCATGGGGGCGGACTACTTCGCCATCGCGCCGCACGGCTTCGCCACGAGCCACCTCGACGCGCTGTGCCACATCTTCCACGAGGGGCGGCTGTACAACGGCTACCCGTCCGAAGCCGTGACCGCCCACGGTGCCACCAAACTCGGCATCCACCACCTGCGTGCCGGCATCGTCACCCGGGGCGTGCTGCTCGACATTCCCGCTGTGCGCGGCGTCGAGGCGCTGGAGCCCGGCGAGCCCGTGTTCCCCGAGGACCTCGAGGCGGCCGAGGATCGGGCCGGCCTCACGGTGCGCCCGGGCGACGCGCTCGTGGTCCGCACGGGACGCTGGCGCTGGCGCCACGAGCACGGCGCCTGGGACGCCGGGCGCCTGGCGGCCGGCCTCGACGCCTCGTGCCTGCCCTGGCTGCGGGCCCGGGACGTGGCCACGCTCGGCAGCGACGGGGTCTCCGACGTCCTGCCGTCCAGGGTCGAGGGAGTGGGCATGCCCATCCACACCGTGGTCATCGTGGCCATGGGCGTCCATCTCATGGACAACCTCGACCTCGACATGCTGGCGGCCGCCTGCGCCGAGGAGGCGCGCTGGGAGTTCCTGTTCACGGTGGCGCCGCTGGTGCTCCGCCGTGGCACGGCGTCACCCGTCAACCCGATCGCCCTGTTCTGATGCGCTCTGCGTGAAGCGGTCCGAGGAACCTGCCATCTACCAGAACAATTGACCACCGTTGCGAGGCATGGGCTCTTTGAGTGCGATGAGGTTTGCCGTCACGTAGGGAATGTGGTGACGAGTATGCCACTCGGTCGGGTAATTGGTCGTCAAGCGGGAACCTTGAAAGCGCGCTCGTATTCCTGGCGCGTAGTTTCGATACTGCGCCTCGGTGTAGTACCAAAACGAGTTCTCGTTGTAGAAAGCGACGTGGGTCGGGTCTTGGAAGGCCCCGCTGTCCATCGGTGCTCGGTGTCTGGCTCAACAAGAGCGCTCCGGGGGCGAGCAGACGGTACAACTCGTTGATGAGAGCGACTTTGTCTGCCACGTGCTCGAAGAAGTCCATGGCCCGTATTACCCCGACCGAGCCTTCAGCGAAGGGCAAAGGTGCGGGCAGCTCAGCGACGATGTCCACACCATCGCTTGCGACCCGGTCGACGCCGAGGTATCGAGGCGCATGACCGTGTGCCGCGCCCAGGTCCAAGGCGAGGAGCTCCTCTCGCTCGGCCCAGGCGAGAGCGTTGGCTTCGATGTAATGGTCGTAGAGGGCAATCGTCTCGGTCTGAATGAACGCGTTGGTCTCTTCGTCCCTCTGAGTGTTGGCCGAGTGCATCCGTTGCAGATAGAGGCACTCGTCGATGAGACGGAACGGACCGACCTGGTAGAGGCGGCACATGAGATCCTGATCGTCGAGGACGTGTCTTTCGGCGTCATATCCGCCTGAATCGTCGTATGCCTGGCGGGAGAAGGCCCGGAGATGATTTGGGGCGAACCAGATATACGAGACGTTGTGGGGCGTCGGTTGGAGGGACACTGCGTACTGCACGTTGCGTCCGTTGACGACTGCCTCCCGGTATTCCCAGCCGGCGCTGAGGTCGAACATGGAGTCGTCTCGGCTCCCGTCCTCCAGGATCTGGGCGGTGTGGCTGTACGCCAACGCCAGCCCTGGGTGGTCGCAGAACGCCTCGTAGACGGCTTGCAAGGCGCGGGGGGCTAGAAGGTCATCGTGATCGAGTTCGACGAGGATCTCTCCTCTCGCCTCGGCACAGGCTCGCCGCTTCGCCGCGCCAACTCCGTCGACCTCGTCATCAACGATGATCCGGACGCGGGGATCCGGGCATGGGGGCTGCCATCTAGCCCCTTTGTTGAGGAGCACGACCCACTCCCAGTCGACGAAAACCTGATCCTGCAAGCTCTGGAAGCACTCGGTGAGGAAGACGGGATTGTGGCTCGGGGTGAAGACGGTCAGCAATTCGGAACCGCGCATGCAGCAGGCAGCGGATACTTGGCCAGACTGGGGTCCAGTGCTATTGCCTTCGAGCGCGCTGCGGCAGCTTGGGCGGTCTGCCCCTGTTTCGCGTACACGAAGGCCATACGCAGGTACGCCGTCGAGGCTTTGGGGTTGATGGCGACAATCTGCTTATAGAGAGCGAGCGCGGCGTCGAGGTTTGTTGCCTCCAGGATGATGGCCTTGTTGTACAGGGCTGGCGTGTACGTGCTGTCCGAGGTGAGAGCTCTGTCATAGTACGCGAGCGCCCCGGAGGTGTTGTTTTGCGTCTGATCGATAACACCAAGGTTGTAAAGAGCGAGGACGTTCTTGGGGCTGAGAAGTAGCACGTCGTTGAACGTCGTTACCGCTTGACCCAATTGCTTGGCTTGAGCTTGACCGATTCCCTTGTGCAGCAAAGCCTGCACGGCTGAGTCATTCTGGGCCGTGGACGCGTTGCTACTTTGATTCGGGCTTGCTCCGCAAGCGGCGGCGACCACCGCGAGCACCACAAGGAGCGCGAGGAGCGCGGCCCGATAGACGTTCGATTGAAGCTTGAGGCTTGCACGCATCGGATTGTCCCTGCATTGTACCGTCACTTGGCGGATCATGATGAGGAGAGCGCGGCTCCGGATCCCTCGCACTGGACCGATTGCTTGGTTCAGCGGCGGCTGTGACTCCGCAGAGTTCTGGGCAGGACTGGGGACCACCGATGACTTGGTGAGGATGGGTTGTCTCGTGCCCCCAAACATCCAAATGGAGCAAGGAGAGAACCACCGATTCAGCCCTTGGGGGTCTTTCGGAACGGGTGAGTAGTTCCGTCATCGCCGCAAGGGACCATTGGCCACGACTGGGATCGAAAGGCTCTACAACAGTGCGGTGGTTCCGGCAGCCAACGAAAGATCGGTCTTGCAATGTGCAACCCCGACCGGCTGACTCAGGTTTGAGGTCTGGTGCCTGTCTCGATGCGACCCGGGGCGTAGAGCGAAATCTCGCCTTCCCGGTGTCGCGAGCCGACTGAGGCTGATGACCCCGCTGAGGTCCACCTGCGACCATTATTCATTTGTCACTTACTGCAAATGACCCAGGCGACCACCTCAACTCCGGGAGTGGTTACGACCTGCCAGCCTGTCGCAGGCGTGTCGTGGAGCCACCCACAGGGAAATTTCGAAGGGCGGTGTTGCTGCGGCTTGGTATCCCCCGCCTACTGCATGAGGGAAAGCGGACGTTACACTCGGCCGTAGCATACCGATGCCAGTCGCCGTGAACACGGCCGAATTGAGGGCGACCGACCCTTGAGCTCCTTGGGCTCCCTGAGCTCCTTGTGACCCCTGAGAACCCTGAACACCTTGCGGCCCGGTGGCACCCTGAACACCCTGCGTTCCTGCGGCACCCTGCGTTCCTGTGGCACCCTGTCCTGCGGCACCCTGCGTCCCAGTGGAACCTCTGGCGCCCTGTGTTCCTGTGGCACCTATCGCACCCTGAACACCTTGCGGCCCGGTGGCACCCTGCGTTCCTGTAGTACCGGTGGCGCCCTGCGTCCCTGTGGCACCTTGCGTTCCTGTGGCACCTGTGGCACCCTGCGTTCCTGTGGCACCCTGAACACCTTGCGGGCCGGTGCCCTCCCCTGGACACCCTGCGTTCCTGTAGCACCCTGCGTTCCGGTAGCGCCTTGCGTGCCGGTGGCACCTGTCGCACCTTGTGTGCCGGTGGCACCTGTCGCACCCTGCGTGCCTGTGGCACCCTGCATACCTGTGGCGCCGTGCGTCCCTGTGGCACCCTGCGTTCCTGTGGCACCCTGCGTTCCGGTAGCGCCCTGCGTTCCGGTAGCGCCTTGCGTTCCGGTGGCACCTGTCGCACCTTGTGTGCCGGTGGCACCTGTGGCACCCTGCGTCCCTGTGGCACCTGCGTGCCCTGAACACCTTGCGGCCCGGTGGCGCCCTGAACACCTTGCGGCCCGGTGGCACCCTGAACACCCTGTGTTCCGGTGGCGCCCTGCGTTCCGGTGGCGCCCTGCGTTCCGGTGGCGCCCTGCGTCCCTGTGGCACCTGTCGCACCCTGCGTTCCGGTGGCGCCCTGCGTCCCTGTGGCACCGGTCGCACCCTGCGTTCCTGTGGCACCCGTGGCACCCTGCGTTCCTGTCGCACCACGCTCACCTTGAGTCCCGGTGGCGCCCTGCGTCCCGGTGGCGCCCTGCGTCCCTGTGGCGCCCTGCGTTCCTGTCGCACCTGTCGCGCCCTGAACACCTTGCGGCCCGATGGCACCCTGAACACCCTGTGTTCCTGTGGCACCCTGTGTTCCTGTCGCACCTGGGTCCGTGGCACCCTGCGTTCCTGTGGCACCCTGCGTCCTGTCGCCACTCCTGTGTTCCGGTGGCACCCTGTGTTCCTGTGCACCCTGCGCCCCGCTCACCTTGCGTCCCCGTGGCGCCCTGCGTCCCGGTGGCGCCCTGCGTCCCCGTGGCGCCCTGCGTCCCCGTGGCACCCTGCGTTCCTGTCGTACCTGTCGCGCCCTGAACACCTTGCGGCCCGGTGGCACCCTGAACACCCTGTGTTCCTGTGGCACCCTGTGTTCCTGTGGCACCCTGCGTTCCTGTGGTACCTGTCGCACCCTGGGTTCCTGTGGCGCCCTGCGTTCCTGTGGCACCCTGGCGCCCTCGTCCCTGTGGCGCCCTGTGTTCCTGTGGCACCTGTGACGCCCGTGTCGCCCGTCGCACCGGTAGCGCCCGTCGCCCCTAAAAGTCCCTGAGCGCCCATCGGTCCTTGAGGGCCAGTGGCGCCCGTCGCACCTTGCGCGCCGGTGGGACCTGTCGGACCCGTCGGACCCGTCGGACCCGTACCCGACGTACCTGTTTGAGGCAGAACCCCGCCGGTGATCGGTGCGTTCAGCCGGAAGCTGGTCGCACCGCCCAAGGCCGTCGCTGATCCGAAGGAGTAGACGGAGCCGTCCGAACCGATCAGCCAATAGCCTTGGCCGTCAGGGGCGGAGACGATGCCGACAATGTTGTCGACCACGATCCCACGGCCCGGCAACGAGCCAAAGAACTGGGCACCGCCGAAGGAGAATACTCCGCCGTCCTTTCCGACCAACCAATACCCAGAACCTGCTGGCGGATCTGCCCTCGTGCTCAGCGCAGGGTCAGACGAGGCCGAACTTGCCGCTGCCGCAGGCCGGATTGCGCCCAGGGATGGCGCGGACATGCCAATTATCGCTGCGCCGGCCGCAACCCCGTATGTTCGGTAGGTCCATCTGCGCATCCGCCGATTCATACCTACGCTCCCCCCTGTCGGGTCATTGCCCTGTAGCAAACCGGGAAAGATTTCTCTCGGTCCTACCATGATTGACAGACTTTGTCCAGCGTAGAGGGCGTTTCCGCACCGACGTGGCCACCGACATCTCAGTGTAAGGAACTGATCTCCTCACTACAGTTTTAGGCAGATTGTGCGAGCGTGAAGTCGTGCTATGGCTGGCGGAGGAACGATACGGAGGCGTCAACCGGTGATTGGTCGCAGGTCCCTCGATAGACCTTCAGACCCTCCAGCGCCCTCAGCGTGGTCCTTAGAACCCGGGGAGCATCCCGCGCCACGGGCCGTACCTCCGTCAGCCACGGCCTCGTTGGTGTCCGCCGGCCCAACCGATTCGGAGGGCTCCAACGGGGAGGACAGCGCAATCGTTGCCGCCGCGGCCGGGCACCGGAGGTTGCGTCGCGTGTTGCTCCCCGCCGGGGTGTTCGTCATCCTCGCTGGTTGCGGTATCGGAGCGTGGCTGCTGACGAGGGGATCGAGCTCGACAGCGAACATGGCTACTGCGAACCGTCTCTTCAATGAGGGGCTGCAGGCTCAGATCCATGGTCAGCCGGCTCTCGCCGCAAACGACTACCTGCGCTCCGTGAAGATCAATCCCGAGAACAAGGTCGCTTGGTACGACCTCGGGCTCATCCAGCAAGAAGCCGGAGACAACAGCCAGGCTCAGGTCTACTACGAAAGGTCGAGCGCGCTCGATCCGCGTTACGTGCCGCCTCTTTACAATCTCGCTACCCTCGTGGCGCCGCGCTATCCGGCCAACGCAGTGAAACTGTACGAAAAGGTGATCGCTGTTCAACCCATGTTCGCCCAGGCGCACCTGAACCTCGGGTTCGCGCTACAGGCGCTCGGTCAACGTGCCCAAGGCAATGCACAGATCTCAGAGGCCGTACGTCTCGACCCCTCGTTGTCCTCGCGGGCGCCGAGCTCGACGACTACAGCGCCCGGGAAGCCCTGAGCGCTCGACAGGCTAGCGGTAGGAGGGCGCCTATGGGTGCAACCGTCGGGTTGGTCATGATCGTGAAGAACGAGGAACGTACACTCCCGCGACTCGCTGAGTCCGTGCGTGGGCAGCTCGACCATTGGACCATTGTCGACACCGGCAGCACCGATCAAACCTTTGCGATTGCCCCGGGGCTCTTCGCCGGCGTGAGCGGCGAGATCCTCAGGACCGAATGGCACGGGTACGGACCCGCGCGGAACGTAGCCCTGCAGGCCGGTCTGCCTCATACGGATTGGCTGCTCCTTCTGGACGCGGACCAGACCATGACCGGGACGATCGACCGAGAGGCGCTGAGTGAACTTCTCGACTCCGTCGAAGTGGAGGAGCACTATCAAGATCTGCGTCTCTGGCGGCCGTTCCTGATCCGTAGCGACCCGGGTTGGCGGTGGCACGGGCGCGCCCATGAGTACCTGAGCATGGGTGAGGTGGCCCCCAGGGCTGCTCGGACGAGCACGTTCAAAGTCGTGCACCACGCCGACGGGGGTAACAGGAGAAACAAGCTCGAACGCGAGCGCCTCCTCCTCGAGGCTGACTTCGCCGAGACGCCCGATGACCCGCGCGACGGCCTTTTACCTCGCACGCACGCATGACGACCTGGGTCACGCGGGCCAGGCAGCGGAGTTCTACCGCCTTCGCCTCCGGATCGGGGGGTGGGAAGAAGAGTCGTGGTACGCGCGCTGGCGGCTCGGCGTCTGCCAACTGGCGGAGGGCTCGGTCGACGAAGGCTGTGGCAACCTATGGCGCGCCTGGGGGGAGCGGCCGTGGCGAGCCGAGCCCCTCTGGACGCTGGCCGCGAATTACCGCGACCAAAAGATGTGGCAGCTCTGTTGGGAGGTCTGCGAGCTCGCGTATCGCCATACGGGCGTACGCCCGGACGGCCATGGCCCCGACCCAGAGGACACGGATCGTCTCTTCATACACACAGACGCCTACGTCTGGAGGCTCGCCTACGAGCAGTCGATCTGTGCGTATTACGTCGGCGAGATGGAACGGGGCAAGTCGTTGTGCCACTACCTGCTCGGCAGGGCCGAGCTCCCGCCCGCTGAGCGTAAGAGCGTGGAAGACAACCGACGCTTCTATGGGACCTAGAGATCACTACCGGCCCTTGTGTCGCCACCTCCGGGTGCAACAGCACGGCGCGCCACCACGTCCATGCAGAGTCGATAGCGGCCGCTCACGGAGCAGGCCAAGGGCTCGAAGCCGTGATTGCTGAGCAACGTCCGTATCTGAAGATACGAGAAGTTGTGATAGTGCTCGATCTCCGAGAAGTACGGGTTGATGCCTTCCTCGCTGAGACGTCTCCAGGCGAAGGACGCTCGATTCGGGCACGAGATGAACAAAATCCCTCCTGGTCGGAGTACCTGAGCCGCGAACGCAAGACCGGACAAGGGGAAAGGAAGATGCTCGAGGACGTCGCACATCGAGACGACGTCGACCGATTCCTCATCGATGCGAACCCCGGTGAGATTGCTGACATCCCCACCGATCACCTCGATTCCCAGCGCGACCAATGCCTCGGCAACCTGGGGACGAGCCTCAATTGCTGCCGTGGTGTAGCCGTACTCTTCCGCCGTGGCGAGCAACATGCCTGAGCCTGCGCCGATGTCAAGCCAGTAGCCTTCGGGCTGATATCTCGACACGGCATCGACGACGTCGGCCCAGAGAAGGCGGGACTCCTCCGCGACTGGTCCCGTCATTCCCTCTGCTGTTTGGGATGCCTGAGCGCTTGCGAAGACGATCTCCCGACCAGCCTTGTCGTGATATCCCCAGGCGAACTCGTGGGCACACGACTCACAGCCCATCCAACGGATCACGGGAGAGAGGGGCGCCTTGTAATCGGGGCGCCAAGACCAGTCCTGCTCCCTTGCGACGGAGATTCGATTCGAACCACAGATCGGGCACGCTCGGTAGCGGGTCCGATGCGGGTCTCGGTACTCGTCCTCCATTTACGCCAGCTTTGCACGTACGGTGGTCTCGACCCCGTCCCACGCTGACCCGGGTGCGGGGCGTGATCGAGCCACCACCCATGACGGAATTGGGCGGATCGGCCGCTCTCACCGGTGGCCGCAGCATGACCTCGGTCGCCGGTGAGCGGGAGACATCACACCGCGTCCGACTGCGCCCGGCCCGACGCCGGCCTCGGCCGGCGCCCTTCCCGACTCAGGCGCCCTCGTAGGGGAAGCCGAGGTCGGGCGCCGTCAGGATGGCGCGGAAGGGGATGCCCTCCGCCGCCGCCATCGCCTCGGCCGTGCCACCCCGGTCGACCACCGCCACCAGCAGCACCACCTCGCCTCCCGCGTCCCGCACGGCGTGGGCGGCCTCGAGCAACGAGGTCCCCCGCGTCACCGTGTCCTCGGTGACCACCACCTTGTCCCCCGGGTCGAGCGCGCCGGCGATGCGGCCACCACCGCCGTGATCCTTCGCCTCCTTGCGGACGCTGAAGGCCTTCAGCGGGCGGCCCCGCGTCGCCGCCACCCCGGCGGTCACGAAGGCGACAGGGTCGGCGCCCATCGTGAGTCCGCCGATCGCCGTCGCGTCGGGCGGGACCACCGAGAGCACGGCATCGGCCACGAGCAGCATCGCCTCGGGCCGGCAGACCGTCTGCTTGGAGTCGATGAACCAGCCGCTCTTGCGCCCGGACTTGAGGGTGAAGTCCCCCGTCTTGACCGAGTGCGCCAGCAGGTGGTCCCGCAGGCCGGCGAAGTCGGGGAAGTCGTCGGACCCGCTCACGTGAAGCGCACCCCGCTGCCGGCGACGACCTTGCCGATGACGCCGCCGGGTTGACCACCCTCGTCCAGCACGCGCAACGCCGCGTCGGCCGCGCCGGCGTCGAGCACCAGCGCCATGCCGACCCCGCGGTTGAAGACCCGGTCCATCTCGTCGGAGGCGACCGACCCCAGGCGCTGGATCTCCCCGAACACCCGTGGTTCCTCCCAGGCCGACCGCTCCAGCACGGCGCCCAGGTCGCCGGGCAGCGCCCGCGGGAGGTTGCCCACGATCCCGCCGCCCGTGATGTGGGCACAGGCGTGCAGCGCATCGCCCAGCGCGCCGCGCACGGCGAGCACGGTGGGGGTGTAGATCATCGACGGGCGCAACAGCTCGTCGGCGACGCTGTGGTCGGCCCCCGCCCAGGCGGGGTCGCCCAGCTCGAGGCCGGCCCGTTCGAGCAGGACGTGGCGGGCCAGCGTGTAGCCGTTGGACCGCAACCCCGACGAGTGCAGCCCCACGACGACGTCGCCCGGCGCGCACGCGTTCGGGGCCGAGCTGGGTCCCCTGCTCCACCACGCCGACGGCGAAGCCGGCCAGATCGAGCTCGTCGCGGGGCATGACGCCGGCGTGCTCCGCCGTCTCGCCGCCGATCAGCGCGCAGCCCGCCTGGCGGCAGCCCTCGTGCACGCCCGCCACCACGGTGGCCACCTGGTCGGGCTCGACCTTGCCGGTGGCGATGTAGTCGAGCATGAAGAGCGGCTCCGCGCCGACGCACACGAGGTCGTCGACGCACATGGCGACGAGGTCGATGCCGACCGTGCCCGTAGCGACCGGTGTCGCGGGCGACGACCATCTTGGTGCCCACGCCGTCGGTCGAGGCCACCAGGACCGGCGCCTCGAAGCGGGCGAGGTCGAGCGGGAACTGGCCCCCGAACCCGCCGATGCCGGTCACCATGTCGCGCAGGCGCTCGACGGCGGCGTCACCGGCCGCGATGTCCACACCGGCGCCGGCATAGGTGGCGCCGCCCTCACCCACGATGGTCAGACCCCGGGGAGCGCGGCCTGGTGCGGCGTGATGGCCACCGGCTCGGGCCGCCGGAACGTGACGGACTCCGGCGGGATGGGCGTCGGGTAGTCGCCGGTGAAGCAGGCGTCACAGAACCCGCCGTCAGCGCCGATGGCCGCCTTGAGGTTGTCGATGGTGATGTAGGCCAGCGAGTCCGCGCCCAAGATGCGCGCCATGTCCTCGACGCTGTGATCGGTCGCCAGCAGCTCCTCGTGCGAGGGGGTGTCGATGCCGTAGAAGCAGGGCCACCGCCAGGGTGGGGACGAGATACGCAGGTGGACCTCGGCGGCGCCGGCTTCGCGCAACATGCGGATCACCGAGCGCTGCGTCGTGCCGCGCACGATGGAGTCGTCCACCACCACCAGCCGCTTGCCCGCGACGGCGTCGGTGAGGGGGTTCAGCTTGCGCCGCACGGCGTCGGCCCGCTCCTGCTGGCCGGGCGCGATGAAGGAGCGGCCGATGTAGCGGTTCTTGACCAGGCCCTGCCCGTAGGGGATGCCGCTGCCCCGGGCGAAGCCCTCGGCCGCCGGGACCCCCGACTCGGGGACCCCCATCACCATGTCGGCCTCGGCCGGGGCCTGGAGCGCCAGCAGCTCGCCCATGCGGCAGCGCACCTCGTGGACCTCCCGGCCGTAGAGCCGGCTGTCGGGTCGGGCGATGTAGGCGAACTCGAAGATGCACAGACGCGGCTCCACGTCGCGCAGCCACGGGATCTCGATGCTCGTCGGGCCGTCGGCGTCGATCACGACCATCTCGCCGGGCGCCACCTCGCGCACGAAGGTGGCACCGATGACGCTCAGTGCGGGCGTCTCGGAGGCCAGCACCCACCCCCGGGGCGCATCGGCGGGGCCGAGCCGTCCGAGGCACAGCGGGCGGAAGCCGTAGGGGTCGCGCACGCCGAAGAGGCGCTCGGAGCTCATGAGGACGAACGAGTACGCACCCTCCAGAATGGGCAGCACGGCCTGCAGCGCGGTCGACAGGTCCTCGGTCTCGGGGAACGCTGTGCACGAGCAACTCGGCCACCACGTCGCTGTCGGTGGCGATCGAGCCCGGCAGCATCCCGACCTTCTCGGCCAGCGCCGTCGTGTTGGTCAGGTTGCCGTTGTGCCCGAGCGCGAAGCCGGCCCGGCCGACGGGGCGGTAGACCGGCTGCGCCCCCGCCCAGTCCGACGAGCCGTGCGTCGAGTAGCGGGTGTGGCCGATGGCGAGATGGCCCTGGAGCCCCGAGAGCGTGCGCTCGTCGAAGACGGTGGCGACCAGGCCCATGTCCTTGACGACCGTGACCGTGTCGCCGTCGCTCACCGCCATGCCGGCCGACTCCTGGCCGCGGTGCTGCAGGGCGAAGAGACCGTCGAACGTGAGGTTGGCCACCCTCATCCCGGGCGCGTAGACCCCGAAGACACCGCAGGCTTCCTTCACGCGCCATCCATTCTCGCACAGGCCTGCGCCGGCACGGCCGTCACGGCTCGCCCAGGGCGCGGGCCAGGTTCCCCTCGTGCGCCTCGCGCAGGGCCTCCACGGGCAGGTCGACCAGGCTGCCCAGGGTGAACCGGGCGCCGCCCGCCGGACCCAGCACGGCGGCCGGGATCCCGCTCGCCGCGGCCCGACGGCACAGCTCCTCGGGGTCACCCGTGGCCACCACGAACCGCGACGGCAACTCGGTGAAGAGCTCGGCGGCCTCGTCGAGCTCGAGGGTGCAGCCGAGTCCCGGCCGCGGCGGCCATCTCGGCCAGTGCGGTGGCCAGCCCGCCGCCCGAGACGTCGTGCACCGCGTGCACCAGCGCGTCCCGGTCGCCGGCATCCCCGGCGTCGCCGGTCCGGCCACCTGTGCGGCCACGAGCGCGCACGAAGGCGCACGCCGCCGCGTGCACCGCGAAGTCGACGGACCCGATGCGCCCGGTGCGGTGGTCGCGTCGCTCGGTGGCCCAGCGCGTCCCCTCCAGGGGGAAGTCGCCGTCGGTGGTCGCCCGACGGCCGCCGATCAGGACCACGGTGTCGCCCTCCGACCACGCCAGGCCCGGCGGCGGCGCGGCACGGCGTCGACGAGGCCGAGCAGCCCGAGCACGGGGGTGGGGTCGATGTCGGACCCGCCGCTCTCGTTGTAGAGGCTGACGTTCCCGCCGATGACCGGGAGCGCGAGGGCGCGGCAGGCCTCGGCCATCCCGTCGATGCACTCGGAGAGCTGCCACATCACCTCGGGGTGCTCGGGGTTGCCGAAGTTCAGGCAGTTGACCACGGCGAGCGGCGTGGCGCCGACGCAGGCCAGGTTGGCGCACGCCCTCGGCGACGCGCCAGCGCCGGTGCCGGCCCGCGGGTCGAGCGCGCGCACCGCGGGGTTGGAGTCCGTGGTGAGGGCCACGCCGCGGCCGAGGACGGCAGCCCGGGGCCGGCCAGGCGGAGGAGCGCGGCGTCGGCGCCCGGGCCGGCCACGGTGTTGAGGAACAGCTGGTGGTCGTACTGGCGGTAGACCCAGCCGGGCGAGCGCAGCAGCGCGAGACAGGTCGCCGGCGCAGTCGGTCGGTGGCGCGGGCGGTGGCGCAGCGCGCGGCGCTGGTACCGGCGCCTGACGGGGCGGTCGTAGAGCGGCGCGTCGTCCGACAGCGAGGCGGCGGGCACGTCGGCCAGCACCGGACCGTCCATCCCGTCGCGGATGCGCAGCCGGCCGCCCCCGTCGGGCTCGGGCTCGGTGACGGTGCCGATGACGGTGGCCCGCACCTCCCACTTGGCGCAGATGGCGGCCACCGCGGGCCAGGACTCGGGCGTCACGATGGCCAGCATGCGCTCCTGGCTCTCGCTGGTCATCACCTCCCAGGGCTCCATGCCCTCCTCGCGCCGGGGCACGGCGGACGACGTCGACGTCCATGCCGACACCCCCGCGGCCCGCGGTCTCGCTGGTGGCGCAGGCCAGGCCGGCGCCGCCGAGGTCCTGGATCCCCACCACGAGCTTGGTGTCGAGCAGCTCGAGGCAGGCCTCGATGAGGCGCTTCTCCTCGAAGGGGTCGCCGACCTGCACGCTGGGCCGCTTGGTGTCGTCGGCCGCGCCGGCCTCGTCGCCGCTGAAGCCGGCCGAGGCCAGCACGCTCACGCCGCCGATGCCGTCGCGCCCGGTGCTCGACCCGAGCAGCACGGCCAGGTTGCCCGGCCCCGACGCGATGCCGAGCACGAGGCGCTCGACGGGCAGCGCGCCCATGCACAGCACGTTGACGAGCGGGTTCTGGGTGTAGCAGGGATCGAAGGTCAGCTCGCCACCGACCGTCGGCACCCCCACCGAGTTGCCGTAGCCCGAGATGCCGCTCACCACCCCCTCGACGAGCCAGCGCTGGCGGGCGTCGTCGGGCGACCCGAAGAAGAGCGGGTCCATGACGGCGAGCGGGCGGGCGCCCATGGTGAAGATGTCGCGGAGGATCCCGCCCACACCCGTGGCGGCGCCCTGGTGGGGCTCGATGGCCGACGGGTGGTTGTGGCTCTCGATGCGGATGGCCACCGCGATGCCGTCGCCGGCGTCGATGACCCCCGCGTTCTCGCCGGGGCCGACGAGCACCCGCGGCCCCTCGGTCGGCAGCCGGCGCAGGTGCAGCCGGGACGACTTGTACGAGCAGTGTTCGCTCCACATCACCGCGTACAGCGCAAGCTCGAGGTGGTTGGGGGGGCGACCCAGGATCTTGCCGACGGCGTCGAACTCGTCGTCGCTCAGGCCCAGGGCCCGGTGGAGCGGCTCCCCGGCGGACGACGGGTCGGGCGGCAGCGCCCCGGCCGAAGGAGTCATGATGCCCTCCACGATAGAGGCCCGCGCCGGAACGCCGGAGCGGAGGTGGGCGCTCAGCCGGGCTGGTCGGCGCGCACGACGACCAGGTCGCGCTCGGACCAGCCAGGGCACGGTCGAAGCCGGCGTCGGCCAGCCAGCCGAGCTGGTCGGCCAGGGTGGAGGGCCGGTCGTGGCCGTCGGTGACCGGGGTCACGGCGTCGGCCGGGTCGACGGGGATCACCACGTCGCCGAGCACGAAGCGGCCGCCGGGCCGCAGCACGCCGGCGATGCGGGCGAAGAGGTCCGCCTTCTCCGGCCCACCGAGGTGGTGGACGGCCAGGGCCGAGACGACGAGGTCGAACGGCCCGGCCGGCAGCGGGTCGGTGAGGTCGGCCACCTGCAACTCGTACGGGGCGCCCGGCCAGGCGCTGCCGCGCCGCCCCGAGCATGGCCTCGTTCTTGTCGACCCCGACCGCGGCCGCGCCGGGTGGCGCTGCCAGCACGGCGGCCAGCGTCTCCCCCGTCCCGGTCCCGAGATCGAGCACCGAGGCCACCGCCGGCCCGGCCGTGGCCGCGGCGACCGCCTCCTGGAGGCGCCCGTAGGCGGGGACCTCCTGGCGCATCAGGTCGAGGTAGGTGGCGGGGTCGAACTCGAACTGGGTCATGGGGATCGGGTCATGAATCGGGTCATGGGATCGGGTCAGAGTCGGTTGGCACCACCGCATCATGCGAAAGCAGGGCGTCGCGACGGACCCAGGCCCAGCGCAGCACGAAGAGGGACAGGCCCAGCGTCACCAGGTTGATGACCAGCTCCATGACCCCGTTGCGCGCCCTTGCCCCATACGCCGTGCTGCAGGTCGTAGAGCACGTCCATGGCGAAGAGGTAGAGCCCCGCGCCGCCCCCGGCCAGGAGCCAGAACAGGGCCGCCCGCCGCGCCGTCACGAGGCAGTACGAGGCGGCGACCAGGCAGAGGGCGAGCCAGCCGTCGGCCAGGGGAAAGGCGTCCTCGAACTGGGTGTACGCGGCGCCGGTCTCGGAGGCGACCAGCGAGCGGTGGGTCAGCCAGGCCACCCAGTAGGCGATGATGAGGACCGCCGCCGCCAGCAGCAACCCGGCCATCGCCCGCCGGCTGCGCTCCTCCACCGGGGTGCCCGCCGGCCGCCGTCATCCCTGCAGGGTAACGCCCCTGCCCGAGGCGAAATGGCTCGTGCCGGCACGGCACAATGCGAAGTCCGGCAACCCCCCGGATTCAGCGACTGTGTCCGTGGCAATTGCCGCATCGTGGGTCCGGTCCAGCCCAAAAGGGATCGGCCGAGCAAGACGCAAGGAATCTCACCGAATTGGAGACCAGTGCGTGCCCGCCGTACGGCACAATGGGCGCATGGCTCCAAAAGCAAAGACTCCGGCTCCTCGCAAGCCCATGAGCAGCGGCCACAAGGCCGCACTGGCCCGTGGGCGTGCCGAGAGTGCAACCGTCCGCCACTATCTCGAGGCGCTCGAGACCTCCAAGCCCAAGCGGGGCCGCAAGCGCACGCCGGCCTCCATCGACCGGCGGCTGGCCGCCATCGACACCCAGCTGGCCGACGCCGACGCGCTCACGCGGCTCCACCTGCTGCAGGAGCAGAAGGACCTGCTCGACGAGCGCTCGCGGGTCGACGAGCGTCAAGGACCTGAGCGCGCTGGAGAAGCAGTTCATCAAGGTGGCCAAGGCCTACGGCGAGCGCAAGGGCATCACTACGGCACCTGGCGGGCGCGCCGGCGTGAGCGCGGCCGTGCTCGCAGAAGGCCGAGATCGCCGGGCCCGGGCCTGAGCGGACGCCCGCGGCGCTCGGGCGGCTCAGGCCGCGGCGGCGCGGGCGGCCGGCGCGCGAGCGACCAGCGAGCGCAGCAGCACGAGCCCGTCGGTCGGAGCCCAGCAGCGCGTGCACTGGCCCGCTCGGGGTGGGGCATGAGGCCGACGACGTTGCCGCGCCTCGTTGGCGATGCCGGCGATGTCGTCGACCGAGCCGTTCGGGTTGTCGGCGTAGCGCAGCACGATGCGGTCCTCGGCCTGCAGGCGCCGCAGCGTCTCGTCGTCGCAGGTGTAGTTCCCCGAGAAGTGGTTGATCGGGATGACCAGCTCGTCGCCCGACCTCGCGCCGCCGCGGTGAGCACCGACGCGGTCGAGGCCACCACCACGCGCGCCGGCTGGCACAAGAAGCGCAGCCGGCCGTTCTTCTGCAGCGCACCCGGGCAGCAGGCCGGCCTCGGTCAGGACCTGGAAGCCGTTGCAGATGCCGACCACGGGGCCGCCGGCGCGCGGCGAAGTCGCGCCACCGCCTCCATGACCGGCGAGAAGCGGGCCAGCGCGCCCGGGCGCAGGTAGTCGCCGTGGGCGAAGCCGCCCGGGAGGACGACGGCATCGACCGCGCCGAGCTCGGCGTCACCGTGCCAGAGCAGCACCCCGGCACCGCCGGCGGCCTCGAGCGGCCTGCACGACGTCGTGCTCGCAGTTGGTCCCCGGGAAGACGACGACGCCGATCCGCGGCGCCACTCAGATCGCCTCGAGCTCGAGCCGGCTCTGCTCGATCACCGGGTTGGCCAGCAGGCGGTCGGCCAGCTCGGTCGCCGTGAGCGCGCGCCGCGCCCTCGTCGGCGGCGTCGACCTCGAAGCTGAAGGAGCGGCCGGCCCGGACGTGGGCGACGCTCGTCGAAGCCGAGCGCGGGCAGCGCCCGCTCGATCGTGGCGCCCTCGGGGTCGGCGATGCCCGGGCCGCAGCTGCACCTCCACGCGCGCCCGGAACCTCATGGCGTCGCACCGTACCAGTCGTCCAGCGAGCGCCCGGTGACGCGCTCGTAGGCGGCGACGTAGCGCGCCGAGAGGGCCGCGGTCACCTCGGCGGGGAGCGGCGGCGGGGGCGGCGTGCGGTCCCAGGGCTGCGCGGCCAGCCAGTCGCGCAGGGGCTGCTTGTCGAAGGCGGGCGGCGTCTCGCCGGGCACGACCTGGTCGGCCGGCCACAGCCGCGAGGAGTCGGGCGTGCACACCTCGTCGCACAGGCTGAGCACCCCGTCGACGTAGCCCAGCTCGAACTTGGTGTCGGCCAGCACGAAGCCGGCCGCGGCGCCGCGGGCCGCGGCGCGGCGGTAGAGCTCGAGGCAGATGTCGCGGGCCGCGCCGGCCGCCTCGGCGCCCGACCAGGTCGACGGCGGCGGCGAAGTCGATGTTGAGGTCGTGGCCCCTCGGCCGCCTTGGTGGAGGGCGTGAAGATGGGCTCGTCGAGCCGGCTGGCCAGCTGCAGGCCCGCGCGGCATGGCCGTGCCGTGCACGGTGCCCGAGCGCGCGTACTCCTCGTAGGCCTGCCCGGCCAGGTAGCCCCGCACGATGCACTCGAGCGGGAGCATCTCGGCCCGCCGCACCAGCACGGCCCGGCCGGCCCAGCCGGCGGGCAGCGCCGTGCCGCCGAGCGGCGTCGGCGATGTCCGCGGGGTCGGCGGTGAGCAGCGTGCCGGGCACGACGTCGGCCATCTCGTCGCACCAGAAGCGCGTCATGGCCGTCAGCACGCGGCCCTTGTCGGGAATGGGCTCGGCCATGATCACGTCGAACGCGCTGACCCGGTCCGACGCCACCATGAGCAGCGCGTCCGTCGCCGGCGTCGTAGAGCTCGCGCACCTTGCCCGAGTGGACCCGGGGCAGTTCGCAGTCACGTCATCGGCGACGCGCGTCACAGCGGGGCCAGCGCGTCGGCGAAGCGGTCGACGTGGCGCAGCGTGCGGGTGAGGTCGAAGGCCGCGTCGAGCTGCGCGTCGTCGAGCGTCGACCTCGGGGTCGGCCTCGAGGACGGCGCGCAGGGGGCGCCGCTCCTCCCAGGCCAGTCGGGCGTCGCGCTGGACGATGCGGTAGGCCTCGTCGCGCGTCAGCCCGGCCGAGACCAGCGCCAGCAGGACCGACTGGCGAGAAGACGAGGCCGAGCGTGCCCTCGGTGAGGTTCTGCCAGCGCCCGCTCGGGGTGGACGACCAGGCCGGCGGCCAGTCCCGTGGCCTTGCGCAGCATGTAGCAGGCCAGCAGGGACGCGTCGGGCAGGGCCACCCGCTCGACCGAGCTGTGCGAGATGTCGCGCTCGTGCCACAGCGCGACGTCCTCGAGCCCCGCGCCGAGGTAGCCGCGCAGCAGCCGGGCCAGGCCGCAGAGCCGCTCGGAGAGGATCGGGTTGCGCTTGTGCGGCATGGCCGAACTGCCCTTCTGGCCGGCGCCGAACGGCTCCTCCGCCTCGCCGACCTCGCTGCGGGCCAGGTGCCGGATCTCGGTGCACATGAGCTCGATGGTCGAGCCCGACGGCCGCGCAGGCGTAGAAGTACTCGGCGTGGCGGTCGCGGGCGATGACCTGGGTGGCCGGCACCGGCGTGAGGCCGAGGCGCGGCGCAGACGCGGGCCTCGACCGTCGGGATCGATGTTCGAGTACGTGCCGACCGCGCCGGAGAGCTTGCCCACGGCGATCGCCGTCGCGGGCGGCCCGCATGCGGCGGCGGTCGCGGTCGGCCTGCAGGGCCCACAGCGCGAACTTGGCCCCGAACGTCGTGGGCTCGGCGTGCATGCCGTGCGTGCGGCCGGTGACCGGGACGTGCATGAGCTCGAGGGCGCGCGCCTTGAGCGCGGCCACGAAGGCGTCGAGGTCGGCCAGCAGGAGGTCGGCGGCCCGGGTCAGCGTGGCGCACAGCGCGGTGTCGACGACGTCCGAGGACGTGAGCCCGTAGTGGATGTGCGAGCCGGCCGGCGCGCCGATGCGCTCCTGCACCACGTCGACGAAGGCGGCCACGTCGTGGTCGGTGATCTTCTCGCGCTCGAGCACGTCGGCCACGAAGACGTCGTCGACGGTCGGGGCCTTGGCCCGGCAGGTCGCGGCGTCCTCGGCCGGCACGACGCCGAGGGCGGCCTGGGCCTCGGTGGCCAGCAGCTCGACCTCGAGCCACATGCGCGAACCGGGCGGCGTCGCTGAACAGCGCGGCCATGTCCGCAGGCGCGTAGCGGGGGATCATCGTGCTCCCTCCCCCGCTCCGACCGGGGCGCCGGGCACCAGGGCGGCGATGTCGTGGCGCAACTGCATGCCCTCCCAGTCGATCGGCGCGGCGGCCGCGTAGGCGCGCTCGCGGGCCTGCTCGAGCGTCGGCGCCACCGCGGTGACCCCGAGCACGCGCCCGCCGGCGGTGTGGAAGGGCCCGCCCGGGCCGTGGCGCCCGGTGCCGGCGTGGAAGACGGTCACGCCGTCGACGGCGGCCACGGACTGGCCCGCGGTCGGCGAGCCCCTCGATGGTGGCGCCGGTGCGCGGGTGCTCGGGATAGCCCTGCGAGGCCAGGACGACGCAGACGGCGGCGTCGCCCGAGAAGGCCGGCGCGGCCACCTCCGCCAGCTCGCCCTTGGCCACGGCCAGGAACAGCGCCGCGGGGTCGCCGGCCAGCAGCGGCAGCACGACCTGGGCCTCGGGGTCCCCGAAGCGCACGTTGTACTCAATGACCTTGGGGCCCGTCGGCGGTCAGCATCAGCCCGGCGTAGAGCACGCCGCGGTAGTCGATGCCGCGGCGGCGCAGCTCCTCGACCAGCGGCAGCGACGGCGGCGTCCATGATGCGATCGACCGCGGCGGCGCCCACGTGCGGCATCGGCGCGTAGGCCCCCATGCCGCCGGTGTTGGGGCCGGCGTCGCCGTCGCCGATGCGCTTGAAGTCCTGCGCCGGCACGAGGGGCACGGCGTCGGTGCCGTCGCACAGGACGAGCAGCGAGCACTCCTCGCCCGCCAGCCCCTCCTCGATGACGATGTGGCGCCCGGCGTCGCCGAACGCCGTTCCCGAGAGCTTGGCCGTGACGTCGGCCTCGGGCCTCGTCGAGGTCTGCGCCACCAGCACGCCCTTGCCGGCGGCCAGGCCGTCGGTCTTGACCACCCAGGGACCGGGCAGCGTCTCGAGGTAGTCCAAGGCGGCGGCCGCTTCGAGCGCGTCGAAGGTGGCGAAGCGGGCCGTCGGCACGCCCGCGGCCGCAGCACCTCCTTCATGAAGGCCTTGGAGCCCTCCAGGAGCGCGCCGTCGGCGCCGGGGCCCAGCACGGTCCGGCCCCGAGCCCGCAGCGGTCGGCCAGCCCGTCCACCAGCGGGGCCTCGGGGCCGATGACGTAGAGGTCGGCCTCGATCTCCTCGGCCGGCTCGTCGCGGCCACCGTGATCGGTGGCGGCCATGCCGGGGTTGCCCGGGCGTCACCACGACGTCCGCGGTGCGCGCCAGCACGTGGGCGAGCGCGTGCTCGCGGCCGCCGCTGCCGACGATGCAGACCCTCGCACGCGGTGGCGAAGGAGACGGACTGCTCGCGGCCGGGCCCGACGCCGACGAGGCGGACCGGCACGCCGATCTGCTCGGACAGGAAGGTCACGTAGTCGCGGGCGGCCGCCGGCATGTCGCCGGGCGCGGTCGCCGCGCTGAGGTCGGTCCGCCAGCCCGGCAGCTCCTCGTAGACCGGCGCCGCCTTGTGGAACGTCGACTGGTGGTAGGGCAGGTGCGTGTAGCGCATGCCGTCGGCCTCGTAGGCGACGCAGACCTTGACGGACTCGAACGTGTCGAGGACGTCCAGCTTGGTGAGCGCGACCTCGGTCATGGAGTTGAGGCGCACGGCCTGGCGCAGCATGACGGCGTCGAACCAGCCGCAGCGGCGCCGGCGCCCGGTGTTGGTGCCGAACTCGTGGCCCCGCTCGACCAGCAGCTCGCCGACGTCGTTGTCCTGCTCGGTCGGGAAGGGCCCGGCGCCGACCCGCGTGACGTAGGCCTTGGCGATGCCGATGACCCGGTCGATGTCCCGCGGCCCGAGGCCCGAGCCCGGTGCAGGCGCCGCCGGCGACCGGGTTGGAGGAGGTGACGAAGGGATAGGTGCCGTGGTCGAGGTCGAGGAAGGTCGCCTGGGCCCCCTCGAGGAGCACCTGACGCCCGTGGTCCATGGCGTCGTGCACCATGCCGACGGTGTCGCCGACCATCGGCTCGATCCGCGGGGCGTACTCACCCAGGTAGCGGTCCGCGATGTCCCCGGCGTCCAGGGGCAGCCGGTTGTAGACCTTGGCCAGGACGGCGTTCTTCTCCTTCGAGCGCGACGTCGAGCTTCTGGCGGAAGATCTTGGGGTCGAAGAGGTCCTGCACGCGGAGGCCGACGCGGGTCGCCTTGTCCGCGTAGGCGGGGCCGATGCCGCGCTTGGTCGTCCCCAGCGCGTTCTTGCCCAGGAAGCGCTCGGTCACCCGGTCGAGCTCCTGGTGGTACGGCATGATCAGGTGGGCGTTCCCGCTGACCACGAGCCGGCCGGTGTCGATGCCCTTGGCCGCCAGGCTGTCGAGCTCCGCCAGGAGCACGGCGGGGTCGACCACGACGCCGTTGCCGATGATCGGCGTGATGTGGTCGTAGAGGATGCCGCTGGGCACCAGCTGGAGGGCGAAGGCCTCGCCGTTGACCACGATGCGGTGGCCGGCGTTGTGGCCACCCTGGTAGCGGACCACGAGATCCATCTCGCCGGCGAGGAGGTCGGTGAGCTTGCCCTTCCCCTCGTCGCCCCACTGGGTCCCGACCACAACGGTTGCGGGCACGCGCCTCTCCGTTCGCTCTGTCGCTTCGGATTACGCACCAGTGTACCCCCTCCCCGAAATGGGGGTCGTCAACGTTGGGGCGTTTCGGCCCCCACCCGGACGGGGTATCGCGCGCGACGAGCGGGGAGGGACCGTCCGGATCGACCGGTGGGTTCGAGGGGGCTCGTGGAGGGAGTCACGGTGGCCAACGAGTTGCAAGATGTGCGGGTCGCCTTCGTCGTGGCCAACGAGGGCGTTGAGGAAATCGAGCTGCTGCGGCCCTGGCGGGCGGTGGTCGACGCCGGCGGGACGCCCGAGCTCGTGGCCCCCCGACCGGGGATGGTCGAGACCATGCGGCACCTCGACCGCGCCGACCGCTTCCCTGTCGACACGGTCACGGAAGGGGCCAACGCCGCCGACTACGACGCCGCAATCCTGCCGGGCGGCGTGGCCAACCCGGACGCCCTCCGCACCGACGCGGCGGCCGTCGACTTCCTCATGGCCATGTTCGAGGCCGGCAAGCCGGTGGCGGCCATCTGTCACGGCCCGTGGACGCTCATTGAGGGGGACCTCGTGGCGGGACGCACCCTGACGTCGTGGCCGAGCCTGCAGACCGACCTGCGCAACGCCGGCGCCTACTGGGTCGACCGCGAGGTGGTGGTCTGCCGTCAGGGCATCAACACGATGGTGACCAGCCGCCGGCCCGAGGATCTCGGCGCCTTCTGCCGCGAACTCACTGCGGCGTTCACGCCGGCGGGCGTGACCGTCTGACCCGAGGTCTCGGTCCGGCGAAACGCTCTGGGGGCTGAGACCCTCTGCGCTCGCGGGTGATCAGAGCCGGGCGGCCGTCCTTGCGCCGCCGTCCGGGGGAGCAGCGGGAGCAGCGGAAGCGGCGGCAGCGGCGGGAGTTCCACCGGAACTCTAAGCACTCCTGCTTATAGTTTTTGCAAATCTCCCGGCGCACCGGTCGTCCGGTCCAACCAAGCCTCGCTGCCCCACGCCCTTCCCCTGCTCAGCTCCGCCCCGCCGCGCCCTGAAGGGCTCAGCGCAGCACGATCTGATCGTCGTCCACCGCCACGGTCACCGTCGCGCCCTCGAGGAAGCGGCCCTCCAACAACGCCAGCGCCAACGGGTCCTCGATGGACCGCTGCAGCACCCGGCGGAGCGGGCGGGCGCCGTAGTCCGGGTCGTAGCCGGCGTGGGCCAACCACTGCTCCGCCTCCGGCGTCACCACCAGCGAGAGCCGGCGCTCGGCCAGGCGTGCCCGCAGGCGGCCGAGCTGGATCCCGACGATGACCGCCAGGTCGTCCTCGCTCAGCGGCTTGAAGCGCACGATCTCGTCGATGCGGTTGATGAACTCGGGCTTGAAGTAGTCGGCGGGCTCGCCCCTGAGGTTCGACGTCATGATGAGCACGGTGTTGGTGAAGTCGACCGTGCGCCCCTGGCCGTCGGTCAGGCGCCCGTCCTCGAGCACCTGCAGCAAGATGTTGAACACGTCCGGGTGCGCCTTCTCCAGCTCGTCGAGCAGCACGACCGAATAGGGCCGCCGCCGCACCGCCTCGGTCAGCTGGCCGCCCTCGTCGTAGCCGACGTACCCGGGGGCGCGCCCACGAGGCGCGACACGGCGTGCTTCTCCATGTACTCGCTCATGTCGATGCGGATCATCGCCCGCTCGTCGTCGAAGAGGTACTCGGCCAGCGCCCGGGCCAGCTCGGTCTTGCCCACACCGGTCGGCCCCAGGAAGAGGAACGATCCGATGGGCCGGTTGGGGTCGCTCAACCCGGCCCGGCTGCGGCGGATGGCGTTGGCCACGGCGGAGACCGCCTCGTCCTGCCCCACCACGCGCTCGTGGAGGGTGGACTCGAGCCGCACCAGCTTCTGCACCTCGCCCTCCATGAGGCGCGACACGGGCACGCCGGTCCAGCGGCTCACCACCTCGGCGATGTCCTCGGCGTCGACCTCCTCCTTCAAGAAGCGCGAGTCGGTCTGCAGCTTGGCCAGCTCCTCGGTGGCCTCGGCGATGCGGCGCTCGAGGTCGGGCAACTCGCCGTAGCGGATGGCCGCGGCGCCGGCCAGGTCGGCGTCGCGCTCCAGGCGGGCCGCCTCCTCCTCCTTGGAGGCCTTCTCCTCCTGCAGCGCGCTGACCGCATCGAGGGAGCTCTTCTCCTGCTGCCAGTGCGCCGCCATGGAGTCGCGCTGTTCGGACATCTCGGCCAGCTCGCGCTCCAGGCGCTCGAGGCGCTCCTTGGAGGCGTCGTCGGTCTCCTTCTCCAGCGCCAGCTTCTCGATCTCGAGCTGGCGGATGCGCCGCGAGATCTGGTCGAGCTCGGTCGGCATGGAGTCGATCTCGATGCGCAGCTTCGACGCCGCCTCGTCAATGAGGTCGATGGCCTTGTCGGGCAGGAAGCGCCCCGTCACGTAGCGGTCGGACAGCACGGCCGCCGCCACCAGCGCGGCGTCCTGGATGCGGACCCTGTGGTGTGCCATGTAGCGCTCCGACAGCCCACGCAGGATGGCGATGGTGTCCTCCACCGAAGGCTCGCCCACGAACACGGGCTGGAAGCGGCGCTCGAGCGCGGCATCCTTCTCGATGGACTTGCGGTACTCGTCGAGCGTGGTGGCGCCGATCAGGCGCAGCTCGCCCCGGGCCAGCATGGGCTTGATCATCTGCCCGGCGTCCATCGCCCCCTCGGCCGCACCGGCCCCGACGATCGTGTGCAGCTCGTCGATGAAGGTGACGATCTCGCCCTCGGCGTCGGTGATCTCCTTGAGCACCGCCTTGAGGCGCTCCTCGAACTCGCCGCGGTACTTGGCCCCGGCCACCATGGAGCCCAGGTCGAGCGACGACCACGCGCTTGCCCTTCAGGCCCTCGGGCACGTCGCCCTCGATGATGCGGTTGGCCAGCCCCTCGACGATCGCCGTCTTGCCCACACCGGGCTCGCCGATGAGCACGGGGTTGTTCTTGGTCCGGCGCGACAGCACCTGGATCACCCGGCGGATCTCCTCGTCGCGCCCGATGACCGGGTCGAGCTTGCCCTCGCGGGCGGCCTCGGTCAGGTCGCGCCCGTACTTGGCCAGTGCCTGGTAGGTCTGCTCGGGGTCGGGCGTCGTGACGCGGTGGTTCCCGCGCACCGTGCGCAGGGCGGCCAGCAGCGCGTCCTTGGTGACGCCGATCTGGTCGGCCAGCGCCAGCACGAGATGCTCCACCGACACGTAGTCGTCGCCGAGGTCGCGGCGGTTCTGGTCCGCCGCCTCCAGGACTGCGCGGGCATCACGCGAGAGCCCGGGCTCCGCGCCGCCCTCGGCCCGGGGCAGGCGCGACAGCTGCTCGTGCACCTTGCCGGCCAGCACGTCGGGGTCGATACCGACCTGGGTCAGCAGCGGGCGCGTCATTGTCTCCTGCTGCTGGAGCAACGCGTCGAGCAGGTGGGCCGGCGTCAGCTCGGGATGGTTCGAGGAGGCGGCGTGGCCCGTCGCCGCGCTGAAAGCGGCCTTCGTGTTGTTCGTCCAACGTTCTGGGTCTATCGGCACCGGCCCGTCCTTCTCATGTCGTGCATCGTCTGGTTCGCGATCCTTCGTCATTTGCGTCCTTCGTCCCGTATCCCTTGCTCAGTTCCCCGTGCCCGTCCGGCGCCGGTAGGGCGTCGGCGACTGGCGCAGCGGCACCAGGTCGCGCCGGTACTGGCGGTGCGTCGCGGCGACCGCTTCCAGGGCCTGGGACCGCACCTGCACCAGCTCCTCGCGCAGCCGGGCCAGCTCGGACTCGAGCTGCAGCACCCGGCGCACCCCTTCGAGGTTGAGCCCGGTCGAAGTCAGCTCCTGGATGTGGCGCAGGCGCTCCAGGTCGCGCTCCGAGAAACGCCGGCTCCCGCCACTGGTGCGCGACGGGTCGAGCAGGCCCTTGCGCTCGTAGATGCGCAGCGTCTGCGGGTGCATCCCCGCCAGCTCGGCCGCCACCGAGATCACGTAGACCGCCTGGTTGCCGTCGCGGTCGGCCATCACCGCATCACCCCACTCCGCCACTCACGCCACTCACGCCACTCACCCCACTCACCCGTCCACCGCGATCCGCGGCGCCGGCTCGGTCACCGCGGCCAGCGACTCCAGCGCCGCCTTCTGCTCGTCGGTGAGCTCAGTCGGCACCACCACCTCCACCTTGACCAGCAGGTCGCCCGGCTTCTTGCCGTTGCGACCCGACCCGCCCGCCACCCCGCGGCCGCGCACGCGCAGCACCTTGCCCGACGGCGTGCCCGGCGGCACCTTGAGCGTCACCTTGCCGTCGAGCGTGGGCACCGTGATGGTCGACCCCAGCGCCGCCTCCGGGAACGTGATCGGCACCGTGATGGTCAGGTTGCGACCGCTGCGGCCGAATACCTCGTGCCTTGCCACGTGGACCACCACGTAGAGGTCGCCGGGGGGCGCCATGCCCTGCCCGGGCGCGCCCCTCCCCTTGACCCTGATGCGCTGGCCGCCCTCGACCCCGGCCGGGATGCGGACCTTGATGGAACGCACCTTGTGCTCCGTGCCCGTGCCGTGGCAGACCGGGCACGGCGTGTCGAACAGCGTGCCCCGGCCCATGCAGTCCGGGCAGACCGTGCTGAGAGAGAACAGTCCCTGGTTGTCGTTGAGGCTCCCCGTCCCGCCGCAGCGCGGGCAGGTGTGCGTCGACGTGCCCGGCGCCGCCCCGGAACCCCGGCAGTTGGAGCAGCGCACCTCCTGGGGCACGTTGACCGACGTCGTGACGCCGTGCACCGCGTCCTGGAACGACAGGTGCAGCTGCGCCTCCATGTCGGCGCCGCGCTGCGGTCCGCGCTGGGTCGTGCGGGTGCGGCCGCCACCACCGAAGAGACCCCCGAAGAGGTCGCTCAGGTCGCCCATGTCCTCCATGCGGAAGGTGCCGCCGCCACCGCCGGGCGCGCCGAAGCCGCCCACCGGCCCACGCGTGCGGACCTCGTCGTACTCCTTGCGCTTCTCGGTGTCGCCCAGGACGTCGTAGGCGGCGCTGATCTCCTTGAAGCGCTCCTCCGAGCCCGGATTGGTGTCCGGGTGGTGCTCCTTCGCCAGCTTCCGGTAGGCGCGCGTGATCTCCTTGTCGGTCGCCGTCGGGACGACGCCGAGCACCTTGTAGTAGTCCTTCTCGAACCATTCGCGCTGTGCGGCCATGGGTCAGCTCACCCCCGCACGCGGACCATGGCGGCGCGCAGCGCCTGCCCCTTCCAGCGGTAGCCGGAGCGCAGGACCTCCTCCACCATGGTCTCGCCGCCTGGGCCGCAGTCCCCGTCCGAGTGCGCGACGGCGTCGTGCACCGACGGGTCGAAGGGAACCTCGGGCTGGTCGACTCGCTCGAGGCCCTCCCTCGAGAGGATGTCCATCAGCATCGCCCGCGATGCGCGCAACGCCTTGGCACCCTCGCTCACGTCGAGGGACTCGTTCAGATGGTTCTCGGCCAGGTCGAGCGTGTCGAGCACCGGCAGCAACTTGTCCACCAGGTGCTGCGCGGCCCGCGCCGACTGCTCCTCCTGCTGCCGGGCGATCCGCTTGCGGTAGTTCTCGAAGTCGGCCTGGGTGCGCTGGAGCGCGAGCAGGTACTCGTCCCGCTCGCGTGCCAGCACTTCCCGCGGGTCGGCCTGCTCGGCCAGTGCCGCGTTCGGCCGCCTCGGCCGCGTCGTATGCCTCCTCCGCCGCCTCGGCCTCAGAGTAGACAGGCTCCTCCTCGGGCACGGCCTCGTCGCCGAAGCTCATTGCTCATCGACGATCTCGGCGTCGACGACGTCGTCGTCCGACGCACTCTCGCCGGAGCCAGCGCCAGCCGACCGGCACCGGCGCCGTCCCCACCGACGCCGCCGTCACCCCCGGCCGAAGCCGAGGCCGACGCCTGCTCGTAGAGGCGCTGGCTGAAGCTCTGCGAGACCCCGACCAGCTTCTCGGTGGCGTCCTTGATGGCCTCCACGTCGGTGCCGCCGAGCGCGTCCTTCACGCCCTTCAGCGCGGTCTCGACGTCGTCCTTCTCGGAGCCCTCGAACTTCTCGCCCTGGTCCTTGAGCAGCTTCTCGGTCTGGTACACCGAGCGTGTCCGCGGAGTTCCGCACCTCGGCCTCCTCGCGGCGCTGGCGGTCGTCCTCGGCGTGAGCCTCGGCGTCGCGCACCATGCGCTCGATGTCGTCCTTGGCCAGTGAGGACTGGCCGGTGATCGTCATCGACTGCTCCTTGCCGGTGGCCTTGTCCTGGGCCGAGCACGTGGACGATCCCGTTGGCATCGATGTCGAACGTGACCTCGATCTGCGGGACCCCCCGCGGTGCCGGCGGCAGGTCGACCAGCTGGAACTTGCCGAGCGTCTTGTTGTACATCGCCATCTCGCGCTCACCTTGGAGCACGTGGATCTCGACCGACGGCTGGTTGTCCTCGGCCGTGGTGAAGATCTCCGACCGCTTGGTCGGGATGGTGGTGTTCCGCTCGATGAGGCGGTGCATGACCTGACCCTTGGTCTCGATGCCGAGCGACAGCGGCGTGACGTCGAGCAACAGGACGTCCTTGACCTCACCCTTGAGGACGCCGGCCTGCACGGCGGCGCCGATGGCCACGACCTCGTCGGGGTTGACGCCCTTGTGGGGCTCCTTGCCCGTGAGGCTCTGCACCAGCTCCTGCACCGCCGGGATGCGGGTCGACCCGCCGACCAGCACCACGTGGTCGATGTCGGAGGTCTTGAGCCCGGCGTCCTTGATGGCGGCGTCGAACGGCCCGCGGCACGACTCGACCAGGTCGGCGGTGAGCTCGTTGAACTTGGCCCGCGTCAGCTTGAGGTCGAGGTGCTTGGGGCCCTCGGAGGTGGCGGTGATGAAGGGCAGGTTGATCTGCGTGTCCTGCACGGTGGACAGCTCGATCTTGGCCTTCTCGGCCGCCTCCTTGAGGCGCTGCATGGCCATCTTGTCCTGCGACAGGTCGACGCCCTCGGTGTTCTTGAACTCGGTCACCAGCCACTCGATGACCTTGTCGTCCCAGTCGTCCCCGCCGAGCTTGGTGTTGCCCGAGGTGGACTTGACCTCGAAGACGCCCTCGCCGATCTCGAGCACCGAGACGTCGAACGTCCCGCCGCCGAGGTCGAAGACGAGGACCGTGCGGTCGGTGTCCTCCTTGTCGAGCCCGTAGGCCAGTGCGGCGGCCGTCGGCTCGTTGATGATGCGGAGCACCTCGAGCCCGGCGATCGCCCCGGCCTCCTTGGTGGCCGTCCGCTGCGCGTCGTCGAAGTACGCGGGCACGGTGATGACGGCCTGGGTCACGGTGTCGCCGAGATACGACTCGGCGTCCCTCTTCAGCTTGCCCAGGATGCGGGCCGAGATCTCCTGGGCCGTGTACGCCTTGCCGTCGATGTCGACGGTCCAGCCCGTGCCCATGTGGCGCTTCACCGAGCGGATGGTCCGGTCGGGGTTGGTGATGGCCTGGCGCTTGGCCACCTCACCGACGAGCACCTCGCCCGTCTTGGAGAAGCCCACGACCGAGGGGGTGGTGCGGCCACCCTCCGCGTTCGGGATCACGACGGGCTCGCCCGCCTCCAACACGCTGACCACCGAGTTGGTGGTTCCCAGGTCGATTCCTACGGCCTTGGCCATGTCTGCAGTCCTTCCCTTGTGGTGTCGTCTGCCGGTTCCGTCCGGCGCCTGTGCTTCCAGTCGATTCCCGACTGTCGATCCGATCGTCTTGCTCAAGTCGTCAATTGCTCTCCAGCAGTGTAGCAAAGTTGAGTGCCTCTTTGTCAAGATTCTTGAGGCAATGCGTTGCCACCCCGGTTTCCGCCACGCTGACCTGGTGGGTTCCGATTCCGCCGGATCCACCAGCCGGGACGGCCGACCTACGCTGGTGCCGTGCTCGACCTGGTCCTGATCCGCCACGGGCAGTCCACCTGGAACGCCGAGAACCTCTTCACGGGCTGGGTCGACGTCGACCTGACCCCCGCCGGCGAGGCCGAGGCCCGGGCCGGCGGCGAGCTCCTGGCCGCCGACCGAGACCGAGCCTCGACCTGCGCATCCTGCACACCTCGGTGCTGACCCGGGCCATCCGCACCGCCGAGCTCGCCCTGGCCGCCGCCGGCCGCAGCTGGCTCCCCGTGCGCCGGGACTGGCGCCTCAACGAGCGCCACTACGGGGACCTGCAGGGCAAGAACAAGGCCCAGATCAAGCAGGAGTTCGGCGAGGAGCAGCTCATGCTGTGGCGCCGCAGCTACGACACCCCGCCGCCCGCCGCTCGTCCCCCGACAACCCCTACGACGTGGCCGGCGACCCCCGCTACGCGCGACCTCGACCCGGCCGAGCTGCCGCGCACCGAGTGCCTGGCGGACGTGGTCGCGCCGCGACCGTGCCCTACTGGGAGTCGGTCATCGTGCCCGACCTGCGCGCCGCCGCCGACACGGGGCGGCGCCGTGCTGGTGGCCGCCCACGGCAACTCCATCCGGGCCCTGCGCAAGCACCTCGAGGGCATCGCCGACGAGACGATCACCGGGCTCGAGATCCCGACCGGCATCCCCTTCCGCATGCTGCTCGACGACGACCTCACCGTGCGCTAGGCCGACTACCTCGGCGACCCCGAGGCCGCGGCCGCCGCGGCGGCCGCGGTGGCCCGCCAGGCCGACCAACCTCCGGGCTGACGCTCCCACCCGGCTCTCCCGCCGCTCGGGGGGTAGCCAACGGGCAGAGCAAGTGATATCTAATAGATATCACTTATTGTCGGAGGAGCACACCATGAGCATCGCCCCGTTACCCAGCAACGCCACCCCCGTCGGGCACCAGGGAGCCGGGTCGACATCACCGAGCGCCCCGCCGTCGCCGTCACCGGTTGGCTCGGGGTCATCGTCCTCCCGGCTGCGTCGGCGGGGCCGTGCTCGCCGCCCAGCACAGCACCGAGCTGGCTCTGGCTGCCGATCCTCGTCTTCGTCCTCGTCGTCATCTCGCTCGTCGTCGTCCCGCCGGGCCAGACCTCGGTCGTCCAGTTCTTCGGCCGCTACATCGGCACCGTCCGCCGGCCCGGGTTCTGGTGGGTGCTGCCGCTGACGGTGCGCCGCGCGGGTCAGCGTCCGGGTGCGCAACTTCGAGACCGACCACCTGAAGGTCAACGACGCCGACGGCAACCCGGTCGAGATCGCCGCCATCGTGGTCTGGCAGGTCGCCGACACGGCCAAGTCGACGTACGCCGTCGACAGCTACCAGAACTTCGTCTCGGTGCAGGCCGAGTCGGCGCTGCGCCACGTCGCCACCAGCCATCCCTACGACGACACCACCGGCGACGGGGACGTCACTGCGCGGCTCGACCGACGTCGTGGCCGCCGAGCTGGCGCGACGAGGTCGCGGAGCGGGTCGCGATCGCCGGGGTCGAGATCGTCGAGGTGCGGATCTCCCACCTCGCCTACGCCCAGGAGATCGCCCAGGCGATGCTGCGCCGCCAGCAGGCCAACGCCGTGGTGTCCGCCCGCTCGCGGATCGTCGAGGGCGCCGTCGGCATGGTGGAGATGGCGCTCAACCGCCTCACCGAGGACGGCGTGGTCTCCCTCGACGAGGAGCGCACGGCCAGCATGGTGAGCAACCTGATGGTGGTGCTGTGCGGGGACCAGCCGCCGTCGCCGGTCGTGAACACGGGTTCGCTCTATACGTGAGCGAACGGCGGCAGGTCCTGCTCCGCGTCGACCCCGCCGTCCACGACGCGCTGATGCGGTGGGCCAACGACGAGCTGCGCAGCGTCAACGCGCAGATCGAGATGCTGCTGCGCCGGGCGCTCAGCCGACGCCGGGCGGATGCCCAAGCAGGCGGCCCCGCTGCCCAGGCGCGGCCGGCCGCCGGTCAGGCAGGACTGAGTATCTCCGCAGACAGCGGCAGGCCGGGGCACCTCGCCGCGCCCCGGCCTGACCGACCGTCTACAGGACTGCTGCGTCGTTACAACGCGTCAGCCCCGCGTTCCCGGTGCGCACCCGCACCACGGCTTCGACAGGGATGACCCACACCTTGCCGTCGCCGATCTTGCCCGTGGCGGCCGAGGCGACGATGGCGTCGACCACGTCGTCGACCTGGCCGTCGTCCACCAGCACCTCCACCCGGATCTTGGGGACGAAGTCCACCTCGTACTCCGCACCGCGGTACACCTCGGTGTGCCCCCGCTGGCGTCCGAAGCCCTGCGCCTCGGACAGGGTCATGCCCTGCACCCCGAGGTTCTTGAGGGCTTCCTTGACGTCATCGAGCTTGAACGGCTTGAGGACTGCCACGATCAGCTTCATTGTTGTGCTCCTTTCGTCCTTGTCTGACCTGGCCTAGGACCCGCCGCCGGTATCGGGTATGCCTTCGGCACCGGGTACCGGATAGTCCTCTCTGGGCTTCGCGGCGGGCTGCTGCCCCTGTCGATCCCGGCCATGGCGAAGGCGCCGTCGGAGCGGGTAGCCAGGGAGTCCTCGGGGAAAGCCTCCTCACCGTGTATGGCGAGGTCGCCGACTTCGAGGATCTCGTCCTTGTAGCGGGCACCACGCAGGACCCAGCCGATGATCTTCATCAGGATGAAGGTGATCAGCGCGGACCAGAAGATGACGAAGATGGCCGCTCGGAACTGTTCCCAGAGCTGGTGGGCCGACCCGGTGTAGAGGAGTCCTTTGACACCGAAGGGCACGCATGTCCCGTGCGCTGACAGGTAGACCGCGTTGGTGGTGGCGACGACCTGCCCGGAGGCGTTGAGATGGCCGCAGCCGTACTCGATCATGTTCGGGTCACCGAAGATGCCCAGCAGCAGGCCGCCGAAGAACCCTGCGATGCCGTGGGTGTAAACGACACCAAGGGCGTCGTCGACCTTGGAGAAGGGCTGGCACCTTGGACAGGAAGTTCCAAGCCACCCAGACGACGGCGCAGCAGATGGCCCCGACGTAGATGGCCCCCCGGCCGTTGACCCAGCCGGCACACGGTGTGATCCCGACCAGGCCGCAGATCATGCCGTTCACGCCTCCGAGGAAGGTGGGCTTCTTCTCCTTGGTGAACCAGGCGTCCAGGACCATCCACACGATGACGCCGGTGGCGGTGGCCAGGTTGGTGTTGACCACCGCGGCCGCCGCACTCCGCTCCGGCGTAGTACGGGTCTCCGCCGTTGAAGCCGTTCCAGCCGAGCCACAGGATGCCGGCACCGACCGCGGCCATGACCAGGTTGTTGGGCAAGGCATGCTGCCGATCTCGCAGGAGCCGCGGGCCGAGCACCCAGGCCGCCACGAAGCCGGAGACACCCGCCGACATGTGGATCACGAAGCCACCCGAGAAGTCCAGCGCACCCTCCTGCGCGAAGTAGCCGCCGCCCCACAGCAGGAAGGCGTCAACGCCGTAGACGAAGGTCGACCACAGCGGCACCAGCAGGCACCAGGCGATGAACTTGATCCGCCCGAGCACGCTCCCCAGGAACAGGAGCGGAGTGATCGCCGCGAACACGAACTGGAAGTAGGCCAGGCTCGACGTCGGGAAGTGGAACGGGATGATGGTGTTGGCCGCCGACACGGCTTGGCCCTGTTCACCCACACTGTTCGTGATGCCGCCGGGTTTGCCGACGAAGTTCTCGAAGAAGTGTTGCCACGTTCCGGTCGTCCCACTGATCTGGGTCTGCACCCCGTCGCTGTACCCCACCTCCGATTGAGGTCGCGCCGAATCCCATCTTGTACTCCCAAAGCACCCAGGCGATGAGGACCAGCGAGAACCCGGCGAACATCATGGCCAACACGTTGACGGCCCACTTCTTCGGGACGATCGACGCGTAGAGCACCGCCAGGCCGGGAAGGCTCATCGAGACCGACGAACGTGGCCGCCGTTATCTGCCACGTATTGTCGGCCGGATTGAGCCAACTGGGATACGGAACGTACGTAGTCGCTCCTAGCAGGTGGATCACTCAAGCTCTCCTAACTGTCATGCGTCTCCGCACATCACCCCTGCGAGCAGGACCCCTCGATGTGCCGGTTCGGCGAGGTGACTTCTGACGGTTCTCCCCGTCCCGGACACAATGCAGGCGAGGCGTTTCCACATCGTCACCGGTGTGTTTCGAGCGCGTTAATCCGCTAAATCCGCTGCCAAGCGCAATCCAAGTGGTTGAGGGCCTGGTGAATCTGCCCGAGGCGATGCGGTGCGTCCGCCCGGCCCCGGTACCATCTCCCGACTGTGCGCCCCCCGCTCCCACCATCGTGACCACCGGGGCCCCCGAGCCTGGGCACGGCGAGCCTGGGCCCGGCGGCGATGCGCTCACTTGCCCCTCTGAGGTCCGGAAACCCGCAGCCGAGGGCCGCGTCGGCACGCTGCGCGGCGGCGGCGTGCAGATCAACGGCCGGCGCGTCGCCCACGTCCTGGTGGGCGTCGTCCTGGTCACGCTCGCCGTGCTCGTCGTCGTCTTCACGATCGTGGGCGTGCATCAGAACCAGCAGGACGACCGGCTCCACAACGATGGCGTTCCGGTCACGTTCAGGGTCGGTGGATGCCTCGGGCTCTTGGGCGGGAGCGGCAGCAACGCCGCGGGCTACTCGTGCCGGGGGAGCTACACCCTCGACGGCCACCGCTACGACGAGCGGCTCCCCGGCAACGACTTCCACCGGCCCGGATCAACCGTGCCGGCCATCGCGGTGCCGGGCGACCCGGCGCTCGTCTCGCCCACCACCATGGTCGAGACCGAGCACTCGTCCGGCGGCGTCTACGTCGCGCCCGCCATCCTCTTTGCGATCCTGCTGTTGCTCCTCGGCCTGCTGATCGTCCTGCGACATCGACAGCAGCGCAACGAGACGGGAACCGGGCCCGCAACGACTTGAGCAGCGCCGTGCGGGCGGCGGGCGGCGAGTGGCGGGCGAAGACGAGCTACGTGGGAACTTCAGGTGGGAGGCGTGTAGCGCTTGTTGGGCCGGGGCCACGCGCCATTGGTCCGCGTGCTTCCCTTGGGACGCGGCGCACCCGAGGGGCTGTCGGCTTCGGCCCGCTTGAGCGCCTGTTGCAGGCGGTAGGCCCGGACCAGGTACCAAGCTCCGGCCAGCAGGAACGGGACGCCGAAACCCCAGAAGCGCAGGTTGAACACGGCCAGGCCGTAGAGCGCCAACGTGATGCCCTGGAAAAGGCGTTTACGGAGCAGCGACGACACCAGGATCAGCACCGCCAGGCCCAGGATCACGTAGGTCAGCTCGACGAAGACGGTCGTGCTGTCGTGATGATTCTTGGCGTTCTGAATGGTCGCGGAGCTGACGATGATCCCGACGATGGCGGCCAGCGGCGCGGCCACCAGCCCGATCGCCCGCTCCTTGTCGTCCGAGACCCGGATGGCTACCTCGAGCTCCTCGACCGTGCGGTCGTCGGCGACGGCCTCGGGCTTGGCCTCGTCGGGCTGGACGAATGTGTACTTCAGGCGTTGCCAGACGCGTCATGTGGGGCGCGGCGTCGCCTCCGGGGTTGCCGGCATCCTCGCTCGTGGCCACCGGGGAAGGCTAGCGCCCCCCCGAACCCTCTCCCTTCCGCCCTGTCCGCTGCTGTGAACTGCAGCGGGACCCCGCCCGAACGGGCTCCCGGCAGCATCACTAACGTGCAGTGCGAGGGTGGAGAGGCCCAGCCGATCGTGGGGTGCAGTCAATGAAGCTCGTGGTAGCCGTCGTGAAGCCCTTCAAGATCGACGACGTCAAGAACGTGCTCAAGAACATGGGCGTGGCGGGCATGACCCTCACCGAGGCCCAGGGCTTCGGGCGTCAGCGCGGGCACACCGAGAACTACCGCGGGGCCGAGTACCAGATCGACTTCGTGCCCAAGATCCGGCTCGAGGTGCTCGTCGAGGACGACCGGGCCGAGGCCGTTGTCGACGCCATCGTCGCCTCCGCCGTCACCGGCAAGATCGGTGACGGCAAGGTCTGGGTCGTGCCGGCCGAGACCGTGGTGCGGGTCCGCACGGGTGAGCGCGGGGCCGACGCCGTCTGACCGTCGTCTGACCAGCCGGGGCCGGCGCACACGAGCACGTGGGAGGGGTCCGGACTACTCTCTCTGGCCATGAGCGGCGACAACCTCGACCTGTCGAAGATCTGGCTGTTCTCCACCTCGTCGGGCAAGGACCTGCGCACCATCAAGCGCGCGCTCGAGGAGGTGACGGTGCCGGCCGGCCGGATGCTCTGCGAGCAGGGCACCATCGGGCGTGAGTTCTTCCTCATCGTCAAGGGAACCGCGGCGGTGCGGCGCAACAACCGCAAGGTGGCCACGCTCGGCCCGGGCCAGTACTTCGGCGAGATGGCTCTGCTCGACCGCCTGCCCCGCTCCGCCACCGTGATCTCCGAGACCGACATGAAGCTGCTCGTGCTCGGCCAGCGCCAGTTCAACGGGATCCTCGACGCCGTGCCCGCCCTCTCGCGCAAGATGCTGGCCGCCATGGCCACCCGCCTGCGCGAGGCGGACGAGAAGGCGATGGCCGTCATTTAGGGAGCTCGCCCGGGCCGGCGCCGCGGCGACGCCGGCGCCCCTTTGAGCTGGCCGTTCGTCCCGGGTATCCGCGTCCGCGCCGGCAGGCGCTGCCAAACTCCCTGTGTCCATTCCCCTCGCCGGGACACAGGAGGTCACGTCATGCTGGACACGTTGGACTGGAGAAAGCTCGGGGCTGAGTTCCTGGGCACCATGGTGCTGGTCGTCATCGCCGTCGGCGTCGCCACCGAGTCATTCGGCTTCCATCTCTTCGGCCTGAGCTACTCGGCCGGCGTGGCCGCCACGGCCCTGTCCTTCGGTCTGGTGCTGGTCGCGCTCGTCTACGCCATCGGGCCGATCTCGGGCTGTCACGTCAACCCGGCCGTCACCCTCGGCTTCATCGCCTCGGGCCGCATGAAGCTCGCCGAGGGGGTCGCCTACCTGGTGGCCCAGTTCGCCGGTGGGATCGTCGGCGCCTACCTCCTCTACTGGATGTTCACCACCTCCCCGATCTACTCCAAGAGCAGGATTGGGCCTGGGCACCGACGGGTACGGCAAGGAGTCGCACCTGTTCGTGAGCCAGTGGGGCGCCTTCCTGATCGAGGTCGTCCTCACCGCCATCTTCGTGCTGATCGTGCTGTTCGCCACGCACAAGGCCTCCATTCAGGGCGCGGCGGGCGTGGCCATCGGCTTCGGGCTGGTGATCGTGCACCTCATCGGCATCCCGCTCACGGGCACCTCGGTCAACCCGGCCCGGAGCCTCGGGCCGGCCCTCGTCGTCGGCGGCACGGCGCTCAGCCAGGTCTGGCTCTTCATCGTGGCCCCGCTGGTCGGGGCGCTGATCGCGGCGATCATCCACCTGGTGCTGGCCGACCGCTCCGCGGACGTGCCGGCGCCGGCGGCGGAGCCCGCGCCGACCTAGAACAGCCCGCTACCGTCGGATCCATGGATCTGACCGAGGCACTCACATTCGCCAGGAACCACAAGCAGGGCGTCCTGGCCACCATCCGCGCCAACGGGCGGCCGCAGCTGTCCAACATCATGTACGTGCCGGACGAGGGCGACACGTTCTTGATCTCCATCACGGACAGCCGGGCCAAGACGGCCAACCTGCGGCGTGACCCGCGGGCCTCGCTCTACGTGCTGGGCGACAACTTCTGGCAGTACGTCGTCATCGAGGCGACCGCCGAGCTGTCGCCGGTGGCGAAAGAGCCGAACGACGCCACCGTCGAGAAACTGATCCGCTACTACGAGGCCGGCTCGGGGGCGCACCCCAACTGGGACGAGTACCGGGCGGCGATGATCGACGACAAGCGGCTCGCCCTCACGCTGCGGCCCGAGCGGGCCTACGGCATCCTCCCGGGCTGAGGCCCGCCCTTCGAACCCCGGCGGACTCGCTCAGGCCGGGGTCTCGGCCGGGGCCGGCGTCGCCGCCTTCGCCGGCCCACCGTTGAGCGACTCCTCCACCAGCTGCGAGAGGTCGAGCACGCGCACGTCGTCCTCCTTGGCGTTGGCGCGCACGGCGTCGTCGAGCATGATCATGCAGTAGGGACACGCCGTCGACACGACGTCGGCCCCGGTGCCGAGCGCCTCGTCCATGCGCTCCATGTTGATCCGCTTGCCGATGTTCTCCTCGAGCCACATCCGCGCCCCGCCGGCGCCGCAGCAGAAGCCGCGCTCCTTGCAGCGTCGCATCTCGATCTGCTCCACGCCGGGGATGGCGCTGAGCACCGAGCGCGGCTCCTCGATGATCCGGTTGTGCCGGCCCAGGTAGCAGGGGTCGTGGTAGGTGACCTTGCCCGAGTAGCCCGATCCCGGGCGTGAGCTTGCCCGACGCCACCAGGTGCTCGAGCAGCTCGGCGTGGTGGATGACCTCGTAGTTGCCCCCGAGGGCGGGGTACTCGTTCTTGATGGTGTTGAAGCAGTGCGGGCAGCTGGCGATGATCTTCTTCGCCCCGGCCTCGTCCAGGGTGGCGATGTTCATCTTCGTCTGCTCCTGGTAGAGGTACTCGTTGCCCAGGCGGCGCACCGGGTCGCCGGTGCAGGACTCCTTGGGTCCGAGGATCCCGAAGGTCACCCCCGCCCGGTGCAACATCCGCGCCGTGGCCTGCACGCCCTTGCGGGCCCGCTCGTCGAGGGCGCCGGCGCAGCCCACCCAGTAGAGGTACTCGATGTCGTCGGGGATGGTGCCGGTGATGACCGGGATCTCGAAGTCGAGGACCTGGGTCCACTCGGCGCGCCTGTTCTGGCCGAGGCCCCACGGGTCGCCCTGGTTCTCGACGTTGCGCAGCATGAGCCCGGCCTCGGAGGGGAACTCGGACTCCATGAGGACCTGGTAGCGGCGCATGTCGACGATGGCGTCGATGTGCTCGATGTCGACCGGGCACTCGTTCACGCAGGCGCCGCAGGTGGTGCAGGCCCAGAGCACCTCGGGGTCGATGATGTTGGGCACCAGAGCGGTCTGCTCGCCCTCACCCTTGAGCAGGGGCGTGGCCGAGGCGAACATGTTGTCGCGCAAGTCCATGATGAGCAGCTTGGGGGACAGCGGCTTGTCGGTCGTCCAGGCCGGGCAGGCCGACTGGCAACGGCCGCACTCGGTGCAGGTGGCGAAGTCGAGCATCTGCTTCCAGGTGAAGTGCCCGATCTCGCCCACGCCGAACACGGTGTCCTCGTCGACGTTCTCCATGTCCATGTCGGGCGTGCTGTAGAGCGCGCCGAGGGCCCGGGGGCGCCGCGAGAAGGCCACGTTGATGGGGGCGAAGAAGATGTGCAGGTGCTTGGAGTACGAGACGAAGACGATGAAGCCCGAGATGATGGCGATGTTGAGCAGCAGGAACACGGTCACCAGGACCGAGTTGGTGCCGGCGCCGAGCGGGGCCAGCCACTTGGCCACGGTGTGGGAGGCGAAGGCGCCCCAGCCGTAGGGGAACTGGGTCGGGTCGGTGTTGACCTGGGCCCCCCGGTAGAGGAGGAGCGTGATCATGACGCCGGCGATCATGAGGAGGGTGATCCAGGCGGCATCGAGGTGGGAGCCGTAGAAGCGTGACTTGCGCTCGAGGCGGCTCGGCGCGTTCTTCAGCCGGATGATGGAGAAGGTGATGAGGGCGATCAGCACGGCCACGGTGAAGAAGTCCTCGATGAAGCCGACCCAGTCCCAGGTCCCGATGCCCGGGATGTGGAAGTACTTGTCGAAGAGGTCGCCGTAGGCCTCGATGATCGTCAGCAGCAGGATGGTGAAGCCCCACATGGTGAAGAAGTGGGCCAGGCCGGGGACCGTCCATTGCAGGAGCTTGCGCTGGCCGGCCACCTCGACGGTCTCGGCCTCCACCTTGCGGCTGATGGGGCCCCGGGACCGGTTGGGGTCCTTCTTCCCGGAGCGGATGAGCTTGGACAGCCAGTGGAAGCGGCGGGCGGCAATGCCGAACCCGATGACCGTGACCAGGAGTCCAATGATGATTCTGACGGGCACGAATGCTCCTCGCCTCTCAGATCGTCGAACGGGGCCGGTGGCGGAGTGCGAGCGCCACCTGGGATTTCGATGCGGACCAGAGGATAGTGGGGCCGCCTCCTGGGGGCCTATTTGAAGGGTCCCAATGACGCCCCCTCCGGCCGGTCCTTTTCGATGCCCGATGGGCGACGCCGCCAACGACAGCCGCTACGCCGTTCCGGCGGACCTCATCTGCTGCGCCGGACCAGGACCATTGACACTGGTGTTTCCGGGCGTCGTCGACTAAAAGGACGCCATGGTGGCGGTGAGATTAGGGCGAGCAACCGGAGCGGCACTGGGTGTGGGCGCGGTCGCGCTGCTGCTGGCCATCGGGACGCTCGCGGCGCCGGGCGCCGGCGCGCTGTCCAACGGCCAACCGGCGTTCACGACGTCGCAGGCCCCGGGCGGCGCGGCCACTGCCGGCCAGCGGGTCATCGCCTTGACCTTCGACGACGGACCGGGTCCGTTCACCCCCCAGGTGCTTTCCGTGCTGGAGAGCTACCGGGTTCCGGCCACGTTCTTCGAGATAGGCGACGAGGTTGCCCGGTACCCCCAGTACTCCAAGATGGTGGCGGCGGCCCGCTTCCCGGTCGAGGACCACACGTGGAGCCATCCGGACCTCACCACCCTTCCCGCCTCGGGCGTCGCGTCACAGATCGACTCGACCCAGGCCGAGATCCGGGCGGTGACGGGCACGACCCCGCAGTGCGTACGCCCGCCCTATAACGCGTGGAATGCCACCGTCCTGAGTCAGATCGCCACGCGCGGCCTGACGACGATGAGCTATTCGGTGGACCCGAAGGACTGGAGTCTCCCGGGTGTGCAGGCGATCGCCGACAGGGTGGTCGGGGCCGCGTTCCCGGGCGCCGTGGTCGACATGCACGATGCCGGTGGCGACCGGTCCGAGACCGTCGCCGCCCTGCCCCAGATCATCACCCGGCTCCGTGCCATGGGGTACTCGTTCGTCTCCATCTGCGGCACCGGGCCCTATGGTCCCCAGGTCAGCGCGACGTACGCGTTCGGCAACGCCCCGGCTCCCGGGCCGCCCGTGACTTCCAACCTGCCGCTGGTCGGTGCGGCTGCCGCCGACGGTGGCGGCTACTGGGAGGTGGCGGCCGACGGTGGGGTCTTCTCCTTCGATGACGCCGTCTTCCACGGGTCGATGGGGGGCAAGGCGCTCAACGCGCCCGTGGTGGGCATGGCGGCGACGCCCGACGGTGGCGGCTACTGGGAGGTGGCGGCCGACGGCGGGATCTTCACCTTCGGTGACGCCGGCTTCCACGGGTCGATGGGCGGCACGCCGCTCAACGCGCCCGTCGTGGGTATGGCGGCGACGCCCGACGGTGGCGGCTATTGGGAGGTGGCGGCCGACGGTGGGATCTTCACCTTCGGTGACGCCGGCTTCCACGGGTCGATGGGTGGCACGCCGCTCAACGCGCCCGTCGTGGGCATGGCGGCGACGCCCGACGGTGGCGGCTATTGGGAGGTCGCGGCCGACGGTGGGATCTTCACCTTCGGTGACGCCGGCTTCCACGGGTCGATGGGTGGCACGCCGCTCAACGCGCCCGTCGTGGGCATGGCGGCGACGCCCGACGGTGGCGGCTACTGGGAGGTGGCGGCCGACGGTGGCGTGTTCACCTTCGACGCACCCTTCTACGGCTCCCGCGGAGGCGTGGCGGGCGAGGACCAATTCTTCGCCATGGTGCCGGCTCCCGGGGGAGCGGGCTACCTCCTGATGGGCCAGCATCCGGCCGGGTAACCACCTGCTGGCCGGCTACGCCACGGCGGAGCCGGTAGCCGATGCCCCCAAATGGCCGTAGTGGAGCGCTGGTTTCTCGGGGTCGGACCCACGAGCTCGACGCGGATCCAGCGAATGGGCTCGTCGTGCCACTTTCGTTCCACACCGTGCCATTCTTGTGGGCGGCATCTGGCGGTTTCCGGCCAGCAGGAATCCGCGTTTACCCAGCGTGTAGAGTTGCGAAGTTCTCGCGGGCGTAGTTCAGAGGCAGAACATCAGCTTCCCAAGCTGAGAACGCGAGTTCGATTCTCGTCGCCCGCTCTCTCCGTCGCCCGCTCTCACCTGAAGTCGCAGTTCAAGCACAGCTTTGGCGGCATTGCTCATTCGGCCTCGAAGCTCCAAAGTGGCCGTCGTCCAACAGACGTGCAACAGCGTCCAACACAGAATGCACGTCCTCAGCTACCGAGGCTGAGAACAGTGCCCCAAAAGACGTTCCATGTAGGCGCGTCCTCAACGACAAGTCCTGACGGCGGAGGGACGTACGTGCCACACCGTGCAACAGAGTGAAACAAGGGGCGGCGCGCAACAAGAATGTCGTGCAATAGCAAGACCGTGTTGTCGCCGTTGCCAACGTTTGCCGCCGTCCCCGGCAGATGTCGGCAGCTGTGTATCAGACCTTGGATGTCGCCAATATGACACGTTGACTACGGCTTGTGACCCTATTACCAGGCACCAAGGAACTCTGCGTCGTGTGAGGCGTGTCGAAAGGGGCCGATTGTGGGCAGGCGCAACGGCGCCTACGAGCTACGGCTACGCAGCTCCGATGCCTTGGCCGATCAGGACCACGCCAAAGATCAGGAAGAGAACCGACATCACCGTCGCATTGTTCTGAGCGAGCCAGGCTTTCCATCCATCTAGAACCTCAGGTGAACGATCTCCAAGAAAGACGGTCGCCAAAATCGGTGCGGCTACCCCTAATACGGCGACCAACACGTAGATGGCGATCCCCGCAATCTGCTGACCACGTCCGATGGCGGTTGATGCGATGGTGGCTGCGGCAGCGAGGCCCACGACGACGTTCTTTGGATTGACAGAACCGAGCGCCAGGCCTGTTCCCAAAGACCGTCTGGGGCTGAATCCGGCAATCCCATCCATCCACTTCGGCATTGCCCCATCCTCACCTGCCCGAGGCCGAGTGCGGAACTTTCGGACTGCCGCAACCAGAAGATACACACCGAGGGCCAGCTTCAGAATGCCGACCCAGGTCGAATGGCCCGAGCCAGGGGAAAGGTCGACCGCTTCTGCGATGGCAACGCACGCAACAAGCACGGCAGCAACGCCTGCAATAAACCCCGCCAGGAAGCACGAGGCATTTAGCAGGGGTCTTTTGGTGAAGAGGAGAAGGATGACCGGAATGACGTTGATCGGCGAAATGGTGACCACCAACGCAAGGGGAAGTATCTCCCCGACGACGACCTTCAACGATTGCTCCTCTCACGTCCGTGCGAGGCGAAGCTACAGGTCGCTGGACTCCGTCGGAAGGTTCTTACTCAGGGTGCAACCCAGACAGTCGCCGGGACGGTGGGGCGCTCGTGCGAGGTCCGGATTGGATCAGGTGCCGTCGTTATTCGCTTGCGCACTCCGGCAGTTCGGAGGCAGTCCCGGGTGCTCAATCTAGGGGGTGGCGTTGCGCAGCCTCGGGATAAGTCGCTTCGCATCCCGTTCGTTGTCGAGGACTGATTTCATGGTCGAAACGGTCGTGGCATCGTCATGAGCGTGGTTGTGTCGCTCCTCGGGATCCACTGTCAGGTTGTGGAGCTCCCATTGGGTTTCGGCCGCCGCAGGCAAGAATGGATTGGGCGCAACGCCTTGCGCTTTGTACCAGTCGTCGAGACGCTCGTAGTAGTGGTTCAACTTCCACAACTCTTGGGCACCCCCCTCACCTGTGGGCAACGTTGCAATCACGGACTCGATGTTGATCGGCGGAGAGACCGGTTCGAACGGGGTCCCATTGAGAATGTTCACCTGGGTCACTCCCCGAGTGACATCGTCCTCGGTCATGAAGTAGATGGGCGATTCCATTGACGCAGCGTTACTCACATTTCGAATGATCCCGCTCAGGTCACGACCTGGCAACGGGTGGGTTTCGTCGTGACGAGCGGCTACACCGGCGGCGGCCTGCTCGACGTCGATCCCGGCCAGACCGAGCAAGGTTGGAATCAGGTCGACATGGCTGGTGGGGATGTCCACGTGACCCCCCGGGGCGATCCCGGGACCGGCGACCAGCAGGGGCACCCGGGTGGCCTCGTCAAAGGCGTTGCACCATTTCTGGATCAGTCCGCCGTGCGCCCCCAGGAGGTCGCCGTGGTCTGAGGTGAAGACGACGATGGTGTCGTCGGCCATGCCGCTGCGTTCAAGCGATTCGAGGATCCGAGCGATTGCTTGATCGACCAGCTTGAGGAGGTAGTAGTACAGCCGTCGATAGCCGAGGTCGGTAGCCGTCTCGAAGATCATCTGGGGCCAAAGCGCCTTGAAGGCTTCCTGGCAGGCCGGGCGACCGGCGAACGAGTCGGACTGCGACGGGGCTTCGGGGATTTCGGGAACGGTCTCATCCGGTGGCCCGAACCCGAGCATCTGCTCCCACCCGAATCCTGAGAAGGCAATGTCGTGAGGGTTCACGAACGACGCCACGCTCAGCCAGGGACCATCCGAGCGAGCCGATGCCAACTCGTCGAATAACTCCACGACCTGTTCGGCAAAAACCCCGTCACGCACCGTCCCACAGTCGGACTTGGCGGCCCCGTGCGGCTCACGGCCAATCCACCCTGAGAAGCCGAATGGGTCGAGCCGGTCGGCACCTCGGTAAGCGGCGACCGCCTCCGGAATGGGCCTGCCCTCGTCGTCAGAGGCTTTGAGTCCCTCGTGAGTGCCCGGAATGGCCAGATCGGCGAAGGAGATGTGCCACTTTCCCCGGTAGTGCGTCTGGTAGCCGCCTGCCCGGAACCAGTCGCCGAGCGTCGGCACCGAGTCGGGGTCGAGCCAGTGCATGCCAGGATCGGAGCTCTGTTTGGCCGTGCCGTCCGTCGAGGTCACCCCGTGAAGGGATGGGTACTGCCCGGTAAAGAGAGTGGCACGACTCGGTGTGCAGGCCGTGGATCCGGCGTAGTGGCGATGGAACTCGAATCCCCGTGACCGGATCGACTCTCGAGCAGTGAGTTGCGAGTTGCGAAATGCCTTGACGCTGTCGACCTCGTAAGAGGGGGCGTAACGCTCCTCATCGGTCATGATCAGCAGGATGTTGGGTCTGTCCATCGGGCAACGTAGCCGGTTCACCCTTGAGATGTCTGAGCGTCGAGCTGGCGGGTGCCGCCCCGTCGCCGGGAGGGTGGGAGATCCGACCTGGTTCGAATACACGATATTCGACCCGTCCATGGCCCTTACCGCAGCGCCATTACGAGCTGGACGCACCGTCGTCTCGTTGACGCCGCCGCACGTGGATCAGGTTCGTATCTCCGGTCTGAAGGTTCTCGTCGCAGATGACGTTCATGCCGAATATCGCAGCTTCTCGTTCCAGCAAGCGTTGACCATTTCTCAGGTCCGCGTTTTACCGTCCGCCGCTGGCGCTGTTGTTCAGCGGTCGACCTGCCCCACCGCCAGCTCGGCGATTCGGACCACCCGGGCGGCGGCGGTGACCGCCGCCTTCGCTTCGGGCGCGGAGATCGGATCGGGATCGTACTCAGCTCGGTTCTTCAGGGGCGGGAGCCGGCGGAGCTGGGCGGCGGCTCTCCGTCCATCCTCGCCGCCCACCCTCTCCAGATGAGCCGGCGCCTGCGAGTGTTCTCCCGTCCAGACGACCGCTGCTCTGGCCGCCGTGATGGCGTCCGCCGCGCCGATGCCGGCATGGACGGCGTTCCCAGCCGCGGCCACGCGGTTTCCGAGCCCCAGTGAGTCCTCGGCGGCCCGGAGGAACTCTCGAGCCTTGTCCAGATACGCACGGGCATCACCAGGAGTAGACGGTCGCGTCTGCGATTGACCGCGAGCGGCCGTCATGATGCAGCCCGGAGCTCCGGGGGAAAATCACCGGCGAGGACGACCCCCTCAAGGACGATCGTCCGCCACGGTTCTCTCTTGCGACGCACCAGCTTTGGTAACTCCTCCACAGTGACCTCGATCAGATTGACCGGATTGCCGGCGATCCGCGCCGCCCGGTCTGTCCACCGGCCGAGCACAGCCGTCCACCCGCCATCGTCGACTTGTCCTCCTGGGGGGCGCTACGGCCAGGAGGTCGATGTCGCTGTTCTCGTGAGCTTCACCACGGGCGAACGAATCGAACACCACGAGGCAGACCGGGGCCGGCCGGATCTTCTTCGCCTCTGCGGCAAGCCGTGTCAGCACCCCGTCTCGTAGTTCGGCGAGGAGGAGCACCGCTGCGCTACACGTGGACCCTCGATCCCTAAACGGGATCGAGGCGCGGGTATCGCCAACGCTCTATTTGCGTATCTCCGGATGCTTTGCGGCGTCCGTCCCTCGGTGCCCGTTACGAGCGTTGGAATACCCGTTTGATCCTGTCGATCACGCGAAAGTACAAACCGGCGATTTTCGGAGGTTCGAGCCCGAGACATTTATACGCCTCGTCGATTTCGAATAGACGAAACTTCGCTTGGGGTATTGGTGGTGACGACCCAATGATTCGTTCGATTGATTTCCCGATTTGGTCAATTGCGCCAAAGGGTATGTTTCGGGGATCGGAGGTTGCTCGGAGAGCTGAGATATCAACCAGGACTCCATTCCATTTCGCGCCTGCTTGACGGTGTTCCTCGGCCGACTTTTCCAGGCGAGAGCCCCTCTGGATCCCGGCAAGAACGGCTACTACGACACTCACGCTTGCGAGGGTCCAGTGGGGCCATCCGTGCTGGGCAGATGAATTCAAAGACACGAAAAGCGCCGATCCAACGACAGCTGAGCCCACGATCACCAGGAAGCTAAGGACGCCATTCCAGCGAAACCTCGTGCTGGCAATCTGGTAATGGGCCCTACGTGACCGGTCAGCCTGCTCGCTCCAGCACCCGAGCAGGGTCCAAGGATCAAGATCAGACGGTGCCAATGATCCTAATTCGTCAGGGTGACGAGTTCATACAAGGCCTTTATGGCCGTGGGAAAGTCTCGAACCACGGAACCACCACTCTCAACTATGAAGTATTCAACCTGAAGATTGACACTGACAGAAGACGACTCGCCGCTTCGGCGAGTGTCGGTTCTAATACCCACAATTGGGAGTCCCCTTGCCGCAGCAAATCCAATCTCTGCGGCCGTACCGCTATCAACGTCTGGACCGTCAAGCACCGCCAGCACACCTTCAGCCTTGGTGAGCAGGTCCACATTGTTCGAACCATGCACAAGAGGTTGAAATTCAACGGGACCAGTGTCCGCCCACGGGTCGAGAACTTCGAAGCCCGCATCGGCAAGTTGTGGGAGCAAGTCTTCCCGGTAAAAGCGCCTCGTCGGCTCGGTGAAGCCCAGAGGGCTTGCCACGTAAATCCTGGGCCTCTTCAACTCTGCTCTCCCGTCGCTGTGTTTCGTACCCCCGAGGTTCATGGCTGCAGAATACGTTGAGCATGTGACACGGCTAGTGGAATCGCATGCTTCCGGCGCCTACCTGGTATTTCGCTAGCGTCTGAAGTGTCCCTGGCGACTCACTCTGAACCATCCCTTGGTTGGGTTTCCTCCCACTGCTCGATCTCCTGAAGGACCAGCTTTGCCGCCGATTTCCGAAACTCCCCAGGGGCGATCAACGAACTTCCCCAGTTGACTGACCGGTAAGTTTCCTTCATTTTACTCCTTGACCTTGGACACCCCCTTTCGGAGGCCTTCGGTGCGAGCCCGATGCGAGCGCATCCGGTAGCTCTCGCCGTCGATGTTGAATACGACGCTGCGGTGCAAGAGACGGTCGAGCATGGCGGCGGCCACCATCGGGTCGTCGAAGATCTTCCCCCACGAGCCGACGCCCAGATTGGTGGTCATGACGATGGAGCTCTTCAGATAGCGCTCGTGGTCTCGTCCCGTCTTTATCGGTCCACGGGCGCTCGCCCGCCCGGAGCGGCGATGATGCGCCACTCACTTGCGCAGATTCTGGGTGACACAAATCTTCGAGATTGGTTCGGCTTGGGACTTGGTGTCTTATTCGTGCGACTCGGAGCGTTCTATGGCTGGATGTTGGCAAGGCTGCGCCGCTCTGTCTCACTCAATGAAGGGATTGCGCAGTGACTCGCTGAGCGCGTCACCAAGGCCGCCGGACGGGCTCGTCAGTCAGGCCGCAGCGACCGCCGGCTGAGCTGCTCAGGTCGCCTGACCAGCGGCGGTTGTCATCTCGGACGCAGGAGTCCACGGAGGGAACGTTTTGCCGTCCGGCGCATTCATCGCAAAGGGCGCGCATTTCATCGCAAAAAACGTGGGTTTGGCCTATTCCTGCAAGGTAGTGCTCGCGTTTGTGGTCATAGCGATCGCAGCACTTCGAATGTTCCTTTGCTGGTTCTGTTTGAAGGGCCCTCCAAGCCGACTTTCATTTTCTGAAGGGAGATATCGAGCAGTACCCAGATCGGAGTTGGCGTGGCGCGGGACCGCCGTGTGATGTAGAAGTGGGAGCGTGCCTTTCCACTCGAAGATCAGCGCCCGTCTGCTTCTCACCATTGCCTCGGTCGGGTTCGTGGTGGCGGGGGTGGTCGGGGTGGCGGGTTCGCCGGCGTTGGCCGAAGTGGGTACGGGCCAGGCCGGACCGAACGGATCGTCAACCGCGTCGCTATCTGCCGCCGTGACCACCTCTGACTGGACCACGTTCGACCACGATTCCCTGCGCTCGGGGGTCGATCCGTCGGGCAACTCCTTCTCACCTGCTACGCCAGCGTGGACCTCGCCCACCTTCGATGGCCAGCTGTACGGCCAGCCCCTGGTGGCCACCGGCCGGGTCTTCGTGGCAACGGAGAACGACACCGTCTACGCCTTGGCCGCCAATACCGGCGCGGTGTTGTGGTCGAATCATCTCGGCACGCCGCTGAACCCTTCCACTGTGCCAGGACTCTGCGGGGACATCCAACCCACCGTGGGGATCACCGGGACCCCGGTGATCGATGCCGCTCGCTCGGAGATCTTCGTGGTGGCGACGGTGAGCGCTGGCAGCAACGCCGCCCACCAGCTCATCGGACTGGACATCTACACCGGAACTGTGCTGTTGAACGAGAACATCGACCCGTCCGGCGCCAACCCGGCCTTTCAGCTGCAACGAGTCTCCCTGGCCCTCACCGACGGCCGGGTGATCGTCGGCTTCGGAGGCAATTCGGGAGACTGTGACCCCTACCACGGGTTGGTGGTGTCGGCTCCCGAGGATGGCTCGGCCCCGTCCACTTACACGGTGGCCAACCTACCGGGCGACAGCCAGGGCGCGGTGTGGATGGGTGGCGCGGCTCCCTCCGTCGATGCCCAGGGCAACGTATGGGTGGCCACCGGGAACAGCGCGTTCCACAGTGCATCGGACACCTATGACCAGAGCGACAGCGTGCTGAAGCTCAGCCCGACGATGCAGCTGCTTGACTCTTTCGCCCCGCAGTTCTGGTACAACGACAATGCCGGTGACGCCGACCTCGGCTCCACCACTCCGGCTCTACTGCCCAATGGCCTGGTTTTCGAGGTGGGCAAGTCGACCACCGCATATGTGCTCAACCAGTCGAGTCTGGGAGGTGTCAACGGGCAGGTAGCACTGCGGAACTCCTTCTGTTTTGCTGATGGCGGCTCCGCTGACCTCAATGGCACCCTGTTCGTCCCCTGCAGCAACGGCGTCGAGGCGGTGACGCCCACCGCCAGTCCTCCGACCGCCACCTGGACCACGACAAGCGGGGCCCACGGTTCGCCCATCGTGGCCGGGGGCCTGGTGTGGTCGATTGGCAGCGGCACTCTCTATGCCCTGAACGCCGCCACCGGCGCAGAGGTCCAGCAATTCGCCATTGGGGCATCGTCGTCGTCGTTCCCGTCTCCCTCCGCCGCCGACGGCCTCATCCTGGCACCGTCCTCCACCCAGATCCATGCTTTCGTGGGTCCGGCCGGGCTACCGGCACCTCCGCTTCCCCCGCCCCCGACCACGAGCGTGCTCATCCCTTCGAACGGGGTAACGCTGTCGGGATCGACCTACCTTGACGCCTCGGCGTCGAACGCCACCAGCGTCGAGTTCCGGCTCTTCGGCGGCATCTACGGCTACAACGCCCCCATGATCTGCACGGCCACGCCGACCAGCTACGGATGGCTGTGCGGCTGGAACACCACGACGGTCCCCAACGGCACGTACACCTTGGTGTCCGTAGCTTCCAACTCGGTTGGAACCGCAGCCAGTTCTGGCGTCAGTATCACCGTCAGTAACCCTCCCACCACGAGCGTTCTCATCCCCTCGAACGGGGCGACGTTGTCGGGATCGACCTACCTGGATGCTTCCGCCTCGAACGCCACCGGCGTCGAGTTCCGGCTCTTCGGTGGCATCTACGGCTACAAGGCCCCCATGATCTGCACGGCCACGCCGACCAGCTACGGATGGCTGTGCGGCTGGAACACCACGACGGTCCCCAACGGCACGTACACCTTGGTGTCCGTAGCTTCCAACTCGGTTGGAACCGCAGCCAGTTCTGGCGTCAGTATCACCGTCAATAACTGACCGCTCCCTGGCGCCCAGCTCACTCGGCTGTCTGAAGAGCGCCGTTCCGGCGCGCACCGCCGGGGATCGGGGGGTTCGGTCCTCTCGTTCCGCGTCAGGAATTGGCCCAGCATCAGATCGCCCTGAACTGGCCCTCTCGTCCAGGGCGTCGGTCAGTGCCCTCGACCTTTCCACCAAACTCAAAAAGAGCTCACATGGATCACGGTAGGGACAACGGCCACGCCCGGACGACCCGACGAGCATTCCGCCGCGATGTCCGTCAGGACATGGGGACTCAGACGCGAAGAGCCTCATATCTCCAGCTCAGCTTGGGCCAACGACACCGCTCGCTGGGGAATCGGTCTCGACACGCGCAAGGCCAGAGACAAGGCCCAAGGGTCTTTGTGAGTTCCCAAGCCGACTGCCAGACCCTCGGGAATCCAATCTGACCGCACTCGCACGATTTCACGAGCTCCTGCACATGGATGCATAAAGAGCTTGATGTCTCCGGGCAGCCCGTGTTCCCTCAGCCGAGATAGAACTCCCTTGTGTCCCGGTGAAACGAATCCGATCAGAAAGTTGAAGCCCAGGAGTCGCTGCACCTCGAGGGGAAACGACTCGACCACGTTGCCTTGTATGTTGCTCGGCTTGAGCTTCGCCTGTTTTCCCTGAATGCCCTCCAAAGCGAAGATCACTTCGTAACCCCACCCATTGTCAAGATCGTGCAGTGGTGTGTCCATCTGAACGCGATGAAGATCGAGTACTTCTCGCATCCGGAGCCGCATTTGATTCTCCCTGGCGGTCTTGAAGCCGAAGAACACCGGTACCAACATGGCAGGTGAAAGAAGAAGGATGGTGATGCCAGCCACGAGATAGATCTCCCAGTGGCCCCATTGGAGTGGACCAGCTAATGCCAAGAAGACGGCCGAAACAATGCCTAGGGCTGCGAGCCATCGGTCCAGATACTGCTTGATCAGGTCTAGGTACGGGTGCATAGCGGGAGTCTTTCATCGAGGTCTCCGTTACGGGCAGTCTCCGAGAGTTCGAGCGACAACCCCCGGCTCGGCATTCCGGTGCGCTCGCTCGAGGACCTGGCCCGCAGCCGACTGCCCGTCCATCTGCACCAGACGGCGACCAAAGACGCTTGAGCTCGGGGCCCGAACCCGCTCTTGCGAGGGTAGGGCGTATCCAACGCCAAGGCCAAGCGGGCTCTCCCGGAGATGTGGTACTAGTCGTGGCGCCGGCGCTTCAAAAGATCCGCCGGCCCGATCAGACTCAGGTCCGGCTGGTGTCGCGCCGGTAGACGAGCACGGCGAGCGCGAGGAGGGCGCCGGACCAGACGCCGATGACGATCCACCCTTCGGCCGGCCAGCTCCCGCTACCCACCGCGGTCTTCCCGGCCTGGACGAGCCAGTACGAGGGGAGTGCCTTCATGATCTGGAACAACGGCCCCGACTTGGCCAACAGGAAGGCATACGCGCCGCCAAGGAGGGAGAACAGCGTCACGATTCCGCCCACCGCCACGGTCACCGAGTCGGCGTGCAGGAGATGCCCGAGCACGATGCCCAGAACGGCGAAGGGGATCAGGCCGACGAGCAGGAGTCCGATCAAGGCCAGCCATTCACCGGCCGAGAGCCGCACGCCGAAGGCTGTGCCGGCCAGGCACAGCAACGCGATGGTGAGCACCGCCCGGAGGTAGCCGGAGACCACCTTGGCCGCGAAATAGCTCCGCGTCGTGAGCGGGGTGATGCGCATTTGGCGGGTCCAGCCCACCGTCCGCTCCGCCGCGATGACCGCGCCGCTGGAGATGACGGCGGACATGGTGCCGAGGGCAGCCATGCCGGTCATGAAGTAGAGGGGGAACGCCGCTCCGTCGAAGTGCTGGTGCCGGTTTGCGCCGGCGATGACGAGATACAGCACGAGCGGGAAGGTCAGGGAGAGGATCAAGAAGCGCCGGTTACGGAAGCTCCGGAGCACCTCGAAACGGAGATACGTGGTGGCCATGGTCAGACCTCCTGTCGCAAGCTGTCGTTGGTGATGGTGGTGGTCGTGCTGTCGGCGGTGAGGGCGACGAACGCCTCTTCGATCCCGGCGCCGTGCACTTCGATGTCGTGGGCGGCCGGGTAGCTCCAGAGGAGGTCGCGCAGTGCGAGGTCCGAGTCGGTGCAGGTCAGGGTCACGGTGTCGCCGTGCCGGTCGACGACGGCAACGCCGGCCAGGTCGGCGAGCGGCGCCCCCTCGGCGCCCGGCAGCGTGGCGCGGATCTGCGGCCGCCGACCTTGGCCTTGATCTCCGTCGTCGGGCCGTCGGCGACGACACGGCCTCGAGCCAACAGGACGATCCGGTCGGCGTAGGCGTCGGCCTCCTCGAGATAGTGGGTGGCGAACATGACCGTCTTCCCCTCCGGCCGCGACGCACGCATCGACGCCCAGAATTCACGCCGGCTCTCGACGTCGAGGGCCGCCGTCGGCTCATCGAGCACGAGGAGATCGGTGTTGGCCACGAGGGCGATGGCGAAGCGGACTCGCTGGATCTGCCCGCCGGACAGCTTGTTGGTGCGGCGGTCGGCGAAGGCCGCCGTCCCCCGCTGAGCTCCAACGCCTCACCCACGGCCAGCGGGCGCGGGTAGAGCGAGGCGACCATGGTGACCAGTTCGCGCACGCACAGGTACTCGACCAACGAGCCGGTTTGCAGCATGCCGCCGACGAGGCCTGCGGTGATCGCCGCTGCCGGCGGGCCGCCGAAGAGCGAGACCCGGCCGGCGTCGGGCCGGGCGAGTCCCAGCACCATGTCGATGGTCGTCGACTTGCCGGCGCCGTTCGGACCGAGGAGCGCGAGGAGCTGGCCCTGGGGGACCTCGAAGCTCACGTCGTCGACCGCCACCAGCGGCCCGTACCGTTTGGTCACATGCTCGACGACGACGGCGTTCGTCGAGTCGTCTCTGGCGACGCTGTTGGGGGGCATCGGCGTCCTTTCGGGTCGTTGGTTCGGTGCTCCCAGCGTGCGACAGAGGGTGCCTGCGGCGCATCGGCGTGGGGGTGGAACTTCGCGCCATGCCCGCCGTTCAAACCCTGGTCAGAGCGGCCTCCACCCTCGGGTAGAGGCCCTGCACCACCCTGGGGCCGATGTGGGCGGGCGCCGCTTCGCCTTACAATTCATGTGGTGAGCGTCGACCACGCGACCACGCCGACCCTGGACAGCCTTCGCCGCACCCGAGCCCTGCACGAGGCCTTGCAGCGCCGGATCCGGATCTTCGCTCCGCTCCTGCTCGGTGTGTTCGTCCTCGCGGCCTTTCAGGCGCACCCCGGCCCGGGGCTCGCCGGTCGGAGCCTCGGCGTGTCGATCGGGGTGGCCGGCTATGTCGTCGCGGTCTTCGTCACGATCGTGGCGTTCGGGGGCGCGCACTCACCCGATGCCGCTCGGCCTGCGGTCGCCGCCCAACTCGCCATCGCCATCGTCATCTTCGCCAGTTCGGTGACGCTGCTGAGCCTGCAGCCGACCGGACCTGGTGCCGAAGGAGCGTTTCTGGGCGTCCTCGTCTTTGCCCGCCTGCTCCCGGGGCGGATCGCCCTCCCTCTGGTTGTCGCCGCCTTCGTCGCGCTCGAGGTGATCATCGGTTTCACCGCCCAGGGCCTCGCCGGCCTCGTGATCCTCGGCACCCTGGCGGGTTGCTACGGGCTGCTGTTTCTCGGAGTGCGGCTGCGTGAGGCCAACGAACAGGCCGAGGCACTGCTCGTGGAGCTGGAGCAGAGCCGGGCCGTCGAGGCCCGGGCGGCCGGCATGGCCGAACGCCAGCGACTCGCCCGCGAGATGCACGACGTGCTCGCCCACTCCCTCTCGGGCCTCCTGCTCCAGCTCGAAGGAGCCCGGATGCTGGCCGTGGAGCATCCGGGCGATCCCCGGCTTCCCCAGGTCATCGACCGCGCCCACCACTTGGGCAAGACCGGTTTGGAGGAGGCCCGTCGCGCCATCGGGATGCTCCGCGACGACCAGCTGCCCGGGCCCGAAGGTCTCGCCGAGCTTGCCGCCCAGTTCGAGGACGACCGGGGGATCCCCTGCCGGCTCACGGTTTCCGGTGAAGAACACCCTCTGGGATCCGAGGCCCGTTTGGCGCTCTACCGGGTGGCGCAGGAGGCCCTCACCAACATCACCAAGCACGCCCGTCCCGAGCGCGTCGAGCTCCATCTCGCGTACGACCCCGATGTCACCCGTCTCCGGGTCGAGGATTTCTCACCGTCAGGTGCCGAGGCACTGTCGATGGACACGGGCGCCGTCAGCGGGGAGGACAACGGCTACGGCCTCACCGGCATCCGCGAAAGGGCCGAGCTCCTGGGCGGATCGCTCGTCACCGAGCCGACCTGCCGCGGCTTTCGCATCGAGCTGGATGTGCCGGTGTGAACCAGCAGATCCGTGTTCTGATCGCGGATGATCAGCGGGTCGTCCGCGAGGGACTGGCCATGGTGCTCGGGCTCCTCCCCGATATCGAGGTGGTGGGTGAAGCCTCGGACGGGACCGAAGCCGTCGCCCTGGCGGGTGCGCTGCAGCCCGACGTGGTGTTGATGGACTTGCGGATGCCCCGTTGCGACGGCGTCGAGGCCACTCGCCAGCTCCGCCAGCGAGAGCCGCTGATCAAGGTGGTGGTGCTGACCACCTACGCCGACGACCGGTCGGTGCTCGATGCGCTCCGGGCGGGTGCACGCGGGTATCTCACCAAGGACGCCGGAGGGGAGGAGATCCGCCGCGCGCTCCTCCAGGTTCTCGAGGACCAGGCTGTCATCGACCCTGCCGTCCAACATCACCTCGTCGACGCCATCGTCACCGGCGGCCCACGCCGGTCCGCCACCGCGCCCGCGCCCCTCCCCGACGGGATCACGGCGCGGGAGGCCGAAGTGCTCGAGCTGATCGCCTCAGGGCTCTCGAACAGCGAGATCGCCGAGCGTCTCGTCGTCAGTGAAGGCACCGTCAAGAGCCACATCAACCACCTGTTCGCCAAGATCGGGGCCCGAGACCGCGCCCAGGCCGTCTCCTACGCCTACCGGCAGGGTCTCGCCGATTGAGTGTCCGCTGGGCTCCATCGCGACCCGCCTGCCCACTGCCGGCAGCACCGGGAGTCTTGGAGGGCTGAGGCTGCGAGGCGGCAGCAAGGCCGCCCCGCAGCCCGAACAGACGGGGCGCTCAGTACCCGTTGCGGAGGCCGGGCAGGACCTGCGTGCCCTCTCGCTGGACGGCCTGAAGCGAGTCGGAGAGAGTCCGAGCAGCTTCAAGATCGTCGGAGCGACCTGGGTCGTTTCCACCCCGTTGCTTGACTGGCCGGGCTGGACGGTGCCCGGCGCATAGACGACGAGCGGAACGTCCCGATCGCCCGGGTTGTCGCCGCCGTGTTCGGCGATCTTCGAGCCGGTCGTGTAGATCGTGCCGACCTGCGCGATCCCGAACACGTCTGGGTGGTGCGGGTCGGAGTTCGAGACGCCGAAGAATTGTGCCGACTGATGGCCGGCGAAGATCTCCTGCAGGCCGGAGTGCTGGACGGTGATCGTCTGGCCGGCGTAGTTGACCGCCGGGGCGGTATGCGTCCACAGGTAGTTCTTGACGAAGTCAGCCGCCGCCTGCGAGCGGTCCGACAGCCACCACAGCAGCCCGTCGTCGTCGGCCTCTTGGACGACCAGCGTCGGGTTGCTCGGATGCTGTGCGGCCCAGGCGGCGTTGACGCCGGCAATGATCGGACCGTCGTCGATCCGCTGCAGCTGGTTGTTGTTCTGCGGCGACTGGCCGTGCTTGGCCGTCAGGATGATCGCCGTCGAGTCGGCCTCGCCGTCGGCCTGGATCGTGTCGGCCATCCGCTGCAGGGCGTCGTTGACGTAGTCGAGCGCGCTCTGGAGCAGCGGGCCCGGCACCTGTTGGCCGTCCACGGTCACGTACCCGCCGGGCAGCGACGGGCCCTCGGTGTAGTTGCCCTGCGCGTCTGGGCCAATCAGCACTGCCGGGGAGCTCTTCAGCTTCTCGGCGGTCGAGACTGTTTGGAAGTTCATCCCGTAGATCGCCGGCGTGCCGACCTTCGGCCCGGTGCCGGAGTGGTCGTAGCCGTTGATCCAATTGATGACCGCCTGGACCTTGTAGGAGTCGTACTGCTTGGTCGCGGCGTTGTCGGCCGTCCACGCGCCGTCGACCGGGTACGGCACGCCGTTCGGCTCGACCGCCTGCGAGTCGATCTCCGGTCCGAAGAAGTCGTCGATGCTCGTGCCGTTCGAGCCCGGGCCGTTGAACGACGTGTAGATCGCGTGCTTGTCAGACCACGCCGTTCGCATGCCGGCGTTGTGGATCACCTGGAAGATCGTGTTGACCCCAGGAAGTCCCATGGCTGAATCGGCTTGCAGGTCTTGCGGGTCGACCGGGTACGTCGCCGGGTTCAGACCCGACTGCGGGTGCGGACTCAGGTTCATGATCAAGCCCGGGTTGGTGTCAATGCCGCCCGGGTAGATCGAGCCGCCCTCATCGAACGAGGGGAAGGTGTTGCCGCTCCCGTTATTCAGCAGGTCCGGCACGGCGGGAAGGTTGTCGTCCGGCGAGTCGTAGATCACGTTGCCACCCGGGACCGGCCCGGAGCAGTTCGTCGTCCCCGGCGGGAAGACGCCGTGGCTGTACTCGTCGTCGTAGTAGATGCCGGTGACCTTCGGGTCGCCGCCGGTCATCAGCGCCGTGCCGCCCGGATCGGAGTCCGACGGGTCGGGGGTCTGCGCGTTGGTGTATTCAGCGCCGCCGGTGGCCAGCCGCGCGAGCTCCGAGTTGGGATGGTTGGCGACGTACCAGTCCAGATCGGACTGGTGCATGCCGTCGACCGAGATCAGGAGCACGTGCTTGACTCTGATCGTGGCCGAAAGCGACGGCACTGGAGGACGACGCCGCCAATGGCGCCACGGTCGCGAGCGCTAACGCAGCGACTCCCGCCGTCACGAGTTTCGTTCCCGATTTCATGTTCCCCTCTCATGCTGACTCGATCCCCTCGATCCATTGGAGGGTATCGATCGAGTTCGAACAGTCCGTTACCAATCCGTGACGTGCATATGTCCAAGAGGTGAACCTCAGTGGGCGACGGCCAAATGCGTGCGTTCCCGGTTGAGCCGCTGTGAGCCAAAAATGGCTGCGTTGAACGTTGACCGTTTCTCGGTGCCGGCGTTGTATCGTCCTATCGAGCCACGGGCTTGCTCACCGTCGACCTGTCCCACCGCCAGATCGGCGATTCGGACCAGCCGTACCGCAGCGGTGACCGCCGTCTTTGCTTCGGTCGCTGAGATCGGATCGGGAACGTACTCACCTCGGTTCTTCAGTGGCTGGAAGAGTCACCCGGACCGTCCGACGACGTGACAGAGGGGTTGCCGGTCGGTACGGTCTCTATGGGACCGCGAATCATGAACTCACCGGAGAAGGACGCGGCGAAGGACGCGCAGAACGCCGGCTGGACGCTGCTCACCCTCGTGGTCGATCGCAGTGGCTCCATGGCGCGCATCAGGAAGGACATGGCGCGCGCCATCAAGGCACTCATCGAGGAACAGGCCCGTGGCGAGGGGACCTGCGTCGTCACGCTCACGCAGTTCGACGACGAGTACGAGGTGGTGGCCGACGGCGTGCCGGCTGCGGACATGCCGCCGTACAGGCTCGACCCGAGGGGTAGCACCGCGCTGCTCGATGCCATCGGGCGCACCATCGCCATGGTCCACGTTCGCATCGAGAGCATGCACCCGCGGATCGCCCGGCGACAGTGGTCTTCGCCGTGATCACTGATGGGCATGAGAACGCCAGCCGGGAATGGAGCCGGCAACAGGTCATGGACGCCATCGAAGCGAAGACCGCCGAGGGCTGGCATTTCACCTTTCTGGGGACCGATGAGGAGGCCCTCGGTGAAGGCCTGGGCCTTGGTTTCCCCGTCGACTCCCTTCTGCTGTGGGAACGGTCCGATACGGGCACGGCCGGAGCCATGCAGTCGTTGTCCGATTCCTCTCGCCGGCTGCGCAGTGGCGCCGCGAGCGGTATCGACTACACGGAGGCCGAGCGCCAGGCGGCCTCCGGCAAGCTGATCGGGCCGCTGTCCCTCCGTCGCTCGGTCCGCCCCTACCTCTTCCTCGACGTCGACGGCGTGCTGAACGTGTCCGAAAAGGGCCTCGGCCGCAACGCCGAGATGTTCGATGACTTCGTCATGCATGACGTCGACTTCGACGTGGTGGCGGGCTACCACCGCAGTGTGGCCGTCCGGCTCTCTCCGGCGATGGGGGCCCGCGTCGCCGGGCTCACTGTCGACACCCAGTGGGTGACCACCTGGGGCCACCGGGCCAATTCCGCCATCGCCCCTCTCTGCGGCCTCCCTCGGGACCTGCCCGTCCTCGTTCCCGGGGACGACGGGGAGGAGTGGGACCTGGACTGGAAGTTCCTCGTTGTCCGACAGGTGGTCGAACAGGACCCGAGGCCGTTCGTCTGGATCGACGACGACATCGACTTCCTCCGGGACGACGCGGTGTCGCCGCGGGAGTGGGCCGACAGCATCCCCGTGCCCAGCCTCCTGATCGCACCCGACACCCGGACGGGCCTGTTGCCCCGCCAGCTCGATGCCGTCGACGAGTTCCTACGGCAACACGGCGGCGGTCCGGGAGACGATGAGACAGGCGGCGCCTAACCTTCGGCACGTGCTCATACCGGACCGTTGTCGTGAGCGAGGTGCCCCTCCAGGGCGCCTATACGGCCAGGCGCTGCCCGCAGAGGCTGCAGCTCGACGTGCTGTATTCGGAGACACGGCCCGCCATCGCCATCCCGATCACGGGCAAAATCTCAGGTTCGTGCGCGGGAGAGACGGACGGACGCGCTCAGGGTGAGGTTGGCACTGTCCCCGCCTTGACCAGCGGAGCACAGATCGTGGTGCCGCCGTGCAGGACCACGAACTTGGCGTCCTTGATGCCCATCTCGAAGTAGCAGCTGTTGTTGGCCGGCTGGCCCTTCACGAAGTGCAGCGGCGGCGAGAGCCCGCCGAGGGTCTCGCCCGACGGCAACCCGTAGAGGCCCTTGAGGATGAGAGCCGAGGTGATGGGCGTGCTGGAAGTGGCCTTGGCCGCCTGGGCGGCGGCCTGCAGAAGGGCGCCGTCGGACCAGGATTGGAGCACGATCTCACCGAAGTTCGGCCCCTCGGGCACTTGCGGCGCGTATTTGTCGAGCGCCTTGTACATCGTCGCCGTCGCCGAGTTGTGGACGAACCACAGGAAATCCGACTGGGAGTCGATGTTGCCGTTGAAGGCGGGGATCGTCAGCCAGGCGGCGGCGACCGTCCCGTCGCTCGAGAACTGGCGCGGTGAGTAATCCTGCGCCGCGCAGTTCTGCACGACGTGCTCGACGATCTGGGAGGCGTCGCCGACGGTCATCGCAGTGGCGCCAGACTGCTTGGCCGCCAGGCACTGGGCCGTGTAGTTGGGGGCCGCGAACCCGATGCCCGCCGTGTAGACGTACTTGATGCCGTAGTGCGACGCAATCTGCTCGCCTTGCTGGACCGACTGCGCGCAGATGTTCACCTCCACGCAGTACAGCGCGGCGAACTTCTTCACCCCAGCGTCCTTGGCGATGATGGCGCCGACCGCGTTTGTGTAGTTGAAAGTGGCCCCGGCCGGAAAGAAGTCGGAGTTCTGCCAGCCCGATTCGGTCTCCTGCCCGCCGAGGACCGGCACGTTCGCGGTCTTGACCACCGAAGCGAACGACGGGTCCTCGTCGCTGTTGTCAAAGATGGCGACGGCATGGTCCTGATTGATTGCCGTCTGGGCGTTTGCCAAGGCCTTGGCCGCGCTGTAGCCGTCGTCGAGGACCACGAGGTGCACCTGGTGCCCCGCGAGCCCGCCGTGGCTGTTGACCCAGGACGCCCACGCCTGCATCGTGGCGGAGGTCTGGCTGATCGACGATGCCTCCGGACCTGTGCAGCTGCAGAGATCGGCGATGGTGACCGTGCTCGCTGCGTCGGCCGGGCTTGCCGGAGCGGCCGACATCACGGCAACGCTCAGGGCACCTGCGACGGCAAGGAACCCCGCCGCCAGGACCACCGTCGTCTGCTTCACACGTCCGGGCACGTGCACTCCCCCCTGGGCCTTCGGCCCCTGTTCAGGCGGCGCATCGGCGCCGTACCCCCTGTGTCCCCAGTCGGCTCTCGGTTGGGAACGGTGATATCGCGGTCCCGGACTATACCGACCTCTTCACGGATGCGTCCGGCGTCCCGGCTGGTTTGCACGGAATCCGCTGCCAATCTCAGCCAAGGAGCCAGGACCCGCCAGTCGGCGGACGGGCCGCTGCCGATTGCCGAAATCCAGTCCTGCGCCAAGCGAGTGGCGCGGTCGGACACAATCGGCTACGAGTACGTGCTGTCCGGGAGGTGAACCTGTTCATGGAGGACGTGGCCATGGCCACGCGGGGGCGTCACGACTTCGACGTCCACGTCGGCAACGGGCACCTGTCCGGCGTGCCCTGGGTGAAGGACTGACCGGTGCAGGACTTCTTGCCCTTCATCGTCATTGGCCTCGCTACCGGGGCCGTGTACGGCCTCGCGGGCGTCGGCCTGGTGCTCGCCTACAAGACGTCGGGCATCTTCAACCTCGCCTATGGCGCGATCGCGGCCCTGACCGTGTTCGTCTTCTACTGGCTGCACGACGAGCACGGCTGGCCGTGGGGCCTGGCCGCTGCGGTGTGCGTCTTGGTCCTCGGCCCAGCCGAGGGACTGCTCATGGAACTCCTCGGGCGGGCCCTCGAGCGGGTTGGAGCGACCCTCAAGGTGGTCGCCACGGTGGGCCTCCTGCTCATCGTCCTCGGTATCGGCGAGCTGTGGTACGGCAACAACGAAGTGAACTTCCCACCGTTCCTGCCCACTTCGACCGTTCCGATCCTCGGTGTGAACGTGGGGTGGGATCAGATCGCGGTGACGATCATCGCGGTCATTGCGACTGCGGTCCTGTACTACTTCTTCCGCTTCGTCCGAATGGGATTCGCCATGCGCGGGGTCGTCGACAACCCCGACCTTCTGTCGATGACCGGCGAAAACCCCATTCGGGTGCGGCGGTGGGCATGGGTCATCAGCATGACGTTTTGCTCCATGGCGGGACTGCTGCTCGCCCCCGGCCTGAGCCTGAACGCCGAAATCATCTCGACGCTCGTCGTCTACGCGTTCGGGGCAGCGGCGATCGGCTATTTCTCGAGCCTTCCGTTGACCTTCCTCGGTGGCCTGCTCATCGGCATCGCGGGATCACTGGCGACCAAGTACGCCGTATCGGTCAGCTGGCTGAGCGGGCTGCCCCCGTCGATCCCGTTCATCGTCCTGTTCCTTGCCCTGGTCGTCACCCCCAAGGCACGACTGGCAGAGCGTCGGGTCGTGACCACACTGCCCGTTCGAAAAGCGTGGTACGCGCCCTGGAGGGTGCGGCTGGCCGTGTTCGCCGCGGTCATCGTCGTTCTGTGCCTCGTCCCGAACCTGGTCGGTTACCACCTGGCCATCTGGGCGAGCTTCCTGGCGGATGCCATCCTGCTGCTTTCGCTCGGCCTGCTCGTGCGCATCTCCGGTCAGATCTCGCTCTGCCACCTTGCGTTCGCGGCGGTCGGCGCCGCGGCATTCGGGCACTTCGCGGACAGCTATCACGTGCCGTGGCTGCTCGCACTCCTGTTGGCCATGCTGGTCGCCGTGCCGGTCGGAGCCATCGTCTCGATCCCGGCCATCCGATTGTCCGGCTTGTTCCTGGCGCTCGCCACGCTGGGCTTCGGGATCCTCCTGCAGTATCTCTTCTACCCGACCGACTTGATGTTCGGGCTGACAACGGCGGGGATCCCGGCTCCGCGGCCCCAAGTGAGCGTCTTCGGTCTCTCGCTGGCGTCGGACAAGGGCTTCTACTACGTGCTGCTGGCCGCGGCCGTCCTGAGCACACTCGTGATCATCGCGATCCAGCGCAGCAGGATGGGACGCCTCCTCGGTGCGTTAGCCGACTCGCCGGTGGCGCTCGAGACGCAAGGTGCCACGACCAACGTCATCAAGGTCTTGATCTTCTGCATCTCAGCCGCGTTCGCGAGCCTCGCTGGCGCGTTGCTGGCGATGGAGGTGCATTACGCGGTCGGGAGCAACTACGACCCGTTCGAGTCTCTCGTCTTCGTGGCGCTCGTCGTCATCGCGATCGGCGGAGAGCCCTGGTACGCGCTCATCGCCGCCCTAGGTGTGTCGATCATCCCGGGCTACTTCACGGCGAACAACGTCACCACCTACCTCCAGATCTTCTTCGGTGTGGCCGCAGCGACCTATGCCGTCTTCGCGAGCAGGACAGCGACCGTACCGCTGAAGGTCCGCCAGCTCCTTGACCGTCTGGGCGGCCGCCGGCCGGAGCACGCGGTGACCCAGGAGCAGCTGCGTCGCGCCCTGGTGCAGGCCGCCGCGTCGGAGGAGGATGCTGCTCGCCTGGACAAGCGGGTCACGGCCGGCGCGACCACTGTCGAGCCTGGTGCCAGCGGGCTCGAGGTCCGTGGGTTGTCGGTCCGTTACGGCGGCGTCATGGCGACGCAGGACGTGAGCCTCACGGCGCCCATGGCTTGCATCACGGGATTGGTTGGCCCCAACGGCGCAGGAAAGACGACCACGTTCAACGCGTGCTCCGGCCTGGTAAAGCCGACAGAGGGACGGGTGACGTTGCACGGGCGTGATGTCACGTCCCTCGGGCCGGCCGGTCGGTCCCGCTTCGGCTTGGGCCGCTCGTTCCAGCGGGTCGAGCTGTTCTCGTCCCTCACCGTGCGGGAGAACGTGGCCCTGGGCCGAGAGTCGTCGATGGCCGGAGCCAATCCTGTCCGTCAGTTGATGAGTACCGCGGCCCAACGGGCGATCGTCAGCAGGGCGGTCGAGGACGCCATCGAGCTCACCGGCATCGGGCCCTTGACCAACCTCCAGGCAGGGCTGCTCCCGGTAGGGCAGCGCCGGATGGTCGAGTTGGCGCGGGTGCTCGCCGGTCCGTTCGACATGTTGCTGCTGGACGAGCCGTCCTCGGGCCTCGACGCTGCCGAGACGAGGCGCTTCGGCGAGATCCTGACCAGTGCAGTCGCCGACCGTGGCCTGGGCATCTTGCTGGTCGAACACGACATGGCGCTGGTGCGCCAGGTCTGTCGGAGCATCTACGTGCTGGACTTCGGCCAACTCATCTTCGAGGGAACTCCCGCAGAGATGCTGGCCAGCCCGGTCGTGCGGAGCGCGTATCTGGGCTCCGAGGGCGACACTGTCCCGGGTGCCAGTCCCGCGCCGTCGACTGGGGCGAGCGGTGCTTGAGCTCGAGGAGGTGACGGCCGGTTACGGCGAGACGGTGGTCTTGCGGGACGTGACCATCTCGGTTCCGGACTCGAAGGTCGTCGCCCTCCTGGGCCCCAATGGTGCGGGCAAGACGACGACGCTGCGCACGGCCTCGGGGCTGATCAAACCGATGGGGGCCGCGTGCTGCTCGATGGACAGGACGTGACGGGTCAGAAGCCCTACGCGTTGGCGCGGCGCGGGCTCTGCCACCTGCCGGAAGGACACGGGATTTTCCCCTCCCTGACGGTCAGGGAGAACATCGTCCTGAGCTCACCCAAAGGAAAGGAGAAGGAAAGCGTCGAGAAGGCTGGGGACCAGTTTCCGGCGCTGGCGACGCGCCTCGGTCAGCAGGCGGGAAGCCTGAGTGGCGGCGAGCAGCAGATGCTCTCCCTGGTGAGGACCTATGTCACGAACCCCAGGATCGTGGTCGTCGACGAGGCGTCCCTCGGGCTGTCGCCGATGCTCGTCGACCAGGTCTTCGAGACGTTGTCACAGATCGTGGCCAGCAACACTTCCCTGCTGATCGTCGAGCAGTATGTGACGCGGGCACTCGAGCTCGCCGACACCGTGTACCTCATGAACCGTGGTCAGATCGTATTCTCGGGGGCCGCCGCCGACCTCCGGGCCGAGGACGTGTTCGAGCGTTACCTGGGCATCGAGGTCAGCCCATAGTCTCAGCAGACCGGCACATGGAAGGCGTCTGCCCTCAACGACATATGGCCGAGCGCGAAAACGGATTCGGAGATCTCGCCGCCGTACGCAGCCCGAGAGGCGTGCCCGTCACGTGCCGTTCATGGCGCGGTCATCGCGCATCCGGGTCCCTTCGTGGCTGTTCGCCGTGGCCAGTCGGCTCCCCTGACCCGCCGATCTCGCTCGCCATCGGTCGCCCCGTCAGCCCGTGGAGTCTTCCCAAGCTTGAGCCTTCGAGGGCTACGAAGGCGGATGAGGTTTCTTGACCAGCGGAATGTCGTAGAGCGCCGACCAATTGGTGCTGACGATCCGGGCCTTGCTCTCGTCGGAGAGCGGCAGCTTGTCGAAGCTGTCCACGGCGTGGGGATACTTCGAGTCGCCGTGGGGGTAGTCGGTCGAGAAGATCAGTCTCTCGTCGCCGAAGGTCTCGACGAAGTGCGGCACTGTCACCTCGTCGGCCTCGACCGACGACCCAGCAGTTGCGCTTGAAGTACTCCGACGGCGGCATCGTGAGCTCGGGCGCTTCGTACCAGCCCGTCCACTCCCAGTGCTCGTCGAGGCGGTAGAGGAACCAGGGCGCCCACGAGCAGTTGCCCTCGAGGAGCGCCACCTTCAATCGGGGAAGCGCTCGAGCACGCCGCCACCGCACAGGCACGCCGTCACGAACTGGATCCCCAGCGGCTGGCTGAAGGTGTGCCACAGCATCAGCTGGTCCAGCACCTCCAGCCCGAAGTCGGGCGTCAGGTAGGTCTGGCCGCCGCCGTGGAAGGCCAGCGGCACGCCGAGGCGCTGGATCTCGGCCCAGAGCGGGTCATACGCCGGGTGGTGCCAGGGCCGGCGGTTCACCGTGGCCGGCGGCAGGAAGATCGCCTTGAAGCCGAGCTCCTCCACGCAGCGCCGCGCCTCGGCGACCGCGCCGTCGACGTCGTGCGCCGCCACCATGCCCGCCCCGAACATCCGGTCCGGCGCATGGTCGCAGAAGTCCTTGAGCCAGTCGTTGTAGGCGCGGGCGATGGCGGTCGCGAACTCGGGCTCCAGGCCGTCGCTCGCCGATCTGCTCGGACGAGTCGAGGCCGAGCACGAACAGCCCGCGTGAGGGGAACAGCACCGCCAGGTCGAGCCCCTCGGCGTCCATCGCGTCGATCTGCGACTGGGCGTCCCAGCCCCGGGCCTCGGACGCCGCGTAGACGGTGTCGTGCTCCTTCTGCCACCCCGTCTTGCGGCCCTCCACGCGCATGCGGCCGGGTCGCGCCCATCCGGAGCATCACGTGGTTCTTCACCCGCACCCGCATGTCGCGCGTGATCTCGGACAGCCCGCGCGGGGCGGCGTGCGCGTAGGCCGGGTCGATGTAGCGCTCCCACAGGTCGGGCGGCTCCATCACGTGGAGGTCACTGTCGCAGATGACGTGGTCGCGTAGCCCCATATGGAACAGACCCCCCGGGATCCCTGACGCTCGAGTCAGGATTCACTATACGCTCTCGTCCCGCGCGCCGATCAGGGGCGTGGCCAGGGCGTTGCGAGACTCGGGAGGGTCGATGGCGACAGGTGTGATCGGGCTGGGGAACATCGGCGGGGCCATCGCGGCCAACCTCGTGGCGGACGGCAATGACGTGGTCGTGCACGACGTCGATGCCGCGGCGATGTGCGGCGATCACCGGTGCCGCCGCGGCGCCGGACGTCGCGTCGGTGGCCCGCCAGGCCGATGTCACGCTGCTCTCGCTGCCCACGCCCGACGTCGTCGCCGACGTCGCCGCGGCCTGGGCCGGTGCCGCCGCGCCGGGTGCCGTCCTCGTCGACCTGTCCACCAACAGCCCGGCCGTCGGTGCGCGAGCTCGGGGAGCGCCTGGCCGCGCTCGGGGCACTCACCTGGTCGAGGCGCCCCTCACCGGCGGAGCCATCGGCGCCGAGAAGCGGATGCTCGTGTTCATGGTCGGCGGCGACGACGAGCCCGTCGCCCGGGTCCTGCCCGTGCTCGAGCCGCTCGGGCGGGCCACGTTTCACGTCGGCGCGCTCGGGCTCGGCAACACCATGAAGCTGCTCAACAGCCTCATCGCCTTCACCACGACCTGGGTGAGCCTCGAAGGGCTGGCCATGTCCACGAAAGCCGGGATCGAGGTCCAAAAGGCCGTCGAGGTCCTGCGCACGGCCGGGGCGTCGAACTTCTTCATCGACCGCCAGGTCGAGACGATCGACGGGCGGGGCCGACCGACGCAGTTCGCGTTGGCGCTGGCCGCCAAGGACGCCGGCCTCATCGTCGACTGGGGCGACGCGCTCGGGTGCCCCCACCCCGGTGGCGGCCGCCGTGCGCGGCGTGCTCGACAGCGCGGTCGCGAGGGGTTGGGCGGGGCGGATTGGAGCGAGCTCGTCGCCGTCGCCGAGGGGCAGGCCGGCGTGGCCCTGCGCTGGGCTCCGCAGTAGATCCGACACCGCCCGGGCGGAGCCGGCGGGCCCGCGGCGCGCCCCGGTGTCGTCAGTCCGTGCCGAGCACGTCGGCCGCCACGCGCAGGGCCGAGCCCGCCGCGGGGACGCCGGCGTAAATGGAGACGTGCATGAGGATCTCGACGATCTCCTCGCGCGAGATCCCCACGTTGAGCGCCCCGGCGAGGTGCGAGCGCAGCTCCTCGGTCTGCCCCAGCGCCGCCAGCACCGCGACCGTGATCATGGAGCGGTCGCGCACCGGGAGCCCCGGGCGCGTCCAGATGTCGCCGAACGCGCTCTGCTGCACGTGGTCGAAGAAGTCGGGCGCCAGCTTGGCGGCCGGGAACTGCCCGGTCGGGCCCTTCAGGATCGCCGGCCAGAGCTGGCCTTGGATCTCCCGCCCGGCGGCCCGCCGCTCGTCACTCGTCGTCATGCTCAGCTCCTCTCCACACCCAAGAGATTGACCGTGGCGATGCTGCCGCCACCCACCAGGTGCGTCAGCGCCACCCGCGCGTCCTCGACCTGGCGGCCCTCCGCCTCGCCCCGCAGCTGCAGCACCGCCTCGTGCAGCATGGCCGTCCCGGTCGGGCCACCCGGGTGGCCCCGGGCGATCAGTCCACCGTCGGTGTTGAACGGGATGCGCCCGCCCGGCCCGGTCTCGCCCTCGACGACGAGCTTCTCGGCCTCGCCCTCGGCGCAGAACCCGAGCAGCTCGTAGTACTCGAGCTCCTCGTTGACGAAGGCGTCGTGGCAGTAGGCCACGCTCACGTCCTCGGGGCCGAGGCCGGCCGCTTCGTAGCACTCCAGCGCCGTCGCCTTCGTCATGGTCGAGGGGCCGACCACCGGGCCCACGAAGGTGTGGCCCGGCGAGTAGGTCTCCGAGGTCAGCGCGGAGGCCAGCGCGCGCACCAGCGGCCGACCCGGCTGGCGGGACCGCACGAGGTCCTCGCGCGCCACGATGATGCAGGCGGCGCCGTCGTCGGGCGGGCAGCACATCATGGTGGTCAGCGGCTCGGCCACCATCTTGGCGGCGAGCACCTCCTCGGCGGTCACGACGTGGTCGGAACGGCGGTGGGCGAACGGGCACACCGCGCCGTAGTTCCAGTTCTTCGCCGCGATGGTGGCGAAGTGCTCGGGCGTGGTGCCCCGCTCGTGCATGCGGCGCTGGGCCCACAGCGCGAAGTAGGCGGCGGGCAGGATCGGCGCGTCGATCTGATCGCGCCCGGCACCGCGGCCGCCGGTGCCGGTCATGTCGGTGAACTTGTCGAAGCACAGCGCCATGGCCACGTCGGCCCGTCCCGAGGACACCGCCCAGGCCGCCTCGCGGAAGGCGACGAGCCCGGTGGCCGACGCGTTCTCGATGTGGGTGACCGGCAGCCCGGTCAGCCCGAGCTCCTTCATCGCCTTGATCCCCAGCATGGACGCCGGCTGGATGTAGCCGACGTACGCCTCGTCGACGTCGGCCAGCGTCATGCCCGCGTCGTGCAGCGCCAGCAGCCCGGCGTCGCGCGCCAGGTGCGCGCCCGGGATGTCGCGGAACATCCCGAAGCGCACCATGCCGATGCCGGCCACGGCGACGCCCTCGAAACGAAGGCCGTGCTTCACGACGACCCCCGTCCCGGCACCGGCTCCGGCGGCCACGCCGGCGTCACGGGCGGGGCGGAAGCGGTAGATCACGACGTCGTCGCCGTCGGAGTTCTGGCGCAGCGTCTCGAGGTCGATCTCCACCTCCATGCCGATCGCGAAGTCGTCGCGCTCGCCCGAGAGGATCGACTGCACCCGTGGCCCCTCGGGCAGGTCCACCTGCGCCACGCCGTAGCCGGCGACGTCGGCGTCCTTCTTGCCGAACAGCGGCACGTGGCAGTAGGTCCAGGTGTGGATGGTGCCGCGGGTCGACAGCTCCATGTCCTCGGTGCCCTCGTGCAGGCACTTGGCGCACACCAGCCGCCGGGGGAAGAACACCTCGCCGCAGGACGGGCAGCGGCTCCCGAGCAGGCGTGGCGGCTCGGCCGGATCGTCGGGGATCCGGAAGAACCCTTGCTCAATGGGGACTCGGGCCATGCACTCCTCGCTTCACCGTCTCGCCCTCGACGTGACTGTCGCCGTGGCACCGCTGCAGCACCGCCGTGGCGCCCGAGGAGTCTGGCACACGGGCCCCGAGCGCCGGCCGTGGCGCCACGGCGCTCACCGGGGCAGCCCGAGCACGTGCTCGCCGACGATGTTCTTGTTGATCTCGGTCGTGCCGCCGGCGATGGAGGCCTGGCGCACCGCGAGCAGGTTCTCGGCCCAGGGGTCTGCCGCCCCGAGCGCGTCGAGGCCGATGAGGTCGACGGCCAGGTCGGCCAGCTCCTGGTCGCAGTGGGCCCAGGACAGCTTGGCCAGGCTGCCGCCCGCCCCCTCGGCGGCCGACGGATCCGAGAGCGAGCGTTCGGTCAAGAAGCGCATGGCGCGGATGGACGGCGTACGTGCGGGCCAGGCGATCGCGCAGCACCGGGTCCCTCCGGCCCGGCCGCGCCCGCGGGTCGGCCATCAGATCGTCGAGGCGGCGGGCCAGCGACAGGTGCAGGCGCGCCACGCCGGCGCGCTCGTAGCTGAGCGTCGTCATGGCCACGGTCCACCCACCGTGCAAGGGGCCGAGCAGGGCCGAGCGGGGGACGCGGGCGTCGGTGAAGAAGAGCTCGGCGAAGGTCTGCCCGCCGGTCATGGTCGTGAGCGGCCGCGCCTCGATCCCGGGCGTGCGCAGGTCGACCAGCAAGCACGTGAGCCCGGCGTGCTTCTTGGCCGCCGGATCCGTCCGCACGTACAGCTGGCACCAGTCGGCGAGGTGCCCGAGCGAGTTCCACGTCTTCTGCCCGTTGACGACGAAGTCGTCGCCGTCCTCGACCGCGGCCGTGCGCAGCGAGGCAAGGTCCGAGCCGGCGTCGGGCTCGGACATGCCCTGCGACCAGATCTCGTCGCCCCGCAGCATCGGCGCGAGGAAGCGGGCCTGCTGCTCGGGGGTGCCGTAGCGCATGATGGCCGGGGCGATGTTGGAGACGCCGATCACGTTCACCGGGCCCGGCGCCCGGACCCGGCTGGTCTCCTCCAGGTAGGCGAGCTGCTCGTCGACACCGGCGCCGCGCCCTCCGTGCTCGACCGGCCAGGCCGGCGCGGCCCAACCCCCGTCGGCCAGCGTGCGGTTCCAGGCCCGCAGCACCTCCAGGGAGGCGCCTTCCAGCTGCCGCCCGCCCGCCGCCACCACCTCGGGGGTCAGGTGCTCGGAGAGCCAGGAGCGCAGCTCGGCCCTGAACGCGTCGGTGTCCGCCTCGCCCCGTTCCTTTTCCTTCTCCATGCCCGGGTCGCCGCCGTCAGATCCGGTAGATGCGCTCGGCGGTCGCGGCGAAGACCTTCTCGCGTGACGCCGCGTCGAGCCCGCCCGTGACCGCGCTGAAGGTCGTGTAGAGATCGTCGAAGCTTCCCGCGGCCGAGTCGACGGGAAAGTTGCTGGCAAACATGCACCGGTCGGCCCCGAAGGCATCGAGCGCGAACTCGAGCCACGGCGCGACAGCCTCGACCTGCATGGACCCGAAGGGCATGGACAGTCCGGAGAGCTTGCAGACGACATGGTCGCCGAGGGCAGCCAGGGCGGAGAGGCCCGCTTGCCACAGCGCCCGCTCCTCGTCGGAGTTCGTGCGGGGCCATCCGGTGTGCTCCACGACGACAGTCAGATCGGGGAAGGCCGCCAGCCGGGCTGCCGCCGCCGCGAGCTGATCCGGATGCGCCATCAATTCGAAGATCAGCTGCCGGTCCCGCAGTTCGCCGAGGACGGCGCCGTCGGGGACCGGGTCGCCCAGGGGTCCCATGGGACGGACACCGCGGAAGCGGGACGCCGCCATCTGGCGGTCGAGGAGCGCGACCGCCTCCGCCACCGTCTCGGTCGGTGGGAGTCCCCCGATGATGGCGGCGGGACCGCCCCGGTCCGGCGCGTTGCGATCGAGCTCCAGGGTCTCGTCGATGGAGTTGGGTCCCGTGGCGGCGGCGACGTTGACGAACTTCTCGACGTTCCATCGTGCCGACTCGGCCCGGTAGGTGTCCGCGTCGAACCGCCGGTACATCCCCGAACCACCGATCCCGAACCGCCGCCCTCGTCGCCCGGGACGCGACAGGTACGGGTACCAGTCGGTCCGGGCCGGATCCCACAGGTGGACGTGCGCGTCGACGACGCGGGCGTGGCGCGTCGGTCATCGGGCCTCCGGCGGCGGGTTCGCACCGGGGGGACCGGGGGCATCGACGATCTGGCGCAGCGCGCCGTCCATCCACCCGGGGATCGCGGGCCCGCCGTAGACGACGGTGCCGATCGGTCGGGGGTGGGCCCGCAGGCCGATCCACCCGGCCCCCACGACCAGCTCCGCACCGGCGAGGGCGCCGGCCTCCGGGTGACCGAGAAGATGCCCGACCAGCCCGCCCGTCGTGTTCGGGCGCGGCCGGACCGGACGACTCCATGCTCGCCGCCAGCGCGGTGACGCGTCGACCCGTGCCGCCGGCTGCGGCCCGTGCGAGCTGCGCCGAAGCCTGGGCCCGGCTCCGGCCCGCCGGCGCCGTGGCGTCGGTCAACGTGACGATCCGTACGGGGCGCTCGGTCCCCGCCGCGTACTCGGCGACCGCACGGGTCCAGGACGCATCCGCATGGAGGTGCTCGACGAGCTCGCGGTGGTCGGCCACAATGGCCTGCCATCCCGTGGGTGCGTGCAGGGCCGGCGGGAGGCCCGGCCAGAGCGACCACGACGGCGTCGATCGGCCCGGACCCGTCCACGGTGGCGCGCAGTGCCTTGGCCGCACCGTCGAAGTCGCGCGCCGGTTCCGTGAGGTGGCAGGTGATCGACCTCGCCTCGAGTGCCGCGGTGAGGGCGGCGGTCAGATCGGGACGCTCGCTGACGACGGCACAGGACCGCACGTCTCCAGCGAGGAGCGTCCGCCGGTGCCGGCTGGTCGAAGATCGATCCGAACCGGGGGTTCGCGCCTCCGTCCGTCGCCTGGTTGGCCTCGGCCGCGACGAAGGCGCGGGGAACGACGGCCTCGAGGACGCCGGCGAGGGAGACCACGTCGTCCGTGCGGACCACCTCGACCAGGCGCGGTTGGTCGACGACCGCCACCTCGGGTCCGCCGGCGAAGAACACCTGCCCGCTGCACCACCCGCACTCGTCACCCACCAGGTAGGCACCGAGCGGCCCGAGGTTCTCGGGGCCGGGGATGGCGTCGAGCGTCAGCCCGCCCCCGCCACCGGCCCGGCCCGCCGCGCGCGCCCGTTCGAACGCCGCGGCGACCATGCGGGTGTTGGCGATCGGTGAGAGCGCGTTGACGGTCACCCCCGGAGGGGCCACCCGTCCGAGCTGCCAGGTCAGCGCGGCGACGGCCCGCTTGGCGGCGCTGTACCCGCCCGCGTCGGCGGCCCGCCATCCCGAGCCGGAGGTGACGCCGAGGATGCGGCCGTGCCCGGCCTCGGCCATGAGGGGCAGGGCGGCCTCGAGCACGTTGAGGTAGCCGCCGAGGTGGACCTCGAGCAGGGCGACCCAGTCCTCCTCCGTGCCCGCGGGCGAAGTAGCTCTGCCGGGTGATGCCGGCGACGTTGACCACCGCATCGAGGCCACCGTGATCCGCGACGAGCTCGTCGAAGAGGGAGCGCACGGCCGCGGCGTCGGTCACCGAGGCCGACGAGGCCCGGGCCGAGCCACCGGCGGCGGTGATGCGGGCCGCGGTGGAGTCCGCCGGCTCGGGCAGCTGCTCGGTGCCGTCGAGGGTGACGAGCGGGTCGACGGTGACGACGTACCAGCCCTCACGGCCCAGCGCCTCGGCGATGGACGCCCCGATCCCGCCCGCGCCACCGGTGACGACGGCCACCCGCTGGCGCGGGCTCATGGCGTGCATCGACCGCACGTCGAGCTCCAGGCCCTCGAACCGGCCGTCCGCGAGCCACTTCTCGAGGACCTCGCGATAGGCGAACCAGTCGCCGAACCCGCCGCCGTAGTTGCCGGCCTTCGGGCTCAGGGTCTCGGGATGTCCCTCGTTGTTGATGCGCGACGGCGTGCAGGCGGACATGACCCGGGTGCTGTCGGTGTACGAGTCGACGATCCCCTGCACCCAGGCCGACTCGGCCTCAGCGCTCACGTCGAAGACCTCGACTCCGGCTCGCTCGAGCAGACCGATGGTGGTGCCGACGAACTCGGCCCCGAGCACGGCCAGCTGGGTGTAGTTGACCGTGACGACGGCCTGCTGGCTCGGAGCGGGCATGACGAACATGTTGGGGAAGCCGCGGCTCATCATGCCGAACAGGCTGAGCGGCCCGTCCGCCCACTTCTCGGCCAGGGTGACCCGGTCGCGGCCGACGATCTCGTGGCCGGCGCGACGGGCGAGGGGCGTGCGCTCGGCCTCGAAGCCGGTCCCGTAGACGATGCAGTCGACTTCGTACTGCTTCCCGTCGACCACGGGACCCTTCTCGGTGAACTTGTCGATCCCGGCCGGGCAGTCGACCAGCGTGACGTTGGGGCTGTTGAGCGCCGGCAGGTACTCGTCGTGGAAGCAAGGGCGCTTGCAGATGTAGCGGTAGTACGGCTTGAGGGCCGCAGCCATCGCGGGGTCGGTCACGAGCTCCTCGACGCGTCGGCGATGCTCCTCCATGATCCCGTAGTCGACCTCCTCGGCGCTGCGCGCGAACTCCTCGAGGGTCATGCCCTTGACTCGGGGTGGGTTGTTGACCGCGGCGTAGTGGTGCGTCCACCCGTCGTCCACCTCGTCGCGGTCGACCTTGCGACCGAGCATGAGCGCCTGGAAGTTGTCCATGCGCGCCTTCTGCCACCCCGGCGCGAAGTCCCGGCCGAAGGTGGCGTCGGTGGGTCGGTTTCCCCGCACGCCGATCGCCGACGGCGTGCGCTGGAAGACGTAGACGTGCTTGGCCGACTCGACCAGGGGCGGCACGCACTGGATGCCCGATGCGCCGGTCCCGAGGAGGGCGACGGTCTTGTCCCCCAGCTTGTCGAGCGGCTCGTTCGTCCCGCCGCCGGTGTAGTGGTAGTCCCAACGCGCCGTGTGGAACGAGTGCCCGCCGAATTCCGTCCATGCCCGGGATGTCCGGCAGCTTCATGAGGTTCAGGATCCCCGCCGCCAGCACGTACCAACGACAGGCGACGTCGTCGCCGCGGTCGGTGTGGACGTGCCACCGGTCCTCGTCCGTCGTGCCACTCCGCCCGGGTCACGTCCGTGTGGAAGAGGGCGTCGTCGACCAGGCGGTATCGGTCGGCGATCCGCTCGAGGTGGCCGCGGATCTCGTCGCCCGAGGCATAGCGCCGGGTGGGGATGCAGTCGAACTCCTCGAGCAGCGGGATGTAGATGTAGGACTCGACGTCGCACATGACGCCGGGGTAGCGGTTCCAGTACCACGTGCCACCGATGCCGCCGGCCTGGTCGACGATCCGGATCCGCTCGATCCCACGCTTGCGGAGCTCCGAGCCGGCCAGGACCCCGGCGATCCCTCCGCCCACGATGACGACGTCGACCTCGTCGGTGACGGGCGGGCGCTCGACGAAGGGCGTGAACGGGTCGTCCCGGTAGTGCCCGAAGAGTGCGTCGTGGTCCAGGTCGCGGATGGCGGCCCGGCCCTCGACGAGCCGCTTGTCCCGCTCGGCCAGGTACTTGGCGTGGACGGCCTCGGGGTCGAAGGGCACCGAGGCGGAACCTGGCCGGGACATGGGCAAAGGGTATCCCGGTGCGGGCGGACCCTGACGCCCGTGTCAGGTTGGGCGGGGGTGGACAGGACTCGACAGGAGGGAACTGTTCAGCCCCCCTTGACAGGCCGGCACCGTCCTGTACAGTCCCCCTGGAAGTCACGAAGACACATGAGTCACGAAGACGGGCACGAAGAGGATGCACCCGGACCGGTCACCCCCGGGTCCGAGGACAACGACGCCTTCCTCCAGTGGCTCAAAGGGGTGCCCGATCCCCGGGAGCGCTACCGCCAGGCAACCCGGGAGCTCGAGAAGTACCAGAAGGCGGTGGAGGAGCTTTCCTCCTTGCGAGCGGCCGCCGCAGCAGATGCGTACGACTCCGCCCGGTCCGTTCGTGGACTGGCCAGCGAGCTGGGCGTCAGCCCGACCCGTGCGCACCAGCTGATCAAAGAGGCAAGGTCGAGGCCCCCCAAGGGCAAGCCGACAAAGCGGCGATCGTCGGATCGCCGGAAGGAGGGCGAATCATGACCGCATCGGAGAATCCTGCAGAGAACGCCGGCCGCGACGCTGCTGACCCTCGTGGTCGACCGCAGTGCCTGTGCCCCGCCAGCTCGATGCCGTCGACGAGTTCCTACGCCAACACGGCGGCGGCCCGGGGCCGTGAGACAGGCGGCGCCTAGCCTTCGGCCCGTGCTCCCTACCGGACCGTTGTCGTGAGACGTATGCCCCTCCTGGGCGCCTACACGGCCAAGCGCTGCCCGCAGCGGCTGCAGCTCGACGTGCTGCACCCGTGTGAGCCGTTGCCGACCTCCTCGTTCATCTCCATGCTCGCCGAGGAGGGGAGGGAGTTCGAGGCCGACATCTTCTAGCGGTTGGTAAAAGGAATCCCCGGGGCCGTGCTGTCCATCGACGAGAGCCTCTCGAGAAGCGAGCGGGAGGCGGCGACGACTGCCGCCATGGACGACCGGGTCCCGCTGGTGATCGGCGGCGGGCTGCCGGTCGACCGGATGGCGCTCCCGCCGGCGAGCCCGACCTCCTCGTACGCTCCGATGCCCTTCTCGGCGCAGCGGACGACGGCTATCTGCCCGCCGACGTGAAGCACCACAGGACGCTCGACGCCAGTGCCAGAGACGACGTAGACGGCGTGCTCGTGTCGGACTCGACACGCTCTTCGCCGAACCTGCCGAGCTGGACCGCGCCATGGAAGCCCGGTGGCGCTCGGACGATCTTCTCCAGCTGGCCCACTATCAACGCCTGCTCGAAGCATGTGGGCGCGCCTCTCGGCTCGGACGATGGGGCGGCATCGTGGGCCGGGAGGAGCGGGTCGTCTGGTACGACCTCGATCTGCCCCATGGGCACCCCAGCGAGTACATCGCGGACCCACCGGATCGGCTGCTGTCGACCATGGACGTCTACGACCTCGAGTTCGCCCATCGGCTCTCCGTGATCGACGCGTCGATTGGTCCACCTGGAGGATCCGACCTCTCCTCTGCTGGCCGAGCCGATCGCCGTTCCTGAATGCGACGGGTGTGGCTGGCAGGACTGGTGCTTCGAGCAGATGGAGGGCGTCAGGGACATCAGCCTCCTGCCGGGCATGACGATCGCCAAGCGGCGGAAGTATCTCCGCTCGTGACGTGACGAACCTGCCGGAGCTGGCGTCCCTCGACTCCCGCACCGCCCGGCTGATCGCGGCCAAGGTCGACCTGCCCCTCGCGGCGAAGGCACAGCCATCGCCGACCCGCTCACGCCCGTCACCGAGCTACTGGCCCGACGACCGACGCAGGCGGTGCGGCTCGTGGACGAGGGCATCGGCATCGCGGCCGACGCTCCCCACCTCGACCCGCGGACCGCCGAGTTCGGTGACGCCGGCCTGGGCGACCTCCCCCAGCAGATCGACAACGCCAGGGCCCGCATCGGCCCGTCCCCCGCCTATCGGCGACAAGGTGTCGACCGGGTCATCGTGCCGTGTGGCGAAATCGAAGTCGACGTGGACATGGAGAGCGTCAACGAGGGCTGCTATCTCTGGGGCGCGGCTCCTCAACGTCCGGTGCGCCGCCGGCCCCGCTCGTCGACGTTCATCCCCTTCTTTTCGTGGCGCCCCGACATCGTTGTTGGGGAGCTCGAAGCGTTTCTCGCCTTCTGGGAGCGGTTCTCCGAGCTGAGGACCGAGGCCGAGCGAGAGGGGTCACGTTCCGCGCCTATTGCTTCAGCCAGGGGGCCGAGAACGGCCAGCTGCGCCGCCTCGCGGCGCCCTGCGGGGTCGAGCAGCAGGTCGAAGAATTCATCCGATCGGAGCAATGGGTCGACCTTCTCCCGATCGTCCGCGATCAGCTCGTCACGGGTCTCCCGAGCATGGGTCTCAAGACGGTGGCCCCACTCACCGGGTTCCGCTGGCGGGGAGACGACGTCGGCGGAGCCCTGGCCATGGTCCGTTACGTCGAGGCGACATCGCGACCCTGATCCCCCCTCAGCGCCGCGGCCCGACAGTGGATCCTCGAGTACAACGAGGATGACGTGCGTGCGACCGCCGCCCTGCGGGAGTGGCTCGACCAGCGCGTGAGCCCGCCGCCTTCCATCGAGGACGCCGCGCCTGCTCATCCGATGACCGGCGGTTGACAGCCCGGAGGTGCCGGCTCAGTAGGCGGCGTTGTGTTCGAAGTAGCTGCGTGGCGTCTCCACGAGCATCGTGGTGATCTGATCCTCGGTGACGCCGTGCTCGCGCAGGTAGGGCAGGACCTCGTCGTAGATGTGGAGGTAGCTCCACTGGGTCATCATGGCCATCACGTTGGGGTCGATCCAATCGAGGTAGCAGGCCGCGTCGTGAGCCAGCACCATGCGGTCGGCATAGCCGCGGCGGCACAGCTCCACCACCGTGTCGGCCCGAGCCTCGAAGGTCGTTTCCACGTTGAGTCCGAAGCGGTCCATGCCGAGAACGAAGCCCGCGTCGGCCAGGGCGCTGAGATGGTCGACATCGCTGCTGTCTCCCGAGTGGCCGAGCACCACCCGGGTGGGGTCGACGCCCTCTTCGTCGCACAACAGTGCCTTGGCAGCCAGGCCGGACTGGGTGCCCGGATGGGTGTGCACCGTGATGGGAGCCCCCGTGGTGCGATGAGCCCGGGCCACCGCCCGCATCACGCGGGCCACCCCGTCGGTCATCCCCTCGTGGTCGATGGCGCATTTGAGGAAAGCGGCCTTGACGCCGCTGTCGGCGATACCCTCGGTGATGTCGGCGACGAACATGTCGACCATCGGGTCGGGCACCTCCGTGCCCAGCGCCGCCGAGAGGGCCGGGCCCCGGTAAAAGAAGAAGAAGGGCACCTGGTCGTAGGTGTAGCAACCGGTGGCGGGAATGATGTTCAGCTCCGGCACCTGCTCGGCGATGCGTTGAATGCGGGGGATGTACCGCCCCAGGCCGACGACGGTGGGATCAGCGATGCTGCGGATCCCCTGGGCGGCGAGCGCCTTGAGCTTGCCGACGGCATCGGCCACGCGTTCGTCCTCACTGCCCCATTCGGCGGGATAGTTCTGCTGCACGTCCGGGCTCGAGCACGAAGACGTGCTCGTGCATGTACGTCTGCCCGAGGTCGGCGGTATCGATCGCGCCCCGGACAGTCTCGACTGTGCCCATTTCCCATCCCTTCCGATCGCCTGCGGAGACCCTATTGGTCCCGGGTGGGACCAGCCTGAGGGAATCATCACAACGTGCTGGCTCGAGGCTCGCGGAGGGCAGTCGATCGACGCCCCATGGGACAAGATGCAGAGCATGGAATCAGCTGACGGGGTTACGGACGGGCCCGATGAGGCAGCATCCGTAATGCGTGGACAACGGTTCTCCGGCCGGGTGGCCATCATCACCGGCTCGACGGCCGATCCGAGCATCGGCCGGTCCGTGCCTTCCGTCTGGCGCGAGAGGGCGCATCGGTGGTCGTCAACGGCCGCGATGAGGATCGGGTGGCCTCGACGGAGGCTGCTCTACGTGCCCAAGGGCTGAATGCCGTCGGCGTGGTGGGGTCCATGGACAGCGAGGCCGCCGTGGCGGTGCTCACGGACCGGGCCATCGAGGAGTTCGGCCGCATCGACCTGCTCGTCAGCACACTGGGCGGCGCACCCTACCCGCGCTCCTTCGACGCCATCAGCGAGGAGCAGCTGCTCGAGACCTTCCGGCTCAACACCTGGCCCGGCGTCGCCCTGATCCGGGCCGCCCTGGCCCGGGGCCTCGGTGACAACGCGGGCTCGGTCGTGACCATTTCGAGCGGATCACCGCGCAAGACCACCTCGGCCATGGTGTCCTACGCCGCGGCCAAGGCGGCCCTGAATGCCATGACGCGCACCATCGCGGCCGACCTGGCCGGGAAGGGGGTACGGGTGAACGCCGTGAGTCCGGGGCTGGTGCGCACCACGGCGACCCGCCCGATCTGGAACGACGATGCGGGAGCGGGGGCGGGCTCGGCCCTCCCCCTGGGCCGTCTGACCGAAGCCGAGGACATCGCCGCGGCGGCGTGCTTCCTGCTGTCCGAGGACGCCCGGCAGATCACCGGAGTCACGTTGGACGTCGACGGTGGGAATCACCTCTCGAGCGGCTGGACACCGATCCGATAGCTACTCGGCCCGTGGGGCACGGGCAAGCTCCTTCTTCAAACGCCCGACGACACTGGACCCGATGCGGGCGATCTGCTCCCGGACCTGCTCGGGCGACATGCCCGGAAGCTGCACACGCAGGTTGAGCGCGTCGGCACCGACCTCGCTCACGGTCGCAACGAGTCTCTCCACCATCTCGCCCGGCTCATCGGACACGATCGTCTGATCCTCACCGAACGACGCCGCGCCTTGGGCGTAGCTCTCGTAGACGGCCCGTTGGCTGTCGATCAGCCCGGACTGCGCACGGCCCAGCCACACCCGACGAATCAGGACCTTGGAGCCCGTCCCACCGGCCTCGTCGAAGGCGCGGGTCAGGCGGGCGAGTCTCTGGGGCATCGACATACCCTCCATCAGGATCCCGGCGCCACACCGGGCGGCGCGGACGGCTGCGGCCACGGAGACCGCGGCGCTGAGCACCGGGACCGGATCCCGTCGGCAGGCGAGCAGCGCCGGATCCCCGTCGAGGTCCCCCAGATCCTCGCCGTGGAGCATGGCCACGAGCCGGGGGAGCTGCACTTTGAAGCGATCGACGGCCTCGGACTGGTTGACGCCGGCGGTCTCGAAGTCCAACGGCAGGGCGCCGGCCGCGACGCCGAGCCCGACCCGACCCGGGTGACGAGCCTGCAGCCAGGCGACCTCCTCGGCGACGAGAGCAGTAGGCCGCAGAGGCAGGAGGAGCGGAGCCGCCGCGGCCCAACCGGTCGGCGCACTCTTCCAAATGAACGAGGCCATCTGCAACGGCTGGGCCATGTAGCCGGCGAAGCCCCCGTGGTGCTCGCTCGTCATGACGCCGTCGAACCCGGCTTCGAGGGCGAGGCCGGCTTGTGCGCAGAGCTCGCGGACGATGCCATCGGCGGCGAGCTCGTTGTGCGGGTACAGCCGGATGGACACCGACCCTGGGCTGAACGGGGCGGGGCTCACTCCTCTGGCGCGAAGTAGGTGTCCCGCAGTTCTCGTTTCAGGATCTTGCCCGAGGGGTTGCGGGGCAATCGATCCTCGCTGAAGGCGATCCGGCTCGGGATCTTGAAGGGCGACAGCTTCCGGAGAGGAACCGCCGTAGCTCTTCGGCATCGAGGCTCGATCCGGGTCGAAGATGGATCACGCACGCCACCTCTTCACCCAGGCGTTCGTGGGGCACGCCGAACACCGCCGCCTCGTAGACGGCGGGATGCTCGTAGATGGCGCTCTCGACCTCGGCGCAGTACACGTTCTCGCCGGCCCGGATCACCATGTCCTTGGCCCGGTCCTCTATGTAGAGGAAGCCCTCGTCGTCGATCCGGCCCAGGTCGCCGGTGCGCCAGCCACCCGTCGACGAGCACCTCTGCGGTCGCCTCGGGCTTGTTCCAGTACCCGCGGATGAGATTGGGGCCCTTCATCCAGATCTCGCCCGGGTCCCCGCCGGCAACGGCCGTCTCCGGCTCGTCCCGGATCTCGATGTCGACGATCGGTCATCTTGGCCCGACCGGTGGAGGAGGGGTGCGCCACATAGTCGTCGCCGCTGTTGCCGGGGCCGAAGCCGTTGGTCTCGGTCATGCCGTAGCCGATGTTGGGCCGGCCACGGAGAAGCGAATCCTCGACCCGCTCGACGAGCTTGACCGGCGCCGGCGCGCCCCCGCCGCCGATGGTGGCGAGCGAGGAGGTGTCGTACTTGGAGAAGGCCGGGCTCTCCAGCAGGTCCCAGCTCTGGGTGGGGACGCCGACGAAGGAGGTGACGCGCTCGGCCTCGATCAGCCGCGAGCGCGATCTCCGGGTCCCAGCGGTACATCATCACGAGCTTCATCTTCAGGCCGAAGCACGAGAGCATGACGGGCACGCAGCCGGTGACGTGGAAGAGCGGGACGATCAGGATGAAGGAGGGTCGCGGAGGCCTGCCGTCGCCGAGCGTCGCCGTCCCGACCCTGGCGGGCCGTCTGGATGGCGGCGCGGGCCCAGAACGCCATCAGGGCCTGGGTCACCGCCCGATGGGTCGACACGGCCCCCTTGGGAAACCCGGTCGTCCCGGACGTGTAGAGAATGGTGGCGTCGTCGTCGGGCAGCACCTCCACCGCCGGCATCGGATCACCCAGCGTGACGACGTCTTCGTATCGCTGCACGGCGGCCGGGAGCGCTGTCCGCCGTCACTGCGCACCGCGACGACGGGAACCCGGCGCTGCGCAGCGGGACGGTGGGCGCGCTCGACCCGCTCGCGCGTCGACGATGAGCACGACACTGCCGGAGTCGTCGAGGGCGTAGTCGAGCTCGCTCTCCGTCCACCACGCGTTGAAGGAGACCGAGACCGCGCCGATGGAGAGGATGGCGGCAAAGGACACGATCCACTCGGGGAGGTTGCGCATGGCGATGCCCACCCGGTCGCCCTTCTTGCACACCGAAGGCGTGCACCAGCGTGTGGCGCCAGGGCGTCGATGTGCCGGGCAGTCTCGTTGAACGACCAGCGCTCGTCCTCGTAGACGAGGAACGTCGACTCGTCGTCCCGGGAGTCGGCAAAGAGGTCGACCAGAGTGGGCGGCGCGTTCTTGAAGACCCGATAGGGGATACCGTTGATGACGTCCTCACCCAGTTCGTAGGTCCGGCCGGGTCCGGTGAGCTCGGCGCATGCCTCGTCGTAGCTGATCACTCTCGCATTCCTTCCTTCCATTGCTCGCTGCGCGCGACTACCCAGAACTCGTCACGCCGGTACCACGAACGCTAGGCCCAACCCAGTCTCATCTGCCGGGAGAGCGGAGCCGGAGGCGATACCAAACGTCCGTGCGTGGCTTGCAACTGGTGGGAAGACACCATCCGCCAGCACCGAGCCCGGCTCCACAATGGAGCCAGGGCACGGAGTGGGTGATGACTGCTGAGCAGTGGACTCGGGCGACGAGGTGCCCACCATGACGCGGTGTCATCCCTGGGACGAGACAATGCTCGAGCCATTGCAGCCAATGGGTCGAATACGACCGATCTTGCCTCTCGCGGGGAGTGCGCAACAAACGGATCATCTTTCCAAATGTGTTTGTTGGCAACACCGATTGCAAACAACGGATCCCTATGTCAGGCTTCCGCATTGTTCGGCTGCCGTGAGTCATTCAAACTGAAGGGACCGTTCATGAGGCCTGGGGTCAGCGCCGTACGGTTGGTGGCCGCAGTGGCGGTCGTACTGGGGATGATCAGCCTCGTTGGGGTAGCCGGAGCGGCGTCCAACACGAACGCAACGTCCGGGCTGGCCAATGCCAACCTCCCACCTGGCATGTGTCCGAACAGCGATCTTCCGGTGACGTTGTCGAACGGCAACGGGATTTCAAGCGCAAGTCGAGATTCGATCAACTACTTCAGCATTTCGTTGAGTTCTGGGCCGCTGACGATTGACATCAATCACGACGGCATAAAGGACCTGGCGGCCGTGTTCAGGTGCAACTTTGGCGGTACCTTGAACACGACCGCATTGTGGCTGTTCGACAAAGGGAAGAGTGGCTTCACAGTCTTGGCCGGGCCGATCGATGGCCACACGGGACGGATCCAATCAGTGGCAATCCGCGGAAAGGATCTCGTGACGTCGGAGAAGTTCCTCACATCTCAAGATCCCCAGTGTTGCCCGACCGGGACCGCTTCGACCACGTGGGCCTGGCACAACAAGGCGCTACGCATCATCCATCCGACTTCGATACCTGGTATCACCACGGTGAAAGCTGCACCGACCGATAACCCTGGCTTTCCTGGAACGACCAAGTCGCCCTCGGGGACTCACGTGGCCGTCGTGTGCACGGAGGTGACGGGTCTCAGTCCCGGCCCGAGTAAGTGGGACCAACTCGACACTGGAGATTGGCTGCCGAGCAAAGACGTGAAAACTCACTCTCGGCCGCCCGCCTGCAGCACCAACTCTGGTTCGAGTCACCCTTCGCAGTCCGTGACGACTGAAGAACCAACCACAACGACGACTCTGCCCACAACAACAACTGTCGTTCCGCCCGCATCGCAGATCACCATTGCCAGCCTCGACGCCACCATTGCGCAGCAGGCCAATGCCGCTCCGCCTTCCCCTGGTCAACCGCCGGGATCGTGGACGGTGACCTGCGGACCACCGTCGGCCAGCTTCGCCGTCGGAACTGACATCTTGTGCCACCTGTTCGACCCATCGATTGGCGGGGCGATGGAAGTGATTCAAATGACGGGCAGCACACCATCCTCCTTCACGGTCGTGGCCGGTCCGGGCTCGGACATTCCGTGTTCGGGTCTCGACGCAGCTGAGCAAGCTGCCTTCACCGCCGATGGAGAGTCCTGCGACCCCAACGGATAAGGGCGTGCTGGGACTCGCTCATGAGTGACTGGTTCGCAAATGAGGTTGGTGCGTCCGAGAAGGGCAGCGATCCGTACCAGGAGATGGCTCGCTCTCGACCTGGAGGGTGGGTCAAAAACGAACGTTTTCGATCCCCATCTCGTCTTCGTCGGCGCCCGCGCCGGCGTCGGGCCTATGACTCCTCGGGCTCCTCGCCGAGGGCGAGCGCTGCTGCGCCCGCAGTGATCGCCTCGTACAGGGGACGGAGCCCGTCGATGATCCGTCCGCCGTCGTCACCGAGTGCAGCCGCGTCGAGCTGGCGGAGCACCAGGTCCGGCGCGACGGCCCTGCGGGGACGGATCTCCAGCGCAGCCAGGTCAGCCGGCCGTCCCCACCACTCCAAGCTTTCCGGCGACCAGGGGGTCGGATCCGGCTCGGCCCCGGCCAGTGGCCAGCCGAACGGGCCGACCTCTCCGTCCTCGGTCTCCTCGACCGACTCGGGCCTGTCCTCACCGACAGTCGGATCGGCGCGCCGACGACGGGCGCGGAGGCCGGCGAGCAGTTCCTCCTTGTTCCGGCCGCGCCAGGCGAAGATCAGAAAGGGATCGTCGTCGAACGCCTCGGCCAGGAGGAAGAACACGGCGGCGATGTGCTTGCACGGGTTCTCCCAGTCGGGGCAGGAGCACGCCGGCATCGAGGTCGGCGGCAGATGTGGGAAACAGAGAGCCCGACGAGCCGGCGAACGCCTTCTCGATCTCCTGGGGCATCTCGCCGGCCAGCAGCGGGGCCACGAAGGCAGCGTTCGACGCCATGGCGCTCTCGACCGCATCCCACTCGGACTCGGTGAGGGCGCGCGCCTCGATGAAGACCCGGTACGGCCGGGTCCGTGACCCCTGCACCGACGCCTTCACCTGGCCCGGCCCGATGTCCATGGCGACCACCTGACCCGTGCGGGCGTACCGCTTGCCGCGCTGGAGGCGGCTGCCGATGCCGAAGGACTCGAGCACCGCGATGAAACGCTGCGACCACCAGGTGTCCCCGATCGCGCCGCGCCGGCTGCGGGCCTGCAGGCCGCCTTCCACCGGGATCGGGGTCGACGGTGGCGGCCACCAGCCGTCGCCGCGCGATGCGGGCGGGCGGGGCCCTCGGCGAGCGGGCCGCCGTTCGGGTTCTCGCCGTGCAGGCATCAGTCCTCGCCCACCGCGTCGGCCGACAGGGCGATGACCTCGCGCAGCTGCTCGGTCGACATCTCGGTGATCCAGCCTTCGCCCGCGCCGACGATCCGCTCCGCCAGCGCCCGCTTGGCCTCGATCATGGCGTCGATCCGCTCCTCGAGCGTGCCCCCGCAGATGAATTTGCGCACCTGCACGTTGCGTTGCTGTCCGATGCGGAAGGCCCGGTCGGTGGCCTGGTTCTCGACGGCCGGGTTCCACCAGCGGTCGAAGTGCACCACGTGGGTTGCCGCGGTCAGGTTGAGGCCGGTGCCACCGGCCTTCAGCGACAGCAGGAACACGGGCGGGCCGTCGGCGCCCTGGAAGCGCTCCACCATGGCGTCGCGCTTCTTCTTGGGGACCCCGCCGTGGAGCCAGAGCACCTCGCAGGCCAGGTGGCGGCGCAGGTAGCGCTCGAGCATGTCGCCCATCTCGGTGAACTGGGTGAAGACGAGCGCCCGGTCGCCCTCCTGGACCGCCTCTTCGAGCACCTCGGTCAGGCGGGTCAGCTTGCCCGAGCGGCCGGGCAGGGCGGAGCCGTCGGCCAGAAAGTGTGCCGGGTGGTTGCACACCTGCTTGAGCTTCATCATGGTGGCGAGGACGAGTCCGCGCCGCTCCATCCCTTCGGAGTCGTCGATGCGGTCCAGCATGTCGTCGACGACGGCCTGGTAGAGCGTGGCCTGCTCGCGGGTGAGCGTGCAGAACTCCTTCATCTCGATCTTGTCGGGGAGGTCGGCGATGATCGTCCGGTCGGTCTTCAACCGGCGCAGCACGAACGGTGCGGTGATGCGGCGGAGACGCGCCGCGGCCTCGTCGTCCCCCATCCGCTCGATCGGGATGGCGAACCGCTCGCGGAAGGACCTTCTCCGAGCCCAGCAGGCCCGGGTTGAGGAACTGCATGATCGACCACAGCTCGGCCAGGCGGTTCTCCACCGGCGTCCCGGTCATGGCGATCCGTCGCTCGGCCGGGATGGCCCGCACGCTCTGGGTGGTGCGGGCCGCGCTGTTCTTGATCTGCTGCGCCTCGTCGAGGACGAGGCGTCGCCAGGGGACGGTCGCGAGGAGCTGCTGGTCGCGCGCGGCGAGGCCGTAGGTCGAGAGCACCAGGTCCGACTTCTTGGCGTGCCGGGTGAACGCCTTGCCGTCGAGCCGGTCGGGCCCGTGGTGGACGTACACCGACAGGTCCGGGGCGAACCGCTCCGCCTCGCGCTGCCAGTTGCCGACCAGCGACATCGGGCAGACCACGAGGGTCGGGCCGGTCGAGCGAGGGCTGCGGGCCCGCTCGTCGACCAGCAGGGCGAGGAGCTGCGCCGTCTTCCCGAGGCCCATGTCGTCGGCCAGGCAGGCCCCGAGACCGAGGTCACCCAGGAAGGCCAGCCACCCGAGGCCACGCTCCTGGTAGGGACGGAGCTCGCCCGGCGAAGCCGTCCGGGGTGGGCCGGGATTGCAGCCGGCGGTCCTCGGCACCGGCCAGGAGGTCCCCGAGCCAGCCGTCGGCCTCCACCTCGGTGACGGGCAGGGCGCCGTCGCGGTCGGTGGTCGGCGCGAGGCCCAGGGCGGTACGCAGGACGTCGCCGGCGCGACATCTGGGTCGGGTGCGCCTCTCTTCCCTACCGCGGCGATCGCCGCCTCGATGTCCCCCTGCGCGCAGCTCCACCCACTGGCCGCGCACCCGGACCAGCGGCTGCTTCAGGCGCGCCAGCGCGCGCAGCTCGGCGAGATCCAGTCGTCGTCGCCGAGCAGCGACCTCCCACCGGACGTCGCACAGGCCGTCGAGCCCGATGGCCGCGGTCGACGACCCGGCCGGCGGACCGCGTCTTGGCCTTGAGGCGAAGGCCCAGCCGGGTCCGGGCCGAGCGCCACCAGGGCGGCGCCAGGACCCCGAAGCCCGCCTCTTCGAGGATCGGCGCTCCCTCGCGGAGGAACGCTGAGCACGCCGGCGGCGTCGGTCACCTGCTCAGAGGGCATCGCCGTGGCCAGCGCGGAGCCGAGCGAGGGGACGAGCCGGGCCGCGAGCCCGAGGCCGCGGAGGAGCAGCTCGTCTGGGTGCGCGACGTGACGTTCCAGGGCCGTCAGCTCGGGACCGTCGGCCCACACCGCCGGGGCCCGGACGAACAGGCTGGGGTCGTCGACAGCCTGGAGCGCGAACTCGATCCGCCAGTCGTCCGCCCCGGCTGGCTGGGGCGGGCGACGGCCCCGCTTCTGGCTCCGGGGCGGACCCGCGTCGGCATCGACATCCTCCTCGTCGCCGGACCGGTTGGCCCTGTCCTCGCCGGTGTCGTCGTCCCCGCCGTCGTTCTCGTCGCCGACGATCGGGGGTTGGATGCGAAAGCAGGTGCGCACCGCCTCGGCGGCGGTGTCCGCCGTGGCATGCCAGGCCCGCAACGCCTCGGCGAGCGATGCACCGTCGGCGGCGAGTACGGCGAGGTCCTCGGGGATGCCCGGGCCGGCAGCGCGGTCCGGCGAGGTCAGGGCGGACAGCCAAGCTTCCACGGCATCGGCACCCGGCGGACGGCGCCGGCGACCGGGTGGTGGCTTGGCCGGTGGCCGATCGGCCAGGAAGCGGCGCGTCGAGCGCGTCGGCCACGCTCCACATGTAGGAGCGCACGACGTCGGGCGGTGCCGGCGGGTCCGACCGCGTGCCAGGCCGATGGCCCTCGTCGGCCATGCCGGCACACGTGAACGACGCCGGAAGATTCCAGCTGAGGGCCTCGATGCGCCCGCGGTCGTTGCGGTCCACCAGCGGACGCCATCGGGCCCGCCGACCGGTGGTCGGAAGCTCCAGATCGGGCAGGATGCGACCCCTGGTGATCAGCTCGAGGGCCAGGTCGGCGGCCTTCGCTGCGAAGCGGAGGTCCGTGGCGAGGGCGACATCGGGCTCCCCCATGACCACCGCGCTCCACGGGTCCGCGGCGTCCAGGGCGAGGACCAGACGCGCCCCGTCGCCCGGACCGAGGGCAAGTCCCGGCGCCGTCCACCCCGGCAGGGGCTCGCCCGCCCCCGGTGACGGTGACGGTGACGGTGACGGTGACGGTGACGAACTTGGGCCGTCGCCGTCGGGGCGTGCGGGCTCGTCCTCCAGCAGCGGCGAGGCAGTGGGACCGGCCGCGGTGCCCGGGCAGGCGGAGGAGGAGCTCGACCTCGTCCGCCTTGACGATGAGGTCGTCCGCCTCGGCCCCTCCCACTTCGGCGGCCGCGAGGCGGACGCCGTCGTGGCCGAGGGCGAACGGGTGCGGGGCCGGGCGCCGCTGCCGGGGTGGCCGACCGCGACGTCGTGCCGCCGCACGGGGCTCACTCCCGTCCTCGGCCCACACGACGAGGCGCTCGGCATCGCTCAACCAGGCGGAGTGGAGCACTCGCACTCCTGCATGATGCCCGACGCTGTGACACCGCCCGAGAACCGATCGGGTCCGACAGCAGCAGGAGCTGTCCGATCAGCACAACCGTGCGATGGTGCCACCTCCCCGCCCCGCGAGACCGATCCGGTACTTGCGGGCGAGACCGTGGCCGAGCAGCCCTCGGCCTTCACGGTACCAAGAACCCGATGAAACAGACCCTGTGGCCTGGGAGCTTCGGCTACCGGATGGTCCCCGCCCCGGCGATGAGCGGCAGATCCAGGGAAGTGGCCCATCCGGGCGGCTGGTCGTCGACAGCAGGTATGGGGTTGAGGGCCCGGCCGCCGGGCAGGCCGCCACCGGCATGCAGACCGCCATCGGCATGGAGACCGCCACCGGCACGCATGGTCCGAGCGTGAGTGTCGAGTCGCTTCGCTTGCGCTCGCTGTGCGCAGGCCGAGGAAAGGGGAAGCCTTGGAACGACCGATTGAGGCGTCATCGATCGAGGCGTCATTCGGTCTGCAGGGCTCGGGCTGGCCGCACGCGGCTGGCGATCCACGCCGGGCCGACCGCGACCATCAAGGCGATGAGGAGCACCGCCGGAATGCACAGCGCGATGCGGAAGCCCGGCACGATTGAGGACGACGCGATGCCCAGCTCGCCCCCGAAGAGGGCCCAAGCGCCTCGACCGAGGACGATGCCAAGCGGGATGCCGATCAGCAACGAGAGCACCGCAAAAGTCCCGGCCTGCCACGCGACAAGCGACAGAACCTGCCGCCGGACGAACCCGATCGTCTTGAAGATTGCGATCTCGCGGCGGCGCCGCTGGACCCAGACGACCATCAACTGCGCGAGCACCCCAACGCCCAAGGCAGCCAAAACAACCGCGAGGACCTCGGGCACTCCTTGGATCCGCGCGTAGTTGCCCACGTCGAACGGCGTCTGTCTGGTGACGAAGCACGTGGTCTGCTGCACTCCGGCGCAGTACGACGCCGAGGCTCTGGCAAAGCTGCCCACCTGGCGGGCCTGGTCCGGACCCGGGGCAAAGCGGACCAGGACGAAGACCGACGAGTCCGATACTGGTATCCCCGGAGGCGCGAGGTCCGCCGCTGTGACAGCCGCCCCGAGACCCAGGTCGGTCGACGTGAAGCCACCCTGGTCGAACGCCGGGAACACTGCCTGCCCGACGATGTGCATCCGCCGCTGGGCGCCGTTGACGCCGACTGTCAGGTCCTGCCCGACGTGGCGGCCTACGGAACGCAGGACGGACGCACCCAGGGCGATCTCGCCGGGATGCGAAGGCAGACGCCCGCTCACCAGGGTTGGCCCGACCAGAGGCCCCACCCCCGGGACAGGCCGATGGCGGGAACACGAGAGTCCATGACGTCGACCGTTCCCATATCCCCGGACGACCACGCGACGACGCCGGCGCGGTGGTCCAGGGAGGAGTGGATGAGGGAAGTCGGAATGGTCTGGAACTGCAGGTCGATCGCGGCCTGCCAGGTCTGGCCGTAGAGCTGCGGCGTCGTCACCAGATGGACAAGATTGGAACCGAACGTCAACGTCCCGACGACCATCACGATCGACAAGATGCTGCCGACCAGCGCGCTGCGTACGGGAACTGCACCGCGTGCCGCACCTGGGTCGAGCGTCTCACGGATGCCGAGGGACGCCGTCACGGGGATGGCGGACCGCGAGAGCCAGGCCAGACGGCCATTCCGCGACGACGCGGTCGCACCCGCCCCGGTGTCCCAGGTGTCCAGGCCCATCCGCCAGGATGGCCACGCGACGGCTGCGAGCAGCAGGACGACGATGCCAACGAAGCCGAGGCCGAGTAGGGCGACGTCGACATCGATGCCGGGGTTGGGCTCGGCAACGCGGGCTGCACCGAGCGGCATCATCGGCGAGAGGAGTACGCCGAGGACGACGGCGACAGCCGCGCCGACCACGGCGACGCCCGCCACCTGCATCAGGTTCACGAACCACATCTGTCGGCGCGTCAGCCCGAGCGCCCGGAGAATGACCTGGTCCGTTTTCGACGCCCGGAGCAGTCGCAGCAACGCTTGGGCGATGATCACCAGTGCGGTGAGGGCCACGACGAGCGCGAAGAGGGCCAGCGCGATGGCCTCGGGCCGGATGGCTCGCTCAATCTGAACGGCCTGGTCACCCAGGTTGGCGACGAAGATATCGCCACCGGTCGCCGGGTACTTCTTCGCCAGCGCCTCGGCCTGCCGACCGAATTGGAAGGCCGACGCGCCCGGTCGCAGACGCACATAGGCCCCGTCGAAACTCCGATAGGCAGAACCGAGCCCGTCGTAGAAGGCACGGGAGGAATAGATGACCGGGAGCTGCGCCAGCGCATTGATCGGCACCGGATTGTCGCGGGTCATGACGACGCCAACGACTTTCTGGTGGAAGATCCGCAGCCCCTGCGGCCGCTGATCGGGCGCCGTCGAGAGCGTCGCCGCCAGCGTGACCGTGCCGCCGACGTGGGCATGGAGCTGCTGCGCCGCCATCAGATCCAAGGCCACCTCGTGGACGCGGGTGGGATCGGGCAGCCGTCCCGCAATGACCCGCGGGCGCTCGATGACGTGGCCGTAGCTCCCGTCGGCGGCCGCGTACACCTGGGCCTCGACCAGCTTCGGCCCCGGTTGGAGGGGCAGAGCCTGGACGCCGATTATCGGCGCCACCACCTGGGCACCCGGCAGCCGGGCCAGCGCCGTGTAGTACCCGCCGAAGCCTGTGTTGTTGGGACTGATGAGAAGGTTGGCGGCGTGCGATGTCTGGAGAAAGCGCCCGTAGGCGGAGTCGGTACGCCTGGCCCCGGCGGCGGCCGTCAGGACGACGGCGCCGGTGAGACCCACGATCGCGGCCAGCAACGCCCAACTCCGCCAACGGGCGCGGAGCTGGCGCGCGACGATCCATACGAGTGAGGCCATGAGGCTCTCTCCGCCTTTCCCATGCTGACACCGAGTGCCGGTGCCCCGCCTGAGGACGAATTAAAGCAGGGACGCTCCGGCTTCCACAGGCAGGTACACCCCCATTGCAGGGGTGGTGCCTGCATCCGGGCCGGTGCAGTAGACCGCTGCTGTCGAGTGCGGGAGTGAGCGGGCCGGCGGGAAGTCCGGAGGGCTCAGCGGATGGTCCCCGCCCCCGGGATGAGCGGCAGGTCCAAGGCGGTGGCCCACCCCGGCGGCAGTCCGTTGACGGCCGGCACGGCATTGAGGGCCCGCAGGCCGGTGGCCAGGCAGCCCGCCGCAGCCGCGTCGCGCCCGCTGCCGTCGGTGAAGCGGAAGGCGGTCTCCTGGGTGATCGACGGCGTGCCCTCGATCTCCACCCGGTAGACGTCGTCCTGCGTGCCCCGGGGCCAGTCCGGCGCGGCGTCGGTGCCCACGCGGTTGACGTGCTCCAGGCAGATGCGGGGCTCGCCCTTGTACATCCCGTTGATGGTGAAGTGGATGGCCGCCACCTCGCCCGGGTTGATGACGCCCTTGGCGGTGGTGATGGGCGCGTCGGTGACCCACTTGTCCCAGGTGGTGGTGATCGCATCGAGCTCGATGCCCACGGCGTGGGCCATCATCGGCACGGTGGCGCCCCACGACATGACGAGGATGTCGGTGTGCTCGAGGAGGGGCGTGAACTCGGGCGGCCGCCGATGCCCATCTCGTCCTCGTAGGCACCGGTGTAGTTGATGTAGTCCACGAGCTCGAGGGCCTTGACCTTACGCACCTCGGCGCACAGGCCCATCAGGGTCATCGGGAAGAGGTCGTTGGCGAAGCCGGGATCGATGCCGGTGGTGAAGCACGTGGCGCCGCCTTCTCGGCACGCCTCGGTGATGGGGTCGATCCACGAAGGCGGGTTCTGCGTCATGTGCGGCCAGACCCACGGCGTCATCGCCGTCGAGCACACGTCGATGCCGGCACGGAGGAAGGCGCCCATGTCCCGGATGTTGGCGTCGGCCAGTCCGGCGGTGGGCCCGTAGTGCACCAGGGCGTCGGGGCGGAGGGCGACGAGCACACCGAGGTCGTCGGTGGCGGTGAGACCGGTCGGTGCGACGCCGCAGATATCACCGACGTCGCGGCCGACCTTGTCCTTGTCGTTGACGCCGACGCCGACCAGCTCGAAGTTGGGATGGCGCAGCACCTCGGGGATGACCATCTTCCCCACGAACCCCGTGCCCCACACGACGACCCTCTTCGGCTCTGCCATGCGGGCATTGTGGCACCGGACTGACGCTCCCGCCGCCGGGGTTGTCCCCGGGGGGACCGGACCTCAATGCAGGAGGCTGGACACCACGTTGATGACGAGGGCGATGATCACCGCTCCGTACAGGTAGGAGAGCAGCGCGTGGGCGAGGGCGATCCTGCGGATGCTCTTGGTCGTGAGATTGGTGTCGGACACCTGAAACGTCATCCCGATGGTGAGCGCCAGGTAGGCGAAGTCCAGATAGGTCGGCGGGTCGTCTTCGTTGAAATCGATCCCTCCCACCGGCGGGCGGTAGTAGGTCCGCGCATAGCGCAGTGTGAACACGGTATGCACCAATGCCCACGTGACCGCCACGCTCACCACGCCCAGAATGATCAGCGAGGCCTTGGTCCCCCCGGTTGCCTGCCCGGCCCTGATCAGGACCAGCCCGACCGCCGCCAGCAGTGCCACGCCGGAAACAAGGATGATCAGCTCCGAGAGGGGGATGCTCGTGTCCTCGCGGCCGGCGTGGGACTCGGTTTCCTGGGCGTCCAATCCCAGCACCGCCACCCAGATCCACCCATCGAGGAACAAGGCGCCCGCGTCCCAGCCGATGAGGATGGCCGCCTGCCACGACGTGTACTGCGACACGACTCCGCCCACGACCAGACCGAGCGAGGCGGCACATCCGACGCGTACACCGGCGCGGACGTTGCGTGAGCGCTCGGACATGGTCTGCATGAACGTCACCGGCGCATCGTAGGACGCGCAGAAATCCCCGACGCTGATGGAGCCGGTCCGATCGGCGCGAGGGGCACGGCGCGACGACGCAGGTCGAAGGCAACGTGGGCGGCTGCCATGTTTGCCGCGGTTTGGGACGGGGCATCCCTGCAGCAGCCGTCGCAGGAGCGGACAAGGGAGGTGCGGTCATGGGTGGTGGCTGGTTGCACGCTGTGTCGCCAAGCACTCCGGCTCGTCGCGCACGACCAGTGCGCCATGGCGCGCCATGACGTCCTCGCTCACCGCTCCGTCGCGTACGGACGGCATCCCAAGGCCACGCGAATCCGGCCGGTTGCGCACGGTCGGAAGAATCGGCATCGCATCGAGGGGTGTCATCTATCTGCTGTTGGCGTACCTCGCCTTCGACATCGCCCGGCACGGAAGTGCCCCCGCCCAGACGAGCAGCACCGGTGCCCTTCAGGAGCTGGAGGCCCGCACCGGAGGGAAGGTGCTCCTCGTCATTCTGGCGATCGGGCTCGGCTGCTACGCCGCGTGGCGGCTCTTCGACGCCGTCACCGGTCCGAGTGGCGCCATCAGGCGCATCGGGTCGCTGGGTGCCGCCTTCATCTACGGGGCTCTCTGCGTCAGGGCCGTGGAACTCGTCACCGATCATGCGACGAGCGGCGGGGCATCGAGCAATCCCGAACCCTGGGTCGCCAAGGTCATGGGCTGGTCCGGCGGGACCGTCGCGATCGAGGTGGCCGGCGCGGTCCTGGTGGGAGGCGGCATCGCACTGGCGGCATGGGGGCTCCTCCATCGATACGCAAGACATCTGGCTTTGGAGCGCCTGTCCTACCCGTGGCGAAAGGCGGTCAAGGTCCTTGGTGGCTTCGGAGACCTGGCCCGGGGATCCCTGCTCGCCTTGTTCGGTGTCTACCTCGTGGAAGCGGCGGTGACGTCAGATCCGGCTCAGGCCAAGAGCGTTGACCAGACGTTACGGACGCTGGTCCACCACCCGTTCGGAGCGTTGGCCATTGGAGCAATCGCGCTCGGCCTCTTGGCCTTCGGCATCTACTCGTTCTTCGACGCGCGCCTCCGGCGTTTCTCGTGATCGTGTCGTCATGAGCACGGTGGACGCGGCGGACCGGCCCGGACGCGGCATCGTCGGCGTCCGCCCAGACGCGCCTACCGCTCCGGGCGATGCCGGCGCCCAGGAACCCGAACCCAACGTCCTCATTCTCCCCGCGGCGGTCGAGCGCGAGCTGAACGAGACCGATGCGTCCCTCGGGACCCTCGGCCGGCCCCTCGACAGGCGCAACCCGTTCTTTGTCGGGTTCACGGGAGCGCTGGGTGTCGGCGTGGCCTACCTGCTCTTTCGGGGAATGTCGGACGTCACCAGCGTCCTGGTCATCGTGGGAGTGGCACTGTTCACCGCGATCGGGCTCAACCCGATCATCGAGTTCCTCGTGTCCAAGGCGATCCCCCGTGGGGCGGCCGTCGCCATCGTGACATTCGGGTTCTTGCTCGTAGTCGTCTCCTTCATCATCGTGTTGGTTCCGCCGATCGCCCACGAATTCAATGTGCTGATCACCAACTACCCGCACTACAAGGCGAACCTCATCGCCGGCCGGGGCTGGGCCGGGCGATGGACCCACAAGCTCCATCTCACCGGCTATCTGGACGGGAAGACCAAGCTCAAACTCCCAGTGGCGGGCGGCATCCTCGGTGCCGGCCGGATACTGCTCTCGGTTGGCGTGGCCACCGTGAGCGTCGTGTCGCTCACCCTCTACTTCCTGATTGCGCTCCCCAGCGTCAAGCAGTTGTGGTTGTCGCTGATCGCGCGCAGCCGGCGCGAACGGGTGGGCCTGCTCACCGACGAGGTGTTCTCCCGGGTGGGCGGGTTCATGCTCGGCAACCTCTTGACATCCTTGATCTCGGCCGTCGGCACCTACATCTGGCTCGTCATCTTCGGAGTCCCCTATGCGCTCCTGTTGGCCCTCGTGGTAGGGGTCTTCGATCTGATCCCGATGGTCGGATCCACGATTGCCGGCATCATCGTCTCCCTGGTCGCCCTCTCCAAGGGTCTTCCCATCGGGATCGCCACCGCCTGCTTCTACATCGCCTACCGCTTCCTCGAGGACTACCTGCTCAATCCGCGAGTCATGAAGCACACCGTGAAGGTGACTCCGGGGTTGACGATCATCGCCACGTTGATCGGCGGCTCGCTCCTGGGCATCATCGGTGCGCTGATCGCCGTTCCCATTGCGGCGACGATCCAGCTGCTCCTCCAAGAGGTCGCGTTCCCCCGCCAGAACCAGAGGTAATCCATCGCCGGACGGCCGATTTGCCTGGCGACGCGTGCGCCCTCAAAACGGCACCCAGCTCGTGGCGGACGAGCCGAGCCAGTCGAGCATCTGGCGGCGCGTGGTCGGCCCGTGCGGCGACCAGGCCGAGGGCAGCGCGCCCTCGTCGCGTAGGAAGGCGGTTTCGGAGATGTTGGACGTGAGGGGATCTTGGGTCAGACCGCAGCGCGTGGCCGTCGGGTCGACACCGAAGAGCTTGGCCGCGTTGAGGCCGAAGAGGCCGGCCTTCACGTCGGCCGTCAGCGCCGGATAGTGGTACGACTCTTGGAACTGGGGCGTGATCTCGAAGGTGCGCATCGCCATGATCTGGGGCTCGGGGCTCCCGTACCAGATGGCGTCGGTGCCCCATAGGACGCGTTGCGTGCCGACGCGGGTGAGCAGCTTGCCCAGCGCGTGGGCGGCCTGGTCCGGCGTGGTGAGCAGCTGGCGCCACAGCGTGGCGACATCCACCCACACGTTGTCGTTCGGCGGGACGCCGTGGCGGTCGAGCGAGGCGAGCAGCGTGTCGATGCCGATGCCGGCCGTGGGGTCGTAGGGGCCCTCGACGTGGTTGGGGTCCCAGGCGGCGTGGTACACGACGAACTGCATGTCGGGGAACTGGCGCGACACGGCGACGATGTCGTCGGGGTGGTTGAAGACCGGGTCGAAGTTCACCAGCGGCAGGCCCTTGTGGGCCACGAAGACCTTCACCCCGAGGTCGTGCGCGTGCTGCACGGTGGGGAGCCCGATGGCGGGGTCCTGCAACGAGTAGCCCTGCCCGCTCGGGCTCCACGCCGTGTACACCTTGAACGCCGCCGGTGGCCCGGCCGCCACCGCGCTCGACATCTCCTCGAGGGTGGCGGCCACGGGCCCCACGTTGGGGGCGAGGATGTTCTCCACCAGGACCCGATCGGCGCCCCCGCCAGTCAGGCCGGCAGCGATCTGCTGCGTGCCGAGCGCGTCGGGGAACGGGATCGGGGCGTTGGACGGGCCCGAGTTGGGGACGTCCGTCAGGATCGCCATGGTGGTGTCGCTGGCCAGGAAGAGGTCGTGCAGGTAGCTGGCCCGGTCCACGCAATCGAGCTGGGAGCTGTCGGTGCAGCCGGCGGGGAGCATGGAGAGGACGAGCGAGGTCGTCTCGGGGGCATCGTCGACCCAGGGTCCGGTCGGGATCACGTGGTGGGTGTGGACATCGAAGATGAACTCGGTGCCACTCAGCACGTCCTGGCAGGCGGCCGTGTCCTCCGGCGGCGGCACGTTGAACCGCCCGCCTGTGCCCCGGGGATGGGACCCCGCCTGCGGGTGCGACGCCGGCGGAGAGGCGCAGCCGGCGAGCTCGAACACGGCGAGCGACGCCGCGACAGCCCCCGCGCCCTGGAGGAAGCGGCGCCGGTCCACCCCGGTCCGCCCGACCGAGTCGTCGATCGACCCCCGGATCAGCTTATTGACGTTGCGGTCCCGGGCGTCCTCGGCGGCGGGCACGAACTCACCGTTGGAGACCGGCCCGGCCCGGAGCGGCAGCTGGTCGTCCGGACGATCACGCAGTCGACGGGAGAACGGGCCGATGCCAGCCATGCCGGGGAGGATAGGCCCGACACGAGCTCTTTTTGAAGAGCCGTGTCCTCAGGCCGTGCCGGGCGGCGCCCACGGCCGGGCCAGCACGCTCCGCACCATGGGCTCGAACGTCGAGAGCGGCTCCGACTTGTACTCCGCGTCGAAGGAGACCTCGTCCCAGTTGGTCGTGAAGTCGACACACGCCTGGTAGTAGGGGCTGTCCCTGTACTGGTCGCGGGCATTGGGGTCGAGACCCAAGTGCTCGGCGTAGAAGTAGGTCTGGAAGATGGCGTGGTGGGCCACGACCCAGTGGTTCTGATCGGAGACGAACGGCTTGAGCAGGGCCGCCCCCGCGACGCCGTGGTTCAGCGGCGCGAGGGTCTCGCCCACGTCGTGCAGCAGCGCGCACACGATCGTCTCCTCGTCGGCGCCGTCGCGCATGGCCCGGGTGGCCGTCTGCACGCTGTGCTCCAGGCGGTCGACGGGGTAGGCGGCGTCGCCCTTCAGGCTGCTGAGCATGGAGAGGAGGAGGTCGGGGAGCTTGGCCAGATTGCGCTCGTGCACCCGGCGCATGACCTCAAAGTCAGCGTCGGTGCCGGCGTCGAGCCGGTCAAAGTGCATCTTGCCCAGGCCTGCGTCCCCACCACCGCCGCCACGGCCCCGGCCATCACCCATCATCAGCCTCCTCCGCTCGCCCGGCTCTCCAAGCATAGGAACCCTCGCGGGCCCGGACGCTGGTGCAACGGCAACGCCGAGCCGCATGTCCGGCAGGGGCTCAGCCCCCGGCCCGATCCCACCTTGGCGTCTCCCAACGGGTTGGTGGCGGTGCATGAACAAGGAAGCCGTCCCGTCTTCAACGTCACCGACTTCGGCGGCGCCGACACCGGCAGGCTCGCTGATCGCTCAGACATCCGCTTCGTGGGACGTGCGGTGGCCTACCGTGCCAAAAGGCACCCGAGGGGGCGCCGGAACAGGGGGTCGGTAAAGACCATGATTCCAAACCAGATCGCGGGCTTCGCCGGCGGGATCGTCGCCTTCGTCGCGATCGTCATCGCGCTGTTCTCCCTCGTCCTGTTGGTCCCGGTCATCCTCATCGTGGCGAACCGGGCCGAGCCGGACCAGAGGGGGCAGCGGTCGCACAGCGTCTACCTCTTCGGCATGAGCTTCGTGACCCTCCAGCTCACGTTCGCCGGGACGGTGGTGATCGTGACCTCGATCTTCTCGGTGATCGCGCCGCACGTGGCGCCGTTGACCAACTCGCTCGCCCGTTCGATCGTGATCGGGGGCCTGGTCGTCGTCCTGTTCGGCGCCGTGCTGTTGCTGCATCTCGGCCGCGGCATCGAGGTCGCCCGGGGTGACGGCGGGGTGACGGGCCCCAACCTCCGGTGCATGCAGTCCTATGCCGGCGTGGTCAGCTTCATCTATCTGTTGCAATTGATCGTCGCGCTGGCCGTCTCCATCTACCTGGTCTTCGCGTTGATCGCCCCCGGCGTCTTCGGCAGCATCGGCTCGAGCCGCAGCGGCACCCTGGCGTTGCTGCTCGACCTCGTCTACGTGATGTTGGCCTCGGGCTACATCCTCCTGGCCCATTCGTCGCTCGGCCCGACGGCCGTCCCGACCCGGCGGCCACCGACCGAGGTGCCCGCCGCGTAGGCCGAGGGCGGCGGCCGGTTCGCCGCTCAAGTCCGGGCGGGCCGAGTCCCGATGACCGAGGCACGCTCCATGGCCCGGCGCTGGGGCCAGTAGTCGCTCGACGCGTAGTGCTGCACCGCCCGGTTGTCCCAGAACGCCACGGCGTCCTTGGTCCAGCTGAAGCGGCACTGGTGCTCGGGCGCGTCGGCCTGCCGGCACAGGCGGTCGAGCAGCGCCAGGCTGGCCTCGCGGTCGAGCCCCTCGATGTGGCTCACGAAGGGGCGGTTGACGTAGAGGTGCAGCTTCCCCGTGGCGGGGTGGGTGCACACCACGGGGTGGCGCACCGGCGGGTACTGCTCCTGGGCCTTGCTGGCGCTCCTCGGCGGACATGGTGTGCCCGAAGGTCTGGGTGAAGTCGTGGACCGCGACGAGCTGGTCGATCTCGTCCCTGGTCGCCTGGTCCAGCCCGTCGTAGGCGGCGTACATGTCGGAGAAGAGGGTGTCGCCGCCGCTGTCGGGCACCGACACGGCGTGCAGGATCGCCCCCATGGACGGGCACTCGCGCCAGGTCACGTCGTGGTGCCACGAGTTCTCGTAGCCACTGACCTCCGCCGTCTTCTCGAAGCGGACCAATTCGGGCTCACCGGTGTTCGAGGGGAGGAAGGGGTGGACCTCCAGGTCGCCGAAGCGCCGCGCGAACGCCACGTGCTGGTGCGGGTCGAGCGCCTGGTCGCGGAAGAAGATGACCTTGTAGTCGTGCAGGGCCTGGCGCAGCTCGGCCACGACGTCGTCGGGCAGTGCGGCGGTCAGGTCGACGCCGGTGATCTCCGCCCCCACCGTCGCGCCGAGCTGATGGGCGTCGAAATGGCGCCAGCGCAACGCGGCCAACCGGTCCCGCTCGGCCGCCACGTGGGTGAACGGGCCGACCGCAACGGTGTAGCCCGGAAGACGGAAGGCGCCCGGCTGCTTGGAGGGCGCCGCGGTCGTCGTCATGCCCGCACTGTAGCGAACCGGCGTGGCGTATGGTCCCGCTCCAGACCGCGAGGCGTTCTTATACTGACGACATGATCCAGTCCGCCGGCCCTCGTGACGATACGCGTCCCGCCTCCGTGAGGCCCGACAGTGCCACCCAGAACGCGGTGCGACGTGCGGTGCTCGACGCAACCGGGGCCGACGACCGCGTGCAGGTGACCAACACCGTCGCCACCCTCGGCTGGGGCGACGTGCTCTACGTCGACGTCTACGCGCGGTCGCGCCACCTGACCGTCGACGATCTCAACCCGGCGCTGTGCCGGGCCGTCGCGGTCAGCGCGGGACCGCCGTACGAGCGCGTCGCCATCAAGTGGCGCCTCACGAACAGCTGAGCGGACTTCGTGTGATCAGCCGGGTGTGATCACTCGGCCGCGATGGCGGCCAGGACGTCGAGCTTGGCGGCGCGGCGGGCCGGCCAGCTGGCGGCCAGCAGCCCGAGCAGCGCAGCCAGGATCAAGAAGACCACCAGGTTGGAGAACGGCACCACGGTGTCGGTGATCCCCTGCGAATGGAGCGCCGACACCAGTGCGATTCCCAGGCCGGTCCCGACGATGATGCCGATGACGGCGCCGAAGACGGCGAGGATCACCGACTCGGAGCGGATCATCGCTCTGATCTGGCGGCGCTTCATTCCGACGGCGCGCAGCAGTCCGATTTCGTGGGTGCGCTCGAACACGGACAGCATGAGCGTGTTGACGATCCCGATCAGGGCGATCAGCACGGCCAGCGCGAGCAGCGCGTAGACCAGGCCCAGCAGCTGGTTCACCTGGGCCGTCTGTTGCGCCTCGAACTGGGCCCGCGTCTGGACCTGCACGTTCGGGTAGGACGTCAGCGCATGCTCCACCGCCTGCTGCACGCCGGAACTGCCGTCCGTCTTCAACAGGGCGGCGACGGGCAGCGGGTTCTGATAGTGGCGCAGGAACACCGCGTTGCTGACGACATACTTCCCGGCCAGGGCGTTCGGCTGATAGATCCCGCCGATGCGCATGGTGGTCCGGCCTGTGACCGCGAACCTCACCGGGACCGTCTGGCCGACCGAGAGGTGGTCGGCGCTGGCCGTGTTGGTGTCGACGAGCAGGTCGCCGGCGGAGAGCGCCCGGGTGCTCCCCGCCGTCATGTTCAGGATCACCGTCTCGGACAGGTTCTTGGTGCCGAGACCCAGCAGGGACTCGAGTGAGTCCCTGAACTCGAACTGGTCGCTGTAGACGGTGTTGGACGCCGTGACACCGGGCACGCCGGCCGCCTGCAGCGGGACGGTCTTGCTGAAGTTCCCCGATCCGCCGCCGTTGCTGGTGGTCGTGACGATCAGGTCGGCACTGATGGCGTTGTCGACGCTCTTCGTGGCCGACCGCGACAATGACGCGCCGAAGACGGCGATGGCCGAGACCAGGGCGAGCCCGACCATCAGCGCGGCCGACGTCTGGGCCGTGCGCCGCGGGCTGCGCATGGAGTTCTCACGGCCCAGGCGTCCCGAAGTACCCAGCAGGCGGGCCAAGGGGCGCCCGATGACGCTGGCCAGTGGGCCGCGCCACCGCCGGTGCCAGCATGGCGACGCCGACGAAGATCAGCACCGCGCCGAGGCCGACCAGCGCGATGGCCGGTTCCGTCAGGCCCACGGCCAGCAGGGCGATCCCGATCAGCGTGATGATCCCACCCCGGATGAAACGGCGCCGCAGCGGGATCTCGGCCTCGGTCTGCTGCTCGGAGACCGCCGCCACCGGCGCGATGCGCACGGCGCGGCGGGCCGGGCTGATGGCGGCCACCATCGTGACGCCGACGCCGACGATGAGGCACACGATGACGGTGCGGGTCTCGAACACGAGTGGACCCGACGGCAGCGTGACACCGAAGCCGCTCAACAGTTTCTCGATCCCGATGGCGGCGAGCACGCCCAGCCCGAGGCCGACCAGCGACGACAGCACCCCGACGATCAAGGCCTCGCCGAGCACGGAGCGGAACACTTGGCGGCGGCTCGCCCCGACGATGCGCAGCAGCGCCAGCTCCTTGGTGCGTTGGCCCACGGTGATGGAGAACGTGTTCAGGATGGTGAAGCCGCCGACGAACAGGGCGATGAAGCCGAAGACCAGCAGCGCCGTGTTGAAGAAGCCCAGCGCCGAGCTGATGGCGCTGGTCGCCTCGCTGACGACCGTCTGACCGGTCACCACCTCCACGCCGCGGGGCAGCACGCGCGCGATGTCGCGTTGGACGACCGCCTTGTCGGCGCCGGGTGCGGCGACCACGTTGATGTTGTCGAACTTGCCGACTTCACCCAGGACCGCCTGCGCCGTCGGGACGTCGAAGGCGGCCAACGTGGCGCCGGCCAGGTTGTTGGCCGTGCCGAAGCGGGTCAGACCGGTGATGGTGAACGTCTGGGTCGGGCCGGCCAGGAGGATGCGCACCTTCTGGCCGACCTTGAAGTTGTACTTCTGCGCGGTGCCGAGATCCATGAGCACGTCGTGCGGTGTCGTCGGCGGTGAGCCCTGCGCAATGTGAAGCGCGGAGATCTGCTGGTTGGGGTCGAACTCGACCCCCAGGGTCGGTGCCCCGCCGGTGGTGATGGCCTTGCCGTCGGGGGCGATGAACTGTGCGAAGCCGGTCACCGAGCCGTTGGCGGCCTGCACGCCGGGGACCCGCTGCACCTTGGGGAGGAGCGACTCGGGGACGGGGTTGCGGGTGGCGTTGCCGCCGCTGGTTCCGAGCTGGGCCACTCCGCGCACCTGGAATGACACGTTCTGGTAGATGTTCCCGAAGAGGTTGTCGAACGTGCTGTGCAGGGTGTCGGTGAGCACGAACGTCCCGGCGATGAAGGTGACCCCGAGGACGATGGCCAGCGCGGTCAGGGCGAGGCGGAGCTTGTGCGCGAGCAGACCCTTGATGGTGACCCGCCACATGTCAGGCGGCGCCCATGGTGCGGATGCGCTCGAGCACCGAGTCCGGGGTCGGGTCGGCCAACTCGTCGACCACGGTGCCGTCGGCCAGGAAGACGACCCGGTCGGCGTAGGACGCCCCGCGGGGGTCGTGGGTGACCATGACGATGGACTGGCCGAACTCGGTCACCGAGCGGCGCAGGAACGAGAGCATCTCCGCTGAGGAGTTCGAGTCCAGGTTGCCCGTGGGCTCGTCGGCGAAAATGAGGTCAGGTCGGTTGATCAGCGCCCGGGCGCAGGCGCAACGCTGCTGCTGGCCGCCCGACAGCTCTGTCGGGCGGTGCGACAGGCGGTCGGCGATGCCGAGCTGGTCGACCAGGTAGTCGAACCACTCCCTGTCCACCTTCCGCCCGGCCAGGTCCGCCGGCAGGGTGATGTTCTCGCCCGCGGTCAGCGTGGGGACGAGGTTGAAGGACTGGAACACGAAACCGATGCGGTCGCGGCGCATCTGGGTCAGGCCTGCGTCGTCGAGGCGCCCGATGTCGAGGTCGCCGACGTAGGTCTGCCCCGACGTGGGACGGTCGAGACCGGCCATGCAGTGCATGAGCGTCGACTTGCCCGACCCCGATGGGCCCATGACCGCGGTGAAGCGCCCGCGCTCGAACGTGATGTCGATGCCGGCCAGGGCGTTGACCGTGGCCTGCCCGGTGCCGTAGGTCTTGCGCAGCTCGACGGCGTGCGCGGCCGGAGAAGTCGCCCGCGGTGCTGGGGGAGCTTGTTCGGTGAGCGCCACGCTGCCTCGTTTCGTCGATATGAAGTGGACGGGTGACTCCATCGTGCCAGCCTGGCGGTGATCCACTCGCCCGTGAATCCGGCAAGACCCTGATTCGACCCTGAGAGCATCGCCGAGAGCTCAGGGATGCCACTGAGGCCCGCAGCGGCCTCGGTGACGGCATCCTTGCGGTCGCACCGGCGCGGCCCGTCCACTCAGAGTAGCCGTGGACCTCCTCCCTTCGCTGTGACAACGTCCGTGTACCGCGGGAGGATCGGACCTTTGGTGCGCCACCGCCCGCCCGCTACTGTCAGCCCCGCACCGGCAGGACAACAATTGCCAGATCGGCACGTGAGCTACCCGGGGGGCGAGTTCGCCATGCGGCATGACGCCATGAGAAGGGCATGAGTCGCTGAGCACCCAGCTGCGGACGCAGGGGCGCACGACGACCGCGGTGGCGGCGGTCGCCTCCGTCGGCTCGGTGCTCGCCGTGCAGCTCCTGTTGTTCCCGATCCCGTTCGGCGTCTGGGTCCAGGGCGCCGTGCTCGGCCTCCTCGGTTCCCTCATGGCGGTGGGGCTCGGCCTCACCTACCGCCTGAACAAGGTCATCAACTTCGCCCAGGGCGACCTCGGCACGGCGCCCGCCGTCCTCGCCGTCGGTCTGATCGCCTTCTCCGGCGCCAACTACTTCCTCGGGCTGGCCACCGGACTGGTGGCGTCCATCCTCTTGACGGCCACGGTGGAGATCCTGGTGGTGCGGCGCTTCCGGCGCTCGCCGCGCCTCATCCTGACCGTGGCCACCATCGGGCTCTCCCAGCTGCTGGTGGTGGTCAGCCTGCTCATCCCCCGTATCTGGGGCCAGACGCCGATCGCCAGCGCCACCGTGAACTTCCCGTGGCACTTCGCCTGGCACGTCGGCCCGGTCGTCTTCGACGCCGACGACCTGGTGGCGGTCATCGTCTCGGTCGCCTGCCTGGCCGCCGTCTCCGTGTGGTTCACCCGCACCGACATCGGCCTCGCCGTACAGGCGGTGGGCGACCGCCGCGACCGGGCCTCCATGCTCGGGATCCCGGTCGGGCGGCTGCAGTCGGTCACCTGGGTGGTCGCCGGCGTCCTCTCCTTCGTCAGTATCTTCTTCCAGGCGGCGATCCTCGGGCTCCCTCTCGACCCCACCTACGGCCTGACCGCGCTGGTGACCGCCCTGGCGGCGCTGGCCCTGGGCAACTTCACCGAGCTCCCGGTCATCGCCGCGTCCGCGGTGGCGCTCGGCATCCTGGAGCAGGGGGTGTCCTGGGACGACCCGACCAACCCTGCCCTGGGACTGGCGGTGCTGGCCGGCGTGGTCTTCGCCGCCATCGTGGTGCGCCAGCTGCTGGCCAACCGCACCGACCGCGAGGTCGAGTCCTCGCTGGCACTGGCCGGCAGCGTGCGCGACCTCCCGGCGTCGCTGCGCAATCTCACCGAGGTACGGGTGGGGACGCCGGTGGCGGCCCTGGTGGCCTTCGCCGCCGCCTGCACGCTGCCCCTCTGGATGGGCCCGGGTGAGCTCATCCGCGGCTCGGAGCTCGTCGTGCTGGCGATCGTGGGATGCTCCGTCGTCGTCCTCACGGGATGGTCCGGCCAGGTCAGTCTCGGCCAGATGTCCTTTGCCGCCGTGGGCGCCACCGTCGGTGCCGTCGCGCTGCTCGACTGGCACTGGGACCTGAGCCTCGCCCTGTTGCTGGCCGGCGCGGCCGCCGCGCTCGTGGCCGTGGTGGTCGGCATCCCCACCCTGCGCCTCGACGGGATGTTCGCCGCCGTGACGACGCTGGCCTTCAGCCTGGCGGCCTCCGGCTACCTGCTCGTGCGGGAGGAGTTCTCCTGGATCCCTCAGGGCCAACTCGGGACCCCCTATATCTTCGGCCTCTCCCTGACCTCACAGTCGTCGGTGTTCGAGCTGTGCCTGGGCGTCCTGATCCTCGTGCTCCTCGCGCTGCACGGCCTGCGCCACAGCCGCACCGGCCGCGTGCTGCGCGCGCTGCCCGCCAACCAGCGCGCCGCGTCGGGCTTCGGCGTCCGCGTCGTGTGGGCGAAGCTGACCGCCTTCGGGCTGTCCGGCTTCATCGCCGGGTTGGCCGGCTGCCTCCTCTTGGTGGTGAGCCAGCAGTACGAGGAGACGTCCTTCCTGGTGCCGGTCAGCCTGGTCGTCTTCACCTCCACGGCCGTCGGCGGGCTGGGGTCCGCCTTCGGCGCCATCCTCGGCGCCGCCATCGTGGAGGGCAGCACCATCTACCTGCCGCCGAGCTGGCAGCTCTTCCCCTCCGCGCTCGGGGTGCTGCTCGTCCTCATCCTCTTCCCCCGCGGGCTGGCCGGCCTCTGCTACGACCTGCGCGACTGGGCACTCCAGAGCCTGGCCCGGCGCCACGCGGCCGCCACCCCCGGCCTCCCCGGACCGATCGAAGGGGCGCTGGCGCCATGAGCCGCCTGGCCAAGCTGGGCGGGGGCGCTTCCCTGTTCCCGCTCGGGGTGCTCTTCGCGATCGAGCTGCTCGACCAGGCCACGCAGAGCGCGTTCAACATCCTGACGCCGAACATCCGCGACGCGTTCCATCTCACCAACGCCGGCATCTTGTTGATCGTCGCCATCGCCGGCGCCGCCGCGCTGGGCTGCACGCTGCCGATCGCCGTGCTGGCCGACCGAACGAACCGGGTGCGCATCGCCCTCGTCGGCGCGCTCGTCGGCGCCGCGTTCTCCATCGGCCTCGGGACGGCACAGACCGTCGTGGTGGCCACGATCATGCTGGTGGGCGTCTCCATGGGGCAGGCCGTGATCTTCCCCACCCACAACTCCCTGCTGGCCGACTACTACCCCGTGCCCGCCCGGCCCCGCGTGTACTCGGCCCACCGCTCGGGCATCAGCATCGGCGCCATCATCGGCGTCCTCCTCGGTGCCGGGCTGGCCGCCGCCTTCACCTGGCGCGCCCCTTCTTCTTCTTCGCCGTGCCGATCGTGATCGTGGTGATCGTCGGGCTGCGCCTGCGCGAGCCACCTCGGGGCCGCCACGAGCAGCTCGAGCTGGGCGAGCAGATGCTGGCCTCCGAGCGGGGCGAGCCCGCCCTGCTGGCTGACGCCGCCGCAGCGCCAGAGGCCGGCAACACCGCCGTCGCCATCGACATCCCCGTCGAGGCCGCCCCGTCGTTGGGCGAGGCCTGGCGGACGGTCTGGAAGATCGGGGTGCTGCGCCGCATCTTCATCGCGCTGCCCTTCCTGGCCGCGGCCATCGCCGGCTTCACCTCGCTGGCCTCGCTGCAGTACCAGGAGACGTTCCACCTCGATGCGGTGGAGCGCGCCTACCTCATCGCGCCGATCCAGGTCTTCGACCTCCTGGGACTCGCCGTCGGGGCAGTGATCGCCACCCGGCTGGCCCGGCGCGGCATCGGCCTCGTCTTCCGCATGCTGGCGGTGGCCTCCCTCGTCGCCGCCGGGTTCGCCGTCCTCTTCGCGCTGGCCCCCAACGTGCCGGTGGCCTTCATCGGCAACGCGGGCATCGACGCCTCGCTGGCCATCGTGGGGCCCGGGGTGCTGGCCTCGCTCTCGCTGGCCATCCCCTCCCGGGTGCGCTCGGTCGGATTCTCCATCGGCGCGCTCTTCGTCCTGCCCGGCTTCCTGGTGCTCCCGATCGTGGGCGCGCTGGGCGACGCCGTGGGCTTCCGTTACGGCCTGCTCATCCTGGTGCCGATCTTCGCCGTCGGCGGGCTCATCGTGGCCAGCGCCGGGAGCCTGATCGAGCGGGACGTCCGCGATGTCTGGACCTCCATGCGGACCCGGAACCAGATGCTCATGGACCGCCACGCCGGCCGCCTGCCGCTGCTCGCGGTACGCGAGCTCAATGCCGGCTACGACGGCGTGGTCGTGCTGGCCGATGTCGCCATCGAGATCGGCGAGGGTGAGATCGTCGCCCTGGTCGGCACCAACGGCGCCGGCAAGTCGACGCTGCTGCGGGCCATCGGCGGCGTGGTCGAGGCCGATCACGGCGCCATCGTCTTCGACGGGCGCGACATCACCCACCTGCCGCCCGACGAGATCGCCCGGCTCGGCATCGCCCAGGTGCCCGGCGGCGAGGGGATCTTCCCGAACCTGCGCGTCGAGGACAACCTGCGCGTGGCCGCCTGGCAGGGCCGCCGGCGTGGCGAGCGCGACGCCGACATGATCGACGAGGCCCTCGCCGCCTTCCCCACCCTCGCCTCGCGGCGCGACGAGCGCGCCGCCAACCTCTCGGGCGGCCAGCAGCAGATGCTGGCGCTGGCCATGGCCACCATCACCCGCCCCAAGCTGTTCCTCATCGACGAGCTCTCGCTCGGCCTCTCACCCATTGTCGTGGAGCAACTCCTCGGCGCCATCGAGTCGATGCGCCAGGCCGGCACGGCGATCCTTTTGGTCGAGCAGTCGATGAACGTGGCCGTGGCGGTAGCCGATCGCGTCTATGTCATGGAGACCGGGGTGGTGCGCTTCTCCGGGACGGCCGACGAGCTGGCCGCCCATCCCGAGCTGCTGTGGTCCATCTACCTCCAGAAGGCCTCCGACACGCTCGGGGCGCAGGCGGTGACGGGGCCGGCGGCGGGCGCGCGGGCGCGCCGAGCTCGAGGTACGCGGGATCTCGCTCCACTTCGGGGGCAACGCGGCGCTGGACGACGTCTCGCTGCACGCCGATCACGGGGAGATCGTCGGCATCATCGGGCCCAACGGCGCCGGCAAGACGACGCTGTTCGACGTCGTCTCCGGGTTCCTCCGCCCCGACTCGGGCCGGGTGGAACTGGCCGGCGTCGACGTGACCGACCGCACCGCGTCGGCCCGGGCCCGTCTCGGATTGGGCCGCTCGTTCCAGGATTCCCGCCTGTTCGCCGGCCTGACCGTGCGCGACGCCCTGGCCGTCTCTCTGGAGCGCTTCACCGACGTCAGCGACCCCTTCAACGCGATCTTGCGCCTGCCCCTCCAGGTGCGCACCGAGGCCGCCGTCATGCGAGCGCGTGGCGGAGCTGCTCGACCTCTTCGGCCTGGACCGCTACGCCGACAACCTGGTGAGCGAGCTCTCGACCGGCTCTCGCCGCCTCGTCGACCTGGCCGCCGTGGTGGCCCACCAACCTCCGTCGTCCTCCTCGACGAGCCCTCCTCGGGCGTGGCCCAACGCGAGGTGGAGGCCATGGTCGGCCTCCTCCGCAACGTGCGGGACCGGCTCGACGCCACGATGGTCGTCGTCGAGCACGACATCGCCTTCATTGCCGAGCTGGCCGACCGCCTGGTGGCCATGGACCGCGGCGCCGTGCTCGCCGTCGGGCCGCCCCGCGACGTCCTCGAGTCTCCGTCGGTCGGTGAGGCGTTCCTCGGCTCCGATCCACTCGCCCTGACGCGTTCGGGCGCCCCCGGCACGACGACGACCACGGGGACTGACCAGTGAGCGACCCCGAAGCGGATCCGCAACGCGCCGGGCGGCCCTGGCCGCGGGTGAGCCTGCTGCGGCGCGCCGGACCGGTCGTCGCTCATCGCCGCCGCACTGGTGGCGGCCGGCGTCTCGGCCACCGTGCACGAGAAGGGCACCACCTCGGCCGCGCCCCGAGCTCGGGCAGCGGGCAGCAGATCGCCCACTCGACGGTGCCGCTGACCTATGCCGCCGCCGCCAAGACCGGGAAGACCGCGGCCTACGACTGGGGCGCCGAGTGCGACCCGCACACGGGCCGGCTGAAGATCCCGACGACCTACGCACCGCCGTGCGTGCCCGTCCCCGCCGCGGGCGCCTCCAACGGCGACGCCACCTCGAGCGGTGTGACGGCCGACGCCGTCAACCTGGTCGTCTACCAGGCCGAGCCGGGCGGGCTCTCCTCGGCCATCTCGGCCGCGGCCGGCACCCCGGCCCAGGCGCTGGCCACCATTCAGTCCTACGTGGCGATGTTCAACCACGTCTACGAGACGTACGGGCGCCACGTGAACCTCATCGTCTTCAACGCCACCGGCGCGGCGACCGACCCCGTGGCCGCCCACGCCGACGCCGTGACCGTGGCGCAGCAGGACCACGCGTTCGCCTCCATCGGCGGCCCGGCGCAGACGTCGGCCTACCAGGACGAGTTGGCCCGCCTGCACGTGCTGTGCATGGGGTGCGGCGACTCCTCGACCAACGGCGAGATACAGAAGAACGCGCCCTACCAGTGGGCCAACCTGCCCACGGCCGACACCTCGCTCTACGAGACGATCGGCTACGTCTTGGCCAAGTTGAACGGCAAGGACGCCATCTGGGCCGGCCAGCCCGCCTTCCACACGAAGAAGCGTTCCTTCTACGTGGTCAGCGAGACGATGGAGCCGCCCTCTCCCGGCTATGCCGAGCTGACGGCTTCGCTGACCGAGAAGCTGCGGGCGGGCCACGCCAACATGGCCGCGGACACCGCGCTCTCCTACACGCTCGACCTCACCACGCTGCCCACGCAGGCGGCGACCATCGCCGAGAAGCTCAAGGCGTCCGGCGCCACGAGCGTGATCTTCGCGGGCGATCCCATCATGCCGATCTACCTCACCAAGGCCGCGGCCGGCATCGGCTACTTCCCCGAGTGGATCATCACGGGCATCGTCCTGACCGACACCGCCGCCCTCGGGCGGTACTACGACCAGAGCGAGTGGGCGCACGCGTTCGGGGTGACCAGCCTCGGTGTGCCGGTGCCCGTCGCAGCCGGGGACGCCGACCGCCTCTACCGCTGGTGGTACGGGGCCAACACCTCACCGGCCTCCCTGGCGGCGCCGGCGCTCATCCCACCGGTCCAACAGTTCTTCACCGGGGTGCAGCTGGCCGGGCCCGACCTCACGCCGGACACCTTCGCCACCGGGCTGTTCCGCGCGCCCCCGACGGGCGGCGGCCCCACGACCCCGCTCCAGGCCTACGGCTATCAGGGCGCGGCACCGTTCCCGAGCTACTCGTCACCCGCCGACTACACCTACTTGTGGTACGACGCCACGGCCAAGGGGCCCGACGAGGAGGGTACCAACGGCACCGGGCTCATGCGCTACGTGAACGGCGGCGCCCGCTACAAGTCGGGCACGGTGCCGGCCGGGCCGGTGCCGATGTTCACGGCGGCGGGCTCGGTCACCACCTACACGTCCCCGCCCGACCGGCCGCCCTCCTACCCGGCCTGGCCCGGATCCCCGGCCGCCGGGTGACCGTGGTCACCGTGGCGGCGTCGACGTGCACGGTGTAGAGGCCGGCGCCCTCCCATGGTTCCTTCCCCGCCTGGTGCTACCCCCAGCTCCAGACGCCCGGTAGCGGCATTCCCAGCGCGGCGGCGGGGACTCATGCTTAGAGGCGCGCGGTGCGGAGTGTCCGGGCCCGACGAGCGGAAGGAGACCCATGATCGTCACGCACGGGCTGACGAAGCGCTACGGGAAGACGCTGGCGGTCGACGACCTGAGCTTCACCGTCACCCCGGGCGTGGTCACCGGCTTCCTGGGCCCGAACGGCTCGGGGAAGTCGACCACCATGCGCATGGTCCTCGGGCTCGACGTGCCCGACGCCGGAACGGCCCTCGTCAACGGCTGCGCCTACGCAGAGCTGTCGTGGCCGCTGCGCGAGGTGGGGGCCCTGCTCGACGCCAAGGCCTTCCACCCGGGCCGGAGCGCCCGGGACCATCTACGCTGGCTGGCCCAGACCAACGACATCGCCTCGGCGCGGGTCGACACCGTGCTCGACGTCGTCGGGCTCACCGCGGTGGCCGACCGGCGGGCCGGGAAGTTCTCCCTCGGCATGGGACAGCGGCTGGGCATCGCCGGCGCGCTTCTCGGGGACCCCGGCGTGCTGCTCTTCGACGAGCCGGTCAACGGCCTGGACCCCGAGGGCATCCGCTGGGCCCGCAACCTGCTGCGTGGCCTGGCGTCCGAGGGCCGGACCGTGCTCGTCTCGAGCCACCTGATCAACGAGATGGCCCTGACGGCGGAGCGCCTCGTGGTCATCGGCCGCGGCACGCTCATCGCCGAGACCGGCGTCGACGACTTCGTCGCCCGCCACCAGAGCGACGCGGTGCGCATCGTGACGCCGACGCCGCGGCGCTTCGTGGCCGCCCTCTCGCGGGCCGGGGCCCACCCGTCCGTCGAGGCCGACGGCGGCATCGTCGCTTCGGGCCTGTCGTCCGCCGACATCGGCGAGCTGGCGGCCGATCAGGAGCTCACCGTCCACGAGCTCACGCCGCTGCGCGCGTCCCTCGAAGACGTCTTCATGGAGCTGACCAGCTCGTCCGTCGAGTACCACTCGCACTCCCTCGACCAGGCCGCGGCTGCGCTGCCGGCCCGCTGAAAGGACCTCCGATGACCGCCCTCCCCATCACCACCGTCGTGACCACCGGGAGCGCCGGCACCGCCGGCGCCCGGCCCTGGCGCGCCGGGCTGCGCCAGGCCATGCGAGCCGAGTGGACCAAGCTCGTCTCGCTGCGTTCGACCCGATGGACGCTGCTCGTCACGGCGGTCGGGACGCTCGTCGTGACATACCTGGCCACCCGGAGCTCTCTGCACCACGCCCCAGGCTGGTACCAGGGGTTCGACCCGACGAACCAGTCGCTGGCCGGGCTCGCCGTCGCCTCCCTCGCCATCGGGGTCCTCGGCGTGCTGGCCATGAGCGGCGAGTACGGCACGGGGACGATCCGTTCGTCCCTGGCCGCCATGCCACGCCGCGGCGTCCTGTTGACAGCCAAGGTGGTCGTGGTCGGACTCTGCACGCTGGTCGTCGGTGAGGCGCTGAGCTTCACCGCCTTCTTCGAAGGCCAGGCCGTGCTGTCCGGGGGTGCACCAACCGCGTCGCTCGGCCAACCGGGCGTGCTGCGGGCCGTTGCCCTGTCGGGAGCCTTCCTCGCCCTCTTTGCCCTGCTGGGCCTGGGGCTCGGCACCATCATGCGCCACACCGCCGGCGCCATCGCCGTGTTCGCCGGCTTCACCTTGCTGGCGCCCGTCCTGCTCCACTCCATCTCGGAGAGCATCTCCCGTTACGCCCCCGAGCTCATCTTCGCCAACTCGGTGGCGGCCGTCGTGCGGCAGGACGACGCGCTGTCGGTCACAATCGGGGTCGTGGTCATGCTCACCTACTGCGTCGTGGCGCTGAGCCTGGGCGCCCTTCTCCTCAACCGGCGGGACGCGTGACGTCGGATCAGAGCGAGGACAGCAGCGTCAGGGTGCGGATCCGAGGGCGCGAGCTGTCGCTTGCGCTGAGCGAAGAGCAGGCCGACCGGGCCAGGGCACTGGCGCGGCGGATCCTGCACGAGCCCTTCACGAAGCGCGCGTGGAGCGAGCTGGCCTTCTTCCTTCTGGGCTCAGCGCTGGCGGGGGTCGGACTGTTTTTCGTGTCGGTCACCATGGCGGCGGGCCTCGTCCTGGCCATCACCTTCTTCGGATTGGCCGTGCTGGCGCTGTCGCTGCGGAGCGCCCGTGGCATCGGCGGCCTCGAGCGCGGCCTGGCCCGCAGCATGCTCGGCGAGGCGGTCGAGGACCCCCAGCCCTTCGCCGGGCGCCCCGGGTTCCTGGGCTGGCTCCAGTCATGCCTGCGCGACCGTGTGTCCTGGCGCGCCGTGGGCTACCTCGCCCTCAAGGTGCCCTGGTCGATCCTCGGTGTCCTGGTCGCCGTCAGCCTGTGGTGGGACGCCTTCGCCTGCCTCACGAACCCGCTTCTCGGGCGAAACGGGGGCGGCCCGCCGGTGTGGGGGCTCGCCCGGGTGTTCTTCCCCGGGAATTCCTTCAATGGCGGTCCGATCGACTTCTTCCACAGCGTGGCCATCTTCATTCTCGGCGCCGTCTTCTTCTTCGCGGCGCCCTGGGTCATGCGGGGCTTCGTCAACGTCGACCGGCTGTTGATCAGCAGCCTGCTCGGGCCGGACCCCATGGCCACCCGGGTGCGCTCGCTCGAACGAGCCCGGACCCAGACAGTCGACGCCTCGGCCGCCACGCTCCGCCGTATCGAGCGCGACCTGCACGACGGCACCCAGGCCCAGCTCGTCGCGCTCGCCATGCGCCTCGGCATGGCCAAGGAGAAGCTCGAGGACGATCCCGAGCACCTCGACCTCGACCAGGTGCGCGAGCTGGTCGACACCGCGCACCGGGGCGCCAAGGAGGCGATCACCGAACTCCGCGACATCGCCCGGGGCATCCACCCGCCGGCGCTCGACATCGGATTGGAAGGCGCTCTGGCCACGTTGGCCGCCCGCAGCGCGGTGCCCACCGAGCTCTCCGTCGAGCTCGGGACGCGGCCCACGCCGGCCATCGAGGCGATCGCCTACTTCTGCGTGGCCGAGCTCCTGGCCAACGTGGCCCAGCACGCCCGGGCCTCGAGGGCCTCGGTCTCCTGCACACAGCAGGGCACCTGGCTGCGGCTCGTCGTGCGCGACGACGGAACGGGTGGCGCGTAACTGACCACGGTCGGCTCCTCCTCGAGTGGCCTCGCCGGACTGACCGACCGGGTGCACGCGGTCGACGGGCGGCTGCATCTCGTCAGCCCGCCCGGCGGCCCGACCGTGGTGACCGTGGACCTCCCGCTCGCCTCATGACGGTCGACGCGCTCCGCATCGCCATCGCCGAGGACTCGGCCATCCTGCGAGACGGGCTGGTCCAGCTCCTGGTCGACCGTGGGTTCGCCATCACCGGCGCCGTCGGGGAACCGGCCGCTCTGCGCAGCTCGGTCGCCCAGAACCCACCCGACGTGGCGGTGATCGACATCCGCATGCCACCGACGTTCACGGACGAGGGGCTCCGCCTCGCCCTGGAGCTGCGCGCCCGCCACGAGGGAATGGGCATCCTCTTGTTCTCCCAGTACATCGAGACCCGCTACGCCGCGGACCTCCTGGCCGACGACGCCTCCGGCATCGGCTACCTCCTCAAGGACCGGGTCGCCGACGTCAGCGACTTCGTCGAGGCGCTGGAGCGGGTCGCCGTCGGAGGTACCGCCCTGGACCCCGAGGTGGTCACGCAGCTCCTGGGCGCGACGCGGCGCACCGACTCCCTGTCCGTCCTCACCGGGCGCGAGCGGGAGGTCCTGGCGCTCATGGCCGAGGGGCGCTCCAATGCCGCCATCGCCAACGCGCTCGTCGTCTGCGAGGGCGCGGTCGAGAAGCATGTGGCCAACATCTTCGCCAAGCTCGATCTGCCCGTGTCCGAGAAGGATCACCGTCGGGTGCTGGCCGTGCTGCGGTTCCTCGAGTCGTAGGGGTCAGGCCGACGCACCGTACGCGTGGTAACGGCGGCCGCGCGAGGCGGCGAGTGCCCGGCCGGCGTTCAGCTGGAAGGGGCTGATGCCTCCCGGCTCCCAGGGCCCGACCGAACCGGCCTTCACCGCTGCGTCCGCCTTGGGGACCAGGTTGAAGCGAGCGCGGAGGTCCGCACAGGACAGGTGGGCCACCTCGAACCAGTCCATCCCGAGGAAATCGATGCTGTCGGAGCCGGTCACCGCGTCGTGGGCCAGCGCGCCCCGGCGCATGGCGTCGGAGAGCCGCACGGCCATGTGGGGGCTCGACGAGAAGTGTCCCGGCGACGCCTCGAACAGTCCCGCCCCGCGGGCCAGGTAGCCGGTCTCGAAGAGGGAGAGGACCATGGCCAGGAGCGAGAACGCGTGCAGGTCGTCGTTGGCCCGGGCGATCAGCCCGAACACCTCCACCTCCGACTCGACCGTCGTGCCGTAGTCCGCCAGGACGTGGACCCAGTCGTGCTGGGCCAACAACGGTGGGGCCGATCCCGGCGATCCCGGGAAGGTGAAGCCGCGGGCCTCGTAGAGCTCCCATACCTTGCGCCCGAGCGAGTCACCACGGAGGTTCTCGAGCGACGCCCAGCGCGCCGCCAGCTCGGGATCGTCGACGGAGAACTCCCAGGGATCGTGCAGGACCCGGGCCGAGTGGACCGCGGTCGCCGATGCGGTCTCGTTCCATGTCCCCTCGTAGCCGTTCCGCCTGAAATCGTGGGCGGCGAGGTCCAGCGACCCGGCGGCGAGCTCGCCGCGACGTCGACCAGCCCGTCTTCGACACCGAGCTCGCGCGCGTACGCAGCCACGTTGTCGGCCACCTCGTCGGGGATGGGATGGCGTACCAGTGCGCAGAGCAGCATGATCTGCACCATGCGGGACCGGAACTGAAGATCGCGCCGGCGTAGAGCGGACGCCCATGCTGAGGCCGTCGTCGTCGGGCCGTCCTTCACGGTGACGGCATGGCCGGTCATGGCCGCGAACAACGACTCGAGCAGCGACCGCTGAATCGGCAGCAGGCCCTCCCGGCCCGTGACGGCCGAGACGATGCCGTCCACCATGAGCTGCGCCTCCGCCGCGTCGGGTGGCGACAGGTTGACGGTCTGGGCCGAGGGCAGAGGGACCGGCACGGCGATCACGCGCTGCCGAGGAGCGCGAGACCTCGGCGCAGGAAGGCGATGGACCCCGCCGCGTCGTCGACGGCGGAGCGTGGCACCACCGCACCGAACGGCGCGTTCCAATACGCGGGTTCGCCGGGCCGCTCGGGACCCCAGGGGCCGACGTACGCGTACGGCTCGTCCGAGAAGGCGTCGCCGGGAGAGAATCCGAGGTTGACACCCCGTCCGGCCCCGAGGTCGAGGCCGGTACCCACGTCGAAGTGCTCGGGCCACAGTTGAATGGTCGACCAGTTCGTCGCCGCGCCGGGACCCGACCGGATGAGCATCGAGCGCCCGCCAGCCGAGATCGATCCAGGCGTAGAGGACGTCGAGCGCATCCGCATCGAGCTGTAACGCCACGTCCGATGCGCCCGCCGCGGGTGCATCGGGCCCCGCCGAGTAGTCCGATGTCAGGTCTGCCCGGGCGAATGCGGCCAGCTCGGACAGCGTCGAGCCGGCCATCGGCACGGACCACGACTCGGCACCAACCTCCCGGATGAGCTCGGGACCGGCCATCCGCACGACCTCCGGCTCGGGGCCGAAGGCGGGCGTGGCCATCCCGCGCGGGCTCGCCCGGAGCCCGAAGCGACCGCTGACCGCGAAGCGCCGGCGACCGAGCACGTGCACGGCGATCCGGTGTAGGTCGCTGCGGGTGCTCCCGAGATCAGCTTGGGCCATATCAGCTTGGGCCATGTCAGCTTGGGCCATGTCAGCTTGGGCCATGTCAGCTTGGGAGAGTAACGGCGGGTGCCACCGGGTTGTGCAGGCTCATGCCGGGTGCGCCCTCTTCCTGGCCTCGGCAGCGGCAAGCGCCACCTCCTCGGCCACCGTCGCCTCCGCGGAGTGGCCCCAGAACCCGCGTGGCGCGACCACGAACTCGATCAGGCGCTCCAGCTCGTCCCCGTAGGTCCCGCGGAGAGCCTGGAGGTCCGTCCAGGCCACCGCCTTGTCCCGCAGCGGGACGCCGAGGTCGGCGAGCTGCTGCCAGGCCAGCTCGAAGTTCTCCTCGATCAGCCACGTGGCCGGCGTGGTGGTGGAGGGCACGTGCAAGCGGCTCGAGATCTCCAGAACGGCGCGGCGGCCGCGCCGGTAGAGGAAGAAGGGCTCGCGGTCCCGTGCGCCCTCCACGCACGCCGAGGTCAGCGTGGCCGCATCGGTCACCACGCCCAGCGCGGTGACCCAGGACTGGCCGGGATGCTGGGACCGGAAGAGCGCCAGCATCGGATAGGACACGTGGCTCTCGAGGACGTCGGCCGTCCACATCTGCCACTCCCCCAGCGAGCGGTACAGCATCTCGAGATCACCGCCCGGCGCGCTGAGCGCGATCACCCGGACGGGCGTGATGCGATCCCCCCTGGGGTCGTCGAGCGTCAGGAGCCGGGACTCCCGGCGGCTGTAGGCGCCATAGAGCGCGGGGAGGTAGGAGATCATCAGCGCGATCGTCACCACCCCGGTCAGCGTCTCGAGCAAGGTCAACAGGCGCACGAGCGTGCCGTGCGCCGACCCGAAGACCGGGGTCACCAGCGAGGTGCCCGCGAAGTAGACGAGCGTGCCCCAGTCCCGTGCGCCGCCGACATGCAGGTCGAGGCCCCAGTAGACGAGGGACCAGCCGATCATCAGGCCGGCCAGCCACAGGACGAGGAGACCGAGCAGCGAGAGCGCCGGATAGACGTTGAGCAGGTACTCGCCCGGCCGGTCGCCGAGCCGCGCCGCCAGCGCCCTCGCGGCCGCGCCAGGTGACGGCGTAGAAGAGTCGCGTCGGCCGCCACAGCGCGCTGCTGCCCTGGGTGACGATCAGGGTGGCGACGGCATCGCTCAACATCCCGACGATGAGGACGACGCCGCCGGCGGCGGCGAGGACCCTGAGGGATTCCGTCATGTGTCTCCCAGGCCGTTCCGGTCCGGACCACCTTATGGATCGCACGGATCCAGACCGTGCACCGGCCGGCGCTGCCGCTTCCGCGCCCCGGCGAGCCGAAATCGGCGCGCACAGGAGCAGAGGCGGGTAGAAAGGCGGGTGATGAAGGTGATCCGTGGGGGATTCGGGAGCCGGAAGACTCCTTCGGTCGGCATCGTGCTCGGCGCCGGCGGCGTGGTCGGCCAGGCCTACCAGGCCGGCGTCCTGTCTGCCCTGCGCCGGGAGACCGGCTGGGATCCGCGGGAGGCCTCCGTCATCGTCGGCACCTCGGCCGGCGCGGTCACCGGAACGGCGCTGCGCGTCGGAGTGCCCGCCACGGACCTGGCCGCGTCGCTCTACGGGGTGCCCACGTCGCTCCGGGGGCGGCGCCATCCTGCGCCGGATCCTGCCCGCCGATGCCGAGCCGTTGCCGACCCCCTCGGTCGGCTCGCTGCTGCGCCCCTGGAACCTGCCGTCGCCGGCGCTGGTGCGCGCGGGCCGTCCGGCGGCCCCTGGCTTTCCGGCCGGAGGTGGCGGCCATGACGTTGCTCCCGCGGGGAGTGATCGACATCTCGGAGCGGGCCCGGGGCCTCGACGAGCACATCGGCAGCCGTTGGCCCGAGGGGCTGCGCATCTGCACCGTGCGGCGATCGGACGGGGCCCGGGTGGTCTTCGGCCGCGCCGGCGCCCCCCCGGCGCGGCTGGCCGCCGCGGTGCTGGCCTCGTGCGCCATCCCGGGGTATTTCCGGCCGGTCGAGATCGGGGGCACCGAGTACGTCGACGGTGGCGTGCACTCGGCGACCAACGCCGACGTGCTGCGTGCCGAGGGGCTCGAGGTGGTGGTCGTCATCTCGTCCATGTCGGCGGCCCACGGCAGCGCCAACGGGGTCGACGGGTGGCTCCGGCGGGCCGTGCACCGGCGGATGGAGCGCGAGATCGCCCGGCTCGAAGAGGCCGGGGCCACGCGTGATCAGCCTGGAGCCCGGGGCCGAGTCACGGCGTGCCATGGGTCTGCGGGCCATGGCCGAGGACCGGGGCCCCCAGGTGATCGAGGCCGCCTACGAGGAGACCCGCCAGCGCATTCTCGCCACCCCCTTCCTCGCCTCGCTGGGCGACCCGCTCGCCGCCGCGCCCGCCGGCTGACCCGGGGAGCGCCGCGCCACCCGGTAGTAGCCTGCGAAGTCGGGTGGAGCTCGGAAGGGAGGACTGATGGGTCCTGATCGCCTGAGTCCGTTGGATGCCTCGTTCCTCCACATCGAGGATCACGTGTCCCACATGCACATCGCCTCGGTCGCCATCTTCGAGGGTCCCCCGCCGCCGTTCGGCGACATCGTCGCCATGGTGGAGGCCAAGCTCGACCTCGTCCCCCGCTACCGCCAGAAGGTCCGGCTTCGTCCCCTTCGAGCTCGGGCGCCCGGTCTGGGTGGACGACCCGCACTTCAACATCGAGTACCACCTGCGCCACACCGCGTTGCCGTCGCCCGGCGGGGAGAGCGAGCTGCGCAAGCTGGTCGGACGCGTCATGGCGCAGCAGCTGGACCGCTCCAAGCCGCTGTGGGAGATCTGGGTGGTCGAGGGGCTCGAGGACGGGCGCTGGGCGATGCTGGCCAAGACGCACCACGCGTTGGTCGACGGCGTCTCGGGCACCGACCTGCTGGCGGTGATCATGGACCTCAGCCCGGAGGCCGAGCGGCCGGAGCCGTCGCCGTGGACGCCCCATCCCGAGCCCTCGGCGCTCCAGCTGGTGGTGGATGCGCTGGAGAACATCGTGGAGTCGCCCTACGAGCAGGTGCGGGCGGCACGGGCGCAGACGCGGGTGCTCCGCCACATGGCGGCCTACGTGCTCGGGGTCGCCGGCGGCCTCTTCTCGCTCGGCGGGCTCATGCGCCCGACCCCGCCGTCGAGCCTCAACGGCCCGCTCGGCCCACACCGGCGCTACGCCTGGGCCACCACGTCGGTCGACGACATCAAGCGGGTGCGCACGGGCGCTCGGCGGGACCTTCAACGACGTCGTGCTGGCCAGCATCACCAACGGGTTCCGCGAGCTGTTGCTGTCGCGCGGCGAGGACGTCGAACGGGTCGTGCGCACCCTGGTGCCCGTGTCGGTCCGCGCCGCGCGACGCGGCGGGCAAGGCGATCGGGGACGGCACCTACGAGAACAGGGTCTCCGCCATGTTCGCCGAGCTGCCGGTCGACATCGACGACCCCGCCCTGCGCCTCCACGTCATCACCGAGCAGATGAAGGATCTCAAGGACTCCAGCCAGGCGCTGGCCGGCGAGGCGCTGACCTCGATGTCGGGCTTCGCGCCGCCGATGCTGCTCGCCCTGGGCATGCGCCTGGCGACGAGGGCGGGCCAACGCAACGTGAACACCGTCACGACGAACGTGCCGGGCCCGCAGTTCCCGCTCTACGCCGCCGGGCGGCGGATGATCCGCGCCTTCCCCTACGTCCCCCTCGGCGGCCAGATGCGACTGGGCATCGCCATCTTCTCCTACGACGGCGAGGTCAACTTCGGGATCACGGGGGACTACGACTCGACCGCGGACATCGACATCCTGGCCGGTGGGATCGAGGACGGCATGACGCAGATGCTCAAGGTGTGCGAGCAGCCGCCCGGCTGAGCGTCACCCCTCCCAATCCGGGATGCGGGCCACCTCGTCGGCGATGAACGCCCGCAGACCCGACACGATGACCCGCTCGACGGAGCGCCCGACGATGGGGACGCGGATCTTCAGATCGCCCTCCACCTCTACGTTCGTACTGCCGGGCCCCTCGTCACGCTCCTCGAAGCGGTAGGTGCCACTGGCGCTCAGCCGGTCCGGGTAGTGGTCGGGCAGCACGACCCAGGTCGACCGCGCCTCGGCCGGCCGGATCTCGGTCCGGGTGATCCACGACATCTTCGCCGGGTCGACCACGGCCCGCACGGCGGGCGACACCGAGCCGGTGAAGGCGAAGCGGACCTCGAGGAGGATCCGGTCGCCGGCTGCTTCGTGGCGGACCACCCCGCGCACCGCGATGTCCTCGCGCGCCGGGCGCCCTTCGTAGAACGCCGGCGATCCGTAGGCCGCCATCGCCCGTGCCGGCGGGACCCCGACCGCCTGCCGGACGGCGAACTTCACGGAGTGGGGCGCGTCGACGGCAGTCCCAACTTGCGGTGGTCCCAGCTGACGGTCCGCTCCACGTCGAGCTTCACCGCCACCCGCTTGTGCAGCATGATCTCGAGGATCGGCTTGAGCTCGTCGGTGTAGGGCCCGTTGTAGCGCTCGTAGACGCTGATGCCGAGCTCCCAGAGCTTGTCGGGGTCGTCGACGATCTCCGCCTTGCCCACGAGCTCCACGCCCCGCAGCTCCTCGTAGTAGTCGCCGTCCTCGAAGAGGAGCGTGAGCCGGGGGTCCCGGCGCAGGTTCTGGACCTTCTGCGACTTGGCCTTCGTCTCCACCGTGACGCAGCCGTCGAGGAAGCCGTACCACATGGCCACCGCGTGGATGGAGCCGTCGGGGGAAATGGAGCACATCGTCATGTTCCGCCGCTCGGCGAGGAACGCCTCCACCTCGGCTGGTGTCATCTGTATCGCCTTGCGTTGATTCACGCCGTGGCCCATGGCCTCGGTCATCCGGCACCTCCCAATTCTCGTGTGTCAGGGAGCGTAATCCTCTGAGCAGGGCCGGAGTCGTAAGAGTTCATCTGCAGAACACTTGTTGGTTGCACCGGTTTCACGGCCCGTTTACCTCGGCTTCGTAGCGTGAGGGCCGATGGCGACCGCTGAACGAATCCAGCCGGGACCGACGTTCTGCTCCCGGCTGCCGGCCGCCATCACGGCCAGGAAGACCTGGCCGAGGTCATCATGATCCGACCGGCGCGCTCACACCGCGCCGGGCTCTTCGGGTCCTTGGTCACCAGGGCGCGGGTGTTCGTCTCCCCGCGCCCCCAGGCGACGTCGGTGCGATCTACCCCCCGTCCGCCGTCGTCGCCTGCCCTTCTCCCGTTCAGGCCGCCCCGGGTCCCCCACGACGCTGCCTGAGACGGAACCAGGCGTGGCGATTGCCAACGCACCGGCCGCCAGCGGCCGGGTCCCATCGGCCGGACCCGGGCCGGGACAACCGCCCGCTGGTGCTCGTGGTCGACGACGAGGAGTCCTACCGCCAGGCGCTGGCGTCGGGGCTCACCCGCGAGGGGTTCGCGATCGAGGCCGCCGGGGACGGGCACGAGGCGCTGCGCCTCTTCCATCGGATTCATCCCGATCTCGTCCTGCTCGACGTCATGTTGCCCGACCAGTCCGGCATCGAGATCTGCCAGCAGATGCGCAGCCTCAAGCCCGTGCCCGATCATCATGGTCACCGCCGCGACTCCGAGGTCGACATCGTCCTCGGGCTCGAGTTGGGCGCCAGCGACTACGTGGCGAAGCCGTTCCGACTGCGCGAGCTCGTCGCCCGCATGCGGGCCGTGTTGCGACGCGGCATGGCCGTCGCCGAGCACCACGAGGAGGTCCTCAGCGCGGGTCCCGTGCGCCTCGACGCCGGGCGCCGCGAGGTCACGGTGAGCGAGGTGCCGGTCGAGCTCTCCCGCAAGGAGTTCGACCTCCTGGCTCTGCTGATGGCCCACAGCGGCCAGGTCGTGACCCGTGACTGGTGCATCGACCGGCTCTGGTGGGACCAGGAGCTGACCGACACCCGCACGCTCGACACCCACATCAAGCGGCTGCGCCGGAAGGTCGAGCCGGACCCGGCCAACCCCCGCCACCTGGTCACCGTCCGGGGCGTGGGCTTCCGCTTCGAGGGGTAGCCACGGCACGACGCGACGCTTTCGCCCTACATTGAGCCGATGCAAAAAGGCGACGTCGTCCCCGATTTCACCCTCCCCGACCAGACGGGGCAGCCCCGCACGCTGAGCGGCTTCCTCGCCAACGGGCCGGTGGTGCTGTTCTTCTACCCGGCGGCCATGACCAAAGGGTGCACCAAGGAGAGCTGCCACTTCCGCGACATGGCCGGCGAGTTCGCCGCCGTCGGCGCGCAGCCGGTCGGCATCAGTGCCGACGCGGTCGACAAGCAGAAGCAATTCGACGAGAAGGAGTCCCTCGGCTTCCCGCTGCTGTCGGACTCCGACCGCGTGGTGGCGTCCCAACTCGGCGCCAAGCGCGGCCTGAGCTTCCTGCCCAACAAGCGGGTCACCTACGTGATCGACACCGACCGCACCCTTCTGGACGTGTTCCACACCGAGGTCTCCATGGACGCGCACGCTGACAAGGCGCTGGCCCTCTTGAAGGCACGTCCCGCTGCCTGACCGCACCGTCGTCATCACCGGCGCCGCCTCGGGGATCGGCGCCGCGACCGCGGCGCGGCTCGGCGGGGCGGGCTGGAACATCATCGGCATCGACAAGGACGAGACCGACATCGTCGCCGACCTGTCGACCCCCGCGGGGCGCCGCGACGCCGTGGTGGGCGCGACCCAACACTCCGGCGGCGCGCTGGACGGCATCGTGACCTGCGCCGGACTGGCCAGCTTGCCGGGCCGGGCCGGCTCCCTCCTGGTTGCCGTGAACTACTTCGGCACGGTGGACGTGCTCGAGGGCCTGCGGCCGCTGCTGGCCCCTGGCGGTGCCGCGGTGGCGATCAGCTCGAACTCGACCACGGTGCAACCGGCCATCCCGGCCGACCTGGTCGAGGCCCTCCTCGGCCACGACGAGGAACTGAGTGCGCAGATCGCCGACGCCCGTGACTCCCTGGTGGCCTATCCGGCCAGCAAGCTTGCGCTGGCCCACTGGGTGCGCCGGCACGCCACGGGACGCGACTGGGCCGGCTCGGGCCTCCGCCTCAACGCCATCGCCCCCGGCCTGATCGACACCCCGATGGTGGCGGGCATGCGGGCCGACCCCGAAGCCGGGCCGTTGCTCGACATGCTGCCGATCCCGCTCGGACGCCCCGGCCGGCCCGAGGAGATCGCCGCGCTGGTCGACTTCCTCCTCGGCCCCGATGGCACGTTCTTCTGCGGGTCGGTGCTCTTCTGCGACGGCGGGAGTGACGCGCTGCTGCGTACGAACGACTGGCCCGCGGCCTGGGACATCTCCGTCCGCGACCTGGGCCAGCAGCTCTCCTGATCACGCCGTCTCCGGAGCGGGTCCGTCCGGCGCCGACCGTAGGCTGACGGCCATGCCGGGCCGGATCCTGGTGGACACCACCCCGCTGCGGGAGAGCCGCGACTTTCGTCTGCTCTTCATCGGTCAGCTCATCTCGGTCATGGGGACGCAGCTGACCGTCGTGGCCATCCCCTACCAGGTGTACTCCATGACGCACTCCACCCTGCAGGTGGGCGCGATCAGCCTCGCCCAGCTCTTTCCCTTCCTCGCCGGTGCGCTCTCCGCGGGGCCCGTCGGCGACTCCGTCGACAAACGCCGGATCATGGTGTGGACGGCGGCCGCCCTGATGCTCACCAGCGGCGCCATGGCCGTCAACGCCGCCGTCAGCCATCCGTCGCTGGCGGCGCTCTACGTCATCAGCGCGCTGGCGGCCGGCCTCACGGGCTTCTCGAACACCGCCCGCATGGCGGCCGTACCCGGCATGGTCGAGCGGCGGCAGATCCCCGCCGCCGCCGCCATGACGCAGATCGTCTTCCAGGTGGGGGTCATCGTGGGGCCGGCGCTCTCCGGCCTGCTCCTCGGCATCGGGCTCCCGCTGGTCTACGCACTCGACGCGGCCTCGTTCGTGGTGGCCGCCATCACCTCGGCCATGCTGGCTCCGATCCCTCCTCACGCGGGAGCAGCCGGCGTCTCGCCCTGGCAGTCCACCAAGGAAGGGCTGCGCTACCTGCGCTCACGCCAGGCACTGCAGGGCGTCTACCTGATCGACATCAACGCCATGGTGTTCGGCATGCCCCGGGCGCTCTTTCCCGCCATGGCCGGCTCGGTCTTCGGGGGCGGCACCATCACCCTCGGCTTCCTCTACGCCGCGCCCGGCGTCGGCGCGTTGATCGGGGCTGTGACCACCGGCTGGGTCGCCAACCTGCGGCGCCAGGGCTGGGCCGTGATCGTGGCCGTCTGCGTCTGGGGTGCCGCCATCGCGCTGTTCGGGTTCACCGACACGCTCTGGATCGCCCTCGCCCTGCTGGCCGTCGCCGGGTGGGCCGACGTGATCTCGGCCGTGCTGCGCAACACGATCCTCCAGGGCTCCATCCCCGAACGATTCCGCAGCCGCATGTCCTCCATTCAGATGGCCGTGGTGCAGGGCGGGCCCCGCCTCGGCGACATGGAGTCCGGGGCGGTGGCGACCCTGACCAGCATCGAGTTCTCCGTCGTCTCGGGCGGCCTCGCCTGCATCGTCGGTGCCGCCGTCATCGGCGCGCTGTTGCCGGTGTTCCGGCACCACGTCGCCGGTGAGATCGACGACGTGCCCATATGATCCGGCCATGAGCAACACGTTCGCCGAGCCGACGTGGGGCGAGGTCGACCCCGCCGCACTCAGCCGCATCCTCGTCGTCTCGCCCCACTTCGACGACGCCGCCATGGGCGCCGGTCATCTGATCGGCAGCTACGACGACACGACCGTCGTCACGGTCCTCGGCGGGCGCCCGCCCGCCTACCCCGACGAGCCTTCGGAGTGGGACGCGCTGGGCGGCTTCGTGGCCGGCGATGATGTGGTGGCGGTGCGACGTGAGGAGGACACCGCCGCGATGGCGGTCCTCGGATCGGACTACGAATGGCTCGAGTTCGCCGACCACCAGTACCTGGCCCCGCCGGATCGGCCCACGCCGGCTGACGTGGCGCCCGATCTCGGCGCCGCCATCGCGGCGTTCGATCCCACCTCTGTGTTCTTCCCGATGGGTCTCGCCAATCCAGATCACGTGATGGTGCACGACGCCTGCCTCCTGGTGCGCCTCGAGCAGCCGGAACGTCTGTGGTTCTGCTACGAGGACCACGGCTACAAGCACCTGCCCGGCCTGCTGGCCTGGCGCGTGGCGAAGCTGCTGCGCGCCCATCCCTGGCCGACGCCCGCCATCGTGCCGCACGTGCCCGACGAGGAGCGCAAACGCCGCGCCATCTGGTGCTACACGTCGCAGATCGCACCGCTCGAACAGGACCACACGCTGACCGCACGCATGGAGGGCCGCGTCCCCGAGCAGTTCTGGCAGCTGGCGTCGCCGCCGGCCGGGTGGGAAGGACTGGCCGACTTCATCTGACGCACCGGCGGCATCCGGCGTTGGGAGCCGCGCCGGCGGGCCGTCACTAGAGTCGGGTGCGGTGCCAGGGGACGACGAGCGGACGGTGGAGGCCGGCGGGCGCGAGGTGCGCATCTCGCGCCCGGACAAGGTGTACTTCCCCGCCCTCGACGCCACGAAGTTCGACCTGGTCTCGTACTACCTCGAAGTGGGGGACCACCTGCTGAACACCGCCGGCGGGCGACCCGCCATGCTGCAGCGGTTCCCCGAAGGGGCCACCGGCAAGTCCTTCTACCAGAAGCGCATCCCGGCGGGCGCACCCGACTGGCTGCAGTCGGCCACCGTCTCCACCCCCAACGGCACCACCTCCAACGCACTCGTCGTGGCGGACATCGCGCACGTCGTGTGGGCGGTGAATATCGGCTGCATCGGCCTGCACCTGTGGCCGTACCTCGCCGCCGATCCCGCGCACGCCGACGAGCTGCGCATCGACCTCGACCCCACCACCGGCATCGGCTTCGACGAGGTGCGGGCCGTCGCCCTGCTCTGCCGCGACGTGCTCGACGAGCTCGGGCTGCGCGGCTACCCCAAGACGACGGGCAACAACGGGTCTGCACATCTATCTCCGGCTCGAGGCGCGTTGGGACTCGGTGGAGGTGCGCGCCGCCGCCGTCGCCCTGGCCCGCGAGCTCGAGCGCCGGTTCCCGGACCTGATCACGGCGAACTGGTGGAAGGAGGAGCGCGGCAGCCGGGTCTTCGTCGACTTCAACCAGAACGCCCCGCACAAGACGGTCTTCGGCGCCTGGTTCGCCCGGCCGCGCACGGGCGGGCAGGTGTCGACCCCCCTCACCTGGGAGGAGGTCGAGACGGTGGTGCCCAACGACCTGACCATCCGCACCGTGCCCGACCTGGTGCGCCGGCGCGGCGACCCCTGGGCCGACATCGCGGCGCGGCCCCAGTCGATCGAGCCGCTGCTCGCACTGGCCGCGCGCGACAAGGAGGCGGGGCTGCACGACGCTCCGTGGCCGCCGCAGTACCCCAAGATGCCCGACGAGCCACCCCGGGTGGCCCCGAGCCGGGCCAAGAAGGCGTAGCCGGTGGAGCCGCTCGACGCCCTCAACCGGATCGCCTTCCTGCTCGAGCGCGGCGGGGCCGACACCTACAAGGTCCGCGCCTTTCGCGGCACGCGGCGCGGGCCGTGGCGGACATGGATGCCGACACGCTCGCCGCGCTGGCCCGGGCCGGGCGGCTACAGAGCATCGACGGCGTCGGCAAGTCGACCGCGCAGGTCATCGAAGAGGCGCTCGCGGGAAAGGTGCCCGACCGCCTGACCCGGCTGGAAGAGACGCCCGACGACATCGAGCTCGACGCGCCGGCCCAGGACCTCCTGGGCTCACTGCGCGGGGACTGCCACTCCCACTCCGACTGGTCCGACGGGGGGAGCCCCATCCGCGAGATGGCAGAGGCGGCCAGGGACCTGGGGCACGACTACCTGGTGCTGACCGACCACAGCGCCCGCCTCACGGTGGCACACGGCCTCGACGCCGAGCGGCTGCGGGCCCAGCTCGACGTGCTGGCCGACCTCAACGAGGACCTGGCGCCCTTCCGCATCCTGACCGGCATCGAGGTGGACATCCTGGAGGACGGCTCGCTCGACCAGGAGCTGGACCTGCTGGCCGAGCTCGACGTCGTCGTGGCGAGCGTGCACTCGAAGCTGCGCATGGAGTCGCCCGCCATGACCGAACGGATGCTCGCCGCCGTCGAGAGCCCGCACACCGACATCCTGGGCCACTGCACCGGGCGCCTCATCACGGGGCGGGGCCGGCGCGCAGTCCACCTTCGACGCCGATGCGGTGTTCTCGGCCTGCGCCCGCACGGGCACCGCGGTGGAGATCAACTCGCGGCCCGAGCGCCAGGACCCGCCCCAGGACCTGCTCCGCCAGGCGGTGGCCCTCGGCTGCTCCTTCTCCATCGACACCGACGCCCATGCGCCGGGCCAGCTCGGCTGGCTCGGCCGCGGCTGCGCCAAGGCGGTCGACGCCGGCGGTGCCACCCGAGCGGATCGTCAACCGCGGCGCGGTCGACGACCTCCTGGCCTGGGCCGGGGCGCATGAGGCTGACCCGACGTGACGCTCCCCGTGCGGCCGCCCGTGGCCCCCATGCTGGCCAAGCTCTCCCGCGACCTCCCCCGCAGCGCCGGCCTCTTCTACGAGCCCAAGTGGGACGGCTTCCGCTGCATCGTCTTCCGCGACGGCGACGACGTCGAGCTCGGCAGCCGCAACGAGAAGCCGTTGACGCGCTATTTCCCCGAACTGGTCGAGTCCCTCCGCCGGGAGCTGCCGGACCGCATGCGTGCTCGACGGCGAGATCGTCATCGCCGGCCCCCGGGGTCTCGAGTTCGACGCGCTGTCCCAGCGCATCCATCCGGCCGAGAAGCGCATCCGCCAACTGGCCGAGTCGACGCCGGCCTCCTTCGTCGCCTTCGACCTCTTGGCCCAGGGCGACCGCTCGCTGCTCGAGGTGCCGTACGCCAAGCGCCGCGCCGCGCTCGAGAAGCTGCTGAGGAAGGCCCGCCCGCCGGTCCACCTCACCCCGGTGACCGACGACCCCGACGTGGCGGCGGACTGGTTCTCCCGCTTCGAGGGGGCCGGGCTCGACGGCGTGGTGGTCAAGGACGGCGCACTCACCTACCAGCCCGACAAGCGGGCCATGGTCAAGGTCAAGCACCAGCGCACCGCCGACTGCGTGGTGGCGGGGTTCCGCACCCACAAGGACGGCGCGGGGGTGGGCTCGCTGCTGCTCGGCCTCTTCGACCCCGTCCGGGACGCTGCACCACGTCGGCGTGGCGTCCGGGTTCAGCGTGGCCCGCCGAGGCGAGCTGGTGGCCGAGCTCGAGCCCTACCGGAAGGACGCGGCGAAGGACCACCCGTGGGCGGGCTGGGCCGACGCCCAGGCGACGGGCCGGGCGCCCGGGGGAACGAACCGCTGGAACGCCGGCAAGGACATGACCTGGGAGCCGCTGCGGCCCGAGGCGGTCGTGCGAGGTCTCCTACGACCACCTGCAACAGGACCGCTTCCGGCACGCCACGTCGTTCGTGCGCTGGCGCCCGGACCGGCGGCCCGATTCGTGCACCTACGCGCAGCTCGACGCCCCGGTGCCGATGGAGCTGAGCGAGGTCTTCGGGACCTCGTCGGGTTAGCCGCCGAGCAGGTCGGGGTCGGCCGCCAGCTCGGCCCGGACCGCCGCCTCCCAGAAACCGATGAAGCCCTCGCCGTTCGCTCTGGGCCACCAGGTCGATGAAGGTCTGCGGGAGCCGGGAGACGCCGGTACCGCCGGCCGCCCGGGCGTACCAGGCGTGCTGGCAGCGCTGCTCCAGGGCGACCGCCCGCTGGTGCACGGCGCGGGCCGAGCCGCCCAGCACGAAGACGCCGTGGCCGGCCAGGAGCGCCATGGACGGCGTCGCCCATCTGCTCGACCGCCCGCCGCGCGCTGGAGGCGTCGTTGACCGGGCCCTCGTACTCGTCCACGACGACCAGCGTCCCTCCGCCCAGCGCGGAGCTCTGGTCGAGGATCGGGGGCAGCTCCCCCAGGTCCGCCCAGACCGTGCCGAAGAGCGGATGGTTGTGCACCGCCCACCCGACGTCCTCGCGCGTAGCTTGTGCAGTTCGAGGTGCAGCGGGATGCCGAGCGGGACCGGCCAGTCCCCCTCGACCACCCGGCCCTCGAGGTCGATGCGCAGCACCTGAGAGGGGCGCAGCTCCGCCCAGGTCAACAGCCACGGGTTGCACAGCAGCGTGCCGTCGCCGAGGTTGACGGTGATGTGCCCGGCCAGATGGTCGTTGTAGCCCTCGCGCCACAGGGCGCGGGCGAGCACGACGAGCTCCTCGCGTGGCGTGAGGTCGGGGATCAGCTTCTCGGCGGTCGGCGTGAACATCGGTCGGCTCCTCTCAGCGCGGCAGGACGACGTCCGGGCAGCGGGTGGCGGTAGAGCGCGGCAGCGTTCTCGCAGCACATGGCGCGCAGCTCGTCGGCCGGGATGTGGCCCCAGCACTCCTCGATGACGTCCTGGGTGTCGGGCCAGGTGCTGTCGCCGTGCGGGTAGTCGACCTCCACCATGATGTGGTCGACGCCGATGGCGTGGCGCGTGTCGATCGTGGAGGGGTCGTCGATCGTGCAGAACCAGAAGTTGCGCCGCAGGACGTCGGCCGGTCGCACGTCCCAACCCGAGCCCGTAGCGGGAGCGGTCGACGATGTTGTCGAGCCGGTCGAGCAGCATGGCCACCCAGCCGATCCCGCCTTCGCTCATGGCGATCTTGAGGCTCGGGAGGCGCGACGGCGTAGCCGGACCACAGCCACTCGGCGCAGGCGATGAGCGACAGCTGGCCGAACAGCGTGGCGCCGAGCTGCAGGGCGTCCATGCCGGCCCCGGGCGGGGCCGGGGTCAGGCCCGAGCTGCCGACGTGGAGGGAGACGACGGTGTCGGTCTCGACGACGGCCTCCATGATCGGGTCCCAGTGGTCCCGGTCCCACAGCGAGGGCAGCCCGATCTCGTGCGGCCGCTCGGGGAAGGTCACCGAGGTGAAGCCCCGGGCGGCGTTGCGGCGGATCTCGGCCACGGCGAGGGCGGGGTCGGCCAGGTAGGTGATGCCGAGCGGGACGATGCGATCGGGATGCGCGCGAGTACCACTCCTCGAAGAGCCAGTCGTTCCAGGCCCTGCACGCAGGCCAGGCCCAGGTCGCGGATCCTCGGCGTCGAAGAAGACGCGACCACAGAACCCGGTGATCATGGACGGGAAGTTCACCGAGGCCCAGACCCCGTTGATGTCCATGTCGCGAACGCGGGCATCGACGTCGTAGCAACCCGGTCGCATCTGGTCGAAGCGGAACGGTTCGAGGCCGTAGGTCTCCGGGCGCCGGCCGGCCACCGCGTTCATCCCCACCTGCGTGTAGCGCTGGCCCTCGAACTCCCACACCTGGTGGCCCTCCGGCGTCTCGACGATGCGGGGCGCGCGGTCGGCCAGCGCGGCGGGCAGCCGGTCCTCGAACGTGTGGGCCGGCTCGACGACGTGGTCGTCGACCGAGATCACGGTGTAGCGCACCTCCCGGGGCTCGGGCTCGGGGAGGAAGAGATCGTCGTCCGGCACGAACCGGAGTATGCCCGACGAGGGCGCGCCGTGCCGCGGCGACGGTGTCCGCGCCTGCGACCGGTCCGCGGATGGATACTGGGACGAGACGGGTAAAGGAGGCGGCGTGCTTGCGCTGGTCATTGTCTCGACGTTCGTGGTGCTGGTCCTCGGCATCCTGGTGGCCGGGCTCCTGCTCGGAGCCATGCCGACATCCTGCGCTCCCTCCACGAGCTCGGCGTCGGCGTCGGGGACCCGACCGAGCGGCGTCGGCCGCCCACCGCCGGCGCACCGGTCGACTTCGGCGCCGCCGGGCACCGAGCCCCGCCCTGGGCGCCGCTCCCGCCGTCGCCGGCGTGACGCCGACCGGGGACGCCCGGGCGGTGGCGGTGGACAACAGCGACGACCTCACTCTGCTGGGGTTCCTCTCCTCGGGCTGCACCAGCTGCGCCGCTTTCTGGGATGCCCTGCAGGAGCCGGGACGTCTCGAGCTGCCCGACCGCACCCGCGTCGTCATCGTGACCAAGGGGCCCGACCGCGAGGTGCCGGCCGAGGTGCAGGCCCGCGACGACCGGCCGGGTCCCGGTGGTGATGTCGACCGACGCCTGGGTCGAGTACCAGGTACCGGGCTCACCGTTCTTCGTGCTCGTCGACGGCGCTACCGGGCGCAAGGTCGGGCAGGGAGTGGCCAACCACGTCGGCCAGCTGGCCGAGCTGGTCCGGCGCGCCGAGCACGACCGGGGCACGCGTCGACCGCGACCGCGGCCGCGGGCGCGGGCGAGGCCGCCCTGGGCGGCCCGGCCCGCGAGGCGGCGGCCGACGACGTGCTGCCGGCGGCCGGGATCCACCCGGGCGACCCGAGCCTGTACCCGCGCACGCTCGAGGACGTCTTTCCCTTCGGTCACGCGACGACGCCGGCCGCCGGTGGCCCGGCGCGCGCCGAGTAGTGGCCACCATCGGCGCCCACGGCATCGCGGCGCGGCTCCCCGACGGCTTCGAGGGCCGGATCTTCGTGCGCCCGGCCGGCGTCGGCGTGACCTACCCGGTGGCGCAGTTCGCCACCTTCCCCATTCCCGACGACATCGGTGACTTCGGCAGCGGCGCCGTCACCTTCATGGGGCCCGTCCGACGTGTTCGCCACCCTGTTCGAGTACGGCCCCGAGAGCGTGGGCACCGCGCTGTTCGCCCGCCAGGGCCGGCCCGTCCGCTCTCGCGCAGGCGGACTTCTCCCCCATGGTGCTGCGGCGGGGCATCCCGGGGCAGTCGGGCACCCAGTGGTTCTTCACCGAGGCCGGGCGTCCCTTCTCCTTCTACGCCGTGCTCGGCAGCCACGCGCCGCGGCCCGCGCTGGTGCCCGCGCGTCAACACGCTTGCTGACGTCGCTCGCCTGAGCCCGGCCATCGCCGAGCGCTCCCGCCGCGAGGCCGCAGTGGAACTGATCGGCCTCTACCTCGATTGCCGCCGGCCTGCTGGTCGTCGCCGGCGTGGCCAAGGCGGTGCGGCCCGACGACACGGCCCGCGCCATGGCCGCGCTGCTGCCGGGCCGCTGCGCCGCGCCGCGTCCGTGCGCTGGCGCCGTCCGGGCCGGCGCGCTGGCGGAGGCCGCGCTCGGCGTCGTCGCCATCGCTGCTTCCCGCGCCCGCTCACCGCGGCGCTGGTCGCCCTCTCCTACTCGCGCTTCGTCGGCGTGGTCGCCGTTCGCCCGGCGGCGCGGCGGGCCGCTGGCCACCTGCGGCTGCTTCGGCCGGCCCGACACGCCGCCCACCGCGCTGCACCTGGTGCATCGACCTCGCGCTGGCCGTCGCCGCGGCCGTCGTCGCCGCGGCGGCCGCCGGCAGCGGCACGCTGCGTGCCGCAGCTGGCCCACCAGCCCTGGGCCGGGTTCCCGCTGCTCTTCGTCAGCGCGGTCGGGCTCTGGCTCACCGCCCTGGCCCTCTCGGCCCTGGCCGCCCTCGACGCGGCGCGCGCGGCTCGGGACCCGGCCCGTGTCCGGCGGCGGCCACTCGTGAGCTTCTCCACCGCGCTGGTCGACGCGCACGGCGCAGCGTCCTCGAGGGCCGCCTGTCGCGGCGCAGCCTGATCAACCGGTCCGCCTTCGTCGGCAGCGCCGTGGCCGTCGGCTCCGGCCTGGACCTCGCCCTCGAGCCCGGCACCGCCTACGGCGCGATCTGCGAGTGCGGCAACGCCGGCTGCGGCTGCGGCAGCACGTGCTGCTCGGGGTTCTCCGAGTTCTGCTGCGCGGTCAGCGGCGCCAACTTCTGCCCCGAGAACACCATCATGGGCGGCTGGTGGGTGGCGGACAACTCCTCGTACTGCGGCGGCCCCCGCTACTACATGGACTGCAATTCGACCTGCCCGTGCGACAACGGGTGCGGCGGCGGCTTCGCCTTCTGCGAGCCGGGCTGCGACGGGACCGGCTGCGGCTGCGGCCCGCTGGGCTGCGACTCCTACCTGACCGGCTGCCTCCAGTTCCGCTACGGGCAGTGCAACCAGAACGTCGCCTGCATGGGCCGGATCGTCTGCCGGGTCGTCGCCTGCGTGCCCGCCGTGGACGGTCGATCCCTCCTGCACCACCGCGGTCGCGGTCGACAACGCCACGGCCGAGCAGAACGAGCCGTGCTGGACGACCGCGCCGCCGGCGCCGCCGTGCGCCTCGCCCGCCACGAACTGCCAGGTGGTCGGCATGGCCGCCGAGCGCCGACGGCCGCGGCTACGCCGTGCTCACCGCGTTCGGCCGGCTGTTCGCCTACGGGGACTTCCCGACCGACGGCGACGCGTCGCAGCTCGCGCTCGACGCCCCGATCGTCGGCGCGGCGACGCTGCACGACCGGGGGCTACTTCCTGGCCGCCGCCGACGGCGGCATCTTCGACTACGGCGGGGCGCCGTTCCTCGGCTCCATGGGCGGCCAGCCACTCGAACGCCCCGGTGGTCGGCATGGCGGCCTCGCCGACCGGCCAGGGCTACTGGATGGTCGCCGCCGACGGCGGCATCTTCGACTTCGGCGACGCGCCGTTCTACGGCTCCATGGGCGGGCAGGCGCCTCAACGCGCCCGGTGGTCGGCATGGCCGCCACGCCGACCGGCCGGGGCTACTGGCTGGTCGCCGCCGACGGCGGCATCTTCGCCTTCGGCGACGCCGCCGTTCTTCGGCTCCATGGGCGGGCAGCCCCTGAACCGCCCGGTCGTCGGCATGGCGGCGACCCCGTCGGGCCGGGGCTACTGGCTGGTCGCCGCCGACGGCGGCATCTTCGCCTTCGGGGACGCCGCCTTCGACGGGTCGACGGGGGCCATCCGCCTCAACCAGCCGGTGGTCGGCATGGCGCCCTACGGCAACGACGCCGGCTACTGGCTGGTCGCCAAGGACGGCGGGATCTTCGCCTTCGGCGGCGCGCCGTTCCTCGGGGTCACCGGCATGACCGGAAGGGAGATCCCATGAACACGCGCTCCTCACCGTCGCCGCGGCGGCCGTCGTCGCCGTGGTGGCGGCGGCCCGCTCGACCTGGTCGCCCTGCGGCCTCTCCATGCTGGCGACGGTCACGCCGCTGGCCGAGCGCGCCCGCGGCCACCGCTACCGGACACGGCGGCCTGGTTCGTCGCCGGCGGCCTCGCCGGCGGGGCCACGCTCGGTCTCGGTATGGCCGGGCTGGCGGTCGGCGGTGCGCGCCGCCGGGCCGCCGGTGCTCGCCGTGGCGGCCGTCGCCGCCGCGGCGTCGTGCTCGCGGCGGCCTCCGACGCGCCGGCTCGGCGGCTTCCGCCTCCCCGTCCACCATCGTCAGGTGAACGAGCGCTGGCTCGACCAGTTCCGGCCCTGGGTCTACGGCGCGGGCTTCGGCTGGCAGATCGGCACCGGCCTGGTCACCTACATCAAGACGGCCGCGCTCTACCTCATGATCGTGCTGGCCGCCCTGACCGCCAGTCCCGCCGCCGCGCTGGCCATCGGCGCGCTGTTCGGTCTGGTGCGCGGGCTCGCCGTGCTCCTCGGGCGGGGCATCACCAGCGCCGCCACCCTCGCCGCGTTCCACCGGCGCTTCACCGAGCTCGGGCCCGTCGTGCTCGGCGTCGTCGTCGCCGGCGAGCTGGCCTGCCGCCGTCGCCTTCGCCGCCTTCGTGTCCCCTGGGCCGCCGTGGCCGCTGGTCCTGGCTCGTCGGCGGGGCGACCGCGGCGGCCCGGCGGGCGCGGCGGCGCTCTCCGGCGCCGGCCCGGAGCTAGCCAGCGCTCATGTCGACGGCGTTGACGCGCCACGGGACGATCCGCACCACGACGCGGCGGTCGCCGGGCGCGTCGTGCTCGCGCAGGTCGGCGTCGTACTTGGCGCCGACCTGCTCGGCGAAGGCGCGGTCATCGTCGGGCTCCACGGCCGCCGTGCCCCGGATCTCGAGGTAGCGGTAGGGATTCTGGAGGTCGAGCAGGAGCACCGTGCAGGCCGGCTCGGCCTCGAGGTTCTTCACCTTCTGGCGCGCCGTGTTGAGCGACAGGGCGACCTGATCGCCCTCGGCCAGGAACCACACCTCGGACACCTGGGGGTAGCCGTCCTCGCCCACCGTGGCCAGGGTGGCGAAGTCGCCCTCCAGCAGGTCGCGGTGGCTGTCGGGAATGTTGTTGTGGGCCATGCGTCGGCTATACCCGCGTCGGCGCCATCGATCCGCGCGCCGGCAGTGGCGCCTACCATCGTCGTATCCCCCGCGATCACGCCACACCCGAGGAACGCGCCCTGCCCATCCGCCTCTTCCTGGCCGACGTGGACGGGACGCTGGTGACCCAGGACAAGGTCCTGACCCACGCCGCCGTCGCCGCGGTGCGCAGCCTGCGCCAGGCCGGGGTCCTCTTCGCCATGACCAGCGGCCGCCCGCCGCGCGGCATGGAGATGCTGATCGGGCCGCTCGACCTCGACACACCCATCGCCGCCTTCAACGGCGGCCTGATGGTGGACCGCGCCATGCAGATCCTGGAGCAGCACGTCATCCCCGAGCACCTCGTGGTGCCCGTCGCCGACCACATGCGGTCCTTCGACCTCGCCGTGTGGCTCTACCGCGGGGCGGACTGGTACGTGCCCGACCCCAAGGGCCCGCACGTCGACCGGGAGGCCTGGACCGTCAAGTTCGAGCCCAAGGTGATGGAGGGGTTCGACGGGCTCACCGACGGCGTGGCCAAGCTGGTCGGGGTGAGCGACGACCACGACGCCATCGCCGCGGCCGCCGACGCCGCCGTGGAGAAGTTCGGCGACCACGTGACGGCGGCGGCCTCCCAGCCCTACTACCTCGACGTGACGCACCCCCAGGCCAACAAGGGGAGCGTCGCCCGCTACCTGGCCATGCGGTACGAGCTCGAGCCCGCACAGATCGCCACCATCGGCGACCAGCCCAACGACATCTTGATGTTCGACCACTCGGGTCTCAGCATCGCCATGGGCAACGCCGACCCCGAGGTGAAGCGGGCGGCGCACCGCACCACGCAGAGCAACGAGGACGAGGGCTTTGCGTTCGCCGTGGAGCACTTCGTGCTGCCGGCGGCCTCCTCGCTCGCCTGACCGCACGAAGACGCGCCACCGTGCTCTTGCTGGCGTGGGCCGAGTCGTGGAATGCCGAGACGGCCGGATGATCTTCGCGCGAGTCTAAGCATCCATGTTTATAGTTTGGACAGGCGTCCCTCGGAGCTGTACGTCGAGCGGGAGACGCGATTGTGAATCGCCGACACGTCGCGCCCGGCGTCAAACGTGCCAGTGGGCTCCTAGCCGCTGTCCGAGGTGGTCATGCTCCACGCGCCCGTTCTGACTCTCCGTCATATGAGTGCCGCGAGACCGCTGGTATCTTGGTCCACTCCGACCTCCGATAGAATGGGACGGCACAGTGGACAGGTGTGCAGCGTGTTTGGAAAGTCCCGCCGACGCAGGCCAACACGCCGAACGGGGGAAGCCAACCATCCGAAGAGTGAAACCGCTCCGGCTCCTTTGTTCGTTGGCGTTCGTCGGTTGTCTCTTGGCCGCCTGTGGCAGCGGTCCGTCCGCTTCTGCCTCGGAGAAGGTGTGTAGTGACCGGGCGCAGCTCAGCAATGCCGTATCGACCGTCGTCGACGATCTGAAGTCCGGCAACTTCGCCAAGGCGAAGGACGACGTGCCGGCTGTCAGCGACGCACTCAACAGCTTGAGTCAGTCCGCCGGAGAGTTGAAGTCAGAGGAATCTCAATCGTTGAGCCCGCAGATCGACAATCTGAAGAAAACCGCCACAAGCCTCAAAGACTCAGGCTCCCTCTCAGATCTCCTCTCAGCCATTGACTCCCTGGTGTCACAGCTTCAGTCGGTTGGCGACCAGATCAGTCAGAACCTCAAGTGCTCGTGACCTCACACGGGTCGTCGAGGAGAGGACGTATGACGCGCCGTTAGACGCCGCGGTGGTTCTCGAAGCGGGCGTACTGCTTCAAGAACAACAGGTTGGCCTTCCCGGTCGGGCCGTTCCGGTGCTTGGCCACTTCGATCAGCGCATCGTCGGCCCGGTCGATCGGCACCTCGTCGTTGTACTCGGACTCGCGGTAGATGAAGAGGACGACATCGGCGTCCTGCTCGAGCGACCCCGACTCCCGGAGGTCCGACAGCTGCGGCGTCTTGTCCTGGCGTGACTCGAGGTTCCGGGAGAGCTGGGAGAGGGCGACGACGGGCACCTCGAGCTCGCGGGCGAGGATCTTGAGGCCCCGGCTGATCTCGGCCACCTCGGTCTGGCGGTTCTCCGGCCGGCCGCCGCCCGCTCATCAGCTGGAGGTAGTCGACCACGACGAGGCCGAGGTCGCCCTCGGACTTCTTGAGCCGGCGGGCCCGGGCCCGGATGTCCATCACCGTGACGTTGGGGTTGTCGTCGATGAAGATCGGCGCGCTCGAGAGCCGCGTCACGGCCATGCCGATCTTGCTCCAGTCCTGGGTGCGGATCCGGCCCGTCTGCAGGCTCTGCCCGTTCACCTCGGCCTCGGAGGCGAGCAGGCGCTGGGTCAGCTCCAGATGGCCCATCTCCAGCGAGAAGAGGAGGGCCGGCCGCTGCACCTGGAGCCCGACGTTGGCCAGGACCCCGAGGGCGAAGCTCGTCTTGCCCATGCCGGGACGGGCGCCCACGATGTTGAGCGACGAGGGCTGGAAGCCCAGCAGGATCCTGTCCAGCTCGTGGTAGCCGGTCGCCACGCCGGTGATGCTCGAGCCGCGCTGCCCAAGCTCCTCGATGCGGTCCAGCCCCGCGCCCAGCAGCTCGTGCAGGGGGCGCATGGTGTCGACCGTGCGGCGCTCGCCGACGTTGAACACCATCTGCTCCGCCTCGTCCACGGCCGCCTTGACGTCCTCGGGCACCGAGTAGCCGATGTCGGCGATGTCCCCGGCGACGCCGATGAGCTTGCGCAGCAGCGCGTGCTCCTCGACGATCTCGGCGTAGTGCCGGGCGTTGGCGATCGACGGCGTGTTGGCCTGCAGCGAGATGAAGATCGACGGGTCCCCCACCGCCTCGAGCACCCCGGAGCGCTTGAGCTCGTCGGTCACCGTCACCGCATCGATGGCCTCGCCCCGCTCCATGAGCGCCCGGATGGCGCCGAAGATGTGCCCGTGCGCCGGCTTGTAGAAGTCGGCCGACGAGCACTTCTCTATCCCGACCGACGCCGCGTCGTTGGAGAGGAGCATGGCGCCGAGCAGCGACTCCTCGGCCTCGACGTCGTGGGGGGGCACCCGGGCCCCGCTCGGCCCGGGGTGCGGGGCCGTCCGGAGCGGGCGGGGGCGGATGTCGTCAAAGGCTTGGACCACGGCTCCCCTACTCTGCCGGTCGCGTGCTGGGGACCGTAAGGCCCAAATAGGTGTGGGTAAGGGACGGAGTCGTGTGGATAAACCGTGCACGAGCGGTCGCTGACTGTGGACCACGCCGAGCGCAAATTGGCACGCCCACATGATGGGCAGCGGGGTGTGACAGCGCGGCGGATGGCGCCCCGATCAGGAGGTCGCCGAGACCTCCACCGTCACGATGGTGGCGACGTCGCGGAACAGCTCGACCGTGACCTCGAAGGACCCCGTCTCCTTGATGTGCTCGGGCAGCAGGATGTGCCGGCGGTCCACGTCGATCCCCTTGGCGGCCCTGATGGCCTCCACCACGTCGGCCGGGCCGATGGAGCCGAACAGCCGTCCACCCCCGGAGGCCCGGGCGGCGATCGGGATCACGGCGCCGGCCAGCACCGTGGCCTGGGCTTCCGCCGCACCCCGGTCCTGGGCCTCCCGCAGGTCTCGCCCGCGCCGCATCTGCTGGGCCTGGCCCTCGACACCGTCGGTGGCCACGATGGCCCGGCCCTCGGGCAGGAGGAAATTGCGGGCGAAGCCGCCCGCCACCTTGACGATGTCCCCCCGGCGCCCGACGCCGGCGACGTCGTCGCGCAGCAGGACCTTCATGCGTCCGCCTCCGCCTCGGCGGGCTCGACGACGACCTCGACCACAGCGCCTGCTTCGGCGTCGGCCACGGCCTGTTCGACGATGGCCTCGGCCTCGGCGCCGGATTCGGCCGGCGCATCGGGGGAGGGACGGCGCCGCGGCGCCTCGGTCGGGACCGAATCGAGCGTGCGCTCGCCGCGGTCTCGCCCGCCGCGCCCGCCCGGGCGCTCCGTCACGGTGCGCTGGGTGTAGGGCAGCAGCACGAGCTCACGCGCCGTCTTGATCGCCATGGCCAGCGCTCGCTGGTGCTGGGCGCAGTTGCCCGTCACCCGGCGCGACCGGATCTTGCCGCGGTCGCTCATGTACTTGCGCAGCATCGGGACGTCCTTGTAATCCACCCACTCGACCTTGTCGCGGCAGAGCGCGCAGGGCTTCTTCTTGACCCGGCGGCCGAGATCCTTGGGGGCGCGACGTGATGTCGTCCCGCCGCGTTGGTTGTTCCGTGCCATCAGAAAGGCTCCTCGTCGAATCCGTAGCCCGGTCCGGCATCCGGCGCGGGCTGTGGTTGGGCCGGCGGAGCGGCTTGCCGCACCCCGCCACCTCCGCCGCCGCCACCGCCTGGACCGCGGCGCTCGTTCTTGGTGATCTGCGCGGTGGCCCAGCGCAGCGACGGGCCGATCTCGTCCGCCACCACCTCGACCTTGGAGCGGCGATCGCCCTCCTGGGTCTCCCAGCTGCGCTGCTCGAGCCGGCCGGCCACCATGACCCGGGCGCCCCGCGTGATGGTCTCGCTCACGTTCTCGGCCATCTCGCGCCAGCAGACCACGTCGAAGAACGAGGTGGCCTCCTCCCACTCCTGGGTCTGGCGGTTCTGCCAGCGGCGGTTGACCGCCAGCCCGAACGTCACGTTGGCCTGTCCGGTGTTGGTGAAGCGCAGCTCGGGGTCACGGGTCACGTTCCCCACCAGCGTCACGCTGTTGTCTGTCGCCATTCAGCTCTCAGCTCCTCTCGCCGGCCGGTCAGCCGGCCGCGGCGCGTCGGTGGCGGTGGCCGCCTGCTCCGGGAGCCGCACGACCTTGTGGCGGACGACCTCGTCGGCCAGGCCGAGCATGCGGTCCAGGGCGGCCACGGTCTCGGGTTCGGCGGTGAATTCCACCACGACGTAGTACCCCTCGCGCTTGTGGTTGACCTCGTAGGCGAAGGTGCGCTTCCCCCAGCGGTCGATGGCGCCGGGGGTGCCACCCGTCGTGCGGATGACGTCGAGCGCCTGGTCGAGCACGCCCTGGATCACCGTGGGCTCGGTGCTGGCCTCGAAGATGGCCATGACTTCGTAGGGCCGCATGTGCGGCATACCTCCCTCTGGACCGGGCGTGCCCGGGCTCCTGACGGTCAGGAGCAGGGTCTGTTGCGGGCTGCCATGCTAGCCGCCCCCGGCTCGAGGCGTCAGCTCAGGGCGTCGCGCAGGTTCTCCGGGGCGTGGTAGGTCTCGGCGTCGCTCGGGAAGCTCCCGCTGCGCACGTCATCGGCGAAGGCGGCCACGGCCTCGGTGGCGATGCGGCCGAGGTCGGCGTAGCGCCGCACGAATTTGGGCGGGGTCCCCTTGCCCAGCCCCAGGAGGTCGTGGAAGACCAGGACCTGGCCGTCGCAGGCGGGCCCGGCGCCGATGCCGATGGTCGGCACGTCGAGCTGCTCCGTGACGGCGGCGCCGACGACGTCGGGCACCCCCTCGATCACGAAGGCGAAGCACCCGGCCGCGCTGAGGGCCTTGGCCGCATCGAGCAGGGCGCTGGCGGCGTCGACGCTCTTGCCCTGCACCCGGAAGCCGCCCATGGCGAGGACCGACTGTGGCGTGAGACCGAGATGCCCCATGACCGGGATCTCGGCCCGGATGATCGCCTCCACTGCCGGCAGGCGGGCCCGGCCGCCCTCGAGCTTGACGGCCTGGGCCCCGGCGCGGATCAGGGTGGCGGCGTTGCGCACCGCCTCGTCCGCCGAGAGGTGGTAGCTCATCCAGGGCATGTCGCCGAGGATCAGGCAGTGCGGCGCGGCGCGCGCCACCGCCGCGGTGTGGTGCGCCATGACGTCGATGTCGACGTGGAGCGTGTCGGGGTATCCGAGGACCGTGTTGGCCACCGAGTCCCCGACGAGGATGATGTCGGCGCCGGCGTCCGACACGATGCGGGCGCCCGGCTCGTCGTAGGCCGTCACCATGACGATGGGCGTGGCGCCGTGGCGGCGCTTGCGGACCCGCAGCGAAGGGACGGTGACGGGCCCGTCGCTCATCGGCCCGGCTCCGCCTTCTTGGCGCGTTCGCCCGCCGGCGGGATACTTGCGCATCAGGTGGTGCCAGGCGCACGACGGGCAGACCTCGACCTCGTAGCAGAGCACCGGCTCGGGCCGGCGGCAGAGCGCCTTGAGCTCTGCCGCGGTGCCCGGGCAGCGCCCGCCCGGCGGGAGCTTGGCCCCGAAGACGAACGTGACCGTGACCAGCCGCCCGTCGTCACAGATGGGGCAGACCTCCTTGGTGGGCCGGCCCACGTTGCGGGCCGCCCGCAGCAATTCCGGGTGGGCGTCGCATACGTCGGTCCGCAGGACCTTGCCCCGCTCGACCTCCCGGACCACGGCGTTGCGAACGATCCGATACTCCACCTGGGCCGTGAGGTCGGGGCTCACCGCACGGGACTTCGACCTCGGCTCCGACGTGACGGGCACGGCGGCCAGGCTACCCGCCGTGCCCGGAATCCGGGAGCGAATTGAGGGCGAATCAGGCACGCTCGCGACGGCTGCGTGACAGAAATGCTCCGATCGCTATATCGAACCGATATACTCATCCGTCATGTTGGACATGGCCATCCTCGGCCTCCTCGAAGAGCACGACCTGCACGGCTACGAGATACGCCGCCAATTGCGGGAGCACCTGGGCCTTCTCGCCAACGTCTCCTTCGGCTCCATCTACCCCGCCCTGACCCGGCTGGAGAAGTCGGGCGCCGTGGTGGCGACCGAGGGCGGGGGGGCCGAGAGCACGGGGGCCATGGCGGCGGCGCCGCCCACCGGCTCCCTGAGCGGCGAGCTGGCCGTCCTGCGCGCCCGCCGGCGCACGCCCACCCGGGCCCGGCGCGGCCGCAAGGTCTACCGGATCACCGACGCCGGCCGCGCGCTCTTCGTCGAACTGCTGGCCGGCAGCGGGGCCACCGACGACGCCCGCAGCTTCGGTCTACGCCTGGCCTTCGCCCGGCATCTCGCGCCCCAGGCCCGGCTCACCCTGCTGGAGCGCCGGCGTGCCCAACTGGTCCAGCGACTCGGCGAGGCCGAGGCAGCCCGCGCCGACCTCGACGTCTACGCCCGCTCCGTCGTGCAGCACACGGCCGACGGTGTGGCCCGCGACATCAGCTGGCTCGACACCCTCATCGCCTCCGAACGGACCGCTCTCGCCACCGCCGGGACGGAGGCGACGACGTGACGAAGCCACACGACACCGACACCGACACCGACCCCGAAGGAGGCATGTCCATGCCCAGCCCCATCCGCCTCGCCATCGCCGGCGTCGGCAACTGCGCCAGCTCGCTCGTCCAGGGCATCACCTACTACCGCGACGCCGACCCCGACGACGTGGTGCCCGGGCTGATGCATGTGGAGCTGGGGGGGTACCACGTCCGCGACATCCTCCCGGTGGCCGCCTTCGACGTGGACCAGACCAAGGTCGGGACCGACCTGGGCAAGGCGATTCACGCCGGGCTGAACAACACGGTGCGCTTCGCCGACGTGAGCGAGCTCGGCGTCACGGTCCAGCGCGGGCCGACCTTCGACGGCCTCGGGCTCTATTACCGCGAGTTGATCGAGGAGTCGCCGTTCGAGCCGGTCGACGTGGCGGAGGCACTGCGCCGGGCCAAGGCGCACGTGCTGGTCTCCTACCTACCGGTCGGTTCCGAGCAGGCCCAGCGCCACTATGCCCAGGCCTGCCTCGATGCAGGGGTGGCCTTCGTCAACGCCATCCCCGTCTTCATCGCCTCGGACCCCGAGTGGGCCCGCAAGTTCCGTGACGCCGGCGTGCCCATCGTCGGCGACGACATCAAGAGCCAGGTCGGCTCGACCATCGTCCACCGCATCCTCACCCGCCTCTTCGAGGACCGCGGCCTCGCCCTCGACCACACGTACCAGCTGAACTTCGGTGGGAACATGGACTTCAAGAACATGCTCGAGCGCCAGCGGCTGGAGTCCAAGAAGATCTCGAAGACCCAGGCCGTCACCAGCCAGCTGGAGGACAACGTCCTCGACGCCGACGACGTCCACGTCGGACCGTCGGACCATGTGCCGTGGCTCAAGGACCGCAAGTGGGCCTACATCCGCATGGAGGGCCGCAACTTCGGCGACGTCCCGCTCAACCTCGAGCTCAAGCTCGAAGTGTGGGACTCCCCCAATTCGGCCGGGGTCATCATCGACGCCGTGCGCTGCGCCAAGCTCGCCCTCGACCGCGGCATCGGCGGCCCGCTCCTCGGCCCGTCGGCCTACTTCATGAAGTCACCGCCGGTGCAATACCACGACGACGTGGCGCACCAGCTCATCGAGGACTTCGCTGCCGGGGTGCCCCAAGGGACCTGGCCGGCGGACTGACCTGCAAAAACTCTAAGCGGTGCTGTTTAGAGTTTGGAGAAGCCCCTCGGGGCGGCCGACCGCCCGGTTCCGCCAGGACCTTCTCGGCGGGTCCGCCCGCACCCGCCGCCACCCCGAGCGATCGGCTCGGAATGCTCAGACGAGGATGCGCTCGTCGGGGGCCCGCACCCCGACCACGGCCAGGGTCCGTCCCATGCCGAGGAAACAGCCGCAGCAGATGGTGAGGTCGGCCAGCTCGGCCTCGGAGAAGGCGTCGTGCAGGCGGCCCCACAGCTCGTCGTCCATGGCCAGGTGGTCGAGGGCGAAACGCTCGGCGAACTCCGCCGCCAGCCGCTCGCGCCCACTCAGCCCGGTGGCGGCGCGCCAATCGGTCACCTCGACGTAGAACGGCTCGCCGGCGCCGGCCGACTCCCCGTCACGGGCCCGCGTGTCGCGGCACACGGCGCAGTCGTTGATCAGCGCAATGGTCCAGCGAGCCGCCTCGCGCTCGCGCACCGACAGCTGCGAGTTGGCGTAGACCGCTGCCGACAGCTTGCCCATGCCCGCCGCCATGTCCGGGCGCAGCAACGCCCAGTCGATGTGCTCGCCCATGCCGCTCTCCGGTGCCGCGATCCTCGTCATGCCCCGCGACGCTACTGCTTCCGCTACCGCCGGCCGCCTACTCGCGCTCGGCCCACCAGGCCCGCAGCCGGGCCGTCGCCTCCTCCTCGCCCAACGGCCCCTCGTCGAGCCGGAGCTCCATCAGGAAGTCCAGGGCCTGGCCGACGGCGCGGCCCGGCCCGATGCCCAGCAGCGCCATGACCTGGTTCCCGTCGAGGTCGGGACGCAGGGCCTTGAGCTCCTCCTGCTCGCCCAGCTCGGCGATGCGGGCCTCGAGCTCGTCCATACGCCGCGCCAGCGCCTTGGCCTTGGCCGCGTTGCGCGTCGTGCAGTCGCAGCGGGTCAGCTCGTTCAGCAATTCGAGATGCGGGCCGGCGTCGCGCACGTAGCGGCGGACCGCCTTGTCGGTCCAGCCCAACCGGTAGGTGTGGAAGCGCAGGTGCAGCTCGACCAGGCGCACCACGGTGTCGATGTCGGCGCTCGGGTAACGCAGTGCCTCCATGCGCGTCCGCGTCATGCGGGCACCCACGACCTCGTGGTGGTGGAAGCTCACGCCGCCGTCGGTGATGGCGCGCGTGCGCGGCTTGCCGACGTCGTGGAACAACGCGGCCAGGCGCAACAGCCGGTTCGGCGACGTCTTGTCCACGACGGCGAGCGTGTGGGCCAGCACGTCCTTGTGCCGGTGGATCGGATCCTGCTCGAGTGCCAGGCCCGGCAGCTCCGGCAGGAACTCGCCGGCGAGGCCGGTGCGCACCACGAACCACAGGGCCACCGACGGCACGTCGACCACGACGATCTTGTCCAACTCGTCGCGGATGCGCTCGGCCGACACGATGGAGAGCCGGCCGTGCATACGTTCCACGGCGGCCGTCAGCGCCGGGTCGGGCTCGAGCGAGAAGCGGGCCGCGAAGCGGGCGGCCCGCAGCATGCGCAGGGGGTCGTCGCCGAAGGAGATCTCGGGGTCGAGGGGCGTCCGCAACCGCCCGGCCGCCAGGTCCCCGAGCCCGTCGAAGGGGTCGATCAGTTCCATGTCGGGCAGGCGCAGCGCCAGGGCGTTGATGGTGAAGTCTCGCCGCGACAGGTCCACCGCCAGGTCGTCGCCGAAGGTCACCTCGGGCTTGCGCGACTCGGGCACGTAGACCTCCGCCCGGTGCGTCGTGATCTCGTAGACGTGGGTGCCCTTGCGGCAGCCGATGGTGCCGAAGCGCTCACCCTGCGTCCAGATGTCGTCGGCCCAGCCCTGCACCAGCCGCTCGGTCTCGGCCGGCAGGGCGTCGGTGGTGAGGTCGAGATCGGGCCCCGCCGCGGCCCCGGCGGAACCCGGGAACAGTGCATCCCGCACGGAGCCCCCCACCAAATAGAGCGTGTGCCCGGCCGCGGCGAAGCGGCGGGCCACCTCCTCGGTGGCGTCGACGTAGGGGCGGAACCGCTCGGGCACCGACGTGGACTGCACCCGCCCACGCTAGTGCGGCCTCTAGCCTTTCCCTGTGTCGACGCGCCGGGCGAGGACCGTCCTCTGCACGCTCGCGGTGGCCGTCGCAGCCCTGGTCAGCACGCTAGGCGTCGCCGCGGGAGGATCGGAGCAGGCGCGCGCGGCCGGGCCACCCCTGGTCCTGACGTCCCAGACCCCCTGGGTGACCGCCGCCCAGCCCTGGTTCAACCTCGCGCTGGGCGTCTCACCCGCCGAGGGGTCGGCCGGCGCCCTCAGCGTCAGCCTGACCTTCTACGGGCGCATCACCGACGGTTCCGACATGCAGCAGGCCACGTCGGGCACCCCGAGGTCGGTCACATTGAAGCACCTGACCGGACTGCCCGTCACCGCCGGAGCGGGCGGACTCACGGCGGCGGCCTGCGTGACCGTCCTGCCCAACTCGAACTCCAGCGCACCGACCACAGGGCCCGGCGTCTGCGCGGCCGGACCGTCCAGCTCCACCCTGACGCTGGGCTGCACCTTGTCCACCGACCTGTGCCAGGGTGTCTACGCCGTTTCCGTGGCGCTGGTGCGGTCCGGCTCCTCCAACCCGGTGGCCCGCTTCACCACCTTCCTCACCTACCAGGAGCCGACCGCCGTGTCGGCGACAGGGGGTCCCTTGCGCGTCGGCGTCGTGCTCCCCGTCACCGCGGCCGGCGTGACCACGGTGGCCGACGCGCTGACGGAGCACCACGACGTGCCGACCACGCTCGCCGTGAGCCCGCTGGCGGTGAGCGCGATCGCCACGACGCGCTCGCCGCGAGGGCCAGCGCGCGCTGGCCCAGCTGGCCGCGCTCAGCGGGGACGAGATGATCGACCAGCCCTTCGTGCCCGTCAATCTCGCCGCGCTCTCCGGGGCCGGGATCTCCGGCGAGATCGGCGCCCAGATGCTCCGGGGCGATGAGGTGCTGCGCAGCGTCGGCCTTCGGCCCGCCGGTGGCCCCTGGGTGGACACCGCCTCGGCGTTCACGCAGGGTGACGCCGGCAACCTCGCCTCGGGCCTGCAGTTCGCCGGCGCCTCCCAAGTCGTGATCAGCGACGACGACCTGGCCGCGGGAGGCGTGAGCAACCTCACCTTCGCCCAGCCCTTCACGCTGGACCTCGGCCATGGCGCCACCGTCCCGGCCATGGCGTCGGACTCCACCTTGAGCACGCGCTTCACCGCCCAGGGGTCCAACCCCGTCCTCGGGGCCGAGCAACTGCTCGCCGGGCTCTCGTTCGTCCACTTCGAGAACGCGTTCCTCGGCGCGCCTCGCGGGGTCGTGGTCGACCCGCCTCCGGGGTGGCGACCCTCGGCCGCGTTCATGGACGCGCTGCTCGCCGGGGTCTCGGGCAACCCGGCCCTGAAGCCCGAGACCGTCTCCCAGCTCCTCGTCGATGTGCCTGCCGGCGGCAACCACGAGCCTGCGGTGCGCCAACTCCAGTCCGGACCCGCCGGCCGAGGCATCACGCGGGGCGCGGCCGAGCGCATCGCGCTCTATCGCCAACAGCTGGGGTCGTTCAGCAACGCCGTGGACGGGCACCCCACCACGCTGACCTCGCTCGGCGACGCCCTCCTCACCACCGAGGCCAGCGGGCTCAGCGTCGCGGGACGGACCGCCGCACTGAGCGCCTACGCCAAGTCCTTCGAGGGGGCGACCGGACAGATCACCCTCGCCACTGAGCAAACGGTGACCTTCACCGCGCAGCGGGCCGCCATCCCGGTCACGGTCCTCTCCTCGGCCCCCTACCCGGTCACGGTCGTCGTCACCCTCGCCAGTGACAAGTTCACCTTCCCCGACGGCAACACGCGCCAGTTGACCCTCGACCGCCCGACCACCTCGGTCCGGGTGACGGCGCAGGCCCGCACCACGGGGGACCGACTCCCTATCGACGTGACCCTGCACACGCCGGACGGCCACGTGCTCATCGCCCGCACCGTGCTGACAGTGCACTCGACCGCCATCTCCTTCGTTGGTGTCGCCCTCACCGTCTTCGCCGGCGCCGTGCTCCTGGTCTGGTGGGTGCGCACTTGGCGGCGCTCCCGACGGCTCCGCCCCAGGGCCCACTGACCGTGACCACCCCCCGCCGGGCCCGCACCCTGCCGCTGCGGACGTCGGCCGCCTACGTGGCGGTCGGCACCGGCGTCTCGCGCGTCACCGGGCTGCTCCGTTTCGTCGCTCTGGCCTGGGCGCTCGGCCAGACGCTGCTGGCCGACTCCTACAACCTGGCCAACACCACGCCCAACATGCTCTACGACGTGGTGCTGGGCGGCGTCCTCTCGGCCACGTTCATCCCCGTCTTCGTCGACCGGCTGGCCAACAAGTCCGAGAGCGAGGCCTTCGACTCCATCTCCGCCGTGCTCACCGTCTCGGTCGTGGTCCTCCTCGTGACGACGGTGGCGGCGTTGCTCGCCGCGCCCTTCCTCATCGACGCCCTCACCGTGCTCGATACGCACGCCGGCCCCGCCCAGGTCCACCGCGTCGTCGTGGAGCGCGCCGTGGCCACGGGGTTCCTGCGCTGGTTCGTGATCCAGATCGCCGCCTACGGCCTCTTCGCGCTGGCCGCTGCGCTCCTCAACACGCGACGTCGCTTCATCGCCGTGGCCTGGGCCCCGATCGTCAACAACCTCGTCTGCATCGGCGTCCTGGTCTGGTTCGGGCTGTGGGCCGGCGGCCACGGCGCGTCGCTGGCCGGGGTGCAGGACCACCGGTCGGAGCTCATCCTCCTCGGGCTCGGCACCTCGCTCGGGGTGGTGCTCCAGGGCGTGGCGCTGATCCCGAGCCTGCGCCGCGCCGACCTCGGGCTGCTGCGCTGGAACTGGAATCCACGCGACGAGGCGCTGCGCGCCGTGACCCGCCTCGGCGGCTGGACGTTCGGCTTCGTGCTGGCCAACCAGATCGCGCTCTTCGTGGTCACCATCCTGGCCGGCAGCGTGGCCGGGCCCGACCCGGTGTCGTCGTACACCTACGCCTACGCCTTCTTCCAGCTCCCCTACGGCATCATCGCGGTGACGGTGATGTCGGTCGTCACCCCCGACCTGGCCGAGCGCTGGTCGACCGGGCAGCAGACCGCTTTCCTCAACCGCATGAGCGGCGGCCTGCGGGCCGTCCTCGCCCTCATCATCCCGTCCGCCGTCGGCATGCTGCTCCTGGCCAAGCCCGCCGTGGCGCTGTTGCTCGGCAATGGCCACAGCACGCCGGCCGAGACGGCCACCACCGGCGCCGCGCTGGCCATGTTCGCCCTCGGCCTGCCCGGGTTCTGCACCTACCTCTACCTGGTGCGGGTGCTGCAGTCGATGCAGCGCACCAGGGTCGCCTTCTACCTCTACCTGGTGGAGAACGGGCTCAACATCGTCTTGGCCGTGCTGCTGGTCCGCCCGCTCGGCGTGCGCGGCCTCGCCCTTTCGCTGTCGATCGCCTACACGGTGGCGGCGGTGCTCGCCCTGGCCGTCTTCCGCCAGTGGTTCGGGCGCCTGGCCGAGCGCGAGACCTGGGCGCCACTGGTCCGTGTGCTCATCGCCTCCGTGCCCATGGCCGTGGTGGTGCTGGTCGTGTCCAACCTCTCGGCGTCCACCACCATCCCGGCGTTGTTGGCCCGGGTGGTCGGGTCCGTGCTCGCCGGAGGCCTGACGTTCTGGGCGGTCGTCGTCTGGCTGGGCCGGCGCCACGACACCCATCGGCGTCCCCCACCGGCGGGGCCGCTCGGCCGCAGCCGCCCTGTCGGGCCTGTCGGACCGCTCGAGGCCACCCGGGGCACCTGAACGTCGGCGCTTCGGCCTCCGGGACCCGGGGGTCCGGGGTCCGGGGTCCGGGTACGACGCCCCTCCCGCCACCCGATCCGCCGGACCGGAGGGGATTCGGTTGGACTCCGCGCAAACTCGTGCATAGTTCGCGGGAGCGGGCCCCCACTCTCCGCCGCGACGCCGCCCCTCGCCCCGGGCCAGGCGCGGCTCCCGGGAGACACCAGCCCCCCGAGGCCCCCCGTGGCAGAGCGTGGCAGACTCGCTGCATGCCCGGCGTCCACATCGTCACCGACAGTGCCTGCGACCTGACCGACCAGCTCGTCAAGGAGCACCACGTCACCGTGGTGCCGTTGACCATCCGCTTCGGCACCGAGGAGCTCGAGGACCGCCGCCAGCTCACCCCGACCGAGTTCTGGGAACGCTGCCGCGGCAAGGGCGACCTGCCTCAGACCGCCGCGCCCTCCCCCGGCGCCTTCCAGGCCGCCTTCCAGGAGGCGGCAGACGAGGGGGCCGACGCCGTCCTCTGCCTGACCATCTCCTCCAAGGTGTCGGGCACCTACGGCTCGGCGGTCACGGCCGCCAACGCGTTCACGTCGATCCCGGTCCGCGTCATCGACACCTTCTCGCTGACCATGGGCCAGGGCCTCCTCGTCATCGCCGCCGCCGAGGACGCGGCGGCAGGCGCCTCCATGGAGGACCTGGTGGCGGCCACCGAGGACCGCATCCCGCGCACCCGCATCTACGGGGTGCTCGGTGGGCTCGAGCACCTGCAGCGTGGCGGGCGCATCGGCGGCGCCCGGGCCCTCGTCGGCTCGCTCCTCAACATCAAGCCGGTCATCCAGCTCAAGGACGGCGAGGTGGCCGAGGAGTCCAAGCAGCGGACCCGGGCCCGGGCACTGGCGTACATGACGGCCAAGGTGGCGGCCGAAGCGCCCCTCGAGCGCATCGCCGTGGCCGACGGCGCCTGCGACGACTTCGCCGACGTCATGGCCTCCCTGGCCGGCATCGCCACCGAGCACCCGCTGGTGCCCGTCGACCTCGGCCCGGTGGTCGGCACCCATGCCGGGCCGAACACGGTGGGCGTCTGTTACGTCGTGCCTGCCAGGACACCCGGGACTGCCGGGTAGTCTCCACGCCGTGGCTGAGAACGATGTCGCCGACGCCTTGTCGGATCGGGCCCTCGACGCGGTCGACACGGTGGTGGCCACCGTCAACGACAAGGCCATCCGGCCCGCCATCGTCGCCGCCCGGGGCATCGTCTTCGGGGTGATCATCGCCGTCATCGGCATCACGGTCGTGGTGCTCTTCTGCGTGGGCTTCATCCGCCTGACCACCATCGCCGGGCACCGGATCTGGGCCTCGTACATCGTGCTCGGGCTCATCTTCAGTGCGGTCGGCGCCGTCCTCTACTCGCGCCGCGGCGTGCCGCCCGATGCCTGAGCGCCGCAAGGTCGTCATCATCGGGAGCGGGCCGGCCGGGCTGACCGCCGCCCTCTACACGGCGCGGGCCCAGCTCGAGCCGCTCGTGATCGAGGGTGAGCCCTCCTCGACGACCGACCAGCCCGGGGGCCAGCTGATGCTGACCACCGACGTCGAGAACTACCCCGGCTTCGTCGACGGCATCATGGGTCCCGAGCTCATGGGAATGATGCGGGCGCAGGCCCTGCGCTTCGATGCCGAAATTCGCACGGCCAAGGTCAGTCGCATCGACGCCACCCCCTGGCCCTTCGAGGTCTGGGTGGGCGACCCCGACGCGGACGAGCCGACGGCGCTGGCCAACACGCTGATCGTGGCCACCGGCGCCCGCTCGCTCATGCTCGACGTGCCCAACGAGAAGCGCCTGCTCGGCTACGGCGTGTCCACCTGCGCCACCTGTGACGGTTTCTTCTTCCGCGACCACCACATCGCCGTGGCCGGCGGCGGGGACTCCGCCATGGAAGAAGCCCTCTTTCTGGCCCGCTTCGGGTCCAGGGTCACGGTCATCCACCGGCGCGACGAGCTGCGGGCCTCGAAGATCATGCAGGAACGGGCCTTCGCCAACCCCAAGATCGAGTTCTCGTGGAACTCCGTCGTCACCGACATCCTGGGGGACACCAAAGTCAGCGGCGTGGTCCTCCGGAACACGGTGACCGGGGAGGACACCGAGCTCGATGCCACGGGGCTCTTCGTCGCCATCGGCCACGAGCCCAACACCGCGCTGGTCAAGGGCCAGCTCGAGTTCGACGACATGGGCTACGTCAAGACGTTCGACAACTCGACCCGCACCAGCGTCGACGGCATCTTCGCCTGCGGCGACGTGCAGGACCACTACTACCGCCAGGCCATCACCTCGGCCGGGTCGGGGTGCATGGCCGCGATGGACGCCGAGCGCTGGTTGGAGGCCCGCGGCGAATAGCCGGGAACAGAACCGGGCGGGTCGGCGTTGCACCCGCTGACAAGGAGATGCGATGAGTGAGAAGATCGAGACCCTGACCGACGCTACCTTTGACGAGCATGTCAAAGCTTCAGATGTCCCAGTCCTGGTGGACTTCTGGGCAGAGTGGTGTGGCCCGTGCAAGATGATCTCCCCGGTGTTGGAGGAGATCGCGGCGGAGCAGGCCGGCAAGATCGAGATCGTCAAGCTCAACATCGACGACAACCTGGACGTGACCCGTCGCTTCGACGTGATGAGCATCCCGACCCTGATCCTGTTCAAGGACGGGGAGCCCCAGGTGCGCCTGATCGGGGCGAAGCCCAAGGGCCAGCTGCTCGAGGAGATCTCGGCCTACCTGTAGGCCTGCCCCTTGCCGTCGGCGACCGTGGTGACGCGGTGTCCGACGTCCAGCACCGCCTGACCGCCATCCTCCCGGGCGCGCCCGTCGACGCCGACGGCATCTTCGGCCCGGCCACCCGGGCCGCTCTCGAGGCCTTCCAACGCCTGCGCGGCCTGCGCGTCGACGGAGTCTGCGGCCTCCAGACCTGGAACACCCTGGTGGAGGCCGGATTCCGAATGGGCGATCGCTTCTTGTACCGGCGGACACCGATGCTGCGGGGTGACGACGTCGCCGAGCTGCAGCAGCGCCTCTGCACGCTTGGTTTCGACACGGGCCGGGTGGACGGGATCTTCGGTGACGCCACCGCGCGGGCCCTCGGGGAGTTCCAGCGCAACGCCGGCCTCCCCGTCGACGGCATCGTGGGCGGCGCCACCCTCGAGGAGCTCGTTCGCCTGGAGAGCCGCCACCACGAGCCCGAGCTGGTCTCGGCGGTACGGGCGCGGGCCGCCCTGCGCGACGCCCCGCCCACCTTGCGGGGTCGCCACGTGGCTGTGGGCGAGGGCGGGGGCCTGGGCAGCGTCACCGGCGCGCTCCGCCGCCGGCTCACCTGGGGGGGCATCCGGGTGACCGAGCTGCATCACCCCGACGACGCCGTCCAGGCCAAGGAGGCCAACGAGCTCGAGGTCGACGTCTTCGTCGGGCTTCGGCTCGATCCCTCGTCCTCAGGCTGCCGGACCGCCTTCTGGTCCGGGCGCCACGACGAGTCCCTGGGCGGGCGGCGACTGGCCGAGCTGGTCCAGGCCGCGGTGCCCGAGGCCCTGGGCGTCACCGACGCCGGCGCCCACGGGATGTCGGTGCCCCTCCTACGCGAGACGCGGATGCCCGCCGTGCTCATCGAGGTGGGTCCGGCCCGCGCCGTGGTCGAGGGCACGCCCGCCCTGGCCGCCGCCCTGGCCGCCGCGCTCGGCCGCTGGGCCGACGCCTCGTGGGATTGATTACCGGTAATCAATTCCTTGGCCGCGATGCCCCCCGGTGCCGATTTGGCATCCCGGTGGCCCGTGATGGTTACGCGATCAATGCTTCCGGCAGATGAACGGGGTGACAATCCACAAGGTCATGCACAGGTTGTGGATGAAGCTGTACCGCCCCTTGACGGTTGTGTGAACTATGCGACGCCGCCGTCACCGACCATGGCGCGGTAGATCCGCTCGAGGTCCTCGAGCGTGGCGAATTCCACCACCAGGCGGCCCCGCCGGTTCTGGATGTCGACCTTGACCCGCGTGTTCAGGTAGGTCGACAGGAGGTCCTCGAGCTCGAGCACGCCGGGCTCCGGCAGCTTGCGCACGGCGGCCCGGCGCCCGCCCGGTTCGGTGGTACCTGAGGTGCCACCCTTGGTCGGCGGGGCTTCGGCAGGAGTGCCCGGCTGATCGGGGACGACCCTGAGCTCGGAGCCTCCTTGCCGCACCAGGTCCTCCACGGCACGAACCGTCAAGCCCTCTTCGACCACCCGCTCGACCAGCTTCTCCTGCCAGGCGCGGTCGGGCGTCCCGAGCAGGGCGCGGGCGTGGCCCGCCGAGATGGTGCGCTCGGCCAGGGCCCGTTGGGCTCCCGCCGGCAGCTGCAAGAGCCGCAGGGTGTTGGTGACCGTCGCTCGGCCCTTGCCCATCCGGGCCGCCACCTGCTCATGGGTCAAGCCGAACTCGTCGATGAGCTGCTGGTAGGCGGCGGCTTCCTCCAGGGCGTTGAGGTCCACCCGGTGGAGGTTCTCGACCAGCGCCTGCTCCAGGCTGGCCACATCGTCGGCCACCTGGACCAGGACGTGAATCGTCTGCAGTCCGGCGCGGCGCGCCGCACGCCAGCGCCGCTCCCCCGCAATGAGCTCGTAGCTGTCTTCCTCGTCCTCGAGCTGACGCACCAACACCGGCTGGAGGAGGCCCACCTCGCGGATGGAGGCGGCCAGCGCCCCCATGGACTCCTCGTCGAAGTGACTCCGGGGCTGGAAGGCGTTGGGCCGGATGTGCGAGATGGGCACGACCCGGAGCGGGGAGTCGGACTCCCCCGTCGACTCGCTCGGGATCAAGGCGCTGAGGCCCTTACCGAGACCGCTGCGGCGCGCCATTGCTCACCTCCTTGGCCAGCTCGCGGTAGGCCACGGCCCCCCGCGAGGCAGGATCGAACACCGTGATCGGCTGACCGAAAGAGGGCGCTTCGGAGAGGCGGACCGTACGGGGGATCACGGATCGGCAGACCCGCTCCGAGAAGTGCTGGCGGACCTCGTTGGCCACGTCGACGGAGAGACGGGTCCGGGCGTCGTACATGGTCAGCACGATCGTGGTCACCTCGAGGTTCTCGTTCAGGTTGGTCGAGACCAGATTCACGTTGCGTAGCAACTGGCTCAGACCCTCGAGGGCGTAGTACTCGCACTGGATCGGCACGAGCACCTCGTCGGCGGCCGCGAGGCCGTTGACGGTGATGAGACCCAGCGAGGGCGGGCAGTCGATCAGGACGAAGTCGAAGTCGTCCACGACGGTGTCGATGGCCCGCTTCAGCTTGAGCTCCCGGCTGAAGGCCGGGACGAGCTCGATCTCGACGCCGGCCAGGTCGATCGTGGCCGGGGCCACGAAGAGGTTCTTGACGCTGGTCGGCTCGATGCAGTCTTCCAGCGGCTGGTCCCGCATGATGACGTCGTACATGGAGAGCTCGAAGTTCCGGGCCTCCACGCCGAGACCGGTCGTGGCGTTGCCCTGCGGGTCCAGGTCGACGACGAGCACCCGGTAGTCCAACTCGGCCAGCGCCGCTCCGAGGTTGACCGTGGTGGTGGTCTTCCCCACGCCGCCCTTCTGGTTGGCGATGGCGATGACCCTGGGGAGCTCCAGAGGGGTCGGCTTCGATCCGTTCAACAGCTCGGTGGCGTCGCCCCCGATGGACGGGGCGCGCAAGGTGGCCTTGGCCGGCGAGGCAGGGGCGGGGCCGGGGGCCTCGGAGGGTTCTGGTTCGGTGATCACCCCCGAGGCTGCCGCGGCGCTCGCCACCGGTTCTCCGGCTCGGGCCTCCGCCGCCGGGGCCGCCGGGGCCGCCGGCGTCGTGGTGGGGGCGTCCTGGTGAACCGACGCTGCGACGGGGGCGGCTGGGGCCGACGGACCGTTCTGAGCGGGTGGGGCAGCCACGCCGGCGTCGGCCTGACCCACGGACCCGTCTGGGGCCGCCGGAGGCGTCTCGGCGCCCGGAGCGGGCTGGGCGCTCTCGGCGGCCGAAGCATTCCCGGCGGGAGGGGGGGAGCTGCCGGCTCTGCCGGGTCGACCGTGTCTGGGCTGGCCGGGGCCGGCTCCGTGATCAGGGTCGTCACCGGATCCGGAGGGCGCGATCCCCCCTGGTCGGGCGAGAGGTCCGCCGGCTGCCCAGTCTCAGCTTTCTCCGAGGGGTCCTTCTCCCTGCGCCTGATACGCATCAGGTAGGGACTCCGGATCGCCGCCGCACCGGCCTATCCTGGCCTGCCGGTGTCCCGAGGTCAAGAGTTGCGATTGTTCCACGTGAAACCTTGGGTCGAGGGGCCCGCCGTCGCAACCCCTGGTTCCACGTGGAACACCGCCCCCGCGAACGTTCCGCCGGCCGGGTCAGGCCGTTCTCCGGCGCCGCCCCGCCGACGGGCCGCTTTCGGCGAAAAGGTCGGGGAGAAGGTCGAGAAGCGCTCAGAAGAGGGGCCGCTTGGCCGGGACGCCGTTTCGCCGGGGAAAGCGGTCCGGGCACGGGCCCACCTGACGGAGGGTCCGGTACTCGAAGTTCTCGTGGATCAACTCGGCGGGCTCGAGGCCGAGCTGGAGGAGCTCGTTCGCCGGCCAGCGGGATCCCAGATCGGTCTCGGCGCCCGGCGGGGGAGGTTCGGAGACGACGAGCCAACCCCCGACTCGCAGCAGTGGGGCGGCGCACTCGGCCACCACGGCGGGGCGCCCGAAGGATCGGGCCAGCGCCCCGTCGAACCCGGCTCTCAGGCCCTCCTGGCGCCCGCAGACCTCGGCCCGTTCCTCGAGCACCGACACCCGGGGGGCAAGTCCGAGACGGTCGACCGCACGACGTAGGAAAGCGGCCCGGCGACCGTTGGCTTCGAGCAGCGCCACCGAGGCGTCGGGCCAGCCGCCGGCCACCACCAGCCCGGGCAGCCCTGCTCCCGAACCGAGATCGACGAGGCTGATGCGCCCAGCGGGTGCCAGGCGGCGCGCGATGGTGCAGAAGCCTTCGGCGTGCTCGAGTTGGGGCTCGATCGGCCCCGGGCCCAGGAAGCCTGCGGCACGGGCCTCGCTGAGGAGTTGCTGGAGCACAGTGGGGGAGTGGTCCCCCTCGTCGGCGCCGGGCACCGGCGCCGGGTCAGCCCGCCGGCGCGATGACGATGTGGCGGTTCGGGTCCTCGCCCTCGGAACGGGTCACGACCCCGGACAGCCCGTTGATGGCGTCGTGCACGGTCTTGCGGTCGGCCGGACTCATCGGCTCGAGGGCCTTCTCCTGGCCCGACGCCAGGACCTCCTCGGCAATCTGGACGCTGAACCGCGTGAGCGCCGCCGAGCGCCGTTCCCGGTACCCGGCCACGTCGACCAGGATGCGATCTGTACGAGACGGGCATTGGCGCTGCACCACGGCCCGAGTGAGGTCCTGCAGGGCCGTCAGGGTGGAGCCCCGGGGTCCCACCAGGATCCCGAGGTCCTCACCGAGGGCCGCGATCTCGACCGTTTCTTCGTCGAGCAGACGGGTCTCCACCACCCCTTGCATGCCGAACTCGCCCAGGAGTCCGGCCACGAAGGCCCGCCCGGCCTCGCCCTGCTCTTCGAGCGTCATTCCTTCGGCCATGTCCACCTTCTCCTTCGTTTCGGTGTTCCGCTTTGGAGCTTTCTCGCCTGCCGGCCGCACCGAGCCGTTGCTCGATCCTTCCATCGCTGCGGCTCCGGTAGTACGAGACTTGCTGCGATTGCGGCGTCGTCGGGCCGAGCGGCTGGTCCCGGCTGCCGGTGCCGGTGCCGGTGCCGGCATCCGCCGGGCCCGGGCCGTCGGCTCCGTCCCCGCTGCTGCGGCCCCCGCTGCTCTCCGATGTTGCCCCCGAGGCCGTCCGCTGGCCGCCCTGTCGGCTCCGTTGGCCCATCTGCCCACCCTGATCGGATCGGCTTCCGCTCCGCCGCGTCCGCTCCCGGCGCGGACGGGCACCGACCGGTTGGACCCGTGCCCGCACCCGGGCCTCGACCCTGACCCGTCCGAAGAGACCTGTCTTGGGCTCCGACACCACGATCACCTCGGCGTCGCCCACAGCCACCCCGAGCTGGTCCAGGGCCTGCTCAGTCGCTTCCTCGATGGTCTTGCCCGCCACCTCAACCCACTCCACGGGCTATCGAGCCTTTCTGGTCCGTTTCGAGCGCGACCGGGGGTGGGACTTCGGCGCCGGGGCATCTTTGGCGCTGTCGCTCTGCGCCTTGCCGTTCGTCGTCCGCTTCGCTGCGGCCGGCTTCCTCCCGTTCGTGGGAGCCCGCCCATTGCTCTTCGAGTCGTTCTTCGCCGGCGGCAGCGTCGTCTTGGCCGCGGCGGTGCCGTCCGTGGCCGTCGACCTCTTCCTGGCCGGCTTGGGGGGAGGCGGTTTCTCCTTCTTTTCCTCCTTGGCCTTGTCCTCCTTGGCCGAACCGATCTCACGCTCGGTGGCCACCGGCGTCACCATCCCGGTTCGGAACATCACCTCCTGTGTCCCGATCCGCATCGCTGAAGAGACCACCATGTAAATAGTTGCTCCGGCGGGCACTCTCAGGTAAATGACGCCGAAAATAATAGGGAAGAACTTCTGCATGGTTTGCATCTGTGGATTCGCCGCTGCCGCCTGAGGATTGCGGCTATTCATTTGCTTCATTTGGTAGTACTGCAGGAACATGGCAGCGCCAATGAGCACCAGGTAGGGGATCACCAACACGGCCTGGCTGGCGCTCGTGATCAACTCATGGGTGAAGGGATTCATCGTGTGATTCGAGAATGGAAGGGCCGACAAATCCATCCCAAACCACCAATGCATTTGCCCTTGGCTGGCCACCAAATCGTGGTGCATTTGAGAGTTTGTTGGGATATACCTAGGGGCACCAACGACGACCTTGTGCCCGTTCACCATCTTTGTCGCCGTCGTCGACAACCCTCGAATCAGCGTGTAAAGGACGATGAGGAACGGCATCTGCAGGAGGCTCGGGAGACAGGCCCCGAACGGGCTGGTCCCGTTCTCCTTGTAGAGCTTCATCATCTCCGCGTTGAGCGCTTCCCGGTTCTCCGGGCCCTTGTACTTGGCCTGGAGCTTCTTCATCTCGGGCTGCAGGCGCTGCATCGCCAGCATCGACTTGGTGCTCTTCACCGTCACCGGCGTCAGGGCCAGCATGATGAGGATCGTCAGGCCCGTGATGGCGAACCCGTAGTTGGGCCAGACGGAGTAGAGGCCGGCCAGGATGTACCCGAAGAGCTCGAAGAGGGGATGGAAGATCTCCCCCACCAGCTTGAACAGGGAATTCTCGGCCAGGAGGGGATGGTTCAGCACGGACGGCTCCCTTCATGGGCGTGGACCCGGGCCGGGACGAGGTCCACGCCGTGCGGCCCGAAGGGCCGGCAGCGCAGCAGTCGGCGGGCGCTCAGGGCCAGGCCCCGCCAGAAGCCGTGGACGCGGAGCGCCTCGATGGCGTAGGTGGAGCAGCTCGGGTAGAAACGGCAGGGCGAAATCCGGCCGGAGGCCGCACCTTGGTAGGCCGTGACCAGGCCCATCGCGGCGCGGACGGCAGCGACTCGGCTTCGCTTCGAGCTCGCTCATGCGGGCACCCGCCCTCGACCGGCCTTCAGCAACGCCGTCGCCACGTCCCGGCGGAACGCCGGCGCGGCCAGTGCGGCCGCACCTGGTTCGAGCCGCACCAGGAAGGCCCCCCGGGGCAGGGTCGGCGCTTCCGCCCGGACGACCTCGCGGGCTCGCCGGCGGAGCGAATTCCTGACAACCGCGCCACCACAACGGCGCCCGACTACGTATGCGACCTGGGGAAACACGCCGGGTTCCCCACTCTCGGCCGGGACGAACGTCGCCCGCACCGGGCCGCTGGCCCCTCGCGCCCGTGAGCGCTGCAGCTCGGCGAACGCCGCGCGGCGGGTGATGCGTCCGACCGTCCGTGCAGGCACTCGAGCCTTCAGACGGTGAGACGGTGGCGCCCCTTGAGCCGCCGCGACTTCAAGATGGCCCGCCCCGCACGAGTGGACATACGCTTGCGGAACCCGTGGGTACGAGCCCTTTTCCGGGTGTTGGGTTGGTAAGTGCGCTTCACGTCAATTCAGCCTTTCGCGACGACCGTGCGGCATCCGGAGCCGGTTCGTCGCAGGTTCAATGCCTCGGCCCTCGAGTCGATTCCGGCCGCCGGCGGCGAGTCCTGCCATGTTAGGCGCGATTTGCCGGTGGGCTCTAGTCGCATCGCCTGGCACGGTGTACGTTCGACCAACTACCCACACCGAGGATCGTTCCGAACATGTTGGCTGGACGCCGAGGGGGGAGAAGGGGCGTTCGGACGTAGCGGTGACCCAGCCAGGAGAACTTTGGACAAGGTGCACCGGGTCCTTGCGCGACCAGGTGTCCGAGAGCACCTGGCAGCTCTGGCTCTCGGGCATCGAGCCGGTGGCCTTCGCCGACGGCGAGTTCGTGTTGTCGGTTCCCAATGGGCTCATCCGCGAGCGGGTGGAGTCGCGTTACCTCCCGATGATCGAGGACACCCTGGCCAACGAGGTGGGATCCCCGGTCCGGGGTCGTCTCGAGGTCCAGGAACCCGGACCGGGCGCAGCTGAGCCGACCACCGAGCAGGTCTTCGGCCTGCCTCCCGAACCCGCGCCCCGGCCCCAAGCGGAGCCGGCCCGGACCGGGCGCGAGTCGCCCGCGGTCCGGCTCGACACGAAGTTCACCTTCGACACGTTCGTCGCCGCCTCGTCGAACCGCCTGGCCCACGCCGCCGCCCAGGCCGTGGCGGAGACGCCCGGCCGCTCCTACAACCCCCTCTTCATCTACGGGGACTCGGGCTTGGGCAAGACCCATCTCCTCCACGCCATCGGCAATTACGTCGCCGAGAACTACCCCCGCCGCAAGATCCTCTACGTCACCACCGAGACCTTCATGAACGACTTCGTCGACTCCCTGCGGACCTCCACGACGCTCTCCTTCAAGCGGCGCTATCGCGACTGCGACGTCCTCCTCATCGACGACGTGCAGTTCATGGAACGCAAAGAGGGACTCCAGGAGGAGTTCTTCCACACCTACAACGACCTCAAGGGAGCCTCCAAGCAGATCGTCCTGACCTCGGACCGCCCGCCCAAGTCCATCGAGACCCTCGAGGACCGCCTCCGCAGCCGCTTCCTCTCCGGCCTCATCACCGAGATCGACCCCCCCGACCTCGAGACCCGCCTGGCCATCCTCCGCTCCAAGTCGCTCAGCGAGCACCAGGAGGTGCCTGACGACGTCCTCGAGTTCATTGCGTCCCACGTCAAGGACAACATCCGGGAGCTCGAGGGAGCCCTGACCCGCATCTGCGCCTTCGCCAACCTCAACAAGGAGCCCATCTCCCTGGCCCAGGCCGAGCAGGTCCTCTCCGACCTGGTGCTGGCCGGCGAGCCCCGCCGCATCACGCCGCAGATGATCCTCGACGCCACCTCGGCGAGCTACGGATTCTCGGTAGATGCCATCTGCGGCCCGAGCCGGACGCGGCCGCTCGTCACGGCGCGACAGGTCGCCATGTACCTGACGAGGGAACTCACCGACTACAGCTATCCGGCCATCGGGCGTGTCTTCGGCAAGCGTGACCACACGACCGTGATCCATGCCGTGGACAAGATCGCCCGCCAGATGCAGGAACGACGTCAGATCTACGAGCATGTCACCGAGCTCATCCAGAAGATCCGTGCCGGCTCGGCCTGAGTCCCCGTCCCTCCCCGCGCCGTCCGTCAAGTTGTGGTTTTCCGGGGGAAAGGATGTGGACCACCCCGCTCGCCCTTGGGGACCGTCCCCGCACTTGTCCCCAGGCTGACGGATCGACCCCGGCACGTACCATCGGGCCCGCACCGCACCCACAGCACCATGGGGACAGCGTCACTGCCGCCGAGCAGGGACTGGGACCATGTCATCCACAATCCACACCCCTTACTACCTTTAGAAGACACATATACCTCTCTCTTCACGATGAAGGATGGGAAAACTCCCGAAAGGACTGCCGTCGGTGAAGTTCAGATCCGAGCGCGATGCACTCGTCGACATGTTGGCTACCGCCAGCCGGGCCGTCGGTGGCCGAGGTGGCTCGTCTCCGGTGCTCCTTGGCCTGCTCCTCACTTGCGACGGGAATTCGCTCTGCGTCACCGGCACCGATCTCGACCTCACGATCCAGGTGACCGGCGAGGTGATCGGTATCAGTGATGGCAGTTGTGTGATCCCGGCGCGTCTGTCCACCGACATCGTGCGGCGGCTCGAGCCCGGAGCGGTGACCTTCGCCGACCAGGGCGACCACATGACCATCAGCGCGGCGCGCTCGTCCTTCAAGCTCCACACGTATCCCGTCGTGGAGTTCCCACCGGTGGGCAAGGCGAGCGAGCCGACGACGCAGCTGTCCGAGGACGCGCTCGGAGAAGCGGTGCGCCAGGTCGTGCGGGCGGCGTCGCATGACGACGGGCGCCCGCTGTTGACCGGCGTGCTGGTCTCCCGTGTCGACGGGTCCATCCGCTTGGTGGCGACCGATTCGTACCGGATGGCGCTGCGCGACCTCCCCGGCGCCGAGACCCTCCCCGGGGAGGAGGATCTCCTCATCCCGGCCCGTGCCCTGTCAGAGCTGCAGCGCCTGCCTACGGGCACCATCTCGGAGGGATCGGAGACCAACCGCGTGGGCGTCGCGGCGAACAGCAACGAGATCACGTTCTGGCAGGGAAACGTGCAGATCAGCACCAGGCTCCTCGAAGGCCGTTACCCGGACTACAAACAGCTGATCCCGGATCACTACCCGAACAGCCTGCACCTCGGGAAGGAGAGCTTCCTCGCCGCTCTGCGCCGGGTCCAGCTGCTGGTGCGCGACAACACGACGCCCGTCCGGCTCTCCATGCGCCAGGGAGGGGTGGACCTGAGCGTCCAAAGCCAGGACGTGGGCGAGGCGGCGGAGGCCGTGGACGGGGACTTCACCGGCGAGGACCTTGTCATCGCGTTCAACCCGGCCTACCTCATCGACGGCGTCGAGGCCGTTGCCGGCGACGAGGTGATCGTCGAGACGGCGGACGCGTCGCGTGCGGCGACGGTGCGGGGTGCCGAAGATCAGGAGTTCCGCTACCTCCTGATGCCGGTCCGGGTCTCCTGAGCGGCCTTCCGTTGCGGTGAGCGTCCGGCATCTGGAGCTGGCCGATTTCCGTCTCTTCCGCGCCGCGAGCATCGACCTCGAAGGGGAAGGGACCACGGTCATCACCGGATCGAACGGGACCGGGAAGACCAGCGTGCTCGAGGCGATGGCCTATCTCGGGTCACGGCGCTCCTTCCGCGGCGCACCGCCTGCGGCCATGGTGCGCTCGGGCGCACCGAGCGCCATCGTCCGGGCCGAGATCGACAACCGCGACAGTCCGGCGCTCGTCGAGGCGGAGATCCTTCCGACGGGGCGCAGCCGGACCCGGGTGAACCGCAAGGCGGTCAGCGGCCGGGCGGAGCTCGGCGCGGCGGCACCGTGCACCGTGTTCTCGCCCGAAGATCTCGTGATCGTGAGCGGCGGCCCGAAAGGACGGCGCGAGGTTCTCGACGACGCGCTGGCGATGCTCGACGCCGAGGGAGCCCGGGCGGCCGACGAGAGCGATCGCATCCTCCGTCAGCGAGCGGCGCTGCTGCGCCAATCGGGTGGACGAGCCACCGGTGAGGTGGCGTCCACCCTCGACGTCTGGGATCAGAGGCTGGCCGATGCGGGCAAGGTGCTGGTGGCCGCCCGCGAGCGGCTGGTGACGGATCTCGACCCCCTCGGTCGCGACGGCCTACGGGCGTCTGGCCGGCGTCGAGAACCGGGTGCTCCTGGCCCAGCGCTACCAACGGAGTTGGCGCGGCGACCTCCTCGACGCGCTTGCGGCCAGCCGGAGGGACGACCTGCGGCGGGGGGTCAACACGGTCGGGCCCCACCGAGACGATCTCCTCCTCGAGATCGAGGGGCGCGAGGCTCGGACCCACGCCTCGCAGGGCGAGCAGCGCTGCGTGGCACTGGCCCTGCGCCTCGGTGTGCACGAGCTCATCCGCTCGCGGACCGCCCTGATCCCGACCCTGTTGCTCGACGATGTCTTCTCAGAGCTGGACCCGGCCCGCAGTCGCGCCCTCGTCACGGCGCTCCCAGCGGGGCAGTCGATCCTCACGACGGCCGCCCCCCTCCCCGAGGGGATCGTCGTGGCCCGCCTGGTTCCGGTCCGGAGCCTGGAACCCGGGTGACGCCACGGCGAGGTGACAACGGCCCCCGGCGGGTGGGCGAATCCCTGCCGCGGGTGCTGGGCCGGTTGGGCCCCGCACCCACCCCAGCGGTCATGGAGGCTGTGTTCACCCGCTGGGACGAACTGGTCGGCGCCGAGCTCGGCGGGCACGTGCGGCCGCTTCGCGTCGACGGGCGCGCGCTCGTCGTGGCGGTGGAACACCCGGCGTGGGCGACCCGCGTCCGCATGGACTCGGGGCGGATCCTGACCCGGTTGCAGGAGGTGGGGGAGGCCTCGATCGAGCGGTTGGAGGTCGTCGTCGAGCGCGCGTGACCGGGGCGTCACCGGACGCGGCCGCGACCGTTCATGAGTGCCGAATTGGGGCCGCTGTCGGGTAGAATGGTGTGTTCGCATCGAAAGGCCGGAGGTCACCGTTCGGGGATTCGATACGCACCGCGAAGACCTATGTTCTGAAAGGGCGCGCCTGTGGCAGTGAAGGTGGATGAGATACCTGGTAGGACCGGTGCGTCGTACACCGAGGACGACATCACCATCCTCGAAGGGCTCGAAGCGGTACGCAAGCGGCCGGGCATGTACATCGGCTCGACCGGCCCGACCGGGCTGCACCACCTGGTCTGGGAGGTCGTGGACAATTCGGTCGACGAGGCGATGGCGGGGCGGGCGACCCGGATCGACGTCACGACGCTGGCCGACGGCGGCGTCCGGGTCAGCGACGACGGGGCCGGGATCCCGGTCGGCCCGCACCCCAAGTACCCCAAGCAGTCGACGGCCGAGATCGTCCTGACCACCCTGCACGCCGGCGGAAAGTTCGGCGGCAAGGGCTACCAGGTCTCCGGCGGCCTCCACGGCGTGGGGATCTCCGTCGTCAACGCGCTCTCCACCCGGCTCGTGCTCGAGGTGGACCGGGACGGCCGGCACTGGGAGGCCGAGTTCGAGAAGGGCGGGAAGGTCAAGAAGAAGATCACGGCGACGGGCCCGGCCCCGAAGGACCGGGCCACCGGCGAACCGAGGACCGGCACCACCGTCACCTTCTGGCCCGACGGCTCCGTCTTCGACGAGACGGAGTTCCGGGCGCAGACCATCGTCGAGCGGATGCAGATCATGGCGTTCCTGAACAAGGGTCTCGAGATCCGCTTCGTGGACGAGCGGACCGACCCGGTGCAGAAGACGACGTACAAGTACAACGGCGGCATCGTCGACTTCGTCAAGCACCTCAACGCCTCCAAGGAGTCGCTCTTCCGCAAGGTCGCCTCGTTCGAGCAGGCGGAGGATGGACAAGAAGTCGAGATCGCGTTGCAGTGGAACGCCGGGTACCACGAGTCGATCCACTCCTTCGCCAACGGCATCTCCACCATCGAAGGTGGCATGCACGTGGAGGGCTTCTCCAAGTCGTTGACCAACGTGGTGAACCGCTACGCCCGCGCCCGCAACATCCTCAAGGAAAAAGAGGAGAACCTGAAAGGTGAGGACATCCGCGAGGGCCTGACGGCCATCATCTCGGTCCGCCTGCGCGACCCGCAGTTCGAGGGGCAGACGAAGTCCAAGTTGGGCAACCAGTCCATCCGGTCACTGGCCGAGCGCACGACGAACCAGAAGCTCACCGAATGGCTCGAGGAGAACCCGCGCGAGGCGAGTCAGATCGTGCAGAAGTCGATGCAGGCAGCGCGCGCCCGCTTGGCCGCCCAGGGCGCCCGCGACCTCACCCGTCGCAAGTCGGCGCTCGACGGCGCGGGCCTGCCGGGCAAATTGGCCGACTGCTCGTCGCGTGACCCGCGCGAGTCGGAGATCTTCATCGTCGAGGGCAACTCCGCCGGCGGCTCGGCCAAGGACGCCCGCAACCCGCACACGCAGGCGATCCTGCCCATCCGGGGCAAGATCCTCAACGTCGAGCGGGCGCGGATCGACAAGATGCTCAAGAACGCGGAGATCCAGGCGCTGATCTCCGCCATCGGCGCGGGGCTCGCCGAGGAGTTCGACGTGGAGAAGATCCGCTACCACAAGGTGATCCTGTTGGCCGACGCCGACGTCGACGGCAGCCACATCCGCACCCTGCTCCTGACCTTCTTCTACCGCCAGATGAAGCCGTTGGTCGAGGGAGGCTTCGTCTACGTCGCGCAGCCGCCGCTGTACTCGACGCTGGTCGGGAAAGAGAAGGTGTACCTCAAGGATGATGCCGCCAGGGACGCGTTCCTGGCCGAGCACCCGGACCACAAGCACGACTTCAACCGGCTGAAGGGCCTGGGGGAGATGGACTTCGCCGAGTTGCGCGACACGACGATGGACCCGGCCAAGCGATCGTTGCTCCAGATCAACGTCGAGCAGGCGGCGACGGCCGACGAGGTCTGCTCCATCCTCATGGGTGACGACGTGGAGCTCCGGCGCCACTTCATCCAGACGAATGCCAAAGACGTCCGCTTCCTTGACATCTGAGCGGCCGGAACGGGAGTAGGGAGCACATGCCACAGTCGACACGCGGCTCGGGCCGCGGCGGTGCGGGCTCGGGCGGGGGCGACGAAGCCCCGCCTGAGGCCGACGAGCCGCTCAGCGGTTCCATTGAGCCCATTGAGATCCAGGAAGAGATGGAGCGCTCGTTCCTCGAGTACTCCATGTCGGTCATCGTCGCCCGCGCGCTCCCCGACGTGCGGGACGGGCTCAAGCCGGTGCACCGCCGGATCCTCTACTCCATGTTCGACAACGGGCAGCGTCCGGACCGGCCCCACAACAAGTGCGCCAAGGTCGTGGGCGAGGTCATGGGCACGTACCACCCGCACGGCGACTCGGCCATCTACGAGGCGCTGGCCCGTATGGTCCAGGAGTTCTCGCTCCGCTACCCACTGATCGACGGCCACGGCAGCTTCGGCGGCCGGGGTCCCGACGACGGCGCCGCCGCCATGCGCTACACCGAGTGCCGGTTGGCCCCGCTCGCCCTGGAGCTGATGGCCGACATCGACGAAGAGACGGTCGACATGGTGGCCAACTACGACGGCTCGTCCCAAGAGCCGGTCGTGCTACCGGGCCGGTTCCCCAATCTCCTCGTCAACGGGTCGCAGGGCATCGCCGTCGGCATGGCGACCAACATCCCGCCGCACAACATGGGGGAGGTGATCGACGCCGCCATCCACGTCCTCCGCCACCCCGAGGCCACACCCGACGAGCTCATGGAGTTCGTCAAGGGCCCGGACTTCCCGACCGGTGCCCAGATCCTCGGCCGGCAAGGCATCCTCGACGCCTACCGGAGCGGCCGAGGCTCTATCAAGATGCGGGCGGTCGCCGAGATCGAGGAGGGTCGCGCCGGGGACCGCATCGTGGTCTCCGAGCTGCCGTACCAGACCTCGGTCGAGGTGATCGAACAGAAGATCACCGAGCTGGTGCGCGCCGGTGATCTCGACGGCATCAGCGGGATGCGCAACGCCTCGGCCAACCAACAGCCGCGCTTGATCATCGAATTGAAGCGCGACGCCAATGCCAACGTGGTGCTGAACAACCTCTACAAGCAGACGCCACTGCAGACCAGCTTCGGCGTGAACATGCTGGCGCTGGTCGATGACGTGCCCCGCACGCTGAACCTCGCCCAGGCGTTGTCGCACTACATCGACCACCAGATCGAGGTCATTCAGCGTCGCTCGGAGTTCCGCTTGGAGAAGGCGCGCAACCGGGCGCACATCGTCGAGGGCCTCTTGCGCGCCATCGACATGCTCGATGCCGTCATCGCGACGATCCGCGGATCCGCCGACCGCCCCGAGGCCCGCACCGCGCTGATGGCCGAGCCCTTCTCGTTCACCGAGGTGCAGGCCACCCACATCTTGGACATGACGCTCGGCCGCCTGACCCGTCTGGGCCGCTCCGAGCTGGAGGCGGAGATGGGGGAGCTGCGCGCCACCATCGCCGAGCTCGAGGCGATCCTGTCGGACGACGGCAAGTTGCGCGGTGTCATCGAGACCGAGATGATTGCGATCCGCGACAAGCACAGCAACCCGCGTCGGAGCGTGATCACCCACGACCCCGGCGAGATGGGTGTGGAGGACCTCATCTCCGACGAGGAGATCGTCGTCACGATGACCCGGGCCGGCTACATCAAGTCCGTGGCCGCGGCGGCCTTCCGGACCCAGGGCCGCGGTGGACGGGGCGTCCAGGGGGCCCGGTTGAAGGAGGAGGACCTCGTCAGCCAGGTCGTCCACACGTCCGCCCACGCCTACCTGCTGCTCTTCTCGAACCAGGGCAAGGTCTACCGCCTGCGGGGGCACGAGATCCCGATGAAGGAACGGACCGCCCGGGGCACGGCAGCGGTCAACCTGGTGCCGTTGGCGCCGAGCGAGACGATCACGGCCATCATCGCCACGCGGGAGTTCGCACCCGATCAATTCCTGGTGTTCGCCACCGCGCTCGGCCAGGTGAAGAAGACCGCGTTGAGCGAGTACGACAAGTCCCGTCGCGAGGGGTTCATCGCCATCAACCTGCGCGACGGCGACGAGCTGGTCCGCGTGGTGGCGACGTCGGGCGACGACGACCTCTTCGAGGTGACGCGCAACGGCATGACCATCCGCTTCAACGAGGAGGATGTGCGCGCGATGGGCCGCGACGCGGCCGGCGTGCGGGGCATCCGCCTGCGCGCCGGGGATGCCGTGGTCTCGCTGGACGTGGCGGCCGACGACACCGACATCCTGATCGTGACCGATGCCGGCTACGGCAAGCGCACCAAGCTCGAACGCTTCAACCGCCAAGCCCGTGGCGGACAGGGTGTGCGGGGCATCCGGTTGACCGGGAAGCGCGGCAGTGTGGTCGCCGCGTTCATGGTCGCCCTCGACGAGGAGATCCTCCTTGTGTCTTCGGGTGGAGTGGTGATCCGCACCCAGGCCCGTGAGATCGCCTCGCAGGGGCGGGACGCCACCGGGGTCCGTGTCATGAACCTCGACGAGGGTCAGAGCGTGGCCGCGGTGGCGCGGGTGAACGCGGAGAGCGAAGCGGACTGAACCCGCCGACCCCGGTGGAGTCGTCCCGGGTCTAGAAGATGTGCAAGGACGAGATCGGCCAGACGCGAACCTCGACCTTGCCGACGATCAGCGACTTCTTGATCGGTCCCCAGTACCGGCTGTCACACGAGTCGGCCCGGTTGTCGCCCATGACGAAGTAGTTGTCGGTCGGGACCCGGTACGGGCGGGCAAGATTCGAGTTGTTCCCGGGGGGTCCCGCCACGGTGATGCCCTGCTCGGACGTCGGGAGCCAGCTCTCGTCGAGACGCCTCCCGTCGATGTAGACGTACCCACCGGAGACGGAGATGACGTCCCCGGGGAGCCCGATCACCCTCTTGACGAGGTCGTTCACCTCGGGCCCCCCGCAGTTCTCGGTCGGTGGCCGTGAGAAGACGACGATGTCGCCCCTCTCGACGCCGTGGAGGTGGTAGCTCAACTTGTTGACGAGGATCCGATCGCCGATCTGCAGTGTCGGCTCCATCGACCCCGAAGGGATGAAGAAGGTCTGCACCACGAAGGCCCGTAGCAGGACGGCCACCAGGATGGCGATCACGACGACGACGGCCGCCTCGGTGATCCAACGCGTCGGGCGCGGCTTTGCCGGTGGCGCCGTGGGGGCGGTCGCGGTTCCCGGAGGCCCACCCGAAGGCGGTTCGTCGAGGGCGACCACCGGTTCCTTCGGTTGGGGCGTCACCGGACGCAGGCTAGACGGCGACGCCGGGTGCCGGGGCTCAGGCCGGGGCTGGTATCACCGAAGCCGTGTCGCGACCGGACCGGATGAGCGCGCCCGGCAGCGCGCCGGTGGGTGCGCCGTCCCGGACGGTCTCGACCCCGTTGACCAGGACGCGCACGACCCCGTGCGAGCCGGCGTAGAGCCGAGGGGTGTCGCCGGGGAGATCGCGGACGAGCCGTGCGGGCTCGGACGCGACCGTCTCGGGGTCGAAGACGAACACGTCGGCGATGTAACCCTCGCGGAGCAGGCCCCGATCGCGCAGCCCGAAGAGCTGGGCGGGCTGCGCCGTCAGCATGCGCACGGCCTTCTCCACCGGCACCAACTTGCGGCCGCGCAGGCAGTCACCGAGGAAGGCGGTCGGATAGCTCGAGCCGCACATGCGATCGAGGTGCGCTCCGGCATCGGATCCCCCGACCATGGCACGCGGGTCGCTCCAGATCTCGGCCCGCATCCCCCAGGTGGCCTCGTCCCCGTCGTCGGTGTTGGGCCACAGGACGGTGCGCAGATCGTCGGCCAGCACGATGTCGAGGAGGGTGTCGAAGGGGGCCGTCCCCCGCTCCGCGGCGATGTCGGCCACGCTGCGGAACGCGCACCCCTCATTGGCCGGCGCGTACGTGTCACCGATGACATAAGTCCCCCAGCGGGCGAGCCCGCGGAAGACGCCCGCCTCCTTGCTGTGCGCCCGCTCGTCGAGCAGGGCGCGGACGGCGGGGTCGGCCAGCTGGCGCATCCGCTCCGCCTCGGGAAGCCCCATGACGTCGCCCCAACCTGGAATCAGGAAGAGCGCACAGTGCGTGCGGAAGCTCATGTTCATGGGGACGAGTGTCGGCATGGTGAGGGCCACGATCTGCCCGCCGGCGGCGGCAGCCGCCGACGAGGCGGACAGCTGGTGTTCGATCCGGTCGGCGGAGCGGGCGTCGACCGTCAGGACGTTCCAGTTGAGGGGGCGGCGGGCGGTGACGCTCATGGTGGTCATGAGGTCGACCTCCTCGGGGGTGAACGAGTCCAGACATCCGTTGGTGATGTACTCGAGGGTCGTGCCCTCGTGGGCCGCCACCTCCTCGCAGAAGGCGAGCATCTCGCGGCGATCGGCGTAGCGCGAGCTGATCGGACGACCGTCGCCGTCGGAGTGGGTACGGGACTGGGAGGACGAGAACCCGAGCCCCCCGGCTTCGAGGGACTCGGCGAGCAGGGCACGCATGGCCGCGATCTCCTCGTCGGAGGCCACCTCCTCGCTGCGGTCGGCACCCATGCACCTTTCGCCGCAGGGCGCAGTGCCCCACCAAGAACCCGGCGTTGACGCCGAGCCGGCCGTCCAGCGCGTCGAGGTACTCCCCGAAGGTCGACCAACTCCACGGCACGCCCTTCTCCAGTGCGGCGAGGGGCATCCCCTCGACCTTGGCCATCATCTGACGGATGTAGTCCGCGTCCTCGGCGTTGATGGGGGCGAGAGTGAACCCGCAGTTGCCCCCGATGACGGTGGTCACACCATGCACGTTGGAAGGGGAGGCCAGACGGGTCCCAGAAGAGCTGCGCGTCGTAGTGGGTGTGGGGGTCGACCACTCCGGGCATCACGGAGAGGCCGCCAGCGTCGAACTCCGTCGTGCCCGCCTCGTCGATCCGGCCGATGGCGACGATACGGCCGTCCCGGATCCCGACGTCGGCGAGACGGCCGGGCTGGCCGGTGCCGTCGATGACCGTGCCGGATCGGATGACGTAGTCGAGCATGGAACCTCCGGGGGCGGGCGCAGTGCGGTCGGGGCCGAGCGCCGAAATCTGACGACCCGTCAGCTTACAAGGGCACGCAAGCGTGGGCCCTTGGGCTCGGGACGCCTCAGGCGGCTCGGCCCGGCGGCAGTCGCCCCGTGGAGCTGGCGGATGATGACGAAAGCGGAGGTCGGGGCCGGCGTAGGGGAAACGTGGACTCGCGCAGCCCCCATTACCCACCCACGACGTGACCCCGTTCCGCGGGTTCTGGCACCCCCCTTGTGGATGACGGTTCCTTCCTGGCCAACCCCCGTGTGCGTCGACTCTTCCCCAACTCATCCACAGCCTGTGCCCGAGGCGTCCCCATCCTCGTTGTTTCGCCCCGCGACGCCACGTGCTTTGCTCTGACTGTGCCTGCCGACAGACGAATTGACCTGACGCAACCTCCCCGGTGCTGAACCTCCATGCCTCGTCCGAAGGGGTCCTTCCGGGGCAGCTCCTGGAGCGGGCCATCCGGGCCGGCTACATCGACGCCGGGCGATTCAACATCCCTGATACCAACGTGCAGCCGGCAAGCCTCGACCTGCGCCTCGGCGAACGGGCGCTGCGGATCCGCTGCAGCTTCCTGCCGGGGACCGATTCGGTCGAGCGGAAGCTGAAGGACTACGTCCTCGACGAGATCGATCTCCGCCGCGACGGGGCCATGCTCGAGGCGCGGTGTCCGTACCTGATTGAGCTGAAAGAACGCCTGGACCTTCCGGCCGGGTTGCGCGGCAAGGCCAATCCCAAGAGCTCGACCGGTCGCATTGACGTCTTCACCAGGGTCATCACCGATCACAGCGACCGGTTCGACGAGGTGGCACCGGGCTATCACGGCCCCCTCTACCTGGAGGTCGTGCCACTCTCGTTCGCCGTCCGCGTCCGAGAGGACCTGACGCTCAACCAGTTGCGGCTGTCCATCGGCCGGCCGTGGCTGAGCGACGACGAGGTCCGGCAGACGCATCTCGAGGAGCCGATCCTCTACAAGGCGGGCACGCCGGTGCCCGTCGACGGCCTGGTCCTTTCGAACGGGCTCTTCCTGGGCCTCGATCTGCGGGGGGACGAGCGCGGACAGGTCGGGCACAGCACCCGTGACAGTGCACCGTTGCTCGATCTGACCTCGAGCGGCGAGGTCGACCCGATGCCTTTCTGGGACCCCGTCTTCCGCGAGGACGGCGACCGCCTGGTCCTGTCCCCGAAGCGCTTCTACCTCCTCATGTCGAACGAGGCCGTCAGCATCCCGCCCAACCTGGCGGCCGAGATGACGGCGTACGACCCGACCAGCGGGGAGCTCCGCACCCACTACGCCGGGTTCTTCGACCCAGGCTTCGGCTTCGACCCCAGCGGCGGGTTCCGGGGCTCACGCGCCGCCCTCGAGGTGCGTGCCCACGATGTGCCCTTCATGGTCGAGAACGGGCAGGCGGTGTGCAAGCTGACGTTCGAGAGGATGCTCGAGGAGCCGACCTCGCTCTACGGGTCGGGCATCGGATCGTCGTACCAGCAACAAGAAGAGACGCTCAGCCGGTACTTCCGCCGCTCACGCGGGTAGCGCCGCAACGGGCGCGCTGCGGGGCCTGGTGGCGCGAACCGCCCGCCCGCCCGCGGATGCGACGGGGCGTTGGACAATGCTCTGACAACGCTCTGACAACGCTCTGACAACGCTCTGACAACGGTCCGCAGCGCAGGCGGGATTTCTGGACCGAGCATGCGGCAGAACTCCCGTTTTCCAAGGTCCAAACAGGGGTTGAGGGCAATTCCCGCCGTTCCTTTCCCTGGTACTGACTCCGGCTCCAACGCCATTAGAGTTGTAGTGACCGAGGGGAGTGATGCGTCCTGGAGGCGGAACTCCGATGCGCATGCGCAAACCCTGACGGACGATAGCTGGAGGATCATGGGGGAATCGGAGCCAGAACCGATTACGAACGATCACGCGACCTTGGAAGAGGTCTTCTCGTCTCGTACATTCGGACACCCGCTTCCTGAGACTGTCGTGCCGGAGATGGTCGCCGGACCCAAGGCGTTCTTCGTCCGCAATCGCTTCATCGCGTCGGCTGCCGTCGCGGCGGCCGCGCTGTCGATCGTGGGGTTGAGCATCGGTACGGGTCATTTGGTGCCGCCGGTGATCTCCGCCCATTCGGCGGGCTCCGGCGTTCCCAATTTCGGCACGACCACGACCACGACCGCTCCCGGTCCTGCGGCACCAGTGGCTCCGACGGGCCCGGCGAGCACGGGTGGCTCCGGGGCCGGCAATCAGCCTCTCGGCGTCGGGACACCGGTTTCGCCCGTGAATACGGTTGCCGCCACTCGTCCGTCACGACCGAGTGGAGGCTCCACCCTGATCGTGGTCGGGACGGGATCCTCCGCACCGATCGTGACCGGGACGGGCTCCTCCCCGCCACCTGTGGTGGGGACGGGTCCGACGACACCGACGACACCGACGCCACCGACCACCACGACGACCATTCCGGTTTCGTCAGCGGGCGGTGGTGCGGCGCCAGGGGGCGGCAGGGGGATCGGGAGTGGCACGGGTAGCGGGATCGGGAGTGGCTCGGGTAGCGGGATCGGGAGTGGCTCGGGCAGCGGGATCGGGAGTGGCTCGGGCAGCGGGATCGGGAGTGGCTCGGGTAGCGGGATCGGGAGCGGCTCGGGCAGCGGGCTCGGGAGTGGCTCGGGCAGCGGGCTCGGGAGTGGCACAGCTTCGTCCACCGGCACCGGGACTGGCACCGCCGCCGGCGGCAGCGGAAGTGGCACCACCACCACCACCACGACGACGACCACGACCATCGGCACCGGGAGTGGGACCGGGACCGCCACCGGCGGCATCGGGAGTGGGACCGGGACCGCCACCGGCGGCATCGGGAGTGGGACTGGCACCTCCACCTCCACCGGCACCGGGACTGGCACCGCCACCGGCACCGGCACTGGGACCGGCACCGCCACCGGCGGTATCGGCACTGGAACCGGAGCTGGGAATGGGAGCGGAACGGGAGCCGGAACCGGGGCTGGGAGCGGCGATCAGGGCTCCGGCCAGGGCGGCGGACAGGGAGGCGGCGGAAGCCCGTTCGCGTGCTCGCCGTGCCTCGCGTACGAGTGCTCCGGCCGATCGGCGGCGCCACCGACCAACTGACGGCGAGATCTGGCCTTTTGATCCCAGGGCGCGGGCTGGTAAGCATGCTGACGTCGGCACTGCGACGTCCCGGCTCGAGCGAGGTCAGCCATGAAGTACACGAATCTTGGAACGTCTGGACTGCGGGTCTCGAGGATCTGCCTCGGCATGATGGGCTTCGGCAACGGAAGTGACCGACCCTGGGTCATCGACGAGGATGCGGCCGAGCCCATCGTGCGGGCCGCAGTCGAGGGTGGCGTCACCTTTTTCGACACGGCCGACGCCTACTCCGGCGGCGCCAGCGAGGTGGCGACGGGAAAGCTGATCCCGAAGTTCCTGACCCGGGACGAGGCCATCGTCGCCACCAAAGTGTTCATGCCCGTCGGCGCGGGCGAGAACGGCGGGGGCCTGGGCCGCAAGCACATTCTCTCGGGCATCGACACGTCGCTCAAGCGTCTCAAGATGGACTACGTGGACCTCTACCAGATCCACCGCTGGGATTCCCGGACGCCCATCGAGGAGACGATGGAAGCGCTCCATGACATCGTGCGGGCCGGCAAAGCGCGCTACATCGGGGCCAGCAGCATGTTCTCCTGGCAATTCGCCAAGGCGCAGTACACGGCGGAGGCGCACGGCTGGACGAAGTTCGTCTCCATGCAGAACCACTACAACCTGATCTACCGCGAGGAAGAGCGCGAGATGATCCCCCTCTGCCTCGACCAGGGCGTCGGGTGCATCCCGTGGAGCCCACTGGCACGCGGGGTGCTGGCGGGAAACCGCACCCGGGACGGCGGCCGGCACACCACCCGTTCCAGTACGGACGCCTTCACCGACTACCTCTACGACCAGCCGACCGACTTCGACGTCGTCGATGCCGTCGGCGAGGTGGCCGCGGCACGCGAGGTGCCACCGGCACAGGTCGCGTTGGCCTGGCTGCTGGCCAAACCGGGTGTGAGCGCACCCATCGTGGGATCGACCAAGAAGAAGCACCTCAAGGACGCGCTCGGCGCCGAGGCGCTGAGCTTGTCCGAGGACGAGATCGCCGCACTCGAGAAACCCTACGTACCCCACCCGGTCCTCGGGCACTTCTAGAGATCTGGTCCGGGTGGTCGACCGGGGCTAGGGTCGCCCGGGGTCAAGCCAAGCAGCCGAAGATCGGGGGTCGCATGCGGGTCGCACTCACGGTGGCCGACTTCCTCAACCGTGCCGCGCTGGTCTACGGGCATCGGGTCGCGGTCGTCGACGAGCCTTCTGTGCCGGGCTCCTACGGGACGCTCACCTACGGTGAGCTCGAGAGCCGGGCCCGGGGCATGGCTCTGTCGTTGGACGACCTCGGGGTCGACCACGGCGAGCGGGTCGCCATCGTCAGCCCGAATTCCGGGCGGTTCCTGACCGCCTACTTCGGGGTCAGCGGCTACGGCCGCGCCTTGGTGCCGATCAACTTCCGGCTGACCTCCGACGAGATCGCCTACGTCGTCGAGCACTCCGGCGCGTCAGTCCTCCTGTACGACCCGGACCTCACCGCCGAGGTCAGTTCCATCAAGGTCGCCCACCGGTTCTGCCTGGACGGCGTCGACGACGCCGCCCTGTTTGCACCCGCAGAGGCCGACGCCGTGCCGAGGGCGTGGGAGCCCGAGGAGGACGCGTCTTGCTCGGTGAACTACACATCGGGGACGACGGCGCGACCGAAGGGCGTGCAGCTCACGCAGCGCAACTGCTGGCTCAACGCGGCCACCTTCGGATGGCACACCGGAGTCAACGATCACGACGTGCTCCTGCACACGCTGCCCATGTTCCACTGCAACGGTTGGGGGATGCCCTACGCGGTGACCGGCATGGGCGGCATGCACGTCGTGCTCCGCAAGGTCGACGGCGAGGACATCCTGGCGCGGATCGAACGACACGGGGTCACGTTGCTCTGTGGTGCCCCCGCCGTCGTTGCGGCCATCTTGGGCGCGGCGGAGGCGCGTGCCGCCGAGGGCCGTCCCGTACCCGGACGGGGCACTGTGCGTATCGTCGTGGCCGGTGCGCCGCCGCCGTCGAAGACGATCGAGCGGGTCGAATCCGAGCTCGGATGGGAGTTCATTCAGATCTACGGGCTCACCGAGACGGCGCCCCTCCTCACCATCAACCGCTCTCCCGCGGAGTGGGACGACCTCGACGCCGCGGCGCGCTCGCAGTTGCTCAGCCGCGCCGGGGTCCCCGCGTTGGGGGTGCAGATCGCAATCGACGAGGAGGGCGAGGTGCTGGCCCGCTCCAATCACGTGTTCGCCGGCTACTGGGAGCAGCCCGTCGAGACGGCGGCGGCGCTCCAGGGCGGATGGTTCCACACGGGAGACGGCGGTCATCTCGACGGGGCGTACGTGGTGATCTCGGACCGCAAGAAGGACGTGATCATCACGGGGGGAGAGAACGTGTCCTCCATCGAGGTCGAGGACTGCCTCTACCAGCATGCGGCCGTGGCCGAGGTGGCGGTGATCGGCGTGCCGGACGAGAAGTGGGGGGAGACGATCAAGGCGCTCGTGGTCGTGCGCGACGGCTTCACGGTCACCGAATTCGAGCTCATCTCGCATTGCCGCGAACGGCTCGCGCACTTCAAGACGCCCACCAGCGTGGAGTTACGCCCCGCGCTCGACCGCACGGCGACAGGGAAGTTGCAGAAGTACCGGCTGCGCCAGCCCTACTGGGAGGGCCGGGAGAAGCTGGTCAACTGAAGGAGCGTCGGCGTCACCAGGCGACGTCAGTGTCCGCCCCGCTCCTCCATGACGATGTGGCCCCGCCGGTCGAACACGGCGGCGACCTCCCCGGCGATCAGCCGGCGCAGCGGATCTCCCACGATCGTGCGCCGCCATCCGTCGTCGAGGCGGCTCGGGTCGCCGCAGAGCAGCTGGGCGATGTCGGCCCGGGTCGCCAGCAGGCCCTGGTCGAAGTCGAGGTCGTCTGCGATCTGGCGCACGACCCCCGAGCACACGGCGACCGCGGCCGGTGGGGCGGGGGCGTCCCTCCCCTCGGAGGGCATGCGGATCTGGTCCGGTGGCAGGGCAAGGCCACGCTCGACGGCCCGGAGGATCTCGGCCGCCCGGCCCTGCGCCAGGTGGCGGCCGTCCACGCCGCGGGAGCCGCGGAGCTCGTCGGCGTTGCGGGGCGGCCGCTGGGAGATCGCCATCAGCCCGAGGTCCGACAGCACCATGCGCCGGGGCCGGTTGGTCTTGGCGGCCGTGCGCTCGCGCCACGCCGCCACCTCCTGGGCGACGGCGCGGGAGCGCCGTGACATGCCCCGGATGTCGCCCAACTTCCACCAGGCCTCCTCGGGGATGCGGGCCGGGGTGCGGTCGCCGAGCACCTGATCGCATTCGCTGAGGGCCCACTCCAGCCGCCCCAGCGCACGGCAGACGGTCCGTGAGCACGTCCCGCAACTCGAGCAGGTGGGCCACGTCGTTGAGGGCGTAGGTGATCTGGCGCTCGGGGATCGGCCGGACGAGCCAGTCCGAGAGCCGGTCGGCCTTGGGCAGCGAGACTCCCAGCATCTGGTCCACGAGGCGTGCCAGCGACGGGGTGGAGAGGCCCAGGAATCCGGCGACGATCTGCGTGTCGAAGACGGTGGTCGGGATGGCCCCGCACGCCGCCATGAGCACGTCGAGGTCCTGCGACGCCGCGTGCGCCACCGCGACACCCGGCCCGCCGAACAGCGCCGCGAGCGACGCCGGGTCGACGGCGAGCGGGTCGATCAGCGCAGTCTTGTCGGCCCAGGCGATCTGGATCAGCGCCAGATCGGGCACGTACGTGCGCTCGGTGTGGAACTCGGTGTCAAGACCGTAGGCATCCTGCTCCGCGACCTGAGCGACGAGGGCCTCGAGGCCCTTGGTGTCGACGACAAGGGTCGCCGGTTCGGTCACTGTCGAGTGGCCGCAGCGGACGATCCAAGGTGAGGTGGGCTCGTCTTCACGGCTGGGGAGGAGTGCTCGATGGTCCCGACTCGTTGCGTTTCAATTGTGCTGGGCCGCTCACCTGGTGGCGGAGGGGGCCACCGCGGTCGCTCGAGCGGTTCCCGGAGGCTCAGGCCCGAGGTTAGCCGCAGACCCGAGGCCCACCCACCCTGAACTGGCCCTACGTCCCTGGTCACGGTCGATTCGGGCCCTCAGTTCTTCGGATTGAACGCTCTGCGCTCGGCGAGAACGGCGGCGTAGACGGCCGCCTCGGTGCGGCGATGCATGCCGAGCTTCGAGAGGAGGCTCGAGACGTAGTTCTTGACCGTGGCCTCGGCCAGGAAGAGCTGCTCGGCGATCTGGCGATTCGACTGCCCCTGGGCGATGAGCTCGAGGACCCTGCGTTCCTGCGGCGTCAGAACGGTGAGGCGTGACTCTGCTTCCTGTTCCTTTCGTAGGCGGTCGAACAGCTCCTGCGTCAGCACCGGATCGAGCAGGGAAATGCCCTGGCTCACCCGCCGGATGTCACCCAGGAGGTCACCCCCGCCCACCTCTTTCAGGACGTAGCCCGAGGCGCCGGCCATGATCGACGAGAACAGGGCCTCGTCGTCCGAGTACGACGTGAGCATCAGGCACCTGACCTGTGGTGCGGAGGACTGCACCTCCCGGCAGACTTCGATACCGTTGCCGTCCGGGAGGCGCACGTCGAGGATGGCCACGTCGGGCACCAGCTCGAGGATCAGTCGCAGCCCCTGCTCGGCCGTCCCCACCTCGCCGACGACCTCCATGTCGTCCTCGGCCTCGAGCAGCGTGCGCAGGCCCGTACGCACCAGTTCATGGTCATCGAGGAGGAACACCCGAATCGTCATTTTCGCCATATTGCCAGCCCCCGCCCACGTCCGTCGGTCGGCCGCGGCGCGCAACCTCCCTGGCCCCCCGCCGCGGAGGATTTGGTCCCCCTCTATCCTGACGTCTCGTGCAGCCTTTCGACCGGATCGACGATCCCGCCAAGCTGCGCCGATTGGTGCAAGCGATCCTCATCCTCGACGCCGAGCTCAACTTGCCGGTGGTGCTCCGCCGGATCAGCGAGGAGGCTCGCGACCTGGTGGACGCCCAGTTCGGGGCACTCGGTGTGCTGGCCGAGGACGGACGGGCTCTGGATCAATTCCTGACCATCGGCCTGAGCCATGAGGAGCAGCGGGCCATCGGCGCCCGCCCCACGGGACGCGGCGTCCTCGGCACGTTGATCGCGGAGGACAGGCCCCTCCGCCTGGCCGACATCGCCTCCAGCCCGGAGAGCTTCGGATTCCCGGCCCACCACCCGGCCATGACGTCTTTCCTCGGTGTCCCCGTCCGGGTGCACGGCGAGGTCTACGGGATCCTCTACCTGACCAACAAGAGGACCGCACCGGAGTTCTCCGATGACGACGAGGAGCTGGTCTTGGCTCTGGCCATGGCTGCGGGTATCGCCATCGAGAACGCGCGGCTGCACGGCCTGGTGCGCGACCGGGCGCTCACCGAGGACCGGGACCGGATCGCCCGCGACCTGCACGACTCGGTGATCCAGCGCCTCTTCGCCATCGGGTTGTCGCTGCAGGGGACAGCCCGCCTGGTCGAACGGCCGGAGGCCGTCATGCGGATCGGGGAGGCGATCGACAAGCTCGACGAGACCATCCGCCAGCTGCGCAAGGCGATCTTCGACATTGAGCTCACGATCAATAAACAGGGGTTGCATCCCAAGGTCCTCGACCTCGTCCACGAACTGCGCCCGGTGCTCGGGATCCTCCCGCAGGTCTCGTTCAGCGGCCCGGTCGACGCGGTCGTCAGCGACTCACTGGCCGAGGAGGTGCTCGCCGTCCTCCGGGAGGCCCTGACGAATGTCGGCAAGCACGCTTGTGCCTCCCAGGTCGTCATCACGATCGCCGCCGGTGACGAGCTGCGCCTCGTGGTCGCCGACGACGGGGAGGGCATCGGCGACGCGTCGGCGGCGGGTCTCGGACTCAAGAACCTCCGCCATCGGGCCGAGCGGCTCGGCGGCGCGGTGGAGCTCGGCACTTCCCGCGAGGGGGGCACCCGGCTGACCTGGCACGTGCCCCTGGAGGCTGGCGCCTGACGCACGCCGCATCGAGGACTTCACCGCCGGGGTGCCCCAGGGGACCTGGCCGACGGATTGACCTCAAAAAACTCTAAACGGTTCCGCTTATAGTTTGGAGAACACCCCCCCGGGGCGCCCGATGCGGTCGATCCCCGGCACGTGGAGGATCGTGAAGCGACCGCTGGTGCAGGCCGGCTCGGCCCGTTCTTCCTCACGCCTGACTGAACCCGGCGTCGATCTTTCATTGTGCACGGCAGCGTCGAGGACCGTGAGCGCCGTCGGGGTGAGCGCCAAGGCAGCGCGGCTCTCGCTCGCTGACCCGGGTGCGTCGCAGTGAGCACGGTCAGTGCTCCGGCCGTAGCATCTCTGACGTAGCCCGGCGCCGTCGCCCCTCGGCATCTCAGCCATCTGGGAGTGGCGGACCGAGTTGCGAGGAAGGGGATCGAAGATGAGCACGACAGCGGTGAGCGCACCGATTCCGAAGCGGGGGCTGGCGAACGCGTTCGGGAAAGCGGCAGCTCCACAGGTACCCCAACACGTGGCCGCGGCTGGGGTACCTGGCAATCGTCGTGCTCACGACGATCATGCTGTATTACCTCTACTACGTGGAGGGTGCGGTCACGCCGCTGCTGCTGCCCTACTACCACATGTCGTTCCAGTTCTTCTTGTACCTCTTGGTCGTTTCCAACGCGATCGGTGCCTTCAGCGCGTTCATCGGGGGGCTCTCGGACAAGATCGGGCGGGCCAATCTCACCATCTACGGGACCCTTGTCGTCGCGCTCGTCCAGCTGCTGGCCATCCCTCACATCCACGACAAGTGGGGGTTCGCGGCGGCCTACTGCGTCATCGGCTTCGTCGAAGGAGTCATTCTCGTCTCGACCCCCGCGCTGATGCGGGATTTCTCGCCGCAGATGGGTCGTGGTGTGGCGATGGGATTCTGGGCGCTCGGCCCCACCATGGGCGCACTGTTCGCCAGTCTGGTGGCCACCCACACGCTGGACCACCTCAGGCCGTGGCAGGACCAGTTCATCATCTCGGGGCTGATCTGCCTGGGCGTGGTCGTCATCGCGTTCTTCTTCCTGCGCGAGCTCTCGCCGCAGCTGCGCGACCAGCTCATGGTCACCGAACGCGAGCGCGCGCTCGTCGAGGCGCGCGCCAAGGGCATCGACGTCGAGGCGGCCACTGCGCACCCGATCCGCTCCATGATGAAGCTCGATCTGATCTCTTCGTCAATTGCCATCTCCGTCTTCCTCCTCTTCTACTACGCCTCGGTCAGTGTGCTCACCATCTACTGGGTCGTAATCTTCAACCGCTCGACGCCCCAGGCGAACGGGATCAACGTCTGGCTCGCCGCCTTCCTCTCCGGTGGGCTGGTCGTGGCCGGCTTCCTCTCGGACTTGGCGCGAGTCCGCAAGCCGTTCATGCTCTTCGGGGCGATCTGCGCCATGGTGACGATGGGCTTCCTCATCGTCCAGACCGGGCACCCCCATACCGGCTACTACGCCAACGTCCTGGTCATCGTCCTGCTAGCGGTCTCCATCGCCATCGCCTACGCGCCGTGGATGGCGAACTACACCGAGCAGGTCGAGTCCCGCAACCCCGCCCTCACCGCCTCGGGGCTCGCGGTGTGGGGATGGATCCTGCGCATCACCGTCGCCCTGTCCTTCCTGGTCCTGCCCTATGTGATCACGACGTCCACCGTGCTGGTGGACAACGAGAATGCAGGCTCCACCCTGCAAGCGGTCCAGGCTGCGCAGCCCTACGCGCCGAACACGTCGGCGCTGAAGTGCAATTCGACACCGGCGCCGGCGGACGTCATTCAGAACCTGAAGACGACTCCCGAGGTACGGCCCGAACTCAACACCCTCGCCACGATTCTGCAGGTCTGCAATAACACCCACAGCCTGACGGCGGCCTTGACGGCCGCCGGGGGCCTTACGAATCCTCACGTGCTGGGCCTGAACGCCTTCAACCCGCTCGCCTTGGACATCCAGAACGGCAAGCCGGTGACCCAGACCCAGATCAGCGGGGTGGCCAAGTATTCGCCGAACCTGGCCGGCCTTCTCGTCGCCGAGCAGAAGCTGGTGCCGGCGCAGAAGACCGCACCGGGTGAGTGGCAGCGATGGTGGGGGGTCTGCCTCGCCGGCCAGTTTGTGTTCGCGGTGCTCGTCTTCTTCATGCGGGGTCGCTGGAGCCCGCGGGCGGCCCGTCGCGACCTGGCTGAGCACGATCAGATGGTCACCGATGAGCTGGCCAAGCTGGCCCGGGAACCAGCTGCGGTGGGGTAGCGCCGCGGGCATGGGTCACTCATCGAGTCCGTTGCGCTGGTCGCGATCGGGCTCGGGGGCCGTCGACCTCCATCCCGCGGAAGTCCCCCGGACCGCAGGGCGGTGCCCCAGGCCGTAGGGTTGCCTATCGGCGCTCTGCGGGGAGGAACAACACATGGCTCTTGCACTTGAAGGTCTGCGTGTCATTGATGCGGACACGCACCTGACCGAGGCCCACGATCTGTGGACCAAGCGCGCGCCGGCCAAGTACGCGGACCGCGTGCCCCACGTGGTCGAGGTCGAGGGGAAGCCCATGTGGTACGTGGACGGCGCCGAGCTCGGCTTCGCGGGCGGAGGCGGGGTGATCGACCGCGAGGGCGGCAAGGGCCGGGCCGCCGAGGCGCTCTTCGAGTGGACGCAGGACCAGATCCATCTCGGAGCCTTCGACATTCCCGCCCGCATCGACGTCATGAACGATTCGGGGATCCACGCACAGGTCTGCTTCCCCAATTCCATCGGCCTCGGCGGCCAGGGCATCTCGGACATCGTGAAGGACCCCGTGCTCCGCCTGCTCTGCGTGCAGATCTACAACGACGCCATGGCCGAGGTGCAGGCGGACTCCGGCCGGCGCCTGCTTCCGATGCCGGTGCTGCCGGCGTGGGACGTCGACGAGGCGGTGGCCGAGGCCAAGCGGGTCGCCTCGCTCGACCTGCGCGGCGTCAACATCACGTCCGACCCCAACGACGTCGGCGGTCCGGACCTCGCCAGCCGGGCCTGGGATCCATTGTGGGAGGTCTGCTCCGACCTGCAGCTGCCCGTGCACTTCCACATCGGCGCCAGCCTCACGACGATGACCTACTTCGGCACCTATCCCTGGGAGTCGCAGGACGAGGACACCAAGCTGGCCATCGGAGGGACGCTGCTCTTCATCGGCAACGCGAGGGTGGTGACGAACATCATCCTGAGCGGCATGCTCGACCGGCACCCACAGCTGAAGATGGTCTCGGTGGAGAGCGGCGTGGGGTGGATCCCCTTCATCCTCGAGGCGCTCGACTACGAGATGTCCGAGAATGCGCCCAAGCAGCTGGAGGGGATGGCGATGCTCCCCTCGGAGTACTTCAAGCGGAACCTCTACGCCACGTTCTGGTTCGAGAAGAACAACCTGCCGACGCTCATCGACGCAGTCGGCGCGGACAGCATCCTCTTCGAGACCGACTTCCCCCACCCGACCTGCCTTTACCCCAAGCCCCTCGACACGGTGGCCGAGAAGATGTCGACCCTTGCCCCGGATGTGCAGCGCAAGATCCTGGGCGAGAACGCCACGAAGCTCTACCGGCTCTGAGCCAATTTCCGGCGGGGCTTCCCTGACCGGCGGGCGCCTCGAGGTAAGGGGAAGTGCGCCGGCCAACGGGTTGGAGCCGGCGCTCACGCCTATGCGACTCCTCCTCGTATCAGATCTGCACTATTCGCTGCCGCAGCTCGATTGGGTTGTGGGAGCCAGCTCCTCCTTCGACGTCGTGGCCGTGGCTGGTGACAGCCTCAACATCAATTCCCCGGTCCCCCTTGACGTGCAGAGTGTGGTCGTGCAGCGCTACCTGACACTGATCGCCTCGGCCGCGCAGCTCCTCGTGAGTTCGGGCAACCATGACCTCACCGGACCCGACGCGCAAGGGGAGCAGTCAGCCCTCTGGCTGCGCGAGATCCAGAGCCTCGGCATGAAGACCGATGGGGACTCGGTCTTGTTGGACGACACCCTGATCACCATCTGCCCCTGGTGGGATGGGCCACTCGGCCGCGCTGAGGTCGCCGCGCAGCTCGGCGCCGATGCTGCTCGCCGTCCACGCACCTGGGTCTGGCTGTATCACTGGCCACCGATCGGCTCGACAACGTGCTGGACCGGCCGACGTGACTATGGCGACCCCGACGCGCGCGAGTGGATCGAACAATTCCAACCTGACGTCGTCTTGACGGGACACGTCCATGAGTCACCGTTCAAGAGTGACGGATCGTGGATGGACCGGATCGGGAACACGTGGGTCTTCAACGCCGGCCACCAGATCGGCAAAGTCCCGGCGTTCATCGAGCTTGACTTGACCGTGCAACGGGCTCGGTGGGTCTCCATCATGGGCTCCGAGTCGCTCGACATGCACGCGCGGGCTGCTCCGGCGCGGACGGTGTTCTGACGAGCCCGGTGCGTCCCCGTTCCTCCCGGCGCTAATACTCCGGGTGGGGATCCCGAGCCGAACCAGGTCGTGCCGAGACGGCCTGTCGTTCCGCCAGGTGTGCGAGCACTTCTGACACCATGTTGAGACCGGATGCGTCGCCATACTGGAACTTGAGGTCAGCGAGGTACGTGGAGACGAAGTTCAGCCGTTCCGCCAAGCCCACCGCAATGAGCTTCGTGATCTCCGGATTGCTGAACAAGAACGCGTGACCATCGTCGGCATAGCGCAGACGGCTCGGCTCGGTGGCGACAACGGTCGCTCCATGCTCGGTGCCCAGCAGAACGGACATCTCTCCGATGACCGCCCCTTCCTTGGAGATGGTGTTCACCGCGACGTCGCCCTTGAAGACCTGCAGGGCACCAGAGATCAGTATCCACACACCCCCGCTGGGCCCGCCTTGCGAGACCACGGCGTCGCCCGGACGAAGCTCGACGAGGGGAAGGTGTGTCGACAGGCTCACCATGTCGGGCACGACTCAAATTCTAGTCGGGCAGATCGAGTGCGGTCGCTGCGACTCCGACCGCGTCGTTCACGCAATGTTTCACGTGCAGCCCGGTCGTCAACACATGGCCGTTGGAGGGGCGTCCACCCACCGGGCTACCTTACGCATGTGTCCCAGATGCTTCGGCGAGCGGTCCACGCAGTGCTCCAGGGAGAGACGGCGCTCTGGGCCCCCTGGCCGCCGGGGCCGTCGTCGCCATCGCGTCGTACTCGGTGGGTCCCACCCGTGGCCGGCACGCTGGTGACACCGGTCGTTCTGCTCCGAAAGCTCGATCTCCTGCGCTGGCGCGAACGCACCTCCATCTGGGAGCCGACGGCTCGTCGACTACACGGATCCGTACCCCAACCGGTCGACCAAGATCGTCACGCTCGAAGATCTCTCAACAGACTCGCCTTCGAGCATCACACTGCATGTGGAGGCGAGTCGCGTCGGCGACGGTTGAGGTGAGACTGGTGCGCCGCCGCCCGTGACCGACGACAGGACGACGGTCGTCCCTCCTGAGGTGGGCCATCCCCTGGCGCCTTACTTTCCGCGGCTGGCCATCGAGTGGATCCGCTCGAATCCGGACCGGTTGCATCAAGAGCTCGAGGGCACCATCGCCTTCGTCGACATCTCCGGATTCACCAAGCTCTCCGAGCGGCTGGCCCGTCTCGGGAGGTCGGGGGCCGAAGAACTCACCGCGACCATCGACACCTGCTTCGTCGCGCTGCTCGACCTCGCCGTGACCAACGGTGGTCGGCTGCTCAAGTTCGGTGGCGATGCCCTGCTGGTGTATTTCTCCGGCGACTCCCACGAAGCTCGAGCCTGTCTCGCCGCCATCGAAATGCGCCGGGCCCTGCGAGAGGTCGGTCGTCTCACCGTGCTGGGCCAAAAGGTGTCGCTCCGCATGTCCGTGGGGGTGCACAGCGGCCTGTTCAATTTCTTTCTCGTCGGTGAATCCCATCGCGAGTTCATCGTGACCGGTCCCGGTGCGAGCGCGGTGGTGGAGATGGAGGGATCCGCTGGCGCCGGGGAGATCGTCATCAGCGCCGCCACGGCCTCCGCGCTGAGGGCGGGGCTCGTCGGCGGGGCGAAGGGTCGCGGTCATCTCCTCCTGCGGGCACCGTCGCTGCCCGAGGCCCCACCGCTGTCGCTCGAGCGGGTCGACCCCGGGCTCGACCTGCGGCAGGGGATTCCGCTCGGCCTGCGCGCCGCGCTCATTACCCGCACCGAGCCCGAGCACCGCAGGGTGACCGTGGCCTTCATCCACTACGACGGAACGGATCGACTCATTGCCGAGGAAGGTCCGAAGGAGGCCGCCCGCCAGCTCGATGTGCTCGTGACGCACGTCCAGGGCGCCGTCGACCGACAGGGGGTCACGTTTCTCGCCACCGATGCCGACAAGGACGGCGGCAAGATCATCCTCACCGCGGGCGCGCCCTTGTCGTCGGGGGAAGACGAGCACCGGATGCTGCTGGCTGTCCGCGAGATCATGGATGCCGAGAACCCGCTGCCCATCCGGGTCGGCATCAACCAGGGATCCGTCTTCGTGGGAGAGGTGGGGCCGCACTACCGAAGGACCTTCACGGTCATGGGGGACGCGGTCAACCTGGCCGCCCGACTGATGGCGAAGGCATCGCCCGGCGAGATCCTGACCACGCCGGACCTCTTGACCCGGTCCCGGACCGGTTTCGAGTCGACGGAGCTCGAAGCCTTCCTCGTCAAAGGCAAAGCCAAACCGGTCAGAGCGGTGCGCCTCGGCGCCAAGACCAGGGGAGCGGTGATCGGCAACGAGGACGAACTGCCCTTCGTCGGCCGTCGGCAGGAGCTGCAGCAACTCGAGGGGATGGCGCGACAGGCGGCGGCTGGTCACGGTGCATTGGTCGAGATCGTCGGCGTGACCGGAGTCGGAAAGTCTCGGCTGGCCCGTCACCTACGTGAGATCACGTCGGACCGGATGCAGCTTTTTGCCGCGTGCGAGAGGTACGACTCGTCAACGCCGTACTACACGGTGCGGCGGTTGTTGCGTGGCCTCCTCGGGCTTCCCGTCGAAGGCGGTGACGAAGAACTGACCGGGTCCTTCTTGGCCGAATTGGGGCGAACGGCGCCGGATCTCCTCCCGTGGGCTCCGCTCATCGGTACGGCAATCGCGGTGGTGGTGCCCGAGACCCGTGAGACTCGCGAGCTCGAAGGAGAATTTAGGCGCACGAAGCTGGCCGAAGTGGTCATGGCATTGCTGGCCATCCTGCTGCCTCAGGTAGGCCTGATCACCATCGAAGACGCCCACTTCATGGACGAGGCGTCGGCGGATCTCCTCGGTCACCTCGCCCGGGCCGTCCACCGGACGTCATGGCTGTGGTGTCTCACCCGTCGAGATGTCCGTTCGGGTTTCATCGCGCCCGACGACGCCTCCGTCACCGTCATCGAACTCCACCCGTTGAGTCAGGCCGATGCCGCCGAGCTCGCCCTGGCGGCGACCAGGGATTCGCCCTTGCCCAGTCGAGAGATCCAGCTCCTCGTCGATCGCTCCGGGGGGAACCCGCTCTTCGTGCGGGAGCTCATTGCCGCGGTGCTCCACGGGGACTCCATCAGTGCCTTGCCCGACTCGGTCGAGGGTGTGGTCGTGGCCCACATCGATCACCTGGGCGCCGCCGACCGCCACCTGCTCCGGCGGATGTCCGTCCTGGGCCAGTCGTTTGCCGCCGACCTCCTCACCGATGTCGTGGACGACGTGCCCGGGGCACATGACCCGATCTGGACCCGGCTCGAGCCGTTCATCGTCCAGGACGAGTTCGGCCACCTGGCGTTTCGCAACGCACTGCTCCGCGACTCCGCCTACAACGGACTCTCGTTCCGCCTTCGCCACGCGCTGCATTCCCGGGCGGGCGACACGATTCGGAGCGCCGCCGAGAGGGACGGCGACGACCAGGCGGAGCTGCTGTCCTTCCATTACCTCCATGCCCAACGTCCGCAAGAGGCGTGGTCGTATTCGTTGCACGCGGCCGAGCGGGCGAGAGGCGTCTACGCCAATGTCGAGGCTGCGGAGTACTACGAACGGGCGATTGCCGCGGCGCCGCCTATTGCCTGAGCTCGACCCTTCGGAGATCTCAGGCGCCCACGAAGGCCTCGGGGACGCCCGGAACCTGACCGGGAACTACCGGGGCGCGGCGAGCGCCTACAGGGCGGCGCGCCGGCTGATCGGTCAGGACCGCGTCGCGCAGGCTCGGCTGCTCCTGAAGCTGGCACGCGTCGAAGGGTGGCTCGATCGTTACACGAATGCACTGCGTTGGATCACCCGGGGTATCGGGATCCTCAAGGACATGGACAGTGTGGAAGCGAACCGCCAGCGGGCGGAATTGATCGGATGGTACGGGCGGTTCTGCCAGGAGGGAGGGAAGCACCGCCTGGCCATCAAGTGGTGCACACAGGCGGTCGAACAGGCGGAAGCGGTCGGGGACAAAGAGACCATGGCGGAGGCCCTCCGGATCATCGACTGGGCGATGATGGACCTCGGTCTCCTCGAGGATCCCGTGAACTGGGAGAAAGCACTCCACCTCTTCGAGGAGATCGAAGATCTGTCCGGGCAGGCGGCCGTGCTCAACCTGCTCGGGGGCTTCGCGTACTTCAAGGGCAATTGGGACGAAGCCGAAACGCTTTACCGGCGTGCTCAAGCGACCGGGCGCCGAACCGGCGATGACGTCGTGGACGCGTTCTACGTGTTCAACATCGGCGAGATCGCACTGGACCAGGGTCGCTTCGACGAGGCCGAGAAGGCCTTCGTCGCCGTCGGGCGGACGTGGCGTGCGGCGGGCTATCGATCTGGTGCCGCCGACGCCAGGGGAAAGTTGGCCCGGGTCAGGACCGGGCAGGGCCGCTATGACGAAGCACTCGCGCTGTTCGCATCGTGCATCGAGGAGATGGGGCACATCGGGAGCCGGGCTGACGTGCTCGAAGCGAGCGCCCGGATGGCGGAATGCCTCCTTCTGAGCGGGGATTCCGGTGGGGCACTCTCCGTAGCCGACCGGTGCGTGGATCTGGCCCGGGATCTCGGCGGGATCGCCCCTCAGATTCCACTGATCCAACGTGTACGCGGCGCGGCGCTGGCTCGAGCCGGAGAGGCCAACGCCGCAATCGAGGCCCTGAACCAAAGCCTCCGGGCGGCACGAAGTCGTGGCGCCGAATACGAAGTCACGCTCACCGAGCGCGTCGTCGCCGAAGAGGCGTTGGAGTCCCGGCTCTCTTAGCGGCGCGACCGAGGGAGCGCACCCCACGCCGGCGCTCTCGTTCGTGATCGGGAAGCGCCTTCGCGTGCATGGTGCAGAAGACGCAGTCAGCTCGCTGGCCGCGTGTCGGTTCGCCGGGCCCGTGAGTCGGCATCTCCTGAATCGAACCGCGATCCGGAATGACGGTGCTCCAGCGCGGCAGAAACGGGACAAAAGAGGAGACAGAGAGGGACAGAGAGGGACAGAGCGGTGACATGGACATGACATTCAGGTGGACGGCCTTTGACGCATCTCCGGTTGCGGGCTAGCGTGCAACGAGGGAGCGTCGTGGCGACGGCGTCTGCCCTCACTTCACCCGCGCCACGTTTGCTCGCGATCGAGCACATAAGGAGAAGTCCATGCAGACCCTCAGGCGGAGCATTTCGTCGGCGATGACAAGAGCCGAACGATGCATCAGATTCCGAGCAACGGTGGCGGTCGTGTTCGTCACTGTCGGCGTCGCGGGCTTGACGGGCGTGTCCATGGGCTCGGGAACTGCAGGGGCGGCACCGGTCAGTCTGTTGACGAACGGAAGCTTCGAGACCCTTCCCGCGGGTTCGACTCTGCCCGGGTCCGGGTTCCAGACGGTCTTCGCCGGTGGTTCGACCACGATCCCTGGTTGGACGGTTGTCACACCGTCCACGTACACGGGGGGCAACGTCGGAAGTGTCGACGTCGTGTCCGACACGTACTCGACGGTGCCAGGCAAAATGTGGAACGCCCAGGACGGGCACTACTCGATCGACATGGCCGGCACCAGTGAAGCGCCCGGCGGCATCTATCAGGACGTGCCCACCACGGTCGGTGCCACCTACACGCTGTCGTACTACACGGCGGTCAACGGTGATCAGAGCCCCGGCACGAGCCATACGCTCACCGTGAGCGTGACCGGCCAGAAACCTGTCAACGTCACGGCAGTAGGACGCGGGGAGCCGCTGGTCTGGGTGTTGAACACGGCGAGCGTGGTCGCCACTTCGTCGACCACCCGGATCGAGTTCGACGACACCACCGTGCCCAGCGACGCCAACCAGGGCCCGGCCCTCGATGACGTGTCGTTCACCCCAGCCGACTCCCTTACGGCCACTTCGGCCACCATCAACCCCCAGACCACCGGCGTGTCCTTCACCGCTCCGGTGGCCACCTTCGCCGACACCAACACCTCGACCCCGGCCGGCAGCTTCAAGGCCACCATCGACTGGGGCGATGGCTCGACCACACCCGGAAACGTTGCCGGCTCCGGTGGGAGCTTCTCGGTGAGCGGCACCCACACCTACGCGGCTCACAACTCCTACACCGTCGGGGTCAGCATCGCCTCCACGAGCGGAGCCTCTGCCTCGGTCTCCGACTCGGTTGTCGTGGCCGACGCCGTGACCACCTGCAGCGGATCCGGCTGCAACGGATCGGTGACCACGGCCCAAGAGACGGTGGGCATCAGCTCTGCGTCCACATCCGGAACCATCTTGACCAGCGTGGACCCCGCCGACCAGGCTGGTATTTCGTGCGGCGATTCCTTCCGGCACGCACCACAGGTCACCACGGTGACCGACACCGGGCTCAACGCCAACATCCTGTACACGGTCACCTTCAAGAACTCGGCGGCGGCCGGGCAGTGGTTCGTCCCCTTTGCCGTCTGCTATCAGGCCCAGACACCGTTCAGGGACCTCAACGGCCACTCGGTGACGACCGGCCTGCTGCCCGTCTGCACCCTCGTCCCCCGGCCAAAGAACCCGCTGGTGGCCCCTTGCGTGCAATCGATCACCGACCTCCCGCTCTTCCAGGGCGATGTGGTCGAGAAGATCGTCCTGCCGGCGGGGGACCCCCGGTTCCGCTGACGCCGGTCGGGGCCGCCCCCGTGCGGTCGGCCCCCGGGGTTCCCAGTCGGTGCCGGGAGCGCCGCGACTCGGTGGGCGAGGGGGGACTTGAACCCCCACATCCTTTCGGACACAGGAACCTGAATCCTCCGCGTCTGCCAATTCCGCCACTCGCCCGGGTGACCGGCCAACAGTAGTCGCTGGCTTGTCCCCCAGGATCCAGCCCCGTGGGCCCATCCAGGAGAGGTGACCAGGTCAGACGCCTACCGTATCCCTGCTGAGCGCGGCGGACCGGTATTCTCTGAATGACCATGGGACTCCAGCAGTTTGAGGAGCGCCTCGAGCGTCTGGTGGAGGGCACGTTGGCCAAGCCGTTTCGAAGCAATCTCCAGCCGGTTGAGATCGGCCGCAGGTTGACCCGCGAGATGGACCTGCACCGGCGGGTGGGGATGCGCGGTCTCATCGCGCCCAACGCCTTCGCGGTGACGCTCTCGCCGGCCGACGTGAGCCGGTTCGCCAATTTCATCGACGCGCTGTCGCGCGAGCTCTCCGATGCCGCGCGCGAGCACGCCCGGATCGAGGGCTATTCGTTCGTCGGCCCGGTCGAGGTCGAGATCTTCGAGGATGCCAGCGTGAAGGCGGGTCGATTCACGGTAACGGCCGACGTGCACCAGAGCGAGGACGGCGGGTTCCTGGCCGAGCTCGTGCTCCCGGACGGCAGGCGGGTGACGGTGGGCTCCGACGCCCTGGTCATCGGCCGACTCCCCGAATGTGACGTGGTTCTGCCGGACTCCAACGTGAGCCGGCGCCATGCCGAGCTCCGGCGCAAGGGTGACGGCGTGTTCGTCACCGACCTCGGCTCCACCAACGGGACCAGGGTCAACGGGACCCCGGTCCGGGAACAGCTCCTCGCCAATGGGGACGAGGTCAGCGTGGGCTCGACGAGGCTCGTCTTCGAAATGTCGTGACGGCACCCGGTCCGATCGCGGTCCTGATCGCCACCCAGAACCTCAATGCGGTCCTCCGCATCATGCAATGGGGGGTCATCGCCCTCATCTTCCTTTTCTTTCTCCGGGTCATAAGGGCCGTGTGGGTCGAGATGAGCCCGGCGACCCTCCGCAAGACACGCGCCACGCGTCGACAGGAGCGCCGGGAAGAGCGCGCCGCCGTGCGGCCCGCGGCCCAACCCCGACCCCGGCGCCGCCAGCTGTACCTCAAGGTGGTCCAGCCGCCCGAGCACGTCGGGCGCACCTACGACCTCGACGACGAGTTGACCATCGGACGCTCACCCGGCTGCGGCGTCTCCATGCCCGAGGACATCTACACCTCGACGCTGCACGCCGCGCCTCTTCCGGCGCAACGACCAGCTGTGGGTCGAGGATCTCGGCTCCACCAACGGCACCTTCGTCAACTCCGAACAGATCAAGCAAGCGGTGCGGCTGGGCAAAGGCGACCTGCTGCAGATCGGCTCCACCGTCTTCGAGGTATCCCGTTGACCGTGCTGCGCTCGGGCTCGGCCTCCGATGTCGGGCGGGTCCGCAGCGTCAACCAGGACCTGCCGCTCGAGCGCCCGAACCTGTACACGGTCGCGGACGGTATGGGCGGTCATGTCGGTGGCGAGGTCGCGGCCAGGGTGGCCGTCGAGACGCTCGACCAGGCCTTCGAGCGGGCGCCGACGGTGGACGGGCTCCGCGCGGCCTTCTCGGAGGCGAACGCCGCGGTCTGGCACGAGAGCCAGGCCAACACCGATCTCCGTGGCATGGGGACGACGCTGACCGCGGTGGCGTTGGTGGGCGGCACCGAGGGCCGGGATGTGCTCGCGCTCGCCAACGTCGGTGACTCGCGGGCCTACATCCTCGCTGAGGGCGAGATGATCCAGGTCACCGACGACCACAGCCTGGCCGAGGAGCGGATGCGCCACGGCGAGATCACGCAACAGGAGGCGGCAGTCCATCCGCAGCGGCACATCCTCACCCGGGCCCTCGGCGTCTCGGACCAAGTGGACACCGACATGTGGGAGCTCGACCTGCGCACCGGCGACCGGGTGCTGCTCTGTTCGGACGGCCTCAACAACGAGGTGGGAATCGAGGAGATGGCCGCGATCCTGCGCGAGGTCGACGACCCGGGGGAGGCAGCGCAGCGGCTGGTCGATGTAGCCAACCAGCACGGCGGCGCGGACAACATCACCGTCGTCGTCGTCGACGTACAGGTGGGGGAGCCGGGGGACGATCGCTCGTCCCGGGTCACGCCGCTCGGGCTGGATGTCGCTGCCGCGGCCCAGCCGACGACGGCCGCGATCGAAGTGGTGGAGCCGGAGCCGGCTGCGCCACCACCAGAATCCGAGCAGGGTCCCGAGTCCGCTCCACCGCCCCGAGGTGCATCAGAGCCGTCCGACGTCACGGGCGTCGTCGCCACGGTCGTGGACGACCGGACGCGCGCACCCGGCGACCGGCTGGTCTTTGGTGACGAGCCGGCGACGTTGGCCGGGTCCGGAGTACGAAGCGAAGAGTTCTTCATGGGTGCGACCGCCTCGGTGCCCGTGGCCCGCTCCACGACCCGGGTCCCTCCGCCGCCTGCCAACCGGGGCGGCGAGAAGCCGGCCGGAGCCGAGAGTAAGGGAGAGCGGCGGCGGCGCCTGGGGATCCCGCGCCGCATCACGCCGCGGGTGATCGGATTCGTCCTCCTGGTCGCCGCCGTGCCGGTCGCGGCCTACTTCGTGCTCAAGTGGTACGCCTACGACAACTGGATCGTGACGACCCAGGGCGATCAGATCGTGGTCAAGCAGGGCCAGCCCGGCGGCGTGCTGTGGTTCCACCCGAGAGTGGTGGACCACACCGGCAACACGACGGCGGACATCCTCCCCGCCGCGGTCGGCCCGGTGAAGGCGGGCGTCCAGAAGCCGTCCCTGCAGTCCGCCAAACGTTACGTCGTCAGCATCATCAGCACGACGACCACGACGACGACCACGACGACGACCAACGCCGCGACGACCTCGACCACCGTTCCTCTCACGACCACCACCGTCCCCCTGACCGCGACGACGACGGCGCCGTGACGGACTCGTCCGTTCCGCGTCGGCGAAGGTCCCGAGCGTAGGCTCAGGGCGCCATGGAACCGGTCCAGACGCCGCGGATTTACTCCGGTCGCTATGAGCTGACCCACCTGATCGCCCGGGGCGGGATGGCGCAGGTTTACCGCGCCATGGACCGCCAGCTCGAGCGACCGGTGGCGCTCAAGGTGCTCTTCCCGGAGCTCTCGGTCGACCGCACCTTCGTCGAGCGCTTCCGCCGGGAAGCCCAGGCCGCCGCCAACCTGTCCCACCCCAACATCGTCCCGGTCTTCGACTGGGGGGAGGACGACGGCTCCTATTTCATCGTGATGGAGTACGTCGAGGGCCGGCCGCTCTCCGCCGTCCTGCGCGATCCCGAGCCCATGCCGCCGCGCCAGATCGCCACCATCGGTGCCGGCGTGGCCGCCGCCCTCGCCTTCGCGCACCGCCACGGGGTGGTGCACCGCGACGTGAAGCCGGGCAACGTCCTGATCACCCCGGACGGGGACGTCAAGGTCACGGACTTCGGCATCGCCCGGGCCGTGAACACCGAGGAGAGCCTGACCCAGACCGGTGCCGTCATGGGCACGGCCGCCTACTTCTCGCCCGAGCAGGCCGAGGGCAAGGGAGTGGACTCGCGCAGCGACATCTACTCCCTCGGTGTCGTGCTCTACGAGATGTCCGTCGGGCGCCCGCCCTTCACCGGCGATTCGCCCGTCGCCGTGGCCTCGAAGCATGTGCGCGACATGCCCGTCCTCCCCCGGGAGGCGAACCCGGCGGTTCCGCCGGCGCTGGAGGCCGTCGTCATGAAGGCGATGGCCAAGAACCCTGACGACCGCTACGGCTCGGCCGAGGAGCTGCGGGCGGACCTGCTCAGGTTCGCGGATGGTCGACCCGTCGAGGCGGGCGACCCCGGAGTCACCACCGTCTTGGCCGCGGTCGGGGCGACCCAGGCCGTCCCGACGACCACCGGACGCACCATGGCCATTCCGGCCGGAGCCGCGCCGCCCACCCGCGAGGAGGATCTCAAGCGCAAGAAGCGCACACGCAACCTCATCATTCTGCTGGTCCTCCTGCTCGTGGCCCTCGGCGTCATCGCCTTCTTCCTCTTCCGCTCGCTCGGCGACAACGTGAGCGTGCCCGACGTCGTCGGTCTCTCCGCCAAGCAGGCCACGCAGACGTTGCACGAGGACCACCTCACCGTGGGCAGCAGCACGGTCCGGACGAGCAACACCACGAAGGGAATCGTCCTGTCGACCGACCCCAAGGCGGGCTCGTCCGTCGCCAAGAACTCCGCGGTGAACCTGGTCGTCAGCGGCGGCCCCAACATCCCCGTGGTCGAGGTCCCGTCGGTGACCGGCAAGCAACTGACCCAGGCGATCCAGCTCTTGCAGGCCGCCAACCTGGGCTACACCATCCACAACGTGACCAGCGATCAGGCGGTCGGCACCGTCTTGAGCCAGGACCCGGCCGCGGGCACGAGGATCCTCGCGACGCGCAAGGTGGTCCTGACCGTGTCGAGCATGCAGACCTCGGTGTCGGTGCCGAGCGTGGTGGGGCAGTCTCCCGCCAGCGCCGGCGGTGTCCTGACCCAAGCCGGTCTGAAGGTGGGCAGCCAGACCACGGCGTGCTCGGGTCAGCCCAATGGTCTGGTGTCCGCGCAGAACCCGGGCGCCGGCAGCACCGAGCCCCCGGGCACGCCGGTCAACCTCGTCGTGTCGAGCGGTAGCTGCATCTCGGTCCCGGGCGTCGTCGGCCAATCCCAGGGCGCGGCCACCTCGGCCATCACGGGCGCGGGCCTCCTGGCCAACACCACCTTCGACACGGGGTGCGCCAACGGGGCCCAACCGGGCACAGTCGACAGTCAGAGCCCGGCGGCGAACGCGCAGGTGAACCGCGGGACCACGGTGAACATCTCGGTGTGCCAGGCGACGACGACCACCGCGCCGCCCACCACGATGCCGCCGCCCACCACGACATCGACGACCGCGAGCGCCGCTGACCGCCAGCACCCCGGGCCAGCCCCCTTCCCGCCGGCAGGTCCCGGTCGCGTCAGCGGGCCGTAGCGGCGCCGAGCTGGTCGAGGAAGTTGGCCAGCAGGGCGGGGCCCGACACGGTGAGCACCGACTCGGGGTGGAACTGGACCCCTTCGACGGGAAGGGAGCGGTGGCGCAGGCCCATGACCACGCCGTCGGTCGAGGTGGCCGTCACCTCCAGCTCGTCGGGCACCGATTCGGGGCGCACCACAAGCGAGTGGTAGCGCGTGGCCACGAAGGGGTTGGGGAGCCCGGCGAAGAGGCCCTTGCCGTCGTGATGGATCTCCGAGGTCTTGCCGTGCATCAGGTGCGGGGCCGCCACGATGGCGCCACCGAAGGCCTGGCCGATGCACTGGTGGCCCAGGCAGACGCCCAGCACGGGGATCTCGCCGGCGAGCGCCCCGATGGCCTCCAGGCTCACCCCGCCGTCCTCGGGTCGTCCCGGTCCAGGTGAGATGAGCACGGCGTCGGGCCGCGTGTCTCGGATACCGGCCACGTCGATGGCGTCGTTGCGGTAGACCACCGGCTCGGCGCCGAGCTCGCCCAGTTCCTGGACCAGGTTGTACACGAAGGAGTCGTAATTGTCGACGACGAGCACCCGCGGTCCCATGGGGCGACGATCGTACCCCCGCCGCCCGGAGCCTCCTGCCGCTGATGGCTAGTCTCTGAGCCCGTGGCCACCAGCACGAAGGGACCGGGCGGCGCCTCGAAGAAGGGCAAGTCCGCCACCGGCCGCGCCTCGAAGGTCGGCCGCTACAAGACGGCCGAGGAGAGCGGGCGCTACACCGCCCCGATCCCCAAGAACGTGCGGCACAGCCCGCCCTGGTTCGGGGTGCTCATCCTCGTGCTCCTCATCGGGGGCGTCGCCGTCATCACGGTCAACTACCTGGCCCACCTGCCGTTCGCGGCCCACGGCTCGCCTTGGGGCCTCGTCGCCGGGCTGGTCATGATCTTCGCGGGCTTCCTGCTGGCGACCAGATACCGCTGACCGCGGCGGCCGCCCGCGGGTGGGTCGTCGGTCAGCCCAGCCGCTCGATGATGGTGGCGTTGGCCAGCCCGCCGCCCTCGCACATCGTCAGGAGCCCGTAGCGGCCGTTGGTGCGCTCCAGCTCGTTGAGGAGCGATGCCGTGAGCTTGCCGCCCGAGGCCCCCAGCGGGTGACCGAGGGCGATGGCGCCGCCGTTGGGGTTCACGAGCTCCATGTTGGGGTGGTGCTCCTTCTCCCAGGCCAGCACGACCGAGGCGAAGGCCTCGTTGATCTCCACGGCGTCGATGTCGTCCATGGTGAGCTTGGCCCGCTCCAGCACCGTCGTCGTCGCCGGGATGGGTCCCGTCAGCATCGTCACGGGGTCGACACCGGCCAGCGCGAAGGCATGGAAGCGGGCCCGCGGGCGTAGTCCGAGCGCGTTCGCCTTCTCCTCGCTCATGATGAGGACGGCCGAGGCGCCGTCGGTGATCTGCGACGAGTTCCCCGCCGTCACCTTGCCGTCCTCCTTGAAGGCGGGCTTGAGCTTGGCCAGCGTCTCGACACTCGAGTCGGGGCGGATGCCCTCGTCGGAGGCGAAGACCTCGTCGGTGTCCTGGCCCTCGTCGTCGCGCACGAACATGGGCACGATCTCGTTCTCGAACCGGCCCTCGGCCGTGGCCCGCGCCGCCCGCTGGTGGCTCCGCACCGAGAACGCATCGAGCTCTTCGCGCGAGATGCCCCACTTGTCGGCGATCATCTCGGCCCCGATGCCCTGGCCCGGCAGCCCCGTCTCGGTGTAGCGCTGCATCATGCGGGGCCCGAAGGGGTACCCGAGCTCACGGACGACCGAGGACCCCATGGGCGTCCGGGTCATGGACTCGACCCCGGCGGCGATGGCGACGTCGTAGGCCCCGGCCATCACGCCCTGGGCGGCGAAGTGGACCGCCTGCTGGGAGGACCCGCACTGGCGGTCGATCGTGGTGCCGGGGACCGACTCGGGCCATCCGGCGGCGAGCACGGCGTTGCGGCCGATGTTGAGCGACTGCTCGGCCACCTGCATGACGCAGCCCATGATCACGTCGTCGACCAGGGCCGGGTCCAGCTGGTTGCGCTCTGCGACTGCCTTGAGCGCCTCGGAGGCCAGGTCCACGGCGTGCCAGTTGCGGAGCTTGCCGTTGCGCTTCCCGCCGGCGGTCCGGACGGCGTCGACGATCACTGCGGTGGTCATGGTGTCTCCTCCCAAACCCGGCGGCGGCGATCGGCGCCCCACCGGTTCAGATCGCTGGGCATTCTACCCTGCACCGCCTGGCGGCCCTTCGGGCTGCCCGCTCCCAGGGTGTCCGGCGACCGCCCGGTAGGGTCTGCGCCGATGAGACGGGCCGGGAAGGACATGGACCGCTGGTTGGGCGACGGGGGCATGCCGATCATCGACCTCGTCGGTGGCGCCTTCACGGACTACGGCGTGGACGGCGAGGACCTGGGCTGGGTCACGGGGTCCTTCAGGCCGACCGACCTCGCCTGCAATCCCCACGGCATCACCCAGGCCGGCATCCATTCCCTGGTGCTCGATGCGTGCATGAACTTCGCCATCAACGCCGCCCTGCCGGGCAAGACCCGCACACGGGGCACGCTCGAGATGAAGACCGAGTGCATGCGCCCCGCCATGAAGGGCGACACGTACACGCTGCGCGGCGAGGTGGCACGGATGGCCAAACAGGTGGCCTACGGCGAGGCGACGGTGCGCGACGCCGACGGCGCGCTGGTCAGCCGGGCCACAGGGACCTTTCTCCTGCATCGACCCGCCCCCGAACTCGACCCGGGCTCCGCTCCCGCCGCCTGACCCGTTCCGCGTGCCCGACCCCGGGCCCGGGGTCTGCCACGTCTGCCGGGGCCCCGCCGGCGGTGACCGGCGCGCCTGCTTCGCCTGCCGCGTCGTGGCGCGCCGTCTCGGCGTCCCGCTCGCTCCCGTTGCGCCGGCGCGGTTCTGCCCGCTGCCGAGCCCGCTCTACACGGTGCTGCTCGGGTACAAGGAGTCGCCCGTGGCCGAGGCCCGGCTGCGCTTCGGGGCGCTCGTCCGCGCGCTCCTCCGGTCGTTCCTGCTGGACCACGGTGGTCGGCTCGAAGCGATGGCGGGCGGCTCATTCGATCTGTTGGTCCTCGTCCCGTCCACCCGCCGCCCCGGCCTTGCCCCCCTCGGCCTCGTCGACGGCCTCGGCCGCGACGTCGCCACCGCACTTCCCGCGGCGCGGTGGGAACCCGGTCTGCTGCGGCGTGCGGAAGCTCCTGCCGGGCCGCCGCCCGTCGCGCACATGCGGCCCGACCCGGCGGCCTTCAGACCCGCGCGCCCGAGATCGCGGCGCGCTCGCCGGGGCGCGCGCCCTTCTCCTCGACGACACGTACGTCAGCGGGGCGCGGTCCCAGAGCGCGGCGGCCGCGCTGCACCTGGCCGGGGCCCGCTCCACGCTGATCCTGCCGCTCGGGCGGGTCCTGCGCCCCGATCGCGTCGCGCTGCACGCCGACTTCCTGCGCCGGCATGCCGCCTGAGCGCGGCGGCAGATTCCGAGAGGACCAGACTCAGCTCTCGGTTGCCTGCGTCGCCATTGTCGCGCCCAACTGGTCCGCCAGCGCGACGGCCACCACGCACTGCTCGTGGCTGATCGGGGTCGACGGCGTTGGGGTCAGGATGAAGGTCCCGCCGACCTGGCCGCCGCCGCGGACGGGGAGCTCGACGTGCTGCGTCGGCAACCCCACCGTCGCGGCCGGCCAACGCAACGGGTTGAGGCGGACGGTGCCGTTCCCGGCGATCCAGGCCCCTTTTCCCGAGGGCTGCTCCCGTACGAACCGGCAATCCTTCAGGCTGAGCAGTTCACGCAGTTCACCGGCCACGGCAATGAGAATGAAGTCAGGGTCTTCGCCCTCGGCGATGCGCTGGCTCAGGTCGTGCAGCCAAGCGATCTCGTGCCGTCCCAGCGCGGCGGCCTGCCGGTCTCGGCGGCCGCGTGCGGCCAGCTCACCTACAGGAGACCGATGACGACGAACAGGACCTCCGTCAGACTGGGGTGGCGACCGAGTAGCGCACGCCCGTCAGGTCCTCCGATGCCGCCCAGAGTTGGGCAGCCGCCTGCGGGTCCCGGGCATGCCGCGAGGGCCGCGCCACCCGGGGCGGGCCGTACAGGCCGAACAGGTTGGCGGGACCGATGTACTGGCCCGAGCGAACCGACGACGAGGTGGCGGCGCACAGGACCGGCAGGGCGCCGCCGGCGGCCGATTGCCCGAGCGTGGACCCGGCGGTTCTCCCCAGTTTGCGACGCACGCGGCTGCGCCCGAGTGCCGCACCGCTCCCGGCAAGGTTGCTGCGGGTCCAGCCGGGGTGGGCGGCCAGGGCCAGGGTGGGCAGACCGGCCGCCTCCAGGCGCCGGCTGAGCTCGAGGGTGAAGAGCAGGTTGGCCAGCTTGGAGGCGCCGTAGGCGGCCCACGTGTTGTGGAACGCGGCTCCGGCAACGTCGTCCGGCCGCAGCCGGCCGATGCGGTGCAGGTGGGAGCTGACGGTGACGATGCGGGACCGTTCGGTTGTCACGATGCGGTCGAGCAGCAGGCCGGTCAGGGCGAAATGGCCGAGGTGGTTGGTCGCCATCTGCAGCTCGAAGCCGTCGGCGGTCTGGCGATAGGGGGTGCCCATGACACCCGCGTTGTTCACCAGGACGTCCAGCCGGGCGTGCTCGGAGAGCACGGCAGCGGCGGCCCCGCGCACGGACACGAGGTCGGCCAGGTCGAGGTGGAGCAGTTCCAGCGAGGAGCGTTCCAGATCGCTCTCCATCTTGTCGCGCGCGCGGCGCGCCTTCTCCGCGTCGCGACAGGCCAGGATCACGTGCGCACCGTGCCGCGGCCAGCGCGGCTGCCGTCTGATACCCGATCCCGCTGTTCGCCCCCGTGACGAGCGCAATCCGGCCGGTGAGATCGCCGATGTCGGCCGCGCCCCAGGTGGCGCCGCCGGTCACCTCGCTCCCGGCGATGCGGGTCACGCGTTGCCGATGTGGTCGGCCGGGACCGTTCCGAGCTTGCCCGCCTCGAAGTCCTCGAAGGCCTGGATGATCTCGGCCCGGGTGTTCATGACGAAGGGTCCGTGGGCGTACACCGGCTCGCCGATGGGCCGCCCACCGAGGATGAGGACGTCGAGGGCGGGGTGGCGCGATTCCTGTGCGGCATCCGCCCGGAGGACCAGCGCGTCGCCGGCCCCGAACACGGCGAGCTGGCCGGTGTGGAAGGGCCGGGCCGCGGGACCCACCGTGCCGCTCCCCGAGAGTCCGTACACCAACGCGTTGAACTCGCGGGGCCACGGGAGGACGAGTTCGGCCCCCGGCTCGACCGTCGCGTGCACGAGGGAGATCGGCGTGTGCGTCGATCCGGGCCCGTCGTGGCCGGCGACGTCGCCCGCGATGACCCGGATCAACGCCCCTCCGTCGGCGGACGTCAGCAGCAGGATGTCGTCGGCCTCGATGCCCTGGTAGCGGGGGTCGATCCACTTGTCCGCCGCCGGGAGGTTCACCCAGAGCTGAACGCCGTGGAAGAGTCCGCCGGTGGCGATCAGCTGGTCCGGCGGTCGCTCGATGTGCAAAATGCCCGAACCGGCCGTCATCCACTGGGTCGAGCCGTTCGTGATGAGCCCGCCGCCGCCGATCGAGTCCTGGTGCTGGAAGGTGCCGTCCAGCATGTAGGTGACCGTCTCGAACCCCCGGTGCGGGTGCCATGCGGTGCCCTTGGGTTCGCCCGGGGCGTACTCGACCGCACCCATCTGGTCCATGTGGATGAAGGGGTCGAGGTCGGCCACCGGGACGCCGGCGAAGGCCCGGCGCACCGGGAATCCCTCCCCCTCGTAGCCCGATGGCGCGTCGGTTACCGCCTTGACGGGGCGGAGGTCGGCGTGATCCTGAATCGCGACGCGCGGCAACACCAGGGTGTCGGGGACGGTCACTGCGGGCATGGCAGCCTCACTCTCTCTTCGGTTCTTTCGCGGGCCCGGAGCACCCCTTGGGGACGCCCGGAGCCACTCAGGTCGGACGTCTGTGCAACCCGGGACGTCCGCGTTCTGGTCCGTGCCGTCCTGTTCCCCCGGCCGGCTCAGGACGCGTCGAGGCGGCTCACCTGCTCCGGCGTCAGCGTGATGTCGGCGGCCGCGGCCGACGCGACCGCGGTCTCGGGCCGGCTGCTACCGGGGATCGGGATGACCCGGGAGCCCTTGGCCAGCATCCAGGCCAGTGTGACCTGTTGCGGGCTGGCGCCGACCTCTTTGGCCACCTCGGCGAAGGCCGGGAAGTTGCCTTCGATCCGATCGGAGCGGCCGATCCCGCCCATCGGGCTCCACGGGATGAAGACGATGCCGAGGTTCTCGCAGTGCTCCAGCTCTCCCTCCGACGAGCGGAAGCGCGGGGAGAACTCGTTCTGCACGCTGGCCAGGCGGCCGCCCAGCACCTTCTGCGCCTCGTCGATCTGCGCCACCGTGGCGTTGGAGACGCCCGCCATGAGGATCTTGCCCTCGTCGAGCAGGTCGGCCAGGGCACCCACCGACTCGGCCCAAGGGACCGTCGGGTCGGGCCGGTGGTACTGGTAGAGGCCGATGGCGTCGACCCCGAGAGCCTTGAGCGAGGCCTCGCAGGCCTCCTTCACGTAGGACGGGTCACCGTGCACGGTCCAGCTGCCGTCACCGGGACGGCGGTGCCCGCCCTTGGTGGCCACGAGCACATCGTCGGTCCGGCCGCCGTAGGCGGCCAGGGCCTCGGCCACGAGCCGCTCGCCGTGGCCGTGCTCCTGAACGCCCAGCGAGTACGCGTCGGCGGTGTCGATGATGGTGACGCCGGCGTCGAGGGAGGCATGGATGGTGGCGATCGCCTGGCGGCGGTCGGGTCGTCCCTCAATGGAGAGCGGCATCTCGCCCAACCCGATGGCGCTCACCGTCCGATTGCCGATGGGACGTTGCTCCATGTGGTCCTCCTCGTGGTGCTGTGACAGGCCGCCGCGCCGGGTCAGCGCGCCAAACTCCGTCTACTACCCGACTACGTGGAACGCAATCCGATAGAGCATCGAGTCGTCGGTGATCGGCCCCGCATGTGCGGCACGGGCCCGCAGCGTCTCACGATCGGGTTCACCAGCCTGGCGGACGTCGGCGGCCGAAACGCTGGAGAACGGGACGAGTTCCATGCTGTCGATCTCGATCTCAGCCCGGCCGACGCGGTAGCGCCCGCCCACCTTGGCCCGAGGTCGCTGCCAGAGCCGGAAGGTCACCGTGATGTCGCCGGCGGCGATGTCATCGCGCAGTTCCCTGCTGAACTCCACCGATTGATTCTATGGGTCGGGTCGCAACTGGGTCCTTCGGCTGCAAAGCCGCCGACCGCTACCTGTTGCGTTCTCCCGTGAAGTGGGATGTCGGCGCCAGCACCTCGGCCAACGTGATCTCGGTCAGTTGGCGTTGAGAGGCGGGTCGTTTGTGCGACCAGGGAGATGCCGCAGGATCGTCAGACCAACGTGGCGATCAACCAGCCGACCAGCGACCACGGAATGAGGATCAGAGCAAGTGCCAGCAGCACGGCCGACACGTGGGGCGGTTCGGACCATTCGAAGTACGGGACGTTGTACGCCAGGGTGAACAGGGACAATTGCTCGTATTCCCGTGTCGACGACAGACGCGGGCCGAGGGAACTCATCACGTTCCAACTCATACCCCGGATCTCGCTCGGCAATCCTGGCCGAGAAGCTATTTTCTCATCGGGTTTCGTTGAACGACATCCATGTGTCCCCGATCCGTCGCGGGTCCTGTGGGACGCCAAAGGGTCACCGGAATGCGGCGCTGAAGGATGGCTTCCGAAGCCCTCCTGGTCGAAGGAACTACCAGGACACCCTTTCCTCGGTCGGGGTAGCATCCGAGGGGGTTCGTGGGACTTTCGGCTCCAATGGTGCCTCGTCGACTTCTGTGACGGGTGACCTGAACTCGATCGGGGGTGACCTTCGTGGAACCTGGCACGGAGATCGGGGGATGGCGGCGGACAATCCCGACGCATTGGCTGCGCTACAGCGTCGCGTGCGCGCTGATGGTGGCCGGGATGGCGGTGGTTGCGCTTGCGACCGTGGGCGCCTCTGGCGACTCAACAGCTTCCGCTGCAGTACCAGCGGGCTCTTGGCAAGTAGAGCAGACGTACACCCCGACGCCGGGAGGGCTCAGTGCGATCTCCTGCCGCGACGACGAGCGACTGCCTGGCCGTCGAATCCGGCGAAGTCGTCGTGACCACCAATGGGGGAACGAATTGGACGACCGAGAATGCGCCCGCGGGGATCGGGCAGATCTACGCGATCTCGTGTCCCTCCGCGATGACGTGCACGGTGGTCGGCACCGGAGCACAGAGCAATCTCCCGGTGATCGCGGCAACCACGAACGGCGGCATGAGTTGGACCGATCAGAACCTGCCGCCTGGCCTTGTGCAGCTCACCGGGATCTCGTGTCCCTCCACTACCGCGTGCAGTGCCGTAGGCGCATGGAGTGGTGCCGCCGCGCCCTCCGCGGAAGAGACCGCCGCGGTCGTCACGACGACGAACGGAGGAGCGAATTGGACGGCCGAGAGCATCCCTGCAGACTCTGAAGAGACGTTGGGGATCTCCTGTCCCTCGACGACGACCTGCGTCGCTGTGGGCGCTGGACCATACCCATCGAGCGAGTGCAGCCCGTTTCCGAACTGCCCGGTGAGCGTGTCTTTCGTCATGTCCACGACGAACGGCGGGACAACGTGGTCTGGGGAAGGTGGGAGCAGCCCCGGGTTGGACGAGGGAGACTCGTTCTCGAACGTGTCGTGCCCCTCGACGTCCGAATGCATGGCCGTCGGGAGCAGCAACGGCTTTGGCGAGCAGAGGGGCATCGCCGAGGGCATACTTCTCAGCGGAACCTGCACGTTGGTCACGGGCTGCGGCACCCTTGCCTACCCCGGGTCCACGAGCTATCTCGGCAGCGTCTCGTGCTTCTCCGCGTCCACCTGCACGGCCGTGGGTGGTCCCCTGAGTGGGTTCAAAGGGCAGATTGCGACCGCGGGCGCCACCGGCTGGACGACCCAAAACGCTCCGCTCGGGGCCGTCTCAGGTGTGACGTGCCCATCCGCCTCGGAGTGCATGGTGTCCGGGGGTGTCGCGGAAGACGGACAGCCAGGGGCAGTCGCCGCGACCACGAACGGCGGCGCGAATTGGGCCGCAGTGTTCAGTTTCCCCTACGCGGTGTCCAACCTCTTCGCCGTCTCGTGCCCCTCGCCGTCAGTGTGCACCACTGTGGGCGGGACGACGGGCCCGGGCGAATCATCCGGCGACTTTGGACCTGGGGAAGGACCCGGAATGGTCCTCAACTCCACCGACGGCGGCGCGGAGTGGACACCGCAGGCCCTGCCTGCGGGAACCGGGCCCCTCTCCGCCGTCTCGTGTGCCTCCACCTCCGTTTGCGAGGCGCTCGGCTCTGACCCCTACGTCGGTGCGCCCTTCATCGTCGGGACGACCAACGGTGGGGCCACTTGGCAGAGCCAGACCGCCCCACCGGGGATCCAATACCTGACCCAACTTTCGTGTCCATCGACCTCGGCTTGCACCGGCATCGGTGAAACGCCAGGTGGACCCGTGATCATCGGCACCATCGACGGCGGTGCGACGTGGACGACCGAGCCGGCACCCCCGGGTCTCGCGTACCTCTCTTCCATCGCCTGTCCGTCGGTGACGGAGTGCACCGCAGTCGGCGAGACGAACGTGAGTTCCCCGACGCCGAATGCTGCCATCGTCGCCACGACGGACGGAGGATCCACGTGGACCACCGAGACCCCGCCGAGCGGGGTGAACGCCCTGACCTCCGTCGCCTGTCCGACCGTCTCGAACTGCACCGCGATCGCGGGTCCGCTGAGGTTCATCTCGACGAGCGACGGGGGGGCGACCTGGGCGATCACCGGGTCCATCTCCTCGTCGCAGGCCGCCTCGGCGAATGACATCGCGTGCACCTCGGCCACGAGCTGCACGGTGGTGGCCACAGCCAACGACGGTTCCGACTCTGGCCTCGCCCTCACCACGACTGACGGCGGATCGACCTGGACCACAGAGAGCACACCGACGGCGATCGCCTATACGGCGATCTCCTGCCCGGCCATGGGGGCGTGCACGGCGGTCGGACAGACTTCAGCCTCAACATTAGGGGGCGCCATCATCATCGGTCAGGCACCGATCACCTCCATTCTCATTCCGTCCAACGGGACAACCCTCCACGGCACGAGCGCGGTCCTCGACGCCTCCGCATCGGCCGCCGCCGGGGTGGCCACTGTCCAGTTCGTGCTCACCGGAGGGCCCTACACCCAGTCGGTCATCGGTACCGCAGTGCCCACGCTCTACGGCTACATCTTCGAGTGGAACACCACAGGCGTCCCTGGCGGGACCTACACGCTGCAGAGCCTGGTTACCGACGAGGACGGCAACACCGCCTACAGCCCTGGGATCACGATCACCGTCGACAACACCCCTCCGACCACTGCGGTGCTCATCCCCTCGAACGGGACGGCCGTCAGTGGGACGAGCGCAGTCCTCGACGCCACGGCGTCGGCCTCCTACGGCGTCGACATTGCCAAGGTCCAGTTCGTGCTCACCGGCGGAGCGTTCAGCAGGTCGGTCATCGGCACGGCCGTACCCACCCTCTACGGCTACCTCTACGGCTGGAACACCACCAGTGTCCCCGGTGGCACCTACACGCTGCAGAGCCTGGCCACCGACGCCGCGGGCAACACGGCGTACAGCCCGGGGATCACCATCATCGTGGACAACACCCCGCCGACGACTGCGGTGCTCATCCCCTCGAACGGAGCGACCCTCAGGGGGCCGCGTGCGATTCTCGACGCCAGGGGGTCCGCCTCCTACGGGGTCAAGATCGCCAAGGTCCAGTTCGTGCTCACCGGTGGGACTTACGACGAGTCGGTCATCGGCACGGCGACACACACTGTCTTCGGATGGGTGTTCGTGTGGAACACGACGAGTGTCCCCGCCGGCGCCTACACCCTGCAGAGCCTGGCCACCGACGCTGCGGGCAACACGGCATACAGCCCGGGGAAGATCATCAAGGTCACCAACTGAAGAAGTAACCGAGCCCACTAGTGCGACCTGCCGTCCCGAGCTCCCTCCACCCGAATCGCTTCAGTTCGTCCATTAGATGGGACGGTTCTGCACTTCGGAATGCACCCTGCGTCCGTTCGAGAACTCGGCTAGGAGGACGGGCGAGTTGAACGCAGCAGGACCTTCTCACGGCTGTAATAGTCCAACCACGCGAGGAGGTCCCTCCGATGATCGTGCCCGTGCCGATGCGCCGACACCGGGACGAACCCCAGCTTCAAGTTCGCTACCGACACAGAGAACCCGGCGTCCTCGAAGACTCTCCGCGACCTCGTCGAGCTCGTAGAGCCGTGGAAGGTCGAGCTCGGCTGCGCATTCCGCGTGCCACGCCGACATCATCGGACTACCCCCATGAACGCCCAAGACTGCGAAGTACGAGCCGCCGGGCTTCAAGGCGCCAAAGAGACCAGCAGCGTGGGTCACGAGGTCCTCCAGCAAGTAAAGGACCTCGTGGCTGAAGGCCGCGTCGAAGTCGTCCCATCCGTCCGGCACGGTGTGGGCAACCTCGAAGGTGAGCGGCCTGTCACCGGTGAGACGGCGGGCGTCTGTGATGGCGCCCGAGGCTGGGTCGTATCCGTAACCCTCGGCGATGCCCTCGGCGTCGACGAGTAGGCGCAGGAAGCCCCCACGGTTGCAGCCGGCGTCGAGCACCCGCCGCCCCGCCAGGTCGGTGCCGATGGTGTCGAGCATCGCCTTCCATATGAAGCCGTGCTCGTCCTGCATGGCCTCGTCTTCGGCGGCGCCACGCCAGAACGGGGTACTCATGCAGGCACCCTATGTCGCTCGTCGCCTCGCGTAACGCTGTGATCGACGTGGTCGGATCGCGGACCTGCTCGATGGAATCGAACCAGCGACCTCAGCATTATCAAGAGGCCATGGGAGTCCCGCTCAGTCCCAACCCACCCTATTCAATCTCGGTCTGTCCTGGTTGCCGGGGTGTGCGTCCTCCGAGTGGCGGGCTTTTGACTTGAGCCGGGGCATCCACCCCACCCTTCGTCGTGCCCCCGGGGTGATCCTCCTGTGATCCCGTCCGAACGCACCAAAGGAGATCACGCCGATGGCCCTTGACCAGCCCGTCTGCACGGAGCTACTGGAGGAATCAAAACGAACCGATGGCGTGGATCGGATCCGCGACGCCGTCTGCTACGTCTTCCAGGAGCTGATCGAGTCTGAAGCAGATCGGGGAGAAGCGCTATGAACGCTCCGGCGGCCGGGTGACCGAAGCGCAACGGACACCGGATCCGCCTGTGTCTCGACCGAGGCCGGCGACGTGGACTCGCCATCCCCAAGCTTCGCAAGGGCAGCTTCTCTCCCTCCATTCTCGGACCCCGGCGGCCCATCGGCCAATCCTGCGTGTCGTCGACGAGCTGGTCGCCGCCCTCGGCATCGGGACCGGAAAAAAACGTCCGAGGTGAGCCAATCTGTGCGTTACTTCACCCCCGACGGCACCGACAACCACTCACGCGAAGAGCAGAATTCGATGATCTGACGCTTCAAAGCAGTTGCCGATGGCGGGCTTGCCCGGGCTGCCCATCGAAATGATGAGGTGTTTGGCGAGGTAGCGCCGCACTTCGTCGAACCTCAGAAGCCGCTTTCTTTCGTACGTCTATGGTTGGCGATGGGACTTCTACATACGAGTTGGATGGCGGTTTTGATGGGCTATTGCGCCTTCACCCAGCCACCGGCCACGCGTATTTTGGGGTGCGAACACCGCACTTTTAGGACGTAGGTTCTGCGCAATGTCTGATGTGGGAGGACCTCTGGTAGGCGGGTGAACACAGCCCCAACTGTCGCCGGAAAACTTTCCTCAGGCTTCGGCGCACCGCGCTTTCGCACCCGCGTGAGGCGGCACTATCCTCTGCAGTATGAGTCCTCGCCAAGCGAATCCCAACAGTCAAACGCGTCGCGGAATTGCGGGCCGACTGCGTGACAGACGCGTTCGGGAGGAGACACTGATCCTCGAAGCGGGGAATGCTCTCGCGCGCGAGAACGGAGGCCGAAGCTGCAGTGACACGAGCCAACGACGCCCTCAGGGCGGCACTTTCGGAGCTCGAACAACTCGGCTTTCGGGACTCCGACGTGGCTGCACTACTCGAAATTGACCCCTCGGAACTTGATGGGATGGGGTCGCCACGACGTTCGTCGGGGCGTAGTTCTCGCGTTACGAATGACACCGGAGACGCTGCCGTAGGGTGCTGAACCACACGGGGAAGCCACTGGCGCCTCCCCTGCGATTCCGTTTTGGTCGCGGGTCTTTCGACTCTCTGTGATCGCAAAGCTCCTGATACCACGAGGGTTGGAGCGGAAATCGCATTTGTGAAACGCGCGGGATCGGGCATCGTCAGGTCTCTTTGCCCGCAAGATGAGCGTGGCAAAAGGCCGGAGATGACGTCCACCAGGCTGTTGATCTGGCCCGGTTTTGGTTGGCGGGGGAACGCAAAAGCGACGACCAAGTGGAGGTCAGCACCATTTTGGCGCTCGATTCGCGCGTGGTGGGGCCTCGGGGGAGCCATCGCGCCCATGCTCCCGCCACCTCCGACCGGTCGGCACCCCTCCGATGTCAGCGGTGCCGCGTCCCTGACCGGGGCTGCTGCGAGGCGATTCTGTTCGGCCTTGTCACGGGGTGTTGTGGGACGTGCAGTCCGGCCGGCCCGCGGCTCCGAGGCCAGGCAGTACCGGCGCTTGAACGAGTGTGTCGCGGCAGGGTCGTCGACGCCTTGACCGAGGAGGCCACCTCTGCGGGTTCGACAAGATCATCGGACGCGACCTATCCGAAGCCTGCGTGGACGGCTCCTCCCACACCGCATATAGGTGGCGCAGGCACGGCAAGAGGCACGTTGACCGGGCAAGGTCGCCTTGCGCTTGTCGATCGCGACCGGGGCGGCGTCGCCCCGGTCGGCTGGACGGCGACGGGGGCCAACGTGCACAGCTCCTGCTCTTTGGGCACCAAGCCGTGGCTTACGAACCTTGGTTAGCCCTGCCGCAGCAGCGATTGCTCAGTCGTCCAACGACTGGCCGAGATCGCTCTTGTCGTACCGCACACCTTCACGAGCAAGCTGATCAAATCTGGCCAAGCGATGGAGCTACGCGGGCCTATTGGCGCGCTGTAAGAGCTTGTCCATACCTAAAGTGGGCTGATTTCTCAGCCCAAAGTGGGCTGATTTCTCAAAAGTATGAATGGGGGGCTGGATTGGAGGGTAAAAAAACCCAAGCGAGCGTTTGGTGTCCAGCGGGACGTTGTTCCAAAGGTGAATAAGTTCATCTGAGCGGTGAGCGGTGAGCGGAGAGAACCTTGGATTCTATTGAGAACAGGGTGCGAGAAGGCTTCCGACGAGGAATTTTCGTCGCGCTCTTCGTCTTCGGGGCGGTCCTGCTGATTTGGCTCGTCGCTCACATGTGGCGACCGGAGACGGCCGCCGCCGATACGCTCTCGCCAGTCAACGCAGCCGTGTCCAGCGCGACTGGTGCACAAAGCTCGGCGGCAACCACCACCTCGAGCGCACCGGCAGTGACAAACCCGTTGACTGCGCCCCTCACCGCCGCCACCAACACGATCACGACACTCGCCGCCGCGCCCGCCGCGCCCGCCGCACCCGCCACGACCGCCGCACCCGCCACGACCGCCGCACCCGCCACGACCGCCGCACCCGCCACGACCGCCGCACCCGCCACGACCGCAGCACCCGCCACGACCGCCGCACCCGCCACGCCCGCCGCACCCGCCACGACCGCCACGCCCGCCGCACCCGCCACGACCGCCACGCCCGCCACGACCGCCACGACCGCCGCACCCGTGACTCCGCCGGCGGTTACCAACCCGGCATCACTCGTTGCGCCCCTCGACACCGCCACCGACACGATCACCACACTCGCCGCCGCGCCCGCCGCGCCCGCCGCGCCCGCCGCGCCCGCCGCGCCCGCCGCGCCCGCCGCGCCCGCACCCGACAGCACGCCAGCGACGACAGCCGCGCCCGCCACCACGACGGCACCCGTGACTCCCCCGGCGGTCACCAACCCGGCGTCCCTCAACGCGCCACTCAGCGCCGCCACCGACACGATCACCGCGCCCGCCGCGCCCGCCGCGCCCGCCGCGCCCGCCGCGCCCGCACCCGACAGCACGCCAGCGACGACAGCCGCGCCCGCCACCACGACGGCACCCGTGACTCCGCTGGCGGTCACCAACCCGGCATCACTCATTGCGCCCCTCGACGCCGCCACCGACACGATCACCACACTCGCCGCCGCGCCCACACCCGACAGCACGCCGGCGACGACGGTCGCGCCCGCCGCCACAACGGCAGCCGACAGCACGCCAGCGACGACGGTCCTTTCGGCGCCGGCGCTCGTCACAACTCTGACAGCCGCCACGAAGACGGTCATTAGCCCGGTAGCAACGAGCACGGTTACGACAGCGGCACTGTCCGTACCGACGTCCCCACAGAGCGCAGGATCGGGGGTGCCGGCAGCTGCGGCGGCCATCCTTCCGCTCGACCTCGCCCCCACAGACTCGGCCCCCGCTGTATCTGTCCCCCTGGTCGGCACCCCGGCCGTCAACCTCCCCGCCGTCAGCCTGCCGGCCGTCAGCCCCCCCGCCGTCAACTTGCCCACCCTCAGCACGCCCGCCGTCAGCCTGCCCGCCGTCAGCCTGCCGGCCGTCAACCTGCCCACCCTCAGCACGCCGGCCGTCAGCCCCCCCGCCGTCAGCCTGCCCGCCGTCAGCCTGCCGGCCGTCAACCTGCCCACCCTCAGCACGCCGGCCGTCAGCCCCCCCGCCGTCAGCCTCCCCGCCGTCAGCCTGCCCAGCATCAGCCTGCCCGCCGTCAGCCTGCCCAGCATCGGCCTGCCCACCCTCAGCCTGCCCAGCATCGGCCTGCCCACCCTCAGCCTGCCCACCCTCAGCACGCCGGCGGTCAGCCTGCCCAGTATCGGCCTGTTCACCCTCAACACGCCGGCGGTCAGCCTCCCCGCCATCGGCCTGTTCACCCTCAACACGCCGGCGGTCAGCCTCCCCGCCATCGGCCTGCTCACCCTCAACACGCCGGCGGTCAGCCTCCCCGCCCTCGGCCTGCTCACCCTCAACACGCAGGCCGTCAGCCTCCCTGCCGTCAGCCTGCTCACGCTCAGCACGCCGGCCGTCAGCCTCCTCTCGCTCAGCACACCGGCCGTCAGCCTCCCTGCCGTCAGCCTCCTCTCGCTCAGCACACCGGCCGTCAGGCTCCCCGCCGTCACCCTGGCCGCCATCAGCCTGCCCACCACGCGTGAAACGTTTGTTGCGCCGGTGGCCGACACCTCCCTCCCAGCCCCCGAGGTAGCGGACGTCATCGCGGCAGAGCCAGCTAACTGCGCTGGATTTCTGAGCCGTTTGGGGATCGGGTCCGCAACCGGGACTTCGCCGGCAAGCACTTCGGCCAACTCTTCCGATGTCTCCATCCCGGATGCTCCGCGGCAACCGCCGGTTCCAGGCGGCCCCAGCGGCGGGTCGCCAGCACCGCCACCCGCGTCTCCGAGCAGTGGCGGCGACTCTTTCTCCCATGGTTCTCCTGTAACGCTCGGGCCAGACGGCTCCCTTCTTGGAGCCTGGCCCTCCTCCCGACTGAGCCCTGAGGTCTCCGGGTACCGACCCGTGCGTCTCATCGAGCTCGTCGAGCGGCCCGACTAATCCCTCGTCTCCAGGGCTAGCCGGCGGCGTAGCGCGTACGCGCGGCGTCGCGGCCTGACCGCAGCCTCGCCTTTATAGGCGCAGCGCCATCAAGCGGTCCCCCCAGCCACCGCCCAGCTGGGCACGAGACAAACGACACCGCTCTTAGAGGAGACGAATTTTGATGCGCACGACCAAATTGGTCTGGGTCCTGGCCACTGCGATTGCAGTGCTGCTGGGAGCGGGCATGGTGCAGTATGCCCGCATCGGGTCCACCACACCGGCGGGCTCGCCCACCGCCCACCTGCAACCAGCCACCAACATCCCTACCGCCGACCCGCCTGCCACCGTTCCGAGGGGGCTCGCAATTCCGTCGGCGCCCGAGCCCTCGGCAGCTGTTGCCCCGACGGATCCCACGTCCGTCGCTCCGGCGACCCCGATGCCAGCGCCGGCCACGCAACCGGCCTCTTCGCTGGCCGCGGCCGCCCCGGCGACGCTGACATATGTCGTCCAACCTGGCGACAATCTATGGGACCTTGCTGCCGCTCACCTCGGCAGCCCGCTGCGCTGGCACGAGCTGTACAGCCTGAACCAGGATCGAGCCGAACCCGGCGGAAGGGTACTGGTGAACCCGAACCTGATTTACCCCGGATGGACTCTCGAGTTCCCGGCCGGGGCGACCGGCCTCGCAGACACGTCCGCTGCGGGAGCTCCCAGCTTGAGTGGGGGGGTGGCGCCATGAACCCTCGCCCCGCCAAAGCCACCGTCGGTGACATCACCCGGCTGACCTTGAACGTCGAAGCGGACAAGGCCCGAATGGCCGGGCCGCCTGCCGCGATCAACGGTCACCGTGAACGCAACTCGGCGAAAGCTCCGGTCCGACGGCGACTCGTCATCGCGGGCACACCGGCTACGGTCATCGAGGCCCTCGCTGTGGCACTTAACGCGCCAAGCGACCTCGAGGTAATCGGCGTAGCGAGCACGGAAAACGGCATGTTCCGCTTCGTCGAGCGCAAACAACCGGACGCGCTGGTCGTCTACGCGCCGCACATGAACCCGGAGATCATCGAGAGCGCCACGCGGATCAAGCGTGCTTTCACACGAGTCGGAATCGTGTTCCTCACGGAACGACCGACCGTGCCCGTGTTGTGCCATTCCGCGGCCGCTGGTGTCGCGGCGTGTCTGCCGCTCGACTCGGGATTGGGTGATCTCATCGGTGCAATCCGGGCCGACAGAACGGACACCATGTTGGTTGGGAGGTCCTCGTTGGCGACCCGAGATCCCATCCCCAACCGCTTGACGGCGATCGCGCCAGTGGCACTGACACCCCGGGAGCTTGAGGTGCTCAGCCTCCTGGCCGAAGGCCACAGCCCGCCGGCCATCGCCGTGAGGCTGGTCGTCAGCATCTACACCGCCCGCGGTCACGTAAAAAACGTGCTCCGCAAGCTCGGTGCCCACAGCCAGCTCGAAGCCGTTGCGATCGCAAAACGCATCGGCTTGTTGCCGCGTCATGAACCGCCGACAGGGTGGAACGGATCGTGAGTCGACCGCGAATGGCCCCACATCGAGCGATTCCAAGTGCAGATGGGTACCGGTTGATCGCTGACTTCGATCACTCGACACCGATGATCCTGGTCAAGGTCGGTCGGTACCCACTGCACCACGGGACGGTCGGCGCGATACGCAGCCTGGGCCGAGTGGGTGTGCCGGTGTACGCGGTTACCGAAGACGGCTTCACCCCGCCGGCGTGGTCACGCTACCTGCACAGGTGCTTCGTGTGGCCTACGAACGGCTTTGAGGATCCCGCTGTGCTTCTTGAGGGTCTGGCATCGATCGGCAGGAAACTGCCCAGTCAAGCGGTCGCGTTGGCCACCGATGACGAGGCAGCGGTACTTCTCGCGGAGGGTGCCACACAGCTGAGCGATTGTTTCGTCCTCCCCTTAGTACCCCCAGAGTTGCCGCGCCAGCTAGCCAGCAAACGTGGGCTCTACCAACTCTGTTGTCGCCTCGGTGTCCCCACACCGGATGCGTTCTTCCCCGAAACAATGGACGACGTTGAGTCCTATGCAGTCCACGGAACCTTCCCGGTGGTGGCAAAGAACGTGGGCCCGTGGGACCGCCTGCGCAGCCCCGCGGTCGGAGGTACGACGGTCATCGACTCGCCAAGTACGCTCCGGCGACTCGCCGCAAGCTGCCAGAAAACCCAAAGGTGATGCTGCAGGAGTACATCCCTCGGCATCAAGCCGAGGACTGGATTTTCCACGGATACTGCGACCACGACGCCCAATCTCGGGTTGCGTTCACAGGCGTGAAGGTCCGGTCATGGCCTCCCAATGCGGGGGTGACAACGTGCGCGGTGACAGTCCCCAACGACACGCTCGCCGAACAGGCCTCAAGGTTTTGCCGGGCGTTGGGGTAAAGGGGAGTCGTCGATCTCGACTGGCGATTCGACAAGAGGGACGGACGCTTCAAGCTCGTCGACTTCAACCCCCGGCTCGGGGCCCAGTTCCGGTTGTTTCAAACCGAGGCCGGTATCGACGTCGTCCGAGCCTTGCATCTTGACATGACCGGAAGGTCCATCCCCAACGACCCACCCGTGACTGGCCGACGATTCATCGTCGAACACCTGGACGCCGCGGCGTGCATGGCCTACCAGCCACCAAGGGCTCCCTCGGTCGCGGACCATCCTTACCATCGCACCGAGTTCGCGTGGATCTCATGGGATGATCCCGCCCCGACAGTCGTGATGGCTACCCGTCTGCTCTGGACGGTCCTGAACAGACTTTTGCGCCGCCTCCGACAACTTGCCCCGATGTTTCGTTATGCGAATAGGGGGCTGTACAACTCAAATTGGGTGGGTTCCAAAATCAATTTGGGTGGCTTCGAAAACGGACCATGTGGGGCTTCCAACGCGAGGTCGAGCAGGTTACCGTCCAATTGAAAGCTGACATCGGTGCGACTGTGAGCGTCAGAAAGGACAACGCATGACCGTCACGGCGAACACAGACCCGGTCGACCTCGCTGTCGGCGACGATATTGTCCGCGATAGCCCCACGGTCATCGGGCTCGATACCGAAGAACGACCGGTGAGAAACCGCGTCAGTCTCGTCGTTCCCGCGCGCCACCCGGGGTTGCGGACATTCCGGGACGGCTGGCGGGTGCTGGACACCGTTGTGCGGGACCGGGTTGGCGGTAGGCAGCGCCACCGGACCGCGGCCACAGCGTCGTGACCGCGGTGCGGTGCGCGCTTGCGATCGCCAGGCCGAGGTTGACACGACCGGCCTCATGCCCGCTGGCTCGATTCGCAAAATCGAAGAAGCCGTGCTCCAGTCCCGGTCGCTTCCGGGTGGTCTTCCACGATCCCGACGCCACGATCCTGACGCTGGCCGAACCGGCAGGTACCCGGTGATCGGGTGGCGTCGTGCGGCGCTTGCTGCATCCGGATGGTTGTTGCTCTTGGCGTGTGTAGTCCTTCCGCCCCAGACGCCGCTGCGGGTAGCCGGGGCCTTCGTGTTCATGCTGTTCTGTCCGGGCGCAGCCGTCACCCGGCACTGGCCGAGCCCGGATCGGCTCGAGCGACTCGTGGTCATACTTGCCGTGAGCGTCTCGCTGGCCGTTCTCGGCGCCGAGGGTGAGGTGCTAGCTGGGGCGCGGTCGCAAAGTCTGGCGCTGGCAGTGCTGGCGGCGATCACGTCCCTCGCGGCGCTCGCCCCGTCCACCGGGTCCCAATCCCGCCCTGCCCCACGTCCCGCGTTGGATCGGAGTGCTCGGTGATCAAGCGGGACGCGTTTCCAGCTGGCGTCGTGGTTGGCCGGGCAAGGAGCGCCGGTATCCACCCCGCATCGACGACTACGCACCCGGATGTGGAGCCTCTGCCGGCGGTTTTCCAATGTGAATGGCGACGGCAGAGCCCGATGTTGACTCAACGATCCTGGGGTGTCCCTTTGATCTTCCCCGGCTCCCGAGCCGTGGTCCTACTGGCCGCCACGATCACCCTCGTGGCGTTTTCCACCGTTGCCCTTGCGGCCGGTTTCGTGTGGCACGCGCGCCAGCCGGTAACTCTTTCACTGGTTACCATACCGCTGGCGGTCGCTACCCTCATGTTCTATACGCGGACGGTACGAACCGCCGGCTCTGACGACGCGTGGGCGCCAGAGGCGGGCCCTCCGGTGCCAGCCGGCGTCCCACGCGCGCGCACGGAACTGGCGGCGTCGCGGTGGTTGAAAGCTATGACGTGCTGCGGGTCGCCGAGATCCTCCCTTTGCTCGAACACCTCGACAGGGACGACTTGCGGGTGGTGCAGGACTACGAGCGGTCGTGCCGCGCCCGACGCGGCATCCTTGCCCGAGTCGAAACCCTGCTGGAGCTCGGCGACCAGCCGCGCGAACCGGTTGTCGCTCCCACCACCTCACTCAACCCGCAGCCGATATCTGAGCCCACTGTTGTTGTCGCTGCGTCCCAACCGCCTTCGACATCGATCGGTAGTTCCCAGCCGCCTCCGACGCCCGCATGCCCTCGCACCGACGGACGGACGCTGCGGTCCCGGAGAATACAAGCCGCCGACCTGTTCTCTCAGCGTTTTGGCGTGGCGGAGGTCGCCCACCGGCTGGGTGTCACCCGCCGTACCGTGTCGAACTGGCACGGGCTTTGGAAACACGGCGGCGCCGCCGCGCTCACATCCAACCCTCCCCCCGATTGACGGCGGCGCGGCTCGCGCCAATCCGCGAGACGCTCGATCGCGGACCGCAGGCCAGTGGGTATCCGACCGACACGTGGACGCTGGCTCAGGTGACCGAGGTAATCGAGCGCCTCACGGGGGTGCGTTACGAGCCGAACCGAGTCCGGAGGATCTTGCGCGACCGGATGGGTTGGGAGGCGCACCGACTAGTGCCGTGAGAGGCAACGTTCAGGGGGCGCGTCGACGATTTTGACCGGCTGGTCGCGAAGAGTGGAGCATGGCAGAGCGCGTTTCGGTCAGATAAATCAGGCTGAAGATTTCCGGCTCTTCGCGCAGCGGTGGAATGGGATGAGTGGGCTAGCTGGAATCGAACCAGCGACCTCAGCATTATCAGGGAGATGAGCTTGATCCCGTCGCCTTCCAATGCGTCCCGACCAGTACCAATCCGTCCTGGTCAGATGGGAGGCAAGAGAACGCTCCGAGAACTAGCGGGACGGAGTGGGTGCCAATTGTCGGGAACAAAATTCGGACAGATGTCTCGTCAAACCCGGTGCCCGAGAGCTGGTGGTTAGCGTCGCCTCGTACTCAAGCAGGCATCACCATCACCATGGAGCCACTCGCCCGGCGCAATGAGGCGACATCAGGTTTTGGGCTACCCACAGGGTCGAGGGCTTGCGGACTTCTCGATCAGGAGCTGGAAGTGGGGGCCAGGTGGCTCGACCTCGAGGAACCATCGCAGAGCCTGGTGCCATCGCAAGTTGTCTGCCGGGAAGGGCCCGATCCGGACACCTTCGCTCAAAGTCGTGAATGTCGCTGGGGACTCAGCTGTCGGGCGTGACCGCATCCAATCGGCGCCGAACCTCCGACGTGTTCACGCCGAGAGTGCACAGCAGCACCGCCGCAGGATCTGGTGGTTGGAGAGTGAGGATCTGGGCCAGCACCTGCTGGGCCGTGACCTGAGTCTTTCGGCGATTGGGCTTGACCGCTTCCTCAAGCACTTTCTTTGCCGCGGGCGTCATGCGGAGGCGATCTGTTTTCATGACTTCTCTGATCCTCGGCTTCTTCGGCACGGCGCGCATCGGCAGTGGGGGAGCGTCGGTGCCGGACCCCATGCCCAGGGCACGCAGGGCTTCTTGATCGAGCGACTCAAGGGCCTGGCGAGCTTGCTGCAGGCTCACGCCCAACACGACTTCGATCGAGGGATCCTCCAACAAGCCGAGCAAGACGTGATCGGTGCCAGTTCGGCGATCACCTCGGCGACGAGCCTCCTCACTGGCCCGCATATAGATGGCCCAGACGTGAAGCACCTCTGGCACAACGGATTCGGTGGTCATGATGACTCCTTGTTGTATTTGGTGTGCACGGATTGGCGGGTGACGCCCAAAGCGTCTCCGATCTGCTGCCACGACCAGCCCTTTTCCCGGGCCGACGCGACCTGGTTCGCTTCGACCCTTTCAGCCAGGCGATGTAGCGCCAACGAGGCGCGAAGCCCAATTGCCGGGTCATCCGACGAGAGATTCACGCTGAGCTTTTCGATGTCCATGCCTGTCAGTATAGACTGACATCCTGGATTTGTCAACCTAAACTGACACAACAGATCGCCACACCGGAGAGCCCCAGATCGGGTCTGGGTGCGTTCTTTTGATTTGGTCAGGACGATGCCGCCACCAGAGCCGAGAGTCGCCATCGTCCAGGCACGCCCTTCAACTCGTGTTCTCCATAGTCATTGAACTCGATGCCGCTGGCCACCATCTGGCCACGCACTGTCTCACTGACCAGCGCTTGGCCCGCTCCGGCCAGGTCGCACACTCGCTTGGCTATGGTCACGGCAAGACCGGCGATGTCGTCTCCGCGCACTTCGACCTCCCCGGTATGGATTCCCACTCGCAAGTCCAGCCCTATGTCATCGGCCTCAGCCAGGATGTCGGCGGCGCAGCGCACGGCCCTCCCAGTTCCGTCAAAGGTGGCCAGGAAGCCGTCCCCGATCGTCTTTATTTCGTGTCCCCGGTGGCGGGCGAGTGCTGCCCGCACCATGGCGTCGTGGCGGTCGGTGAGTCGCGACCACTCCCGTGGTCCAACACGGGCCTGTCGCTCGGTCGAAGCCACGATGTCGGTGAAGACGACGGTCATGGTTAGAACGTCGCCCTCGGCCCCGCTTCGGACACCGGTCAAGAACTCCTCGATTTCGTCCGCCATGGCATCGGTATCGCCAACGAAGAACAAGTGGTCGTCGCCGGGGAGGACGACCAAACGGGCGTCTGGAATGTGTTCGGCCAGGTACTGACCCGCGCCCAGCCGGACGAACGGATTGTTCTCACGATGCAAGACCAAGGTGGGACATGCAATCGACGGTAGGAGGGCACGCACGTCCGCTTCACAGGTGGCGCGAACAAGGTCAGCGCGTTGATCGGGGCTGCCGCCGAATCGCCCCACGCGAGCGTGCCAGGCTCGGAACCGTTGGTCGGCGCTTCGGCTGGGGGCAATGAAATCCACCGCCGCACTCGTGCCCCATCCTTCCTTGATCGTAGCCACGAACCGATCGATGCTTTCGGGCGGAACGCCCCAGGGGTAGTCGTCCTCCCGCACATAGTGGGCATGGCCGTGGATCAGAACCAGGGCGTTCACCCGCTCAGGATGCGTGGTCGAGAAATGGATCTCGCTGTGGCTTGGATGCACGCCTACCAACGCCGCTCGCTCGAAACCCACCGCGTCCAGCACGGCCGTAAAATCAGCATCGGTGATGTCTCCCACCAAGGACGCCCGAGAGTCACCCTCCGACGCCCCCATACCCCGGCCGTCGAACCAGACGGTGCGGCTGAAGGTCTCGAGCCGCCTACGGAGGCGCATGAACCCGGGATCCTCGCATAGGAGATCGATCGGGTAAGGGCGAGGTCCGAACACAAGGTCGAGCGGCCCGTCCCCACCTACCTGGTAGGCCAGGTTGGTCCCGTCCGCTGAACGCGTGTACAGGGTCTCGGTAGACGTCACCGCCGGACATTCTTGCCAAACCTGAGCATCGTCGCCCAAAACCTGTTATCGGTGTCCTGTACCGCCGTCCGGTGGCGTTGTGAGAGGCGTGCAGGTATGGCCCTCCACCGGGCCGATTCCCCGCCTGGGTCGGACCTCCTCGTCATGCTTGACGGTCCACCCGGGATCGGCCTCGTAGAGGGCATCCGTAATGTCCGTGGAGTGGCATCCGAGGCCGCTCAGCCTTTCAAGGATGGCTGTGGGAGTCATGGCCTCGGAGGAACGCCGATGAGGACCATCGGGCGGGCTCACGCTTACGTTGTACTTGTCCCCGTAGCGGCTGACCATTATCGGCACGGGACAGTGTTAGGACACCTCACCTAGCCCAGTTCGGGATGATGTCGCTATGTCAGGTCGACAAGAGTGGCGAGTCTCACGTCAGGAGGAGCCTGAGACGCCGTGATCGCGGTCTGTACCGCCAGAGCGATCAGCTCCTCAACGGCTGCGACGGCCTCTGACGCCGTCAACTCTCGAAGCCTTGTGCTCCGGGGACCGGCAGTCGGGTCGGTGACTCGATCCCAGAGCGCCTTGAATCGAGCCAGAAGCTCGGTGGTGAGACAGGGTTTCTCCCAAACATGCTGCACCGATTCGCGCCAGGCGGTCTGCAGCCTGGTCTGTAGGGGACCCTCGGAGACTGCAACCGACCGAACGCCGTCGAATAGGTGATCGGCGGCGTAATCGAGACTCACGACCGGCAAGGTTTGCACAACGGATTGGTCGTGGCTAAATAGCCCCGTACATTGCCCGCCGGAGCCGAGCGTGGTTATGCGTAGCATCGGTCATGGACCTCTGCGCCACGCCTCCAGGGACAACCTCCCCGGGCGAACACCGTTAGCGCTGCCCGGTTGACATCGTCGGCGGGAGGTACAACCTACAACCAAATGGTTGCAGGAACTCTTGAGCTCGAGAAACCGACCGACCGGTTGTTTTTCGCGCTCAGCGATGCAACACGGCGCGACATCGTCACGCGGACTCTCGACCGTGAGCGCTCCGTCAGCGAGCTCGGCCGGCTGTATCCGATCAGCCTCACCGCAGTGCAGAAGCACGTCGAGGTCCTGGTCGACGCCGGTCTGGTCTCAAAGCACCGGAGCGGACGAGAACAACTCGTGCACGGCGAGGTTAACCAACTTCGCCGCGCGCACGAACTCCTCGATGAACTCGAAACGGTGTGGCGGGCCCGCCTCGAACGTTTCGAAGACGTCCTCAACGAAACCACTGGGAAGGAAAGCGAATGACCGTTTGGAATGTCGACAAGAACGCAGAGGCCAAGACAATGGTCATCACTGCGGAGTTCAAGACGTCCATCACCAACGTGTGGCAGCTGTGGGCCGACCCACGCCTACTCGAGCGGTGGTGGGGTCCGCCAGGATTCCCGGCCACCTTCGAGCATCACGACCTCACGCCGGGCGGTACGATCACCTACTTCATGTCCGGCCCCGACGGCGGCGACACGTTCGACGGCACCTGGAACGTGATCGAGGTCGACGCACCGAGCAGGCTCGTGGTCGAAGACGCCATCGTCGAGGATGACGGAACGCCAAGCGATGGCCATTCCATGACTCGCATGGAGATCGACGTAGAAGGGGCGGGCGACACGACGCGCATGATCCTCACCACGCATTTCGACTCGCTCGAAGGGATGGAACAAGCGATCGCCATGGGCGTGGCCGAAGGCATGAAGACGTGCATGTCCCAGATCGACGCCCTGCTCGCCGAGGTCGCCGCCTAGGGGATTACTCCCAGCGGAAGACCTGGCCCCCAGCACCGGCTGACGACGGCCCACAACGACCGTCGACCCATGCACGCGTGCCGCTTCGACAGCGCCGCCAGGTCGCTACTGGGCCACATTCGCCAGAATCGCGCTCGGGTGGCGGCTTCTTGAGGGTGCCGCCGCACCGATCAAATCGATCTGCGACTCCCCTCATCGCCGGGTCGAGCTGCGGCCGGCCGGTCTTTGAGGCACTCGCCCACGAGCGCGAAGCTGTGGTCGTGAACGACGACGACCTGCTCGCCGAGCAGCGTTCGTACTACCGGGCGCGAGCGCCCGAGTATGACGAATGGTGGCAGCGACGGGGTCGGTATGACCGGGGCAAGGAACAGCTGCTCGAATGGCAGCGCCAGGTAGCGGTCGTCGACGACGCCCTAACCTCCTTTGGCGCTACGGGCTCGGTCTTGGAGCTGGCGGGGGGGACTGGTTGGTGGACTGAGCGTCTCGCACGGACAGCCGACCGTCTCACAGTTGTGGACAGTTCGCCTGAGGTTCTCGCACTCAACCAGGAACGGGTGGGACGCTCCGATGTCAACTATGTCGTGGAGGATCTCTTCGATTGGCAAGCAAACTCCGAATATGATGCTGTGTTCTTCTCCTTCTGGCTTTCGCACGTACCAAGGGCTCGATTTGGCGAGTTCTGGTCCCTGGTTGATTCATGCCTCACTCCCTCGGGCCGGGCGTTCCTCATCGACAATCGAAACGACCCAATGCCAGACACGACTACGAAGGATCCATTCGTTGTCCAGTACGACACCGACCTTCACCTGCGTCGTCTTCGCGCCGGTTCGCGGTACCGGGTCGTCAGTGTGATGTACGAGCCAGGTGAGCTGCAATCACTCATCGAGGCAGAGGGCTGGACGACTGAGATCCAGGCGACGCGATGGTTCATTTTCGGCTCAGCCGGTCGGCCCCTGAAGTGAACTGCCCGCCCTTAACACCCGAACGAGGTGTCACCATGCCGCACTTCGGGGGCATGCTCCACCTTGCTGACCACACCGTCAAAGCGGGATGCCTCGAATCGGTCAGAATGTGAACTTCTGACCGATGAATGTATTCGCGGGATCTGCAACGTCCAACCGTATGAAACCACTGACGTGCGCTCGGTAGAGCAGACGCACAGTGCAGAGGCAGAGAGAAAGAGAGGACTGGACCATGGCAGAGGAAGGCAAGCCGGTCGAAGTGTCACGCAGAATCGAAGCACCGGCGGCCCTCATCTTCAAGATCCTGGCGAATCCGCAACGTCACGTGGATTTCGACGGATCCGATATGCTCCGGGGAGCCGTCGTCGACCGTCCCATCTCCGACGTGGGCGACACCTTCACCATGAAGATGCACCGCCTCGGAGACGACTACCTGATGCTCAACTATGTGGTGGAGTTCGAGCCAGATCGGCGCATATTTTGGAAACCGGCTCCCGGAGACTCTTCGCGGGCTGAGGGTGATGATCCATCCAAGGTCGGCATTCCTGCGGGCTACTGCTGGGGCTACATCCTCACTCCAGACGGTGACGACGCCACCGTCGTCACCGAGGTCTTTGACCACGGCCCCTTGCCGGAGGACCTCCTACGTGATGGCGGGACGTGGATCAACGGGACCAACTCGGTGCTTGAGTCCATGAAGGCCAGCCTAGAGAGGCTCGAGAAGATCAGTACGGAGTAGGACCGCTGCCGCAGCCCCGAGAAACTCGATCTTGCCTTGGCCGAAGTGCCGACCTTCGGGTTACTGCCTCGAAAGTTGGGGCAGAAGACGACCCCTGTGTGATCAATCCCCCGGGGCTGCGCGGAGTTGGACGGTGACGCTCCTCGCGGCCGGTGACAAAGTCACGGTCCCGGTCCCTTGGTCGACCCGGCCGGCCGAGGTGGTTTCGATGTTGTCGATGAACTGCGGCAGCTGGAACAGCACCGGGCCTGAAGGTGGCTGGCCGCGCAGCGTGAGCGATACCGACCGGCCACTCGACGAGATCCTTAGGCTCAGCCTCCGACCATCGGTCGACGGGAAGTTCGTAACCGAGATTGACGGGTCAGCGCCGAGCCAATGGGCGGGGATCCCCCGGCCCACGACGAGGGCGCCGTCGGTGCGTTGGGCCACCAGCGAGGCCAGCAGCACGCCGTTGGCCTGTGACATTCCCCAGGCGTGGGGGGAGGCGCCCTGCCCGGTCGCCGGGTGCCGTCCCAGCCACGGGGTATGGGTCGAGGGAGCAGATGAGCTCTCCCACCATGAGTATGGGCCGCTCTGGCTGTTAGCAATCATGAACTCGTAGCTCAAAACTCCCTGGTCCCGGTGATGCTGGCTAGCGAGGCCAGCCGTCCCGTAGCCGGCGTTGTAACCCGTCGAGTAATAGTCACCGGGAAATCCACCGAAGGTGTTGGGTGGGAGCTTGCCCTTGAGGCGGGCGAAGCCGTAGTCGTAGGTGGCGTCGATCATGGTCGCGCCCGGGCCGTTGATCGTCGCTCCGAAAAGCGACGCGTCCCAGGCCCAGGCGCCGAGAGGGGACATCCAGTTGGCGTCCTCGGGATCCTTGCAGCGGTTGGCCGTGTTGGCTCGGAGGATCGAGCAGGGTACGTAGTCGAGGTGGTAGTGGGCGATGGTCGCGTCCAGCGTCTTGTTGGTGGCCGATAGGAGGCTGGCGTACTGCTCGGTCGCCCAGGCCGCCTGGTTGGCGTCCCCTACGCGCAGGGCAAGGTAGTGATAGGCGGCCAGGCCGATGAGCGCCGAGTAGTCGTCGGTCGTCCAGTAGCCCTGGGTGTCGATGTCGTCTGTGGCCGCCATGACTCCCGTGGGGCTCGTCCTGCCGGCAGCGATCGCGTGGGCGGTGTCCTCGATGCTCGGCTGCGCAGCACCGAGGGGTCCCTCCGAATCGAAGTTCTCCTTTACAAAGGCCAGGTCTCCGGTCTTCATCAGGTAGATGGCCCACGGCACCGAATACGTCCAGACCCCGTCGTCATAGAAACCCTGGCCCGGTGCTTCCATGGCGTTGCGTGCTTCGAGGAGGAGCGCGTGGGCGTCGCTGAAGTAGCCCTGGTTGAAGAAGTTGGACAAGATGCCGATGACGTCGTGGTTGTACTCGGCCCCATAGCCGTTGACCCCGTCGTGCAGCGCGTCGCCGCTCCGGGCAATCTGGGTGTAGATGAACCCGCTGCGGTAGGCGTCATCGAGGGACCGATCGGGGACACTGATCCCAGTGATGGCGGCCAACTGGTCGTTCCAGAAGCTCGCCATGTGGGCGAAGTGTTGATCGAATGTACCGGCGCCGGCGAGCGCGGCTGCGCTCGGCCACGGGTATGTTCCCCCGAATCGGTCGGACGCGATCGCGTAGTCGTGATCGACAGAGGTGTGGGGAGCCACCACATCGGGCGCTGTATCGAGCTGCACCAATCCGGGGGAAGCCTCAGGGCTCGCCTCGACCACGTGGTCTGTCGGGTTCGTCACGGCGACCCGGCTATAGACGACGACAAAGGCATCGCCACCTAGTACCACCTTGTCGCAGAACTCGGTGATCGAGACCCTGGCACCGTCCCGACTAAACGACGTGATCTGCGCCGGGAGGTAGCCGTCGGCATCGGTCCAGGTGGTCGGGCCACCGTCGTAGATGCCGAAGCCGTAATTCTTGTAGATGCCGTCCTCGATGAAGAACACCCCGCCGAGGCAAGTGACGACGCCCTGCTGGTTGCCCTCCCAGCCGATTTCCGACGCGGTGCCATCGGCGCCGGAGAAGGCGACGGCGGCGGGTCGGACGGTCAAGGAGCAGTGGTACTTGCTCGCCGGTCCGCTTTCGGGCGTGGGCAGTGACGTGTCCGCCGGGGGCGCTGCCGTCGCGGGCAGCTCCGGTGACAATCGGGCGAGCGAGCCCACCACCACCAGGGCGAGGGCCACCGCCGCCACCACCTTTAGTCCCCCAAACATGGCTGTCACTCTGGCATGCCGTACCGCCCGGGCATCACGACATGGGCCTGACGTGAGTCTGATGCTCAGGCCATCGCGACGGCTGGCCCAGCAGGTCGACCACGATGGGCTGGCAGCACAAGGGCCGACCTTCCGGATGCGGCCCCGACCTGCGCTTTCTTGAGTGGCGGGGGTTCAGGACCAGGGCAGCCGGCTCAGGGATGCGGGCGTCCATGAGACCCACCTTGCAAGCGGCGGCGTAGATCGGACGCAAGCCGCAGCGAGTGCCGTCCATCAAGACAGCCTCTACCTCGAGATCGCTCGGATAATTCGGGGTGATGTCAGCGCGGAGGCCCTCCTTTTGAGTCGAGCCTCGCGACGAACGGTAGTGGTCGTCGAGTTGGCTAAGAGTTCATGGTCCAGTACTACACCGGACCGCGTAAGAGGTTCAGAAACAGACAGGTTCCACATCGTTCGGGTTGGAAATACCCCGCGACCTGGTCAACCGTCTTGGTCGCGGCAACTTGCTCATGTTTCGCAACGAGGACTGAGGGCAATATCCGTACCCTCGAGCCTTCGATGGTTCCTTCATATGTCGGGCCATGACCAGCCCGGTCGCTGTTGCTGCGTTTCTTCCATGGCCAGGGGTATGCTGATGGTTAGCTCACCGCGAGCAACAGTCCTTCCGCTTCAGCGAGGAGATCGGTGGTCCCGATGGGACCAGACTTACGTCCTGACATCTCGCACACTTCCAACCTCGCATCTCTACTCCTTGAGGCGGGCGCCGACTGCCATGGTCATGCTGGTGCGTCGGAAATGGGTCATGGCGGCGCCGGAGACGTGCCCGGCAGTGGAGTAGATAGCAATGGCGAAGGAGTTTGATCGGTAATGAAGGAACTCGTATATCCCAGACTCTTGTTGCAGCGCGCCGAGCAGTTAGCCGACAAGGTCGCGTTTATCGATGTGTCGACCAGAGGCATCCGCTATAAAGGCACGTTCGAAAACCACATGGATCGCCTAGTGCGGCTGGCCAACTCCATGCGAGACGTCGCTTGGCTTAATGCCAGGCGATCGGTTTGCGGTGCTCGCCGCGAACAGCCATCAGTACATCGAGTTGTACCACGCGGCGATGTTCGGGGCGGGTATCGTCAACCCGCTGAACATCCGTTTCGCGCCCTCAGAGTTGGCATACGTCCTCAACGACTCTGGTTCCAAAGTCGTCTTCACCGACGGCTCCTTTGCCAGTCTCCTCGACAGCGCCCGCGGCGCCGGTGCCATGGTCGACACAGTGGTCATGATCGACGGCGAATCAGAGAGCGGCGTCTCCGGACGATTTGGCGCTACTCTCGGATACGAAGACCTGGTGGCGGTCGGCCGCCCGATCATGCCGCCCGAACCAGATGAGGACGACGCCGCCGTCCTGATGTACACGGGAGGGACCACCGGCTTCCCCAAGGGCGTCCTGCTTCAACAGCGCGCCGAGGTACTCAACGTGTACCACGTACTCTCCGCGATAGAGCTTCGCGAGCAACGGCGCTTTCTCTTCCAGTCGCCGATGTTCCACGCAGCTCTCGTCGCTGGCATCCTCGGTATTCCAGCTACCGGGGCTACCTCGGTGACGATCCCGTTGTTCGACGCGGAGCTCGTCCTCCGCGTTATCGAAGAACAGGAGATCGACACCACAATGGTGGTCCCGATCATGTTGTCGATGCTCGAGCAGGTCAAGGGTTTCTCGCCAAAGCGTCTGCGGTCAGTGCGCCAACTGGTCTACGGAGCGGCCCCGATATCGGAGGCGCTCATCACCCGATGGCTGGAGATGCTTCCAGAGACTGACTTCCTCCAGGGTTACGGAATGACCGAAGCGGCATCTGCGCTGACGTTCCTCGGCCCCGAGGAGCACCGACGTGGTGGCAGCGCTCTCACGAGTGCGGGTAGACCCTTGTTTGGAATCGATATTTGCATTACTGACTCGAACGGCAACCGCCTCCCTCAGGGAGAGCCAGGGGAGGTATGCGCCCGCGGGGGAAATTTCATGCGCGAATACTGGAAGAAGCCGGAAGAGTCCAAAGCGGCAATTCGTGATGGTTGGTATCGCACAGGCGATATGGGCTTCTTCGACGAGAGGAACCTCTTGCACCTCACCGATCGGCTGAAGGACATGATCGTCACGGGTGGAGAGAACGTCTACTCCACCGAGGTAGAGAACGCCCTGGCTCCTCATCCCGCTGTACAGGAGGTCGCGGTGATCGGGATCCCGAGCGACGTCTGGGGAGAGACCGTGCACGCAATTGTCGTTCTCAGAGAGAACGAGAAGGCAACGGCCGAAGAGCTGATCGAGTACGCCCGCAAATCCCTGGCGGGATTCAAGGTGCCGAAGTCCGTGGAGTTTCAACACGGTCCGCTTCCGCTTTCGGGGGCGTTCAAGCCTCTCAAGCGCGAGTTGCGGCGCGGATACTGGGAAGACCATGAGCGTCAGCTGAGTTGACGCAGGCTCAGCGTCGTTTACTTCTGAGCAGCCGCTCCTCGCTTGATCTCTTTGAGAATGGAGTCGCTCCATCGGCCTCGAACAGGAAACCAACCGAGGAGCGACGCCACGAGCCTCGCAATAGCCTCCGTCTGCAAACCTTGCCTGATGCCCCCCCAGCTCGGCTCCGCCGCCAAGGGGCCCGCCTCTCTCTTGCGAAGCAGCCCGACGAGGGCGGCTTCAAGCAGTGCTTCGAGGAGATGCTGGTGCACCACCACAGCGCGGTAGTCACGGAGTGCCCGGTAGCCGTGACTGAGGCGTGCCCTCGTACATTGCGTCGTGAGCTCGCCCGGGTTGATCGCGAATGAACGGATTTGGAGCTCAACAGCTGGCACCCGCCCGTTGGGGGGGGAGTAGGGCGAGCGCCAGCCGGAGCGTCATGGAATCAACCCATGGTGCGGACGGCCTGCACATCAGGCTGTCAGATCACAGCAAGCATGCGTGGCGCGGGTTTCGGCGGAGCATGCACAGTTCGCCGAACATGGAGAGTCACGGGTTATGTGGAGGTCGGTTCCACAGATGGTCGTGCAGTCGATCCGCACGATGGCAGCGGTGCTGTCTTGGATCGCGGGCATTCCTGCCAGCCTTTACGTCCTGGTCCGTTATAGACGAGCGCCTTGATGCTCTCCGCTCTTTCAGTGCGATTGTTGTCGACGCCGTGCTGGCGTCACGAGTGTTTCGGGGCCCGTTGGACGATGACCCGGCCGGTGATCTCAAAGGGTGCGATGCTGACCACGTTGATGCGCGCCCCCCCGGCCCAGGGCTCGAGATCAAGGCCTGCGGCGACGACAAGGCGCAATTCGGCGCCTTCGATCAGGCGCGCATGCCCGCGGACAAGGACACTCCACCCCTCACTCATGGCCTCGTCGACGTGGTCGACCTCAAAGGCGACGACGCCCGAGATGTTGTCGACCATGGCATCCGAGGTCCTAAAGATCACGCAACCGCGGGCGAAGACGAAGTTCACGGGATAGGCGACTGGGCCGGACCCAGTCGAGAGGATGATCCGCCCGACGCCCCCCGCAGAGAGATGCTGCTCGCATTGCGCTGGCGTGAGATCCTCAAGAGCAGGATTCGGCCCGGCACGGCCTGTACCCAGCGGACGATCGACCCAAGCACCTTCGAGGGCGGAGGGCGTGGTTTCGAGGGCGATCGCGAGCCGGCGCAATGCCCCGCCGGTGAGCGTGCTATCGGAGCTCTGCTCGAAGTACGCCAAGAACCACGCGTCGATACCCGCCTGCTTCGCCAGCTCTTCGGTGCTCAAGCCGAGCTCGGTCCGGCGATGGGTGACTCGACGGGCCAAATCGCCGCCATTCGCGCCTGGAGACCTCTCCGTGACCACTGCCCTTTTGGAGCGGCTGACTCCTGGCTCTTGGTTGCGTGAACTGGATGTTGCCGGTGTCATCAGACAAGTCTGAGCCTGAATGGTGCCGAACCCATAGGGACCAAGGTCCCGAGGCCGGTGACCCTTGGTCCCTTTCAGGAAGAGGCCGACTCGTGATCCCGTTCTCGAACGCGAGACGCACCAGGTGTTGCGCCCTATGTCTGAGAGACGAAACCCTCCCCGTGGGTGTAGGACTCAGACACCTCGAGGTTCGTCCCCTAGACATTGACGCAACGGTGCCCGCGGAACAACTCGTTCGTTCATGTCCCCGCCGAAGTGGATGGCCAGGGTCCCTTACGACCGGCTCACGCCAGCGAGCGGTAGTGGCGCCGCCAGATGAGCCTGTACACCCTGGTCCAGCGGGGGATGGACCGCAGGACGGGGATGAACGGAAGGAGGATCAATCCGAGCGTGAGCACCATCATGATGGCCCACACCTCGAGGTCACCATTGGACGACGAGTTCATTGGCGGGACCTGGTACCACATGGTGTAGAGCCAGAGCCATGCCTGCCCGGGGTAGTTCCCCGTCTCGTTCATCATTCCCCACTGGCTGCCCTGCAGGTGCTGCGTGCCGGCACGGTTGTCCAGGTAGGTGCCGTCGGCGATGAACAGAAGCGGCTTGGTGTAGTTCGTGTTGTAGAACTGCCCCTCGCTCAGCAGGGTGCCGTCGAGGCCGCCCGTCTGTGCCATGGCGGTGAGCGAGCCGATGATGATCCCGACCGGGCCGTAGCGGCCCGCAGGGACGTGCAGGCGGCCGTGGACATCGGTCGCGTTGGCAACGGCCTTCTCGTAGGCCGTGGTCCAGGCGGTCTGTTGGGTCGGCGACGCGCCCTCGTACGCGTTGAGGGCGGCGCTGCGGGACGGGCTGGTTGGGCAGCGTGCTGCAGCGGGCCGATGACGAAGTCCTGCGCTGTGTCGATGGGCTGGTGCACGCCGAACCACTGGTCCGGCTCGAAGAAGCCGATGTGTTGCGAGGCGTCGGGCGTGGCGTTGTAGGGCGGCCCGTAGGTGGCGATGCCGCTGGTGCCGTCAAGCTCGGTGACGGCGGTCTGGGCGAAGTCGACCGGGTTGGCGGTGGACCAGGTCTTGAGCGTGACGGCGGGCTCGTCGGGCGAGGAGAAGACGACGGCCAACAGGACGGTCGAGACTCCTACGGCGAGGAACGCGACGAACGCCTCCTTCAAAATGTCGTACGGGACGTAGGCGCCCTTCCACTCCTTGACGTCGCGATCGGGCTTGAAGCGACGCGGCCTCTTCGCATCCGGACTCACGGCGGCTCCTCGGCCGGTGGGGCGACCGTCTCCTTGGACTGACGCTCGTCGTCGAGCGAACGGGGGGACGATGCCGTGCCTTCTGACCAAGAGGACGTGGAGGCCGGCAATGATGACGACGCCGATCGGCAGCAGGACGATGTGCCACATCAGCATCTGTCCGAAATTCGAGCACGTTCCACAACGGCGCCGGCGCCGGTGGCGTTGATGCCGTCCTTGGCCTGGGTGGAGATCCACTGCGAGTCGAAATTCTGCTGCGAGAGGTAGCCCGGTGAACGCCGCGGCCACAGAGACGACGAAACGAGATCACGCCAGTGGCCCAGGTCAGCCGGCGGTTTCCCCGCCAGGCCGCCATGAAGAACTTCCCCCAGAGATGGATCACCATGAAGAAGAAGAAGGCCTCGACGCTCCACAGGTGCAGGGAGTTCACGAAGAGCCCGGCGGTCGACACGTGCCACCAGCTCGGGCCCATGATGGCGAGCACGCAGCCCGTGATGATGACCCAGGCGAGGCTCACCACCGTGAGGACGCCAAACACATAGATCCACGAGGCCATGTAAGCGGGCTGGCGGTCAGGGAGCAGGCGGTCAGGCGGGAACGCCGATTCGGCGGCCCTCCTGGCCCGCGCCGTCCACTGGCGCGACTCTTCTGCCCCGGGTTCATCGGTGTGGCTGCCGGTATCGACGCTCATTGGTCCCGTCCCTTTCGCCGCGGGAACGGCAGGACAATCGCCAAAATGAAGACGGCAATCATCAGGAGGATGACGACGAAATTCGCGAGCGACATCTGAATGAAGCCCCAGTGGATGTAGTGACCGGAGCCGTTCAGATTGATCAGGGCGGCGAGCAGGGCACCGAGCGCCATGTACTCAGCGTACGCTGAGGATGACGATCTTACAATGACCGTTGATGTACGCTCCTCTTCGGACGGTCAGAACCCCCCGCCGCCCCACCGGTGAAAGGCTCGCACCGGGACGTCCAGCACGTCAGCGCCTCAGGCGCGCCGCTCCTTTTGGCGTCGACCGAATGCCGTCGATCCACACTCCCGGTCCGGAAGCCCGGGAGAGCAAGAGCCCCTTTACACCTGTGTACTCAATGCTGCACGACAACCGGCTGCCACGACGAGCTCCTCACGCGCGTGGATGACGAGCGTCCTCACCTTCGCCCCGGCTCGGCTGATATCGACGTCGTCGGTACCCACCGACCGATTGGCGTAGGCGTCGAGAGAGATACCGATCCAGTCGAGGTGCTCGCACGCATCGGCCCGTATTTCGCTTGCGTTCTCGCCCACGCCTGCCGTAAATACCAGGGCGTCCGTCCCGCCTGTGGCCGCGGTCATTGCAGCGATTTTTGCCCGAAGGCGATGAACATAGACATCCACCGCCAGAACGGCTGCCGGGTCCCCACTCGCCCGATGCTGAAGCAGCTCCCGCATATCACCAGTGAGGCCACCCGAGAGCGCAAGCAGACCGCTACGGCGCTCAAGAGCGTCGGCAAGTTCCTGGGGTGCGACGCCATGGGTTGCAAGCCACGCGAGGGCACCCGGATCGACATCGCCTGGGCGCGATGCCATCACAAGTCCTTCGGTCGGGGTGAAACCCATGGTGGTATCGACCGAGCGGCCACCTGCAGTGGAGGTCACGGAGGCTCCGCCGCCTAAATGGCAAATCACGAGTCTCAGGGGAGCCGCGGAACGATCCAAGAGCGCAGCGGCACGACCCGCGGACCACTGGCAACTGAGCCCGTGGAAGCCGAAGCGGCGGAGGCCCCAGCGCTCGACCCACTCCGTCGGCAGACGCGTAACTCGAGGCGGCGGGTTTGAGTGACGTGTGGAACGCGGTGTCGAAGCAAGCAACCGCCGGAACATATGGCGAGAGGTGACTCAAGGCATCAATTGCAGCCAGCGCCGGAGGGTTGTGCAGTGGCGCGAGATCATTCAGCTCGTCCAGCGCGGCTCGGACCGAGGCATCGATCACGACGGGACGGGTGAACCGTGCCCCTCCATGGACCACTCGGTGGCCAATGGCGTCGAGCGGTCCGACAGATGCCAAAAAGCGTCGCAGGTCGCCCTCCAGCGATTCGCCTGGTGGGTCGAGGTCGACGGTCTCGCGACACACGATCGTCACGTTCGACGACACGAAGCTTGAGACTGGTCGATCCGGCGTTCACGACGAGTATCCGCACCGCACGGTTCTAGCGCTTCTTGGACACGTAGGCTTCGTCCCGTCGTCCTTTCCACAAAGGAGCTCGCATGAACGTTCCTGCCTCGAACTCCCTTGACACGTCTCCCGACGACGATTCGATCAGCCATGGAGAGACGATTGCTCCGAGGGCATATCGCCTGGCCGACGCCGAGGGACCCTTGGATTCCGAGGAGCTCCGTGTCCTCGACGCGTGGTGGAGAGCCGCGAACTACCTCTCGGTTGGCCAGATCTACCTCATGGACAACCCACTTCTTCGTCGACCGCTTGCGGCTGAGGATGTCAAGCCGAGATTGCTCGGACATTGGGGCACCACCCCCGGTTTGAATCTTGTGTACGCCCATGCCAATCGCGCGATTCGTCGGCGTGATCTCAATGCGTGCTACGTGATGGGTCCTGGCCACGGCGGTCCCGGACCCAATGCATGCGCATGGCTTGAGGGCACCTACACCGAGCGTTATTCCTCCATCCGTCGAGACGAAGTGGGCATGCAGCGCTTGTTCCGGCAGTTCTCCTTCCCCGGTGGAGTTCCCTCCCACGTTCGCGCCGAATACGCCGGGCTCATTTCACGAGGGAGGGGAACTCGGCTACTCACTCCTCCACGCCTACGGAGCTGCCCTGGACCACCCCGACCTCACGGTCTTTTGCGTCGTCGGGGACGGCGAAGCTGAGACTGGAGCCCTGGCGGCGAGTTGGCACGTGAACAAGTTCATCAATCCCGATCGTGACGGCACGGTCCTTCCGATCCTGCATCTGAACGGCTACAAAATCGCCAACCCGACGATCCTTGCTCGCATTCCGGCAGAGGATTTGCACCAACTCCTGCGTGGCTACGGTTACGACCCCCGTGATGTGACGATCGACCTCACCACGAACCCAGCCGAAGCGCATCAGTCGTTCGCGAACGTGCTCGACAAGTGCCTCGACGACATCGAACACATTCACGCGACATACCAGACCGACAAGGGGCGCCTTCCAAGGTGGCCGATGATCGTGCTGCGTTCTCCAAAAGGTTGGACGGGGCCGCCAATGGTTGACGGCCAGCGGGTCGAGGGCACGTTCCGAGCCCACCAGGTTCCCATTCCGTCCGCACGCACCGATGCGATCCACAGGCAAGCCCTGGAGGGCTGGATGAAATCCTACCGGCCGGAAGAACTGTTCGACGACAACGGGAGTCCGATCGAGGAACTCCTTGCGTTGCCGCCGAAGGGCGAGCGACGCATGAGCGACAATCCCGTCGCCAATGGAGGTCTGCTGGTTGTCGACCTTGAGCTTCCGGATTTTCGGAACTACGCCGTCGACGTCGAACGGCCTGGAACAACACAGAACGAAGCAACACGAGTCCTTGGCTCCTGGGTGCGCGACGTCATCGCCGCCAATCCCGATAACTTCCTCTTGGTCGGACCCGACGAAGTGGTGTCGAATCGATTGGGCAGCGTCTTTGACGTCACTAATCGAAAGTGGATGGCGGGAACCGTGCAGGGCGATGATCACCTGAGTCAAGACGGCCGCGTGATAGAGGTGCTCTCCGAGCACCTCTGCGAGGGACTTCTTGAGGGTTATCTGCTAACCGGGCGCCACGGTCTCTTTACCTGTTACGAGGCGTTCATCCACATCATCGACTCCATGTTCAACCAGCATGCAAAGTGGTTGGAAACGGCATCAAAGATCCCGTGGCGACGGTCCGTGCCCTCGCTGAATTACTTGCTCAGCTCACACGTATGGCGCCAGGACAACAACGGCTTGACGCACCAAGACCCGGGATTTCTGAGCGTCGTGATCAACAAGAAGCCCGATGTCGTACGCATCTATCTCCCCCCGGACACAAACTGCCTTCTTTCCGTCGCCGATCACTGCCTGCGCAGTCGCCAGTACGTCAATGTCATTGTCTCGGGCAAACAGCCGGCATTGGACTACCTCACTGTTGACGAGGCGGTCGAGCACTGTACCCGCGGTATCGGCGTGTGGGACTGGGCATCGACCGAGGGAGAGGACGAGGAACCCGACGTTGTGCTCGCGTCCGCCGGTGATGTACCCACCCTCGAATCGTTAGCCGCCGCTGACCTTATCCGACAGCACCTGCCTGAGATCACGGTGCGTTTCGTGAACGTCGTCGACATGATGCGCCTCCTACCTGACTCGATCCACCCACACGGCCTTCCCGACGCCGAATTCAATGCTCTTTTCACGACAGATCGTCCGGTGATCTTCGCGTGGCATGGCTACCCGGCCACGATTCATCGGTTGACCTATCGGCGTGACAACCACAACAATTTCCATGTTCGAGGCTACAAGGAAGAGGGCACCACGACGACGCCGTTCGACATGGTGATGATGAACAACCTTGACCGCTACGATCTGGTCACCGCCGTGATCGATCGGGTTCCGGGTCTGGCAGCGAAAGCTGCCAGCACCCGGCAGGTCATGATCGACAGTCGCAACGAAGCAAAGGGGTGGACGCGCACCCATGGCGACGATATCCCCGAAGTCGCCGAATGGGTCTGGCCGTACGGGTGAGAATTTTGACCGGCGGCCCGAGTCCACTTCGTTGCAGATCGGACAGAGTCCGCGTTCATTTGGGTGCGGACGCGCAACACCGGCCCGCTTTGCGGACCGGTGTTGCCCCCTCACTGGAGATTGGTGGATCTATGCCGTGACGAGCTTCCCCTCAGGAGTGTGAGTGGCGAGAAGCTCCTCGTTCTCGTCGGTCCGCCCTACGTGAGCGAAGCCGAGACCGACTAGCACCGCCATGACGCCGGCGAGGCAGAATGCTGCAATGGCACACCAGAGTGCAATGGTGGCAATCAGGCTGTAGCCATAGGCCTCGAGCAGCAGGCCACGGAGCGTTGTGCCCTGGAAGACCGTCTGGACCTTGGCCTCAGCCGCCGTGTACGCCGCCGAGCCCTTGGGCAGAGGAAGGTCCCCTCGTCGGGACGCGAAAGCGCCCCAGTGGCGCCCCGTGTCGGCGTGCGCGCTGGTGGCGTGAGCATGTACGTCAGCGTTCTTTCGGGTGCCTTGGACCTTTGGGACAGAGAAGTTGACGACGAGGCGTTGTTTGACCACGTGCGCGATTGCCGCGCCGCGTGGGCCATCCTCGGGACCTCGGCGCCGGCACCTCTTGAGCAAGGGGCCTTGGTCGCCGAGATCTCCTACGACCGCGGGCTCGTCTGTCTCTCCGCCCAATGAGGCGGAGGAGGCACAGATCGGAGATCAGGCTGGCGTGTGGTGGAACTGCTCACCACCCGAACTCTCGAATAGGGACCATGGTCCTAGTCCGTTCACACCATGGCCCCTGTCAGCGGTGTCGCGGATTCCGTAGCGTCAGAGGGGTGATTACAAGGACTCTGTATCCGCTTGGATTCAGGAATCAGCTGTCCTGCAATGGTGCGGCCCCGATCAGGGGAAACACGAAAGAGGCAATGCGATGAAGGCAGCTGTGGTCCGAGCATTCGAGGAGCCGTTGCGGATTGAGGACCGGCCGGTTCCTACCCCCTCACACGGCCAGGTGCAGGTGAAGATGGAGACTTGCGGTCTGTGCCACACGGACATCCACGCCGCGCACGGTGACTGGCCGGTGAAACCCACGCCGCCCTTTGTGCCTGGCCATGAAGGGGTGGGCATCGTCACCGGCTTGGGGGAGGGAGTGAGTGGACTGGCGGAGGGAGACCGGGTGGCCGTCCCTTGGCTCGGCTACGCCTCCGGGGCCTGCGAATACTGTGCCTCGGGTCGAGAGACGCTCTGTCCAAACCAATCGAACTCTGGGTACAGCGTCGATGGAGCGTACGCGGAGTTTGCGGTGGCCGACGCAGCCTTCGTGGGCAAGGTTCCGGTCGGCCTCGATCCGCTCGATGCCGCTCCGAGCAGGCCTTCCGGAGTCTCAAGCGCGGCGGAACCTTGGTCTTCGTCGCCCTACCCGCCGACAACGTCATGCACCTCCCCGTCTTCGAGACGGTGCTCCAGGGCATCACGGTCACCGGCTCGATCGTGGGTACCCGGGTGGATCTCGCCGAGACCGTTCAACTCCACGCCAAGGGGCGCACGCGTGTCGCACGCGAGTCCCGGCAGCTCGAAGAAGTCAACGAGCCCTTCGAGCAGATCGAGAAAGGTCAGGTTGATGCCCGTCTTGTATTTGACTTCCGTCGCTAGGCAATCCAGGTACGCCAGGGATCAGGCGACGTCGGCCACAACGCCTCGAAGTGAGGCCTGAAATGTATGCCGACATCCTCTCCAGTGTCCTCAACGATTGGGTTGATGAGCTGAGCGGCGATGCACTCATCGACTTCGCTCAGGTGTGTCGGGCGCAGATGCTCGAATCGACCCGGGAAACAGCGGTCATCGCCCTGGCCGCCGAACTCTCCTATGACCGTGCGCTCATCAAGGTCTGCGAAGCATACGGTATTGACGTCACAACCTCGCGTTATTCGCACCCCGGACAGGAGCGGTCTCGGCTCGAGCGTGAGCTGATCGCGATCGGCATCGACGTTGTCTCCCCGGCGAGGAACCAGGCAGAGGACTAAGGCGTCGGGTTCTCTGGCGTGCCCTTTCCTGCCTTGAGTTTGGTGGCATAAATCGCTGCCTCCGTACGACTCGACATCTTGAGTTTGCGCAAAAGGCCGGTGATGTAGTTCTTCACCGTGTGCTCGGCAAGGAACATGGACTCTGCAATCTGTCGGTTGGTCCGCCCCTCCGCGATGAGGTCGAGAATCCGTCGTTCCTGGGGCGTGAGAGCTTGGAACTCTGGGTCAGTCTTTGGCGGGTTCGAGATCCGTTCAACGACCCGCGCCACGGTTTTCGGATCTAAGAGGCTTTCTCCGGACGCGACGCGGCGCACGTCGTCGAGGAGGTCGCGGGCCTTGACCTGTTTGAGAATGTAGCCAGCCGCTCCGGCCATCACGCTGGCGAAGAGCGCCTCGTCGTCGGCGAAGCTCGTGAGCATCAAGCAGGTCAGCTCGGGCATCAACGATCGTGCGTCGCGACAGACCTCGATACCGCTTCCAACCTCGAGCCGAACGTCGAGGATGGCGACATCCGGCTTGCACAGAGGGATCCGGTTCATGGCTTCGGCCGCCGTGGCTGCCTCACCGACGACCTCGATGTCGTCGTCGGACTCGAGCAGGCTGCGGATCCCCTCCCGGACCACCTCGTGGTCGTCGAGGAGGAAGACGCGAATGGACATAGGCCTATTGTGCCAGCATCGGCTAGCACAATGTCTCCAGCTCGGGGCCTCGCCGGCATATGCGGATGTGGGTCCAGGGGATACCATCAGAGCCGTGCCGTACCACAGGGTCAGTGATCCCGAGAAGTTGGGTCGCCTGATGGACGCCGTTTTGATGATCGAGGCCGATATTGAGCTCCCGGTCCTGCTGGGTCATCTGGTCGAAGAGGCGCGTACCCTAGTTGGTGCCCGGTACGGCGCATTGGGTGTGCTCAACGAGGCCCGAACGGGCCTCGAGCAGTTTTTGACTGCTGGGCTGAGTGAGTCGGAAGAGCAGGCCATCGGGCCTAGGCCAACGGGTCGAGGCGTCCTCGGGCTCTTGATCACCGACCCTGCGCCCCTCCGACTGAACGAGCTCGGCGCGCATGAGTTCAGCTACGGGTTCCCCCCAAACCACCCACCGATGAAATCCTTTCTCGGAGTGCCCATCCGGGCAAGAGGCGAGGTCTTCGGCAACTTCTATCTCACGGACAAGATCGGAGCCGATAAATTCACCGACGAGGACGAAGCCCTCGCTGAAGCCCTGGCTCTGGCTGCGGGCATCGCCATCGACAACACCCGCCTGCACGACCGTGTCCGGACGATCAGCGTGCTCGATGACCGAGAGCGGATCGGTCGTGACCTCCATGACAGGGTGGTCCAGCGCTTGTTCGCCGTGGGTATGGCACTCCAGGGGGCTGCACGCCTCCCCGAACTCGACCTCGTGCGAAAACGGATCGACAAGGTGGTCGACGATGTCGACGCCACCATCTCCGAGATCCGCACCACGATCTTCGAACTCGGCGACAGCTCCATACCGGGAGGGCTCCGTCAGGCTGTCGTCGGTCTGGCAGATGAGTTGGCACCCACCCTGGGTGTCCGCCCCGAACTCACCTTTCAAGGTGCCATAGACAACACCATTCCTCAACAAACCGCCGATCACTTGCTGGCGGTTCTGCGCGAGATGCTCACCAACATCGGCAAGCATGCGTACGCTACTCGTGTCGTCGTGGTCCTGATTGTGGCCGATGACATCACCCTCGAAGTCGTCGATAACGGGGTCGGGATCACTCCCGCCGCGGATGGCCGTGGATTGGGTTTGACAAATCTTCGGAGCCGTGCCGAGAAGCTCGGTGGCACGTTCGAGATTCAGACCGTCGACGACGGTGGTGCGAGAGCCACCTGGCGCGTCCCCGTCTGAACGCTCAAGTCCCTTTGGGGAGCTGACGCGATGTCCATCGTCATTTCGACCGTGCCCCACTGGCACGTCGATGACAAGGGGAATCGTGCTTCCCGGAAGACGGACAGCATGGTTGCGTTTTCGACGAGCGCCGCAGCCTTGAACTGCGACACCCCCACCAGTCTGGCCATGTGGGCCAAACGGTGGAGGAGCTCCGTGGCTATGTGGTGGCGTTGGTAGGCGTCGGCGACGACGAATGCGACCTCGGCTTGTGTCTGATCAGAGTGTCAGTGGTAACGCCCGACGGCAATGAGCTCACCATTGACCTCGACCACGAGGGCGACCCGATCCACGCCGTCGACTGAGGTCAACTGTTGGACATCTTCCGAGCTGAGGCCGGGGTGCGAACAGAAGTACCGCGAGAACCGGGACCGGTCTGACGGGCTTCGGTGGAATTCCCGGAGGGCCGGCCCGTCGTCCGGGGAGATCGGGCGCACTCGGGCCTCGGTCCAATCGGAGAGGGTCATCGTTTCCCTCTCGGCGCGCGGGTGTCGGTTTCCGCATCCAAACCCCCTCGACGTTGCCGGAAATGCCATCCCGTTCGGTAGGGAGCTTCGTCCTCGAATCCCCGGGTCATTGGGTCCTGAAGCCCAGTCGGGGCGGCCATCTCGAGAAAAGAGAGGACCGCGTTCCCAGGTCCCTTGGGACCTAGGTCCCTAGCTCCGTACTGTTCTGAGCAGGCACGATAGAGATATGACCACTCCCGTGAGCGGCGCAACCATCGCGGACCACCCGTCCGACACTCGACGGCGAGATGACGGAGCTCGATCGACCGGACCGGTATCCCTACATTCAGCTGGATCTCGATGTGGGCGCGAGGAGGTTCAACGTGTGGGAGGGCGACATGTGGGAGCGCCAGGGTTCGAGTCGAGCGACGGCTCCGTGGGACCTGAGTGATATCACGGGACCTGTCGTGACCGAGCGGGTCATCGGCATCCTTCGTAGGGCCGCGAGCCACGACGTGCGGTCGTGAGGGAAAGAGATCCCATGCAGGGGGGTTCGGCCTTTATCTGGCGGAACGGAGGAATCAAGAGGGCAGCCAATGCCCGAGCTTGAGCTGCCGAATCTCTCTCGGAGAGTCGTCGTGGGAGTCGACGGCTCCGACCAGGCCGCCAAGGCGCTCGACTGGGCGATTGCGGAGGTGATTCGGTTCCCGGCCATCCTTGAGCTGGTGACCGCGTGGGTCTTCCCCATGGCGCCGGGCATCGCCTTCACCACCACAGTTGATAATGTCCGACTTGGGGCTCAACGGATCCTCGACGAGGCCCTCTCTCACGTGACCGATGTCGCCCCGGATGTCGTCGTGAGATCCTATCTGAGCGAAGCGGAAGCGGGCCCAGCTCTTGTGGGCCAGAGCAAGGGAGCTGATCTCCTCGTGGTGGGACCGTGTGGACTTGGGGCCCTCCGTCAACTGCTGCTTGGTTCAGTCGGTATCTACTGTGCCCGTCACGCTCATTGTTCCCTCGTGATCGTCAGGTAGACCGAACGTAGTCTCGCCGACATCAGCATTGGGCGAACGACTCCATGAGGCCCCTATGTTCGTGACCGCCGGCATCTTGCTGGGCCACGATCCTCCGACTCCACGAAATTGACAGTGACCAAGTTAGTGGCCGCACGGGACCTTTCTCTCTTGAGACTGTCTCGCCTGTCCTCCAAAATGGTCCTATGACCCCTCCCCGCTCTGAAGTACCATCCGGGTCCGGCGACAGCGTGGACTCGGGTCCACAAGCCCCCGCCGCCGGTTCCGGTGGCCCAGGCGACCTGGCCCGGCGGGTCGCCCACCGCCGAAAGGAACTCGGCCTCACCACCGAAGAGTTGGCGCAGCGGGTGGGCATGGATCCTACCTACCTCAAGTATTTCGAAAGTAGCGCGAGCTCCCGTCTCAGTGCCGGAATGTTGAACCTCGTCGCGCTGGCTCTTGACACCACGCCGATTGCTCTCGCGGGAGGAGCTGTGGACCGCCCGCCCGGCAGGGGCAGAGGGAGCCGCCACCCTGCGCTCGAGGTTCTGACGAGGGAGCAGTGCGAGGCTCATATTTCTGCCGGAGGGGTGGGACGAGTCGTCTTCTCGACGGATCGGGGCCCAGTTGCCCTGCCAGTCAATTTTGAGTTCACGGAGGGGGACGTCATCCTCAGCACCGACGTGGCGAAAGCCAATCTCCTCGAGGCGCAACCGGTCGTCGGATTCGAGATCGATCGTGTCGACGAGGCCTTGAGCGAGGGTTGGAGTGTGCTCGTCAGCGGTCCGGCGCACCGTGTCACCGAACCCGACGAGGTGCTGCGGCTCTCATCGCTCGACCTTCAGGCATGGGCCGGTGGCGAGCGCCATGAGTTGGTCAAGATCAGTCCTCTCACCGTCACGGGTCGCGTTATCGTCCACAATCCTATTCCGGACGAAGGCTGAGATGATGTCGAACGTCTCCGCGTGCTCGACCTCACGTAGCCAGACCGTCCTCTTCGAGCCTTCGAGAGAGAGCGGGTGGCCAGCCAACCAGCCACGGAACTCCCCGCATTGAATTCCTGATTCGCCGGCAGGGCCGAGTGGCCGTTGGCGCGCAGTCGATCTCAACCCCGGATCGGCAAATCAGACGGGTGCCTCTTGTGGCCAAGGATCTGGCCAGCGCAACGTAGGGGTGGTCTGTTCGTGGTGTCGGGAACTGGCGGCTCCTTCGGGACCTTCGTTCCCAGCCCGGGGACCTTTGTCCCTACGCCGTTGGGTGCGGTTGCAACATACTCCGGTATGGAGGGAGGGAAGACAGATGAGACTGGTCGATGGCCCCGCACGGTGGTCGGCGTCGAATCCTGACCGGCGACACCGGGGACCAGGTCAGGGGAGAACTGTGGCTCCCGGAGAGCATGCGCGATTCGTACACGGCGACAGCCGAGCGTTCTGATGCGCCCCACCGCTCTCACCCCACTTGACGCCGCGTTCTTGCATGTCGAGTCGGAGAGGACGCCGATGCAGATGGCATCCGTCGGGATCTTCGAAGGCGGTCCACTCTACGATCTCAACGGGAACTTCCGGATCGACGACATCCGTCGATTGGTTGCCAGCCGCCTGGACCTCGTACCGAAGTTACGGCAACGTCCCTTCGACGGTCTGCTCGGTGAGGCGCCGCCGAGCTGGCTCGATGATCCCGGATTTGAGATATCCCAGCACGTCCGGGTGTGCCGAGTGCCTCCTCCAGGCACAGAGGTCGAGCTTCGGCAACTGTGCGCGGAGTTCATGGCGGTTCCACTGGAGCCGACGCGGCCCTTATGGGAGCTCACGTTCGTTGACGGGCTGTCCGAGGGGCGTGTCGCCCTGATCGAGAGACTGCATCACTCCATGGCTGACGGTCTGGCCGCCGCCGAGCTGGCCACCGTGCTCTTGGACCTCTCCCCGGTCCTCTCACGGCGCGAGGAGATTCGTCCCTGGAGACCGGACACCCGACCGCCGCCTTGGCGGGCTGCGGTCGACGACCTGCTGCGCCTCGGAGCCTTACCGGTACGAATGGCCAAGTGGTACGGACAATCGATCTTGCACCCCGTCCGGCGCACGAGGGAGCTGGCTGAACTCGGTCGTGCCGTCAGCACGCTCGCTACGCCAAAGATCATTGCTCCCCGATCCTCTTTGAACGAGCCGATCACGCAGGCACGATCCGTGGCGTTCATCCGCCTGCCCTTCACACAAGTGCACGACGTGGCCCATTCGTTCGAAGCCACCGTCAACGACGTCCTCTTGACGGTGGTGGCCGGCGGCTTGCGTGACCTGCTCGTGAAGAGGAACGAGCTGACCGATAACAGTGAGTTGCAGGTGCTCGTTCCGGTTGGACTGGAGAGCGCCGAGGGGGATCGCGGCCTGGCCAATAGCGTGTCAGCACTCTTTGTGAGATTGCCGATCGGCATGGAAGACCCAGTGACTGTGCTCAAGGCGGTATCGGGCGAGGTCGGGCAGCTCAAGCGTCGGCACCAGGCATTGGCCGCGGCCACCGCCTTGCAGCTCCTCGAACCGTTGCCCCAAGATCTACTGGCGGCGGCGGCTGGCCTGGTGCAGCACCAGCCCTTCTTCAACCTGGTCGTCACCAACGTGCCCGGGCCGTCCGTACCGCTGTATGCCCTAGGAGCCGAGCTTCTCGAAGCCTTTCCCTTCATGCCGTTGGCGGGGAACCAGAGCCTTGCCGTGGCCGCTCTCTCGTATGAGGGTCAACTCAATCTTGGCGTGCTCAGCGATCCCGTCACCTGCCCGGATGTCGAGGTCTTCTGTGCGGGCGTCCGCTCCCACCTGAAGTCGCTTGTCGCACAATCCCACGCCCAGCGTTCTTGAGGACTGTTGCGGTCGTGTTTCTGGCTGTTTGAGCGACCACCATTGCGGATCGATGAGCCCGCCCTTCCAGATTGGTGCCCTGATATTCAGGCTTGCCGACGAAGGGGTTGCTCCATCACAGGGCGACCAAATGGTCGCGGAGCCGTCACGGCCGACGGCCATAGACCCATGGCCAGAACTGTTGAGCCAAGATAGGGAAATGGCCGAACCTCGTTCTATCGTGGTGACCACCCTCGATCTTCAGCGCCTTTCTCATCTCATCGGAAAGTCGCGCCTCGACGACCTCGTCCACGCAGCAGAACAAGCACGGATGGCACTGAGAGGTGGCCGAGTGTGGAACATTAGCGCGACGTCGATTGGTGGCGGCGTCTCAGAGATGCTCCATACCCTTGTCGGATACTCCCGCGGGTCTGGGGTGGACACCGAATGGGTCGTGATCGATGGCGACGAGGCCTTCTTCCAGATCACCAAGCGCCTCCATAATCGGCTCCATGGAGCAGCTGGCGACATCGGCGGATTAGGTCGCTCCGAAGCCGACCACTACGCGACAATTATGGACAAGAACGCAGCCGCTCTGACGAACCGTGTCAACGCGGGTGATGTGGTCGTCTTGCACGATCCGCAGACAGTCGGTCTCGCCGAGCCCCTCGCCAAGCGGGGAGCTCGGGTTGTGTGGCGGTGTCACATCGGAACAGAACGAAGAAATGCGCACACCGAAGAGGGATGGAAGTTTATAGAGCGTTATTTGAGGCTCTGTCGCTCTCTCGTCTTCTCGCACGTGGGTTTCGTCCCTCGATTTCTCGTGGGCGCCAATGTCTCCATCATTGCGCCCTCGATCGACCCCTACACCGCGAAGAATCGGCGGCTCGACAGCGCCCAGACGCACAGACTCTTGGTCAGGATCGGCCTGTTCGACGACGACAGTGGTTCAGGGGGATCCGTAGGGGCTGTTCTCGGTGGAGCTGGTCCCATTTCAACGGGCGACCGAGTGGTTGTGCAAGTGTCACGTTGGGATCATCTTAAGGACATGCAGGGTGTTCTTGAGGGATTTGCCGGGATGGCAACGGGACAAGATGATCTCCGACTCGCCCTCGTGGGCCCGGCGGTTCACGCCGTTTCCGACGATCCCGAAGGCGCCAAAGTCTTGGACGAGTGTTTGAACTATTGGGAGAATCTGCCCCCAAAACAGCGAAACGCCGTACGCTTGATCACTTTGCCCATGGACGACTTTGAACTCAATGCACTCATGGTCAACGCGATCCAACGTCATGCCACCGTAGTGGTACAAAAGAGTCTGGAAGAGGGTTTTGGACTCACTGTTGCCGAGGCCATGTGGAAATCCCGCCCCGTCGTCGCATCTGCGGTTGGTGGCATTGTCGACCAAGTGGCTCCCGGAACGGGGGTCTTACTTAGCGAGCCCTCAAACCTGGATGCCTTCGCGAAGACGCTGGCTGACCTACTGGTGCGGCCGCAGGAGATGGCGGCCATGGGACGCCGAGCGCGGAAACGCATCCGGTCCGATTTCCTCAGTGACCGCCATCTCGTTGACTTTGCGCGACTGATCGACCACGTAACGCGCCTTTGAGTGACTGGTTGCCCATCTCGGACTCGATCTGCCACCGGTCGGCAATCGCTTGCTAATGCCGTGTCAGCCAACCGTTTGCAACGATCTGCCCAGCACGTCGCGAGATAACCGGCAAAGTGGGGGCACCCTCGGTGGAGTGGCGTTGGTACGACACCGGGTCTACTACCTGCCTTCAGCCTTCGACCCCCTGAGGGGTTGCGGCTCCGGATTGTCGCCTTACCGGGACGTCGACCAACCTGCCCACTCTGAATGGAAAGTGTGCCACCCGGAATTCGCTACAAGCCAAGGGAGCCGTACCCTCGGTGAACCGCTCGCTGTGGCACCGGGCCCGATGCGTTATACAGGGACACCCAGCGATTCTGGACATGGCGTACCGGTCGAACAAGAGTTGAGACATGGCCTTCTTGCCCGTGGGTTTCCCGGTAGATCAGAAGCAAGGCATCCCGAAGAGTTGCTGACGGAGGTAGCGCGTGGATCACGAGCAGTGTGCCACCTGTGGTTTTGATGGCTCTGAATACGAGCCAGAGCAGCTGTTGGACGCGATTCGAGGCCTTGGACCGCAATGGATTCGCCTCTTGTCCGAGGCCGGCGACGAACTTCGGCTGAGACCAGCCCCTGAAACCTGGTCGGCGCTCGAATATGCCGCTCATAGTCGAGATGTCACAGCACTCCACGTCTTTGGCGTCGAGCAGGCGCTGACAGTAGAAGAGCCCAGATTTCCCGAAATCTCCGGGGAGGAGCTCGTGCAAAGCGCTTCAGCGAGCTACGCCGCACAAGACCCAGGTGTTGTTGGGGCGGAACTCGAAAATCAGACTGGAAAGCTTGCTGATTTGGCTGAGAAACCAGGGTCCACCTCATGGTCCCGAGGCATCACGATCGGCGACTCGCGGAGCGATGTGCGTTTCCTTCTCGAACATGCACTCCACGACTCGTACCACCATTTGGTGGATGTGGAGCGTGGCCTCTCCATACTGAGGTCGAGATCCCACTGATCCTGGTTCGCCAGAGCTACAAGGTCCAGTCCTTGGCGCTGGAGTGGACACCCCGCCGGGCCTTGCAAAGTGACGCACCGTCCCGGCAGCGTAAGGGGTCACCTGTGGTCAGCGCTGACAGAATCGGAAGCTAGCACTTCGCTCCGTGTGTCTCCCCGGTGTTGAATCAACGATATTCCGTCAAGAGCGCACCAGCCGAAGCATCCACGTTGTCGAAGGTTGTTCCACCGGGCTCATGGGGGCGAGGCTAGATCGACCGTGGCTCTCCTGACTCACGCAACGCCGCAAACGTTGGCGTATTGGGCGCCCCTGGGGGCCCTGGTAGTGGAACATTTGGAGCCAATTATGTCCATCGACGGGCCAACTTCAGCGGGCCGGTGCAGGATCGATATCGCGACGCTGCTGCTGGGTGAAGTGGAGATCAAGTTGAATCAAATCTGAAGCGCGTGGCTCCTCCGGGCTCAACCGTGAGGAGGGAAGTGGCCTGGCGGGCCACCAAGCGGAAAACAGTCCACGGGGGAGGTCCAGCTGACGGAGCGCTGTAATCGGCTGTGAGCGCCATACCGGAATCATCCACGCGGGCTGGCCATCCCCGCGTGTTCCACTGTTCAGCCATTGTGGCAACCATGGTCGGATCGGTGACCTTCTCGGCCACGCCCTCTACAACGAGGTCGAACTCGTGAGTGGCAACGCTCAAGGTGCACCGCGGGTCTCGCGCCAGATTCCTCCCTTTGCGGGTCAGCTCTCCGGTCTCGAACCAGAAGGCGCCGTCGAACCAGAGCGCACCGACACCTGTCACATGGGGGCTGCCATCGAGGTTGATCGTCGCCAACCAGCTGGTGTGTCGGTCAGGGCCGCCAGTACCAGGGGCTTGGGTTACCCCTTGTGCGAGACGGTCCTCGATAACGGTCCAATCGATGTTTGGCAGATCATAGAGGTCGGCAAGATTTGTCGTTTTCATGATGGTATGACGAATCCTACGATGGGGTTCATCGCCCATGCACCGACGGTTTTGTCGTCCCACACCGGCGGCAATGAACGGGGCACCTCCGGACAGACCAGCGAGCTTGCATAGGGCGAGTGAACAGCGCCGCCATGAGGTCGCCCGGGTTGGGCACGATGTTGTGGATATTTCCCGGCCGCGGGCCCAGAGGTCTGCGTCATACGCGGTTGCGTCTTCTACCGTTCTTCAACAAGCTGAGCAAAACTCGCACCAGGCTCAGACTCGCCAGGGCGATGAGGGTCGCGTCGAATGCCGGGACCCACCGGACCTGGTCACCGTTTACGACGTAGACCCCTACGGGCAGGACCAGACCACCAAAGCCGCCACCGGTGCCGGTTGGCGGCTGGCCATCTGGCGGGGCGCCCCTCGCCGGCTGCGTTGTCTCGATAGCGGGAATGTGCCCCGTGGCCGGTGGCTTGATCGGCCCCTCACCGCCTCCGCCCCCACCCGCCACCAGCGCGACGGGAATGATGAGGAGCCCTTCGCGCTCATAGGCTGCACCAAAGGAACGTCGCACCGATAAGTTCTCAGCCATCTTGTCCAGCAGCTCTCGGGTGTTCACGGCTCGACCTTCCTTTCCTTGCCGCCCGTTGGGCGACTGTGTCGTTGTGAGATCGCCCGTCTCGGGGCATCTGGCTCACGGGGACCGACCGTAGACCGGGCCGGCGTCACCGTCACACCCCGGCGACCGAGTCAGGAACCTTGTCGGATTGCCCTGGAGGTTGGTCTGGTGGGCTCCCTCCCGGGCGAACTGGGGCAGTCACCGCCCTGGCTCGTCCCTGACGGGGCGTGACTACCGACTTCGGCGCGTCTACGGTGGCCGAACGATCCGCATGAAAGCAGATCTACGTTCCCGGTAGTCGGTCTGAGAGGTTCGTCATGAAAATATGCGTCATCGGTATTGGCTTCATCGGCTCAACCCTTGGGCGAGCTCTGTCAGGCGCGGGACATCAGATCACCTACGGATCCCGACACGCAGATGATGAAGTCGCGGCGGGAACAACTGCCAACGTCTTACCGGTTGATGCGGCGCTGCTTGACGCAGACGTCATCATTCTTGCCGTACCAGGCGCTGCCGTTTCGGATCTCACGGCTGAGAACGGGAAGGTGATGGCCGGCAAGCTGGTGATCGATGCCACCAATCAAATGGGGGTAGATGTGGCCAACGCCAGAGCTTCTCTCCCATCGTCTGTCCGATATGCCCGTGCCTTCAACACGCTCGGCGGGGAGAACTTGGCTGACCCGGTGTTCGCCGACGGAAGAGCCGACATGTTCTTTTCCTCGCCAGAAGACGACCGGCCCAAGGTAGAAGAAGTGATTGAAGGCGTCGGCTTACGACCGGTCTACGTAGGAGAGGACCAAGAGGCACTTGTCGATGCCCTCTTCCAGTTGTGGATTGCGCTTGCGATCAAACAAGGGCGAGGCAGACGGCTTGCCTTTCGGCTTCTCGAAGGCTGAAGCCCGCCAGATGTTGTGAAGCAGTCCACCCTGCCGTACGTTCCACGGTTCTTGCTGCGACTTTGAATGACATTATGGCCCGACTGCAACGACGCGCCACCAGGGCGCGCTCGACTCGGGGTCGACCCCGTCTAATAGTTGTGGATTGCGGAGCACGTCGTCACGACAAAAGCCAGAAACGACCCGGTAGTGAATCACATCTCGGGGACAGACCAGTTCGAGGATTCGCCAGAGCGACCGTGCATAGAATTCCGCACCAGCGGGGTCATTCCATTCGTAGAGGCCGCGGTAGCGCTCCTGCTCGTCGCGATCCATCCAAAGGTTGGACACGAGGCCCGGGAATCCCACGAACAGCAGTGTGTTCAAAATGCACTCCCACAAGAACAGCGCGTGCCAGCGACCCCGTAGGAGACGCAACCTGAACTCGACGACCAAGAGGCAGGGGTGATCTGGTGGTTGCCGCTCGACGACCGTCTCCCGGAAGACCCGCCCTGTCGTCCCGTCGGCAAACCGCAGGCGTAGCCCCACGTTCTGCTTTAGAAGGTGTGTCCGCCCCTGCGCCAACAGCCGAATAGACTCGGCTATACGAGCGCGCCACCGCCCGCGCCGCCGTGGAGCGAGGGAGGGGCTCTTGCGGGTTTATGGTGCCATCCACCGTTTATTCCGTAGCCAACAGCTTCCGTTGTCCAACCGGGCGACTTTCCCGCAAGCCGACCCCGTGCACTTGAACACTCGTCGCTCGTTCGATGTTTCGCTTCAGCACAACCAACATACGCGCCTGCATGATCCAGGCAGTCGGGAGAAGGAGCCAGTCGGAGACGAACCGTTCTATCCAACGAGGGCGGAAGGTCTGGTAACCGCTGACCACCAAGCGAGTACGCCCGCCGGACAGGTCATTGAGCTGGAAGCCCCAAATCGCTTCCATGTAAGCAGCTGGTCGTGGTTCTTTTGGATCAAGCCAGCGGCCTCGCAAATCGGTATACCCATACAGACCTAAGAATCGGTTCGCCTCGAGCACTCCAACCCGATAGGAGTCCATGCGGCGGCCCAGTGCCCAAAACGACAGCTGGTCGCCGACAGCGAGGTCTTGCCACTCCGAGTGCACCTCACGGGCGCTTGGGCGACCCGCGTTGTCGAGTCGGTCCCAGGAGTACCAGCCGCCACGGTCCCAGCCGATCTGGACGAGCCAAGGCCAGACCTGATCGGGCGACGCCTCGATCGTCACGGCCATGGTTGACGACCGCTTGCTCGCGGGAACCAACTCGGCGCCGGGATATGGCCCGGCAACTTCCTCTTCGGTGGCCCCCCAATGCAGGAGGCGAGGGCGCACCCAGCATCCATAGATCCCTGCGGCAATGCCCGCCCAAGTTACGAACCTACGCACGATTGCCATACATGGAGCATGCGAGGTTGTGCGAGGCGTTAGAAGGGGACAAACGTCACATTGTGCCTAACTAGATCTGACGGAGACCCGCGTCCGGCGAGCCCGCCGCTCATCCGATTTGCTCACTGGCGGCGAACTGCCCACTGTCTCTACGTTCGGCAATCCCCAAAAATCAACTCTCCCGCTGATGGGTGTCTCAGGGCAGGACCCACCCGTGACTAAGGTCCCTACCAACACTCGATGCAAAAGCAGAGACTGACTGGGTGTTCCGGCGAACACTCCTTCTTGCCGGGCTTCTCCTGGCTGTGCTGACGACGGGGTGCAGTACCGCCCCTCCCCAAGTGGCCTTCAAGCTCGGCATCGCGCATCGAGATCTGACTTACTGCAACTCACAGAAGTTGGACCTCTATATTCCTCGTGCCGCTGTCGCTCGCCCACTTCCCATTGCCATGTACGTGCACGGCGGAGGGATGACCGCCGGCGACAAGTCAGACCTCAGCCCGATCTTCCTCGACGCGTTCGCTGCATCCGGCTACGCGGTCGCCAGCGTGAACTATCGACTTGCTCCTGGATCTCGGTTCCCCGCGCAGATCGAAGACGTCAAATGCGCAATCAGATATCTGCGAGCCCAGGCACCGAGATATGGGCTTGACGAATCGGAGATCTTCGCCTTCGGCACCAGTGTCGGAGGACAGCTTGTTGCGCTGGCCGCCCTTACCGGTCCGCACTCGCTCTACGACGTGGGTTCCTATCCGACGGAATCCAGCGCCGTTCGTGCAGTTGCCGACCTCTTCGGTCCAGCGAACTTGACGCAACCAGCATCAGGGTTCTCTCCTTCGGGCATTCAACAAGTCTTCGGCAGAAATGACCGTCGGGAACTGCTTCTTGCCAGCCCCACGCATTTCGTTGCTCCGCACTCGTCTCCTATCCTTCTCGTCCAAGGTATCGACGACACCAAGGTCCTCAAGTCACAGTCGATTGAGCTCTATGGAGACCTCAAGGCAGCTGGTGACAGTGCTCAACTGGTCTTAGTGCAGAACATGGGTCACATGTTCATGCAGGTCGGCTCGAAGCCCATCGACCCCAGCCTCTCGCAGATTGCGCAAGAGGTCGTGAGCTTCTTCAACCGTGAGTGAAAATATGTGAAATCCAGCGGTCCCGGTTGCCCGAGTCCACCCACCAAATTCATTCGCCTAGGGTCCGTCACGTGGCCTCCGGTTGACGCATCCCCCAGGTGCGAAGTGCCCCACGACCCGGCGAACGAGGGCAGGTTCGGTCGGGACCAATGTCCCTATTTCAATCGCCGGTCACGAAGCGCAAGCTGTGGTGACGGACGAAACCGGGGAGGTTGGTAGGAGTCACGACGCACCTTTTGAGCCTGTGGCGAGATCGGACGTTGACGGCGCCTGACACAAGAGCTCGACACCTCTTCCCCCACTCACCCCATGGGAGGTGGGGGTCGTTCGTCAACTACACACGTAGGAGGTGATTGGTCATGGCTCTTGTACGAAGTGACCCGTTCAGGGACGTCGATCGTCTGTTGCAGCAGTTCTGGACCGCGCAGCAGAGTGGCTCTCGGTCCATGGCGATGCCGATGGACGCGTACAGGAAAGACGACTCCTTCTTGTTGAGGTTGGATCTTCCTGGTGTCGAGCCCGATTCGGTGGAACTGACCGTGGAGGAGGACGTCCTCACGATCAAGGCTGAGCGACCGGCACCGCCTCAGGCAGAGGGCATCGAGTCCGTCATCGCTGAACGGCCCTACGGGTCGTTCAGCCGTCAGGTGATCCTGGGTTCCAACCTCGACACCGAGCACATCAAGGCGGACTACGAGGCTGGCGTGCTCACGGTGGTCATCCCTGTAGCAGAAAAGGCAAAACCACGTCGGATCGAGGTAACGACTCGTTCGGACCAGCAGCAGATCACGGCTGACTGATCCCGGCCCCCGGGGGTCCGCACCAACCCCCGTGCCTTCCGGCAAGGGGCTGCCATAACTGTCGTTCACCGGTGGCCCACGCCTCGGAGCAAGGCGGTGATCCGCCGCCCCAGTTGTTCGAGGTAGGGGCATTGTTGGGTCATGGCCACCATCTCGTCGAAGATCGGCCCCGCCGTAGGGGATCCGTCAGCCAAGGATCGCGCCACGTAACACCGAACCGTTTCGATGTCTGCTGCGTTTGCCGCCGTACGAGGATCCTTCAGGAGCTCTGTATTGACACGCTGCAGCATCTCGAAGACGTGGTCGTCACAGGCCATTCGCAAGGCGTTCTTCGATCCGTAGTGGTGACGGAGCAGTCCTGGAGAGACGCCGGAGGTTTGAGCATTCGCCCGGATGGTCGCACGCTCGTATCCCTCGTTGGCGAAGTGCTCGAGTGCTGCTTCGCGGATTCGAGCACGAGCTGTGCGGTCTCGAAGGCAACGGACTGATCGTCCATCGGGATTTCCACAGGAGTTGCCGGATTCTCGCGCAATGAGGTCATTCTCCTTGCAGGTCTCGTCGGCTGAACGCAAGTCCTCCGAGGAGCGCTGCCGACACTCCAATGATGGTCATCAAGGCGTTCGCCTCCCAGTTGGGTCGCGCGGCGGGAGCCGACGCCATGTGATGGAAGACCGACGTATCGAGCACCCAGTGGTTGATGGCACCAATTCCGCCCACGATGACCACGAGGAGAGACCAGCCCAACACGCCGTAGACGACGATCGATGTCGCTCGGGGTCGAACTCCAAAGGCCAGGACACCGAGGCCCAAGACGACGATTGCCGGTGGCACGAGGTTGACGCCGGCGTCAAGCAAAGTCGTGAGTCGCAACCCCGTGTGCTGGGTTGCGGCCCCCAACCAGGCGAAGACACCGGCAACGACGCCGCTCACTACGAGCACGAGGAGCGCCACGAGGAGCCGCCCGCCGAGCCACGATTGACGAGACACTGGTCGGGTCAGGAAGTGGTCGAGCATGCCGCCCGACTCCTCGGAGCGCGCCGCGGTGACCTGACCGGCGGCGACGAAGCCGATCAAGATCGCCTCGATGAGGAAGCACACGCCGAGTACCGCGTCGGCCCCGGTCCCGCTCGCTCCGAGCTTGGAGAACACCTCTTCGACGGATCCCGAGATCGTGGCACCAGCCGACTTCGCGATGAGCCCGTAGAGAAGCGCCGACAAGGCGATGGCAACCCACCAGCCGATGACCGTGGCCCGAAGCAGACGGATCGCGAGTCCCGTCGGACTGAAGAGCAACCCGAGGTGAGCCTCTGAGTGCGCCCGGTCGGGCACGATGCTCTCGCCGACGTCGCGCTTGCCGGCGAGGTGCACCGCGATTGCGGCTAGCGCCGCGGTGAAGGCGACGATCGGCAAGAGGACCAAGGGTTGGGGTGAGGTGAGAGGCTCGAGCTCCTCCACCCAGCCAAGCGGGGAGGCCCAGATCAGCCCGTGGAGGCTCACGCCCGCATCGGCAATCAGCCGTAGCGCGTAGCTGAGCCCGAGGAAGGCAGCCCCCCAGGAAGCAGCCCGGCGACGGGTGGCGGCTAGCTGACTTGTCACGGCACCGACAGCAAGGAACATGACGGCGGTGGCGACCAGGGCCAGGGCGAAGTAGAGCGAGGGTCCGGCCGCGATGTTCACGCTCGAAGCCAGTCCCGAAAGGACCGTGACTATTGCCGTGACCAGCCACAGCGTCATGACGCCGACGCCCAGGCCGCCGAGGGCCTGAGTCGTGGCACCACGTCGGGTGGTTTGGCCCGTGACCAGGAGATCCCAACGCCCGCTCTCCTCCTCACCCCGCAAAAGCCTCGTGCTGGTCAGGAGTCCCCACATGGCCCCCAGGATCATGAGGGTCATGGAGATCTTGAAGACGGTGAAGCCGCTCACTGTCTGGAGCCGGGGGGCGGGCCCGAAGAGGGCGCTCGTTGCCTTGTTGAAGCCGTACGTCGCGGCCAAGGCGTTGCGTTGTGCCGCTGTCTTGTAGATCGTCACGTAGCTGATTTCCGACGAGGCAACCGCGATGCCGAAGATGTAGCCCCACAACACCCCCGAGCGCGCGGCCTTGCGGGCGGTCAGGGCCGCGACGACGGTGGCCGGCGATCCACCGGCAGGCAGCGGCGCGCTTATCCGCGCCCGGATTCCGGAGTCAACGTGCAAGGACACCATCCCCGTATTGCGCGAGGAACAGTTCTTCGAGTGAGGGCTCTCGACTCAACAGTTCAGTGACGCCGACGGCCGCGAACGTTTTGAGCAGCGGCTCCATCGAACCTCGCACCTGGCAACGGAGGACCCTCCCGTCGATCTGCACTGCGCTGACCCCGGGGACTCGGGAGAGGTCGGGGACCGGGCCCTGCAGCGTCGCCTCGACAGTCAGGGCACTGAGGTGGCGCATCTCGGCCAACGTGCCCATCTCGATCAGCTTTCCGTCTCGCAGGATCCCCACCCGGTCACAGAGCGCTTCCACCTCGCTCATGATGTGCGACGAGAGAAAGACGGTCTGTCCCCGTTCCCGCGCCTCGCCGACGCAGTGTCGGAAGGCCTGTTCCATCAGAGGATCAAGCCCGCTGGTGGGCTCGTCGAGAACGAGGAGGTCGGGGCGGACCATGAGCGCCCCGATCAGGATCACCTTCTGGTGATTCCCCTTGGAGTAGGCGCGCACCTTCTTGGTCGGGTCGAGATCGAACCGGTCGATCAGCTGATCCCGGTAGGAGCCATCGACCGTGCCGTGGACGCGTCCGAGCAGCGCCAGCGTCTCGGCGCCGGTCAGTGAGGGCCACAGGTTCGCATCGCCGGCCACGAAGGCCAGCCGGCGATGCGTCTCCACGGGCCGACGCTGGCAGTCGAGCCCGAAGATCTCGCCGCGCCCTTCCGTCGGACGGCTGAGCCCCAGGAGCAGCCGGATAGTGGTCGTCTTGCCCGCTCCATTCGGTCCGAGGTAGCCGACCACCTCGCCTCGGGCGACCTCGAGGTCGAGCTGGTCCAGCGCCACGACGTCGTGGTAGCGCTTCGTAAGACCCTCGGTGCGTAGGGCCGTCTCCGACACGGGGCAGCCCCACCTTCCATCGGCCACGTATACGACTGGATAGCTGACTATATGCGCATCACCCGGCACACGATGAGAGGCCGTAGTCGTCGTAAGCCTCTTGCTGCTGCGCCGGCAGGTTGGTGGACGGAGGAGCTGATGTAGGAGGTGCCGGATCAGACGCCAGCGAAAGCCCGTGGGACACCACGATCACCACCGGCCCTCCCAGCATTCGCTGATTCTCGTGAAGGGGCACACCGACGTAACGCGGCCAGACGACGCACGACCTGAACGGCCGCTTCTGCCGCGACACGTCGGCAGGTATCGATTTACAAATGGCTGTGCTCAGATCCCGGAGATCGTGCGTTTCACAACGCCTTGACCGACGGCTTGCAATGGGCACTCCGTTGCCGTCAAGACCACCCCTGCTTATCGGATTCCGTCTGTCGTACCCTTCGACAACTCTCATGGGGCGTCGCCAATCGTCAACTGCGCCGCGATACCTTCGAGTAGACGGCGACGCTCGAGCAACCTCCTCCGGAAGGCCGCATTGTCCGTGTCGGCGATTTCTGAGCTGAGGTCGCTGAGCACCGAACGCAAGACCGAGGAGAGCGCCTCGGCGGCGTCACCTCCGAGATGCAGGTCCCGCGGTGGCTCACCCTCTCTCTCGGGCAACCCTGCAACCGGATCACTTCGATCACCTCGAAGGTCGGGTTCGACCGCGCGGCCGGTCACCTTGAACGGGATAATCTCGAACACGCGGACTCCCGGTACCGAGACGATCGGGGTCGGGAGGTTGGCGCCGAGGCGTGCCACGTCGTCGTACGGGACGATACGGGCGACTCCTTCGACCACAACGCTCCACCCGCTGTGCCCAGACGCCATCACCTGATCGGACTCAAAGGTCACTGCAGCGCCGTCGAGGTGGAAGGCGGCCCATCCCGTCCCGAGCCGGATCACAATCCCGCCCTCGACCACCGTGAAGTTTACCGGGATGACGTAGGGCGAACGATCGCCGTTGATAGCGACTCGTCCAATACCATTTGCTGCTGCTTCGCGCGCCAGGCGACGGCGGCACACGTCCTCACCAAGTACGGTCGAGCCCCGCGGGTCGAGCTTCACTGTTCCTCCCTTGCGTTCATGTTGCGGATGACGATTCGGCGTACTGCAATTGGCTCGCGGTCGTCGGCCAGACGGATTGCGTCCGAAGCGATCGCCTCGGCCGATTCATGGATGAGACTCCGTGGAACGACCAAACCCGCTGCCGCGGGCGCCTCGTGATACGCACTCACGACGTGGAGTCTCGCAGCGAACTCGACTGCGCGGTTGGCGCATGCCGATCCGTCGACGCCCACGACGATTCGCCGTCGTCTTTCGAACGGCTGGATCATTCGGTCCCACTCCAACCTCCTCGGGGTCTCGGTGCCAACTGCTCTATCGTCCTCGAACTCGGCCCCGGCCGCCTAGGGAGGAAGGTCCTGAGCACCAAGGACGGCAGACCTGGATTTGAGGGGGCTGTTGTCTCCTCGACGGGACGACGTGCGGGTTGATCCTGGGAGCCGTCAGCCCTGAACGTCGATCTCTTGGCCGGGAATCAGTGCTAACCATTGCCGAGGCCGAGGGCGAAGGTGGTGGTCAAACCCGGCGAGGAGCTCATGCGACCGTAAGTAGGGTGGCCGTGCCGACAAGGTGGCGGGGCGGGGACAATCGACTCAGCGGACAACGGTGGTCGTGCAGTGCGCGTGATGGACCACGTATTCCGAGACTGAACCGAGGAGGGCCCCGACGACCTGCCCGAGTCCTCGGGTTCCCACACGAGCGCCGATGCTCCCTCGCTCACGTCGGACAGCACGGGACCTGTTTCTCCGTGGACGATCTCGCCCTTTCAGCGGTCCGAGTGAGTTCTTGCTGCCAGCGCACTACCCATTGAAATTACTGAATGAGAGCTTGCTCAACAGTAGACAAACGTCACGTTCATCGGGACCTTGGTCCCTAAGGAATCTGTACCCGCCGCGCTCACACTTGACTTATGTTGGCAACAGGACCTGGAACGGAGGCCGGAAACGACTCGGCACCGAATGTGACGCACCTCTACCTAGAACCGGGGAACATTATGAAGGCACTGATTTACAACGGACCCGGGCGTAAAGCCTGGGAGGACGTCCCAACTGCGACGATCCAGGACAACACCGATGCCGTTGTGCGCGTGGACTGCACGACTATCTGTGGAACGGATCTCCACATCTTGAAGGGGGACGTTCCCGAAGTTACCAATGGGCGCATCCTCGGACACGAAGCCGTGGGAACTGTCGAAACCATCGGTTCAGCCGTGACAACAGTCGCGCCCGGCGATCGGGTCCTGGTGTCGTGCATCAGCGTGTGCGGGAGATGCCGTTTCTGTCGTGACGGGCGCTACGGCCAGTGCCTTGGCGGGGGCGGGTGGATCCTTGGCCACCTCATCGACGGCACCCAGGCTGAGTACGTTCGGGTTCCCTTTGCCGACACCTCGACGTACAAGGTGCCCGCGGGAGTGAGCGATGAGGAGATCCTCATGCTCGCCGACATCCTGCCTACATCGTACGAAGTTGGGGTCCTGAACGGTCGTGTGCAGCCGGGTGACACCGTCGCCGTCGTTGGTGCCGGTCCGATCGGGCTCTCCGCCATTCTGGGAGCCCGGCTTTACTCCCCGAGTCACATCATCGCGATGGACCTCGCCGATACGAGGCTGGAGGCCGCCAAGGTCTTCGGCGCGGACCTCGTCGTCAACAACGGTCGTGAAGATCCCGTCGCCTTTGTCAAAGAGTTGACGGACGGTCTGGGCGTCGATGTCGCAATCGAAGCAGTCGGCGTGCCAGCCAGCTTTGAACTCTGCGCTGAGCTCGTTCGACCCGGAGGCCACGTCGCCAATATCGGCGTCCACGGTGCCCCCGCCACTCTGCATCTGGAGACGCTGTGGACACGTGACGTGACAATCACGACTGGACTGGTCGACACATATTCAACACCGACCCTGCTTCGCCTGGTCGCCTCCCACCAGATCGATGCCGGTCGATTTGCCACTCACCAATTTGACCTTCAAGACATGATGAAGGCTTATGACGTCTTCGAGCGGGCAGCGGACACCGGAGCGGTCAAAGTTGTCCTGAGCCGGTAGGAGTCATAGACCGCATGGCGCACTAGATCTGGTGCCGAGGCGCGTCTATCGTCAATAGTGAGCTAGTCCCTTCCGGCTAATGGTCTCTCCACCTTGGATTCAGCGGGAAGACTGAGGAAATGACCCTAGCCACGCACCCAGCCGAGGAGTTGGATCTCGCACGGGCCGCGGAGCTTTCGCCGGAGCAGGCCCTTTCTGCTCTTGGGAGCCGTCCAGAAGGGCTCACCTCCAACGAAGTGGAGGAGCGCTTTCGTCGGTTTGGGACAAATGCGCTCGCCATTCATCGCGTGCGCGCAACCGCCGTCCTTTTTCGCCAGATTCGGAACCCGATCCTGCTCCTTCTACTTGGGGCGGCGCTCGTGTCGGGGCTGACCGGCGGAGGCACCAATGCCGTGATCATCGCCGTGATCGTCTTCCTCAGCGTTGGTCTCGGCTTCTTCAACGAGTATCGGGCAGAAATGGCCATGGCTTCTCTCCGGGCTCAGATCCGACAGGAGGCAGAGGTCCGGAGGAATGGCCAGACGTGCCGGGTGCCCGTCACAGACCTCGTACCGGGCGACGTGGTGGCGCTCCGCCTCGGGGCTCTCGTTCCCGCGGACCTCCGCCTGCTCAGCGTCGACGAGTGCGAGTGCGACGAGGGGATTCTGACCGGGGAGTCGATGCCGGTGGTCAAGTCCGCGGCGTCCCTCACGGGGAGCGCGCCACAGGACCAACCGGGCTGTGCCTTCATGGGAACGATTGTTCATGAAGGGTCGGCCCTCGGCGTGGTGGTCCAGACGGGTGCACGGACCGCCTTCGGGCGGATCGCGGCTGGTTTGTCCGAACATCAAGGCCAGACGGCTTTCGAGGTTGGTCTGTCGCACTTCTCCCGGTTCCTGTTCGGTGTGGCAGCGCTTCTGACCGCGTTTATCTTCATCATCAATGTGGCGCTCTCAAGACCATTCATCGAAGCTCTCCTGTTCTCACTGGCGATAGCGGTCGGCATCGCGCCCGAGATGATGCCGGCCATCGTCACGGTCAGCCTCTCGTCAGGATCCAAGGCTTTGGCAGCGAAGAAGGTGCTCGTGAAGCGGCTGGTGGCCATCGAGGACCTCGGCAACATCGAGATTCTCTTCACCGACAAGACGGGCACCCTCACCGAAGGTCAGATCACGTTCGAACGAAGTCTCGATTCGCTAGGCCAGGAGAGGAATCGCCCCTTGTTACTTGGGCTGGTCTGCAACGAAGCGGCGGTGACAGAACACGGCCCCGTCGGGGGGAACACCCTGGACCAGGCTCTCTGGTCTGCTCCCGCTGCCGCACCAGGAAGGGATATCGCAGTCGAGGCCTCCCGTTACGTCCGGAGAGGCGTGCTCCCGTTCGACCACGAACGCCAATTGGCTTCGGTGCTGGTCGATGGACCGGATGGGAACGCTGCTCGTGATCACCAAGGGTGCGCCAGAAATCGTGCTCGACCGCTGCAAAGGCGTCCCCGACGGCGCCCGGTCAGCGCTGGATGCGCTGTTCTCCGAAGGGGCCCGAGTGGTCGCCGTCGCAACCCGAACTGGGCAGGGTTTGAATTCGCTGACCGCGACCGAGGAGCAGGGCCTTGAGTTTGCGGGCTTCCTGACGTTCGCCGACCGGCCGAAGGCCGACGCCGGTGAGTCCATCGCCCAACTCAAGCGCCTCGGGGTGGACGTCAAGATCATCACTGGAGACAATGGCCTCGTCGCTGCCAAGGTGTGTTCCGAGATCGGCGTCGACTGCGCTGGCGTGCTCACCGGTCAGCAGGTCGAGGCACTTGATGACGACAGACTCGAAGCGGCGATACAGACGACCACGGTTTTCGCACGGATCGGGCCCGATCAGAAGTCCCGAATCATCAAAGTGGCCCGTCGTACCGGAAAAGATGTGGCGTTCCTCGGCGACGGGGTCAATGACGCCGTGGCGTTGCATCACGCAGACGTCGGCATCTCGGTGGACTCCGGAACTGATGTGGCCAAGGACGCCGCTGACGTAGTCCTGCTTGACAAGGACCTTGGCGTGCTGGCGGACGGCGTCGTGGAGGGTCGTCGCATCTTCAACAACACCATGAAGTATGTCCTCATGGCTACCTCTTCGAACTTCGGCAATATGTTCAGTGCTGCGGGCGCCTCCATCTTTCTGACCTTTCTCCCGATGTTGCCCTCGCAGATCCTCCTCAACAATCTGCTCTACAACACCGGTCAGTTGGCGATCCCTACCGACCGGGTTGACCCCGAGGCGTTGGCGCGCCCGGCGGCCTGGGACATGAAGTTCATCCGTCGGTTCATGTCCGTATTCGGTCCGGTGAGTTCCATCTTCGACTTCCTGACCTTCTGGGTCATGCTCGCTGTGCTCCATGCGGGCCACGTCGAATTCAGGACGGGCTGGTTCGTCGAGTCAATCGCCACGCAGACTCTGGTCATCTACGTGATCCGGACCCGACGGGTCCCGTTCTTCAAGAGTCGGCCGAGCTGGCCGATGCTGGTTGTGCCGACCGGAGCGGCTCTGGTCGGAGCCGTCCTTCCGTACACCGGTCTGGCTCATCTCCTGGGTTTCACCCCGCTACCGACGACCTTCTTCCTCTTGCTCTTCGGCATGGTCGTGGTCTACCTCTTGCTCGTCGAACTGGCCAAGACTCGCTTCTACCGGACCCCGCACGCGCAGAGCCCCCGGATGGCCACCACCCACACGGAGCGACTGGAACGACGGATCAGGCGCCGGGTCTCGCGGTTCGTACACTTCGTCGCTCCATCTGGAAATGGTCCAACGAACTAAGCGAGCAGAGTTGAGCCACGGGGTCGGTGGCAGCATCGACGTGAACGGGACTGTCGGCTTGACGCGCCAAGATCAACGTCCCTATCCCGGCCGGAGTCCGAGCAGAGATGCATAGGTGTGGGAGGATTCCATGTACAGGAACGATGCATCAAGCTCAGTGAGGAGGTCGACAGGGGGCCGTCATGTCGACTGCGGGGGGACGGGTGGGCGAGCGGAGCAGACCTCCGAGAATCCGTCCTCGAGGCAGCCGGCGAGCTTCGGACTGTCGGGAACGGCGGCAACGTCGGTGGTGATGGTGACACAGGCCCGTTCTGCCGTGGAGACCAGTGACACGTTGAGGGCGGCCCCAGATGGCGGTGAGACGGCGTAGATGCCTTCGACGGCAACACCGGCCAGGAAGGCCTGGAAGGGAGGTCCAGGGATGTTCGTGATGCAGAAGTCGTCGCCCATGAGCATGGAACTCCAAAGGCCGCGGGCTACTGCGGCGGGCAGGGCGCTCAACCCGGTGGCCAGGACATCGCTCATGGCGAGCCCCGGTGCGTGCTTCCACTGTTCGGCGTTCCGTTTGACCTCTGCCACAACGTCCGCGATGTCGCGGTGGACAGGGATGACGAACCGAGCGGGCACAAAGTGATTGCCGCCATCGTGATCTGCTGCGTCACGTACATTCACAGGCATTAGGGCGCGGAATCCCGGTACTGCGACGCCGTGCTGCTCATGGTAGAGGGTGAGGCCGCGCACGACGGACGCGAGGAACACGTCATTCACCGTGCCACCCCACGCCTTGGCGGCACGCTTGAGAGTCGTGAGGTCGAGGTCGATGATCTCAACGTGGCGCCGGAAGCTGCGCCCGGTCATGATCGGCGACATAGGTCTCCTTGCAGGAGTCATCAACCGGCCGACCGAGCTGCCTACGGCGACCAGCTGGCCGAGCGAGCGCACGGGATGCATCGCCATGTCGAGCGCGTCGCCGACGAGCCGTACCGCACCGGGAAGGTCCGGCATTAGGTCAAGGGCAGAGTGATGCGGCCGGGGATCCGGCCCCTCTGATGGCGGCCGTGCCCCGACGCCCGGGTGCGGCGCCGGACGGACGGCGTCGAAGAGCTGCGCAAGCGCGGCAAGTCCGCCCACGCCGTCGATGAGGGCGTGATGGACTTTCATGACGAGGACGGCACGGTTGACGTCCGCGTCCTCGACGAGGACGGCTTCCCACAGCGCCAGCGCAGCGTCGAACCCGCTCGTGGCCATCGTCTGGGCCATGTCGAGGACGTCGCGGAGGGCCCCGTGTTCGGGCAGCCGGACGCGGCGGAGATGCATGTCGAGGTCGAAGGTCTCGTCCAGCACGAACTGCGGCCGCCCCCGGCCCGGGGCCCGGTTCACCGCACGTGAGCGCAGGCGAGGAAGCGCCTGGGTCAGCCCTGCAACGCGCGCCTGGACCTCCGCCCAGTCAGGCTTCCCGTCCAGGACCATGAGCGCCACGATGGTCGGGCGCATCACCGGATCGGAACTGATCGTCCACAACAGAGCGTCCGAGCCGCTCATGGTGTCGACAGCCCTCGAACGCTTCTCTGCCTCTATCATCGCGAAACGCTCCTTCTAAACTGATTCTGAGCGGGATCTCCTCGGGCGCATAGAGACAGAAGTCCTCAAGGTGCGTGCTGGATGTCACCTCTGAGCCCATGATGTCCTGCAGTACCCTCCGGAGCCCCTCGCCGCCGCCGAAGCTGCCGGGTGGTTGGCCTGCGCTGGCTGACGACCCTTTTGAGCGCTTTGCTTACATCGGCGGCGAGGGTCTCGATCCCAAGGGCACGGAGCAAATCACCACGACCACGGCGATCGACCTCAAGGTGCTCCCGAAAGCGGCGAAGCAGTCGACACAGCTCTACGCCTCGGGGTCGCTCTCAGAGCTGGCGCTCGCGGGCGTCGTCTCCCATGGAGCCAGCCGCCACCCGCTCCCGGTCCGGGACCTTGTCAGCGCTCCACAGGGCGACCCACCACGGTGGCCAGGTCGACGAGGCGGCTCGAGTAGCCGGTCTCGTTGTCGTACCAGCCGAGCACCTTGACCAGGTTGCCGTTCGCCATGGTCAGCTTCGAGTCGAAGATGCACGAGGCCGAGGAACCGATGATGTCGGTTGAAACCAGGTCGTCCTCGGAGAACTCGAGCAGGCCGGCCAGGCGGCCCACCTCGGCAGCCGCCCGGTAGGCGCCACAGATCTCGTCAACCGTCGGTGTCACCCGCAGCGTGGCCACCAGGTCGGTGATGGACCCGTCCGGGATCGGGACCCGGAGCGAGAGGCCGTCGAGCCGACCCGCCACATCGGGCAGCACGAGACCCGTCGCCCGGGCGGCGCCCGTCGTGGTGGGCACGATGTTGATGGCGGCACCCCGCGCGCGCCGCGGGTCCTTGTGCAGAGCGTCGACCAGGTGCTGGTCGTCCGTGTAGGCGTGCACCGTCGTCATGAAGCCCCGCTCCATACCGAAGGCGTCATCAAGCACCTTGGCCAGCACGGCCAGGCAGTTCGTGGTGCACGACGCGTTGGACACGACGAAGTCGCGCTTCGGATCGAAGGTGTCCTCGTTGACGCCGACGACGAAGGTGGCGTCGACGTCCTTGCCGGGCGCCGAAATGATCACGCCGCGCGCGCCCGCCTCGATGTGGGCCGCCGCCTTGTCGCGGGTGGTCAACCGACCCGTGCTCTCGACCACGACATCGATGCCGAGCTCGCGCCAGGGCAATTGCTCGGGATGCGGCTCCATCAACATGGTCACCGGCGAGGAGCCGACCATCATGGTGTCGTGCTCGACAGAGACCGGCAGAGGCAAGGGCCCGTGGACCGAGTCCCGGGCCAGCAACCGGGCGAGGGCCTCTGGGTCGCCGAGGTCGTTCACCGCGGCCACCTCGACGTCGTTGGGTGCCTTGAGGGCCGCTCGGAGGAAGGCCCGCCCGGTCCGGCCAAACCCATTGATTGCGACTCTCACGGCCATGGTGGCATCTCCGTTGTCCCAGGGCCACGTGGCCCCTCTGTGTCCATGGTCCCATCGGGACGAGAGCACCCGGTAGGGACAAAGGTCCCCGATCAGCACCTCTGGACGAGCGGATCCGAATCGAAAGGACCCACGTCACCACGAACGGGGGCACCCGGGGACCTTTGTCCCTATTCCCCCGGGGAGGAACGCGGCACGCTGGAACCATGTTCGCAGTGCGCTTCCATGGCCGGGGTGGGCAGGGAGCCGTGACCGCCGCCGACCTCCTGGCGCTCGCGGCGTTCGAGGAGCGCAGGTACGCGCAGTCGTTCCCGAGCTTCGGGTCCGAGCGCATGGGCGCTCCGGTCGTCGCGTACTGCCGTCTCGACGAGCGCGAGATCCGGACGCGTGAACCAGTGATGACGCCGGACTGCCTGATCGTGATCGATCCGACCCTGGTGCACCAGGTCGACCTCTTCGCCGGGCTCGGCCCGGACGGCTATGTGCTCGTCAACTCGACCCGGAACCTGGACGAGCTCGGGCTGGGGTCCCTGGCCGGCCGGTTCCGACCCGAACGCCTCCTCACCGTGCCTGCCACCGAGGTGGCGCTGCGCCAGATCGGCCGGCCTCTCCCCAACGCCGCGCTGCTCGGCAGCTTCGCCGCCCTGACGGCCGAGGTCACTATCGGCGCGGTCGGTGCGGCCATCCGGGAGCGGTTCGGCCGCACCCCTCCGGTGGCCGAGCGCAACGTCGCGGCGGCCGACGAGCTGTTCCAGTCTGGCGCGCCGGGTCATGACAGCGAGCGGAAGGGCGATGCTCGAGTGCTCCGGCAGATTGAGGGCTCGCGGGCTGTCGCGGAGACGGTGGCACTCTGCCGGCCGGAAGTGGTGTGCGCCTACCCGATCTCACCGCAGACCCACATCATCGAGGCCCTGGGCGAGCTCGTGAAGACGGGCGAGCTGTCACCCTGCGAGTTCATCAACGTTGAATCCGAGTTCGCCGCGATGTCGGTCGCCATCGGCGCCTCCGCCGCCGGGGCCCGCGCCTTCACCGCGACGGCCAGCCAAGGACTGCTGTTCATGATGGAGGCCGTCTACAACGCCAGCGGGCTCGGACTTCCGATCGTCATGACGCTGGCCAACCGGGCCGTCGGCGCCCCCATCAACATCTGGAACGACCACAGCGATGCCATGGCGGCCCGCGACGCCGGCTGGGTCCAGCTGTTCGCCGAGACGGTCCAGGAGGCCGCTGACCTGCACATCCAGGCCTTCCGCCTCGCCGAGGAGGTCTCCGTCCCCATCATGGTCTGCATGGACGGGTTCATCCTCACCCATGCCACCGAGCGGGTGGACCTTCCCGAGCCAGGAGCAGGTGGACGCGTTCCTGCCCGCCTACGAGCCCCGCCAGGTGCTCGACCCTGCAGAGCCTTACTCCATCGGCGCCATGGTGGGCCCCGAGGCGTTCGAGGAGGTGCGGTACCTGGCGCACGCCCGCCAGCTCACGGCGCTGGACCGCATCGGAGGGCTGGGCGCGGAATTCGCCGAGGCCTTCGGGCGCGACTCGGGCGGCCTCGTGCACCCGTACCGGAGTGCCGACGCCGAAGTGGTGGTCGTGGCCATGGGCTCGGTCCTCGGGACGATCAAGGAAGTCGTGGACGCGCAACGCGCCGCCGGGCACCGGATCGGTGCGGTGGGCATCACCTCTTTCCGGCCGTTCCCGATCGATGCCGTTCGGAGCGCACTCCAGAACATGCCGGCAGGTCGTCGTCGTCGAGAAAGCCATCAGCGTGGGCTTCGGCGGGGTGCTGTCGACCGACGTGGCCATGACGCTCAGCGGCTTGCCGATTCCGGTTGCCACGGTGGTGGCGGGACTGGGTGGCCGTGCCATCACCAAGGCGTCACTCAGGAGCGTCTTCGAGGCGGCACTCCAGGGCGAGCTTGGGCGCCTGACCTTCCTCGACCTCAATACGGGCCTGGTCGAACGCGAGCTCGAACGCATGGCTCTGCACCGCCGCTCCGGGCCCACGGCCGAGAACATGTTGCGCGATCTCGGCGTCGATCGCCTCGGGGATCGGCTGAGCCATGGCCGTCCGCTTCTACCAGGTCGGGAGCTTCGCCGTCGGCAACCGGTTGGTGAGCCGCGCCGACCGGACCGTGCAGTCCGGCACCGGCGACGCCAACTCGCTGACCTCGGGTCACCGAGCCTGCCAGGGCTGCGGCGAGGCCCTCGGCGCCCGCTACGCCATCGATGCGGCCATGCGTGCCACCGGCGGTCGCATGGTGGCCGTCAACGCCACCGGCTGCCTCGAGGTGTTCTCGACGCCCTACCCGGAGACGTCGTGGCAGATCGCATGGTTGCACTCCTTGTTCGGGAACGCGCCCGCGGTGGCGACCGGGGTCGCGGCGGCGCTGCGGGTCAAGGGTCTCGGCGACACGAGAGTCGATCGCGCAGGCCGGTGACGGCGGCACCGTGGACATCGGCTTCGGCTGCCTCTCGGGCATGTTCGAGCGCAACGATGACGTCCTGTTCATCTGTTACGACAACGAGGCCTACATGAACACCGGCGTGCAGCGGTCAGGGGCGACCCCGCCGGCAGCGCGTACGGCGACGACCGAGGCGGTCGGCCCCAATCCGGGGAATTCCTTCGGTCAAGGGAAGAACCTCCCGGAGCTGGCGATGGCGCACGGGATCCCTTACGTCGCGACTGCCACGGTGGCCGACCTCCACGACCTCGAGGACAAGGTCACCCGGGCCATGGAGATCCACGGAGCCCGTTACATCCACATCCTGGTGACCTGTCCGCTCGGCTGGGGCTCCGCCCCCTCCGACACCGTGAAGGTGGCGCGGCTGGCGACCCAGACGGGCCTCTTCCCGGTCTTCGAGGCGGAGCACGGCGAGATCGTTCGCACGTCGACCATCCGGCGGCGTGCCCCGGTCGACGAGTACCTGCGCCTGCAGGGCCGCTTCGCGCACCTCTTCGACGTGGAAGGGAACCCGGCCCGGCCCGACATCATCGCCGCCTTACAGGCCATGGCCGACCGCAACATCGCTCGCTACGGGCTCGACGAGGGTGAGGAGGTGCCGGCCTCATGACCGAAAAGCCCTTCGCCATCACCCTCGAAGTCGGATCGAGCCTGGCCAACAGGACAGGCTCGTGGCGGGTCGAGCGGCCGGTGTACGTCGACCGCCTCCCCCCGTGCAACAACGCCTGCCCGGCCGGCGAGAACATCCAGCAGTGGCTCTACCTGGCCGAGGACGGCTCCTACGAGGCGGCCTGGCGCCAGATCATGCGCGACAACCCGCTGCCCGCCGTGATGGGACGAGCCTGCTTCCACCCCTGTCAGACGCTCTGCAACCGGGCCGCCGTGGACGAGACGGTGGGGATCAACGCCATGGAGCGGTTCCTGGGCGACCGCGCACTCAGCGAGGGCTGGTCGCCCGACCCGGCGGGACCGGCCACGGGGAGTCGAGTGCTCGTCGTCGGCTCCGGGCCCGGCGGCCTCTCGGCCGCCTACCACCTGCGGCTCCTCGGGCACGAGGTCGTGATCTACGAGTCGTCGGCCGCCCCCGGAGGCATGATGCGCTACGGCATCCCGTCCTACCGGCTGCCCCGGGCCATCGTTGCAGGCGAGATCGAACGGATCGTATCCATGGGTGTCGAGTTCGTATGCGGTCGCAGTGTCGACGACCTCGATGCGACCATGAGGGACGAGGGCTTCGACGCCGCGTTCCTCGCCGTGGGCGCCCAACGGGGCAGGCACGCCGACATCCCCGCCGGAGACTCGGCGCGCATCCTCGACGCCGTCACGCTGCTGCATGACACCGAGGAGAGCGAGTCACCCGCACTCGGGCGTCGCGTGGTGATCTACGGCGGCGGCGACACCGCCATGGACGCGGCCCGCACGGCCCGACGGCTCGGCGCCGAAGACGCCGTCGTCGTCTACCGACGGACCCGGGAGCGCATGCCGGCCAACGTCGAGGAGGTGCAGGACGCCGTCGACGAGAGCGTGCGCCTCAAGTGGCTGTCGACCATCGTCGGCACCGGGGCCGAAGCCCTCACGATCGAACGGATGGAGCTCGATGCCGACGGCTTCCCCCAGCCCACCGGCGAGATCGAGGAGCTGCGGGTGGACTCGGTGATCCTGGCGCTCGGGCAGGAGGCGGACCTGTCGCTGCTCGGTGGGATCCCGGAGATCGCGGTGGACGACGGGGTCGTCGCGGTCGGGGCCGACATGATGACGGGCCGGCCAGGGGTGTTCGCCGGCGGCGACATGGTGGCGGGCGCCCGCACGCTGACCGACGCCATCGGTCACGGCAAGCGGGCGGCACGGGCCATCGACGCCTGGCTGGGCGGCCCCGGCCTGGAGCGCCCGCCCCGGCACGAGCTGGCGACGCCCGAGCACCTCAACACCTGGTACTACGCCGACGCACCCCATGCCGTCCGTCCCCGTCTCGACGCCGCCCGGCGCACCTCGACCTTCGACGAGGTCGTCGGCGGCCTCGACGAGTCGACCGCGCTCTTCGAGGCGCGTCGCTGCATGTCGTGCGGCAACTGCTTCCAGTGCGACAACTGCTTCGGTGTCTGCCCCGACAACGCGGTCATGAAGGTCGACGAGGCGCACGGATACCGTTTCGACTACGACTTCTGCAAGGGGTGCGGCCTGTGCGTGCAGGAATGCCCCTGCGGCGCGATCAAGATGGTGCCCGAGGAGACCTGAGTCCCGGGGGGTCACCGTCGTGTCGGCCGCCGAGCGAAATCCCGCGGGCCGTGACCCTGCTAGCGACGGTGGCGGAGCGGGTGCCGGGGCGCCACACCGCCCGGCAACTCGGGCCGGCCTGGCACGGCGGCCTGGAGAAGCAGCCGCCACTCGGCGGTCGCCACTGTCTGGCGCACGGCGGCCACTGCGTCGGGGTTCACCGAGATCGACGTGATGCCCTGACCGACGAGGTGCTCGGCGAAGGCCGGCCGGTTGGAGGGGGCCTGACCGCACAGCGAGGAGGTGATGCCCGAGGACTGGCAGCCTCCGATGATGCGCCCGATCGCATCGAGCACAGCCGGGTCCGCCTCGTCGAAGATGTCGGCACAGATCTGCGAGTCGCGGTCCACTCCGAGCATCAGCTGGGTCAGATCGTTGCTGCCGATCGACACCCCATCGATGCCCATCCCCGCATAGGTCGGGATCCAGTAGGCCACGGACGGGACCTCGGCCATCACCCACACCGGGAGAGAGCCTGCCACCGGGCTGGCATCGACCACGTCGAGGCACGCCTCGAGCTCCCAGGCCGTACGCACGAACGGGATCATCAGCACGATGTTCGGCGTCTCCTGGAGCACGCGGGCCAGCACGTCGAGCTCCAGCCGGAACAGGTCCGGCTCCTTGACGTAGCGGTAGCAGCCGCGGTACCCGATCATCGGGTTCTCCTCGTGCGGCTCGAACTGGTCCCCCCCTTCGAGGTTGGAGAACTCGTTGGAGCGGAAGTCGATGCTCCGGTACACCACGGGCCGCGGTTCGAAGGCTCTCGTGATGCGCACGAGCGACTTGGCCATGTCGTCAACGAACGTCTTCTCGTCGCCGCGCTCGAGGAGCTTGCGCGGGTGGACCCCTTTGAGGGCGTCCGTCACCATGAACTCGGCTCGCAACAGGCCCACACCGTCGACCGGCAAGGCCGCCACCTCCTCGGCGTGGTCGGCGAAAGCCAGGTTGACGTAGATCTTCGTCGCGAGCGCGCCCGGCCCCCCGGAGCCGGCCTGTTGCGGCGCCGTCGTCGCCGTCGGCGGGACAACGGCCGGGGCCACGGCCCCTTCCGTCACCGTTCCCTGGGCGCCGTCGACGGTCACGAGCTCGCCGTCGCGGAGCACGGTCGTGGCGGTGCGGGCACCGACGACGGCGGGGACGCCCAGCTCGCGCGAGACGATGGCGGCATGGCATGTCATGCCGCCACCATCGGTCACGATGGCCGCGGCGCGGCGCATGGTCGGCACCCAATCAGGACTCGTCATGGGCGCCACGAGGATCTCACCGGTCTGCAGGCGATCGCCCTGGTCGGGCGACTGCAACACACGCACCACTCCCGAAGCCCGACCCGCCGAGGCCGCCAGTCCCTGCACGAGCAGCGTGCCCTGTCCGGGCGGCGCCGCGGCCCCAGCGGCACCGCCGACGGCCGTGACGGGACGTGACTGCACGAGGTAGGTACGGCCACCGGCCATGGCCCACTCCGTGTCCTGTGGTGACCCGTAGTGGGCCTCGGTGGCCAGGCCGAGGCGTGCCACCGCGACGACGTCCTCGTCGCTGAGGACCCGGCGGCCGCCCTCGGCCGGATCGAGCTCCACCCGCTCGTCCTCGCCGTCGGGCCCACGCACGATCTTGAAATGCTGCGTACCGACCCGAGCGTGCAGGAGACGGGGCCCGTCCTTCGCCACCACGTAGGTATCGGGCTCGACCTGACCGCTCACGACCACCTCGCCCTGGCCGAAGGCGGCCTCGATCACGATGTGGTCCGTCTCCCCCGTCGAGGGATCGACAGTGAACATCACACCTGAGCGCTCCGAGGGCACCATCTCCTGGATCACCACGGCGATGGCCGGCTCTGCGGTCAGAGCCTTGTCACCGCGGTAGAAGATGGAGCGCGCACCCCATAGCGAGGCCCAGCAGTCGACGACTCGTGTCAGTAGCTGCTCGCTGCCGGCGACGTTGGTGAACGTCTCGTTCATGCCGGCGAACGACGTGCCTTCGGCATCCTCGCCGATGCCCGACGACCGCACCGCTACCCGAACGTCGGCTCCGAGGCGCTCGTACGCGTCGACGATGCCGGCCGCCAGGTCGTCGGGGATCGGCACCGTGTGCACGAGGCTCCGGGCCTCGGACGCCAGGCGGTCGAGGTCGTCCTGCGCCGCGGTACGGGCTTCGGCCAGGATCGCCACGAGCCGCTCCCGGACGCCCGCCCGGCCGATGGCATTGAGGTACGCCTCACCGGTGATCACGAACCCGGGAGGCACGGGTAGGCCGCCGGCCGTCAGCTCACCGAGGTTGGCACCCTTGCCTCCCACCGAGTCCGTGTCCCGCAGCCTGATGTCTTGGAACCAACGAATTTCATTCATGACCCATACCTCCGGAGCTGCGCGTGGCGCGCCTTACACACTGATCGTCCCTGATCAGCGGCGGTGTCGATAGGGACCAATGTCCCTGTTTTGCGGTATAGGCCTCTGTGACACTGATGCGATGCACACCATGACCTTCGAGGAGGCCGTGGCGCGGATCGGCGCCCTGGAGGGGGGTGAACCGCGGATCGTCATCTCGGGGAATTCTGCGACGCCGTTCACGTTGGTCCGAGCACTCACCCAGGCACTCGAGACGTGCCGTGTGTTCCAGCTCAACGCGCAGTACGACTTCGCCGTTCACCCAGGGTTCATCTGCGAGACCCCCTTCGTCGGGCCCGGCATGCGCCACGACCCGATGCTCGACTACCTGCCGATGCGCCTCTCGCTCGTGCCGCGTCTCTTCGACACCGTGCGCCGGCCTGACGCCGTTCTGCTCCATACATCCCTGCCTCGCAACGGTAAGGTCTCCCTCGGGATCGAGGTCAACGTGTTGCCGGCCGCAGTCGATCGGGTGCGGGCTCGCCGTGGGCTCGTCCTGGCTCAGGTGAATCCCCGCATGCCCTACACGTTCGGCGCCAGCGAGATCCCCGTGGAGTCGATCGACGGCTTTCTGGAGGTCGACGAGCCATTGACCTCCCCGGGCTGGCAGGGGTCCGAGGAGGGGGCAACCGCCATCGGCGAGCGTGTGGCAGCCTTCGCGGCCGACGGCACGACGCTGCAGCTCGGCATCGGGCTCATCCCCACCGTGGCGGCGGGGATGATGTCGAAGCGGCGCGGTCTGCGGGTGTGGTCGGAGATGATCAGCGACGGAGTCATGGACCTCGATCACGCCGGTGCGCTGAACCCGGGCGAACCGGTCTACACCTCCTTCCTGATCGGCTCACCCGAGCTCTACCGCTGGGCGGACGGGAACGAGCGGCTCCGCATGCTGCGGACCGAGACCGTCAACGACCCGGCGCGCATCGCCGCCCACCCCTGCATGCTCTCGGTCAACGCGGCCATGCAGATCGACCTGTTCGCCCAGGCCAACGCCAGCTTCGTGGACTCGCAGGTCCACTCGGGATTCGGCGGGCAGCCTGATTTCGTCTCCGGGGCGCTGCACTCGCCCGGGGGGCACGCGATCGTGGCGATGCACGCCTGGCACGACAAGACGGACTCGTCGACAGTGGTCCCGGTCCTGACGAACCCGGTGACGTCGTTCCAGCACTCGGCGGTGATCAGCGAGCACGGGTGTGCCGAGCTGTTCGGGCGATCGCAGCACGCGCAGGCCCGACTGCTGATTGAGGAGGTGGCCGACCCCCGCGCCCGCGCCAGCCTTGCAGAGGCGAGCGGGTGCCTCGGACTGCGAGAGCTCGACTAACCCGGAGTCAACTCGTCCTCCCCGTCCTCGCCTCGTTGGCGCTGAGCGGGGCGTGCAGGTCCCATCCCGCTTCATCCTCGGCGTTGACGCCTCGGCCCGGCGTGATCGATCCCGTCCGGGTCGTCCATGCCACCCTCGGGCGTCACCAGGAGCTCGGGATCATCGCGCTGCGCCCCCAGTTCCCGCAGCTCCAGATCGTCGGCGACCAGGGCCGGCTCGAGGGACGGATCCTGTTCGAGAGCCTCGCGGAGATCCGGATCGGTGCGCTCCCCCTCGTCCTCGGCGACATCACTCTGGCGGAGTGCCGGCAAAGGGGAAATTGGTCCCTGTTGCGCGGCCGGGAGTTCTGGTCATATGGCCCTGTGGCGCAGTTCGACGTGCTCAGCGTGGGTGACACCGCGACCGACGTCTTCATCCGGCTTTCCGACGCGCACGTCCGCATCCGGGAGGATCACCTCGGGCAGTGGATGGATCTACCCTTCGGCGGCAAGGTCCCGTTCGACTACGCCGTGATGGTCGACGCGGGTGGGAACGCAGCAAATGCCGCAGTGGGGTTCGCACGGCTCGGACTGTCGACCGCCATCGCGGCACACGTCGGAAACGACGATATCGGTCGAATGATGCAGGCCGCGCTCGAGCACGAACGTGTCGACACCCACCTCGTACGGTTCGACCCCAATCAGCCGAGCAATCGCAACTTCGTGCTCTGGTTCGGTCCTGACCGCACGATCCTGGTCCGCCATCAGCTCTACGACTACCACTGGGCCCACCTGAGCCCGCGAGAGGTCCCTCGTTGGCTGTATGTGAGCTCGGTCGGTTCCGATGCTCCCGAGTATTACGACCAGATCGTTGCCTGGCTCGATGCAGAGCCCTCGGTGCACTTCGCGTTCCAACCCGGGACGTTCCAGATTGCTCAGGGTGTCGAAGCCATGCGGGGCCTCTACCGGCGGGCCAGCGTGCTGATCTGCAACAGGGAGGAGGCCGTCGAGATCGGTGGCGGCGACCACAGCGTGGTGGGCGAACTCCTCGACTCGCTGCACCGCCTCGGCCCCGAGATCGTCGTCATCACGGACGGTCCGGACGGGGCCTACGCGTCGAACGGGTCAGAGCGCTACTTCGTCCCCGCCTACCCCGACCCCGTCCCGCCCAGGGAGCGCACCGGCGCCGGCGATGCGTTTTCGTCTGCCCTCGTCGCCGCCATGGTGAAGGGGCTCCCGCTGCACGCGGCGCTGTCCTGGGCCCCGGTGAACGCCATGAGCGTTGTCCAGGAGGTCGGCTCCCAATCAGGCCTGCTCAGCGAAAGTCAGCTGCACAAATACCTCGTGGACGCCCCGGAGGCGTACGTGGTCACAGCCTGGTGAGCCGCAACGCCGGCGGGCCGTACGACGCACGTCAGCCGCTGCGGACACTGCACGCCATGAGGACCGGCATATGACTGCGGACATATGACGGCACCGCTCGTCCTGGCCGTCGACGTTGGCGGCACCCGGATGCGAGCTGCCCTGGTGGATCAACGCGGCACCGTGCTGCTGCGGCGATCGGTCGGAACGCCCGGCCATGCCGACGTGCCGGAGGCACTGATCGACCTCGCTTGCACCGTCGGCGCCGAGCACCATCTCGGCACCGTGTCTCACGCGGTCGTGGGCCTACCGGGCGCCGTGGACTACGAGGCAGGGCGGCTGCTGTGGGCACCGCACCTCCCAGAGCGCTGGCCCGACCTGCTGTCGCGTGACGAGCTATCGGCCGGACTCGGCCTCCGGACCCATATCGCCAACGACGCTGACCTCGCAGCAGTAGGCGAGGCTGCCTTCGGCGCCGGCGTGGGGACCACCGACGTGGCCTACCTCACGATTTCGACTGGCATCGGGGCCGGAGTGATCCACGACGGTCGTCTGCTACGCGGGAGACGCTCCCTCGCAGAAGTGGGTCACACCGTCATCGACTGGAGCGCATGGCGGGACGGATCACCCTGCACGTTCGAGGAGTTGGGATCGGGCAGCGGTCTGGCGCGCCTGGCCCGCGAGACCGGCCTCGGGGCCCTCGACGCTCGTGGAATCGAAACGGCGATGAAGAGCGGTGAAGCCGGCGCGTTGGCCATTTGGCGGGGCGCCATCGCCGCCTGCGCCGTCGGGATCTGCAACCTCGTGATGACCTTCTACCCGAGCACCGTGGTCGTCGGCGGGGGGCTGGGTTGCGACCCCGGGTTCTTCGAACCGCTCCGAGACTTGGTGCTGAGCCGGCCCGAACATCACCCGGCCGACCTGACCATCGTGCAGTCGGCCCTGGGCGACGACGCCGGACTGGCCGGAGCGGCCGCTTGGGAAGCGGCGACGTCGGCCTGAGAGCTCAGAGGCCCGAGCGGGGGACAATTCACAGCGGCATGTCCAGCATGCGCCCAGACTCGGATCGGGAACCCAGCCGGTGACCCCGCCACGAGGTGGTCCTATTTTCCCGATCGTCAGTGCTGGCTCCACTCTCTTCGTGATCGGCGGCTTCCAGTGTGCACGCATCTCCAGGGGCGGGCGGGGGACTGTGGACCCAAATCAACCAGGAAGAAGACCCCGATTGGAAGTCATGACCCTCCAGAGCCCGAGGTCTCGATCTCCTTGATCCCTGTCACGGTCAAAGGGACTCATCTCTCAATGGGTAGGGACCAAGGTCCCCGTTCAGAACGTCGCCGAATCGGCGACTATGGATCAGTGACCACTTTCACTCACATCAGCCAACCCGAGGAGACCAACGCCGAGTCCAGAGTGGTCGTAGGGGTCGATGGCTCAGCAGGTGCCGAACGCGCTCTGGTCCTCGCAGCTTACGAGGCGGCGATCCGAGGTGCGCTGCTGCACGTGGTCAGCGCTTACGAGATCGCGCCTACGGCAGGCTGGGCCATGCCACTCAGCCCGTTCGAGGAGAGCGCGGCGATCATCGTCAGCCAATCTCTCGCCATTGCCCAGGCCCACTATCCCGACCTCGTCCTCAAGGGTGAGCACCGCCACGGCTTCGCCGGCAACGTGCTGGTTGAAACTGCCAAAGGGGCTTCACTCCTCGTCGTGGGCTCACGGGGGCACTCCGAGCTGACCGATCTACTCATTGGATCTGTCTCAGAACACTGCGCACACCATGCGTCGTGCCCCACCCTCATCGTGCACTAACCGCCATGATCACGACTACCCAGGCAGCCATGCCGCCGAACTACCCCGCAGCCCTTGAGCGTGACGTGGTCTCAGAGGGCAACCTGCACTACCACCTTCGACCCATCCGGCCCGACGACGCCGAGCGACTAGTCGAGTTCCATAACCATCTATCGCCTCACTCGTGCTACCTGCGCTTCTTCACCTTCCACCCAACTTTGTCCCCAAAGGAAGTCGAGCGCTTCACTTGCGTCGACTACTTCGATCGGCTGGCTCTGGTAGCTGAAGTCGACGGCACCTTGATCGCCGTGGCTCGATTCGACCGTCACCAAGGCACTCCCGAAGCCGAAGTCGCATTCGTGGTGGCGGACGATTACCAGCACCACGGGATCGGGTCACTACTGCTCGATGAGCTGGTTTTGGCAGCCAGAGAAAGGAACATCACGACCTTCCTGGCTGAGACCCTGTCGGAGAATCACGCCATGCTCGGTGTTTTCTTGCACGCCGGCTTCGAGGTACAGAGCGACACCGAGTATGGGACGGTCTACTTGCGCTTCGACATCACGCCTACCGAGGCTTACCGCCGAGCGTTGGCCACCAGGGAACAAACACGCCAGGTCAGTCCAACCTGTCCTTTGCTCGACGTGGCAGGAGCGCGGCGGTGCTAATCGTGGCCGGACCATCAGGGGCATGCACCCATGATGGCGGTCGGCTGCACCCCGAGCAGCAGGGCCGGATCTTCTCGGTGATGGACGGCGTGCGCGACCTGTACCTCGACGACGAGATCGAGTTCCTCACCACCCCTAAGGCCGCGCTCGAAGATCTGACTCGGGTGCACTCGGCCCAGTACCTCACTGAACTCGAGGCTTTCTGTAATCAGGGCGGAGGTGACCTTGACCCAGATACTTACGCTCGATCGGACTCGTTCACTGCGGCCCGGAGGGCGGCCGGGGCCGGCCTTGAAGCCATCGCAGCACTCGAACGTCGAGGCGATGGGGTCGCCTTTGTTCCGGTGCGACCACCAGGTCACCATGCCGAGCGCGACCGCGCCATGGGATTCTGCCTGCTGAACAATGTCGCCGTCAGCGCGGCGTCGTTGGCCGCCAAGGGACACCGGGTCCTCATCGTGGACTGGGACGTCCATCACGGCAACGGCACCCAGGCCATCTTCTGGGATGACCCCAACGTGCTGTACGTCTCAACCCACCAGTGGCCGCTTTTCCCAGGCACCGGCCGAGCCGAGGAGGTCGGTGGTCCCGACGCGCTCGGGCTCACTGTCAACATCCCCCTCCCACCCGGGACCACGGGTGACGTGGTCCGCTGTGCTCTCGACGAGGTCGCCCAGCCGGTGATCGACCGATTCGCTCCGGACTGGGTGCTCGTCTCGTGCGGCTTCGATGCCCATCGGGCCGATCCGCTCGGCGAACTGGCTCTCTCCACGGGGGACTTCGCCCACCTGGCCCAGCTGGTGCGCGCCTATGCCCCTCGGTCCGGCCGATTGGCCCTCTTCCTCGAAGGTGGGTACAACGCCGGAGCATTGCGTACCTCGGTCGCCGCCACGCTCGGCACCTTGCTCGAACGGCCGACCGACGCCGAAGCACCAACTTCGGGTGGCCCCGGCCGCGAGGCCGTCCGGACCGTGAAGCGCGCTCGAGACCGCGCTATCGACACAATGGGGATGGCCAGCTTGACCGCAGGGGGCCAGTGGTGAGTGCGGTGACTACGGTCGCTGTAGGTTACGACAGCTCGCCTGATTCGAAATCAGCGCTGAAGTGGGCGGCCCAACTGGCGGCCCAATGTCACGCCCGGCTGACGGTGCTCCACGCTGTGGGTCTTCTCGAACACGCAGGGTTGGCCACCGAGGCCAGCCCGCACCGAGACGACGCCATCGGGATCGCCATCGACGCCGGTCTTGACGAGACGGCCATTGAGTGGATGGTTGTGGACGGGGACCCGTGCTCGGCGCTGCTCCGACTGGCTGATCCACCCACACTCGTTGACCTCTTGGTTGTTGGTTCTCGTGGCAGTGGAAAGCATGCCGGGACTCTCTTGGGGAGCACCAGCCTCGAGCTGGTGGAGCACGCAGGCGTCCCGGTGGTCGTGGTCCCAGCTTTGTGTACCGCAACCGTTGCTCGGCCGTCCGCGGGATCGCACTGAGGGTTTGGTCCTCTGCCTGTCGCGGTCGGCCTCACACAGACTGGTTCCAAAGAGTCTCAACAGGCAGTTCGGTATGAATAGCGGGAACGCAGACGAAACGACCGCCTGAGCCCAACTCGGTTGAAGCCAGAATTGAATTCTGGCCAAGTGGCGGGGGGGACAAGCCAAACTCGGCATTCTTAGCCGTCGGCCGTCGTTGAGTCCCCACTCGTGTGTCGAGGTTCGGCGTTGGCCGATCGGTCCGCCGAACTGCAGCTCGAAGCGCTTGGGCAAGAGCGTGGATCTCGCCGGGAGCGGCGGGGCTGTGCGCACCGAACCACAGTTCGCTAACGATGGGAGGAGCCGTCATGACCGCTGCGTCGACTACCGAGCGTGGACCGTGTCGTGGATGAGCATGAACCGCATCGACCAGTACCCGGGTCTCGGCTGGGAAAGCTCGGGCCGGGACCGGAAGAACCCCGCCAACGTGACGGCCGAGGCGGCGGGCAGATGATCACCCCGACGGCCGGGACCCACGGTGTGGATCCCAACGACATCACGATGAGGCCCACGATGGCGATGGCGAGCCCGACGTGACCCACTCGGAGGTCCAGACAGCCATCCTCCAGTATCCGTTGATTTGCAGCTCCGGCGGCCTGGCCATTGATCTTCAGCGGGTGTGGAATGACGAGGTCACAGTTCCGGTGGCGGGTGGATGGGCCGTACTCGAAATCATCACGATCCGGCCAGTGAATATCTCGGCGGTCGTCCTGGACATCAGGTTCTCGGTTTCTCTTGATCTGACCCTGCCCCCATACAGTGACCGGGTCACGGTCGCTTATCGGGGCGGTCGAGCTGACGCAAGAAGCGGAACGAGAACCAAAGGCAAATTCAAGGGCTGCTCGGTTCATCGACGAGCCTTCTGCCGTCATCGACGGCGAAGGAACCGTTGGAGAGCCGGAGGGTCGCCTCGACGGTATACCGATCCCAGGTGAGGCAAAGTTCCTGATCAACGCGTCGAAGCGGGCGTATCAGGGCATCATTCGTCGCAAGAACTTCAGCCTTTACAAGACAGATACCTCGGGCGCTGGCTTCACTGAACAGTTCTCTGACTAGGCGCGTCCCAATTCCGTGTCGCTGCCATCGGTCCTCGATAACCACGCCGAGGTCAGCCCAACCCTTGCCTGAGTCCAGTAGCGAGGCCAATCCGACGATCTCGGTGGCCGACCGAGTCGCCACTCGGCTCCCGTCGGGATCGGAGATCACGGCGTCCAGGTATGACAGAGGCAGGGTCGGGAAGGGCGAGTGGAGCCGATACAAGCGGGTCCTGAACGAGCAACGGCCCCACATCTCCTCTATGCCGTTCCGGTCTTGTTGAAGAGGTCGTCGAATGCGCAGCGCCGTCGCGCCGACTTTGGATGGCTGGCTGGATCCGATGCATTCGCTCACTAGGCCAGCTTGAGACACCGCTTCTAGTCCTGTCTGGCGGAAATCCGACGTGACTCTGTCGGGCGGGTTCTGGGTCATCTCCCCCACCGATCAATGGCACGCGGCCGATTGGTATCAGAGCCAGCCCACTTGTAGACGACATCATCCGAATTCGGCTGCCAGGCTCTGGCGATCCGCCTGAGGCAGATCACGGCCAGGACGATGAAGCTCCCTTCAACGATCAGACTTACGGTGCCGAGGAGGTAACCCCAGTTACCCACATCACCCGAGTCACCAGGAAGACCCATCGTTCGCGACAAGACGTATCCGGACATAGGGCCGACGCTCGATGCCAGCCCCAGCAGCCACCCCAGTGTCTTGCCGCGAATGATGAACCCCGCGCTTATTGTGCTGCTGATCTCGACCATGTAGTACCCGTACTTCAACCACACAGGGGACTGGCTTCCCGGCAAACCGCCCTGGTCCTGTACATGTATTACAGCGATGGCCAGCGCAAGACTGGCACCCACGACGAGAAGTGAGACGCTGGTCTGGGTGTCATCGCTCAGTAGGAACTTCGCGACGCGTCGCTCAGATAACGTTTGAGTCGCTGATGCAAATGCCATGAATGAATCCTCCTCATTTTCACCAGTCAATGGGGCCGTCGAGTCACAGGACCTACGAGCGAAGTGAGCGTCGGGATGGTCGAACTAGGTGAACATTCCGTGACATACGTCGCGAGTCGTCAAGACTTGGGTGGGGTAGTGGAGCAGAGTGCTCAAGTACCGGGGGCAGCTGCCGGCTCGTAGGTAGGGAGATGATGTGGAGGGTGCCCCCATACATTGCTGGGACTGGTCCTTACAGGACCTCCGAAGCCCAGCGAGGACCTCCTCGACAATCCATATCTTCGCGTGAGGCAGATCTCCATGATCTGCCTGGTGAGGGTGTCCACATCGACTCGTAACAGATCGTCGCAGCACAGAGGCATTTGCAGTGGCTGTCGCAATGGCGAGCTGAATTCGCCAATCCCCAATGCGCGCCGGTTCGTATGGAATACATGCACTTATTCGTTATCGAACAATTCACCTTCACCATGACGCTCGTGGCAACGGCGGCGTCATGATCATGGGCAGCGCGTACAACCCGCTCAGCGAAGTCGATGCCGACGTGCTTGCCCGATCGTGGGCCGACGCGTGGAACTCCCACGACGCGTCACGAATATCCGCGCACTACAGCGAGGACGTCGAGTATCACTCGCCATTCGTTGCTCGTCTCACTGGCGGCGAGGCCCTTCACGGTCGCGCCTCTGTGGGGGAGTACGCGGCAGCCGCGCTCGCGCGGTACCCCGACCTTCACTTCGGACCTGATATCACCGTCGCCACGGGGGCGGGGAGCCTGGCGCTCGTATACCGAAGCGTAGAAGGTCTACTCGCGGTGGAGACCCTCGTGCTCAACGACAGGGCATTGGTCGCATGTGCGCATTGCCACTACCGGTCCACTGCCCCCGGCGAGTCGACGGTCGGAGCACTGACCGATGGCGATTGAGATTTCCGACGTACCGACCGCGACCCCACTCGTGGACAACGCGAGCAGAGCGGCGGCGGCGCCTCGCCGGTCTCCGTATCCGGGCCTCACCGGCCTCAGTGCAGGCGCGCTTGCAGCGTTCAGCCGCGGCTATCTCCCGGAGTTTCTCGGTATGGAGAACCTTGTGGTGGAGCCGCGGCGCGTTCGAGCACGCGTGCCGGTACGACGTGATTTGATGGCTCCACACGGCTATCTTCACGGCGGCACGCTCGTAAGCGTCGCCGACTCGCTGTGTGGTTACGGCACCATCGTGAACCTTCCTGATGATGCGACCGGTTTCGTGACCATTGAGCTGAAAAGCAACTTTCTCGGCACAATCCGATACGGCGCAATGACGTGCGAGGCGACCCCTGCGCACATCGGCCGTACCACGCAGATTTGGGACGCCGTCGTGACCGACGAGTCCGACAACCGAACGCTATCTATCTTTCGCTGCTCGCAGTTGATCCTGCGCGACGGGAGGTGACGCACCTCATCGACTCGAGATTGGCTGTCAGAAGTCGTGCGAAGCCTCCCATGTCGATCGACGATGGACGAGCCCGTGCCAAAGGAGAGTATCCCCATACGCCAATCGGGAAGGTGTCACGGTGCGGCACTTTCTGGAACGGTCGAGCTTGGGCGCTGCACGATGAGGGGTGGGCGATGGCCCTGATTCGAGTCGGTCGACTCTCTGCTATTGACTTTGCACCGTCAATGCATTCCAGGCTGCTAGAGAGTCCATGTAGTCCCTCCGGTGCGCGATTCTCCGGTTCTCAATCTCGATGATTGAACAAACCCGATTGTCGTACTTGACACCTGTCGCAAGCATGGTCCCATGGACTTCATACTCGATGACAAAGACACGACCGTCGTCCATCTTGCGGCTAATCAAATTATCGGCGGATTTAAGCTCGATGTTGTCGCCATAACCCTTGAACTGGGCCATTAGGTCAGCTTGGCCCTGGAAAGTACGAGGCCAACCCCGAAACTCGTAGAGGACCTCATAGAGACGACGCCGTCATAGACGATGTCGAATGAATGATCGCCATCAACGCTGTCGCCTAGCGCCCCTCGGGCCAGATCGAAATAAGGGTCGGCGGCTTGGTAAGCGGCGTGGATCAGGTTAGGCATCCTGGATTCTCCGTGCACTTCGCGACCTTTCCTTGCAGCAGGATAAGGAACTTCTTGTAGAATTCCGGGCGCTGGGTACCGTCTACCAGTCGGTCGCTGCGATGATTGGGGCGTCCAACTTCGTCCCCGCTATCGATTCAATCGGCGCTCGAAGGAGGAATGGCACGTCCATCGCGGACCTCCACCGAGGGTCCATTGTTTCGGTTGGCCGAGACAGGCATAATAGGGAATCTAATTCGACTGGCGATGAGTGTTGGAAGAACTGGCGCAATCCTTCTTCACACCAAGAGCGGATTTCGTTCAGCCGCTGATGAGGCAAAGCATCTCGATTGTCCCTAAACGCCCGTCGTCCCCAGACCTCTAGCGACGAATTCGATCGCTACACGCAAGAGCTCGTCGTCGACCACGTCGGGCTGCATTGCTCGGAGCATGCCAATGCCCCTGAAGAGCATCTCGATCACCCGGGCGGTCCGTTCCGGGTCCTCGAGGGGTCCAATACCCTCGTGTTCTCGTTCGGCGCGGAGCAGCTCGGTCAACGACTGGACGGCCTCGTCATCGATGGCTGCGAGTTGTGCACGTGCCTCGGGACTACGCGCGGCGTACAACCAGAACTCCACGTACAGCAGGGTCGAGTTCGGGGCGTGCCCACTCTCTTCTTGGATCAAGGCGACGAAATCGGACAGGCGATCCACCGCGGGGACGACAGAGCTCTCCAGGGTCGCGACGAGCTGTGCCATTTCGCGTTCGTAGTTCGCCTTGAACAAAGCCAGGAATAGGTCGTCCTTGCTCTCGAAGTTCGAATAGACCGCACCCTTGGTGAATCCGGCGACACGGGCGACCTCATCGAGGGTCGCGCCGGAGAAGCCTCGTTCGGCGAACACCTGCGCCGCTGCCGCTAGGAGATGTTCCCGAGTGAGCTGGCGCCTTCGCTCCTGGGTCAGCGGTTCCATCGACATGGTTGTGCTACTCATTAGGATACTGCATACTGATAGGTATGTACCATACTGATAAGTATCCTAATGCAACGAGCCGTAGCTGCGACCGGCCGGCGATCGAGGCGAGCGGACTCACGAGGCGCTTCGGTGACCAGGTCGCGTTGGACGGGCTGGACCTGGAGGTAGCTCAGGGCGAGATCTACGGTTTCCTGGGACCGAACGGGGCAGGAAAGTCGACAGCGTTAAGGATGCTGTGCACGCTCCTCCGACCGAGCGCCGGATCGGCGAGGGTGGCCGGTCACAGCGTCGACAATGAACCGCTCGAAGTCCGTCGAAGGATTGGCGTCGCGCTCCAGGAGGTCGCGCTGGACGACGGCCAGACCGGCCGGCAACTCCTCACGCTTCAGGGACGCCTGTACGGACTGAGTGCGGCCGACGTTCGTCGTCGTGTCGACGAAGTGCTCGACCTGGTGGCCATCGGTGATGCCATCGATCGCCGCATCAAGACGTACTCCGGTGGGATGAAACGGCGACTTGACCTGGCGGCCTCCCTGATCCACGACCCCAAGGTGCTTTTTCTCGACGAGCCGACCACGGGACTCGACCCGATGAGCAGGTTTACCGTCTGGTCCGAGATCCGGCACTTGAATGCTGAACTTGCCATGACCATCTTCCTCACGACGCAATATCTGGAAGAAGCTGACGAACTTGCGGATCGTGTTGGCATCCTCTCCGCCGGTCTGATCGTTGCAGAGGGAACGCCGGCCGAGCTCAAGCGATCGCAGGGCCGCGATCTGGTTGTCGCAGAGGTCGAAGGACGTGACCCGGGTGCTCTCGACCGCATTGCAAGCCTCCCGGTTGTGGAATCAGTCCAAAGTGGAGACGGCTCGTTCATCATCAGCACGCTCGATGGTCCAGGAGCCATTGCCCCGATCGTCCAGGTGTTGGGGCAGACCGCGCTCACGGTACGGAGCCTGACCCTGAGGTCGCCCACCCTCGACGACGTCTTCCTCGAGGTCACGGGCTCAGGCATCGCGGTGGCGCAGTCATGATCCGCGAACGAGAAGCCCCCCGCCTGGCGGCCAGGCAACTGAGACTCGTCGGGCAAACCCGTCTGGTGGCGGGACGCGCGCTCCGCCAAGTCGTCCGAGAACCGACCTCTGTCATCCCCGCCGTCTTCGTTCCAGCGTTCTTCTACAGCGTGAACCTGGGCGCTCTTGAGCGTCTGGCCGGCACGGCACTCGACTACAAGGCGTTCTTGCTTCCGATGGCCGTGGCCTTCGCGGTGACGGGCATGTCGAGAGCGCCGGCCCTGGTCACTGACATCCAGGGCGGTTACTTCGACCGGTTGTGCCTCACTCCGGTGCGTCGTAGCGCGCTGTTGCTCGGGCTGATGGCTGCCGATGTCCTGGTGATCATGGTGCTGTGCCTGCCCGTGCTTGCCGTCGGGTATGGCGTCGGCGTCCGCTTTACCACCGGGCTGCCCGGAGTGCTGACCTTCATCGGGTTTTCAGCATTGTGGGGTCTCGCTTTCACAGGCTTCCCCTACGCCGTGGCACTCCGTACGGGGAATCCCGCAGCGGTGAATGCGTGCTTCGTCGTGTTCTTTCCCCTCTTTTTCCTGACGGACGCGGTCGTACCCAAGGCACTGCTGACTGGTTGGTTCTCGACTATCGCCACGTACAACCCGGTGACGTATCTCCTCGGCGCCCTGCGTTCGCTGATCAGTGGCGGCTGGCAGCTCAGGCCGCTGCTCGAGGGTATAGCCGCGCTGGTGGGTCTGGGAGCTCTTGGAATGACGCTGGCAGCGTATGGGTTGCGGGCTCGGATCCGGATGGGCGAATAGCCCTCACGGTCCGCATGATGATGATCCACAAGAAGTGGGGCTAGCTGGAATCGAACCAGCGACCTCAGCATTATCAGTGCTGCGCTCTAACCGACTGAGCTATAGCCCCCGATGTCCTGGCTGGAGGAGGTTTGAGGTTACACCACAGCCCGAGCCGGGCCGGCCGCGCCGAGGGTCCCGGTCATCCGTTGGACAGCGTCGACGCGATCAACGAGGCGAGTGCGTCAGCTCCGGGCCCGTCGATCGCCAGGTGGGTGCCATCGGCCCCGAACCACTGCGGGTTCTGGGCCGCCAGCGTCGCCCAATCGACGACGACGACGTTGGGATACCGGGTCGCGCCGTTGGCGAGGATGGCGTTGTTGGGATCCTGCCACGGGCGGTCGACATGCACGTTCACGAAGACCACCCGCGACGCCCCGCCGAGGATCGACATCATGTTGTCGAAGTCGCTGTCCGTAATGGGTCCGTTGGTGCCCAGTCCGACGATGACCTCCCCGCCGAGCTGGCCGTCCGCCTTCAGGGTCTCCAGGATGGATTCTCCCTCGGACCATTGCCGGCTGACCGAGGCCTCCACGTTGATGCCGGGAATCGAGTTCTTGAGCGGGTCCTGGTAGTCGAGCATGACCGAGTCGCCGACGGCGGTCACCTGGCCGGGGTTGAATCCAGGTCCCGCCGGCCGGGTCGTCGTGGTCGTCGTAGTCGGAGCGCTTGACGAGGTCGTGGGCGCAGCGGTTGGCGATGTCGTGGCCTTGCTCGTGGCCTTGGGGTGGGTCGCCGGCAGTGCGATGCGCCGGGGAGGACGTGGCTGAACTTTCGACCACCACGAACGCGGCGACTGCGGCCACTACCGCGACAACGGCGGCCGCGGTAGCAGTGATCCTGCCGGATGGTCGGCGCCAGTTCCGGGCGGTCGCGTTGCGAGCCATGGGGAACAGTTTCGCGGCTTCGGGGTCCGGGAGGTCATCGCACCCGGGTGGTTAGCCGGGGAGTACCGCATCCTCTGGCCACAAACGCACCGCGATCGACTGACTGGCCGCGGCCAGGAGGTCCCCGTCCTCGGACCAGAGAAATGCGACCCCCTGCCCGTATCCGCCCACCAGGGCGTGGATGCGGATGTCGCAGAGCACCCACTCCGTCGGCTTCAACTGCACCATGCGGAGCGTGTTGTCGAGGCTCCGACCCATGGCGCGGCGCCCGAGAGGCTGGGAGACGGCCCCGGAGACGTAGTCGCCGAAGATGGCCAGAGTGGCGGCTGAAGGGGTGAGGTGGCCAGGGACGCGGGCCCACAGGGCGGAATCCGGGCTCCCGGGGGAGCCGTCCATCTCCTCGAAGGACCGGCCCCGGGCGGAGCGCACCTCGACGCTGTCCATGATGGTGTTGCGGAAGATCTCGGGCAGGAACCGCGGGGGGCATTGATCGGGCGGTGGGACGTCGGGTGGCACGACCCATACCCCACCGACCGCGAGCTCGTCCTTCCCCAGTGCCGCGTTGACGGTCAGGATCTCCCGCCCGTCGACCCTGCCGACCGCGCGGCCCTGGGTGACGTGGCCGCCGACGGCGGCCAGCGTGACCTCCCAGACCAGTTCTGCGTCGGTCAGCGCATAGGACAGGTACTGGCCGGCGGCCCACACCGTCGGTCGCCCCGATGCGGCCTCGAGGGCGACGAGGGCTGCGCCGAGCCCGCATCCGCCGAAGAGGAAGTTTCCCGGGCGTCGTGAGCTGCGGCACAACGCGCATCCGCCAGTGCAGATTGTCGTCGTCGGGCTCCATCCCGAGGAAGGTCCGTGCATCCACGGGGCCGCACCCTACCGGCGCCGCCGAGGTATGACCGGTTTCGGGCTCTACAATGGCGCTCCCAAAGAACAGAGTTGTGGCTCTGGCGGTTTCGGTCGCTTCCGGGGGTGTAGCTCAGCTGGAAGAGCGGCGGCTTTGCAAGCCGTAGGTCGAGGGTTCGAGTCCCTTCACCTCCACTCCACAATATCCGCTGGTCAAATATCCGCTGGTCAAGCGTCTCACCTCGGCCGAGGATGCCCTCTTCGGAACCCGTGCAGGTCGCTTCGTGCGCGATCGTGAGCGAGGAAGAATCGCCCTCGAGGGCTGACCACGGATCGCTGCCGTTGCCGCGTCGCCAAGCCGGCGAGCGAGTCGGCGACCCGCTCGACGGTGGCGGTGGCGGTGGCGGTGGCATGGAGGAAGATCAACGCAGCCGCCGGGCTATAGCCCGTCCACGATCTCTATGGTGGAGCCGCCAACCAAACACCAACAAGAGAACTCGTCCGTTCGCGATGGAGCCGTCCAACGCCGATGTGGCGCAAGCGGAAACGGTGACGGAAGCGTGACGTACCCGGTGTCGTCGACGCCGGCCGTGACAACGACGCGAAGAGTCCGCATCAGCGAGTTGTGATGCTCTGCGACCCAGTACCGTCGATAACACCAACGCTCGACATGGCCAGCGAGGTCCACGCTCCGCTGAATGGCCTCGCCAATCGACTCTCCCGTTGGGACGGGGCAGAGATCGAGCACCGACAACGGGACGGACGGACGGCCCACGCCGAGAGACTGCCAGGAAGGCCGAGTCAATGGCAATCGACTCCGCGTTGTCGTACTCGCCGCGTGCTCGGCGAGCCGAAGATGTGCACGGCGTTGATTCCAGCGGGGATTTGCCAGCGACGTATGGACGGCGCTCGCCTCGCCCGCGCCGCCGCCACGTAGCCAACCCACGGGGCCGCCGTCTCTCCACCACTCCGCTGCTCCGGTCCATCGATAACGGGCACGGGAGATGTCTGATCGCGCCCTCTGCCGACAGGCTGGCGATGTCGTCCCAGGAGAACCCGGCCTCGAGCAGGACCTCTTCGGTGTGCTGACCCAGCTCTGGGATCCGGGCCCGCACGGCCGGCACGGGGTCCGAGAAGCGGACCGGCGCCCTGACTACTTCCGTGGCGGTGCCTGGAGCGTCCGGGTCCTCGCGACCGCGCGATGTAGCCGTTGGCCCTGACGCCGGGGTCCGCGGCCACCTCAGCGTGGTCCCGGACCGGGGCAAAGCGCAGGCCGGCGTCGCCGAGCAGCTCGCACCACTCTCCCGTCGGCTTGGTGGCGAACACCTCGTCGAGGATGGGCCACAGCTCCGCCTTGTCGTCCTCGAAGTACAGCAGCGGGTCGAAGCGCTCGATCAGGTCGGGCCGCCCGATGGTCCGGTAGAAGAGGTCACGCGCCGGCCCTGCGGTGCCGACGATGGCGATCCACCCGTCGGCGGTCGGGAACACGCCGTAGATGCCCGGGATCATCGGGTGGCTGCGCCCGCTCGGGCCCGAGACCTCTCCCGACAGGAGATACCGCGTGTACTCCCCGGCCTGGGCCCAGAGCTGACCGCCGAGAAGCGAGGTCTCGACCAACTGCCCGCGGCCCGTGCGCTCCCGTGCGTAGAGCGCCGCCAGGATGCCCGCGAGGAGGTTCTGCCCTGAGATGTGGTCGGCGATGGTGGCGCCGATCGGCACTGGGGTCCGCGCCGTTGCCGCCCGTCGTGCTGATCAGCCCGCCGGCGGCCTGGGCGCTGAGGTCGGCTCCCTCCCGAGCCGCATCGGGACCCTCGGGTCCGAAGGAGGAGCCCATCGCGTAGATGATGCGCGTCGTTGCGGGCGGTGGCATCGGCATACCCCAGTCCCCACCCCTCCATCGTCCCCGGCTTGAAGTTGGTGATCACGACGTCGGCGTCCTTCACGAGACGCAGGAAGACATCACGGCCCTTGGGAACGCGCAGGTCGATCGTCATGCTCCGTTTGCCCCGGTTGTAGGCGGCGAAGAACGCCGAGCGTCGATCTCCGCGGCCGATGGGCAGCCACCGGGCCTGGTCACCGAAGCCCGGGAGCTCGATCTTGATGACGTCCGCTCCCCACTCCTGCATCGTCAGCGATGCCTGCGGACCCTGGACGAGGAGCCCGGCCTCCAGGACACGGACGCCCTCGAGAGGTCCCATCGTCACCTCGCTCGCGAGGCTCTCTTCGCCGGAGGTCATTCACCACACCTTTGTGAGTTGCAACCGGTAGGTCAAACGCAGACCGTGCTTCCCACCCGGAGGGTCGCCCCGCACGAGGGACCCGACTCCCCCAGGGGCAGTGCTCAGGCGCTCGGACCGGGTGCCCGCTGCGGACGACTCACCTCAGCGCCACCCGACGCGCCGGAGCACGTGCGAGTGACACCGGCCCGTGCGGCTTCGCTCGAAGGTGCAATCGGCCTCTGGCACGCAGCCACACCCGATTGCCTGTCCGCGGCAGGCGGGGCACCGCTCCATGCAGCACCCCGGATGGTGCATCCCTCCCAGGGGCGTTCCGCAGTCTCGGCAGTCCTCCGGCTCGTAGCGGTGCCTCGGCCGGAGCTCCTGGCCCCACGGGATGGGGACGTAGGCCCTGCCCTCGATGACGACGGGGTCCGTCAGGCAGCTGATCCCCTCGGTCATCTCGCCTCCACAGTGCGAACAAATGGCCATGACTCTCCTTTGTTCAACCGTGTCGCCGATCATCTCAGGCACGTGTGACAGCGGCGCGGATATCCGCGTCCTGCCAGCTCGCGCCCTGCCCTACGCTTCGCGCATGACGACAGCAAAGAGCGAAGCGTCGCCCGCCGACCGGGCCGGGTTGCTCTCGGGCAAGGTGTGTGTGGTCTCGGGTGTCGGCCCGGGGCTCGGCCGCCAGGCGGCAAAGGCCCTCGCTGCCCATGGGGCCGACCTGGTATTGGCGGCACGGCGCCAGTCGACCCTCGACGAGGTCTTCGCCGAGGTGTCGGGCATGGGGGCCCGGGCCATCGCGGTGCCGACCGACATCACCGATCCCGAGGCCTGTGCCCGCCTGATGGCCGCCGGCGTGGAGGAGTTCGGCGGCATCGACGTGCTGGTCAACAACGCCTTCCGCTTCGACGCCTTCAAGAGCTTCGAGGAGGTGGACCTGGCCGTCTGGCGCAAGATCATGGACACGAACCTCTTCGGCTCGCTGCAGATGACCCGGGCCGCGCTGCCCGCGATGCGTGCGCGCGGTGGCGGATCGGTCGTGATGGTGGCCTCCATGGTGACGCGTCAGCCCCAGCCGGCGCAGGGGGGCTACGCCATCTCGAAGGGGGCGTTGCTGACAGCCACTCGGGTGCTCGCCTACGAGCTGGGGCCGTCCAAAGTCCGGGTCAACGCTGTCGTCCCCGGCTGGATGGCCGGGCCGTCGGTCGACATCTACGTCCAGATGACTTCGACCGGCCGGGGCGTGCCGGCCCAGGTCGTGGTCGACGAGTTGAACGCCCGCGTGCCGCTCGGGCGGATCCCCAGTGACGGGGATGTTGCCGGATCGATCGTCTACCTCGCGTCGGACCTCTCCTCGGCCATGACCGGCCAGGCACTCGACACCAACGGAGGGGAGATCTTCGTCTGACCCCGCGCTGGCCGGCCGGGACCTTTCGGCTTAGGTTCCCTCCCCCCGCTCGGCGTGCACGAGCGGGGGTCCCAGGGCTGCAGCGCTTCGACGGTCGCCGTGGGTGCCTGGAACGCGCCGGAATTCCCCGTGTTGCCACTATTGCCCGAGGTGGTCGTCGTGGTGCTGGGCGCGGTCGCGCTCGACGGCGCCGTGGTGGACGTCGCAGGTGGGGCGTCGACCGTGAAGTCGGTGCCGGTGACGACGGTGACCTGGGAGCCCGGCTTCACCTGCGTCGGGTCCATGCCCATGATCACGGCTCCCGACAAGGAGTTGGCCACGGCTTGTGCCGCTGCCAGCTGAGCCGGCGTCTTGGCGGCGTAGTAGACGACGGTCTCGGCTTCCCGGCCCACCGGTGCGCTGTCGCCGATCGTCCCGATATGGAAACCGAGCGCCTGCAGGCTCTGCGCCGTCGTCGTCGCCTGGTTGGAGGCGCCGGATCCGTTGAGGACGGAGACCGTCACCGTTGATGGCGACGGGAGCGTGCCACCCGAATACGTGTCCTGCTTGTTCGACGTCGAGCCCGAGGAACTGGTCGACGGTGTTGTGGTCCTGTGGCTGGGCGGGGAACTCGATGTCCCCGTAACTCCCGCCCTGGTAGACGTAGTCTGCCGAACTGGTCGACCGACACCGGCACCGTGAGCTGCGGTGCATTGTTGACGTCGACGTTGTGGTACCCGAGGACCAGGTCGATCATGGCGGAGGCCGAGAAGCCCGAGTCAACGGTCAGTTGTCCCGACCACCCCGGAGACGAGCTGCTGGTCGGTGATGGGGTTGCTCAGACCCTTCGCCTTGACGGCGGCTGCGAGCACACGCAGGAACTCGTGGTCCCGGCGGATCCGTGCGATGTCACTCTGTGTCTCCTGCGGCCAGTAGGCTGGGATCGTCCGTCGTCACGCCGGGACCCTTGTATTGGAGGTGGCGGGCGCGCACGACCTGGAGCGCCTGCGAGCCGTTCAACGAAAGGCAGCCGGTCGTCTGGATGTTGAGGCCCGAGTACGCGTCGTAGACGGGCTCGGGGAAGTACATCTTGATGCCCCCGAGAGCCTGGACGACGTTGATGAAGCTGTCGAAGTTCAGCTCGACAAAGTGCTGAATCGGGATCCCGAAGTCCTCCTCGATCGCCGCGATGAGCCGATCCGGACCCTGGTACAGCGCGGCGTCGATCTTGTTCGCGCCATCGGAACGGGCGTTGGGGACGAACAGGTCACGCGGGATCGACAGGATGGACACGGTGTGGTTCGCCGGGTTCAGGTGCAGGATCATGACCACATCACTGTTGACGCCGTTGACGCCCTGGGAGCACAGCCCGTAGGCGGGATTCTGCACCTTGAGCGCGCACCGGTCCGTCGAACCGATCATGAGGATGTTCTCCGTACCCGCGTCGTCGCCCTTCACCGGAGCAGAGGTGAGGTTCCTCAAGTCGACGCGATGGATCTCGTGATTGAGGTACCAGCCGTACCCGGCGGCGGCGCCGGCCACCAAGACCAGCACCAGCGCCAACGTCCCTGCTGACCCAGGCCACAGTCCGCTTGCGTGAGCGAGACTTGCGGGGGGCGTGAGCCGGATCCTGCCTCGCCGACCGACCTTGGGCCGTCCGGTTCTTCCGGCGCCCACCGCCCCGGCTCGTCTCGTCGATCTGGCGACCGAGCTCGTGGAGGCCTTCTGAGGACGGGGTTCTCCGCCGGGTCCGGGGCGTCCGCAGGCCGCGGCTCCCCGTCGTCGATCTGTTGGCCGAGTTGATGCAGGCCCTTCTGGACGGGGTCGTTCTCGGGATTCGGAGGAGTCATGTGGTGGCGCAGTGTTCGAACTGAAGACGTGCGACCGGTTGCTCCGGTCGACGCCCGTGCCCCCCGAGATGGCTCCGGGTTTAGGTCCGGAACGAGGCGACAGCCTAGCGAGCGGCACCCGGCGAGGGCAGTCACGGAGCGGTGCGAAGTGCGGCGACGCGACGTGGGGCCGTGCCTGGAATACGGGATGCGGTGAGCCGCTCGCCCGGGTCGCCGACCCCGGTGCGCCCGATGGCGGGCTCAGGACGAACCCGATGGAAGGATGGGTAGGACTCATGGTTGCCAGGAGTGCAGGGCTGCTGTTGTACCGGATGTCCCACGGGGACGTGGTCGAGGTTCTGATCGCCCACCCCGGCGGGCCGTTCTGGGCGCGCAAGGACGACGCCTCCTGGTCGGTCCCGAAGGGCGAGTACCTTCCCGACGAGGATGCCCTCCTCGCGGCCTATCGGGAATTTCGAAGAGGAGGTGGGCCTGGCGCCCCCGGACGGCGTGGCGGTCTTCCTCGGGGAGCGGCGACAGCCTGGCGGCAAGCGAGTGAGCGTGTGGGGGCTGCAGGGAGACCTCGACGTGACGTACGCGGCAAGCAACACGTTCGAGCTGGAGTGGCCGAGGGGCTCGGGCAAGCTCCGGCAGTTCCCCGAGGTGGACCGGGTCGAGTGGGTGCCGGTCGAGCAGGCGCGGCGCAAGCTCGTCAAGGGTCAGGCGCCGTTCATCGACTCGCTCTTGCAGGCGGTCGCGTCCGAGGGCGAGCCTTTCGAAAGCGGACCGGCCTCGCCGGCTTCGGACTGATCAGCCACCATTCTCCGGGCACCGACTGCACGATGTGCACGCTTTGGTCGGCCCGGCTATGCCTGTTCCGGCGAGAACGGTGATTTCGAACAGCTTTGCCCGCAGGCGGAAACCGGGCTACTTCTTCGCTTTGGACGTGTTGAGGATGACGGCGGCGCGAATGAGCGTCTTCAGCGCCTTCTCGTTGATCTTCTCGCCCTCGTGGAAGTCGATGGCACGCCTGATGTTCCCCTCGAGGCTCGAGTTGAAGAGGCCCGACGGATCCTTGAGGGACGCCCCCTTGGCGAAGGTCATCTTCACGACATTCTTGTAAGTCTCGCCCGTGCAAATAATCCCGTCGTGGTACCACGTGGGAACGCCGCGCCACTTCCACTCTTCGACGATCTCGGGGTCGGCTTCCTTCATCAGGGCGCGGAGACGGCTGAGCATCTCCCCCCGCCAGTCGCCGAGCTCCTTGATCCTCGCGTCGATCAACTGAGAAGGCGATTTGCTCTTCTGCGACCCCCTCGTCGTCATGGCCGAATCTCTTCCCTCACTTCGCAACGTTGCATGGCGGTCATGCCCCAGTGTCGCCGCTCCGCTGGGCCTCCGGAGTCGGGCTGCCGGATTTCAACCGGGACCTCTGCTTCCTGAACAGAGCCCAGCGTAATTTGGCGAACGTTGGTCGGTCGAGCGATCTCAGAGACCTTCCAGCTAGAGACCTAGGTTCGGGGATATTCCGGTGACCCTTTCGGTCCATCGGATACGGCAGTTCTCCTGCGTTCCGCGCCACGTGCTCATCCGCGGTCGTCCAGGACTCTTCAGCCGGGTCGGGGGCTCGCTGACGCCCGATCGCATCTTGGCTGCTCTGCTGTTTACCGACGTCGTCGAGGGAAATATTCGCGAAGTGAGAGTCGAGGCGGTGGCCTGATGTCGCTGGAATGGGAGCAAGTCATTGTGGACGCCGCCGACCCCTGCGGGCTGGGCCGGTGGTGGGCGGCTGCCCTGGAGTGGGTCGTGGTCAACGAAGACCCGGAGGAGTTTGAGATCCGGTCCGCCCCGGAACGGATGCCCGGAATCCTGTTTGCTCGCGTTCCGGAACCGAAGACCCTCAAGAACCGTCTGCACCTCGACTTCCGACCCGACGACCGGGACGCCGCCGTAGCCCGCCTCCTCGGCCTCGGCGCCACTCGTGTCGACGTCGGCCAAGGCGACCAATCGTGGATTGTCCTCGCCGATCCGGAAGGCAACGAGTTCTGCGTGCTTTCGTCTCGTGCCTCCCGGTCGACGTGACGTGATCCCGTGTGCTCGGCGATGGGCGTTGAGGTCGACGGCTCCGGGAGTCGAGGTCTTCGCCGAGCCCAGGACGTTACCCCCGCCGCTTCGGCTCTCACCGCAACCACAAACCACCGACCGCAGCCATCGTCATCGATAGTCATGGTTCCCTCGTTGCGGAGATTAAGGTCGTCGGTTCAAGCGCCACCAGCGTCCGCGTCGGCGATCCGGTCCAGGTGGTGCTCGCACAACATCGCACCGTGGTCCACGGGACGGTGAGTTCGGTCGGCGTCTTTTCGACCAACCAGTCTGGGATCGAGTCAGCGCCCGTCACCATTGTGATCACTGGAGCACCGGCGGGTTTCCATCCCGGTTAAACCGCCGAGGCGAACATTACGCTCCTGCAGAGGATGCACGTGCTGACGGTTCCGTCCGCCGCGGTGCACATGAGCGGCACACGCACCTTTGTCTACGAGCTCGTCAATGGTCGCAGCGTCAGCCATGACGTGCACGTTGGAGCTGTCGGAACCAATGTCACGCAGATCGTGTCGGGGCTCTCCGACGGAACCAACGTGGTGGTGCCCAGCTGATTCGTGTGCTTCGAACGTTCAAATAAGAAGAAGCCGCTGACGGTCTCGGTCAAACGACAAGGGGGTGCATGCATGTGCCGCGGCACGAATGTCAGGTCTATGAACAAGCGGTCGTATGCACTGATCGAGGCCGCCCGATTACGCCGGGAAGGGTGGAACGGATCACTGGAGGTGTCGGGTCGCCTCAACGGTTGGTTGCTGCATTCGCCCGCTTCCGGATACGCTGAAGGGCCGTGCCGGAGTGGAAGGCGATCGAGCAGGCGGAACCAGAGTTCGCCGAGCGGGTACGGACCCTGTTCGACGCCGGTCGTCACAAGTCCATAGCGACGCTACACGCCGACGGCTCACCACGCATCTCGGGGATCGAATGCGAGTTCACGGACGGCGATCTCAGGTTCGGTTCAATGACCGGCTCCCGCAAGGGCGCGGACCTCAACCGCGATCCCCGCTTCGCCCTGCACGGCCCAACGTTCCATCCCCAGGACGGTAAGGAGAGCGACTGGCCGGGCGAGGCGAAGATCGCCGGACGTGCCGTCCCCGCCGGTCCGGTGACCACGGAAGAGTCGGGCGAGCAACCTGATGGGGAGCTGTTCATCGCGGACATCACCGAGGTCGTGATCACCGGACTCAACGCCCAGGCCACCAAGCTCGTCGTTGAGTCATGGACGCCTGAGCGAGGACTGCATAGAGTCGAGCGGGAGTAGCCGCCCTGACCAGGGACCTTCGAGTCGGGCTGCCCGGATTTGAACCGGGGACCTCTGCGTCCCGAACAGAGCCCGGGCGAAATTTGTCCGTCCCTGTCCTTCGGGGGATCTCGGAGAACGTCCTCGTCACGTGCCAGATTTCGAAGTCTCTCGCTGACCGCAGAAGACCACGAAATACCGCAGTCATCCGGCGTTCAGCGCCATTTCCGCGCCAATGTGCTCCATGGGCTGAAATTCCATTTACTCAAATCAGGGGTCACCATTTACGCCGCCGACTTTGAACCTCGGCGCCTTCCACAACGTCGTAAGGAACCCATCGCCGTGCTTTGTGAAGGGTTCGAGCGCGTCCGCTCGCGATAGTTGCATGCGCCCGGTTCGGCAACGGTGATACCTCCTCCCTCGCTATTCGGGAGCTTCGGCTTCCAGCGTGAGTGGCCTCAGGTAGGAGAGGTCTCGCCGGTCCCGGGTCCCCCGGGGATAACCCTGGTCCTTGAAGAGCTCGGACTGAGATCCCGACGCATCGGCGGTGAACATGAGCTCCACCGTCGAACGTCGCACGGCGATCTTCCATTCGCCATCGCGCTTCTCCAGTCGGTCAATGTAACGGCCGCTGATGACACGCGCCATCACCCCGTCGTGGTTGAGGAGGCACACCAGCACGTAGCTCTCGCAGTGCGCCGTGTCGCCGTCGATCTCGCAGGTATGCGTCGTGATGTTGTGGGTGTGGACCTGGGACCCGGCGGCGTGGACCGGGTTGATCCAAGCCGCGTACGCAGGCCCCGGGTTGACGGCCTTCCCGTGCTCGTCGAACCCGTCGGGGTGGTAGGCGTTGGTGAGGAGCTCCGCATCGTGGCGGTCGTGCCCGCGGCTGTGCGACGAGATGCAGTCGAGGATGGCCGTGCGGTCCATGAGGTACTGCACGTCACGTCGTAGCTGCTCCAAGTCGGCTTCGTCGCTCACGGCGTCCCCTTCTCTGCTCGTGGTTTGACCCTGCGCACCGTCATCCGTCGAGGATCTGCCCGTAGATGCGTTCGACGTGGAGCTCGACTGCCATCCGGTGGTCGGCCAGCATCTGGAGGCCGAAGCCGTCCCGTTCCGATGCCGCTCCCAGCCCGGTGTGGATCTCGAACAGCTTCTCGACGGCGGCGTCGTCGGGCTCCCGGGCGACCGCCAACGAGGCGGGTCCTGCCACGACGGCGAAGTTGAAGAAGTCCGGGCCCGGGACGTGGATCGCCGCCCGGGGGTCCCGCAGCAGGTTGCGGCCTTTGATCCGGACGGTCGTGGTCGAGAACCGGACGCGTTCGGTGGAGGGGTCACACAGGTAGTAGATGTTCGATAGCTGTGGGGTGCCGTCCACGCCGATGGTGGCCAGGATCCCGTTGCGTGCATCGGCCACGATCTGCCACAAGCCTTCTGTCGTCATCGTGAACCATGCCTCCATAGCCAGATGGTCATCATGTGGGTCTTACGTGGGGCCCAATCGAACTGGTCCAGGCTACGGCCCTACGACCGGGCTCTGGTGCCCCTTACCGCAGCCTGCGGCCGCAACCAAACACCGTGAAGGCTCCGGCCGGGGTGGGCCGCAGTCTGCGGGGGTGACCTCGACTGAGAGCGATGGGTCGGTGCCGGGGCGGCAAAGCCGCCCCTGACGGCGTCGGCCGCGTTGCGTAGACGCGAACCTCATGCGGGCCGGCGACCAAAGGTGCACACTCGCTGGCGACGCACCAGCAGGGAGGGCCGCCATGGACAGCTTCGAGGACATTCACCGCCGCCACATCACCGGCAGTCTGGCCATGTTCGACCGGATGATCTTCAAGGGTCACCTGTCGCACCTCTTCAAGCCCGACGCGGTGCGGGCCCTCTTGTGGGCCCAGGGTTACCCAATCACCGACTTCACCGAGTACGCCAAGGCCACGACGAACCGCATCGCCAACAACGTCGACCGCCTGGCCGCCGAGTCGGACCGTCCTCGTATCTCCTTCGATCACGTGAAGACCCGCAACCGGACCCAGATGAAGGACGACCTGGCCAAGTCCATCGCGGCCGATGACGGCATCACCGAGGGGATCGTCTGCTTCATCAGCGCGGTCGAGCCCTGCATGAGCTTCCAGGTCCGCAAGAGCCACCAGACCCATCGCATCGAGGTCACCCGGCGCGAGCGCAAGTGCCTGCACCACTACATGTACCTGATCGATCCCGAGTTCGGTTTCATGCACGTGCGCATCCAGGGCTGGATCCCCTACGAGGTCCAGATCTACATCAACGGCCGGGAGTGGCTGGCCCGCCAGCTGGACAAGGCTGGCATCGGCTACGTGCGCTACGAGAACTCCCTGTTGGCCATCGACGACCTCGACCGCGCCGCCAAGCTGTGCGAGCGCTTCGCGCACCGGGCCTGGCCCCGGGTGCTCAACGCCTTCGCCCGACGCCTCAACCCGCTCATGGCCTCCATCGCCCGTGCCGGCTTCGGCGGTTACTACTGGGTGCTCGACCAGGCCGAGAGCGCCACCGACGTGATGTTCAAGTCGCGCTCGGAGCTCCTCGCGGTCTGGCCCGACCTGGTCCGTCACGCCGCCTTGAACATGTCGGCCGAAGACGTCCTCGGCTTCTTGGGCCGAAAGCTCCACCCGAGCCTCGTCGCCGCCCAGGTGGTCACCGACACCAAGCGTCGGCCCCAGGGCTGGCGGGTCCGCCACCGCGTCGCGGGCAACTGGGTCAAGGTCTACGACAAGGTCTCGGTGCTCCGCGTCGAGACGACCATCAACAATCCGCGCGAGTTCCGAGTCCTGCGCATCGTCACCGACGAGGCGGGCCGGCGCGAGCGGCGGTGGTGCCCTATGCGAAAAGGGGTCGGCGACATGTGGCGCAACGACGAGGTGGGGATCGGTTCCAACCGCCGCTACCTCGACGCCCTCGCTGCTGCCCCCCTCAAGGGCGAAGGTGTCGCCGCCCTCGATGCCTTGTGCCGGCCCCGAACCACCAGAGGGCGGACCCATGCCCGATTCAATCCGCTGAGTCAGGCTGACATCTCCCTCTTCCGAGCGGTGCTCGCCGGCCAGCACAACGTCAACGGGTTCCGCAACCACCACCTCACCGAGCAGCTCTATCGTCGGCGAGCTATGACCCGCGCCGAAGCGCACCGTCGCTGCGAGCGGACGTCCCGGCTCATCGTCAAGATGCGTGGGCACGGTCTCGTGGCCAAGGTCCCACGAACACGGCTCTATAGGGTCACGCCCTATGGCCAACGGGTCATGACCGCTGCCCTGGCCATCCATGACGACCAGTACGCACGCAACTACCTGGCCGCGGCATAACAATGGGTCCGGTTGTCTCGCACGACACGCAAATTCTTCGCCCTACTGTTATACCGCCGGGTGTGGGGGAACTGCAGAATTGAAAGTACTGAGCAATCTCGTGACCATCGACCCCTTCCTCGAGCCTTGCCGGGAATTTATGCTGCACTCATGAATACGATCGGCGAATCGTTTCAGCGGTACTCGCGGTGGATGTACCGCTCTGGCCGGCCGAACTGGCTGGCGAAACCACAGAACCGTCTTTCGAGTCTTGCCTTCGGGGCTGGTCTCATGCCAGGACGAGCCGCCAGCCTGGAGGTCATCGGCAGGCGAAGCGGTCAGCCGATCAGGCTCCCAGGTAGTCATCGCGGATTGTGACGGTGCCGAGTACCTGGTGTCCATGCTGGGTGACAACGCAAATTGGGTCAAGAACATTCGCGCCGCTCGTGGCGCGGCGATCCTGCGTCGTGGCCGTGAGGAACCCATCAGGCTCGAAGAGGTCGCTATCGAGGACCGCCCACCGATCATCCGCCGCTATGCCGAAGTCGCCCCAGGCGGTCGCCCGCATTTGAAGCTGCCCCGCAACGCGTCGATTGAACAGTGCGAAGCGCTCGCACCTCGGACCCCGGTGTTTCGGATAACCCCGCTGTCTATAAGCGGTCGAGGTCGTGACACTACCGCCGGATAGGTGGGACAGAGTTGCTCTGTGGAATACCTCTGCTGTTTCTGTCAGGAGTCCGGTCAAGACGCTGATCGGGACTCCCTCGTCCTAGTCGTCTATTCAGCTCGGCGGTTAGCAGAGCAAGACGCCCCGACTCAGCAGTTGTGGTGCCACGCGGGGTGTTTGAGCGAACTGCTCGACCCGACGGTTCCCTTCTTGTCCACTGGGTAATGACTTGGCCCGATCCTCCAGATTGGCGCATCGGCTGCACCCGCTACTCAATGACGAGCGGGTGCCCCCCACCGCCGGCAGAGGGATCGCTACGACCGGTCGTGTCGCCCCGACCGGAAACTCCAGATAAGGATCGACACGCAGACCGCAACAACGATCACAAGGACGATGAGGACTGGCAATCCACTCGGGCCGGAGATGTCACTCGTCATGCGGCCTCCCTTCGGGACCTCCCCCACCTGGCGAACGATAACCCAGGGTGTCCCAAAACGCCGGCTACGGGCCAGCCGTATGACTGGCCCCGATTAATTCCAAAGGCTGCGCCTCGTAGCTCGGGCCACTGAGGTCAGTGGGATCGCGCCCTCAGAACGGCGAGGCCATCCTTCACGTCCACCAGATGGTGGTGCGAGTCATGGAGCGCATGCTCGAGAAGCCCGCGGACGTCGCTCCGTGAGTCACCGATTGTGATGCCTCGGGACCATGAGCTGGGTGCTGATTCCTGAGCCAAATCGGCAAGCTTTCCAGCCTGGCTTTCGAGTTCTCCGCCAACGGCATCAGGGTCTTGGGCGGCGTAGCGTGCTGAAGCGCTCTGCACGAGTTCTGTCCCGGCGATCTCGGGAAACGTGGGCTCATCGACCGTCAACGCCTGCTCGACACCGAAGACGTGGAGTGCAGTGACGTCCCGACTGTGAGCCGCATATTCGAGCGCGGACCAGGTTTCGGGGGCTGGTCTCTGCCGAAGTTCGTCGCCAGCATCGAGCAAGAGGCGAATCCATTGGGGCCCAAGGTCTCGAATCGCGTCCAACAGCTGCGCCGACTCATACTGAGAACCGTCGAAGTCGCATGCTGCACATTGCTCGTGATCCACGCTGAGACCTCCCTTCGGCGACCCCTCCATCTCGTTGTTACCAAAGGACGATGTGTCCCAGCGTCTCTCGGGTGCCCGATATCGCCGGCACGGGAGCACCAGAAACGTGCCAGCAGTGCGGCGCCCCCGGTAGAAGGAGCGCACCGCACAGTGGCGACTGGACCGCGAGCGGCTCGGCGCGGCTGACGAGGCCGCGCCGTTTACCGTGCGTGCGCTCACGGTCCCTAGGCGGTCGTGGTCTACGCTTCCGCGCATGACAACTGAGTACCGAGCAACCGAGCCGCAGGTGGAAGACCTCACGGCGGTGCAAGGGCACACAGGCTCCCCCACGCAGCAGCACCTACAGCACGTCGGCAAGGTCCATGCTGTCGCCGTGGTGGGCGATCTTGAGCGGTTCGGGACGGTCTGCGGCAACCTTGCACGACCCATCGACCGCCTGTTCTTGGACGTGCCCGCCGAGGAACGGTGCCCTGAATGTTCTGAGGCGATTGAGCAAGCCGCTGACTAAGTGCGGACCGCCCCCCAGCGGCACTTCGGAGCTACCCGAGGGCACATCGTCCGGCGCGGCGTTACGGGCTACCCCAACGCAATGCCGAGCGAAGCCTGGGTGGGCTGTCGTGATCGGCGTCCACTGTGAGTACCCGATGCTTCGGCCTTACAGCGTGAGACGTAGTGGCAGCTCCACCAAGCGGCGAACCAAGAGGCTCTTGTGGTGGTGCAGGTTCTCCGCCGGCATGTCGAGCTCAAACCGAGAGGTCCGAGCGAGGAGCTGCTCGAAGGTCACTCTTGCTTCGAGCCGCGCGAGCGGGGCTCCGAGGCAGAGGTGAATGCCCCATCCGAAGCCGAGGTGGCGGCGCGGGGTGTCGCGTTCCACGTCGATCGCATCCGGGTTCTCGAAGGCAGACGCATCGTGATTCGCCGCAGGCCACAGCAGCACCAACCGAGCCTCAGCTGGGAGGCTGACGCCGGCAAGCTGTGTGTCCCGAGTCACCCGGCGGTAGTGGCCCCGAAAGGGAGGGTCGATGCGACAGGCCTCCTCAACAAACGTCTCTACCAGCGCGGGTTCCGCTCGGAGCCGCTCCTGAAGGTGCTGGTCTCTGGCCAGGATCGAGACGCCGGTCCCAATGAGGCTGGTCGTCGATTCGCTTCCCGCTGACACCAAGAGCAAGAGGATGACGAAGGCCTCCAGGTCGTTCAACTCACCCGAGTTCACCGCGTCCGCGCATACTCCGATCACGGTGTTGTGATCGGGATGTGATGCGGCGCGTGCTTGCCCGTAGGCGTCTGCGACTGGGCCCAGGTCGCCGATGATCTCTTGGATCTCACGGCATCGTTCTTCAGACGCGAACCCACTGATCTGCTCGCCGGACGCATAACCGAAGTCCCGGACAAACTCGGCTGCCTCGTCGGGCAGCCCGAGCAGGCGCGACAGCACGACCGCGGGCAGAGGGATCGCGGCCTGGCTCATCCACTCCATCGCACCGATCCTCAGGTGGGGATCAAGGAGGTCGTCAACGAGCGCCCGGACCTCGGTTTCTCTCGCTTCGACGGAGCTTCTGGTGAACAGCCGGCTCAGCACCTTGCGTTGGCGGCCGTGATCCGGTGGGTCGGCGGTGGCAAGCACCATCGGAACATCGAGGTCTTGCACCATCTCGCTACTGGCTGACCAGAGCTCAGCACTGCCCTCGTGACCGGCGTGGAGAAACTTGATGGTGTCGCTCGAGTACGTCGCCGGATCGGCGATCACCTCTTGGATGAGACTCAGGCGCGAAACGAGGTACGCCCCAGTCCCGGGGACTTCGTGAACAGGATCGAGGTCCCGGAGCTCCGCGTAGTACTCGTAGGGCTCCTCGATCACCGCAGGATCAAACAGCGGATCGACAGTGGTCACAGTGTCTGAAGCGGCTGGCTCATTTCCGGACAGCTTATGGAAATGTTCGAGCACAGCCAGACCCGTCCAGCAGGCATTCTCCGGTCCCGAGACGTGTCCGCCAGATCGAGCGTCGGCGATCAGCGCGGTCCGGGACCACCCGGCGGATCTACATCTGAAGGTGCCTCAAAACGCGCGAGCGTCATCACCGCTGAGACTGACCCAGTACGCCGGCTCTGAGCTATCGATCGACCCAGCTCAGCTTGTTTTGGCGAGTTCGACGGAAGAGTCGCCTTAGCCTCTACGTACGTGTGGCGGCCACCTGCCAGGCGCGGGCTCCGGCTGGATCCCAGGTCAGGTCGATGACAGTGGGTTCGACGGATTCGACCGCCCACCCCTCGGATAAGGCAGCCCGAATTTCGTCTTGAGTCACCCGACGCGGTCCCCAGTCACCCGGCTGGTGGTTGTTGAAACAGAGCATGTGATAGCGCCCACCCGGACGAATCACTGCAGCCAAGCTATCGACGTAACGCTCGCGCTCCTCGTCATCGAGAACGTGGAACAGCCCGCAGTCGAGCACCGTGTCGAACTGTTCACCCAGATCAACGAGGCGAAGGGCGTCTGCAACCAAGAATCGCGCCTCGACGCCCCGCTTGGTCGCCTTCGTCGTGGCCAACTCGATGGCCTTCGCCGAGAGATCGACTCCCACCACTTCGTGGCCGAGTGATGCCGCCAGAAGGGCGTGCTCGCCGGTGCCGCATCCCGGATCGAGCACCCTTCCGACCAGGTCCCCGGCCTTTGCGAGGCGGTCGAAGGCTGGCTGTGGTCGTCCGACGTCCCATCCAGGTGGGGTCTCAGACGCATAGATGGCATCGAAGTCGTGACTTGGGCGCTGCACAGAACCATGCTGCCAGGGATCGGCCTGGGGTGCCTCCGTTCGGGTAGGGGTCAGTTATACCGACCCTCGCCGGGTTGGCCTCGGACCACAATGGCGCGACGGACGCGCCTCGTATTGCCCTCTCGGTATGGTCGTCACAGTCAGCCGAAGAACACCTCGGCCTCTGCAAACAGCTCCGGTGATACCAGCTTGAGAACGGCTGTCGCTTCGGCCAACGGCACCAGCTCAATGGCGGTGCCATGCAGGGCCACCATCTGGCCCGAGTGACCGTCGTGCAAGGCGTCAACGGCGTGAAGCCCGAAACGGGTGGCAAGGACCCGATCGAAGGCCGTGGGGGTACCACCTCGCTGCACATGACCCAACACGGTGGCGCGCGCCTCTTTGGCGGTCCGCCGGGCGATCTCCTCCTCCAGAAACGTCCCGATGCCGATGAGCCGCTCATGTCCGAACGCGTCGACCTCATGCGGGCGCGCCGGCATCGTGCCTTCTAGCGGCAACGCACCCTCCGCCACCACGACAATAGGGGCATATTGGCTGGCGAATCGCCGCTCGATGAACCCGCACACTTCCTCGATCGAAAACGGCCTTTCGGGAATCAGGATCACATTCGCCCCACCGGCCATGCCGGAGTGCAAGGCGATCCAGCCGGAGTAACGCCCCATAACTTCAACTATGAGCACTCTGTGGTGGCTCTCGGCCGTTGTGTGGAGGCGATCGATGGCCTCGGTGGCGATCGTGACCGCCGTGTCGAATCCGAACGTGTAGTCGGTTCCATTCAGGTCGTTGTCGATGGTCTTGGGCACCCCGATGATCGGTAGACCGGCGGCCGCGAGCCTTGTCGCCACGCCGAGGGTGTCTTCACCGCCAATGGCGATGAGAGCGTCGAGACCCAACCGTTCTACGGTCTGGAGGACACGGTACTCACCGTCCGCGGAGTTGTATGGGTTCGTACGGCTAGAGCCAAGAATGGTCCCGCCACGAGGCAGGATACCTCGGACATCGGAAACATCCAGCGGTGCGGAATCTCCATCGAGCGGTCCGCGCCAACCATCGCGGAATCCCACGAATTTGGTCTCGGTGAACCTGAACGCCCTTCCGGACAACAGCCCGAATAACGGCGTTCAGCCCCGGGCAGTCCCCGCCACCAGTCAGCACACCGATCCGCACTCACGATGAGTGTAGCGACGCGGGACGACCGAGCCCCTCGGCAGACCGACGGGTGGTCTGAGCACCTGTCACGCTTGAGGATCATGCGACAGAGGCGTTCACGGATGTCTGCGCGTTGCGGTAGGACTTGAAATGTGCCCCCGAATCAGTATGGAACGGCCGGCTCCTCCGGCATCCGCATTTACGTGGATCATTCACTTGTGCGGTGAACGGAGCCGACATACGGAAGGAAGGAGCCAGCCGTGTCCAGTATTGCCCACCGAGGGTTCGTCCACCTGGGGTTGGACGTGTCGAAGGATTCAATTGCCGTAGCGGTGTAAGCGTAGGTCCGCAAATAGTCCGCATCTCCGAGATCAGCGGCAACAGCCATAGCTGTGGTCCAGATTGATACACGACTCCACCGGTATCCCCCAGTATGGGGCGATCGCTCGGAGGTCGGATTCCATCTGACGAGCCAGGCCGGCCACGACAGGCGGCATCGGTGGACGGCTAAGCCGGTGGTTCGGAGTCATACGTGGGATCGGGCTCGAAGAACTGGTGCACGAGCGCCTCGAGTCCGAGGGCAAACAGCGTCCAGTCCTCGTTCTCCCCGTTCGGCCCGGTGGGCCGGGTGACGTACTCGATCTTTCCGTTGATGCGGTGACGGAGGGAGAATCCCTGGTCCAACGCCGCGAGCACCACCACGAACTGCGACATGTCCGATTCTGGTCGGATCCGCAATCCGAGGAGGGCTGCCAATGCGGCGAAGCTCTCCTCCCACAATTTGGTGAACGACGTGTATCCCTCGCGGAGGACCAGCAAGATCCGTTCCCGCTGTTGTGTGTGTGAGGTCGTAATGGCTGTCGCGACCACGTGCATCCAGAGCGGATAGTTGGGCGACTCGGCCGTGGTGATGGCGTTGGCCTCACCACCTACTCGGCACACCTGTTGCACGAGCCGGGCTCGTGACTCGGGATTTGAAAGGACGGCCCCGTCTAGAAGCGGTCCCAGAGCATTGAAGATGAGGCCGAGCTCCGGCCGGGACAGGTCGTTCGCCACTGCCACAAGGACGTCGGCTTGGAACTCGGCCTGGTTCTCCCAGATTCGCTTGATCACTGAGCCGTTGGTTACTTGGATGCCCGTGCGCACCCGGACCCTGTCGCACACGCGCTTGAAGGTGATGTTCATGGATCCGGTATGAAGACCCTCCTCACGCAGGATCTCGAGTGCCGCCTCGAGGAGCATCGAGCGCAGTTCCGCTCGCGCCAGGCGTGGCTTGCGTCCCCGGCCCGGCGTGTCAGCTTGTCCCATTCGTCCCCCACAGTGCGCAAGTCGAGGCAGGCCGGGTGCCGAAAGAGGCTGTTTCATCGATCGATAGTCGGGTCATCGGCTCAGCTTGACGACTGTAGGTGCCAAGAGTTCTGGGCGTTTCACTTGGCGGCACCGCACTACAACTCCGTGCCGGAGTAACACGACCTCGGTGGCCGGTTCGCCGCGGCCGGAACGCTGGATATGGGAGGAGTCGTAGGGGTGGCCGGATTCTGCTCCCAACCACAACAACCAACAACCCTGGGCGACCGGCCTTGGTCAAAGAATCCGAACGGTCCATTGCAACTGAGGATTGCAAACCCGATGAAGCCGGGACCGCTGGAGCAACAAGGGGAGGGCGGACTCCCGTCGTTGCTCCAGCCGTGGGTGCCAAGAATGTGTCATCCGCACCATCTGACCTGGAATCTTCATCAGGCGATGGCTGGCCGATCCGTAAGTTGCAACTGTAAGTTGCAGCTGCCAACGAAGCGTTCACTTGGAAGACAGTTCGAAAAGCGTCCGAACGGAGGCGGGTTCTGCTGTTTCATCGCACCCGCGATCCTTGGAAGGGGATTCGCCGCCCCGTGTACCCGACCTTCTGAGGGGCTCTCTGGACGATGTTCGTCACCTGAGAGAGCAAACAGAGCTGGCGCCTCTGGTCCGCCCCAGAAGCGCCAGGCCTGTCGGCTGGGTCCACCGCCTTCCGCCTCATTCTGCACAATCGGTCCTCCTACTGCAACTCTAAGTCGCATTGGATGTAGAGTACCGCGGGCACCCGGCAAGAGGGGTAGCAACCATGCCCATGACCAAGCGGTTTTTCGAGCAAGTGGCGTCCTCGATCAGCGAGATGCGGGGCACGGTTCAGAATGACCTTGACCGGTGCTACTCGGTCAACGGTTCGATCGTTCTCGATCAGCTGACCCAGCGCCTGGCCGACGCCTTCGCTGCCCATTACCCAAGCTTCAAGCGCGACGCGTTCCTCAAGGCGACTCACGTTCCTCAAGGCTCAGGTCATCTCACGGACAGCGCGTGTGATGATCCGGGCATCCGCTCCCGCATCGTGTACACGATCGAGACCAACATGCGCGGCAACTCGCCCGAGGCTGCGACCCGATCTTTCTTCACCTTCGCGGAGGCCAAGTCCGCAATGACAAGTGAGCTCGACCGCCACGCGAGCCGTTACGCTCAACTCGGCAACGAGACGAGCGTCAGGATGATCGGGGCCATTCAGTCCCACCTAAACATCGCGGCGGGTCCCGAGTGGCAGCACTGCGACGACTCCTGCGAGTTTCATATCACACGGTGCGAGGGGTAACCGACCAGTCTCATCTGCATGTCCAGACCGCCGGAGACGCCACCTGACGATGGCTTGGACCCCCGGTTAGCACTTGTGCTAACCAAACTGCGCTTGCCTCGTCACGGGTAAACCAAAGCCTCGACGGCACGAAGCGGCCGAATCCGCAATCCGACGACGGTCTGAACGGAGACATCATGGGCAGTTCTCAGCTTCTTGACCGCTACCGCAAGCAGTGGCCTCGCATCGGAGCGGTCCTCGGGATGGCACTCGGTGGAGCGACCGACCTGGCCGCTCCGAAGATGCGAAAGACGCAGGTCCTCGCAAGCGCGAATCTCCTCGCGCTCATCGTTCACCAAGTACGAGGAATACCAGGACCCCGGATACGGAGACGGTCAGATGAACCGAGTCATGGGCCACCTGAGTCCGATGATGAAGAGCGACAACACTCGCAACTATCCCCTGAATACTCACTCAGCGATGTGCATCAACACCGCCATTGCCTATCGGTGTACATCGCTCCATAGTGTTTCCTAAGAGCAAGACCCTTGGCATGATGCCAGCGTTCTTTGGAATGAGTCACGCTGCGCTGCACGGCATCTTGCCCAAGGCTGTATTAAGCGACTCGTACGGCCCTGGCTTCCTCTCCTCGGCTTTGCTTCACGTCCCGATAGGAGTCGCCTACCTGGCCGCACTCAATGCGAAGGACCAGTGACCCGATCCGACTATGTCAAGGGCATTGCCGGCGCAGCTGCGTTCTCCGCCCTCGGTTTGGGTATGCCGAACGTTCTCATGCGACGAGAAGAACAGCCCTTACGCGTTCACCGAGGCACAAATGGGCCGCTACGACATATCGGAGCCAGCAGCGAGCTGACCTGACTTTTGGGTGCCCCAGTCGTGCCGCTGGGTGGCACCCCATGCCGGCGAGCGGGAACACATTGGCGAGAGGTCATCGAGGTTGTCCTCACGTCCCGGCGATGTGGCGCCGCGAACATGAGGGGCGTCCCACATTCCGGCCAAGTGAGCTTCGCGGAGCTACTCCGGAGGTCGATCCTGACCAGCAGTATCGTGGCGCTGTGCGTCTCGTGACGGGGTTTTCTTCTCTGCTCGTGATTGCCGTCGTTGCATCTGGCTGCAGCAGAGCCACGTCGTCGGCTCCTGCGCCGAAGTCGACCACCACGACTGAGCTGCCGTCGGCTACGACCGAGCCGCCGTCGACCACCACCGCGACCGCGTTACCGTCAACCGCTCCCCCGCTCTATTCAATTGAGCAGTGTGGCGGCATTACAACAAGTTCGGATCTTCACCCCAGCGTCGACAACCGAACACTGCTGCTCACCCAGGCTGACGGGCCCCAGGGCTACGTGTACGGACCGGCGCGGATGGCGAGCGGTCCCAGCGTCACCGCGTCGGTCCCCAGCTATTCACCTGCTGTCTATGAGTCGTTCCAAGTCCCCGTGGGCGAGGGTGGAGGGGGTGGCCAAGAAGTGATAGGTGAGGTCGATTCTTCCAACACCGCCTCCCAGCTGGCGCAACAGGTCGAGGCCCACCTTGTCTCCTGCTATGGCGGGGAACAGCTGTTACTACCGACAACCGTTCCCGGCGTTACCGCGGAGACCTACCAATACGGCCTGAGTCGTTTCGACGGCTTGGTACGCAGTGCCACCGTAACCGTGGCCAAAGGCACCTACATCGTCTCCTTGCAGTGGACCAACAGTAATACCTGCACCACGTACGGCGGTGATTCTTGCCCCCCGCCTCCGACGATTCCGCCTCTGATGCCAAGCACCTCAGACATGGCAGAACTCGTCAATGCGGCCCTCGCCAAGATCGGGTAGCCGCGAGCCGACTGAGGGACCGGTGCGACCTGCGCCCGCAGCCCGCGTATTGGCCCTGCCCCAGTCGTGCGGTATGGGATAGGGGGCAGACAGGTCCCCGCTGGCGAATCGATGGCCTTGTCGTGAGTGCACGAAGGCGACGGGGCGGTCCGTTTCAGGACTGATTGGGAACCTTTGGCCGGCCAAACTCCCGCAGTCCTGTCAGTCCCTTCAGGTGGTCCGGACGGGCCCACACCCGGAACCACCGGTCGCCTCGAGGTGAGAACCATCTCCCCGTCCACGACGGCGTCTCGCGGCAGTGGGTCGCCTGCAGATGGTGGGAGTACACCATCTGCCAGCATCGTCCGGCCTGAGCAATGAAGCCCGGGCACGGGTCGCCTGGCTGAGGCATCTGGCTCACGGGGCGAGGGTAGACCGATCGTGGCTCTCGTTAACTACGCGGCGCCCCAAACCGGCGGTAGGGAACCCACCGGGATCGGTTCTGCTACAACTGTAGTTGCGTATCACCGGTTCAGCGGTGTCTTACAGGAGGGGGAACGAATGTTGGTGCGCCGTCAAGGACGTGTTCGAGGCTGGTTCACAAGATCCCTGCTCGTGGCAATTGGTGCCATTATGGCTTCAACGTTGCCGCTCGGATCGTCGAGTGTCCTGGCTGCCGGATCGCACCGCGTATCAGCCTCGACGCTATTGAGAAATGCGTGTAAGGCCAGCTTTGCTGCCTCTGCGTTCCGCGTCCAAGGTCACCTCACTTCAGGTGGAAAGGCGATGAGCCTTGACGTCTACTTCGGTTTCGCGGGCGACTTGGTGACCGCAACTCAAAAGGGAGACCAGACCATCCACGTAATCAAGAACGGGCCCTCGGTTTATTTGGAGGCCAACCGACCTTTCTGGCTGGCGAACTCCAACGGCGACGGCGCAGTGGCCTCGCTCTTTGCAGATCGCTGGATTGACATAACGTCCGATAAGAAAGACACCGCAGGCATCACGAAGAGCTTCACCAAAAAAACCGTGTTTGAGGGTGCCTGCAGCGCAAATGACTTTGGGTCAGTAAGTTATGCCGGGAACGCTATCTTCAACGGCGTCAAGGTGTTCATAGTCCACCAGAGTGATGTAAAGATCCCAGACACCTTCTACATCGAAAATGGCCCGACTCCATATCTCCTGCGGGCCACAAGCACATCACAGAAGGACGGCGGAGTTCTCGCATTTAGTAGCTACGGCGTGCAGCCTGACACCGCAGCACCACCCGGCGTCATCCCGATCTCCCAGTTATCCGGCAACTCCGGCAACTCCGGCAACTCCGGCAACTCCGGCAACTCCGGCAACTCCGGCAACTCCGGCAACTCCGGCAACTCCGGCAACTCCGGCAACTCCGGGTAGTGGCCATCGCTGGTGTGTGTGTCCCCGACCCGGCGTTGATGTGGAACGGCCTGTCAACCTCCCGCGCGAATGTCGCTATTGCTGCCTTTTGGACGCGACGCACCAGAGGTGCGGCGCCTGATCGTCCTTGAGCGGTCGGTGGGGCCCCGGGGTCAACACGCAGCGCCCGGAGCCCGAAGGGTGAGGACGAACGGTGTTGACGCCGGGGGTGGAGGCTGCTACTCGTCTCCCCGTGCCGATGTGGGTGGCGGTCGAGCGAGCCATCGACGACGCGCCGGAGCGCAGTGGATCGGAGAACCGCCACGTTGATGTACGCGAGTCGAAATCGCAGTAAAGCCATTCGCGGGTGGTTGCCTCAGAATCGGGGCGCCCGTGACATCGTCACGTGGAACGATGGTGGGCCCAACGCCGGCGAGGATCGGATCTGCTGCGGCGGTGCTCCGGCGCGTCGTGGAGGGTTCGCGCAGACGCGGCGCCGATCGCGCGTTGAGCGAGGGGAAGATCACGGGGGTCAGACCTCGGCCACCATCTCGGCCCAGAGGAACCCGGCGAGCTCGCGGGCAATGGCCGCAGCCACGACCGAGCGCACGTTCTTGTGTGCAGCGAGTGGCGGAAGCGCTTGGACAAGCGGACCTGCGCGGCCCACGAGCGGGCCACGGTCTCGGGCGGCACACCTACTTGGCGTTCACGAATGCCGACGCCGATGTTGGGGCTGTGCTGGTAGGCCCAGGCCGCTTCACAGAGTTGGCCCCGCAGATGGGCATTGCCGGCCCGGGTGATCGAGCCCCGCCGCTGGGTGAGGCCCGTCGAGTTCTCCCCGGGCACCAGGCCGGTGAAGCTCATGAAGGGTCGGGCCTTGGGAAAGCGACGCCAGTCGAACACCTCGGCGGCGAGACACAGCGCACCGATTCTGGTCACGCCCCGGTAGGCGGCCAACCGCTGCACCTGGTCGCCGAAGGGGTTCTTCTCGCACCACGGGAGGAGGTCTGTCTCGACCGACTCGAGGCCGGTGTCTCGCAGCTTCACGGTGGCCAGGTAGTGCGAGTAGGTGGCCGCGATGGCGGGTCGTCGAAGGACACGGTGGCAAGCCAGCGTCGGTGACGTTCGGTCCACTTCGACCCTCCCCGCCACACGACACTGTGGCGAAGGAGAAACCCACTCAGCCGGTTGCGGGCCCGGGTGAGGTCTTGGACCATGTCACCGCGGGTCCGGCAGAGGTCGCGCACTCCCTCTTGGGCGGGGGTGGGGATGGCGACCGGGGTGAGCTCACCGGCCCGGTGCAACCCCGCGAGTCGTCTGGCGTCCCGGCGGTCGGTCTTGACCCGGTCACCCGAGCCCTTCGGGATCAAGGAGGGGGCCACCACGTCGCAGCGCACCCCCATCGAAGTGAGCAGGCGCTGGAGGTCATAACCGGTGGGTCCCGCCTCGTAGCAGGCCCAGATCCCCTTGGGCTTGCCTAACCGCTTGACCAGACGTCGGACCGACTCGGCATCGTGGAAGATCCTGTCGACCTCAGAGGTGTCGCGGTCGGGCGAGAACACCGCTACGGCAATTGAATCCTTCGACACGTCCAACCCCAGGTGGACGAACCCTCGGTGGGCAATACTGGACACGGCTGGCTCCTTCCTTCCGTATGTCGGCTCCGTTCACCGCACAAGTGAATGATCCACGTAAATGCGGATGCCGGAGGAGCCGGCCGTTCCATACTGATTCGGGGCTATTTACCCGCAAGCCTGGCCTTCAACGGGGGCGATTCTTGGTCCCGATACCTGCCGTGATGATGAGAACAGCCGCCTCGTCATCGACGTCGGCCGTGTGCCAAACCCCCGGAGGATTGATCACAGCCTCGCTCTGATTGAGCACAGCCGACCGAACTTGTCCATCAATTTCTTGGAGGAGTGTGATGGTTCCCGCTGTGCACACAACCAACTCTTCCCCTAACGGGTGCATCTCCCACGACTCCCACGACGCTGTGTATCGGTGCATCGAGACGAGTCGCCCCTCGACCCCATCGGAATCTGTGCGTGCTTCATAGCGCTCGTACCATTCAAGGTTGCCGGTGAACGGCTCCTGGGGAACCACCCTCGCTCCGAGACCCAAATGGACTGGATTCGTTTGAAGGTTGAAGACGGCGTCATCCATGACGTAAGTGTGACGATGTGAAAATGCGTTGTCTACCGAGAGTCACCCTCCCGGCGTACTGGGGTCCCCAGCGCCCGCTCGATGTTCGCACCGGTCGGTCAGTCGGTGGATAGCTGTGCCCCGAACTCATTTGGATCGAAGTAGTCCCGCCAGGCGGTGATGACTCCGTCGTGAATCTCAAACACGCCAGCAATTCTCAGGCTCGCCCTCGTTCCGCCCAACTTCACGTAATCGACCCTTTCGGTCATCACAACTGCGCCGTCAGACAGTAGGTGGCGAATGTCGGCGTCCACCTCGCCGCCCAGGCTCATCAGCCGGGCGAGATCGGCCACGATGGCTTCGCGCCCATGGACCGGTTCAAGCGGCCCGTTGCAATACTCAGCGTTCTCGCCGAAGAACCGGCTGAGCGTGCCAGCATCGCCCGTCGGCCATGCCGCGGTGAACGCTGCCATAAAGTCCCGCACAACTTCCTCGGCACTCGGTGGTCCGGCCACGACACTCATCGTTGCTCCGCTGTCGCTTTGGCGTCGAATCGGCGCATCACCGACTGCCCCAAAAGTGCGTACGGGGCGACCTCAATATCGGGCGACCTCGCTGGTCATGAACTCTGAGGCCCGCATGGCAAATGCGATTGCTTCCGCCCGCCGAGGCGGCGGCGGAGCCGCCGGCCGAGGGCGGGGCGGCCTGGAACTGATGGGGAAAGTGGGTTCTGTCCGGGTCTCTCCACACCATTCCGAAGCACGTCGAGTACCTAGAGGTTTCGAGCAGCGTTACGTCTATCGCTGTTGCACCTTGCGGGTGCGTGCCCTGTAACACAGCACCCGCAAAATACATGTGAGTCAATGTCACTGAAGCCAGTGCACCCAGTCGTGTTCGGTTTCGGGAGGTGACTCCAACAAGCGAGTCAGCGACACGATGAGGTTCTCCGGGTATGCGGCGCCACCACGATGGAATCGCCGGGTCGATGTCAGAACCACTCCGGCGTGGTGCTCGCCGGTAGCCTCCCATTGTCGGACGATGCGATCGAGATCCTTGGCGTCTTCGCTGACCAGTGCACGACCTTCCGCTCCGGCGTGTCGGAGAAGCTCTTCGTCGGCCAACTCCGCCAAGCGTGGGTCGTCGGAAGCCGCGACGACGTCGTGGCCGTTCTGGCGAAGCCGTGCAGCCGCGAGACGGGAATGGTGTACATCGAGGATCAGCTTCACCCCGCCAGAAGGCCCTGGCGCCGCTGCCACGCCGCCTCGAGTTCGTCAGCTACTGCAACGTTCTCGGCGATCTCTTGGTCGATCTCCGCGGTGAAGTCGGCGTAGTAGTCCAACACGGCGTCGATCTGCTGGTGGGACAGGCCCAGATGCTCGGCCGCTCGGCTTATGCGGTCCTCGGGTGGGACCTCCCCGCCGACGAGCCCGCCGACCACCTCCCAGACGTCTGGGCCGCCGATGAGCCCGGCCCGACGACCAGACGCCCCGTCCCGGAAGACGATCATCGGGTGGCGCCGCGTGCGCAGGCCCTCCTCGATGAGCTCTTCGGCGAGGGCCGAGGTCGAGACGTTGCGAGCTCCGGCTTCAGCCTTCAATCGTTCGAGGACCTGGGGACGTCGGAAACGGATGGACATCGGAGTCACCATGACTACAGTGTAGTCAACAGCCGTTCCGTCGTTGTCAGCCGCGAGCCTGCTCGAGGCTTTCGAGTAGGCGCCGGGCGTTGGCTGGAGCCCGGCTCTCGGTGGCCGAGGCGCTCGTCCGGGGGACCGGCGGCCGCAACGTCTTTCGGGCCGCCCAAGTCGAAGGCGGGCACCCGGACCATGTTCATGCCCGAGGTCATCGTCGACATGCTGTCGGCGCACCTCGAGCAGGCCGGGTCCACCGGCGATGACACCGACGCCCTCGTCTTTACCGACGGGGAGGGTGGTCCGTTCCGCTACTCCAACTGGCGCCGGCGGGTGTGGCTCCCCGCCGTGGCTGCCGCAGGCTGTCCCGGCGCCGGCTTCCACGACCTGCGGCGGCTGAACGCCACCACGCTCGTCGTCGAGGGGATCGACGTGAAGACGGCACAGACCCGACTCGGCCATGCGGACCCGAGGACCACGTTGGCCGTCTACGCCTCGGCTCCGGGAGCAGTCGACCGGGCCGCTGCGGGCGTCATCGGCGAGCGCTTCTTCGGCAAAAAGACCAAAAGGACTCAGGCACGAAATCTCCGCGCCATTTCCGCGCCAATCGCTCTGGAGGATTCGGACCCCTCAGGTCCCTGAAGCCCTGACCAGGGACCTTCGAGTCGGGCTGCCCGGATTTGAACCGGGGACCTCTGCGTCCCGAACGCAGCGCGCTAACCAAGCTGCGCCACAGCCCGTCCGCCCCCCTGGGGGAGCTACCCGTCACATTACAGCGGCGTCAGCCGGCGACTTCGCCGGTGCCGTTGGCCGAGGCCTCCCTGGCCGCCGGACCGGTGTCGTCCGTGCCGGTCGCTCCGGGACCGGGTTCGCCGCTGACGAAGGTGGCCACCACCTGTGCCACCCGCCGCTTTTCCATCTCGACCACCCGCATGTCCCATCCGCCGACGCGGACCTCTTCGCCCTCGGTGGGGATGTGGCCGAAGCGCTCGAAGAGGAGGCCGCCGAGGGTGACGTACTCACCGTCGGGGATCTCGATCCCGATCCGCTCCCGCACATCGTCGACGTTCGTCTGTCCGTCAATGAGCCATCGGGTGTTGTCGACCCGCACGATGTGGGCCTCCTCCTCGTCGTCGAACTCGTCGTGCAGATCGCCTACGAGCGGCTCGAGGAGGTCCTTCACGGTGAGGAGCCCCGCCACCCCGCCGTACTCGTCGACGACGACGGCCACGGCCCGGCGGTGCTTGCGCATGTCCGCCAGTGCCTCCAGGACCCCGAGGGACTCCGGCAGGAGATAGGGCTGGCGGACCTTGCGGGAGATCTCCAGCGGACTGGGGTCGGTGGCGTCCCGGGCCTCGTCGCCGTTGCCGCCGGCCCGTGACCCGGGTCGGTTGGTCCGGAAGATGTCGTTGACGAAGAGGATGCCGATGAGGTCGTCGAGATCGTCGTGCACCACCGGGAAGCAGCTGTGCCCCGAGGTGCGCACCGCGTGGGCGATGTCCTCGGCGTGCACCGGGATGGTCAGGAACGTGACGTCGACCCGCGGCGTCATGACCTCGCGCACGTCCATGTCGCGGAGGTCGGCGATGGCTTCGGTGATGAACCGCTCCTGTTCGGAGGCCTCCGCCTCGAGCGTCGGGCCCGGGCGGCCCGGTTCCCCGGGCTCCTCGGCGTCAGGAGAGCGGCGCCACAGTCGTCGTGAACGTTGCGACACGGCCGCGCCGGGTCAGGTTCGGGTCTCGGATCCCGCTTGCAGCTGGGGTCCTCCGCCCACCAGCACGGGTACGGGCGTGAACGAGTCGTCGGCGTAGGTCCCGTCTTCGAGCAGCGCCGCGACGGCGCGTCGGAGGCGGAGCGGGTCGAGCGGCTTGACCAGCCAGCCCTCGGCGTCCGATCGGCGGGCGAGGAAGACGTCAGGTCGGCGGTCGAGCAGCATGAGCACGGGGATGTGGTCCAGCGCGTCGTAGGACTCCTGCAGCCGCAGCTCGAGGCAGACCGCCATGCCGCCCATGTTGCCCATCTGCATGTCGACGATGAGCAGGTCCGGCGATTCCTCGGCGACGAACGCCACCACCTCGGGACCCGAGGTCACGGCGCGCACCTCGATGTCGGGCCCGCTGATGACCGCCTCCACGTCCTTGCGGAGCGTGGGTGCGTCGCTGGCGACCAGGATGGTCTGCACCGCGGGGACACTATCGGACCGGCCAGCAGGCCCGGAAACTCGTCGGGCGTGACGAGCCGTTGGCGCGGCGTCCGGGCCCGTTCAGGAGAAGAGCCGGTCGGCCGCCCGCTGCAGCCCGACCAGCTCGTGCACGTCCTGCCCGAAGAGGGGAATCCGGCCGACTGGTGCGGGCGCCACCTGCGCGGCGAGGCCGGCGAACGCCGATTCCTCCCGGGCCGCCAACGCGTTGAGCGCGACCAGGTTGGCCTCCAGCGCCGCGAGCTGCGGCGCGTGGCTCGCCTCGGCGTCCTCGTTCCCGTTGCCGAAGGACGGCGCGATCCGGTTCACCACGAGCGCCGCCACGGCGACGTCCCGCTCCGCCAGCTTCTCGGCGAAGAAGCCGGCCTCGGTGATGGCGTCGGGCCGGGCCGAGGTGACGAGGACGTAGGCCGTCCCCGGGTCGGCGAGGAGCTCGTGCACGGCGCTCGCCCGGCTCCGGAAGCCGTCTTCCATCCCTTCGAAGGCCTGGAAGAAGCTGACCGCGTCCTGGACGATCTCGGCGCCGGCCACCTTGGCGATCGTGCGGAGGAGGGCCTGGGTGGCCACGCCGACCGCCCGCAGCGACATCCTGGTCGGGACCAGGACGGCCCGGAAGAGCCGGTTCTCCAGGAAACGGGTGAGCCGGCGCGGCGCATCGAGCAGATCGAGCGCGTTGCGCGTGGGAGGCGTGTCGACGACCACGATGTCGAACTCCTCCGAGTGGACCAGCTCGTAGAGCTTCTCCATGGCCATGTACTCCTGTGTGCCGGACAGGGCGCCGGCAAGATTCTGGTAGATCCGGTTGGCCAGGATGGACTCGGCCTGCTCCGGCGTGCGCGCGTAGCGCAGCACCAGGTCGTCGAACGTGCCCTTGGAGTCGAGCATCAGCGCGTGAAGGTGACCGGGCCAGTCGCCGGTCACCTCCGCGGGCGTGTTGGGGAGCGACTGCACGCCCAGCGCGTCGGCCAGCCGCCGGGCCGGGTCGACCGTGACGACGCAGGAGCGCCGTCCGGCCCGGGCCGCCGCCACCGCGATGGTGGCGGACACCGTTGTCTTGCCGACTCCGCCCGACCCGCAGCACACCACGACGGATCGCTCGGTCACCAGCTCCGGCAGCGTCGTGGGCGTCCGGCGCGCCGCCGCCCCGTGCGCCTCCGCCGCCCCCTCTGCGGCCCCCGCCCCCTCTGCGGCCCCCGGCCGGTCGGCGGTGCTCACGCCGCGCCCTCGGGCACGAGCATCGCCACGGCGCCCGCCAACGCGTCCGCCAGCTCCTTGGTCTGCGCCGGGCCGATGGAGGCCGAGTCGAGGGCCGGCACGAGGAGGTGGGGCAGCGGGAGGTCCCGGCGCAGCCGCTCGATCTGCTCGGTGGAGACGGCGTGGCGGGCCAGCCGGAAGCTGCGGGCCTCCTCGAGCGCTGCCAGGTGGTCCGCCGCGAGGCTGACGCCGGCGGCCGCCGCCACGTCCGCGGCGGGCCGATCCAGCCCGCTCGGCTCGGGGTCACAGGCGTTCACGATCACCGGGCCCAGCTGGACGCCCGCCTTGTCCTCCAATGTGTAGGCGGACTCGATCGTCTCGGCGACCGGCAGCTCCTCGGGCAGGGTGACGAGGACCACCCGGCAGCGGGCGGGGTCGCTCAGCAGCTCGACCACGTCCTGGGCCTGGGTGCGCAGGGGCCCGCCCCGGGCGGCGCTGACCATCCCGCTGGCCGAGGTGAGGAACGTCATGGCGTGCCCCGTTGCCGGCGCGTCGACCAGGATCAGGTCGGCAGCCCGGTCCCGCTCGAGCTGCTTGACCTTGCCCAGCACCAGCACGTCGCGGATTCCCGGGATGGCGGTCGAGACCACGTCGAGGACCCCGGAGCGCGCCAGGCGCTTGGACACGCGTCGCAGGCCGTGGTCCTCGAGATACTCCACCAGCGCGTCGTCGGGCGTCAGCCGCCGTGCCCGGACCGAGCCCGTCGAGGCGCTCGGGCCGTCCGGGCCGTCCGGGCCGCCTGCTTCATCGGCTGCGTCGCCTGAGAGCAGGACTTCTTCGTAGGGGAGGTCCCCGTCGCGGCCGAAGGCGGCCGTGATCCCGGACTTGCCCTCGAGCTCCACGATGAGCACGGATTTCCCGCTGCCGCGGCCATCTTGGCCAGCGCCGCGCTCATCGTCGTCTTGCCCACGCCGCCCTTGCCGGCGACGACGAGAACGTGGCTCTGTGCGCAGAAGGTCCCCACGTCCATGGTGGGCCGAGCGTAGTGGCCGGGCTCTCGGCGCAGATCGATCGCCGGACAAAGATCCTGGTCACTCCCCTTGAAAGCGGCCACTCCCGGCGGTAGCTTGACCCCGGCAGGGGGATCCGATGGGCCCTATCGGGGGGTTTGATGCACCAGGGACAAGATATGTGGCAATTGAAGGCAGCGTGTCGGGGACCGCAAGCTGCGGTGTTCTTTCCGCCGTCACACGCTGAGCGCAAGGAGGAGAAGGCGGCGCGCGAGATGCGGGCCAAGACCATCTGCGACCAGTGCCGCGTGCGGGGCGAGTGCCTCGACTACGCCATCAGGATTCGCGAGCCCCACGGGATCTGGGGTGGCATGAACGAGCTGGAGCGTAAGCTCATGCTCGATCGCCGGGCCAGCTGAGCCACCACCAGCCCCGCCTCAGTGCGGGGGTGTGATCTTCGGCTCCGCCGCCAGTACGCCGCGGCTCTCGCACAGCGACGTCGGGCTGGCCGCCGTCGACCGCGCAGATGCTCGCCGTGATCTCGTTGGCGGCCGTCACGACGGCCTGGGTCAGCGGGCTTGCGGGCGTGTCGAGATCGCCGGCGATCTGGCCCTGTGAGAGCCCGGCGAGGGCGCCGGGGGTGAAGCTGGCACCGTTGAGGACGAAGCGGTTGGCCACGTCGAGGAGGGCGAAGGTGTTGGCGCTCTCCCCGTAGCGGGCGACGGCGGCGGCCTGCCGGGCGTCGGGCGCCTGCAGCCCGAGATAGCGCGCCCCGGTCGGGATTCAAGGAGCTGTAGCGCTCCACGGATTGGAGGATCAGGTACTTGCTCGTGTACGAGACGTCCCAGAAGGTGAACGTCGACAGGCTGGCGAACGCGGTGGTCGCGCTCGACTGCATCAACCCGAGCTGTTTGAACGTGCCGAAGCGCGAGAGGGCGAGGATCAGCGGCCAGCGCTGGACGGCGGGATAGGGCGCGAACTCCGCCCCGTAGAAGAACACCACCGGCAGGAGTGGTCCACCGTCGGCCTGGGCCCGCCACAGCGGTGCGCTGCCGCTCCCGGCCGGCTGCGGCGCCGCCACCGGAAGGTCCGGTGAGCTCACCCCGACGGCGTCGTAGACCGAGGCGGGCACCGACGTCACGGTGGAGACGAGCGACGACGGCGCAGGGCTGAAGGTCTCCACCGTCGACGAGGTGCTCGGGCCCGAGTTGTCACGCACCAGGACCAGCGCGCCGAGCAGGCAGATGGCGACGACGATGAGCCCGAGAGCGAGGTAGCGGCGCGGGATGTGGCGCAGAGGGGGCGCCGACGCGGGCTCGGGGGCGGGCTGGCTCATGGACCGGGTCAGGTTAGTCAAGGGGTGGCCCCGTTCCGGGGGCGCCGCCTCCTGCTCCCGGTACCCTCTCCGGCGTGCCTCCATCGGTCCCGCCGACGCCACAGCCCCCGGCCGCGCCCGGCCCGGCCGCGCCCGGCCCGGCCCCGGTCGAGATCCGCCCGGCCGCCACGGTGATGCTCGTGCGCGACGCGCCGATGGGGTCGGGTGCGACGTCACTCGAGGTGCTCATGGTCCGGCGCAACCTGCGCTCGGACTTCGTGGGCGGTGCCTACGTCTTCCCCGGTGGCGCCGTCGACCCGCTCGACGGCGGCGCGGCGGCCGAGGCGCTGTGCGCCGGGCGGACCGACGCCGGCGCCAGCGCGCTGCTGGGCTTCGAGTCGGGCGGCCTGGCCTACTGGGTGGCCGTCGTGCGCGAGACCTTCGAAGAGGCCGGGATCCTCCTGGCCCAGGCGCGAGGGTGGTCCCGACCTGCTCGCCGGGAGCCCCGGAGAAGAGGCGCGCTTCGTCGCCGAGCGGGCGGCCGTCAACGCCGGGACCCGGCGCTTCCTCGACCTGTGCCGCGACGAGGGCCTGCGGCTCACGGTGGGCGACATCCACTACTTCGCCCATTGGATCACCCCGCGGCGGCGCCCCCCGCCGCTACGACACGCGGTTCTTCGTGGCCGCGGCACCCCCGGGCCAGATCGCCGCGCACGACGCCGGGGAGACCATCGCCGAGGTGTGGATCTCGCCGCAGGACGCGCTCGGCCCGTCACCGTGCCGGCGAGATCGAGATCATCTTCCCGACCATCCGCAACCTCCAGGTCATCGGCCGCTTCGAGACCAGCACGGCGCTGCTGGCGGCCGCGCGCAGCGGGCGTCGAGCGCTGTCCCCGCCATCGAGCCGCGGGTGGTGCCCGACGGCAACGGGATGCGTATCGTGCTCCCCGGCGACCCCGGCTACGAGCGCGGGGCGGTGCCCGATCCCGCCGACGGGTGTCGCGCGCGGGGACTTCAACGAGGCGGTGCGCGAGGTCTCCATGCGGGCCAACGAGGAAGGCCCCGACACCGCGCCCGGGCCCCGCCCCGCCGGACCACGCGGCGAACCGTGATCCCGGCGGTGCCGGACTTCGGTCTCGGCCCCGTCCCGGAGCCGGGCCGGGTCGACGAGGTGGCCCCCGGCGTCCTGCGCCTGACCGCCCCCAACCCCGGTCTGATGACCGGGCCGGGCACGAACACCTATCTGGTCGGGCGGGCCGAGCCGGTCGTGGTGGACCCCGGCCCCGCCGATGAGGCGCACACGGCCTCGATCGTGAGGGCGGCGGCTCCTCTCGGCCCCGTCCGCACCATCCTCGTCACCCACACCCACATCGACCACGCGCCCGGCGCGGCGGCGCTCGCCGCGGCCACCGGCGCCCGGGTCGTCGGCTTACGGCCCGGCCGAGGGCTTCGCGCCCGACGAGCGTGCCGGCGAAGGTTGGGCCCTCACCTGCGCCGCCGACCGGGCCTCCGAGCGCCTGACGCTGCGTGCGGTCCACACGCCGGGCCACGCCTCCGACCACCTGTGTTGGCTCGTCGAGGAACACGCCCTCCTGCTCACCGGCGACCACGTCATGCACGGCTCGACCGTGGTGATCCGCCCGCCCGACGGGGACCTGCACCAGTACCTGGCCAGTCTGGCCCGCCTGCGTGACGCGGTGCCCGCCCATCCGCCGGCTGGCGCCGGGTCACGGTCGGCTCATGGACCACGTGCCCGAGGTCGTCGACGCCCTGGTGGCGCACCGTCTGGGGCGCCACGAGACCATTGCCGCCGCCCTTTCCCGGAGGGGCGACGGGACGGTCGACGAGCTGCTGCCCGTGGTCTACGGCGACGTGACCGAGCGCCAGCTCCCGGTGGCCCGCTTCTCGCTGTGGGCCCACCTCCGGGCGCTCGGCCAAGAGGGAAGAGCGGGGGCCGCCGGCACGGCGCCGGGGGAGGACACCATCGAGACCCGCTGGGTGGCCGCCTGAACGGCGCACCGGAGCGTCGGCGGGCCCGGGCCCGGCGTCAGTCCGCGCCGGCGTCCCCCTGGGTCACGGCCGCCTCGACCCGTTCCATCAGTCGGGCCGAGCACCCCTGCACGTCGACGATCGGCGCCACGTCCTCGGCGACCACCCGGGCGATCTCCGTGAAGACGGCACCCAGCTCGCCGCGCCCCCGCCATGGCGACGGGCACGCCGGCGTCCCCGCCGGCGGCCAGGTCCGGGTGGAGTGGGATGGAGCCGATCAGCGGCACGCCGAGGCTTTGGGCCAGGCGTTTCCCGCCGCCGGACCCGAAGAGGGAGTAGGTGGTCCCGTGCTCGCAGGTGAAGTCGCTCATGTTCTCGATCACTCCGGCCACGCGCAGGTAGCCCCGGCGCGCCATGTCGGCCGCGCCGGGCCGCCACCTTCTGGGCCGCCACGGGGGGCGTCGTCACCACGAGGAGCTCGGTGCGCGGCAGGAGTCGGGCCAGCCCCATCTGGACGTCGCCGGTGCCCGGCGGGAGGTCGATGAGCAGGTAGTCGAGATCACCCCAGTGGGCGTCCTGGAGGAACTGCTGCACCGCCCGGGTCAGGACGAGCCCGCGCCACATGATCGCCTGCTCCTCGTCGGCCAGGAACCCCATGGAGAGGACCCGCACCGTGCCCGATCCGATCGGAGCGCTCGAGCGGGACCATCTTCCCCGCCCGGGCCTCGACCTCGCCCTCCATGCCCAGCAGGCGGGGCACCGAGAAGCCCCAGATGTCCGCGTCGAGGATCCCGACCACCAGGCCGCGGGAGGCCAGCGCCACGGCCAGGTTGACCGTGACGGACGACTTGCCGACCCCGCCCTTGCCCGACGCGATGGCCAGCACCCGGGTCGAGGCGGCGATCGCCGTCTCCGGCGCGTCTCGCGGGCCTTCCAGCGGGCCCGCGCCATCACGGCAGCGCGCTCGTCCGCGTCCATCGCCGCCACCTGCACGTCGACCGAGCGCACCCAGTCCAGGGAGCGCACGTGGTTCACCACGTCGCGCTCGATCTGGCTGCGCAACGGGCAAGAGGCGATGGTCAGGGCCACGTCGACGACGACGTTGCCGCCCTCGACGCTGATGCCCCGGACCATGCCGAGGTCGACGATCGTGTCGCCCAGCTCGGGGTCGACGACGGCCCGCAGGCAGTCGCGGATCTCCTCCTCGCGGGTCGCCCGCGGCGGCTCCGCGGGCGACGGCGTCGATCCGGCGGGAGGGCTCATCGCCGATGATTGTACCTGCGTGACGGGGAATTCCGACCCTTCCCGACCGGGGTGCTGGCCCCCGCCCGGCACGGATAACATGGGACCACGTCCGTGGTGCACGGTGCACCTCGGATGGTGGGTCGCCAGGCGTGCGGCGCAACGAGGAGGATCCAGTGACGACGATGTCCACTTCCGTCAACATCGGGAAGAAGCCGGCACCGGTGACACTCAGTGACGATGCCGCGGCCAAGGTGGCGGAGCTGCTGGCCCAGGAAGAGGGCGAGGCCCTCGCGCTGCGGGTCGCCGTCAAGCCTGGCGGTTGCTCGGGCTACAGCTACGAGATGTTCTTCGACACCGAGGTCATGCCCGACGACGTGGTGCGCGAGTTCGGCGCCGTCAAGGTGGTCGTGGACTCGGCGAGCGCCGAGCTGCTGACCGGCTCGACTCTCGAGTACAGCGACGGCCTGCAGGGCGCCGGCTTCAACATCATCAACCCCAACGCCACCCGCACTTGCGGCTGCGGCTCCTCCTTCAGCTGAGCTCCGGGCCTCTCGCTCCCTGAGCGGAACCGCGCCCACCCCCGAGCAGCCTCCCGGCGCTGGCGCGCTCGCGCCCATGTCCGTCTCCTTCGTGCTCAACGGGGACGCAGTCGCCGTGGCCGACGGGATCAGCCTCCTGGACGCGCTGCGCGACGAGCTCGGCTGCCGCTCCGTCAAGGACGGCTGCAGCCCGCAGGGCCAGTGCGGCTGCTGCACGGTGTGGGTCGACGGCGCACCCCGTGTCGCCTGCGTGACGCCCGTCCGCCGCGTCGCGGGCCGCCACGTCACCACCCTCGAGGGAGCGCCGTCGGTGTTGCGCGACCGCTGGGCCGCGGCCTTCGTCCAGCACGGGGCCAGCCAGTGCGGCTTCTGCACGCCCGGCATCGTGCTCCGGCTCGCTGCGCTCGAAGCGGCGGGCGCGGGGCGGCCACCGACGCGCCGCAGCATCGAGGCCGCCTTGCGCGCCCATCTGTGCCGGTGCACGGGTTGGCAGTCCATCGTCGAGGCCGCGTGCAGCGCGCTGGGCGTCGACGGCGCGCCGGGCCCGTTCGCCGGCCGATCCACGGAATCCGGTGCTGGCCGCGTGGCGGGCCCAGGTCGAGGGGCCGGCTTTCCAGACGTCGGGGCCCGACGTGGTCCTCGGCGGGGGCGGCTTCGCCGACGACTCGGCGCCGCCCGGCGCGCTGGTCCAGCTCGGGGACGATGCGCCGCTCGCCCCGTCCCTCCGCGCCGCCCGGGCCGGGAGCGGAAGGGTCCAGGGTCGCAACAGCACGGTGCCCCTGTCGCACCCGGTCGAGGTGCCCGAGGGCGACTGGGCCCTCACGCTGCAGACCACCTGGGTCGAGCCGGCCTACGTCGAGCCGGACGCCAGCTGGTGCCGCCCCGGCCAGGACTCCCGCGTCGACGCTGGCCAACGGCGGTGCGTTCGGCGGGAAGCGTCGGAGCCCGGTGCCCGCCCGCGCCCATGAGCTGGCGGAGGCGACCGGGGATGCCGTCCGCGTCCTGTGGCGGCGGGAGGACGTGGTGCGGCGCGGGCCCAAGCGCCCGCCTCTGGCCGTGGCGCTGCGCGCCGACGGTACCGGCGTCGTGCGCATCGGCCGCACGGCGGGCGCGGTCGACCTGGCGCCGCTGGCGGCCCGGGTGCGGGCGCGCTGCCCCGGCGTGGAGGTCGACGAGGTCGACGTCACCGGCCCGCCCGTGTCGCCCGACCTGCGCGGCGCGGGCTGGGCCGAGGTGCTGGCGGCGCGTGCCGCGCTGGACGCCCCGGGCGTCGCCCCGGCGGGCCCGGGCGCCGCGCACGTCGCCGTGCCCGGTGCGGGCAGTGCCCGCGTCGAGCTGAGCTCGGCGATGGCACGCGGGGCCGCATGGAGGTCGACGTCTGGGCCGGCGAGATCCTGTGTCCGGTGACGCTGCGCTCCTACGCGCTCGGTGCGGTGCATCAGGCGCTCGGCATGGTGTGGAGCGAGGGCATCGCCCTCGACGCGGCCGGTGAGCCGGTCGACCTGACCATCCGTTCCTTCGGCATCCTGTCGGCGCGTGACATGCCCGATGTCACGGTGCGGCTCCACGACGAGGACGGCTGGCCCGTCAACGGCTCCGATGCGGTGTTCGTCGCCACCCTGGCTGCGGCCTGGATCGCCGAGGGGCTGCCCGGGCGCTGGCCGACGCGGCGCGACGCCGTGCGTGCGCCCTCGAGTGACGTGGCACCATCGCGGTGCTGAGAGGAGCGCGCATGAGTCCTGCCGTCGGTCCCTATTCCCCGGTTCGCCGTGTCGGCGACTGGGTCATCACGTCGGGTCAGGTCGGCCTGGCCACCGACGGCAGCGGTGCGGCGCGTCTGGTCGAGGGCGGGACCGTGGCCGAGTTGCACCAGGTGCTCCAGAACGTGGCGGACGTGCTCGCAGTCGAGGGAGCGAGGCTGTCCGACGTCGTCAAGACGACGGTCTTCCTCGCTCGACATGTCGGAATTCGCCGCCGTCAACGAGGTCTGGGTCGAGTACTTCACCGAGAACCGGCCGACGCGCTCGGCCGTCGCGGTGGCGGCGCTCCCGATCGGAGCCCGGATCGAGGTCGAGGCCTGGGCCTACGCGCCGGTGGTCTGAGCGGACGGTGCGGACGGGGCGGCCGTGGGCGTCGCCGGCGGACCCGAGGCGCCGTTGCGCTGGGCCAGGCCGGGGTGCCAGGCGACCTGCCCGAAGCGGTAGCCGACCGAGCGGACGGTCTGGATCAGGTGGGCGTGCTCCTCGCCGAGCTTGGCCCGCAGGCGCCGGATGTGGACGTCGACCGTCCGGGCGCCGCCGTAGTACTCGTAGCCCCACACCCGGCTGAGCAGGGTCTCGCGGGTGAAGACCTTGGCCGGGTGGCCGGCCAGGAAGCGCAGGAGCTCGTACTCCATGTAGGTCAGGTCGAGGACCCGGCCCGCCACCGCGGCCTGGTACGTCTCGAGGTTGAGCATCAGGGGCCCGTACTCGATGAGGTCGGGCCGCATGCTCTGCCCGGCGCGCCAGAAGAGGTGCTGCAGGCGCGCCACCAGCTCCTCGGGCCGGGCCGGCAGGACGCAGAAGTCGTCGTAGAGGTCGTCGCGCAGCATGAGGTCGCCCACCTGGTCGGCCCCGATGGCGAGGAGGAGCGGGGTCATGGGCACCTCGCGCAGGCGGAGATGGCGGCAGAAGGCCACGGCGGCGGACATGTCGTCGCCCGCCACGACGAGCGCGCCGGAGTAACCCGTGGCGCGGCCGTCCGGGCCCGGGCGCCGCCAGCTCGTCGGGTCCCGCCACGCACTGGTGCCCGAGCCCGGCGCTCTGGAGCGCGAGCGTCGCCTCGGCGGGCAGGTCGGCGGGGAAGCAGAGGAGGGGATCCATCGTTCCGTCGGCCTCAGAGGAGGGGGAGGTAGCGATCCAGCTCGAACTGGGTCACCTGGGTCTGGTAGGCGTCCCACTCCGCTCGCTTGTTGCGGATGAACCACTCGAAGACGTGGTCGCCGAGCGTGTCGGCCAGCAGTTCGGAGCCCTCCATCTCGTTGACGGCGTCGTGCAGGCTCGAGGGCAGCTGCTCGATCCCCTTCTTGGCCAGCTCCTTGGGCGTCAGGGTGAACAGGTTGTCGTCGGCCTCGGGGGGCAGCGGGTAGTCCTCCTCCAGGCCGCGGAGCCCCGCGGCGAGGATCACCGCGAAGGTGAGGTAGGGGTTGCAGGCGCTGTCGGGCGCCCGGTACTCCAGCCGGGTCGATTCGGCCTTTCCCATCTTGACGACGGGCACCCGGACCAGCGCCGAGCGGTTGTTGCGGGCCCAGCTGACGTGGACCGGCGCCTCGTAGCCGCCGATGAGCCGCTTGTAGGAGTTGACCCACTGGTTGCTCACGGCGGTGATCTCGCGGGCGTGGTGCAGCAGCCCGGCGATGAAGCGGCGCGCCACCTCGGAGAGCCCGTAGCGGTCGTTCTCGTCGGCGAACGCGTTCCGCTCGCCCTCCCAGAGCGAGATGTGCGTGTGCATGCCCGAGCCCTGCACGCCCGCCAGCGGCTTGGGCATGAAGGAGGCGAAGACGCCTTCCTGGCGCGCCATCTCCTTGATCACCATGCGCGTCGTCATGACCGTGTCGGCCATGGTGAGGGCGTCGGTGTATCGCAGGTCGATCTCGTGCTGGCTGCGCGCGTCCTCGTGTTGGGTGTGCTCGACGGGGATGCCCATCTCCTCGAGCATGAGGACCGAGCGCCGGCGCAGGTCGCTCGTGAGGTCGGCCACCGACAGGTCGAAGTAGGACCCGGCGTCGAGGGTGATCGGGCCCCGCTCGGGGTCGGCGTCGGCGAAGTAGAAGAACTCGACCTCGGGCGAGGCGAAGAAGGTGAAGCCGGCGGCGCTGGCCCGCTCCAGCGTCCGGTGCAGCGCGTGCCGGGGGTCACCCTCGAAGGGCGTACCGTCGAGGTTGGCGATGTCGCAGAAGACGCGGGCCACCTGCGCGTCGTCGTGGTGCCACGGGCAGCAGCTGAAACGTCGTGGGGTCCGGACGGGCCAGGACGTCGGCCTCCTGGACCCGGCTGAACCCGTCGATGGCCGAGCCGTCGAAGGTCATCCCCCCGTCGAGCGCGTTCTCCAGCTCGGCCGAGGTGATGTTGAACCCTTTGGGGGTCCCGAGCACGTCGGTGAACCACAGCTGGACGAAGCGGATGCCCCGCTCCTCCACGGTTCGGAGCACATAGTCCCGCCGGCTTTGCACCACACCAGCTTCGCATGCCCGGTGACCCCGCTCCTTTCGGGGAGGGGGGCGCCCCGCCCTACGGGCCCCATCGGGGGAGCGCGGGGCCACCGGTAATCTGGGTCGATGCCGCACCTGCGTCTCGCCGCCGCGCAGCTCAACACCGTCGTGGGCGACCTGGCGGGCAACGTGGAGCGGATCCTTGCCGCGCTGGCCGCCGCCGAGGCGGCCGGGGCGGACATCTGCGTCGTGCCCGAACTGGCCCTTCCGGGCTACCCGCCCGAGGACCTCCTCCTCAAGCCGGGCTTCGTGGCCGACAACGTGACGGCGCTCGAGAAGGTCGCCGCCGCCACCCGGAAGTGCGCCGTGGTGGTCGGGTTCGTCGGCGCCGCCCCGGGCGGGGTCGGGCTGGCCAATGCCGCCGCGGTGTGCGCCGGCGGCCGCGTCGTCGGCGTGTACCGCAAGCGCTTCCTGCCCAACTACGGCGTCTTCGACGAGCAGCGGTGGTTCGTCCCGGGCGACGAGCCGCCGCCGCTCTTCGGCGTGGCGGGAGCCTGGGTGGGTGTCTCCATCTGCGAGGACATCTGGTTCGACGACGGTCCCGTCGCGCAGGCGAAGGGCGGGCGGGGGCCGACGTCGTGGTGAACCTCAACGCGTCGCCGTACAACCGGGGCCGGCGTTCCGACCGCCTGGCCATGCTCTCGGGCCGGGTGGCCGAGGCCGGTTGCGCCATCGCCTACGTGAACCAGGTGGGGGGGCAGGACGAGCTCGTCTTCGACGGCGACTCCCTCATTGTGTCGGCCGACGGCACGCTGGTCGGATCGGGCCGGCAGTTCGCCGAGGACCTCGTCGTCGTGGATCTCCCGATCGGGTCCCACCCGCCACGTGCCGTGAGCGAGCTGTTGCCGCGGATCGCCGTGACCGAGCCGGGCCGGGCCGATCGCCCCCCGTTGGCGCCGACCACGCCCCGCGCCGCGTTGCGCGACCACGCCGAGGTGTACGCCGCGCTCGTCCTCGGCACCCGGGACTACCTCGGCAAGAACGGTTTCAGCGAGGCGGTGATCGGCCTCTCGGGCGGGATCGACTCGTCGCTGGTGGCCACTATCGCGGTCGACGCGCTCGGCCCGTCGCGCGTGCACGGCATCTCCATGCCGTCGCGCTATTCGAGCGGCGGCTCCCGTGACGACGCCGTGGTATTGGCCGCAGCGTCTGGGCATCGACCTCAAGACGGTCCCGATCGAGGAGGCGCACGTGGCGTTCGCCTCCATGCTGGCGCCGGTGCTCGGACGCGAGCCCTTCGGTTTGACCGACGAGAACCTGCAGTCGCGCCTGCGGGGCGTGCTCCTGATGGCGGTGTCCAACGCCAAGGGGTGGATCGTCCTCACGACGGGCAACAAGAGCGAGATGGCGACGGGCTACTCGACGCTCTACGGCGACTCGGCGGGCGGCTTCGCCGTGATCAAGGACGTGCCGAAGACGCTCGTGTACGAACTGTGCCGCTACCGCAACACGCAGGCGGTGCTCGAGGGCCTGCCCGGCCCTATTCCCGACAGCGTGCTCGACAAGCCGCCCTCCGCCGAGCTGCGTCCCGATCAGCGGGACGACCAGTCGCTCCCGCCCTACGAGGAGCTCGACCCGGTGCTCCAGGGCTACGTCGAGGGCGACCGCACCGCGGCCGACCTGGTGGCCGACGGGTTCGATCCCGCGGTCGTCGATCAGGTGGTGCGGTTGGTCGACGGCGCCGAGTACAAGCGGCGCCAGATGCCGCCCGGCGTGCGCATCACGACCAAGGCCTTCGGCAAGGACCGGCGCATGCCCATCACGAACCGCTACCGCTCCTCGGCCCGCGAGGAATCCGGCGGTGGCTGAGGTGGACGTCGTCACCGGGTCATGGCGCGGCATCGACGAGCTGGCGGCGCTGGTCGGCGCCTACAGCTGGCTCGAGAACCGGATCTTCGAGCTCGGCGGGGTCTGGGCGACCGCGCCGGGCCACGCCGGCGGAGCTCCCCTCGACCCGGCGCTGCGGGTCTGGTGCGCGGAGGTGTCGCGGCGTCACGGGGAGCTGGCCGTCCGTTGGGCCGAGCGGCTGCCCGTCCGGGCGCACGTGGATCGGGCCGCCCTGGTGACTGCACCCACAGGACCCATGGCGGGAGCGCTCGACGCCCTCGGCGCCGGACCGGATTCCCGAGTCGGCGTGGCGGCGTTGGTCGGGGTCGGTGCTCCCCGGCGTGCAGGCTGTCTATGGAGCCCATCTCCGGACCGCGTCGTCGGTCAGCGAGGCCCCCGTCCTGGAGGTCCTGGCGGGAGCCCACCGGGACGTGGCCGGCGAGATCCGCCGTGGTGATGCCCTGCTGGAGGGATCCGCCCGGGTCGGTGACGAGGGACGCTGCGCTCGGCGCCCAGTTCGAACGGGCGTTGAGCGAGACCCGCATTTTCCCTGCTGGACATCGCATCTTGACAGCGCCATTACACTGTGTGAGCAGCCCGCCGTACGCCCGAAACGGTCGTCGGCTGCGTTTCGACGAGCGCGACAGCCCGGCCAGGTTCCCCTGCCGAGGTCATGGGACGGAAGGTTTGGCGAAGATTTTGGCCAAGGAACGAATTGAGCGTGACGACGAGGATCTCGTCCGGCTCTACCTCACAGACATCGGTCAGTACCCGCTGCTGACCAAGGACGACGAGGTCCGGTTGGCGCAGGCCATCGAGGCCGGGCGCGACGCCGAGGCCGACGTCGCCAAGGCGCCCAAGGGGCTGACCACGGCGAAGAAGCGTGAGCTGCGCCGGGCCGTCATGGAGGGTGAGCAGGCCCAGCAGACCTTCGTGCAGTCGAACCTGCGCCTCGTCGTCTCGATCGCCAAGAAGTACCAGGCCTCCGGTCTGCCGCTCCTGGACCTGATCCAGGAGGGCAACCTCGGCCTCATGCACGCCGTCGAGAAGTTCGACTGGCGCAAGGGCTTCAAGTTCTCCACGTACGCCACCTGGTGGATCCGCCAGGCCATCACCCGTGGCATCGCCAACACGGGGCGCACCATCCGCCTGCCGGTCCATGCCGGCGACACCCTGGCCCGCGTGCAGAAGGCGCAGGCCCGCCTGGAGCTCAAGCTGGGCCGCCCGGCCACGCTGGCCGAGCTGGGCATCGAGGTCGAGATGCCCGAGGACAAGCTCGTCGAGGCGCTGCGCTTCCGGGCCGAGCCCCTGTCGCTGTCCGAGCCGTTGCGCGAGGACGGGGACGCCGAGCTGGGCGACGTCGTCGAGGACCGCTCCGCCGAGTCGCCCTTCGAGGTGGCCGCCGTGTCGCTGCTGCCCGACGAGATCGGCCGGCTCCTCTCGCCGCTCGACGAGCGTGAGCGCGAGATCCTGCGCCTGCGCTTCGGGCTGGACCGGGGTGAGCCCCGCACGCTCGAGGAGGTCGGAGAGCACTTCAACCTGACCCGGGAGCGCATCCGCCAGATCGAGGCCCGGGCCATGTCCAAGCTGCGCCACCCCTCCTCGGACACCGGTGCGCGCGATCTGCTCACCGTCTAGACGGCGCCTAGGCTCCTCCGCCATGAAGAAGCTGCTCATTCTCGCCGTCCTGGTCGCCATCGGCGTCATCGCCGCCCGCCGCCTGCGCGAGACCTAGACACCCAGAGCGTCGTCCTACGACGGCGCGCCCGGCCAGCCTTGCCGCGGCGTGCCGGCCCCGGAGGCCGCGCCGCCACAAGATGAGGGCGGCGCCGGCGACCGCCAGGCTCGTCGTCACCACCGGCGTGGTGCGCCCCACCCGGTCGCGCAGTCGGATCGGTTTGATGAAGTTGCGCACCTCCCAGCCGCGCTCGCGCGCCACCTTGGCCAGGGCCCGGTCGGGGTTCACCGCCACCGGCCGCCCCACCGCCTCGAGCATCGGGAGATCGGTGCCCGAGTCCGAGTAGGCGCTGCTGGCGGCCAGGTCGAGACCGGTGCGCTCCGCCAGCTCGCGCATGGCCGTCGCCTTGGACTCGCCGTAGGCGTAGAACGCCATGCGGCCGGTGTAGCACCCCCGCTCGTCGACCTCGCCCCGCGAGCAGATCGCCCCGTCCACGCCGAGCAGGTCGGCGAGGGGCAGCACGATCTCCTCGGGCGACGCCGACACCAGGTAGACGCGGTGGCCGGCGGCCCGGTGCAGCTCCATGAGCTCGAGCGCCTCGGCGTACATGATCGGCTCCATCGTCTGGAGCATCGTCTCGCGCACGATCTGGCGCACCTGCGCCCGGTCCCAGCCCCTGGTCACGGCCAGCATGGATTCGCGCACACGGACCAGACGCTCCTCGTCGGCGCCGAAGTAGAGGTAGATGAGCTGCGAGATGGCGGCCCGCGCCACCGTCCGGCGGTTGATGAGCCCGCCCTTGAGGAAAGGCCGCCCGAACGCGGCGATGGAGGCGCGGTCGATGACCGTCTTGTCGAGATCGAAGAAGGCCGCCTCCATACCTTCATGGTACGGGCGACTTGGGTCCCGGCTTGAGCGATCGTGACAATTAATTAGAGGACGAGCCCGCGAACGTTCGGTGCCCTTGAACAGGGATGTCGCGGGGGTTGCCGGCTGGTTGCGGCTACGCCCCCTGGCCCGCGATGAACAGCGCGTGCACGGCGTCCTCGGCTTCCGCCGTCACCAGGACGAGGACTTCGTCGCCGGACAGCAGGGTCGTGTCGCCCCGGGGGACGACGAGGCGGTCGGCCCTCACCACGGCGACGACGACGGCATCGCGCGGGAAGGCCAGGTCGGCGATGGCCGTGTCGTTGGCCGGCGAGTCCTCGGCCAGGGTGATCTCGACCAGGTGGGCCACGCCGCCCTTGAACTGCAGCAGCCGGACCAGCGAGCCGACCGAGACCGCCTCCTCGACGAGGGCGGTCAGCAGCTGGGGCGTCGACACCGAGACGTCGACCCCCCAGCTCTCGTTGAAGAGCCACTGGTTCTTGGGATGGTTGACCCGGGCGACGACCCGGGGGACGGCGAACTCCTGCTTGGCCAGCAGCGAGATCACGAGGTTGTCCTCGTCGTCGCCGGTGGCCGCCACGACGACGTCGACGGTGGCCAGCCCGGCCCGATCGAGCGAGGAGACCTCGCAGGCGTCCGCCGCCACCCACGTGATGTCGAGCGTGGGCCGCAGCCGCTCCACCAGCTCGGGGTCCTGCTCGAAGAGGAGCACCTCGTGGCCGTTGGCGTGCAGGTCGGATGCGATGGCGGTGCCAACGCTCCCCGCGCCGGCGATGGCGACCTTCACTTGCCACCGTCCGGGCTAGTCTCCTTACTGCGGGCCAGTGTCTCGTCGAACTGGCGCAGGGCGTCGTCGAGCACCGCAAGGTGCAGTACGTCGCCCTCCTGGCCGACCAGATCACGGGCATCGAGCCGAGGCACGCCGGCGCGGGTCACCGAGATCAGGCTGAGGCGGCCGCGTTGCTCGATGTCGGCCAACGTGCCGGCCGGCCCAGGCGTCGGGGAGCGAGCGTTCGATCAGGGTGAGCCGCCCGGTGGGGTCGGACCAGTCGCCGACGTCCTCGTCGGGCAGCAGCCGCCGCCGCACCTGGTCGATGGTCCACGTGACGGTGGCCACGGTGGGGATCCCCAGCCGCTGGTAGATCTCGGCCCGCCGGGGGTCGTAGATGCGGGCCACCACGTTGGGGATCTTGTAGTTCTCCCGGGCGATGCGGACGGTCAGGATGTTCGTGTTGTCCCCGCTGGTCACGGCGGCCAGCGCGTCCGCCTCGAGCGCGCCCGCCTTCTCGAGGTCGTCCCGGTCGAAGCCCGACCCCACGATGCAGGGGCCGTCCCACTCCTTGAGGCGGCGGAAGGCCTTGGCCGATTTGTCCAGGATGGCCACCGAATGGCCCTCGGCGCTCAAGGAGATGGCGAGGCCCGAACCCACGCGGCCACACCCGACGACGATGACATGCACGCCACAGTGCAACACGCCGCGTCGGGTCTTGCAAAGTTGAGCCGTTCCGGACCCATGCCCACCTCCCGGCCCTCGGTCCCGCTGGGGAATGATGGCCGGTCGAACTCTGGGGTTGACCACGGCCCATGATTGACTGAGCGCATGAAGGAAGGGGGAGCAAGAGGTGACGATTCGGTGGAATCACCCAGGACGGGGACGAGCACTCCGACGACATCGCTGAAATCCGCCCCGGGAGCGCGCTTGAAGCCCGCGGCTTCCACACTGGCCCAGCTCGATCTTCCCGAGACCCTCCGCTACCGCATCAAGAACCGGTTGCTCGGGCCTCCCATCGCCACCGAGCGACAGTCCACCGAGCGGTTGGGCAAACCGACCGCCCTGGCGGTCTTGTCCTCCGACGTCATCTCGTCGTCGGCGTATGCCACCGAGCAGATGCTCATTCCCCTGATCCCCATTATCGGCATTGCGGCATTCTCCTTGGTCATCCCCATCAGCATCGCGGTGATCTTCGTCCTTCTCTTCGTGACCCTCTCCTACCTCGAGGTGGTCAAGGTGTACACGAAGGCCGGAGGAGCCTACGTAGTGGCCCGCGAGAACTTTGGCCTCAATGTGGCCCAGGTGGCCGCCATGTCATTGCTCATCGACTACACGTTGACGGTGGCCGTCTCGGTGGCAGCCGGCGTGGCCGCCGTTACTTCCGTCATCCCGAGCCTTACTCCCTACACGACCTGGATCGCCATAGGCCTGGTCATTCTTCTTGCGTACGGGAATCTGCGAGGTATTCGTGAAGCCGGCCGCACGTTCGCGGTCCCCACCTACTTCTTCATCGCCAACATGGTGCTCCTCATTGCCTGTGGGCTCTTCAAGACCGCAACCGGGTCCTTGCATGCCCATCCGATCATCGGGCACCCGGGCTCGGTCCCCATCGGGACGGCGGGAAGCGGTCTTCTCTACGGAGCCACCGTATTCGTGGTGATGAAGGCCTTTGCCTCGGGCGGCTCGGCCCTGACCGGAACCGAGGCTATTTCGAACGGCGTGAGCATCTTCCGTAAGCCGGAGTCCCGCAACGCCCGGATCACCATGATCTTGATGGCCACGATCCTCGGATCTCTCGTCCTCGGTGTCTCTGTGCTGGCTTCGATCACGCACCCCGTGCCTTACGTGTCCGGCACCCCGACGGTGATCTCCCAGGTTGCCAAGTACGTCTATGGAAGCCAGGGGCTCGGCGGGGTGTTGTATGCCATGCTGCAGATCGGGACGACCTTGATCCTCATTTTGGCGGCCAACACGAGCTTCACGGGGTTTCCGTTCCTCGCCAGCTTCGCGGCCGAGGACTCCTACTTGCCTCGCCAGTTGACGAAGCGAGGCCACCGTCTGGTGTTCTCGACCGGAATCATCGTGCTCACGGTTGTGTCCGTCCTCCTGCTCCTCATCACACGGGCCCGAGTGGACAAACTTATTCCGCTCTACGCGATCGGCGTGTTCACCGGATTCACCATGGCCGGGGCGGGGATGGCGAAGTACCACCTGACGCACCGGGAGGACCATTGGAGACGGAGGCTGGCCATCAATGGCACCGCCTCGGTGCTCTCCTTTATCGTGTTGTTGATCATCGCGGTGGCCAAGTTCAGCGAAGGGGCCTGGGTGATCCTGATCATCCTCCCGCTGGGGGTAGTGGTTCTCCTGCGGTTGCACCGCCAGTACGCGGACGAGGAGCACCAACTCGAAGAGGGTGCAGCCGAAGCAGCGGCGGCGCGGGTGCTCAATCGGCACATCGTCGTGGTCCTGGTCGATCGCTTGGACATGGCGACGGCGCGCGCCCTGCAGTACGCCCGGACGTTCAACGCTGACGAGTTGCGTGCGGTGCACTTCACGTTGGACAGCCGGGTCTCGGCGGAGCTCGTGGCCGAGTGGAGCCGGCTTGGGCTCGCTCGACTGCCACTCGACGTCGTGGAATGCGAAGACCGGCGGCTCGGCCGGGCCGTTCTCGAGCTTGCAGCCGAGGCAGTGGCTGACCAGGAGACCGAGCTGACCATCCTGCTCCCTCGACGCGGATTCGCCACTGGTTGGCATCGCCTGCTCCACGACGGCACGGCCGACCGTATTGCCGCTGCGGTTGCGCAACTCCACCACGTCAACGCCACGGTGGTGCCCTATCAACTCACGGGCGGCTGGTTCTCGAAGCGGCGCGCGCCTGATGGTGCGACGACCAACGAGGAGCTGACTCGCGCCGCGGCGGGGGCCCGTTCCGATCGCTCGCTCGAGAAGGCGGCACGACGGGTCGCGGACCGACAAGCAGCGGAGTCTTCCTTCGAAAGGGCGGCCTTCGGGAGCCATGCCGGGGAGACCACGCCCATCGGCAGGGTGGAGTGGCGTCAGCGCGTCCGGATCGCAGGCCGGGTCAACTCGGTGCGGACCCAGCCCCGGGCTGGCACCGCGAACCTCGAGTGCGTCCTGGCCGACGGCACTGGCAAAATTCTGTTGGTGTTCCAGGGTCGGCGCCAAATCGCGGGTATCGAGCCTGGTGCGCGCCTCGTCGTCGAGGGCATGGTCGGCGACTGGGCCCGGCGGCAAGCCATACTCAATCCCTCGTACGAGCTGGTACAGGCCACCTCCGAGCCGACGGTCGAGCCCCAATGAACCCATCGACGAACCTTGGGCCGTCGTGTCGAGGGTATGACCATGACCATGACCATGAAAGGGTCCACAAGGGTGCCCCGAGCGATCCCGCGGAGCCCTGAGCCCTCCCGGCTCGGCCGCCGCCGGTAGCGGCAAAGCCAAATTGCCCGGCCGGGCGCGAGTCGCTAACGTGCCCCCCGGCCCGGCGTCGGGTGCGACCTCGCCGGCGCTCCGTCGGCCAGGGATGACATCGAAGGAAATGGTGCTGAGCGCGGCCGCACCGCACGGAGGAGGGCGCCTCCATCCCCTCCCCGCCAGACGGACAGGAACAGAAAGGGCACACCGGGAATGATCAAACTGCTCGCAGCCGAGGGCGGCTACCAGCCCTTCCACCTCGGCGGGACGGACAAGACCTGGCTCTACATCTGCCTGGTCGCCGGCATCGTCGGCATCGTCGCCGGCCTGCTGCTCGCCCGCAACGTGCTCGCCTTCGACCAGGGCACGGCCAAGATGAAGGAGATCGCCTTGGCTATCCAGGAGGGGGCCCAGGCGTTCCTGGCCCGCCAGTTCCGGGCCATCGTGATGATCATCATCCCGCTGGCCATCCTGATCTTCTTCACCGCCACCAAGGTGGTGAGGCCCGACGGGGGCGTCGCCCTGACCTTCCAGCAGGACGGCCTCTACCGGGTGATCTGCTTCCTCTTCGGCGCGGCGTTCTCGGGCCTGACGGGCTTCATCGGCATGAGCATCGCGGTGCGGGGCAACGTCCGCACGGCGGCGGCGGCCTCCAAGGGCGGCGGTATGGCCGCGGCCCTGCGGGTGGCCTTCCGCACCGGCGCCGTGACCGGCATGCTCTGCGTCGGACTCGGGCTGGTCGGGGCCACCGCCATCGTGCTCATCTTCCAGAACTCGGCCACGGCGGTGCTCATCGGCTTCGCCTTCGGCGCCTCGCTGATCGCCCTCTTCATGCGTGTGGGCGGCGGCATCTTCACCAAGGCGGCCGACGTGGGGGCCGACCTGGTGGGCAAGGTCGAGGCCGGCATCCCCGAGGACGACCCGCGCAACGCGGCCACGATCGCCGACAACGTGGGCGACAACGTGGGCGACTGCGCCGGCATGGCGGCCGACCTCTTCGAGTCCTACGAGATCACGATCATCTCGTCCATCATCCTGGGCTACTCGGCCTTCACCTCCATCCACAAGAACCCGACCCCCGCCGTCCTTTTCCCGCTCATCGTCCCGGCCATCGGGATCTTCGCCTCGGTCATCGGTGTGCTGGTGGTCCGGGCCCGCAGGAGCGACCGCAACGCGCTGTCCCCGATCAACCGCGGCTTCTGGCTGGCGGCGGGGCTGACCGTCGTGGGCGCCTTCCTGGTGGCCCAGTACTACGTCCACGACCTCAAGGTGTTCTACGCGGTGCTGACCGGGGTCGTCCTGTCGTTGGTGGCGAGCCAGATCACCGAGCAGTTCACCTCGACCGAGCGCGGTCCCGTCAAGGAGATCGCGGCGTCGGCCCGCACCGGGCCGGCCACCACCGTGCTCTCCGGGTTCTCCATCGGCCTGGAGTCGTCGGTGTGGGCCATCATCGCCATCGCCATCGCCATCGGCGTGGCCATCGGGCTGGGTGACGGCAACATCGAGCTGACCTTCTACCTGATCGCCCTCATCGGCATCGGCCTCCTGGCCACCGCCGGCATGGTGGTCTCGGAGGACAGCTTCGGGCCGGTGTCGGACAACGCGGCCGGCATCGCCGAGATGTCGGGCGAGTTCACCGGCGAGGCCGAGCGCGTCATGGTCAGCCTCGACGCCGTCGGCAACACGACCAAGGCCATCACCAAGGGTGTGGCCATCGGCTCGGCCGTGATCGCCTCCGTGGCGCTCTTCTCGTCCTTCATCGAGACGATCAACTCCCAGCTGAACCTGCACCTCCGGGCCAACCAGCTCCTGGTGTCGCCCTTCACCCAGATCAACGTGTCCAACCCGAAGACCTTCATCGGGTTGCTGATCGGCGGGTCGATCGGCTTCCTCTTCTCGTCGTTGGCCATCCGCGCCGTGGGGCGCTCGGCGGGCACCGTCGTCCTCGAGGTGCGCCGCCAGTTTCGCGAGCACCCAGGCATCATGGACTACACCGAGAAGCCCGAGTACGGCCGGGTGATCAGCATCTGCACCGCGGCGGCCCAGCGTGAGCTGGCGACGCCGGCGCTGCTGGCGATCCTGTCCCCCGTCATCGTCGGCTTCGGCATCAATTACTTCGCGCTCGGCGCGTTCCTGGCCGGCACCATCCTCACCGGGCAGTTGCTGGCCAACACGCTGTCGAACTCGGGTGGGGCCTGGGACAACGCCAAGAAGTACATCGAGGACGGCAACGAAGGAGGCAAGGGATCGGAGGCCCACAAGGCCGCCGTCATCGGCGACACGGTGGGCGACCCGTTCAAGGACACGGCCGGCCCCGCGCTGAACCCGATGATCAAGGTCATGAACCTGGTGTCGTTGCTCATCCTGCCCGCGGTCATCGCACTGCGGAACGACACGGGTGCCCGCCTGGCCATCGCCGGCGTCTCCCTGGTCATCCTGCTGGCGGCGCTCGCCTTCTCCAAGCGGGGGTCCGAGGCGATGGACGCCGAGGACACGGCCGACTCGACGCCGGCGTCGGCGGCGGCACCGGCGCCGGTCGCCACGGTCGATTGACCTGCTCAGGCGCATAGCGAACCGTTCTGCCGCCGCCCTGGTGGGGAACCGTGCCCTTGACAGGTGGGGTGGCGGACCCTCACTCTGACGTGACCATGCCGACCCCCTCATCTCTCCGATCGCTGCCCCGCGGGGTGTGTCATGGGTAAAGCGCTCGTCATCGTGGAGTCGCCGGCCAAGGCGCGCACCATCAGCGGCATGCTGGGACCCGATTTCATCGTGGAGTCGTCGGTCGGCCACATCCGCGACCTGCCGCGCGGCGCCGATGAGGTCCCGGCGGCGTACAAGGGAGAGTCGTGGGCCCGGCTCGGGGTGGACGTCGACAACGGCTTCAAGCCGCTGTACGTGGTGTCCTCGCCGAAGAAGTCGGTCGTGGCCAACCTCAAGAAGCTCCTCAAGGGTGCGGACGAGCTGTATCTCGCCACCGACGAGGACCGCGAGGGCGAGTCCATCGCGTGGCACCTCTCCGAGGTGCTGTCGCCGACGGTGCCCGTCAAGCGCATGGTCTTCCACGAGATCACGCCGGCCGCCATCGCCCGCGCCGTGGACGAGTGGCGCGACCTCGACCGGCGCCTGGTCGACGCGCAGGAGGCGCGGCGCATCCTCGACCGCCTCTACGGCTACGAGGTGTCCCCCGTGCTGTGGCGCAAGGTCATGCCGCGGCTCTCGGCCGGCCGGGTTCAGAGCGTCGCCACCCGGATGGTGGTCGAGCGCGAGCGGGCCCGCATGCGCTTCCGCTCCGCCACCTGGTGGGGAGTCGACGGAACATTCACCAACACGGCAGCGCCCGCGGGCTTCGGGGCGGCGCTGGTCGGATTGGGCGGGGCCACCGTGGCCACCGGCAAGGACTTCGACGAGCACGGGGAGCGGACGGGCAAGAGCGACGTCCGGGTGCTCGGCGAGGAGGAGGCGACCTCGGTGGCGGCCGCGCTGGCCGGCCGATCCTTCGCCGTGAGCGCGGTGACGGAGCGGCCGTTCCGCCGCTCGCCGGCGGCGCCGTTCATGACCTCGACCCTGCAACAGGAGGCGGGCCGCAAGCTCCGCTTCAGCGCGCAGCGCGCCATGCAGGTGGCCCAGCGCCTCTACGAGCAGGGCTTCATCACCTACATGCGCACCGACTCGACAACGCTCTCGGACGAGGCGCTGACCGCGGCCCGCAATCAGGCCCGGCAGATGTACGGCGATGCCTACGTGCCCGACGCGCCGCGCCGCTACGAGCGCAAGGTGAAGAACGCGCAGGAGGCCCACGAGGCCATCCGCCCCTCGGGCGAGACGTTCCGGACGCCCGAGCAGGCAGGCCGCGAGCTGTCGGGGGACGAGCTCCGCCTGTACGAGCTGATCTGGAAGCGCACGGTGGCCTCCCAGATGAACGACGCCACCGGGACGAGTGCGCAGATCCGGCTGACGGCCGAGGTGCCCGAGGGCGTGGCCCAGGGGCAGGAGGCCGAGTTCTCCGCCAGCGGTCGCGTCATCGCGTTCCCCGGATTCCTGCGCGCCTACGTCGAGGGCGAGGACGACCCGGACGCCGAGTTGGCCGACCGCGAGGTCGTGTTGCCGGCGCTGGCGGTGGGCGACGTGGTCGAGGGCAGCGCGTTCGAGCCCGGCCCGCACACGACGCAGCCTCCGGCCCGCTACACCGAGGCCTCGCTCGTCAAGGCGATGGAGGAGCTCGGCGTGGGGCGCCCGTCCACCTATGCGAGCGTCATCGCCACCATCCTCGACCGCGGCTACGTGTGGAAGAAGGGGACGGCGCTCGTGCCGAGCTTCACCGCCTTCGCCGTGGTGGGCCTGCTCGAGCGCTACTTCGGCGAACTGGTCGACTACAACTTCACGGCGTCGATGGAGGACGACCTCGACGAGATCGCCACCGGGCGCGAAGAGGCCCTGCCCTGGCTGACCCGGTTCTACTTCGGCACGTCGGAGCCGGGTGGGGGCAACGGGCACGGCGATGAGGTCGAGTCGGTCGGGCTCAAGACCTCGGTGGCGACGCACATGAGCGAGATCGACGCCCGCGAGGTCAACTCCATCCCGCTCGGCAACGGGAGCGATGGCGAGCCGATCGTGGCCCGGGTGGGCCGGTACGGGCCCTATCTGCAGCGGGGCGAGGACCGGGCTTCCATCCCCGACGACATGGCTCCCGACGAGCTGACCATCGAGCGGGCGGAGGAGATCCTGGCCGCGCCCTCCAACGACCGCGTGCTCGGGGTCGACCCCGCCAGCGGGCTCGACGTCCAGGTCAAGGCGGGGCGCTTCGGGCCCTACGTCCAGGTGGGCGACGTCGTCGAGGGGGAAGACAAGCCCCGAACCGCCTCGCTCTTCTCCTCCATGGATCCGGCGACGCTCACGCTCGAGCAGGCGCTGGAGCTGCTGCGGATCCCGCGGACCGTCGGGACGGATCCCGAGACGGGCGAGGACGTCGTCGCCCACAACGGGCGGTTCGGCCCGTACCTCAAGCGTGGCGCGGACACGCGCAGCCTGGGCAGCGAGGAGCAGCTGCTGACCGTCACCCTCCCCGAGGCGCAGGCGCTGTTCGCCCAGCCCAAGCAACGCCGAGGGCGGGCGTCGGCGGCACCCCTGCGCGAGCTGGGGACCGACCCCACCACCAACCTGCCCCTGGTCGTCAAGGACGGGCGCTTCGGCCCCTACGTGACCGACGGCACGACCAACGCCAGCCTGCGCAAGGGCGACGTCGTCGAGTCCATCGACATCGAGCGGGCGTCCGAGCTGCTGGCCGAGCGCCGGGCCGCCGGTCCCTCGACACGCAAGAAGAAGGCGGCCAAGAAGGCGGCACCGGCCAAGAAGACGACCACCGCCAAGAGGGACGCAGCGAAGAAGGCCACGGCGAAGAAGCGCCCGGCGAAGAAGGCATCCGGGGCCAAGAAGGCGTCCGCTGCGAAGATGGCGACGACGTCGGAGCCGGCCGACTCCGCCGCGATGAGGGCTGCGCCGACCGAACCGTTCTGAGATGCCGGCCCGTGGTCGCCTGATCGCGCTCGAGGGCATTGACGGCTGTGGCAAGTCGACTCAGGCCCGTGCGCTCGCCGACGCGCTCGCCGCCCGCCTCACCTTCGAGCCCGGGGCGACGCCTGTCGGGGCCCGGCTGCGGCAACTGCTGCTGGCGCCCGACGCACCGTCCCCCTCGCCACGGGCCGAGGCCCTCCTGATGGCGGCCGACCGGGCCGAGCACGTCGCCCGGACCTTGGAGCCCGCTCTCGCCGCGGGCGAGTGGGTGGTCAGCGATCGCTACGCCGCGTCGACCATCGCCTACCAGGGCTACGGGCAGGGCCTCGACCCTGCCGCACTCGAGGGGCTGGTCCGGTGGGCCACCGGCGGGCTGACGGCCGACGTGTCGGTCCTGGTCGACGTCAGCGTCGAGGTGGCGGCGGGCCGCCTGGCCGCTGCGGGACGGGGCGGCTCCGATCGGTTGGAGCGCCTCGGACCCGCGTTCGCCGCGCGGGTGCGCGAGGGGTTCCTGGCCCAGGCCGCGGCCGACCCCGCACGCTGGATCGTGGTCGACGGTGAGGCGGAGGTCGGCGCGCTGACGGCGCATATCGTGGCCTCCGTGCGCGATCGGCTGGGAGACGCGCCGGCCCCGAGCCGGTGAACGCGGCCCGGTAATGGACGTGCCGCCCGTGCCCGAGCTCTTCGCCGGCGTGGTCTCCCAGGCCGCGGCGGTGGCGGCGCTGCGCGCCGCGGCCGCCAACCCCGTGCACGCCTACCTCTTCCGCGGCCCGCCCGGCAACGGCGGCCTGGCGGCTGCCTACGGGTTCGCCGCCGCGCTTCTGTGCCCCGAGGGCGGGTGCGGCCGGTGCGACACCTGCCGGGCCGCCCTGGCCGGAACCGATCCCGACCTGCACATCGTCCGGCGCAGTGGCGCCTCGGTCTCCATCGCGGACCTCCGTCAGGTCGTGTCGTTGGCGCAGCGGCGACCGCTGCACGCGGCGCGCCAGGTGATCGTCGTCCTGGACGTGCATCTGGCGGCGTTGCGGGCGCCGGCGCTGCTGAAGACGCTGGAGGAGCCGCCGGGTGACACGGTCTTCGTCTTACTGGCGGACGAGGTCGTCCCCGAGTTGGTGACGGTGGCCAGCCGCTGCGTCGAGGTCGCCTTCCCGCCCGTGCCGCGGGCCGACCTGGTGCAGTGGCTGACGGGGTCGGGCGTGGCGCCGGAGATGGCGGCGGTGGTGGCGGACAGCAGCGGAGGCAACCCCGAGCGGGCCCGCGTCATGGTCGACGACCCCGACGTGGCGGCGCGGGTCGCGCTCTGGACGTCGGTGCCCGACGAGCTGACCGCGGCGGGCATGACCGCCGCCGGCCTGACCCGGCGCGTGCTGGAGTCGGCCGACCGCGCCGTGGAACCGCTACGGGCCGCGCATGCCCGGGAGCTCGAGTCGCTGACCGCGGCGGCCAAGGAGATGGGTGAACGCGGGCTCCCCGGCCGCAAGGAGATCGTGGACCAACATCAACGTGAGGAGCGCCGCTTCCGCACCGACGCCCTCCGGGCGGGGCTCGGCGTGCTGGCGCGGGCCTACCGCGGACGCGTCGTGCGGGCATCGAGCGGCACCATCGCCGTGGGCGATCAGGACGTCCGCAGTGCCACCGAGGCAGTGGGGCTCATCACCGAGACGGCCGAAGCGCTGCCCCGCAACCCCAACGAGACGCTCTTGGTGCAGTCGCTCTTCGTGCGCCTGGCGGTGCTGGCGGCGTAGGGCCCTGGCGCGGCGGCAGAGAGCGCCGCATCATCGCCCGGCCCCCCTCGACCACATTCAAGCCGCGGGTATTCTCCGCTTGATGCGGGACTTGGCCTGCCCGAGGAGGTGGCCCCGGAGCACCTCGGTCCGTGCGGTGGGGGACACTGTCGTGACGGGCGACACGGTGCGGGACTTCCGCCAGGATCAACCCCACCGCGAGGTCGGGCAGTCCGCCGGTTCGTGAGCGGCGCCACCATGGGCCGCGGCATGGCAGCGTAGGGGCATGCCGGAACCTGAGTCTGCGGCGGAAGAGCCCGGTCGCGCCGCGGCCCACGTGTCGCGGCTGGAGATCCGGGTGCTCGGTCCGATCGCGATCGCCTGGGACGGGCAACCCGTCGACATCGGGGGCGCCAAGGCCAGGGCCTTCATCGCCCGCCTTCTCATCGACCGCAACCTCGTGGTCTCGGTCGATCGGATCGTGGACTCCCTCTGGGGAGAGCACGACGGGCCGGGGGCCGAGATCGCACTGCGCTCGACGATCTCGCGCCTGCGCAAGCGACTCCGCCAGGCCGGCGCGCCGGAGGACATGATCGTGACCCGGGCCCCGGGATACGTGCTCGCGGTGCCGGCCGAGGTGACCGATGCCTTCCGGCTCGAGCGCCTGGTGACGGAAGGTCGGCGCCAGTTGGCCCGTCGGCGCCCGAGCGAGTCCGTGCGGCTGCTCACCGAGGCCGAGAGCCTGTGGCGGGGCCCGGCCTACAGCGAGGTGCGGGACGCGCCCTTCGCCCGGGCCGAGGCCCGTCGCCTGGAGGAGCTCCTCTTGTCGGCCACCGAGACGAGGATCGACGCCGGCTTGAGCCTGGGCCGTCACGAGGTCCTCGTGGGCGAGCTGGAGGCGCTGACCAGTGCCTACCCGCTGCGCGAGCGACTGTGGTCGCAGCGCATGCTGGCGCTCTACCGTTCGGGACGTCAGGCCGAAGCTCTCCGGGTCTTCCAGGACCTGCGCGCCCTCCTGGTGGCCGAGCTGGGGATCGAGCCGGGGCACGACGTGGCCTGGATGGAACACGCCATCCTCGAGCAGGAGCCCGCACTCGACTTCCCGGTCCCGCCCGAACCCGACGCCGAGGTCTCCGACGACGCGACGGTGTCCACATCACCACCCGCGTACCAGGTCAGGGTGCCTGCCTCCCCCCACGAGCGGCCGCTGGTCGGCCGCGCCCGGGAGTCCGCGATGCTGCGCGATTGGTGGACGTCGGTGCACGACGGTGCCGGGCGCCTGCTGCTGGTGGACGGCGATCCCGGCATCGGGAAGACGCGCCTGGTGGCCGAGCTGGCGCGCGCCGTGGAGGCGGACGGGGCGCTGGTGCTGTGGGGTCGCTGCGACGAGGATCCGGTGGCGCCGTTCCAGCCCTTCGCGGAGGCGCTCGGCCGTTACTTCCAGTCCCTTTCGGCGGACCGCATCTCGCGCATGCCCGACTGGCAGCTCGCCGAGCTCTCCAGGCTGGTGCCGCGCCTTCGTGAGTTCGCTCCGACCATCGACGACGAGGGCGGTGACCCCGAGAGCGAGCGCTTCCGCTTCTTCGAGGCGGTGACGGTGACGCTGAACGAGCTGTCACCCAGCGGCACCATCCTGCTCGTGATCGACGACCTGCACGCGGCCGACCAGCCCACCCTGCTGCTGTTGCGTCATGTGCTGCGAGGCACCGACGACGCCAAACTCGGGATGGTCGCGATATTCATCGACACCGAGGTGCCGCCCGCCCATCGTCTGCGCTCCGTGCTGGCGGACTTCCGGACGGTGCACCCGGTCGTCACCGTGCACCTGCAGGGACTGAGCAGCGCGGCGGTCGACGAGCTGGTGCAGGGTTGGCCCAACGCCCCGGCGGAGCTCGTGCCCCAACTCTGCCGACTGACCGACGGCAACCCGCTGTTCCTCGACGAGCTGCTCCGCCAGGTCGGCTACCGGGAAGCTGAACAGCAGGATGAGGGCGACGCGCCCGTCCCGCCGAATCTCAGCCCGACCGAAGCCATCCGGGAGCTGGTGGCCCGGCGCGTGTCGCGGCTGCCCGAGGACGTGATCTATCTGTTGCAGGCGGCGGCAGTGGCGGGTACCGAGTGCGAGGCGGGCATCGTGGGCGAGGCGGCGGAGCTCAGCCCGGAACGGCGGCTCGACGCGTTCGACCGTGCCGAGGAATCCCGCCTGCTCCGCCGCGTCGGGCAGGACATCCGGGATCGCTATGCCTTCAGCCACACGCTCGTGCGCGACGCGATCTACGGCGAGCTCCTGCGCGGGCGCCGGGTGCGGTACCACCACAAGATCGCCGTCGCCACCGAGCGGGTGCATGCCGACGTACCGGACACCTATGTCAACGAGTTGGCGCACCACTTCTACATGGGTGCCGCACTCGCCGATGCCGACAAGGCCAGCCAGTACTGCCGCGCCGCGGGGGAGCGGGCCCTCCGCCTGCTGGCGTTCGAGGAAGCGGCGGTCCACTTCGTTCGTAGCCTCGAGGTGGCCGAGCAATTCGGACCCCACGACCCAGAGGCGCGCTGCGACGCGCTCATTGCGCTGTCGGAAGCGCAGAACCGTGCAGGCGACACCGAGCTGGCCAACGCCAACTTCGAGCGGGCCGCCGCACTGGCGCGGGACATGGGCGACGCCGGGCGTCTGGCCGCCGCCGCGCTGCGCGCCGGGCCGCTCAGTTACCTCGGGATCGTGCGGGCGAACGAGCAGCAGGTGCAGCTGCTCGAGGAAGCCCGGGCGGCGTTGCCCGAAGCCGAGGACTCGCACCTGCGCGCCATGGTGACGGCGCGTCTGGGCCTGGTGATCGTCTACGCCGCCGATGTCCCCGCGCCCGGGACCCTGGCGCGGTCGCTCGCCCTGAGCAACGAGGCCGTGGCCATGACCCGCCGCCTCGGGGACCGCGTGGCGCTCGGGTACGCACTGAACGCCCGGATGCATGCGCTCTGGGGCATAAAAGTGGCGCCCGAACGCCTGGCGACGGGGATGGAGCTCGGGGAGATCGCCGACGATATGGGTGACGAGCTGCTGGCGCTGCACGGGCACATGTGGCGCATCCGTGAGTTACTGGCCCAGGGCGACGTCGACGCCGTCCACGAGGAGATCGGCCGTTTCCGGGCTCGGGACACCGGACCGGTGCACCCGCTCGAGGCCTCGTTCGCCTTCAACGTCACCGCCATGATGTCACTGCTGGCCGGAGACTTCGAGACGGCGGAACAGCTGGGCCAGCGGGCCTTGGAGGTGGCGGAGGGCCACAACGAGCTGGCCCTCAGCTTCTACGGGGCGCTCATGATGTGGACCTGGTGGCAGCGCGGTGATCTGGCCGCATCGGACGCGACGTTCCGGGAGGTCATCGCGCAGGCCCCTGCCCAGTACCCCACGGTGTCGGCCGTGCTGGCCCTGGCCCACGCCGAGGCGGGGGACACGGACGCCGCGCTGGCCCAGTTGCGCACGCTGGCGGCGATCGGGTGGGACAACTTGGCTGACGACCAGACGGAGGGCGTGGCGCTCTCCTTGGCGGCCGCGGCCTGCAGCGCAATCGGCGGCGCGGCCGGTGACTTCGCGCCGCGTGTCTACGAGGCGATGCGGCCCCACGCCGGCACGGCGATCGTGGTCCGTGCGCCCGCGGCGGCGTGCTTCGGGCCGGCCGACCACTATCTCGGACTCCTGGCGGGGGCCATGGGTGACCTCGCCCTGGCGGAGGTGCACTACGAGGCGGCGCTGCGCCTGGCCCGCCGCATGGGGACACCGCCCTTCGTGGCTGCGGCCGAAGTTGAGCTCGCGCGGACGTTGCGCCAGCGCGCCGGAATGCTGATCAGGAGCGGATTGCCGTGCTCCTGCGCAGCGCGGAAGAGTCCGCGCTGGCCATGGGGTTGCACCGACTGGCGCAGCTGGCCGCCGCGCCGGGGTGACACCGCGTCAGCCGGGCTGTCACGTCCCCCCGAGAGACTCCGGCATCGGGTCTTCGCTCTCGAGGTAGGCGGCCAACCTGTCGTCGGCCTCGCGGATACGCCGGCTCATGCCGCTGAGCAACGCGTTGCGGAACCCGGAAATCTCCATCATCGCCTCGAACTCCCGCGGCCCGACGATGAGGACGTCGAGATCGGTCGTGGCGGTCACGGTGGCGCTGCGGGGCGCGGCCTCGATGGCGGCCAGTTCGCCGAAGTAGTCGCCCGCGTGGAGCACGTTGACGACCCGACCGGTCCGCGTGACCGTGGCCGTCCCCTCGAGGATGACGAAGAGCTCGCGACCGAGACGGCCTTCCCGCACGATGACCTCGCCCGCCTGGATGCGGAGTCGCTCGGCGATGCGCCATCTCCAGGAGCTGCTCCTCGGTGCAAGCGGCGAACCAGGGCACCCCCTGCAGGCGGTCGGGTCCGGCCCGCTCGCCTCTCTCGCTGTGTGCGCCCATCTCCGCTTCCCCTACGGTCGACGGAGTCCTGACCCCGCGTGCTCTCAGGGTATGCGCTGGGGAGGGCGGCTCGATGCCGTCGGGGACTCCAGCCGGATGGAAGGGCGGACGGTCACCCCTCGGGTGAGCTGTTCGCTTCGACGGGAAAAGCGTCCCGCCCGTCCGGGGCGGCCGCCAGGAGGGCGTCCACGGTGCGCAGCCGGCTGGCCATACTGCGGAACAGCGCGTCGCGGAAGCCGGGGATGTCGGCCATGGCGGAGAACTCTCGGGGCCCGATGATGAGGACGTCGAGGTCGCAGAGCGCGGTCACGGTGGCGTTGCGCGGTCCGTGGTCCATGGCGGCGAGCTCGCCGAAGAAGTTGCCCTGACCCAGGGTGTTGACCCGCCGGCCGTTCTGGGTCACCGCCACCCAGCCGGAGAGAATTAGAGAACTCCCGCCCGATCCGGCCTTCGCGAGCGAGGACCTCACCTTCGCCCACCTGGACCCGGTCGGCCAGGCGGGCCACCTCCTCGAGCTGGGCGTCGCTACAACCCTGCAGCAGGTCCACGGCCTTCAGCGGGTCGATGATCGGCTGCCTTCTGATGGTGGATGCCACGTCTCCCCTCCCCTTCGGATGCGATGCAGGTGCCCCGCGGTGCATCGGCCGAGGCTCCGTCCACTCTGCGCCCGACCGCTTGCATCGTCGTTGCACGGTTGTTGCACGGGGGGCGGATCCGGCACGAGATATCGACGGTCCCATCCTGGGCTGCACCCGAGGCCGTTTCGCTGGGCGCCCGGACCGAGGCGTCTACCATGTTTGGCTGGTTCCGGATCCGGGGGGTCTGCCAGGACTCCCGACGGGTTGGGGACGGCAATTGCCTGGGTAGCTCAGTCGGTAGAGCAGCGCACTCGTAATGCGCAGGTCAGGAGTTCGAATCTCCTCTCAGGCTCCAGTTCAGATGCATAGTGACCGCAATCTCGCCCCATATCCACCCCATATTCGGGTAAGATTGGGGCATGAAGGGATCCCGCAGAGGGCCAATCCGAGGCCGAGGCAAGACCGCCGTCTGGGAGCTCCGGGTCCACATCGGCCGACACCCGGTCACCGGCAAGCCGAGGTACATCTCACGAACGGTCACGGGCACCGCGGCGATGGCGGACGCCAAGCTGGCCAAGCTCGTCGCGGAGGTCACGGGTGGACAGCACGACGGACCGGACATCACGTTCGGGTCGCTGCTGGACCGCTGGCTGGCGCACGCGACCACCCTCAAGGGCCTGTCGCCGACGACCGTCAGGGAACACAAGCGCACCATCGACAAGAACATCCGCCCGGTGCTGGGTGACGTGGTGCTCCGGGACCTCGACGGCAAGGTCCTCGACGCCTTCTACGTCTCCCTGATGACCCGGCCAAAGCCGCTGTCGGCATCCTCAGTGCGGCGAATCCATGCCGTCATCGCCGCGGCGTGCAAACAGGGCGTCAAGTGGGGCGAAATCACTGGCCAGGACCCGGCCCAGGCCGCGACGGCGCCGTCGGTTCCCTCCGCCACCAGAGGGGCGCCGACCGTCGAGGAGGTCCAGCTACTCATCGAGACTGCCGAGAAGGACGACCCCGACATGGCGGCGTTCATCGCCTTGGCTGCCATCACCGGCGCCAGGCGAGGCGAGCTCTGTGGCCTGCGCTGGGGTGACGTTGATGAAGGCCTGAAGACGTTGTCGATCGTGAGGTCCTACGCCGTGGTCGATGGCGTACACATCTTCAAGTCCACCAAGACCCACGGCATCCGCCGGATCGCTTTGGGCGAGTTCGGTCTCGAGGTCTTGCGCCGGCAACGGCTGCGCCTCGAGGAGCGGGCCTCAGAGATCGATCTGTTGGTCACCTACGACATGCCGGTCTTCACCTATGACCTGGTGGAACCGATCTCGCCTGACACGGCCTCGCATTACGTCCGGGCCATCGCCGACACGGCTGGGGTGGATACTCATCTCCATGCGTTGCGTCACTTCGCGGCCAGCGCCATGATCGGGGACGGTCAGGACGTGCGGACGGTCGCTGGTCGCCTGGGCCACGCTGACGCCAGTACGACGCTCAAGGTCTATGCCCACATGCTGCCCCAGCGGGACCTCGAGGCGGCGGAGTCCCTCGGGCGGTCGCTGACGGTAGGGGGTGCGTGATGGCCGAGCGCGAGGCCAGGCTGACGTGCCGGGACGGCCCGGGCATTTGATTCTGGAAGAGGACGACCACGGTTTGCTCTTCGTCGCCAACCTCGACCGGAGCGACCCCGACTCGGTGTCCTTGGTGCACAAGATCAGCAGTGGACGCATGGATCAATGCTCATTCAGGTTCCGGGTGGTCTCGCAGGATTGGAATTCCGACCGCACCGAGAGAACCATCACCGAGGTTGACCTCGACCGCGGGGACGTGTCAATCGTGAACTACGGGGCTGCTCCGCGGTCCCTATGACAGCAAACATGCTGCCCACCGTGCCGTGAAGCATCACTCAAGGCAGCACCCGCCCGAGAAACTTGAGCTAGGGCCGATGAGCGACTGGCCCGTGATCTGAACCAACATGCGACGTTCGGTCTCGCCGGGTTGCGTTGTCCCAGTCCGCCGGTGATACCCGCGAGCGGTCCCCGACCGGCACGTCGGGGCACTCCTTGGGCCTTGCAAAGACGGGTGCACCGCCAGGTGACATACGAAGTCTGCGAGACAAGAATGTCATCGATGGTGGAACGTCCCGAAACCAGATATGTCGCTGTGGGTGATGCCGATGTCGCCTACCAGGTCCTTGGTGACGGCCCCGTTGATCTTCTCTACTGCTGGGGTTTAGGAAGCCACGTCGAGCTGTGGTGGGAATCACCCGCATTATCTGAGTTCCTCATCCGGCTGGCATCCTTTAGCAGACTCATTTTTTTCGACCGCCGCGGGACTGGGGCGTCCGACAGCGTTACCCGCACCGCCATTCCGACCTGGGAGGAGTGGACGGAGGACGTCCTGGCTGTTCTCGACGTTGTCGGATCGAAGCGGACGGCCATTCTGGGCGGGTTGGACGGCGGGTCGATTGCCATGCTGTTTGCGGCCATGCATCCCGAACTGGTGAGCGCTCTCATCCTCCTCAACACGAGCCCTCGATTCCTGAAAGCCGATGACTACCCGATCGGGGCGCCGCCCGAGGTCGTCGATGTATTGCTGGAAACGCTGGTGACGAGGTGGGGTAGCGCGGAGTTCGTTCGTCTTGTCAACCCGAGCCTGGACGACGACGCCGAGTTAGCGCGCTATTGGGGGATGACGATGCGTTCCTCAGTCACACCTCGCAGTGCCGCCGCCCAGTACAACTCGATAGTGCGAAATGATGTTCGCCAGGCTCTCCCTCTGATCCAGGCTCCGACCCTGGTGCTCCATGTCGGGCAGAACCCTCTTCTTCCGATCGCCAACGGTCGTTACCTTGCCGAACACATCGACGGCGCTACCTTCGTCGAGCTTCCAGGCGGCGACCTCGGACCGACTCCCGCCAACTACCCGGTCACGGACGAGGTCGCCGAGTTCTTGACCGGCGAGCGGCCTCTGGTCGAGATCGAGCGCATCCTCACCACTGTGCTCTTCACCGATATCGTGAGTTCCACCGAGCGGGCCGTCTCGCTGGGCGATCAACGCTGGCGGGACCTCCTTGATGCCCACGACCGAGCGGTCCGAGAACAACTGCGACGATTCCGGGGCCGAGAGATCAACACCACCGGTGACGGGTTTGTCACGTCCTTCGACGGTCCGGCACGGGCCATCCGTTGTGCTGAGGCCATTGTGGAGGCGACAGGCAAACTGGGGATTGTGCTGCGAGTGGGACTGCATACCGGGGAGTGCGAGATCCGCGGTGACGACCTCGGGGGATTGGCCGTCCATATCGCCGCTCGGGTCGCGGCGACCGCTGATCCCGGAGAGATTCTGGTCTCTCAAATGGTAAAGGACCTTGTCGTCGGGTCCGGAATCAACTTCACCGAGCGCGGCGAGCACGATCTCAAAGGCGTACCGGGTAGTTGGCGGCTGTTCGCCGTAGCGATTTGATACTGGTCGGCTAGGAGTCGACCCTGAAAGCGGGCCCTCCAACCCCACTCGTCCAGGAGTTCATGGGTGACGGTGCCCCGATTCGCCCTCAAGACTTAGGTCCTGTTCCCGTACGCCGGCTGGGGTGCCACCCTGCGGCACTTACATGGGCTACCCCGGCCGGTTGGTGCCTTGGCTCTTACGGTGCGGTATTGCATTGATTTTCGACTCGGCCTCTATCCGGTGTGTTCCACGCGGGTCTTCCCCGAGCAAGACTGGACGCGTGACGCAGGGATGGCGCGTACAGCGAGTGGACCACCGGGACCCCTTGGCTCCCGTGGAGGACATCGTGCGCCTCATCGACGTGGCCGGCACGGCTACGGCCGCCGCCTACAGCCGCAGCGACGTAGTCCAGGCGCTCAACGAACAGCAGCCGGCCGCCGTGGCATTCGCGTCCGAGCAGCTTGTTGGCGTTGCAATCGCGCGTATGGCAGGTCGCGATGCCCATCTGCTCGCCCTTGCACTGCACCCGAGTTGGCGGAACCGCGGCATCGGCTCTGCGCTGCTACGCGAACTTGACCAGGAAGCCGTCCATCACGGCGCCCTACGCATGCTAGCTCTGGTCGAGCCAGGTCAAGTCGGGGAGGTCGCGTTTGCACACCAGGGGTTCGACCGAATAGACGGGCTCCACTTGTACGTCAGGTCGGCCTCCATGGTGCCCGAGGAGCTCGAAATCGTCGAGCGTTATGCCGGCCACTTCCCGCCGGCGGGGTTGTGGGAAGAGATGAAAGGTTTCACGACGACCAAGGAACTCTTGGAGCGCCGGATTGTCGCTCCGCTCTCACATGTCGACCTGGCGGACAGCGTCGGGCTACGAGCGCCCGCCGCGGTGATGCTCTTTGGGCCACCTGGGACGGGCAAAACCTCGTTTGCCCGTGCCATGGCGTCCCGGCTTTCCTGGGCATTCGTCGAGCTGCACCCCTCACTCCTGGGCCATGGCACCGCGGGCGCGGCGGCTCTGCGTGCCGCGCTAGAAGATCTGGCGCACGTGGACAGTTTGGTGTGCTTCATTGACGAGGCGGACGAAATCGCCTCGGCACGCGCCAGCCGACCTGAGAGCCAGCAGGCGGTCGTCAACGAGCTCCTCAAGGCGATTCCAGTCTTCAAATCCCGCCCGGGTCGACTCATGGTGATGGCAACAAACTCCATCGCCTCCATCGATCCAGCCATGCTCCGACCAGGACGCTTCGATCTCATCATCCCGATTGGCGCGCCCGACGGTGCCGGCCGTGCCGAACTGGTGGCAGAGTTCTTGGAGCAGTGTGATCCCGAGGCCATCGCCGAGCGCACAGAGGGGTTCACTCCTGCCGACTTCGCGCTGGCCGCCCAGCGAGCTGCCCAACTCGCCTTCGAGCGGGCGCTCGCCGGGGGTGCGCCAGCGGTGACATCCGACGACTGTGCTGACGCCGTGTCGCGGACGCGTCCCAGCGTCCACAAGGAAGCGGCCGCCGCCTTCGACGAGGAAGCCGCCGCGTTCTCCAGGCTCTGATGCGATCTTCGGCAACAAAGCTTTGGTCGAGATGTGAACTGGTGTCCCCGAACGCCGGACGTGGGACGCTGCGAGAGCCTGCCACAACTGTGCGGCGGCCAGTCTTGGCAGACTGAATGGTGGTGAGTGAAGACACCGAGTATCGGGTCCAACTCTGGGACTACTACGACCGCCGGGTCCAGTTTCGTGCCCAAGATGCCCTCGCCCGAGCCCAAGACGACGAAAGCCGAGACGTTCGCAATGCCCTCGACTACTGGCACGGCCTCGGAATCGCCGCTTCTGCGTCGGAACTATTGGCGGAGGACGCGCGGGTTCGCGAGGTGCTCCACTCGCTTGAGCCCACCACATACCTTGAGGTCGGCAGCGGCCCAGGTACCTACACCTCGATCCTGCCCAGTAAAGGGATTGCGCTAGATCAGAGTGCTGCAGCTCTCCGGGTCTTGCTCTCGCGTGAATCGGGGGTCCCGGTGATCCGTGCCGACGCACTCCAGCTGCCTCTGCGTGACCGGTGCGTCGGGCGTGTGTTCGCCGCGCACATCTACGGAATCCTTGCCGAGCCCGACCGGGAGGCGCTCTTGCAGGAGGCTCGACGAGTCGGATCCCAGATCATCGTGCTCGACTCTGGACGCCCCGCCGGCGTGTCCGCTGAAGGTGATGGCAACAACGGACTTCGGGGCTCGACAGAAAGGTCTACAGAGTTCTGCGACGGCATTTCGAGGCCCATGAGCTCGCTGACGAGATCGGCGGAAGGGTTCTGTTCGCCGGCCGCTTCTACGTCGTGGTTATCTCAGAGACCTGAGGGGGACCCCGCCTTGTGGCCCTGAGTTCCACAGAAGGTGCCCCATACCGCCGCATCAGATGGGGTGCCACCGTCCGGCACTCACATAGGGGATACCCAATGGAGGGGCCAACTGGCCATTGTTCGGCCTGGGAAAACATCGGGTTCGGTGTCGTCGCCTGGCGAGACCTCGGTGGGCGGGCGGCCGAACCTGTCCACCAGGATGGTCCTCGCCTACGGGACGCTGACCGACCCTGTCAACTGAGGTTCGTAGGGTGGCGGCCACTGCATGGACACGTGGATCGTGCCTGTCGTCCCGGCGAAGGCCCCGGTTCCCGAGAGAACCGTAAGCGTCAGCTCGAAGTCATAGGTAAGGAGGGGGAGGGGAGGGGGCAGCACGTTATAGATGGCTCCAGCTACATTGCCCGCAAGATTGCCAACGCTCGTCGCGATGGTAAATGTCCCGGCGTAGGTGAATGGACTACCGGAAGTGACGCATCCGTCCATGTGGAGGGTCACCGATCCCACGACTGAACTCCCTGGATATGTGGCGTCGAACAACTGCTCTAGGAAGGAGCAACTCCCGGTCCCGTACGTGTACGACGTTGTGCCCGAGAACGGACCAGCCAAGTCGGCGAGGCTAACCGGGTTATGGATCAGATAGCTGATGCACTGGCCTTGGTTCTTGAATGGCTGTCCTGATGCGTCAGTGAGTGTCCGCCAGCCACCATCGTTGCACTGCTGGACTGCGGCTGGAGGGGCTGCACCGGCCCGAGCACCAATCGAAGAGATTGCGATCGGAATCACCACAACCGGGAAACCGGCGAGAAAGACGCTGGCGAGCAACCGTCGAACCATGACAACCCCTATCCGAGGACGCCCTCTGTAGGGTCATACTCAACCTTTGGCTCGTGGTCGTCAACCATTGATGTGACTGTCCTCTTTCCCTGACCATCTCGAAGCCCGGCGCCTGCCCCAAACCGCCGGGATGGGGTGCATAGCGGTGCCGGTGGTGCACAATGAGAACTTGGACGGATTCAGGTTCGCACCTATCCGATCGAGTGACTTGCCTAGCCTGGCAGTCTGGCTTGGCCGGCCTCACGTCTCACCCTGGTGGAGAGAGCCATCCGACCTGATCTCTGTCGAACAGAACTACGGCCCGCTTGCTGAAGGGTTTGATCTAACCGAAGGGTTTATCGTCCATTTTCGTGCCCGGCCGATCGGATACGTCCAGAGGTACTTGATCGATGAGCACCCGGACTGGCGTGCAGCAATCCGACGTGCCCTGGGCCATGCCGGGGGCATCGGAATCGACTACCTCATCGGGGAGCCAGATCTCGTAGGAAAGGGCGTTGGACGCCGAATGATCTCCCAGTTCGCCAACGCCTGTTGGGAGCGGTATCCGTCAGCCGCTCGAATCACTGTCGCACTGCAGCAGGACAACATCGCATCCTGGAAGGCGCTTGAAGCGGCAAGCTTCCGACGAATCTGGACAGGTGACCTCATTTCGTCTGATCCGAGCGACCGAGGGCCGAGCTTCATCTACGTCGCCTACCGAAATCAGGACTGACTGCCTCCATACGCCAATGATGTTGTGAAGCTCCCGTGAGGATCCACCGCTGAAAGGTTGCTCCTCGGTAATTTTGACAATACCGGACGCCCCGAATCCACGAACTCCAAGAACTCGTCGTTCAGCTGGCGCCGATCCTTCGACGTGTTCACCCTCAGGACGGATGTGACACTCGATGACGGGCTCCCCTCCTGTCCGCACACCTGCCCAGGTCAGCACCGGGATCTCCCGGATGCTCATCCCTCACGCCGAAGTGGGACTTTCCGCGGACTGATCCCAAGACTGCCTTTGATGTGATCAAGGCTGTCGATTTCCCTCAACGAGGGGATGATGGACGTCCATACACGTCAGGGGAACGTGTCTACGCCGTATCCACCCCCAGAAACCCCTCAGTCCGCCGATATGCGCAATCCCTCTTGGATCGTCGGCCGTAGAGCACACATGACCAATCGAGACTCAACAATTCGTCTCAAGATCGCACGACCGCTCGTCCCGGTCGCGGTTGGCGTCGTTTCTTGCATCGTTGCTGCCGCCATTGGCTCCAGCGGTCCGTCTCGGAGTCGTGGACAACCGAACATGACGAGTCCCACGACCGCCAGCCATTCGGGTGGCGATTCGAGCAGGAGTCGAGGATCCGGGTTCTGAGCACCACAGCGTTCGTGAGCAGGGCGACCTGCACCTCATTCGGGTGACGGTGCGCCCTGAATGCCTCGAGCATTTGGAGTTACTCGGCTCGGCGCCGTGTCGCCTCGGCCAATATCACACCCCCGTCAAAACTTCTACTCTTCCCCCAAGGAGCATCGATGATGCACCCCGATTTGCTGCGGACCCTCGCCAAGGCCAGACATGAGGATCTCCTCAGTGGGCGTCCAACCCGAAGGCAGGCGCCAGTTCGACTCGATGACAATGTATATCGGTTCGCTCGTTCACGACGCCGCGTGGGCTCGCTGCTCGTTTGGCTAGGCGCACGCCTGATCGGTGACCAAAGAGCCTCGCTCCGCGCGGGAACTTGGTCATGAATAGTGCGGATTGCACTACGGGCTTGCAGAAGCAACTTCCCACTTGAGCCGAACCCTCCCACGGGCCGTCGTTCTGGCCCCAGTCCCCGCCTGCCTCGGTGCTGCCGCCTGAACCGCTTACCAACTCGACGAGTATCGCCCTCTCCAAAGTGGCCGGATCGCCGTTGCGATCCATGCAGCGAGTACCTTTGACCCTGTGCCGATGTACATAGATCGCCACGACGCCCCAGGGGTGAAGCCCGAGGAACTCGCCAACGCGCACCGGTTAGACGTAGCGGTCCAAGCCAAGCACGGGGTGCACTACCACACCTACTGGTTCGACCCAGAGAATGGGTCGGTGTTTTGCCTTGCCGAAGGGCCGAGTAAACAAGCACTAGAGACGGTGCACCGAGAATCCCATGGCCTATTGGCGAGCACCATTTTGGAGCTTGACGAGTTTGCACCGCTGAACAACTTCTTTGGGTCACTGCCCAATCATGCCATTGGCACTGCGTATACCGCACCGGCCTTGCGAGCGATCGTGTTCACCGATGTGTGCGGATCTGTCGCCCAAACGCAACAACTCGGCGACGAGGGTCACATGCTCCTGCTCAGAGAGCACGATGAGATTGTTCGCAGCGAACTCGTCGCACACCACGGTCGTGAGGTCAAACATACCGGCGACGGCATCATGGCCGCATTTACGTCAGTCGTTTCGGCCGTCGCCTTCGCGGTGGAGGTACAACGTCGGCTCCACGAACGCAACCAGAAGGCGTCCACTCCGTTCGAGGTCAGCATTGGCATTAGTGCGGGCGAGCCAGTCACTGACGACCACGACGACTTATTCGGCGCGGCGGTCCAACTCGCCGCCCGGTTATGCGCCGCCGCATCATCCGGCGATATTGCCGTGTCGGTCGCTGTCCGTGAATTGCGTATTGGCAAGCCCTTCCGCTTTGACGATCTCGGTGAACTCACGTTCAAAGGTATGTCGGAACCCACTCATACCTATGCTGTGGTTTGGCGCGATTAATGGACTAAGGGGCCTAGCGGATAGGCCGTGATTCCGGGCTCCATCGGTCTCGCCAGTCGATGAGCTTGGCGGTGATGAGCAGGGCGACAACCAGGCAGAGCTGAGCATGGCGGTGTCGGGTTCGCCGGTCAGTGTTGCGACGGAGCTGGCCGTAGTTGCTCAGCCACGAGTTGGTGCCTTCGACCACCCAGCGCAGCCCGAGCCGGATCGGTTGTTTGACCGTGGTCGTGGCGCCGGGCCTCGAGCGGAGCTGGATGTTGAGATCGTCGAGGCCGCGGCCGGCGAGCTGGGCACGAACTTTGGGGTAGTCGTAGCCCCGGTCGAGGTGCAGGGTTTCGATCTCTTCGAGCAGCCCCGCTGCCGCCAGGTCGTCGAGGGTGGGGTCGAGCATCTTGACGTCGTTGCGGTTGGCGCCGTCGAGTGCCCAGCCGATCGGGATGCCGCGCGCATCGGTCGCGATCGACCATTTCCAGCCGAGTTTCGCCCGGTCGGTGGGGTTCTTGCCCGTCCCTTCGCCGCCACAGGGCGCCTTGTGCAAGGACCCGTCGAGCGCCACTTCGGAGAGGTCGAGACCGATGATGCGGTCGTAGGCGTGCACGGCGTGGCAGCGCAGGGCGTCGAACACGCCGGCGACGATCCACTCGTCGCGGCGCGCTCGTAGCGTGGTGTCGGACACCTGGTACTCGAGGATCGCCTCGACGCTGACCCACGAACAGCCGGTGACCAGGCGGATGAGGATCCCCCAAAAGCACAGTCGGTCGGGGACCCGAGGCCGGTGACAGCCCAGGGGATGGTTCTCGGGAGCTGGCGGGATCAGGGGCTCGATGACCGCCCAGACGGCATCTACCACTTCGGGCTCGAGTCCGCGCATTATGTGGGTGACCTCCACTTGGTCGTTGGTTGGACGCACCCAGAATCAAATCTGGGCCCTCACAACGACCGGTGGATGGTCACCTATCCGCCGCGGCCCCTTAGCTTGCGATTAAACCCTCAGCTGGGCTCCCACTCAGCCTCCTCGAGCATGAGGTGTTGGGCTTTCGCCGCTACTTCACGCATTTCGGCGATGAGTGCACGTACCCGTCGATCGTTGCCGATCCATTCACTGTAGAGCGCCGCCTCACTTGGGGTGAGCCTCCGATTGACCGTTTTGCCGCCCACCTTGGCCGTCCACTGGAAATAGGGACCGTGCAGTCGAGGCGGGTCTGCCTTACACGCACAACTCTCCTTCCCGCATCGGTTGTAGCGAGGAGCCACGCTGCCTGACGCGATGTAGCCGACGTCAGCCAGCTGGCGCGCCAGTTCGCGGTAGCGCCGTTCATAGGTCTCGAGTCGGGTCGTCGCCTTTGTTGCCATCGCTGTCTCCACCTTGAGTATCCCAACTTCTCGGCCCGATAGTAGACATACTATCGGAGTGGTGGTACACCGAGGGGTGGGCCCGGCGGGCGAGCTGGTCGAGTTCCGCCGGGGGCTCTACTCGTGCTTGACGCGGTGGTCCGACGCCCTTTTCGAGCTCAGCGAGGCTGCGCTCTGTGCCGGTGGCGCCGTCGGCTCGGTGCCGACGCTCAGCCTCGAACCCGAGTTCACCCGGTCGCACGGCAGCCTCTACAAGGCGCTGGCCAAAGGACGCGTCGCCGAGAACGAGCTGCGGCGTCTCCTCGTCGCGCACCGTCCGGCCGAGTGGTCGTTGGTCTTCGCCGTCGATGCATCGACCTGGGACCGCTGCGACGCCGAGTGCAGCCCCGAACGGGGCTTCTACTACTCGGCCTCCAAGCACTCGGCAGGCCAGCCCATCGTGGCCGGGTGGTCGTTCCAGTGGATCGCCCAGCTGTCGTTTTCCCCCGACAGCTGGACCGCACCGCTCGACGTCCGGCGCATCGCGCCCACAGAGGACACGACCGATGTCACCACCGACCAGGTCCGTCGACTGGTCGATCTGCTCCCCACCGACCGCGAGGTGCCGCTGTTCGTCTTCGACGCCGGCTACGACCCGATCGCCCTCGGCTTCGGGCTCAAGGACATCCGGGCCCAGATCCTGTGCCGGATCCGGGACGACCGCGTCTTCTATGCCGATCCGCCGGCCCGGCCCAAACGGCCCAGGGGCACGGGCGGGCGGCCACCGCGCCATGGACGGCGGATGAAGTGCTCATCGCGTCGCACGTGGGCGGAACCTTCCGAGCGTCTTGTCACCTCTGATCCGCGCTATGGGAACGTCAGGGTCAGCGCCTGGGCCGGCTTGCACCCCAAGCTCGTCGGTCGGGGCCGCTGGGCGGGCCACGCTGCGCCGCCCATCGTCAAGGGCACCGTCATCCGCGTCGAGGTCGAGCACCTGCCCAAGCCCACGACCCGGACGAAGAAGACGCTGTGGCTGTTCTGGTCCGGACCGGGCACCGCCGACCTCGACCTGTGCTGGCGCGCCTACCTGCGGCGCTTCGACATCGAGCACACCTTCCGCTTCGCCAAGAACACTCTGGGATGGACGACACCGTCGCTGTGCACGCCCGAACAGGCCGAGCGCTGGACGTGGCTAGTCATCGCCATGCTCACCGAACTCCGCCTCGCACGCGGGCACGTCGACGATCTCCGGCTTCCCTGGGAGCGACCGCGTGCACCGCACGAACTCACCCCCGCACGGACACGTCGGGGGTTTCGTCGACTTCGTGCAGCGATCGGCACCCCGGCCAGTCCACCGAAATACACCAAAGCCGGCCCAGGACGCCCGAAAGGAACCCGAAAACCTCCCAGAAAGCGCTACCCGGCCGTCAAGAAAGCAGCCTGACACAGTCCTGGAGGTTTAACTGCAAGCTAAGACTCCTGTTTGGTAGCCGATCCAGCGGAAGTCTCTGACATCTGGCCCAGGGAGGATGCGTCGATCCCTTGCCCGCGTAATCATCGCCAGCGGAAAGGCGAGAATCCCCAGTTCAGTGGCCCTGAATCTGGTATGACTTTCGCTCGCTGGGTTCTCACCTGGCGACGAGCCGAACACCTTCACTGTTGAACGTGATGGTCATGCCCTCGCTCGCCAAGCAAACCCGATCTCCCGCCGATGGCCAGATCTTACGAGCCTCGGTGATGAGCTCTTCGAGCTCGTTGTCGGTGTGGTAGGGGTCGTGGTGGAACAACACAAGGTTCCGAACGCCGGCCTTCTCGGCGAACTCCATTGCGTCGGCGAGCCCCGAATGCCCCCAGCCGACATGTGCGCCGTACTCGTGGTCGCGATATTGAGCGTCGTGCAATAGGACATCGGCGTCGCGCGCGATGTCGTAACCGCTTATCCACTCAGGGGCGACAGAGCGCAGCTCGGTGCCGAGCGAGGGCTCGTGATCCGGGAGGTAGACCAACGCGTGTCCGTGCTCCTCGATCCGGTAGCCGACGGTCGGACCTTGGTGCTGCACCTTGCCCGACCGGATCGTTGCGGAGCCGATGGAGAAGGCTTCTTCGGGCGCGTTGTGGAACGTCAGGTGGGCGGGAACATCGTTGAGGTGGACCGGGAACAGCGGAGGAGAGAGATACATCGCAATCCGCTCGGAAAGTGGTTGGACCGGAGACGGCGGACCCCAGATGTGAATTCGGACGTTGGGATCGAACAGCGGCCGGAAGAACCCGAGGCCCTGCAAGTGGTCAAGATGCAGATGACTGAGCAGGATGTGCAGCTCAGGACATGGAGCCGTTTGCAAGAGGACGCCCAGTGGCCGTATCCCGGTGCCCGCGTCGAGCACCAGGACCTCTCCGCTGGACAGCTGCACCTCAACGCACGACGTGTTGCCGCCGTACTTGACGGTATCCGGGCCGGGCGCGGCGACCGAGCCGCGGCATCCCCACACGTGCGCCCGCATCAGGCGTCGTCTTCCTCGTCGGCCACTTCCCAGAACACCGAGACGACGCCGTGCATCTCGGCGGTCGAACCGAACAACGGATATGCCGTCGCGTGTACGTGACGCTGCACGCCGTCGTAGCCGGTCGCGGCGAGCGTCCGGTGGGCGGGGCGACGTTCGAACAGGGCGATCCCGGCGGGCGTGTCCCGCCGACGGAGCGGCTTGTCGTCCGGAGTCCTCAGTTGCAAGACCGCGCCGAACTCCTCGGCCGGTATCTCGCCCAACTCGTCGAACGTCCTGCCGATGAGCCGCGCCGCGGCATCGTTGTAGAACACGAGGACCCCGCGCGAGTCGATAAGGAACATTGGCGTCGCGAGATTCGACGCGAGCTCTCGAGCGAGGATGAGGGGTAGGGGTTTCCCGCTGCCTGCCGGTGCGTCGTGGTCCACGACTCAAATCGTTGCCGACCGCCCGCTCCGTTGCAATAAGTGCCGCTCAGGGTTGGGTCGAGAGCAGCGGGATTCTCACCGCCATAGTCCGGCAACGACCCCCAATCGGCGTCGACTTCCATCAAAACACCGAGATCGCCTAGGTGGCGCACCGTTCGGATGCGATTCGGGGGCATCCTCCCTACGACGACCAACAACAGAGCATCCAGTTCGGCGGCGTGCCGGGCAGAATTCACGCCACTGTCCACAGACAAGCCAGCGCCTCCACCTCCGCCCTGCTCGTCGGGACGGGCTTCACATCCAGCCGCCGCCCGAGGCTCCCGGATCGAACGTACTGGCATCGTCAGGCATCGGATGGGACAGGCCGGGATTGCTCTGACCTCCCTCGTAATACGCAGGTCGACGGTTCGAATCCGACCTCAGCTCGAGTGTGGAGCATTGCCCTCGTCTGTAATCAAGTGCACGCAGCGCGTTGGCGGAGGGACTACGGTGACCCACTCGGAAGGAGTACAGCGGTGAACATTCCGACCCGCCGGACGCGCTTCGATCGTAACGAGTCGTCCTCCTTCTCATCGCTTCCGAGATGACCAAGTGAGCGATTCCTCGCAGGGCGACGGTTGGTGGCAAGCCTCTGACGGGAAATGGTACGCACCGGAGACCACCCCGAACCCCACCGTCAGCAATCCGCAGGGTTCCCCCAAGGCACGGAATCCATGGCGTCGCTTCCGTGGTTGGCCGATGTGGGCGCAGATTCTCTCGTGGGTGGTTCTGGCGTTCATCCTCCTGATCATCATCGGCGTCGTGGCGGGTGGCGGCGATGACAAGAGCGGCAATGCGACTGGGACGTCGTCACCGTCTGTCTCTCCAGCGCCGACCACCGCTGACAGCTCGGCGACGACTTCCACGATCCCCGCCGTCGCCTCGACAACCACGTTGCCAGCGCCAACGACCACGCCGACGACCGCCCCTACGTCACCCGCAACCAGCACGGCGCTTTCAGGGCTGGCCACCCTGCCAGTGAAGGGACGGGCGCCCCTTACCGGCTACAGCCGTGCCCAGTTCGGCCCGGCTTGGACCGACGATGTCACGGTGGCCGACGGCCACAATGGCTGTGATACCCGAAACGACATCCTCCGCCGGGACCTTTCCGACATAGTCATCAAGCCCGGCACCCACGGCTGCACCGTGGCTAGCGGGGTGCTGCACGACCCCTACACGAACACAGTCATCACCTTCACCAGAGGCGAGAGCACAAGCGCAGCCGTCCAGATCGACCATGTCGTCGCCCTCGGCGACGCCTGGCAGACCGGAGCGCAGCAGTTGAGCCTGGCCGTCCGCACCAATATGGCCAACGACCCACTCGAACTGCTGGCCGTATCTGGGCCGACCAACGAGCAGAAGGGCGACGCGGACGCGGCCAGCTGGCAGCCGCCCAACCAAGCCTTCCGCTGTTCCTACGTGGCCATCCAAGTCGCCGTAAAGGTCCGATACCACCTGTGGGTCACTCCGGCCGAGCACCAAGCCGTGGAGAATGTGCTTGCCACCTGCCCAACCCAGCCGCTGCCCGCTGAGGGCGCCTCTGCCGCAGTCAGCCCTGCGACGGGCGCGCCGTCCGCTGGTCCGTTCCCGCCTTCTGCTCCGCCCAGTGCCGCACCAACCCCCGGCACGACAGCCCCGAATCTGCCAATCGTCCATCCGGGAGCCTTTTGCACGCCCCCTGGAGTGGGGGTGACCTCGAAAGGCACACCCATGACATGTAAACCGGACAGCACCGGACAGCGCTACCGCTGGAGCAGGTCATGAACCGGACACTCTGGGTTTCGCCGCGGTCAGGCCACACGCCGTACGACTGCGTTCGCCGGTGGAACCATGACTGCCTACCGAGGATCTTCCGTAGCGAGCGACTCTTATTCGGTCCGTAGGACCGACGATGGGCGCAACCTGGCCGCGGTGAACCCAGGGATCGCGGCAACCAAGTTGGCGGCCAGGAGCGAGATCCCTACCACGACCAAAAGTCCCGGAGTCACGGATGTATGTGGCAGCCCGAGCTGGTTCGTCACCAGGGACCAAGCCCAACGGCCAGCGGCGACACCGACGGGTATACCCACCAATAGACCAATCGCCACAACCGTCGTGGCCTGCCACGCGACCATGGCGACGACCTGGTGGCGTACGAACCCCATGGTCCCGAGTACGGCGACATCACGCTGGCGGTAGCAAGCCGAGATAGCAACCGTGTGTCCGACTGTGACCAAGGCGACCAGGGCGACGAGGGCCGCCAGCAGGCCAGGCAGATTGTCAACCCGACGAAGGTTGTCGATGTCTGGGGGGAGGAGCGGTCCCAGCACCGTACCGGGGAACTCGCGGTTCAGCTTTGCCAACGCGGTGCTCCGGTCCACTCCGGGAACGAACCGAACCAAGAACACATTGACGGGCGCGCTCGGCATGCACTGTTTTGAGGCCGCCCAGGGTCATGAGTGCACCGTGTCCAAACGGAACTTGGTCGTTGACAACGCTCGGATTGAGAACCATCTGGCCGGTCACGAGCAGGCTTCGACGTAGGCTGCCGTTCGTCACACCAACGTGGTCACCTACTTTGAGACCCAGTTCTCTGAGTGTCGTCGCGCCGAGCGCAATCTCATCTGAGGTCCGAGGCGCTCGGCCCAGCGTGAACGGCGGGAGCACAGATCCCTTGACGGGTGCGATGCCGAACAGGCCTTCGTCTACCCTGCCTCCACCTCCGATCAATTCCACATTCGACGAGGCGAGGGCGACGGCTGAGAACCCAGCCACGTCAGGGTTGTCGGACAGGAGAGGGTCCGATCGCGCCGCGACGTCATCGGAGTGCGGGTTGCCGACGCTCACATCCCAGGTCCACCCCTGCAGCCGCGGTTGTGACGCCAGCTGGTTCAGCTGGCCCCGAACGTCAGTGTCGCGCAGATTCGCGGAGATACCCACGACCGCGCTCAGCCACATACTACGGAGGGGGACCGAGCCCGAATCCGGCGGCGGCTCGAGGGCCATTTGGATCCCGAGGACGGTCGTCGGTGGGAGCCCGGAACGGCGGACCCAACGGACGAACGAGGACGATTCGCGTGCGACGTCGTTTCGGCTGACGCCGAGACCCGCACGTCCGGCGGCCCGCCATGCCACGATGAGGGCCCAACCGCCAAGGATGGCGACGAGACTGGTCGATCCCAAGAGAAGCACGAACCAGTCAGCGGAGAGCCCAGGGTCGCTACAGCGGACCGAAGCCGACCTCTCAGGCTCGATCGTGCGAACGCCCAGATCGACGCCATGACGATATTGAGCCAGATCCCTGGGGAGGGAGGCAATCGTGATGGCACGAAGTGCCGTGCTCGTCCTAGTACTACTGAAGTTGAAGGGGACCGAAGTGCCCCGCTACATTGCCCTTCTGGGCCCGGATGATGGCCCCGCAGGGTCGGGCTCCCGTATCGACGGGACTGGCCCGCCGAGCCAACCCTGTGGCCGATACCGCGAGTCCCGGGTGTATTTGGTATGTCGTCTGCCGGGACGGCCCCAGGACCTGGGACGTCCGACCGTCGAGAATCCTCCCGGACGGACGTTCCTCGGCGTCCTCGAGGGCCATGACCAGGTGTGAGTTCATATCGAGGTTCCAATGCACACGGTCTCGATCGGGTGACGCCCGGTCCATGTCGGCGCGCCGCCGAGATCCGCGCTTACCCTGTCGTCGGCGCCGAGTCAGTGACGTTGCATGGCTCATTTGTCACAATGACGCTCGGGACCGAGGAGGTGAACGTGGCCGAGGATGACACCAGACTGTCTCTGGCGTTCGAATCGCTTGGAGACAGCCTCGAGCGAGAGGTCGCGAGGTCACGCCCACCCTCGAGACCGAGCTGCGCAAAGACCCCGAGGCTTTGGGCGGAGTGCCCCGGTACGTCCTCCAGGCCGGTGCGCCGAGAAAGACGGGTGCAGGCACCACCGAGACCCTGGTGCGTCGCCGTGACTCACGGCCGCTACGACGAGGAGGGCAAACACTCAGCCCTCAACGTGCACGTCGACCAGGGAACGGCCGGGTCGCTGAGGCGAGCGGGCAATGGCGAGACTCTGGGCTGACCGCCTGGCCGAGGTGTGGGCCGAACCCGGACGGGCGGGTTCGGGTGTCGTGCTCGGGGACCACGGAATCCTGACGGCCCGCCACCTCGTCGAAGATGCCGCGTGGCAAGAACGACGTCTTGGCTCGAGTCGTCCGTCCGGGCGCGGAGACCGCGATATGGACCCCGATGGAGATCACTTGGGAGGACCCCGCCTGGGACCTCGCCCTTCTCGTCGTCCACGAGCCCGGGGACGAGACCTGGTCGGAGCCCCGGAGCCCTTCCCCTCCCTTTGTCGCCCTCGGCACCGCCCACGAAGCCGCCTGCGAGGCGGTCGGCTTCCCCGACGCCGCTGTCCAGCGCCCGAGCAGTGGTGACCCCGCCGATCTGGTCCGCCAGTCCGAACAGGCGGTGGGAAAGCTGCTGCCCTCCGCCCTGGCCCAGCGCTTGGCGGCCTCGGACCAAGCCCGACGCTTCGTGCCTTTCGACGTCGACGTCGCCCACCCGGAGACGACGGCGGGGTGGGAGTGCATCTCGGGCGCCGCCGCCGTGCTCGCCGACGGCCGCATCGCCGGTGTGGTCGTCGAACCCGAACACGGGCACCAACGGCACCGGCTCTACGTCGTCCCGGTCGCCGAGGTGCTTCGCGACTCTTCGACCTTTGCCTCTGCCCTCGCCGAGATCCTCGGCACCCCGGCCGTCGTCGAGATCCGAGACGCGGAGCGATTCAGAGACGTGCTGAAGAAGTCTTGCCTCGGCCCTGACAGAGCCCCACTCCGGGTCGATGAGGCAGACCTCGGCGCTTTCGGAGTCGCGCACGCCGACCTTCCAGGCGAGTCCCCATACCTCGACTACGTCGAGCGCGACGGCGACGCCGCCTTGAGGTCCGCCCTCGTCAGCGCCAAGGGCGAAGGCCGAATGGTCCTCATCGTTGGCGGCTCGGCCCGAGGGAAGTCGCGCTCCGCGGCCGAGGCGGTTCGCCGGGAGGCGGGTGGCGGCCTCTTGCTTGTCCCAAGAGTCGGGCGGCTTGCCCGTCTCGAACGACTCCCGGTCGACGACTGGGGTCACGCGGTCGTCTGGCTCGACGACCTCGAGCGATACAACGAGGCGGGGGCTCCTGAGACCCTTGATTGGTTGCGAGACAGAGGTGCGCTCGTCGTCGCCACGATCCGCGAGACCCAGTTGGCGTCGCTGGCGCCCCGCGGTGACTACCGCGACCCTCTCGGCGATGCCCTTGCGGACGGACACCGCGTGACCGAAGTGCGCTGGAGGGACTGGAACCGCGACGAGCTGGCGCGGATCCAAGGCCACGTCCGCGACCCGGCGCTCTTGGCCTGGGTGGCCGAGGGCAGATCGCCGAGTGCGTGGCTCGTGGCCGGCCCTCAGCTGGTCAGAAAGTTCGAGTCCTCCCGGCACGACGAAGACCACCCGGTCCGCTACGCCTTGGTGCGCACCGTGCTCGATTGGTACACGACCGGCATCGGCCAACCCATGCCCGAGGACCTGGCCCGGACGCTTAGTGCCGTCACGCTCGGCGAACGGCCTCGGGGCGGCGAATTCAAAAAGGCGCTGAAATGGGCCCGTCGTTCCGTGGTCGGATCCGGGCGCTCGGTCCAAGCGCTCCTCTCCAGGGTCGGTTCTGGCACCGACCTCACGGTGCACCGGTACCTCCAAGACGCCGACGCCAACGGTCCACGATCGACTGTTCCCGACCCGATCTGGCGGGCCGCGCTCGAGCACGCCGCGAGCGATGCGGGACGGAGCAGAATCGGATATGCGGCGGCCGTCAGCGCGAACGAGCCCATCGCCTACGAGGCCCGGCTCCCGCTGGCCCAACACGACCCAAGCGCCATGTACAACCTCGGGGTTCTGCTCAAAGACAGCGACCCCGGCGAGGCCCGGCGCTGGTGGGAGCGGGCGGCCGAGTATGAGCACGCCGACGCCATGTACAACCTCGGGGTCCTGCTCGAAGACGACAACCCCGTCGAGGCCCGGCGTTGGTACGAGCGGGCGGCCAGGAACGACCACGTCGGGGCCATGTTCAACCTTGGGGTCCTGCTCGAAGCCGACGATCCCGTCGAAGCCAAGCATTGGTGGGAGCGGGCGGCTGAGCGCGACCACGCCGGCGCCATGTTCAACCTCGGGGCCCTGCTCGAGGACGACGACCCCGCCGAGGCCCGGCGCTGGTATGAGGGTGCGGCCGCGCACGACCACGCCGGCGCCATGTTCGGGCTGGGAGTCCTTCTCAACGACAGCAACCCCGCCGAGGCCCGGCGCTGGTACGAGAGGGCGGCTGCGTACGACCACGCCGGCGCCATGTTCAACCTCGGGGTCCTGCTCGAAGACAGCGACCCCGCCGAGGCCCGGCGCTGGTACGAGCAGGCGGCCGAGCACGACCACGCCGACGCCATGTTCAACCTCGGGGTCCTCCTCAAAGACAGCGACACCGTCGAGGCCCGGCGCTGGTGGGAGTGGGCAGCCTGGCACGACCACGCTGGCGCCATGTTGGGTCTAGGGGTCCTGCTCGAAGACGACGATCCCGCCCAGGCTCTGCGCTGGTACGAGCGGGCGGCCGGGCACGATCACTCCGGCGCCATGTTCAACCTCGGGGTCCTGCTCGAAGACGACGACCCGGCCGAGGCCCGGCGCTGGTACGAGCGGGCGGCCGCGTACGACCACGCCGACGCCATGTTCAACCTCGGGGTCCTCCTCAAAGACAGCGACACCGTCGAGGCCCGGCGCTGGTGGGAGTGGGCAGCCTGGCACGACCACGCTGGCGCCATGTACGAGCTCGGGTTCCTGCTCAGGGACGACGATCCCGCCCAGGCTCGGCGCTGGTACGAGCGGGCGGCCGGGCATGAGCACGCTGACGCCATGTTCGGTCTCGGTGTCCTCCTCAAGGACAGCGACCCGGCTGAGGCCCGGCGCTGGTACGAGCGGGCGGCGGATCACGACCACACGGGCGCCATGTACAACCTCGGGGCCCTGCTCGAAGACGACGACCCCGCGGAGGCCCGTCGCTGGTACGAGCGTGCGGCCGCGCATGAGGACGCTGACGCCATGTACACCCTCGGGGTCCTTCTTGAAGACGACGACCCGGCCGAGGCCCGGCGTTGGTACGAGCGGGCGGCCGCGCACGACCACGCCGGCGCCATGTTCGGGCTCGCGGTCCTCCTCGAAGACGACGACCCGGCCGAAGCCCGACACTGGTACGAGCGGGCGGCCGAGTATGAGCACGCCGACGCCATGTACAACCTCGGGGTCCTGCTCGAAGACGACGACCCGGCCGAAGCCCGGCACTGGTACGAGCAGGCGGCCGAGCACGACCACGTCGGGGCCATGTTCAACCTTGGGGTCCTGCTCGAAGCCGACGATCCCGTCGAAGCCAAGCATTGGTGGGAGCGGGCGGCCGAGCACGACCACGCCGATGCGATGTACAACCTCGGGGTCCTGCTCGAGGGCGACGACCCCGCCGAGGCCAGGCGCTGGTACGAGGGTGCGGCCGCGCACGACCACGCGGGCGCCATGTTCGGTCTCGGGGTCGCTGCTCGAAGACAGCGACCCCGCCGAGGCCCGGCGCTGGTACGAGCAGGCGGCCGAGCACGACCACACGGGCGCCATGTTCGGTCTCGGTGCCCTGCTCGAAGACAGCGACCCCGCCGAGGCCCGGCGCTGGTACGAGCGGGCGGCCGAGCACGGGCACGCCGATGCGATGTACAACCTCGGGGTCCTGCTCGAGGGCGACGACCCCGCCGAGGCCAGGCGCTGGTACGAGCGGGCGTCTGACAACGACCACGCCGGCGCCATGTTCGGTGTCGGGGTCCTGCTCCAAGATGACGACCCCGACGAGACCCGTCGCTGGTACGAGCGGGCGGCTGATCGCGACCACCCCGGCGCCATGTTCTGTCTCGGGATCCTGCTCAAAGACAACGACCCCGCCGAGGCCCGGCTCCGCTGGGAAGGGGCCGCCGCGCACGACCACGCCGACGCCATGTTCAACCTCGGGGTCCTGCTCGAAGACGACGACCCCGCGGAAGCCCGTGGCTGGTACGAGCAAGCGGCTGATCACGACCACGCCGGCGCCATGTACAACCTCGGGGTCCTCGTCGAAGACGACGACCCCCTGGAGGCCCGACGCTGGTACGAGCGGGCTTCCGATCACGAGCACACCGACGCGATGTACAACCTCGGGGTCCTGCTCGAAGACGACGACCCCGCCGAGGCCCGGCGCTGGTACGAGCGGGCGGCCGAGCACGACCACGCCGGCGCCATGTTCGGTCTCGGGTCCCTGCTCAAGGAGAGCGACCCCGCCGAGGCCCGGCGCTGGCAGGAGCGTGCGGCCGAGCACGACCACGCCGGCGCCATGTTCGCGCTGGGGGTCCTGCTCGAAGACGACGACCCCGCCGAGGCCCGGCGCTGGTACGCGCGGGCGGCCGGGCACGACCACGCCGATGCGATGTACAACCTCGGGGTCCTGCTCGAGCGCGACGACCCCGCCGAGGCCCGGCAATGGTACGAGCGGGCGGCCGTCCATGGCCACGCCGGTGCCATGTTCAATCTTGGGGTCTTGCTCAACGACAGCGAACCCGCCGAGGCCCGTTGCTGGTACGAGCAGGCGGCCGCCCATGACCACGCCGACGCGATGTACAACCTCGGGGCCCTGCTCGAAGACGACGAGCCCGCGGAGGCCCGGCGTTGGTACGAGCAGGCGGTCGCCCACGACCACATCGGCGCCATGTTCGGGCTCGGGGTCCTGCTCAATGAAAGCGATCCCGCCGAGGCCAGGCGCTGGTACGAGCGGGCGGCTGATGGCGACCACGCCGGAGCCATGTTCAACCTCGGGTTCCTAGTCAAAGACAGCGAGCCCGTCGAGGCCCGGTGCTGGTGGGAGCGGGCGGCCGAGCACGACAACACCGACGCCATGAACAACCTCGGGGTCCTTCTGAACGACAGCGATCCCGCCGAGGCCCGGCGCTGGTTGGAGCGGGCGGCCGCGCGCGACCACGCCGACGCCATGTACAACCTCGGGGCCGTGCTCAACGACAGCGACCCCGCCGAGGCCCGGCGCTGGTGGGAGCGGTCGGCCGCGTACGACCACGCCGGCGCCATGTTCGGGCTCGGGGTCCTGCTCGAAGACAGTGACCCCGCCGAGGCCAGGCGCTGGTGGGAGAGGGCGGCCGAATACGACCACACCGACGCCATGTACAACCTCGGTGTCCTGCTCGAGGACGACGACCCCGCCGAGGCTCGGCGCTGGTACGAGCGGGCGGCCGAGCACGACCACGCGGGCGCCATGTTCGGTCTAGCGGCCCTGCTCAAGGACAGCGACCCCGCCGAGGCCCGACGCTGGCAGGAGCGGGCGGCCGAGCGCGAGCACGCCGGCGCCATGTTCAACCTCGGGGCCTCGCTCGAAGAAGACGACCCCGCCGAGGCCCGGCGCTGGTACGAGCAGGCGGTCGCACACGACCACATCGGCGCCATGTACAACCTCGGGGCCTTGCTCAAGGACGACGACCCCGAGGAGGCCCGGCGGCGGTGGGAGTTGGCGGCTGATCGCGACCACGCCGCGGCCATGTTCGGTCTCGGCGTCCTGCTCAAGGACGACGATCCCGCCGAGGCCCGGCGCCGGTGGGAGCGGGCGGCCGCGCAGGACCACACCGACGCCATGTTCAACCTCGGGGTCCTGCTCGAAGACGACGACCCCGCCGAGGCTCGGCGCTGGTACGAGAAGGCAGCCGCGCAGGACCACACACGCGCCATGTACAACCTTGGGGTCCTGCTCAACCACGACGACCCGGCCGAGGCCCGGCGCTGGTACGAGCGAGCGGCTGATCACGAGCACACCGACGCCATGTACAACCTCGGGGTCCTGCTCGAAGACGACGACCCCGCCGAGGCCCGGCGCTGGTACGAGCGGGCGGCCGCACACGACCACACCGGCGCCATGCTCGGTCTCGGGGCCCTGCTCAAAGACAGCGACCCCGCCGAGGCCCGGCGCTGGTACGAGCGGGCGGCCGCGCAGGACCACACCGACGCCACGTACAACCCCGGAGACCTACTCAAAGACGACGACCCCGCCGACGCAAAGCGCTGGGACGAGCGGGCGGCCGCGCACGACGACGCCGGCGCCATGTTCGACCTGGGGGTCCTGCTCGAAGACGACGACCCCGTCGAGTCCCGGCGCTGGTACGAGCGGGCGGCCGCGCACGACCACACCGGCGCCATGTTCAACCTCGGGGTCTTGCTCAAGGACGACGACTCCGTCGAGGCCCGGCGCTGGTTCGAGCGGGCGGCCGCGCAGGACCACACCGACGCCATGTACAACCTCGGCGCCCTGCTCGAAGACGACGAGCCCGCGGAAGCCCGGCGCTGGTACGAGCGGGCGGCCGCGCAGGACCACACCGACGCCATGTTCAACCTCGGCGTCCTGCTCGAAGACGACGAGCCCGCCGAGGCCCGGCGCTGGTACGAGCGGGCGGCCGCGCACGACAATACCGGCGCCATGTTCAACCTCGGGGTCTTGCTCAAGGACGAAGAGCCCGCGGAGGCCCGGCGCTGGTTCGAGCGGGCGTCTGATCTCGACCACGCCGGCGCCATGTACAACCTCGGGGCCCTGATCAAAGACGACGAGCCCGCGGAGGCCCGGCGCTGGTACGAGCGGGCGGCCGCGCACGACCATACCGACGCGATGTTCAGGCTCGGCGTCCTGCTCGAAGACGACGAGCCCGACGAGGCCCGGCGCTGGTACGAGCGGGCGGCCGCGCACGACCACACCCGGGCCATGTACAACCTTGGGGTCCTGCTCAAAGACAGCGACCCCGAAGAGGCCCGGCGCTGGTACGAGCGGGCGGCCGCGCACGACCACGCCGGCGCCATGTTCAACCTCGGGGTCCTGTCCAGGGACGACGACCCCGCTCAGGCACGGCGCTGGTACGAGCAAGCGGCCGGGCGAGACCACGCCGGCGCCATGTTCGGTCTCGGGGTTCTGCTCAAAGACAGCGACCCCGAAGAGGCCCGGCGCTGGTACGAGCGGGCGGCCGCGCACGACCACGCCGGCGCCATGTTCAACCTCGGGTACCTGCTCAAAGACAGCGACCCCGTCGAGGCCCGGCGCTGGTGGCAGCGGGCAGCGGATCTTGGCAGCGCCAACGCCCGTGACGCCCTCCAACAAGGAACCTGATCCGATTGCAGGGAGGAGCCGATCGACTCGACCTGTTCCAACATCGGTCCATCGCATGTGGTCGTTGGGCCGAGTCCCGGTCCGGCGTTCGTCCCTCCGGCCTGCGGTGGTACCGGCACCTCCGCCTACAACTTCGATGGGAGCGTGGACGCGGCGCGGCTCCCTGGTCTCGTCCCGAGGGCACGTTTCTCGCACGTTCACGACCGGACACGCGAAGGGCAGGACATCCAGCCCGCCGAGAGCACGAACCGTGGTCACGCCGGCCCCGCTCGGTCGTCCGACCGACCGGGCGCCCGTGCGTCTGTGCGCGGTTGGATGTCGCCTCCTGCTGACGTGACGGATCTCGGCCTGCGTTTCCGGAATCCTGCCTTCCGCTTATGGTAGCCTAACCGGAACAGGGAGTTCCGTCTCTGGCGATCGGATCGGCATGGCGAGAACACGCACCCACTACGCAGTCACCTTCGCCGTACTCGGTACCGCCGCGCTCGCCTTCAGCCTGCTGCAGTCGCTGATCATCCCCGCCATACCCCAGCTTGAGCAGACGCTGCACACATCGGAGAGCGGGGCGAGCTGGCTGCTCACCGCGTACCTGTTGAGTGCCGCCATCGCGACGCCGATCCTCGGTCGGGTGGGTGACATGGTGGGCAAGGAGAAGGTCATCGTCGCCGTACTGATCGCCCTCACCGTCGGGTCCTTGATCAGCGCGCTGGCGACCTCTCTGCCCGTGATGCTGGTCGGCCGCGTCATCCAGGGCGCGGGCGGGGCGGTGTTCCCGCTGGCCTTCGGGATCATCCGCGACGAGTTCCCCACCGAGCGCGTGGCGGGAGCCATCGGAGTCATGTCGGCCATCCTCGGGGCGGGAGCCGGTGCGGGGATCGTTCTGGCCGGCCCGATCCTCGTGCACCTGAATTACCACTGGCTCTTCTGGTTCCCCATGATCATGTCGGCCGCGGCGACCATCGCCACCCTCGTGTTCGTACCGGAGTCGCCCGTGCGGGCGCCGGGCCGCATCAACTGGCTCGGGGCCGGCCTGATGTCGGCCTGGCTTGTGACGGGCCTGCTCGCCATCTCCTACGCACCGACGTGGGGCTGGGGCAACGCATCGGTCATCGGCCTGTTCGTCGCCACTGCGGTCCTGATCGTGGTGTGGGCGGTGTCGGAGAACCGCTCCGACAACCCTCTGGTGGACATGAAGATGATGCGGATTCCAGCTGTCTGGAGCACCAACCTCGCGGCGTTGCTCTTCGGGTTCGGCATGTTCGCCATGTTCATCACGCTGCCGCAGTTCACCGAGACACCCACCCGGGTTGGCTACGGATTCGGGGCATCGGTCACCCAGTCGGGTCTCTACCTCGCGCCGTTCGCGGTCGCCATGGTGATCGTCGCCCCGATGACCGGGCGGCTTTCGAGGGCGGTCGGCTCGAAGATGGTGTTGGTGGCCGGGTCGCTCTTCGCCGCCTCGAGCTACCTCCTCCTCGTCCTGAACCACGGCCAACAGTGGTCGATCTATACCGCCTCGGGACTCCTCGGCATCGGGATCGCCTTGGGATTCGCCAGCATGGCGAACCTGATCATCGAGGCCGTACCGGCGGAGCAGACCGGTGTGGCCACCGGGATGAACACCAACATCCGCAACATCGGTGCCGCGCTCGGGAGCGGGATCGCCACCAGCCTTGTCGTGAGCGGTCTGCTGCCCGACGGCTTCCCCAAGGAGCGCGGCTACATGTTGGCCTTCGCGGTCAGCGGTCTGGCCCTGGTTGTGGCCGCGCTCGCCGCGCTCACAATCCCGAAGCGGACGATGCCCTCCATCGTTGCGCGCGAGCCCCACCCCGCCTTCACTGCGGAAGCCGAGGTCATCGTCGGCGCCATCGCCTTTGGGCCCGAGGACGTCCTGTGACACAGCGCAGCGTGCCCCTCCCTGGGCGAGAGGTGGGCCCGGTCACCGCCGAGACGCGACCGCTGCGGCGAGACGCCGAGGTCAATCTGAGCCGGATTCTGGCCGCGGCACGCGACGTCTTCGCGGAGGAGGGCTACGAGGCCTCCATGGAAGGGATTGCCATGCGGGCCCAAGTCGGGGTCGGGACGCTCTACCGCCGGTTCCCGAACAAGGCCGACCTCCTCAATGCCGTCGTGGAGGCGGCGCACGAGCGCAACCGTCAGATCGCCGAGGCGGTCCTCGCCGATGTGCCGCCCGCGGACGGTGTCTTCGAATTCCTGCGGCGCTGCATTGCCTTTCCCAGCTGCTGGCGCGCCACTATCTCGGCCCCTCCGTGGCGCTCGAAGGGGACCGGACTCGAGCAGCTCGCCCCATTGCTGCGCGAGATCCTCAACCGCAGCCAGGAGGCGGGGACGGTCCGATCTGACGTCGACGTGTCCGACATCGTCGTGGTCCTGATGTCGGTGCGCTCGATCGCGGACGTCTGCGACACGAAGTCCTCCAAGCCGTCGCGACGCTTCTTGGAACTGCTGCTCGACGGCTTGCGCCCCGGCCATGATCCCGTGGTCCACGACCCCCTCACGGTCCCCCAGCTGGACAGGATCCTGCGGCGGCGCTGACCCGACACCGTGACGCGGTGCTCAGCGCGACGGGTCGAGCGCGGTCAGGGCGGCGGCGAGTTCGCCCAGAAGTTGGTCGGGAGAGCCGGATCGGTACAGCGGCCCTGTCCCGTCGGCCAGGAGCCGCCGGACCCGCGCCACACCCCGCACGTCGACGGGTCCGGTGGCCGCGAGGCGATCGGCCACCGCCGTCAGCTCGGCGCGAGCCCGGTGCACGGCCGGACGGCAGACCGGCGCCCTGAGTCGGCGCCCCGCCGGTGCGTTGGAGGCCGCAGCGATCCGCGCCAGGCTGCGAGCGAGCACCCGTCGCTGGGCGGGGTTGCACAGGCGCCCGGCATGGACCGCGAGGGCCAGGTTCGATTCCGGGGAGGCCCCTGTGGCCAGTTCCTGGTCCAGCGCAGAGGCGCGCGCCCGCACGAGCACATGGTCCCACCAACGCACCCGACGAAGGCCCAGACCGGCGTCTTGCTCGAGAACCACGATCATCGTGCGGCTCCCGGCGCTGTGTACGTGACCATCAAACTCATTATGGTCGTCACGAGAAGACCAGTCAAGTAGGTTTACAGGTCACTCCTTTGCTACCATGGTCCGATGGCGCTCCCAACCTGGGTCCCCGACGACGAGACGAAGCCGGCGCCCATGCCGCTTCTCGTGGTGCAGTCCTTCGTGAACACCTGGGAGGCCGACTCCGGGGTGGATCTGCTGAAGGATCCGGTCGCCGGCCTGGAATGGCTCGAGCAGGCGGGGCTCGCGGCCGGACCCTTGGACCTGGTGGAGGCTCGGGAGATCCGGGAGAGCATCCGGGCTCTCCTGGTCCAGAACGGCGACGGCCAGGCGCCGGACCCAGTTCGCCTGCGAGCCTTGCGCGACCTCGCCAAGCGTGTCCGCCTGCACGCCGCCGTGTTCGACGACGGGAGCGTGGACGTGCAGCCCGACGAGGACACGGCGGCGCCGCTGGTCCCCCTGCTCCTCATCATCCGCGACGCGCAGCGTGACGGCTCGTGGGAACGCCTGAAAGCCTGTCGCAATCCGGACTGCCGTTGGGCCTACTACGACCGCTCCCACGCGGGCCGGGGCGCCTGGTGCGACATGGCCGTGTGCGGCAACCGTATGAAGAACCGGAACCTCCGGGCCCGGCGCTCGGCTGACCACACCCGCCCTGGACCGTGACCTGACCGGGAGTGCGGCACGTCGGGCGGCCGAGCTCGTCCCGCTGATCTCCCAGGTCGAGCGATACCCGGTGGACGCTCCCCTCCCCCCTCGCCCCTCGTGAGGAGGGTCGCCCCGGGGAGGAGCCACACGCCGGCCGGCAACCCCGCGACCTGACCTCGGCCCTCCCAATTCACGTCCGGCGGGGAACCGATAAGGTGCGCGGATGCACACTCAAAAGATCCACGAGGTGCTTGCGGAGGCGATTGTCGGGCGTCACTTGCTCACGCACCCCTTTTACCGTCGCTGGGAAGCCGGCATCCTCAGCGAAGGTGAGTTGGCCGCCTACGCGGAGCAGTACCGGCACATCGAGCGGGACCTCCCGGTGACGCTGGCGGCCATTGCCGCGGCTCTGCCGCCCGGGCATGCCCGTGAGCTCGTGGAGGCGAATCTCGCCGACGAGCTCGGTTCCCCCGAACCCCATGCGGAGCTCTTCGAGTCGTTCGCGGGTCCGGCCGGTGCGGCACCGGACGCTCCGGCGACGCCCTCGACGGCCGCTCTGCTGGCCGTGGTACGGACCACCGCGGCGAACGACCCGGTGGCCGCGCTGGCCATGGTCGCCGCCTACGAGGTCCAGGCCGCCGACATCGCTGGCTCGAAGGGCGACGGGCTACGCCGCCATTACGGCTTCGACGCCGACGGCACCCGCTTCTGGGACGTGCACCGCACCCAGGAGATCGACCACGCCGGGTGGTCGATGGAGGCTCTCGCCGCGCTCGATGCCGACCTCGACGTCGTGCAGGCCGCGGCGACGGTGTCCGCGGACTCGTGGTGGCTGTTCCTCAGCGAGCGTGAGGAGTTGGCGCCGGCCGGCGCACCCTGCTGACACTGCTCAGCTGAGCGTCCCGTGGCGGGCGACGGCCGCCGCAAAGGCGGCCGAGCGCTCCCGGTAGTCACCGAAGCGACCGAAGCTCGGCGCAGCCGGGGAGAGCAGCACCACACCGCCGGCAGGTGTCCACTTGACCGCGGTCGCGACCGCGGCCTCGAGGCTGGCGGCATCGACCACCTCGATGCGCCCCTCGGAGGCGCGGCGCACCTCCTTCCCGATGCGCGGCCCGTTGTCGGGCATGGTGACCACGAGTGTCGGGGCCTGGCGGTGCGCGATCGTCCGGCCGAGTGGCGCGTAGTCGAGACCCCGGTCGTGTCCACCGACAAGCAGCGCAACGGGTCGGTCCCCAAAGGCCTGCAGCGCGGCCTGCGCCGGCAGCACGTTGGTCGAAAGGCTGTCGTCGACGAACTCGACGGCCCCGACCGAGCCGAGGGAACGGCAGCGGCTCGGCAGCCCGGCGAAGTCACGCGCCGCGTCGGCGAGCCGGTCGGTGTCGGATGCGCCCGGGATGCCCAGGCCTTCGAGCACGGCCCGCGCCATGGAGGCGTTGCGCGCGTTGTGGGGTCCGGTGAGTCCGAGCGCCTGCGACCAGACGGAGTCCCGCGCCACCTCGGCGCCGGTGACCCAACGGAGATGCGGTCCCAGCTCGACTGCATGAGCGCGCAGCTCCTCGTCGCTGCCGTCGGCCAGGGCCAGGGCGACACCCGGCTTGGTCGCCAGTGAGAGCTTGTCCGCGTAATAGCGCTCGACCTTGCCGTGCCAGTCCAGGTGGTCCGGTGACAGTGAGGTGACAGCGACCACCCGGGGCGCGTTGTCCAGGTCGGGGACCTGGAAGCTCGAGGTCTCGATGATCCAGTAGTCAGGTGCCGGATCGGACGTGGGGTCCCAGGGCGGCTGGCCGATGTTCCCGCCCGCCCGGGCGTCGAGTCCGAGCCCCCTGACCAGGTGGACGGCCAGCGCGGTCGTCGTGCTCTTGCCCTTCGTACCGGTGATGCAGGCGACACGGGTCGGATCGGCCTCCGCCATGAAGAGGCCGAGGCCGCCGCAGACTGCCACGCCCGCCTCTTCGAGCTGCGCCACCTCCGGTCGGTAGCGGCTGATGCCCGGACTCTTCACCACGACGTCGCAGCCCAAAAGAGCCTGGAGCCCCCCGGACCCCGTCGCCAGCACCTCGCGCCCGTCGAGGGCCGGGGCGTCGGGCGCGTCGTCGACCAGGACCGCGGCGCGGCCCATCGACCGGAGCCGTCGGATGCTGGCCTGCCCCTCGACGCCGAGGCCCCAGACGCCGACGGAGGCGTCAGCGAGCGCGGACCAGGAGATCGGTCGGCGCATAGCGATCCGGGATGCGGTGGGTCCCGCGCGGCTGGAGCAGTGCCGTGGGATCGGTGGGCGAGGCTTCGGCCAGGCCGGCGCGCAACCGTGCCAGCAGCTCGGAGCCGGCGCGGTCCTCACGTTGCACCGCGAGCAGCGTGGCGGCCCGGCACTCGTCCATGTCCCCCACGCACTCGAAGGGCTTGGTCCAGGTGCCCAGGCCGAGGAGCGCCCGGAACCGGTCCTCGTTGGCCGGGTTCTGCAGGGGCTCGTTGCCGGCGAACACGGCCTCCAACTCGGAGCGGCCGAGGAAAGGGGCAAGGATCAGGTCGATGAAGCAGCACTTGTCGCAGAGGCCGCACCAGTGGTCCAACCGCTCCGCCGGGGCCAGGTGAAAGGCCCGGTTACAGCTGCGAAAGACACGGTGGTAGGGGGTCAGCCGCGCGAACTGCTGGGCGACCCACAGCTCGCTCCGCGGCCGGAGATAGGAGAACACCGAGATGCCCGGGCCCAACGACGAGTGGACGAACTCGCCGAACCCGTTCTCGAACTCCTCGCCCTTGGACCACTGGTGGTTCACGGCGACCCCGTCGGCCACCACGGTGGGCACGGAGGCCGACCACTCGTTCGAGAGCACCACGGCGTCGCGCCCCTCGAGGACCGCGGCCACGAGGGCGGCGGCCGTGATGACGGCGGTGACCGGTACGTGCCCGTTGAGGAACCCGAGCTCGGCCGAGCGGCGGACGAGGGGGTCGAGGTGGCGGTGGACGCGTGTCACTGGCAGCCCGGTCAGGGCCGCGGCGTCCTCAATGGCGGCGAAGCGCTCGCCGGGGGGCTGGACGACGCACAGCGCGGCGCCGGGATGGTCACGACGCAACGACTCCACCGTCACGATGGAGTCGATGCCCCCGCCGAAGGGGATCAGGGGACGACCCGGAACGGACTCGTAGGAGACGGGCGGGGTGGGCGCATCGGGGCCCTCCAGGCGCACGTCGCGCAGGTCGAGGCCGTTGCGGTAGGCGAATTCTCCCAGACCATTGACGTAATAGCTGCGGAGGAAGTCCCGCTCGGGCGCCGTCGTCGGGTGGTCGACCAGATCGATCAGGGCGGCGGCGGAGGTCTTGTAATACGACACACCGGCCAAGAGGTACAGGATGCGCACGGCGGCCCCGACCGCGGGGTCCTCCCAGTTGCCGGCGCGGTCGAAGGTGAAGCGCTCCGTGAACGAATGGCCGGCCGTCGAGTAGCGGCAGGTGACGGTCGAGTCCGCCGGGTCGATGGCGAACCCGTCGTAGCGGAACCGGTCGGGTGGAGGCATGCAGGTTGGGGGTGGCCCGGCGGTCCGGGCCTGCCCATGCTACGGCGCAGCCGGCCCCGCACCGGCCCCATGGCATCAGCCGACGAGGCGGGCCAGTAGGGCGAACCTTCCGCAGGGTCGCTGGGCCCGGTCGCTGAAGAAGCCCTCGTCGGCCGTGGTGGCGCCGCTGTCGGTGACGTGACCGTCCGGCACCCCGCTCGCCAGGAGCTGCTGACGGTTGGCGGCAACGAGATCGACCAACCAATGGCCGGGACCGTCGGGTCGTGCCACGGAGCGATGGAGGGCCGCCGGGCGGACCGCAGCCGACAGTGCCCGCGGCACGTCGTCGGAGACCTGGTAGCGGTCGGGCCGCACGGCCGGCCCGAGGAACGCTCGCACCCGCCCGGGCCGGGCGCCGGAGGCCGCCATGGCAGACAGGGCGCAGCCGACCGCGCCAGCGGCCGTCCCGCGCCAGCCGGCGTGCACGACGGCCAGGACTCCGGCTTCGGGATCGACGAGGGCGAGCGGGACACAATCGGCGACCAGGATGGCGAGCGTGACGCCGGGCGTCGTCGTCACGAGGATGTCGACGTCGGGCACCGCATCGGCTTCGGAAAGGGTGCCGCGGCCTCGATCTTGGGGGCCGACGCCCGCCGCCGCCGCGCCGTGGACCTGGCGGGCGAAGACCACCGCGTCGAGGTCGACGCCGAACGCCGCCGCCGCCCGGACCCGGTTGTCGATGACGGCCTCGGGCCGATCGCCCACGTGCAGACCGAGATTGAGGGTGTCGTACGGGGCCACCGATTCGCCACCGTGCCGCGTCGTGACCGCCACCGCCGCCCCGTGGTCCGACGCGTCGTCCCACCGCAGCAAGGGGACGGCCGGGGGCTCGGGCACCGCTTGCGACCCTACCGAGTGCACGGCGATGCGCCACCCGCCCTGCGCCACCGTGGGCTAGGAGGCCTCGCTCTGGTCCCAGACGGTGGTCGGGACGACCGAGAGGAGCGGGCGTCCCTGGCCCCGGCGCCGTGTCGCGGGGCGCGCTGGAGCTCGGCGAAGCCGTAGAGCTCTGCTGAATCCGGTCCGCCGCCGGGATCGGTCTCGGCCGATGGTGCGGACTCGGGGAGTCCCAGGACGGAGGCGAGCGACCGCCCGGCCTCCATGGCGTCGAAGAGCAGGCGCAACGACTCGAGCGAGAAGCCCTTCTCCTGGAGGTGCAGGATGGCGGTCAGCCGGTCCCGGTGTGCGGCGTCGTAGAGGCCCGTGCGGCCGTGGAGCGCGGGGTGGGCGAGCAGCCCGAGGGTCTGGAGCGAGCGGATGCGACGGGTGGTGGTGCCCGTCGCCGCCGCCAGCTCGTCGATGGTCAGGGGGGCGACGTCGTCCGGCGGCACTTGACAAATATAACATCTGCAGATGTAACATCAATATCCGTCTGTACTGTCGAGATGAAAGAGGTGCGGAGATGGGACTGAATCTCGATGCGGTGGGGGTCACCTCCGACCCCTCCGAGCGGTCGTGGAGCCACAAGGACGCCCTGCTCTACGCCCTCGGCGTGGGTGCCGGCGCGCTGGACCCCACCGGCTTCGAACTGGAATTCACGACCGAGAACTCCGACGGCGTGACCCAGCGGGTCCTGCCGACGTTCACCACCATCATCGGGCAGGGGCGAGGCGGGGTCTCCCTCGGCGACTACGACCCGGCGATGTTGGTCCACGGCGAGCAGTCGATCCGCCTCCACGGCGAGCTCCCCGCGGCGGGGACGGTGTCGACCACCACACGCGTCGCCGGCATGTACGACAAGGGCGCGGCCGGCCTGGTCGTGCTCGAGAGCGAATCGCGGCATGCCGACAGTGGCGAGCCGGCGTTCACCAGCCGCTCCGCCCTGTTCATCCGCGGTGTCGGTGGTTTTGGTGGCCCGCGGAACCCGGAAGGGGACGAGGAGAGCGCGCTGGCGGCGGAGCCGCTGCCGACACGTAAACCGGACGAGTCGTCTCCTATGCGACACGCCGAACCGATCAGGCGCTCCTCTACCGGCTGAGCGGCGATCGCAACCCGCTGCACTCCGACCCGAACTTCGCCAAGCGGGCCGGCTTCGACCAGCCCGATCCTGCACGGCCTGTGCACCTACGGCTTCACCGGGCGCGCCCTGCTCCACGCCCTCTGCGCGTCGGACCCGGCGCGCTTCGGCTCCATGCGCGCCCGCTTCTCCAAGCCGACCATGCCCGGCGACACGCTGACCGTGTCCCTGTGGGACATCGGCGACAGCGTCGCCGGGCGCCTACCGGTTCCGCACCGAGACGCAGCGTGGTGAGACCGTGATCGACGCCGGGCTGTTCTCTCTGGCCTGAGCCGAGGGCGGGCTCGCTTCCCGCGTCAACGGCAGCCTGCACACAGGCCGAGGACGTCGAGCCGGTGGCTATGGGGCTCGAAGCCCTGGGCCGCGGCCAGCTCGTCCACGGTCGAGGAGACCTGGCGCTCGAAGTTCGCACTCGGGGTCACGTCGGTGACCTTGCCGCAGCGCACGCAGAGCAAATGGTGATGGTGCTCCGTCAGATCCTCTGCGAGTTCGAAGCGGGCGAACTCGTCGCTGGCGGCGACGCGGCGCACCAGTCCGGCGGTTTGCAGATCGGTCAGATGGCGATAGGCCGAGCTGCGTGGCAAATCGGGGAGGCGATCGGCGATGTCGCCGATGCTCACCGGGTGCCCGGCGTCCCGCAGCAGCTCGACGATCGCGCGACGTCCTGCCGTGTAGCGCTGCTCGATGAGGCGCAGGCGGGCCTCGGCGACCTCGTGCAGGGCGTCCTCCTCGAAGTCGGCCGAGGACGTCATGTCTGCACCGGGGGATCCCGCACCGGGATGAGCGGTGCGGGCGGGATTGTCACCATGCGGCTCAATGCTCGTCGTAGTGATCCCCGTGGGGGGCGTGGCGGTGCCCGTCGTGGACGTAGTCGACATGGTCCTCGTGGGAGACGGCTTCGTGCCCACAGCCCTCGCCGTGCACGTGGTCGTGGTCGTGCTCCGAGTGAGGCACATGCGCCAGCGGCCGCTCGTCGTAGTGCCCGTCGTGCGCGCAATGCGTGTGTCCATCGTGGATGTAGTCCGCGTGGTCTCCGTGATCGACTGCGACGTGGCCGCAGCCCGGCCCATGTTGGTGGGGGTGGTCTTCGTGGACCGTGTGCTCGCTCATGGGTTCGTTACCTCCTTGCTCCGAGACTCTCTGCTTCGTGCGCGCCCACCTCACGGCTGTGCTGGATGGCGTCGGCGACTATATGGGCGACGTGCTGGTCGACCAGGGAGTAGGTGGCTTCCCGACCGCGCCGCTCAACCGCTACCAGGCGTGCGCCCCGCAGGACGCGCAGGTGCTGGGACACCAGCGGCTGGCTGAGCTCGAGGCGCCCTACCAGCTCGTTGACCTGCAGCGGCTCGCTGGCTAACTCGACGACGATGGCCAGCCGGGCCGGTGCCGAGAGCACCCTGAGCAGATCCCCTGCTGCGACGTAGCCCGGCTGGGTGGCGGTCGACACGGTCGATATATAAGCACATGCGGATGTATTTATGTTCTAAGCGTCCGTCCTACTTGTTCTGAGACTCAGTCTCAATATAGCTTGGTGCCCGTGAACCCCCATCGCCACTGCGCCACTACTGCCCGGCTGCACTCGTTGGCGCGGGCCCCCCTTCTCGTCCTCGCCTGCCTCTCCGCTGCCACCGCAGTCATCGGGTCCGCCGCGGCCCAGCGGCCTGCGGCGGCGAGCACCCCGGGCGTGATCAACGCCATCGGCGCCGAGAACGAGTACGCCAACGTCCTCTCGCAGATCGGGGGCAAATACGTCCACGTCTCCTCCATCCTGAACAACCCGAACACCGACCCGCATACGTACGAGGCGAGCCCGAGTGTCGCCCAAGAGGTGAGTTCGGCCCAGCTGATCGTGCAGAATGGCGTGGGCTACGACACATTCATGAACACGATCGAGGCGGCGTCGCCGAACAGTGCCCGCAGGGTCCTCGTGGTGCAGCACCTGCTGGGTCTGCCGGACAACACGCCCAACCCGCACCTGTGGTATTCACCGCGGACCATGCCGGTGGCCGCCAAAGCGATGACGACGCAGCTCTCGACCCTTCAGCCCGCCCATGCCGCATATTTCCCGGCAACCTGGCCAAATTCGACAAGTCCCTTGCGCCCTGGCTGTCCGCCATCAGTGCCTTCAAGGCCAAGTACAGCGGCACGACGGCCGCCACCACCGAGCCCGTCGCCGACTACCTCCTCCAGGCGATGGGCATCCACAACCTCACGCCCTTCCAGTTCCAGGCGGACATCATGAACGGCGTCGATCCCGCACCGGAGAACATGACCCTCGAAGACGGGTTCTTCACCAACCACCAGGTCAAGCTGTTCGGCTACAACCAACAGGTCGTCGACCCCCTCACCACATCCATCCGTATGACGCGCCGAGCACGCCCGGGTGCCCGTGGTAGGGGTGTACGAGACGATGCCCACACCCGGCTACGACTATCAGACGTGGATGCTCGCGGAGGTGAAGGCGATACAGGCGGCGGTGACGAACAAGAAGTCGACCGAGCACCTGTGACGGCGCCTGCACCCCCACCCCGGTGGCGCGCCCGGTGTGGGCCGGGAGCCCGTGCTCTTGGTCAACCACCCCGCGTCGTACTGGTCGGGCGGACGATCCTCGACGACGTAACCTTCGAGATCCGGGCGGGCGAGTTCACCGGCCTCATCGGGTCGAACGGTGCAGGCAAGACGACGTTGCTCCGCGTCATCCTCGGCCTGCAGCGCACCGGCGCCGGCCGGGTCTCCATGCCCGGCTCCCCGGGGTCGAAGCTGCGCGGTCTGCGGGGTATGTCCCCCAGAAGCTGGTGCTCGATCCCGACGTCCCACTGCGTGCCCGCGACCTGGTGACCCTCGGGATCGACGGCAACCGCTTCGGCCTCAGGCTGCCCTCCCGGGAGCGCCAGTCCTCCGTGGAGGAGTTACTCGTGCGCCGTCGGGGCCGAGGGCTTCGCCGACTCCCGGGTGGGGACCCTGTCGGGCGGCGAGCTGCAGCGCGTCCTCATCGCCCATGCGCTGATCAGCCGGCCCCGCCTCCTCCTGCTTGACGAGCCGCTGGCGAACCTCGACCCCGCCAGCGCCCACGAGATCGTTGCTCCTGCACACCGTGGCTACCCAGCACGACGTCGCGGTACTGCTCTCTGCGCACGAGATGAACGTCCTCCTGCCCGTGATGGACCGCATCGTGTACCTCGCCGGCGGCAGGGCGGTCAGCGGCACCACCGACGAGGTCGTGCGGCAGGAAGTGCTCAGCGCTCTCTACGGCTATCACGTCGACGTCCTCAACGTGCACGGCCGGGTCATCGTCGTCGCCGGTCCCGGGCACGAGGTGGAAGCGGTCCTCCCTGTCGACCCTCCCACGGAGCGGGCTGAAAGCGCATGGGCTGGCTCTTCGAACCCGGATTCTTCTCGAGTGGACCGGTGCACACAGCACTCGTGATCGGAGGGGTGGTCGCCGTCGTCTCCGCCGTCGTTGGTGTATTCACCGTCCTCCGCGGCCAGTCCTTCGCCGGACACTCCCTGGCCGACGTCTCCACCGCCGGCGGCTCGGGCTCCCTTCTCCTCGGCCTGAGCCCCCTCACCGGCTTCCTCTGGGGCGGCGTCCTCGGAGCGGTGGCGATGGACTTGATCGGCATGCAGCAGCGTACGCGGCCGCGACGTGGCGACCGGCATCGTGCTCGGCGCGGCCACCGGCCTGGCCGCACTGTTCCTCTACCTCGACACGACGTCCAGGCGATCACGGGTGCCACCCAGCAGATCCTCTTCGGTTCCATCTTCTCCGTCGACAGCTCGACGGTGCCCGTCGTGGTGGGCTGCGGCCTCGGCGCCGTCGGCCTGATCGCTGTCCTTTTTCGGCCGTTGCTCTTGAGCTCCCTGAGCCCCGAGGCGGCAGCGGCCCGGGGGGTGCCCGTGAGGCTGGTGGGCTCGCTGTTCATGGTGGCCCTCGCGGTGGCGGTTGCCCTCTCCCGCTGGCGATCGGCGCCATCCTGTCGACGGCGCTGCTGATCGGCCCGGCGGCCAGTGCCTTGCGGCTCACCCGGCGCTTCGGCTGGACGATCGGCGCCGCAGTGCTGCTGGGGATCGCGACGACCTGGCTCGGAATCCTCCTCGCCTACGACAGTTACTACTGGGGCTCGTCGCAACGGGGACTCCCCGTCAGCTTCTGCATCGTCACCATCGACCTCCTCGTCTATCTGGGCAGCGGGGTGCCCGCGTTGCGGGGCCGGTCCGCACGGGGCCGGTCAGAGCAGTAGAGTACGAACGGTGTTCTCCGGGTTCATGGTCAACGCGTGGGTGGTCGGCAGCGTCGTGGCCATCGTCGCAGGCGTGGTCGGGTTCTTCGTCGTACTGCGCGGCTCCTCGTTCGCCGCCCACGCCATCCCCAACGGGGCGTTCGCCGGCGCGGCCGGCGCGTACTGGCTCGGGCTCAACACGCTGGTGGGGTTGGGCGTGTTCGCGGCGCTGGCCGCCATCGCGATCGGCTGCTCTCGGCTCGCGCAGCCGCCGCGACGTCGCCACCGCCCTGGCGCTTGTCACGATGCTCGCCCTGGGCTCGCTCTTCCTGAGTCTCAGCGGGGGCTATGAGCCCGAGATCTACTCGCTCCTTTTCGGGGAGATCCTCGGTGTCAGCACCACCGAGATCTTGCCGGTAGTGGCTGTGAGCGTTGCCTGCATCGCGGCGGTCACGCTGCTCTATCGGCCTCTCCTGCTCTCCTCGTCTATGCCCGACATCGCCGAGGCCAGGGGCATCCGTGCCCGGCGCATGGAGATCACCTTCCTGCTGGTGGTGGCGGCGGCGACCACGGTGACCGTCCCCGTCGTCGGGGCGCTGCTGATCTTCAGCCTGATGATCGGGCCGCCCGCGGCGGCCCGTGCCTTCGTCGCCCGCCCGCTGCCGGCCATCGCGCTCTCGGTCGGCCTCGCGCTGCTCACGGCATGGGCCACGATCGCGTCCTCGTACCTGACGGACTGGCCCGTCGGTTTCTTCGTCGGCATCTACAGTGCAGCGTGCTTCATCATCAGCCGGGTCTGGGTCGGGTTGCGCCGGCGGCAGGGCGTCCGACAGCGGCCGAGGCTCTCAACCGCCGAAGAGCAGGGAGTAGTCGGCGCCCCGGCGTAGGTGGTGGCCCCCGTCGACGCCCAGGGTCTCCCCGGTGACGAAGGAGGACTCCGGTCCGATCAGGTAGCGGACGGCGCCGGCCACGTCCTCGACGGTGCCGACGCGCCCGAGCGGCATCTGGGCCAGGTAGTCGTCGAGCAGCGGCCCTCCGGCGGTGATGAAGGCCATCAGCTCGTCGGCGATGATCCCGGGCGCCACCGCGTTGACGCGGATGCCGAGCGGGCCGAGCTCCTCGGCGGCCGTCTCGGCGAGGAAGCAGATGCCGGCCTTCGACACGCCGTAGGCCCACAGGTGCGGATGGGGGAAGCGGCCGGCGCCCGAGGACATGAGGACGATGGAGCCGGGCCCGCCCTGGGCCTGCATGGCGGCGGCGCCGTGCTTCACGCAGATCACCGAGCCCATCAGGTTGAGGTCGATGGTGGCCCGCACCGCGGCCACATCGGCGGTGAGGACCGAGCCGAGGTGCAGCGAGCCGCCCGCGCAGGCGAACAGGCCGTCGATGCGGCCGGTGGCCTCGGCGGTGGCCGCCACGGCGGCCGCGACCTGCTCCTCGACGGTGACGTCGGCGACGACACAGCGGGCGGTGGCGCCGCCGGTGGCTGCCGCCGCGATGCGCTCGGTGGCGTCGAGAAGCTTCTCTTCGGTGCGGCCGCAGATCATCACGTGCGCACCCTCGGCGGCGAACCGCTCGGCCGTGGCGAGCCCGATGCCGCTCCCGCCACCGGTAACGAGGATGGACCAGCCGGCGATCCCCGCCGAGGCGTCGTCGACATCGGACATCAGACGGGGCCGATGCCGAAGGGGGCGCTCGGCGTGAACGCGACCGGCATCTCCTCGATCCCCGAGATGAAGTTGGCCTGGCGGCGGGGCAGCGCGCTGCGCTCGGTGGCCAGCCGAAGATCGGGGAGGCGGGCCAGCACGCGCTCGACCATGACCCGGAGCTCCAGGCGGGCCAGCTGATTGCCCAGGCAGAAGTGCGCTCCGAAGCCGAATGCCATGTGCGGGTTCGGGCTGCGGGTGATGTCGAAGGTGTCCGGGTCCTCGAAGACCTCCTCGTCGCGGTTGGCCGACGGGTACAAGAGGAGGAGCTCCTGGCCGGCGTTGATCTGCGCTCCGGCCAGCTCGACGTCGCGGGTGGCCGTGCGGGCCATGTTCTTGATGGGCGAGACCCACCGCAGCATCTCCTCGACCGCGCCCGGCATCAGCCCGGCCGGATCGGCCGACAATCGCGCCACCTGGTCCGGGTGGGTCAGCAGCTCCTCCACGCCCCCGCTGATCACGTGGCGGGTCGTCTCGTCGCCGCCGATAAGGATCAACAGTGTCTCGTGGACGAGCGAGTCGTCGTCGAGCGAGTCGCCGTCTATCTCGGCATGGCAGAGCACGCCGACGAGGTCGTCGCGATTGCCACTGGCCCGCCGGTCCTCGAAGACCGGATGGATGTACTCCGAGTACCCGACGAAAGCGTTCGTCGCGTTGAGCATGCCCTCGGGGTCGGGGGAGCCCTGGCCCTTGAGCATGTCGTCGGACCACCGCAGTAGGTCGTCGCGGTCGTCGGGCGCCACCCCGAGCATGTCGCCGATCATGATGATGGGCAGCGGCGTCGCGATGTCGCGCACGAAGTCGCAGCGACCCTCTTCGCAGACCTTGTCGATGATGGCGTCGCAGACCGTGCGGAGCTTGTCCTCCATGGCCCGCACCCGCTTGGGAGTGAAGCCCTCCGAGACGAGCCGTCGCCGGCGCACGTGCTCGGGCGCATCGAAGTCGATCATCATCGGCAGGGGCGGGAACTTGGGGCGGATGCCCGAGGCACTGGAGAACGCCTCGGTGTCGACGGAGGCCTGCTTGACGGCGGCGTAGCTCGCCGCCGCCCACAGGTCGTTGGCCTCGTCGTAGTAGACGGGGGCGTTGGCCCGCATCCAGGCAAAGGCCTCGTGGGGCTCGCGGCCGAAGAAGGCGCCGCTCATCAGGTCGATCCCGAGATGTGCTGGTGCGTTGGTCACGGCCGAGACGATATCCCCGGGTGGATAGGGTTGGTCCATGGCAGACCAGGCGACCTTCACCGACGTCGCCATGGAGTTCATGCCCGGCCTCTACTCGGCCGCCCTCCGGATGACCCGCAACCGGGCCGACGCCGAGGACCTGGTGCAGGAGACCTACCTGAAGGCGTACCGCTCCTACGGCTCATTCACCGAGGGGACCAACCTGCGGGCCTGGCTGTACCGCATCCTCACCAACACCTACATCAACAGCTATCGGGCGGCCCAGCGGCGCCCGGAGGTGTCCGACGTCGAGGACGTCGAGGACCTCTATCTCTACAAACGGCTGGCCGGCTCGGGTGGCAGCGATCCCGGGCGCTCGGCCGAGGACGAGGCGCTGGAGCGGTTCACCGACGAGGACGTCAAGGCCGCGCTCGAGGCGCTGCCCGAGGCGTTCCGCATGGCAGTGCTCCTGGCCGACGTGGAGGGATTCAGCTACAAGGAGATCTCCGAGATCACCGATGTCCCCATCGGCACCGTCATGAGCAGGATCCACCGGGGAAGAAAGGCCCTCCAAAAGGCGTTGCACGATGTGGCTGAAGCGCGCGGCCTCGTCGGAAGCGTGCCGGGGTCGGGAGAATGAGCGAGGACGTGGACAAGAGCGAGGACACCGAGCGCGGGAGCGTCGACGCGGGCGGACTGTTCGGGGTATCCGTCGACTGCGAGGAAGCGGTGCACGAGCTGTACCACTATCTCGATGGTGAGCTGACGGAGGAGCGACGCGAAGAGATCCGTGTCCACCTCGACTGGTGCGGGCCCTGCAGCGGTGCGGCGGAATTCGAAGCGGAGTTGCGCAGGGTCATCGCCAACCGCTGCAAGGACCGGGTGCCCGAGAGCCTCATGCGGCGTGTGGCCGAGGCAATCGACGAAGAAAGCCGACAGCACCACGGCGAGCACTGACGTCTCGCCGCCGAACCCGGAAGCCTTCGCCGACGCTCCGGCCATGGTGGACTGGGCCCTGGCCCAGCGGGTGGCGGCGGGTGCCCTCGTTCTCAAGCCCTCGCCTGCGACGTACCGCTCCCGCGATCTGCAGGGCCAGTTCGACGACCTGACGGCGCGGGCGGAGACGTTGGTGAGCGAGGCCACTGGACTGCACTCGGCCCACGGGACGGCGAGGGCCAAGGTGACCGACCGCGGCGATTGGGCCGCCGCCAACGTGCGGTCCGTAGAGCGTCTCGTGGGGCCCGCCATGCTGGAGCTGCAGCGCAAGCGCGGGGCCAAGTTCGGGGGCCCGTCCCTCGTCGTCGGCCGCGCCGTCGCCGGGACACAGCTCGGCCTGATGCTCGCGTACATGGCGACACGGGTGCTCGGCCAGTACGACCTATTGATCAACGACGAGGCGCCCGAGGACCAGGACCTGGTCTCCTACGTCGGCCCGAACATTGTCGCGGTCGAAGCGCAGTACGGGTTCGAGCCGAGCGAGTTCCGTCTGTGGCTCGCGCTGCACGAGGTGACCCACCGCCTCCAGTTCACCGCCGTGCCGTGGCTGCGGGACCACTTCGTCGGGTTGGTCACCCAGTTGCTCGGGCCGCTCTCGGGTGATCCGGCCGGGTTGGCCGAGATGGTGCGCCGGGCCGCGGTCGAGCTGCGGGCAGGGCGGAACCCGACCAACGACGGCGGCGTGGTCGGCATGCTGGCCACTCCGGAGCAGCGGCTCGCCCTGTCGAAGATCTCGGGGATGATGAGCCTGCTCGAGGGCCACGGGGACGTGACGATGGACCGGGCGGGGGCCGGCGAGGTCCCCGGGGCGGCGCACTTCTCTCAGGTGCTCCACGAGCGCCGGACCCAGGCGCGCGGGCTGGCCAAGTTGATGTCGAAACTCCTGGGCCTCGACGCCAAGATGCGCCAGTACGCGGAGGGCGAGCGCTTCGTCGAGTCGGTCGAGGCCGCCGGCGGGACGGCCCTGCTGGCCCGCGTGTGGGAGGGGCCCGAGTGGCTTCCCACTCTCGAGGAGATCCGCGAGCCGGCGGCCTGGGTGGCCCGAGCCGGTGGGTGAGGGGGGCTCGACCCTTCCCTCCACCCTCGTCCCCGACCTGCTGAGCCGGTGCGCCTTCCCGGCGGCGGGCGCCCCGTTGGCCTGCGCGGTGTCGGGGGGCGCCGATTCGCTCGCCCTGCTCGTCCTGGCCACCGCCGCCGGGTGCGACGTGACCGCGATCCACGTCGACCACGGCCTGCGCGCCGGCTCGATGGCCGAGGCCCAGGTGGTGATGGGCGCGGCGGCACGTTTCGGCGCCCGCTTCGAGAGCCGCCGGGTCTTCGTGCGCAGCGGAGCCGAACCTCGAGGCCCGGGCCCGGGCGGCCCGGTTCGCCGCGCTGCCGGCGGACGTGGCAACCGGGCACACCATGGACGACCAGGCGGAGACGATCCTGATCAATCTGCTGCGCGGCGCCGGGGCCGACGGGTTGGCGGGCATGGAACCGGGTGGCCGGCACCCGCTGCTGGCCCTGCGACGGAGCGAGACCCACGCGCTGTGCGCCGCGGTGGGCCTGGCGCCGGTGTGCGACGAGAGCAATGCCGACCCCGCGTTCGTCCGGAACCGGGTGCGCCACGAGCTGCTCCCACTCTGCGCGGGGTGGCCGGTCGCGATCCCGTCCCGCTTTTGGCCCGGCAGGCCGGCGTGCTGCGCGCCGAGGTCGCGCTGTTGGACACGCTGGCGGACCTGGTGCTGCCCGACCCCACGGAGGCCCGGGCGGTGGCCGCGGCGGAACCGGCGCTGGCCCGCCGGGCCCTGCGGCGGTGGTTACGAGAGGCCGGCGGCACGGGGCACCCGCCGTCGCTGGCCGAGGTCGATCGCACCCTGGCCGTCGCCGCGGGCACGGCCGTGGGGACCGAGCTGGCGGGAGGCCGGCGGGTGCGCCGTTCGGGCGGCCGGCTCCGGGTCGAGCCGGGACGACGCTCCGGTAGTGTCACGCCGGTGACCCTCGACGAGTCCGGAGCGGGCGTCCCGTCCTGGGCTGCAGCGGACGTGGGACCGGTGTTGGTCGACGCCGAGAGCCTGGCGGCGCGGGTGGCCGAACTCGGTGCCGAGATCACGGATGACTACGCCGGGGACCCACCGCTGCTGGTGGCCGTGCTGAAGGGCGCCATGCTCTTCATGAGCGACCTCTGCCGAGCCATCGCCCTGCCGGTCGACGTCGACTTCATGGCCGTGTCCTCCTACGGCAGCGCCACGAAGACGTCGGGGGTGGTCCGCATCGTCAAGGACCTCGACTCCGAGCTCGAAGGCCGTCACGTGCTGGTGGTCGAGGACATCATCGACAGCGGCCTGACCTTGAACTACCTCCGGCGCTACCTCACGGCCCGCCAGCCCGAGAGCGTGGAGATCTGCGCGCTCCTGGTGAAGGAGGGCGAGCAACGGGTCGACCTCGACCTGCGCTACGTCGGGTTCTCCATCCCGCCCGAGTTCGTGGTGGGCTACGGCCTCGACGTGGAGGAGCGCTACCGGAACCTGCGCGGGGTCCACCGTCTACAAGGGAGCAGAACAGTGAGTGTCGACGTCGAGCGGGTGCGGGCGGCCGTCTCCGAGCTGTTGATCGCCATCGGGGAGGATCCCGGCCGGGACGGCCTGCAGGCCACTCCGGTCGCGCGTGGCGTCCATGTACGAGGAGCTCTTCTCCGGCCTGCACGACGATCCCGCCCGTCATCTCGATGTCACGTTCGCGGCGGAGCACGACGAGATGGTGATGGTGCGCGACATCCCGTTCGCCTCGCTGTGCGAGCACCACCTTGTGCCGTTCCTCGGCAAGGCTCATGTCGCCTACATCCCGGCCGAAGACGGCCGCATCACCGGCCTGTCGAAGCTGGCCCGGCTGGTCGACGGCTTCGCCCGGCGGCTGCAGGTGCAGGAACGCATGACCACGCAGATCGCAGACGCCATCGCCACGGTCCTGTCACCCCGCGGCGTGCTCGTCGTCCTCGAGGCCGAGCACCTGTGCATGTCGATGCGGGGGGTGAAGAAGCCCGGCACGGTCACGGTGACCTCGTCGGTGCGCGGCCTCTTCCGCTCCGACGTCGCCACCCGGGCGGAGGCCATGCAGTTCATCCGGGGGCACTGAGACCGGTGCGTCCGGGCGCCGGGCGGCCCCTCGTCATGGGCGTGCTCAACGTGACGCCCGATTCCTTCTCGGACGGTGGTCGCTACGTCACCCTCGAGGCCGCCGTGGCCCGGGGTCTCGAGATGATGGACGTCGGGGCCGACGTGATCGATGTGGGCGGAGAGTCGTCGCGGCCAGGGGCCGAACCCGTCCCGGTCGACGTCGAGCTGGCGCGCGTGGTGCCGGTCGTCGAGGCCCTGGCCGGCGCCGTCCGGCGTACCGGGCGCCCCGTTCGGATATCGGTGGACACCATCAAGCCCGAGGTGGCCACGGCTGCGGTCGGGGTGGGTGCGAGCCTCGTGAACGACATCTCGGCCTCGCTGTGGGAGGTGGCGGCCGCGGCCGGGGCCGGCTGGGTGGCCATGCACATGCAGGGGCGGCCGCGGACAATGCAGGAAGACCCGCGGTACGAGGACGTAGTCGGCGAGGTGCGGGCCTTCGTGCTCGAGCGCGCCCGGCGGGCGCTGGCGGCCGGAGTGGGCGAGGTCTGGGTCGACCCGGGCATCGGGTTCGGCAAGACCCCGGCCCACAACGTGTCACTGCTGCGGCATCTGCCGGGCCTGGTGGAGGCGGCCTCCGGCGCCGGCTGCGCCGGGGTGGCGGTGGGGACGAGCCGCAAGCGCTTCCTCGGGATACTGGCGGCGAGCCCGGGGTCACCCGAGCCGGCTCCGGTGGAGGAGCGGGGCGAAGGATCGCTGGCCACGGAGGCCGCAGCTCTGGTGGCGGGGGTGGGGATGCTGCGGGTCCACGACGTGGCGGCGACGGTGCAGATGGCACGGCTGTATGGTCCTGCCGCATGAAGGGCAAGTGGGCCGCCGGCATCCCGCCTCGCAACTTCACCTGGGTCATCACGGATCACCTGGCCGTCAGCGAGCGGCCAGGCGGCTTCGCGGTCAACCATCGCCGCGTGCGCCGCCAGGAGGAGATCATCTGGCTGCGTGTCCAGGGGTTCGGGCGCGTCGTCTCGCTGCTGCCGTCGCCCCACAACCTGGCCGCCTACGACGAGGAGGGGCTGGCCTGGGCCCACTACCCGCTCGAGCGCTCCGGGGACCCGCGGCCCGTTCTGGCCCTTTGTTACAGGGACATCGACGAGTCCCTGGGCGCCGGGCTGCGGATCCTGGTGCACCAGGACGAATTGGGCGACCGGGTCATGGGTGTGCTGGCCGGGTACCTGGTCTGGTCGGAGCGCATCGGGAACCAGCCCCAGGCCGTGGCGCTGGTCGAGCACGTGGTCGGCCATGCCATGGGCGAGCCCGGCCGCGAGCTGCTGTCGGAGCTGGAGGGCATGCCGTCGCGCGGTCAGCTGCGGTGACCGACAGGATCGAGATCCGGGACCTGAGGGTGACCGGGATCCACGGCGTGCTTCCCGAGGAGCGGGAGCGGGGCCAGCCCTTCTCGGTCGACATCGTGGCGTGGGCGGACATGGAGGCGGCCCAGCAGAGCGACGACCTGGCCGACACGGTGGACTACGGGGCCCTGGCCCAGGCCGCGGCCGACGTCGTGGGCGGGCGTTCCTACCGACTGCTCGAGGCCCTGGCCGGCCGCCTGGCCAGCGCCCTGCTGATTTTGGATCCCCGCCTGGAGGCGGTCGAGGTGACGGTGCGCAAGTTGCACCCGCCGCTGGCTCTCGACGTGGGCTCGACGGGGGTCAGGGTGCGGCGCGCCCGCTGATGGACGGGCCGGCACACCCGCCGTGGCGTGCCTTCATCGGGCTGGGCTCGAACCTGGGGGACCGGCGGGCGATGCTGCGCCAGGCGGTGGAGGGCCTGGGCGCCGCCGGCGACGTCGTCGGCGTCTCACCGCTCTACGAGTCCGATCCCGTCGGCGGCCCGGAGGGGCAGGGCCCCTACCTCAACCTGGTGGTCGAGCTGTCCACGCGCGACACGCCCCGCCAGCTCCTGGAGCGCTGCCGTGCCCTCGAGGCGGCGGCCGGGCGGGTGCGCACCGTGCGCTGGGGCCCACGGACCCTCGATGCCGACGTGCTCTGGGTCGGAGGGTTGGCAGGTGGACGAGGACGACCTCAGCGTCCCGCACCCACGCCTGTGGGAGCGCCGCTTCGTGGTCCAGCCCCTGGCGGACCTGGCCCCCGACCTCGTGACATCGGAGCAGCTGATGGGCGCTGGTGGAAAGGTCGCCTCTGTGGGTAGTCTTTAGGCGTCGTTATCTTCGATCGTCTGTAGGCGAACGGCACCCGAGAGGGGCTGGAACGCCGAAGGAGGTCAGATGCACTCCATCCGGATCATCGGTCCCGGTCGGGCCGGCACGTCCCTCGCCGCGGCTCTGTCGGCGCGCGGCTGGGCGTTCGCCGGCTTCCTCGGCCGCCACGACGAGGTCGCCCGCGCCGCGGAAGGCGTGGACCTGCTCGTCATCGCCACGCCCGACGACGCGGTCGCCGACGTTGCGGCGGCGGTCAGTCCCGTCCCGGGGACCACCTTGGTCCACCTGTCCGGCTCGCTCGGGCTGGACGCTGCTGGCGCCGCATCGCCTGCGGGCGGCGGTGCACCCTCTGGTGCCGCTGCCCAACGGCGAGGTCGGTGCCGCCCGCCTTTGCTCGGGCGTGACGTTCGCCGTGGCCGGCGCCCCGATGGCGCGGGACATGGTGGCCTGCCTCAGGGGCCGGGTGGTCGAGGTGGCCGACGGGGACCGGGCGGCCTACCACGCCGCCGCCTGCATCGCGGCCAACCACGTCGTGGCGCTCCTCGGCCAGGTGGAGCGGGTCGCCGCCTCCGTAGGGCTGGACCTCGAGTCGTTCCTCCCGTTGACCCGGGCTGCCGTCGACGACGTGGCGGCGCTCGGGGCCGGTCCCGCGCTCGACCGGCCCGGCCCGACGCGGCGACTGGGCGACGCTCAGCCGCCATCTCGACGCCCTGCCCGAGTCCGAGCGCGCCGGTTACCAGGCCGGGGCGGCGCTGGCCACCCGCCTGGCCCAGGCGGACGCCACCGCCTCGGACGCCACCCTCCCGGACGCAACCGCCTCGGACGCCACCCTCCCGGACGCAACCGCCTCGGACGCCACTGCGCCGGCCGAGCCGGCGTGCGGTGTAGCAGGAGCGACGGTGGAGGTCGTCGAGCCCGCAGCCGGTTGCCGGGCCGCTGCTGGATCGGGCCCGCGCCGCCGGCCGAGCGGTCGGTCTCGTGCCCACCATGGGCGCACTGCACGACGGGCACGCCTCGCTGCTGGCCCGGGCCCGGGCGGAGTGCGACGTGGTGGCCGTCAGCATCTTCGTGAACCCGCTCCAGTTCGGCGACCCCGAGGACATCGCGCACTACCCGCGGACCCTCGAGCGCGACCTGCTCGTGTGCGAAGCGTCCGGGGCCGACGTCGTCTTCGTCCCGAGCGTGCGCGAGATGTACCCGTCGTGGCCCGGCGGCGCCCTCGACGACCGTGTCGGTACGCGGTGTCAGCGAGGCCTGGGAAGGTGCCGCACGTCCGGGCCACTTCGACGGCGTGGCCACTGTGGTGGCGAAGCTGTTCACCATCGCCGGGCCCTGCCGGGCCTACTTCGGCCTGAAGGACTTCCAGCAGCTGGCGGTCGTGCGGCGCATGGCGCTCGAGCTCTCCCTGCCGGTGGAGGTGGTCGGGTGCCCCATCGTGCGCGAGGCGGACGGGCTGGCGCTGTCCAGCCGCAACGTCCGGCTCTCCGTGGCCGAGCGCCGGGCCGCCACCGTGCTCTCGCGGGCCCTGGCCGCCGGCCGGGCCGCAGTGGGCGAACGGTGAACGCTCGGGCGCGGAGCTGGCGCAGGCGATGCGCGCCGTTGTCGCCGCCGAGCCGCTGGTGGCACTCGACTACGCCGTCGCGGTCGACGCCGACACGCTGCAAGAGGTGGTCGCCGTCGGCGACGCGGGGTCGGTGCGCCTGCTGATCGCCGGCCAGCTGGGCCCGGTGAGGCTCATCGACAACAGCGCCGCCCTCGACGAGGCCGACGAACTCCGCACCCGTGCCCGGGGCGCATGAACAGGCACCCCAACTGGAAAGGATCGGGTGAGCCGATGCGCCGCCGCATGATGAAGTCCAAGATCCACCGGGCCACCGTGACCGGGGCCAACCTGCACTACGTGGGTTCGGTGTCCATCGACACCGAGCTGATGGCGCTGGCGGACATCCTGCCCTATGAGCAGGTCGCCGTGCTCGACATCGACAACGGCGCGCGCTTCGAGACCTACGCGATCGAGGGTGAGCGCGGCCAGATCTGCCTCAACGGCGCGGCGGCGCGGCTGGTGGCACCGGGCGACAAGGTGATCATCATCACCTACGCCGACTACGAGCGCGCCGAGCTCGAGGCGTACGTGCCCCGCGTCGTGCACGTCGACGCGCGCAACCGGGTGATCGACGAGGTGTCGGCCCAGCCTCGACGCCGAGCTGACGCTGAACGAACCGGCGTGACCACCGGGACCCGGCCCGGACCCTTCGACGTCCTGGTCCTGGGCAGCGGGGTCGCCGGCCTGTCGGCCGCGGTACGGCTGGCCGGACCGGGCGGGCCCGTCGCCGTCGCTCTCGCTCGGCGTGCTGACCAAGGGCGCGCTGTCCCAGTCGGCGACGCGCTGGGCCCAGGGCGGCGTCGCCGCGGTGCTGGGCGCGCGACGAGGACTCGACCGACCTGCACCTCGCCGACACGCTGGCGGCCGGGGCGGGCCTGTGCGACGAGGAGGCGGTGCGCATCCTCGTCGACGAGGGCCCGGGCCGCGTGCACGAGCTGATCGCGCTCGGCGTCGAGTTCGACCGCGAGGCCAGCGGGCTGCTGGCGCTGGCCCGCGAGGGTGGGCACTCCCGGCCACGGGTCGTGCACGCCGGCGGCGCCGCCACCGGCGCCGAGGTCGAGCGGGCGCTGGTCGACGCGACCTACCGCTCGGCCAGCGCCGTGCTGGAGGGCTGGTTCGCGCTCGACCTGCTGGTCGAGGGCGGCCGGTGCGTGCGGCGTGCTGGGCGCTGGCCGCCGGGCGGGGGCGGCCCGGTCGAGGTGCGGGCCGACCACGTCGTGCTGGCCACCGGCGGCGCCGGCCAGCTCTTCTCGGTCACCACCAACCCGCCCGAGTCCACCGGCGACGGCGTGGCGATGGCCCTGCGGGCCGGCGTGCCGACGGCCGACGTCGAGTTCGTCCAGTTCCACCCGACCGCGCTGCACCACCCGGCCATGCCCCGCCCGCTGCTCTCCGAGGCGCTGCGCGGCCACGGCGCGCTGCTGCGCGACCGGCGACGGCGAGCGCTTCGTCGACGAGCTGGCGCCGCGCGACGTGGTCAGCCGGGCCATGGCCGCCCGCATGGCCGAGCAGGGCGTCGACCACCTCTGGCTCGACGCCACGGGGCTGGAGCGCTTCTCGGCGCGCTTCCCGACCATTGACGGCCTCGCTCTCGTCCATCGGGCTGGACCCCCAGCACGACTGGCTGCCGATCGCACCGGCGGCCCATCACCTGTCGGGCGGGGTGGTCGCCGACCTGTGGGGCGCCACCGCGCTGCCCGGGCTGTGGGCCGTCGGGCGAGGTGGCCTGCACCGGCGTGCACGGGGCCAACCGGTTGGCTTCCAACTCGCTGCTCGAGGGCATGGTCTTCGGCGCCCGCCTGGCCGAGCGCATACCGTCGGGCGCCCGGAGCCCCGAGCCGAGCGGCGCGCTGCGTGCCGTGCTCGGTGAGGAGCCGATCGACGGCATCGGGTGCACGTTCCTGGCACCGCCGGCCGGTGCCGCACCGCCCGCCGCCGGACGGGTTGGCCGGGCGTGGACGTGACCAAGTGGCGCGACACGGTGCAGCGGGCCATGACGCGGGCGCGGGCGTCGTGCGGAGCGCCGAGTCGTTGGCCGGCGCGCGGGCCGTCGTGGAGGACGCCACCTCTGTGCTGGGGGACGCGACGGCCTCGGTCGGCGCCGGGGAGCTGGCCAACCTGCTGCGGGTGGCGGACGCGCTGTTGGCCTCCGCGCTGGCCCGTACCGAGAGCCGGGGCGCCCACGCCCGGGCCGAGTACCCCGCCACCGACCCGGCGTGGCGGCGGCGGCTGGTGCACGGCCGCGCTGCCGTCGCGGACGGGCAGGCAGCCGTGCGTGAGGACGAGGAGACCTACGCCGCGGGCGGTCGGCGAGGCCGTCGGCCGCGCCCTGGCGGAGGACCTGGGTCCCGAGGGCGACCTGACCGCCGGCCCTGGTGCCCGAGCACGTGCGCGGCGCACTTCGCGCTGCGGGCTCGCCGGGCCGGCGTCCTGGCGGGCGCGGCGTGCGCCACGGAGACCTTCCGGCGTGTCGGCCCCGAGATCGAGCTGGTGTGGCTGGCGGGCGACGGCGACGAGCTGGCCGCGGGCGACACGGTGCTCGAGGTGACCGGGCCGCTGCGGCCGATCCTCACCGCCGAGCGGACCGCGCTCAACTTTCTCGGCCGGCTGTCGGGGGTGGCGACGCTGACCGCGCAGTTCGTCGCCGCGGCGCACGACAACAACCCGTCGGTGGCCGTGCTCGACACCCGCAAGACGACGCCCGGCCTACGCGTGCTCGAGAAGGCGGCGGTGCGGGCCGGCGGCGGCACCAGCCACCGTTCGGGGCTGTCCGACGCGGTCCTGGTGAAGGACAACCACCTCGCCGGCACGAGCATCTCCGACGCGGTCAGCCGGTCCCGCGCGCTGTGGCCGGGGCGGATGGTCGAGATCGAGTGCGACGCGCTCGACCAGGTGGCCGAGGCCGCCCGCGCCGGCGCGGACGCCGTGCTGCTCGACAACATGGACCCGGGCACGGTCGTCGAGGCCATCGCCGTCGCGCACATGGACGCGCCGGGGCCGATCCTGACGGAGGTGTCCGGCGGCGTGACGCTGGTCACCATCGGGGCCTACGCGGCCGCCGGACCGGACCGGATCTCGGTCGGCGCGCTGACCCACTCGGCCCCGGTGCTCGACCTCGGCCTCGACCTGATCTGGACCAAGGCGTGGGCAGCGGCCGGGGCCGAGGACACGAAGGGCGGAGGAGGGGCGCCGTGATCCTGGTCATTGACGTCGGCAACACCGAGACGGTGATCGGGCTGTACGCCGACGGCGTCGGTGACGCCGAGGGCCACGTCCGGCCGCCCGAGGAGACCATCGGCGTCGGAATCGGGACCGAGCACGACCCGACGGCGCCGCGCGGGCTCACGCACCACTGGCGCCTCTCGACCGTCCCCAGCCGCACCCCCGACGAGCACGCGGTGCTCCTCACCCAGCTGCTCGACCTCGAGGGCCTCGACATCTCGACGTCGGTCTCGGGCATCGCCGTCAGCTCGTCGGTGCCGCACGTGACGGGCGAGCTCCGCCAGATGGCCTCCCGCTGGTTCTCCGACCTGCCCTGCGTCGTGCTCGGCCCGGGCACCAAGAGCGGGATGCCGATCCTCTACGACAACCCCAAGGAGGTCGGGGCGGACCGCATCGCCGACGCCGTCGGGGCCTACGACCTCTACGGCGGCCCCTGCGTGGTGGTCGACATGGGCACGGCGACGACCGTGGAGGCCATCAGCGCCAAGGGCGAGTACATCGGTGGCGCCATCACGCCCGGGGTCGGCGTCAGCCTCGACGCCCTCTACCAGTCCGCCGCCGCGCTGCGCCGGGTGGAGCTGGTCGAGCCGCGCAGCGTCATCGGGCGCTCCACCGTCGAGTCGATCGAGGCCGGGACGCTCTACGGCTTCGCCGGGTTGGTCGACGCGCTGGCCCGGCGCTTCATGGAGGAGCTCGGCCCGTCGACCGTGGTGGCCACGGGAGGGTTCAGTTCGCTCATCGCGCCGTATTCGGACACCATTGAGCACGTGGAGCCCTGGCTGACCCTGCACGGCCTGCGCATCGTCTACGAGCGCAACGTCTCTTCATGACCCAGCCGACGCCGGAGATCCCCTACCGCTTCGCGCGCACCCACGACACGGCGGCGGTCGTCGAGGCCTGGTCGTCGCTCGCCCCCGGGGAGGAGTCCGGCGTCACCGTCGGGGTGGCCGGCCGCATCATGCTCCTGCGCGATCAGGGCAAGGCCGCCTTCGCCGAGCTGCGCGACAGCGCGGGCTCGATCCAGCTGTTCGCGCGGGCGGCCGAGACGCCGCGCTTCGAGGAGTTCACCAAGCGCAACCTGGGCGACTGGGTCGGGGTCACCGGCGAGGTCGTGCGGACGAGGCGGGGCGAGCTCTCGGTCAAGGTGGGCGAGTGGGTGCTGCTGGCCGAGGCGCGGCGCAGCTTCGGCGACAAGTGGCACGGTGTCAGCGACGTCGAGACGCGCTACCGCCAGCGCGAGGTCGACCTGTGGGCCAACGAGCGCGCGCGCCAGCTGCTGCAGCTGCGCAGCGACGTCGTGCGCCACATGCGCCGGCGCCTGTGGGAGCGCGGCTTCGTCGAGGTGGAGACGCCGCTGCTGCATCCGATCGCCGGCGGGGCGACGGCGCGCCCGTTCGTCACGCACCACAACACGTTCGACACCGACTTCTACCTGCGCGTGGCGCCCGAGCTCTACCTCAAGCGGCTCGTCGTCGGCGGCTTCGACAAGGTGTTCGAGATCGGCCGCAGCTTCCGCAACGAGGGCATCTCGCCGCGCCACAATCCCGAGTTCACGACGCTCGAGCTGTACCAGGCCTACGCCGACTACACGCGACACCATGGTCGTCTTCGAGGAGCTGGTGGCCGGGCTGGCCCTCGACGTGCTGGGCACGACGCAGCTCACCTACGGCGGGCGGGACCTCGACCTCACGACGCCGTGGCGGCGCGCCACCATGAGCGAGCTCGTCGCCGAGGCCACCGGGTTCACCCTCGACGTGCGCTCGCCCCGCGCCGAGCTGGCCCGGGTGGCGGCCGAGGTCGGCATCGAGGTCGACGCCGACTGGGGGCCGGGCAAGATCTTGCTCGAGATCTACGAGAAGACGACCGAGCCGGAGCTGTGGGGCCCAGTCTTCGTCGTCGACTACCCGGCCGAGGTGTCGCCGCTGGCCCGGCGCCACCGCGACGGCCCCGAGCTGGTCGAGCGCTACGAGCCCGTGGTGGCCGGCCGCGAGCTGGGCAACGGGTTCACCGAGCTGATCGACCCCGACGACCAGCGGCGCCCGCTTCGAGGAGCAGGCGGCCAAGGCCCGGGCCGGCGACGACGAGGAGTCCGCGGTGGTGGACGAGGACTATCTCCGCGCCCTCGAGTACGGGTTGCCCCCGACCTCGGGCTTCGGGCTCGGCGTGGACCGGCTGCTGATGCTCCTCGGCGACGTGGCCAACATCCGCGAAGTCATCGCCTTCCCCACGCTGCGCCCCGACCGGGGCTGAGGACCGGGAAACCGACCGCAACAACGAGTTCTTCCGCTCTTCTTAGGTTCGCGGGGTCTTCCCTCAAACCTCACTGACAGTTCTCTCACATCTCGCTCGCACTGTGGGTGGTGCCGCCGGATGGCGGTGTGCACAGAGCACCCGAGGTCCAAGGAGGACACCATGTTTCGCACGATCGTCGCAGGAGCCGCAGTCGCCGGAGCCCTGACCTTCGGCGCGGCCGGCATCGCCGGTGCGTCGACCCCCGCCACCGGCTCGACCGGCGCCAACAAGGCCGCCCGGTGCGCCAAGCTCCCCGCGGTGCAGGCCAAGGTCCAGAAGGTCGAGGCCAAGGTCTCGGCCGAGCTGCCCAAGGTGCAGGCCCGTGAGGCCACCCTCAAGGCGGCCGGCAAGACGAAGCGCGCCGACGCCCTCGCCGAGCGGGTCACCAGGATCGAGGACCGCGAGACCAAGGTGAACGCCCGGCTGGCCAAGGCCCAGGCCGCCTGCAGCGCCGGCGGCACGAGCGCCGGCTGACCGATCCCCGCTGCGTCGGGTCGGACGGGCTACCCCCAAGGGCTCTGCGCCCCGAGGTCTCCAAGCCTTTTCTCCCGCTCTTCCGATCCGACCTCACACCTTCCTCACATCTGCCGGGCAGAGTGGGGACCCATGATTCGGACGCTCATCGCAGGCACGGCCATGGCCGGGGCGCTGACGCTCGGCGTGGTGGGTGCGGCCGGCGCGGCGCCCGCTGCCCCGGCCGGCGGCGGGACCAGCGCCACAGGAACGTCGCTGTGCACACGCCTGCCCAAGATCGAGATGAGGATCCACACCTACGAGAGCAAGGTGGCGACCCGCCTCTCCAAGGCCGAGGCCCGGGAGGCCAAGGCGAAGGCGGCGGGCCGGACCAAGCTGGCCGAACTCATCGGCCAGCGGGTCACCCGGGTGCAGGATCGTGAGACCAAGCTCGACGCACGGCTGTCCAAGGCCGAGGCCAGGTGCGGCGGCGCGGCGACCTCGGGCTCGACCGGATCGAGCGGGAACACGGGTGGGGCCGCCGGCTGACCCCGAGGGTCAGTCCGGAAGGTCGCTCAGCAGTTCGGCCGCCAGCCGGGAGAGTCCCACCCGTAGCTCGGGTTGGATGATCCCGGCGGTGGCCTGCTGCGCATCGTCGACGTAGCGGCGCGCCTCGTCCACCGATTCGGCGATTCCCCGCGACGCCATCACGATCTCCCGTGCCTTGTCGCGTTCTGGTTGCGCCAGCGGCTGTCCGAGCAGCGCCTGCAGGTCCGGCCCGGCATCGGGGTCGGCCAGCGCCACCAGGGCGGGCAGCGTGTAGATGCCCTCGGCCAGGTCCTGTCCGGCCGGCTTCTGCAGCAGGCCGTCCGTGGCCGTGATGTCGAGGATGTCGTCACGGATCTGGAACCCCATGCCGAAGCAGCGCCCGAACTCCGTGCAGGCTTCGACCTCGGACGCCGGGAGCCCGCCGGTCAGCGCGCCGATGCGGCACGACGTCGCGGTGAGCGCGGCCGTCTTGCCGCTGATGGACGCGACGTAGTCCTCCCGGCTGCGCGAGGTCTGGAAAGCCGAGCGGACCTCGCTCACCTGTCCCTGGCAGAGCCGGCCCAGCGTGTCGGCCAAAAGCTCGGCGATGTCGGTGCCGAGTCCGGCGGCGATGGCGGCACTGCGGGCCAGGAGGTAGTCGCCGGCGACGATGGCGACGAGATTCCCGAAACGGCTGTTGACGCTCTCGACGTTGCGCCGGATGGTTGCCTCGTCAATGACATCGTCGTGGTAGAGGGAGGCGAGGTGGACGAGCTCCACCGCCACCCCGCCCATCAGGTCGTCCTCGGACGGGTCCCGGTGGCCTCCCGTGGCCGTGGCCAGGGCGAGGAGGGGCCGCAGCCGCTTGCCCCCGGCCGCGATCAGGTGGGTCGTGACTCCATCCAGGAAGCTGTCGCCCGTCACGACAGAGGCGGTGAGCAGGGGTTCCAGATGCCGCAGTCCCTCTTGCACACGGGGCAGGCCGAGGGCCTCGGTCGGGTTCACGCCCTCAAACGTTAGGGCACGACCGGCGAATGTCGACAACTGCAGGGGACCAGGGGCGCGAGAAATCCAGCCTGCCGGGGTTTTCCCAGGATGCGGGCCTCCGGGCTGCGGCGTGATGGACTAAGGCCACAGGTACACTGAGCCGAGAAGCAAAAGGAACAAAGAGAGGCGGTCAGGGTGTTCGAACGTTTCACCGACCGGGCACGGAGGGTATTGGTGCTGGCGCAAGAAGAGGCGCGCCTGCTCAATCACAGCTTCATCGGCACCGAGCACATTCTCCTCGGCTTGATCCACGAGGGGGAGGGCGTTGCCGCGAAGGCCCTCGAGTCCCTGGGGATCTCGCTCGAAGCTGTCCGCGAGAAGGTCGAAGAGACGATCGGCATGGCCGGCACCGCGCCGAGCGGTTCGCCACCCTTCACGCCGCGGGCGAAGAAGGTTCTCGAGCTCTCCCTGCGCGAGGCCCTGCAGCTCGGGCACAGCTACATCGGCACCGAGCACATGCTCCTCGGACTCGTGCGCGAGGGAGAAGGTGTGGCCGCCACCGTGCTGGTGAGCCTCGGGGCGGACCTCGGCCGCGTGCGCCAGCAGGTCATCCAGCTGATGTCGGGCAACCAGGGCAAGGAGTCCGTGGGCGCCAGCCAGGGATCGAGCTCGGGCGACAACCCGTCGGGCTCGCCGGTGCTCGACCAGTTCGGCCGCAACCTGACCCAGCTTGCCCGCGAGGGAAAGCTGGACCCGGTCATCGGACGTGCAAAAGAGATCGAACGCGTGATGCAGGTCCTGTCGCGTCGAACGAAGAACAATCCCGTCCTGATCGGCGAGCCCGGTGTGGGCAAGACGGCGATCGTCGAGGGACTGGCACAGCGCATCGTGTCCAACGAGGTGCCCGAGACCCTGACGGGCAAGCAGCTCTACACGCTCGACCTCGGCGCGCTCGTGGCGGGCAGCCGCTACCGCGGTGACTTCGAGGAGCGCTTGAAGAAGGTCCTCAAGGAGATCCGCACGCGCGGCGACATCGTCCTCTTCATCGACGAGATCCACACCCTGGTCGGCGCGGGCGCCGCCGAGGGAGCCATCGACGCCGCCTCCATCCTCAAGCCGATGCTGGCGCGCGGCGAGCTGCAGACGGTGGGCGCGACGACGATCGACGAGTACCGCAAGCACCTCGAGAAGGACGCCGCCCTCGAGCGGCGCTTCCAGCCGGTCAAGGTCGACCAGCCGACGGTGGCTCTGACGATCGACATCCTCAAGGGCCTGCGCGACCGCTACGAGTCGCACCACGCGGTGAGCATCACCGATCAGGCGCTCGTGGCTGCGGCCAACCTGGCCGACCGCTACCTCGCCGACCGCTACCTGCCTGACAAGGCGATCGACCTGATCGACGAGGCGGGCAGCCGCCTGCGCATCCGCCGCATGAGCACGCCGCCGGATGCCAAGAAGCTCGACGAGGAGATCGCGCGCCTGCGGGCCGACAAGGAGGCCGCCATCGACAAGGGTGCCTTCGAGCAGGCCAAGAAGCTTGCCGAGCAGGAGAAGGAGCGCCTCGACCGCAAGGAGAGCCAGGAGGCTGAGTTGCGGGCCGATGGTGTCGACCTGTTCGACGTCGTGGACGAAGAGGTCATCGCCGAGGTGCTGGCCGCCTGGACGGGCATCCCCGTCTACCGCCTCACCGAGGAGGAGACGGCCAAGCTCCTGCGCATGGAAGAGGAGCTCCACAAGCGTGTGATCGGCCAGGAGGAGGCGCTGAAGGCGTTGTCCCGGGCCATCCGCCGTACGCGTGCCGGTCTCAAGGACCCCAAGCGGCCCAGCGGGTCGTTCATCTTCCTTGGCCCGACGGGCGTCGGCAAGACCGAGCTCGCCAAGACGCTGGCCGAGTTCCTCTTCGACGACGAGGACGCGCTCATCCAGCTCGACATGTCCGAGTACATGGAGAAGCACACGGTCAGCCGGCTGGTCGGCTCGCCTCCCGGCTACGTCGGGTACGAAGAGGGCGGCCAGCTCACCGAAGCCGTGCGGCGCAAGCCGTTCTCGGTCGTGCTCTTCGACGAGGTCGAGAAGGCGCACCCCGACGTGTTCAACACGCTGCTGCAGATCCTCGAGGACGGCCGGCTCACCGACGCGCAAGGTCGTTCGGTCGACTTCAAGAACACCGTGCTGATCATGACGTCGAACCTCGGGACGGCCGACCTGCGCAAGGCCAACATCGGCTTCGCCAAGACGTCGGAGGCCGTCACCTACGAGCGCATGAAGGCCAAGGTGGACGAAGCGCTCAAAGCGCACTTCCGCCCCGAGTTCCTGAACCGCATCGACGAGGTGATCGTCTTCCACGAGCTGTCGCGTGCCGAGGTGACCGAGATCGTCGACCTCCTCATGTCGCGCACCGTCAAGCAGCTGTCGGATCAGGGCATCGGCCTGGAGCTGACACCGGCCGCCCGCGCCCACCTGGCCGACAAGGGGTACGACCCTCAGCTGGGGGCACGTCCGCTGCGCCGAGCCATCCAGCAGCTGGTGGAGGACCCGCTGTCCGAGCGCATCCTCTGGAAGGAATTCCGAGTCGGCGAGACGATCGTCGTCGACGTCGAGGAGTCGCCCATCGACGGCGAGGGCCCGCAGCTCAGCTTCACGGCGATCGAAGGCATCCAGCCCCCGCCGCTCGAGCTGGCCGGCGCTGGCGCAGACGCCGAGTAGGAGCGCGCGAGCCCGATACCCGCACCGTGGGTCGGGTCCATCCAACATCGAGTCGTCGGCAAAGTGCCGGGACATGTAGCGGAAAACTCTCAACAGATCTGTTTAGAGTTTTCGCGCGCGTCCCCTCAGGCTCCCCAGGTCCCGGGGCCCCCAACAGCGGCATAAAGCCACCGGGATGCTGGCGCCGAGCATCGAGCGCCGAGCACCGAGCACGTGGCTGCCGGACCGCGAAAGCGTGGTGGTGGGTTCAAACTGTAAACAGAATTGCTTATAGTTTTCACGAGGGCCCCGGCACTTGCCCTCACTCCCAGCAGTAGCTGAACTCCCCCCGCAGCGTCGCGCTGAAGCCGGGGAGCCGACGCGCCTGGAAGTGCCGGTTGCCCGTGCCGGCCGGCGGGTAGCTCAGCCCGAGCGGCCCGGCCGCCTCGAAGCCGAACCGCCCGTAGTAGTCGGGGTCCCCCAGGAGCACCAGCAGCGGCCAGTGCAGTTCCTCTGCCGCGCCGATGAGAGCGGCCATCAACGCGCCGCCGGTCCCGCGGCCCTGGTGGGCCGACGCCACGCAGACGGGGGCTACCCCGGCCACGGCGGTGGCGCGGCCGTCGAGGCGGCCCGGCGCCGCCTGGAGGTGGCCCACGACAGTCCCGCTTTCGACGGCGACGAGCTCGAGCAGGGCCCGGCCTGCTTGCGCCGACCACGTGCCCCGGACGATGGCCAGTTCCTCGCACGCGTCGCGCGTCCCGCCGAAGGAGAACGCGTCCCCGACGACGGCCAGGATGCCCGTTGCGTCGGCGGCCGTCGCGGGGCGGATCACCACCGCTGCGGGCGCCGCCGGCACACGTGACCGGGAGCACCATCGCGTCCATGCCCTGAGCCTGCCAACACCGCCGCCAACGCTGTCACACCCCTCTCGTACCTTGCCGCCATGCCCACGGCACCCCGCCAGCGCGCCCGCGCCGACGGCGCCTACCTCTGCGCCGCGTGCACCGCGACGTCACTGCGCTGGGCGGGACGCTGCCCGGCTTGTGGCGAGTGGAACACCTTGGGCCCCGCGCCGGTGCGGCCGCGCGGCAGCGCCGGAGCCGCAGTGGGCCCACCCGCGCGGCCGCTGGCCGACGTGTCGATGGACGCCATCCACCCGCTGCGGACGGGCGTCAGCGAGCTCGACCGGGTCATGGGCGGCGGCGTGGTCGCCGGTTCGGTCACGCTCCTGTTCGGCCCCCCCGGCATCGGCAAGTCGACGCTGCTCTTCCAAGTCCTCTCGTCGCTGGCCGCCACCGGGCTCGACGTCATGCTGGCCTCGGCCGAGGAATCGCTGGCCCAGGTGCGCGGGCGGGCCTCACGCATGGGTCTGGTGCCGCGGCACCTCCTGGCGCTCGAGGGACCCGACGTCGAGGCGATCGAGGCCGCCGTGGCGCGCCATCACCCGGCGCTCGTGGTGGTCGACTCGCTCCAGTCGGTCTCCGACCCCGAGTTGGGCCAGCCGGCGGGCAGCCTGGCCCAGGTGCGCACCTGCGTCGAGCGCCTGACCCGGATGGCCAAGTCGAGCGGCGCTCCACTGCTCCTGGTGGGCCACGTGACCAAGGACGGCGACCTGGCCGGGCCCCGGGCCGTCGAGCACCTGGTCGACACGGTCCTCTCCTTCGACGGCGACCGTCACCACGCGCTGCGCGCGTCCTGACCTCGGTCAAGCACCGCTTCGGCCCGACCGGGGAGGTCGGCATCTTCGAGATGCGCGACGACGGCCTCCGTGCCGTGCCCGATCCTGGTCCGCTCCTGCTGGGGGACCGTATGGCCGGCGTCCCGGGCAGCGTGGTCGTGCCGGTCCTGCAGGGCCGTCGCCCGTTGCTGGTCGAGGTGCAGGCGCTGCTCGGCCCCGGCACCGGCGGGGGGACCGGGCCGCCGCGGCCACAGACCCTGGGCATCGACGCCGCCCGGGCCAATCTCCTCCTGGCGGTCCTGGCTTGCCGCACGACGGTCGAGCTCCCGGGCTCGGCCCAGATGTTCGCCGCCGCCGTGGGTGGGATCACCGTCACCGAGCCGGCGGCCGACCTGGCCGTCGCCCTGGCCATGGCGTCGGTCATCACCGACCGGGCCCTCCCGCCCGACGTCGTCGTGTTCGGCGAGCTCGGCCTGGCCGGGGAAGTGCGCACCGTCCCCGGCGCGGACCGCCGCCTGGCGGAGGCCCACCGCGCCGGTTTCACCCGGGCGCTGGTGCCCGCCTCGACGCTGAGTGGGTCCGGCGCGCCGCCGCCGGGCATGACGCTGCATGGGGTGCGTACGCTGGCCGAGGCCCTGACGACGGCCCGATCGGAAGCCGGCGTGCGGGCCGGGCCGGGTACGATGCCCGGGTGGCCGACGGTGCCGGCGCCAGCCAGCCTCTGAACGACGCGCTGGCGATGATCGCGCCGGGCACCCGCCTCCGGGAGGGTCTCGACCGGATCCTGCAGGCCAAGCACGGCGCGCTGATCCTGGTCGGCGACGACCCGGCCGTCCTCTCCGTCTGCACCGGGGGTTTCCTCCTCGACGCGGAGTACAGCCCCCAGCGGCTGTCCGAGCTGGCCAAGATGGACGGTGCCATCATCTTGGCGGCCGACGCCTCGCGCATCGCCCGCGCCAACGTGCACCTCGTGCCCAAGGCCACCATCTCGACGTCGGAGACCGGCACGCGCCATCGCACCGCCGAGCGGGTGGCCCGGTCCATCGACGTCCCCGTGATCGCCGTCTCCGAGGCGATGGCGACGATTGCGGTGTATCGCAACGACCGCAAGCACACGACACAGTCGGCGGGTTGGCTCATCGACCGCTCGAGCCAGGCGCTCGCCACCCTGCAGCGCTTCCGGGCCCGCTACGACGACGCCCTGTCGACGCTCACCCGGCTCGAGATGGAGGACACGGTCTCGGTGCGCGACGTCGTCTCGGCGCTCCAGCCGGGTGAGATGGTGCGCCGTATCGCCGAGGAGATCGAGGGCCACCTCGTCGAGCTCGGATCCGACGGCCGGCTCATCCACTTACAGACCGAGGAGCTCAGCTCGGGCGTCTCCGAGACCCTGGCCCTGGTCCTGCGCGACTACGCCGACGACATGGCGATCGCCCGCCTACGCTCGCTGTCGGCCGACGCGCTCATGGACCTGCCCAAGGTGACGGCGGCGCTGCACCTGCCCGCGGTGGATGCCCAGCTGCATGCCGAGCTGGCGCCGCACGGGTACCGGTTGCTGCACCGCCTGCCCCAGCAGCTCTCCGACACGCTCATTGAGCGCCTGGTGCAGCGCTTCGGCTCGCTGCCCGAGATCCTCTCCGCCTCGGCGGCCGAGCTCGAGTCGGTCGACGGCATCGGTGCCGCCACCGCCCGCCACGTCCGCGACGGCCTGGCCCGTCTGGTCGAGGCCAGCATCTTCGAGCGCTACGAATGACCGGGTGGGTCTGGTAAAATAGCCAGCCACCGTCGGACGGCCACCGCCCGTCCAGGCCGCCTCCGCACAGCCTCGCCGCAGCTCTGCGTGCCCGTGCGGGGCAGCCGATCCACCCAAAAGGGAGCCCTGAGTCCTGTGTCCTTCAAGGTCGGAGACAAAGTCGTCTACCCCCACCACGGGGCCGCCGTCATAGAGAAGCGCGAGACAAAGGTCGCGTTCGGGGAGAAGCGCGAGTACCTCGTCCTGCGCCTGGCCTACGGCGACCTGATCCTCAACGTCCCCGCCGACAACACCGAAGGCGTGGGCCTGCGCGAGGTCATCAACGACGAAGAGGTCGAGGAGGTGTTCGCCGTGCTGCGCAAGAAGGAGGCGCGTATGCCGACGAACTGGTCCCGGCGCTACAAGAACCACTCCGAGAAGCTCCGCTCGGGCGACATCTACCAGGTGGCCGAAGTGGTGCGGAACCTTTCCATCCGGGACAAGGACAAGGGCCTTTCCGCCGGGGAGAAAAGGATGCTCCAGCGGGCGCGCCAGATCCTCGTGTCCGAGTTGACCTTTGCCCTCAACGTGGACGAGGAGACGGCCGAAGAGCGCCTCAATGAGGCGCTGACCTGAGCGACCGGTCCGGTCGCACCGTGGCACAGGTGTGGTCGATCGTCGTGGCCGGGGGCTCCGGCCGGCGCTTCGGCGAGATGAAGCAGTTCTCACTTCTCGGCGGCCGCCCGGTGCTCGAATGGGCCGTGGCGGCGTGCCGGCCCCGTTCCGCCGGCGTGGTCCTCGTGGTCCCCGCCGCCCCCGGCGGCCGCGACCCTCACGGTGCCGACGCGGTCGTGACCGGCGGTGCGACGCGGGCCGAGTCAGTGCGCTGCGGTCTGGCCGCGGTGCCGCCGGAGGCGGACGTGATCGTGGTGCACGACGCCGCCCGGCCGCTCGCCTCGCCCGCCCTCTTCGACGCCGTGATCGACGGGGTGGGCCGCGGCGGGCACGGACGGAGCCGTGCCCGGGATCCCGCCGAGTGACACCATCAAGGCCGTGGACGAGTCCGGGCGGGTCACCAGCACGCTCGACCGCGCCACGCTGGTGGCCGTCCAGACGCCCCAGGCGTTCCGGGCCGCCGTGCTGCGGCGGGCCCATGAGCACGCCGCGGTCGAGCGCCACCGACGACGCCATGCTGGTGGAGGCCCAGGGTGGCACGGTGCAGGTGGTACCGGGCGAGCCGGGCAATCTGAAGATCACCGGGCCCGGTGACCTCGAGGCGGCCGAGCGCCTGCTGGCCGCGCGGGACGGGTGAGCGTGCGCATCGGCCAGGGCATCGACATCCACCGCTTCTCGGACGACCCGCACCGCCCGCTCGTGCTGGGCGGCGTCGAGATCGAGGGGGCGCGCGGTCTGAACGGCCACAGCGACGCCGACGCGGTGTGCCACGCCCTGGCCGACGCCGTGCTGGGCGCCGTGGGCCTGGGCGACCTGGGCCGGCACTTCCCCGACACGGACCCCGCGTGGGAAGGCGCCGACAGCGTGTCGCTGCTCACCGAGGTGGTCGCCATGGCGGCCGCACACGGCTTCGCTTGCGCCAACGCCGACTGCACCGTCATCGCCGACGCGCCCCGCCTGGCCCCGCACACCGCCGCCATGGTGGAGCGCCTGAGCGCCGTGCTCCAGGCTCCCGTCTCGGTCAAGGCGACGCGGGCAGAGGGGCTCGGGGCACTGGGCCGGGCCGAGGGCATCGCCTGCCTGGCCGTCGTGTTGATGGAGCCGGCGTGAGCCGCCGCCCGCCCCCCGGGGCGGGCCCCGCCACCGCCGGGGGGGTGCGCCGCGCCAAGAGCCGCGCCGGGGCCAGGACACGCGCCGGGGCCAGGGCGGGCAGGCTCCGGACCGCCGCCCCGGTCCGCGCAGCGAGCTCGGGGGCGACCAGGTCGAGGGGCGCCGCGCCGTGCTGGAGTTGCTCTCGGTCGGGCGCCGCACCGTGCGCCGCATCCTGCTGGCCGAGGAGCAGGACCCCTCGCCCCAGCTCGACCGCATCGAGGAGCTGGCGGCGCGGCTGCGCGTCCCTGTCGAGACGGTGCCCCGGGCCCGGCTCGACGCCCAGGCCCGAACCGAGGCGCCCCAGGGCGTCCTGGCGCTGGCCCGCCCGCTCGAGGCCGTCGCGCTCGAGGACCTGGCGACACCGGGCCGCCGTGGCACGGCGCCGTTCCTCCTGGTGGCCGCCGGCATCACCGATCCCCGGAACCTGGGGGCGCTCCTGCGCAGCGCCGAGTGCGCCGGGGTGACGGGCGTGGTCCTGCCGCGCCATCGCTCGGCCCGACTGTCGCCCACCGTGACCAAGACGGCGGCCGGCGCCATCGAGCACCTGCCCTTCGCGGTGGTCGGCGGCGTGCCGGCCGCGCTCAGCGAGCTGCGCGGGCTCGGAGTGTGGTCGATCGGCCTGGCCGGCGAAGCCGAGCAGTCGCTCTACGAGCTGCCGCTGGGTGAGGGTCCCGTCGCGCTCGTGGTCGGGAGCGAGGAAAAGGGCCTGGCGCCGCTGGTGCGCCGGCGCTGCGATGCGGTGGCGGCCATCCCCCAGCACGGCGCGCTGCCGTCGCTCAACGTCGGCGTGGCCGGCGCGGTCGCCTGCTTCGAGGTGGCGCGCCAGCGCGCCCTCCGCCGGACCGGCTAGGCCGTCGCGGGCACCTCGGACGTGCAGAACGCGCAGCGGCGCGCCGCGGCGGGGATCTCGCTCAGGCACTCGGGGCACTCGCGCGTCTCGGGCCGGGCCTCCTCTCCGGGCAGCAGGTTCAGGCGTCGCATCAGGGCGGTCAACGGCACGACGACGGCGAAGAAGACGACAGTCGCCACGATGAGGAACGACAGCAGCGCGTTGAGGAACGACCCGTACCTGAACGTCGAACCGTGCAGTCTGAAGGTCAGGCCGCCGAAGTTGGGCTTGCCGAAGATGGCGGCGATGAGTGGCGTGATCAGGTCCGCCACGAACGCGGTGATCATCGCCGTGAAGGCCACGCCGATCACGACCGCCACGGCCAGGTCGACGACGTTGCCCCGGAGGACGAACCTCTTGAAATCAGAAAGCATCTGGGCCTCCCTGCTGGCGACGGGCTCACGCGCCCTCCAATGCCCGCTCTGTACCCGCCGCAGGCCCGTTGCACCACGCCGCCACGACCGCAACGGCGCCCCAGCACCAGGAGCCCGAGGCGGCGGAGCCCGAGAGAGCCCGAGGGAGGCCGGCGAGCCCGAGGCACCGAGCCCGAGGCAGGAATCGAACCCGCGACGTCTTCATTACAAGTGAAGTGCTCTACCAACTGAGCTACTCGGGCGCTGGGCCCCAGGCTACAAGCCCGCAACCCCCGCACCCACCCGACCGGCGGAAATGCTTGCACCGGGCGGGGGTGCAGGGCAGGCTGGACCCGGAATGGTGGACGAACAGTCGCAGACAGGATCGTCCGGCACAGGTCCGTCGTCGTCGGGTACGGGTCCGTCGTCGACCGGCTCGCTCTCCGTCGTCCGGGCGGCGGCTGTCATCATCATCTTCGTCGTGGCGGTGACCCTCCTCGTGTCGGTCGGGACGCGGGGGAGCGTGAGCGGCACACCGACGACGACGACGACCACCGCGGCGGCCGCGGCGACGACCACCACGACGACCGCGGCGGCCGCAGGCGGGTCGACGACCACCACGACCAAGGCGGGCAAGAAGGGCACGGGCGCGACGACGACCACGACCGCGCCGCACAGCGCGACCAGTGTCGTGGTGGCCAACGCGACGACCACCAGCGGACTGGCCGCGCACTTCTCGACGGTGATCGGCGCCGGCGGCTGGACGATGAAGACGCCGGTCGACGCCTCGACATCCGAGGCGACGTCGGCCGTCTACTACGCGGCGGGCCAACAGCAGGCGGCGGCGTCGATCGCCACCACCATCGGCGTTAAGCCGACCCAGGTGCTCCCGCTCACGGCGGCCACGCCGGTCAACGGGGTCACCGGCACCGACGTCGTGGTGGTCATCGGCGCGGATCTGGCCTCGGCCACGACGACGACCGTCGCGTCCTCCTGACGTTGCCCCCAGCAGGCGACGCCGCGGCGCGCCTACCGGCCCTCCTGCAGCCGCTGGCGGCCGAACCGGATCGCAGCGCTCTCTTCCTCGATTTCGACGGGACGCTGGCGGCCATCGTCGAGGACCCGACCGCGGCCCGCCCTCTGCCCGGCGTGCCGTCCCTGCTGGCCGCGCTGGGCTCCCGCTTCGCCCTGGTCGCCGTCATCTCGGGCCGCCCCACCGCCTTCCTGGCCGAGGTCCTGGGCTCGCCGCCCGGCGTCACGCTGGCCGGGCTCTACGGCCTCGAGCGCGCACTGGTCGGGCCCGCCCACCGTGCCTGGGCCTCGGTGATCGACGAGGTGGTGGCCGAGGCGACGGCCACGGCGCCCGAGGGCGTCTACGTCGAGCCGAAGGGGCTGACCATCACGCTGCACTGGCGCCGTGCGCCTGCGCAGAAGGACTGGGTGGTGGCCTTCGCGGCCCGGCAGCACGAGGCCCGCGACCTCACGATCCACGCAGGGCGGCACGAACGCGAGCTGCGGCCCCCGCTCGATGTGGACAAGGGCACCGTCGTCGCGCACGCTGGTGGCCGAGCACGACGAGCTGGCCGTGCCGCTCCGGGCGGCGGCGGCGTTCGGCGACGACATCGGCGACCTACCCGCCTTCGCCGCTCTGGACGAGCTGCGCACCGCGGCGGTGCGGCCACTGACCGCGGTGCGGGTCGCCGCCGTCGACGCCGAGAGCCCGCCGGCGGTGGCCGCGGCCGCCGACCTGTCGGTGCCCGGCGCCGCAGGCGCCGTGGCGTTGCTGCGCGCGCTGGCCGAGGCCGCCGTGCGCGACACCGCTCAGCCCTGAGCAGCCGCGAGCTGGTCGGCCCACCACTCGGCGGCGGTCCGCCCGCGCACTGCGGCGCGCAACGCACCAGCCCGCGCTTCGCGCTCCGGCGCGTCCATGGAGAGGGCGGCGTGCAGCGCGTCGGCGGTGCCGGCGATGTCGAAGGGGTTGATCCCGAGCGCGCCGCCGCCGTCGAGCGCCAGCTCCTCCCAGGCCCCCGCCTGGTGTGACAGCACGAGCACGCCGTCGACGGTGTTGAGCAGCGGGCCCTCCTTGGCCACGAGGTTCAGGCCGTCGCGTACGGGATTGACCAGCAGCACGTCCGACAACGTGAGCGCGGCGAGCGAGCGGGGCCAGTCGTCCTGGACGGAGAGCACAATGGGCGTCCAGTCGTCGGACCCCACCGCATGGTTGATGCGTTCCGCCGTGTGCTCGACGTCGGCGCCGTAGGCGAGATACTCGGCCAGCCCCTGCCGGCTGGGATAGGCGAGCGCCACGTGCACGACCCGGCCGCGCCACTCGGGGTACGCGGTCAGCAGCTCCTCGAAGGCGAGCATCCCCCGCACGATGTTCTTCGAGGGCTCCATGCGGTCGGTGCGGGCGATGATGCGCCGACCGTCCACCTCGACCCGCAACGCGGCGGCCGCGGCGGCGCATTCGGGTGACGCCGCCTCCTCTTCCAGCGCGCCCGCATCGGGCCCGAGAGGCGCCACGAAGGTGGATGGTGCCTCGCGCCCCGCCGCGGCGTAGCAGGCCCGGAAACAGGCCTCCCACTGGTGGCAGTGGAAGCCGCAGGCCGCGTAGCCGGCCATGCCGTCGAGCAGCTCGGCCACCACGTCGTCGGGCAGTACGGCGAGCATCTCGGGCGCGGCGAACGGCGTGTGCAAGAAGTGCACCGTGTGCAGGTCCGGCCGCGCCTCGGCCAGCATCCGACCAAGCAGGGAGAAGTGATAGTCCTGCACGAAGACGGCGGCGTCCTCGCCGGCCCGGTCGACGATGACGTCTGCCATGGCCCGGTTGTAGGCCCGGTAGCCCTCCCACGCCACCCGCCAGTGCCGGTCGAAACGGGGCCGGTGCGGCAGGTCGAAGAGGTGGTGGTGGCAGTACCAGAGCGTCGTGTTGGCCACGACGTCGTAGGCCTGGCGGTAGGTGTCGTCGTCGATGACGACCGGGACCAGATCGAGCCCGTCCTCGTGCATGAGGCCCTGGGCGACCGCCTCGCGGTCCGCCGCCCCCATCGTCACCGAGGCCCACGTCGTGCCGCTCCCGGCCAGAATCCGGTGCAGGGACGAGGCCAGCCCGCCGGCGGCCCGCGCCGGGACCAGCGCGCCGTCGTCCCCGGCGCGGAAGGTCAGGGGGCCACGGTTGGAGACGACGACCGCGCCGCTCACGCCCGGGTCACGGTCGGCTCACGCCCGGCTCATGGTCGCGGCGGGACCGTCGCCGGCGGGACGCGCTCGAGGGCCGCCCGCAGCACGTCGACGGCCTGGGGGCGGAGCTCGTGCAGGGGCCGGTTGCGGTGGATGCGCTCACCGAGGTCGACCTGGGCCAGGCGGTCCGCCCCGAGATGCCGGGCCACGTCGATCAGCAGGCCGAGCTCGACCCCGTAGCCGCGGGCGAAGCCGAACTTCTCGAAGATCCAGCGGTGCGCCGCCGTTTCACCGGCCAGGGGCTGGCGCACCCACGCGAGCTCGGGGAAGAGCAGCTCGAGGACCGGCCGGGCCATCAGCTCGGTCACCCGCCCGCCGCCGGTGGGATCGCCGTGCAGCGGCCGCGTGTAGAAACCCTTGACCAGTGCGATGTGGTCTGTCATCAGCAGCGGGCCGAGCAGTCCCGTCACGAAGGCCGGGGTGGTGTTGGCCACGTCCGCGTCCAGGTAGGCGACGATGTCACCCGACGAAGCGGCGAGGGCCTCCGCCATGGCCTGGCCCTTGCCGCCGGCGCCACCCGGACCGGCCACGACGAACGCCCCGGCATCGCGGGCCTGTTGGGCGGTGTCGTCGAGCGACCCGTCGTCGAGCACGATGACCTCGTCGACCAGCCCGTTGCCCCCCTGCCGGGCCAGGAAGGGCTGCACGACGGCCCGCACGACCGAGCCCACCGTCGAGCTCTCGTCGCGGGCCGGGATGCACACCGAGACCGTCCGCCTTGTCCGGGACTTGGCCTCGAGCACCGGTCCGGTGGGGAAGTCCCCGTGGTGAAAGGTGTGGGCCACGCCCTCGATTCAAGCAGCCATTCACGCACTTGGGCCGCGTTGAGGTGGCTGGCCCGGGCGGGCTATCATTGCTTCCATCATCCAGAGCGACTGAGGGACGGGCCCGTCGACGTCGCGGCAACCAGTGCTGAGCACCTGGTGCCAATGCCCGATCGATGAGGAGGACCGATGGTCGATTTCGTCACTGGGCTGCGTTGCCGTGAATGTCAACGCGCCTTCCCCGCCGAGGCGCTGCACGTCTGCGACTACTGCTTCGGGCCGCTGGAGGTCGCCTACGACTACGAGCGGATCGCCGCTTCGGTGACCCGCGAGCGCATCGAGGCCGGTCCCCGCTCCATCTGGCGCTACCGCGACCTGCTCCCGGTCGACGACGCCACGCCGGTGGATCTCGGCGCCGGCTTCACCCCGCTGGTGCGGGCCGACCGCCTGGCCGCCGAGGTCGGGCTGGGCGAGCTCTGGATCAAGGACGACACCGCCAATCCGACGGGGTCGTTCAAGGACCGGGTGGTCTCGGTGGCTCTCACCAAGGCGCGCCAGCTCGGCTTCAAGGTGGCCGCCTGTGCGTCGACCGGCAACCTGGCCAACTCGGTGGCCGCCCACGCCGCCCGGGCCGGCATGGACTCGGTCGTCCTCATCCCTCACGACCTCGAGGCGGCCAAAGTCACCATGACGACGGTGTACGGCGGGACGGTCATCGCCGTCGAGGGGACCTACGACGACGTCAACCGCCTGTGCGCCGAGCTGACGAGCGAGCGCCCGACCTGGGCCTTCGTCAACGTCAACGTGCGGACCTACTACGCCGAGGGCTCCAAGACGCTGGCCTTCGAGATCGCCGAGCAGCTGGGCTGGCAGGCCCCGGACCACGTCGTGGTCCCCATCGGGTCGGGCAGCCAGCTGACCAAGGTGGCCAAGGGCTTCGCCGAGCTGGGCAAGGTGGGCCTCCTGCCCGCCGAGCCCGCCGTCCGGGTGTCGGGCGCCCAGGCCGAGGGGTGCTCGCCCGTGGCCACGGCCTTCCTCGACGGCACCGACGCCATCCGGCCGGTCAAGCCCCGGACCATCGCCAAGTCGTTGGCCATCGGCAACCCGGCCGACGGCTGGTACGCCCTCGAGACCATGCGCCGCTCGGGCGGTTCGTGCGCCGCCGTGACCGACGCCGAGATCACTGAGGCCATCGGGCTGCTGGCCCGTACGGAGGGGATCTTCGCCGAGACGGCGGGCGGGGTGACCATCGCCACCTTGTGCAAGCTGGCCGCCTCCGGGGCCATCCGCCCCGACGAGCGGGTGGTGGCCCTGGTCACCGGGCACGGGCTCAAGACCGTGGAGGCCCTGGCCGGCGTTCCGGGGAGCGCCCCCACGGCCACGATCGCCCCCACCTTGGACGCCTTCGACGCCGTCGTGGACGACCACCAGACCAAGGAGACCCCCTCATGAGCGTGACCGTCCGCATCCCCACGCAGCTGCGCACCCTGACCGGGGGCGCCGGTGAGGTCGAGGTGGAGGGGGCCTCGGTCGGCGAGACCCTCAAGGCCCTCGACGCCGCCCATCCCGGCCTGGCCGAGCGCCTGTTCGACGACGCCGGAAACCTGCGCCGCTTCGTCAACGTCTTCCTGGCCGACGAGGACGTCCGCTTCCTCGAAGGCCTGGCCACGCCGGTCACGCCCGGCCAGACGCTCTCCATCGTCCCCGCCGTCGCGGGGGGCTGAATTCCTTTACATGAGCCCCCGGGGGAGTACCGGCCGGGGTGGCGGCCGCACGGGTCTTGCGCGCAGCGCTCTAAGGTGGTTACCTGTTAGCACTCACAAGACGAGAGTGCTAATGGAGGAATAGACCAGATGGCCAAGATCATCGCCTTCCAGGAAGATGCCCGCCGCGGCCTGGAGACCGGCATGAACAAGCTGGCGGACGCGGTCCGCGTCACCCTCGGCCCGAAGGGCCGCAACGTGGTGCTCGACAAGAAGTGGGGCGCGCCGACGATCACCAACGACGGTGTGTCCATCGCGAAGGAGATCGACCTCGAGGACCCCTTCGAGAAGATCGGCGCCGAGCTGGTCAAGGAGGTGGCCAAGAAGACGGACGACGTCGCCGGTGACGGCACGACCACGGCCACCGTCCTCGCGTGGGCCATGGTCCACCAAGGCCTGCGCAACGTGGCCGCCGGGGCCAACCCCATGGCGCTCAAGCGGGGGATCGAGGCTGCGGTCGAGATCGCCGTCGGCTCCATCCGTGGCATCGCCAAGGAGACCGAGACCAAGGCGCAGATCGCCCAGGTGGCCTCCATCTCGGCCGCCGACACCGAGATCGGCGAGATGATCTCCGAGGCCATCGACAAGGTGGGCCGCGACGGTGTCATCACCGTCGAGGAGTCCCAGACCTTCGGCATGGACATGGACCTCGTCGAGGGCATGCGCTTCGACAAGGGCTACATCGCCCCCTACTTCGTGACCGACCCCGAGCGGATGGAAGCCTCGCTCGAGGACGCCTACGTGCTGCTGGTCGGCTCGAAGATCACCGCCGTGCGCGACCTGCTGCCATTGCTCGAGAAGGTCATGCAGAGCGGCAAGCCGCTGCTGATCATCGCCGAGGACGTCGAGGGCGAGGCCCTGGCCACCCTCGTGGTGAACAAGATCCGTGGCACCTTCCGCTCGGTGGCCGTCAAGGCCCCCGGCTTCGGCGAGCGCCGCAAGGCCATGCTCCAGGACATCGCCATCCTCACCGGCGGCCAGGTCGTCACCGAAGAGGTCGGCCTCAAGCTGGAGAACGTGACGCTCGACCTGCTGGGCACCGCCCGCAAGATCGTCGTCACCAAGGACGAGACCACCATCGTCGAGGGTGCGGGCACCGAGTCCGACATCAAGGGCCGGATCAACCAGATCAAGACCGAGATCGACAACACCGACTCGGACTATGACCGGGAGAAGCTCCAGGAGCGCCTGGCCAAGCTGTCCGGCGGTGTGGCCGTGATCAAGGTCGGGGCCGCCACCGAGGTCGAGCTCAAGGAGAAGAAGCACCGGATCGAGGACGCCGTCTCGACGACCAAGGCCGCCATCGAGGAGGGTGTGGTCCCCGGCGGTGGCGTCGCCCTGCTGCGGGCCCAGACCGCCATCTTCGAGGGCGCCGAGAAGCTCGATGACGACGAGGCCACCGGTGCCCGCATCGTGGGCAAGGCCGTGGAGGAGCCGCTCAAGCAGATCGCCGTGAACGCCGGCCTCGAGGGCGGGGTCATCATCGAGAAGGTGCGTAGTCTCAAGGGCGCCCACGGCCTGAACGCGGCCACCGGTGAGTACGAGGACCTGTTCAAGAGCGGCGTGATCGACGCCGCCAAGGTCACCCGCTCCGCCCTGCAGAACGCGGCGTCCATCGCGGCCCTGTTCCTGACGACCGAGGCGGTCATCGTGGACAAGCCCGAGGAGGAGGCGCCCGCCATGCCCGGCGGGATGGACGACTACTAGACCGGCTGCCGCCGGTCCCGGGATGGGGCTGTCACCGGGTTGCCACGCCGCTGCAACAGCGCAGGGTGACACTGGGTACTGCCTCCACCCCAACCGAGGCTGAATGGTGCGCCCGGCCGCAAGGCCGGGCGTACTGTTTTTCGGGTACGGACACCCTCTCTACACTGACGGGCGTGCCTCTGACCCCGACGACCGGCTGGGGGGTCCTCCACCTCTTCTGCCGGCTCGACCCTGCGTTCGACGCGAACTCCCTGCGCAAGGCGGTGAGCGCGGCCGAGGCGGACGGCTACCAGGTGGTCCCGGTGGCCCTGCTCGGCCACAAGGCGGATCTCGGGCTCATGGCGCTCGGGCCCGATGTCTGGCGGCTGCGCCGCCTGCAGACCGAGGCCGCCGGGTCCGGTCTGGTCGCCGCCCAGTCCTATGTGTCGCTGACCGAGGTCTCCGAGTACGCCGCCGGGGTCCCCGACGAGCTCCGCCAGGCCCGGCTCTTCCCCCAACTCCCGCCCGAGGGCAAAGCGGCCTTCTGCTTCTACCCGATGAGCAAGCGCCGAAGTCAGCAGCACAACTGGTACGCCCTGGACTTCGAGGCCCGCAAGCAGCTGATGCTCGGCCACGGCAAGGTGGGCCGGACCTTCCACGGCCGGATCCTCCAGGTCATCACCGGCTCGACGGGGCTCGACGACTACGAGTGGGGGGTGACGCTCTTCGGTGTGCATCCCGACGATCTCAAGGACTGCGTCTACGAGATGCGCTTCGACGAGGCCTCGGCCCTCTACGCCGAGTTCGGTCCCTTCTACACCGGCATGGTGGGCACGCTCGACGAGGTGCTCTCCGTGCTGGGCGCCTGACCGCGACACCGTGACCGCCTCCACCGCGCCCACCGCGACCGCCTCGTTGGACGACCTCAGGGAGGAGCTGCGCCGGCTCGGACGCGTCGTCGTGGCGTTCAGCGGTGGCGCCGACTCGTCACTGCTGGCCAAGGTGGCCCACGACACCCTCGGCCGCGGCGCCGTCCTCTGCGCCACCGCACTCTCCCCCTCGCTGGCCGGCCTCGAGGAGGCGGACTGCCGCACCCTGGCCGAGGAGTGGCACCTGCGCTGGGTCGGGGTGCCGACGAGGGAGATGGAGGATGCGGCCTACGTCGCCAACGGTCCCGACCGCTGCGCCCGCTGCAAGACCGCGCTGATGGACGCGCTGGGCCCCTTGGCGGCCGCCGAGGGTGCGACCGTGGTGCTCGGGGTGAACGTCAACGACCTGGGCGACCACCGCCCCGGGCAGGACGCGGCGGCCGCGGCGGGCGCCGTCTTCCCGCTGGTCGGGGCCGGCTTCACCAAGGACGACATCCGCTATTGGTCCCGCCTCCTCGGGCTGCGGACCTGGGACAAGCCGGCCGCGGCCTGCCTGGCCTCGCGCCTGCCCTACGGCACTCCTGTCACGCTGGCCCGCCTGGCCGCCGTCGAGGCGGCCGAGGCGGCGCTGCACGCGCTCGGCTTCGGGCAGTTGCGGGTGCGCCACCACGGCGACGCCGCCCGCGTGGAGGTGGAGCCCGCCGCGCTGGCCGAGGTCGTGGCCCGCCGGGAGGAGGTGGTGGCCGCGGTGCGCGCCGCGGGCTTCCGCTTCGTCGCGCTGGACCTGGAAGGCTTCCGGTCGGGCAGCCTCAACCGCGGCCTGGACGAGGCGGGCGCGCGAGGGGGAGCCATGAGCGAGGTCCGGGTCAAGGTGAAGCTGACGTTCCCCGAGTCCGAGGTCCGGCGGGCCGTCCTCGCCACCCTGGTGCGCCGGTTCGACGTGGATCCCGACATCCGGCGGGCCGACGTCGAGGAGCACCGCGGCTGGATCGTCTGCGAGATGGACGGTCAGGCGGCCCAGGTGGAGGCGGCGCTGGACTGGCTGCGCGGCGAGGGCATCACCGTCGACCTCCTGGGGGACGTCCTCGAGGGATGACGCCCGGGGGGCTCAGCGCTGCTCGGGGTCCTGGGGAACGTGCCACCCCGCCGAGGACACGTTGCGAGGCTCGTAGAAGACGCAGCCCTCGGGACAGGCGAAGGGGAGCGGCTCGTTGGCGTCGACCTTGCAGCGCTCCAGACGGTCTCCCCGCGGCGTGGTCCGCATCACGTAGTGGCGGCAATCCTCGTTGACGGACACGCTCCATTCTGGCCCAAGCGGCGGGCCGCGGTAGCGTCACCGCTCGTGGACCCGAGTGATGACCGCGACGTCCCCCTCAAGACGCTGCTGCGCTGGAGCGAGGCCCTGGCAGGGATCGCCCGCACCGGGCTGGGGTTCACCGAGAGCCTCTACGAGCGCGAGCGCTTCGAGGAGATCCTCAAGGTGGCAGCCGACATCCGGGCCGAAGCGGACGGTGAGAGCGACGACCCCGACCACGCCGGCGGCCTGGTGCAGGAGTGGATGGACACGGTCGGCAAGGGCGTCCCGGGCTACATCACCCCCAAGGTCGCGGTCGGTGCCGCCGTCGGCAACGAAAAGGGCGAGCTGCTGCTGATCCAGCGGGCGGACTCGGGCATCTGGCTGTACCCCACCGGCTGGTGCGACGTGGGCTATTCGGCGGCCGAGGTCGTGGTGAAGGAGGTCGAGGAGGAGACCGGCATCATCGCGGAGCCCGTGCGCCTCATCGCGGTCCTCGACGGCCTGCGCCTCGGCTTCACCCGGGTACCCCTGTACTCGCTCCTCTTCTACTGCCGGGCCGTGGGTGGCGAGCTGGCGCCGCACCCGCTCGAGACGCGCGACGTCGGCTGGTTCACCCGCGAGAGGATGCCGCAGCCGCTCGTCGGGTCCGACCGCTGGGGTGAGCACGTCTTTGCCGCTATCAACGGGGAGCGGCGCGACGTGCTCTACGACAGCGTGCGCCAACCGACGTGGCGCGGCGGGGACCCGGCCAAGACGTGATCACCGTGCGGGTCGCCGCGTCGGCAGACGCTGCGCTCCTCGAGGCCGTCACCAACCTCTTGCCTCAGCTGTCCCGCTCTGCGCCGCCACCGACCCTGGCGCAGTTGGCCGGGATCGTGGCCGACCCCGGCACGACGCTCTTCGTTGCTGAGGAGGACGAGCGGATCATCGGGACGTTGACCCTGGTCACCTTCGAGATCCTGACCGGGCGACGGAGCTGGATCGAGGACGTGATCACCGACGGCGCGGCACGGGGCAAGGGCGTGGCCACGGCACTCCTGAGAGCGGCGGTCGCGCACGCGGAGGCGTTCGGAGCCCGAACCGTCGACCTGACATCCCGCCCGGGTCGTGAGGACGCCAACCGCCTGTACCTGAACGCGGGGTTCGAGCAGCGCACGACCAACGTGTACCGCCAGACGCTCGACGCCCCGGCCTCCTGACCCGGCGCCCCGCGCCCGTGGTCATCGCGTGCCGGCGATCGGCCGGGCTCACCGCACGTGCGTGGTGACACTGCGTCGCCGGCCTCCCGCTCAAGGCGCCGGCAGGGGGAACGCTGCGGGGAGCAGACGCATGAGGCGCGCGAAGGTGGGCGTGAAGCGGCCCTCGCCCCACGGGAGGTCGGGCTCGTTGGCGAAGGCCTGACTGAGCACGCCGACGATCAGGGTCGATACGACGAAGACGGCGTCCTCGTCGTTGGCGTCGGGACCGAGTTGACCCGCGAGCACGGCGTCAGCCAGCGCGCGTCGTTGCAGGGCGACCATCTCCACACTCGGCGCAAAGGCCTCCTCGGAGGGGTGGAAGCTCGGGACCGGTCGCCAGAACAACAGTTCGGCCACGGCGCGGTTGGCCAACGCCCAGCGCCCGCTGGCCTCGAGTCCGGCGATCAGCGCGTCGAGACCCGGTTCGGCCTCCGCCATCGCCGTGCGTATCTCGGCCAGGTTCTCGAGTTGGCCGCGGAGAAACAGGGCGTCGTAGACGGCCATGAGCGACGGAAAGTACTTGTAGAGCGACGGCGGCTGGACCCCGAGTCGGCGGGCCACCTCGGCCAGGCTCAGCCCGTTGACGCCCTCTTCGGTCATGACGTCCCGGGCGATGTCGAGGATCTCCTGAATCGTCTCTTGGCGCCGCCGGGCCCGACGGTCCGGCCGGGCAGCGGTGTCCGCCTCCGGCGGGGGTTGCGTTTCGCTCCGGGTCACTTGTGTAAGCATAGCAAAAGAGGCTCTTGACAGCAATAGCTAATATCATTAGCCTATCGAGTCGAGGAGGAACGGCATGGGCGGCAAGAGCAGCAGATGGTGGCTGACGCAGGACAGCGGGGAGGCGGTGGTCCGGGCGACGCCCGAGCGCATCTACGGCCTGGTGGCCGACCTGCCCCGCATGGGCGAATGGAGCCCCGAGTGCCAGAGCGTCGAATGGGAGGGTGGGGCCGACGGTCCGGCCGAGGGGGCCAGGTTCGTGGGTCACAACCGGGGCGGGCCCCGCGGCCTCATGAAGTGGTCGCGTCGGGGGCGGGTGCTCGTCGCCGATCCCGGTCGCCAGTTCGCCTTCGTCACCGAGGAGGGTGGCCGCGAGTCGACCGTGTGGCGTTATCGCTTCGAACCAGTCGATGGCGGGACCAGGGTCACCGAGTCGTACGAGGTCAAGCGGATCCCCGCCTGGGCCCGCGTCGTCGATATCCCGACGAATCGCGCCCGCGAGCTGCGCCAGGCGATGCAGCACACGCTCGCGCGGCTGAAGAGTTGCGCTGAGGCGAAGGATGAGGCGGGGCGGCAATGACGCTCGATCTTGCGGCGGGCGCCTACGTGCTCGAAGCCGGAGAGGGTGAGGCGCTCTGGTTCGCCGACGCCCTCGTCTCCTACAAGGCCACGGGCAACGAGACCAACGATGGGCTCACGGTGGCGGAGGTGCGGGCACCCCGTGGCGCCGGCTCGCCGCGTCACCGACACCAACACGAGGACGAGGCGTGGTACATCGTGAGCGGGGAGCTCACCTTCTGGCTGGGCGACGAGGAGAGCGCCGCCGCCGCCGGCTCCTTCGTCTTCGGGCCGCGGGGGGTGGAGCACCGCTTCCGGGTCGATTCGGAAGAGGCGCGCTTCCTCCTCCTGCTGACGCCGGCGGGGTTCGAGGACTTCACCCGCACCTGCGGTTGGCCGGCCACCGCGCCGACCATGCCGCCCGCCGAGCTTGCTGAGCGCCCGGCCTCGCTCCTCCAGGCGGCGGCCGCCCGGCACGGCGTCGAGATCGTTCCTGATCCGGCTTCACCGAGAACACAAGGAGACACTCCATGATCACGACCTACAGGGCAGCGCCCGACATCGACGTCCTGACGTCGAGCTTCGCGGTGCCGGGGTTCGGGCTCATCCCGATCAACGCCTTCGTCCTGCACGCCGCCGAGCCGGTCCTGGTCGACACCGGCGCGGTGGTGGAGAGCGATGAGTTCCTGACCGTCCTGCGGACCGTCATCGATCCCTCCGACCTGCGCTACATCTGGCTGACGCATACCGACTTCGACCACATCGGTTCCCTGGGAAGCCTGCTCGCGGAGAACCCACAGATCCGGGTGATCACGTCGTTCCTCGGGGTGGGCATCATGGGCCTCTTCGCCCCCCTGCCCTTGGAGCGCGTCTTCCTGGTCAACCCGGGACAGTCGGTGCACGTCGGTGACCGCACCCTGACGGCGGTGAAGCCACCGACGTTCGACAACCCGATCACGACGGGGTTCCACGACGACCGCTCGGGTGCCCTCTTCAGCGCGGACTGCTTCGGTGCCCTGCTCGACGAGGTCCCCCAGAACGCTGACGACCTCTCGGACGAGGCGCTCCGCCAGGGTCAGGTCTTCTGGGCGACGGTCGACTCGCCCTGGCTGCACAACACGAACCCGGACATCTTCGCCGGCGCGCTCGGAGCGCTCCGCGACCTGCAGCCGACGACCGTCCTGAGCAGCCACCTGCCCGCCGCGCCGGGTCCCTCGCTGGATCGCCTCATCGCCAACCTCGAGACTGTGCCGGCGGCGACGCCCTTCGTCGGGCCGGATCAGGCGGCGTTGGAGCAGATGCTCGCGGAGATGTCGGGCGCGCCCGGCTAAACCCCTGTTCACGGTGGCGACCCAACCGTTAGGGTCTTTGCGGACGACGTGGAGGGAGGGGCGCAATGAGCGGGAGCGGCATGCAGGGGCGGAACTGGGTTCTCGCCGCGATGATCTTCGCGGTCTCCATGACGTTCATCGACCAGACGATCGTCTCCATCGCCGCGCCGAACATCCAAAGCGAGCTCGGCCTCTCGTCGACCGGGGTGCAGTGGGTGGTGAACGGCTACCTGATCGCCCTCGCCGCCCTGTTCGCGCTCGGCGGCCGGCTGTCGGACATCTTCGGCCACACCAGGATGTGCGTCATCGGCGTGATCGTGTTCGTCGGGGCGTCGACGATGTGCGGCCTCACCCCGACGGGCTCTGCCGCGGAGGCGTGGATCGTCGGGTTCCGCGTGGTCCAGGGCGCCGGCGGTGCCCTGATGTTCCCGGCCGCTCTCGCCATCGTCGTCAACGTGTTCCCTCTGCGTGAGCGCGGCAAGGCGCTCGCGCTCTTCTTCGGGATCGCCGGCGGGCTCACCGCGATCGGCCCGATCCTGGGCGGCTATCTGACCCAGTGGACGTGGCGGGCCATCTTCTGGGTGAACATCCCGGTCGCCCTCATCGCGCTGGCCCTCATTTACCTGTCGAAGCCGAAGACCCGGTACAAGCGGGCCCCGATCGACTACCGGGGTGCCGTCCTCATCGCGGCGGGCATCGGGCTCAGCATCTTCGGCCTGCAACAGTCCGTCCTCTGGAGCTGGAGCAATCCCTGGACCTGGCTCTGCATCGTGGGCGGGCTCGCCATCCTCGTGGTCTTCGTGCTCGTCGAGCTCCGCACCGAGTCGCCGCTCATTCAGGTCTCCATCTTCCGCATCCGCGCCTTCACGGCCGAGAACCTCGTGCTGCTGATCGCCATGATGGCCTTCATCCCCGTCTTCTTCTTCGCCAGCGAGTACGCCCAGATCGCCCTGCACAAGACGGCGTCGCAGGCGGGACTGTTCCTGCTCTTCTTCTTCCTCGGCTTCGTGGTCGCCGCCCAGATCGGGGGCCGCATGCTCGACCGGGAGGGAGCCAAACGGGCCGTGGTCATCGGCTGTGCCATCGCGGCCGTCGGCTTCGGCGTCTGGGCCTCCAAGGCGACGACCCTCAGTTTTGGCAAGCAACAGATCTGGGTCATTGTGGCCGGAGCCGGCATGGGCATGATGCTCGGCCCGGCCAACACGGACGCGGTGAACCGCGCCGGGAGCCTCTCCTACGGCGAGGCGACGGGCATCACCCAGACCATCCGCAACTTCGGCGCCAGCCTCGGCCTGGCTGCGCTCGGCACCATCCTGCTGTTCAACTACCGCTCGCACCTGACGACGTCGCTGAGGTCGATGGGCGATCCGAACGCCGCCGCCGAGGCCAACCGGATCACGCAGACCCAGCAGGGCCACGGGTCGGTGACGTCCATCCCCCACTTCGTCTCACTCGACTTCGCGCACGCCACCCAGGCGGTGCTCTACGTCATGTGCGGGATCATGGCTTTCGCCGGCGTCGTCGCCCTGTTCGGCCTGCAGCGGGGCCGCCAGGAGGTGGCGCCGGTGGAAGACGGCACGGTCGCCTCGCCCGCCGGCGGCGTCTGACCGTTCTTGCCCCGCCGTCCGTACACAATGAGGGGATGACCACCTTCATCACCCGCTACGAGACGTCGGGATCCGGGGTCCGCCTGGCCGTCAAGGACCTCATCGACATGGAGGGGGAGCGGACGACTGCGGGTTGCCGCGCCGTGGCGGACCGAGCCGTGCCGGCGGCCCGGGATGCCGTGTGCCTCGCCGGTGCCCGGGCGGCGGGAGCCCGGATCGTCGGTCGGACCAACCTGCACGAACTGGCCCTGGGTGTGACCGGGGTGAACGAGTGGTACGGGACGCCGGTCAACCCGCTCGACCCCACCCGCGTCCCCGGCGGGTCATCGAGCGGCTCCGCCGTCGCGGTGGCCACGGGCGAGGCGGACGTGGCCTACGGCAGCGACACCGGCGGATCCGTGCGGATCCCGGCCGCCTGTTGCGGAACGGCCGGGCTCAAGACGACGTGGGGCCGCATCCCCCTCGAAGGGGTCTGGCCGCTGGCGCCGAGCTTCGACACCGTCGGCCCGATGGCCCGCACCGTGGCCGGTTTGGTGACGGGGATGGAGCTGCTCGAACCGGGCTTCGCCGTCGGCGAGTCCGGCGTGGACGATCTCACCGTCGGGCGGCTCGTGCTCGAGGCGGATCCGGCCATCACCACTGCGCTCGACCGCGCGCTGGACCTGGTGGGGTGGGACTGCCGGGATCTGACGATCCCGGGCTGGGACGACGCCACCCTGCAGGCCGGCCTCCTCCTCGTCGTCGAGGCCTGGGCTTCCGACGCGCCCCTCGTGCGAGAGGACCCCGGGGGGATCAGTACGGACGTGCGGGCGCGGCTCGAGCTCGGATCAGCCTTCGACGAGGGCGCGGTCAGCGCCGCGTGGACGGCCCAGCGCACGTGGAAGGCGGCGCTGGAGCAGATCTTCACCGAGATCGACATCCTCGTGACCCCGACCCTGACCATCTTCCCGCCGCGTCTCGATGAGGGGGACGACCTCCTGGTTTCTCGCTGCACCCTTCCCGTGAACCTGGCCGGAGTGCCGGCGCTCTCACTGCCGGTGCCCGCGGCCGGGCCGTTGCCCGCCAGCATGCAGCTGATCGGGCCGCCCCACAGTGAGGAGCGGCTGCTGGCGGCGGGGGCGCTGCTCGAGGCAGCGATCGTGTCGGGCTGATCTCGCCGTCAGGCGTGGGCGCGCACGAGGCCGCGGCCGATGTCGGCCAGGTGTCGCCGCACGCTCTCCGGGGCCACCACCTCGATGCGGTCCGCGAAACCAGCCAGCTGACGCGCCACCGTCACCTCTGATTGGGCGCGCAGCTCCACCTCGACCTTCCCGTCCGGACCGGTCGCGCGGGATTCGACGCGGCTGCCGAAGACGTAGCGCAGGACGTCGACGGTCGCGCGGTCGGTTCGCACCTGCACCCGCACGGGGCGCGTTGCGCATCCACTGTCGTCACGATGGAGCTCCAGGCCTCGGCCAGGTCGAATTCGTCCGGGCGCACCACCGGTTGCGTCGTGAGCCGCAGCGACCGCACGCGGTTCACCCGGAAGGTGCGCTGGCCGGCGGCGGTCCCCGCCACGAGGTACCAGGTGTTGTTCTTGACCACGAGCCCCAGCGGATCGACAGTCCGTGACGAGCCGCGCCCGTCCCGACCGCGGTAGTCCAACTCCACCCGCACACCCTCGATCACGGCGCGTTGGAGCGCTTCGAGATGGTCGGGCGTCCCGGGCACCGTGTGGTCCCAGCCCGACGGATCATGGACGACCGCAGCAGCGGCGGCTTCGGCGTGTTCGCGGAAGGTCGCCGGGAGGGCTCTGACCAGCTTGCGGAGAGCTGCCCGGACCTCGGGCGTGGCGCCGGAGGGGCCGGCGATGAGGAAGAGCGCGCGGGCCTCGTCGGCGGTCAGCCCGCTCAGGTCGGTGCGCGCCCCGCCGACCAGCTCCCAACCGCCGCCACGCCCGGGTTGGGAGTACACGGGGATTCCGGCCAGTGCGAGGGCCTCGAGGTCGCGGCGGGCCGTCCGTTGGCTGACCTCGAGCTCGCGCGCCAGCTCGGCGGCGGTGATACGGCCCTTGGCTTGCAGGATCAGAAGGGCAGCCACGAGGCGATCTGCGCGCACCTGAGCAGTTTGCCAAGAAAAGTGGCCACGAGATGGCCACTTCTACGGCGCACCATGACACCACGCACAGACAAGGCCGGGGAGACCGGCCAGGACGGAGATGACGCGATGCCCGGACTTGTTACCCCCCTCGTCGACGAAGGCGAGTCGCTCCTGGCTTTCCTCGGTCAGCAGCGAGACGCCCTGCGTTACGCCGCCTACGGCCTGGACCGGGAGCAGGTCGCCGCCCGGCCGACGGTCAGCGAACTCAGCCTCGCCGGCCTGATCAAACATGCGGCGCTGGTGGAGCGGGCCTGGACCACATTCCTCACGACAGGTGACACGGCCGTCTTCGCCCCAGGGGACGAGGACGAGTGGTCAGACGGTTTCTGCCTGACCGAAGGGGAGACGCTCGACGACGTGCTCGCCCTGGCCGACGACCAGGCCCGCATGACCGAGACGGTGTTCGGAGCATTGGAGGACCTCGCCGCGCCTCTTCCACCGACGACCGACGTCGTTCCGTGGATTCCCGCCCGGATCGTCTGGACGCCCCGCTGGATCCTGCTGCACCTCATTGAGGAGACGGCTCGGCACGCCGGGCACGCCGACATCATCCGCGAGTCCATCGACGGCGCCACCTGCTGGACGCTCATGGCCGCTGCCGAGGGGTGGCCCGCGCAGGACTGGGTGTAGGAGGGTTTCGTGCGCGCCCCTAGGGTGAGCGGGGCATGCAGATCGATGTGTGGTCCGACTATGCGTGTCCGTGGTGCGCGTTGGGCCTGGCTCGCCTCCAGGTCGCGTTGGGCGACTTCGAGCACGCCCGCGAGGTCACTGTGGCGCACCGCGCGTTCGAGCTGGACCGGCACGCGCCGGCATCGGTCGAGGGCACCCAGGAGGAGCGCCTGCGGCGCAAGTACGGCATGAGCCCCGAGCAGGTCCGCGCCGGTCATGCGCACCTGACGGCGCTCGGGGCGGACGTCGGCTTCACGTTCGACTTCGAGCACGTGCGATCGGGCAGCACCTTCGACGCGCACCGCCTCACGCAGGCGGTGCGCGGGACCGTCCAGGAGCACCCGCTGGCCGAGCGACTGTTCGCGGCCCACTTCAGCGAGGGGCGGCTGCTCTCGGATCACGCCGTCCTGCGAGACGAGGCCCGCGCCGCTGGTGTCCCTGACCACATCACCGAAAAGGTGCTCGGCGGGACCGCGTACACGGCTGAGGTCCGGGCCGACGAGGCAGCGGCGGAGGAACTCGATGTGACCGGCGTGCCCTACTTCCTCATCGACGACGCGTGGCCAATTCCCGGGGCGCAGGACGTCGAGACGATGGGTATCGTGCTACGCCGCGCCTGGTCACGCTTCGGCCATTGAGCCCAGGATCTCGTCGACCATCTGCACGGTGGTGTTGGGATGGAGGAAGCCGAAGCGGGCGACGGTCTCGCCCTCCCACGTCGTCGGCGTGACGAAGCCGATCTGGGCGTTGAGCAGGCGGGCCGACCAACTCTCGTAGTCGAGCTTCTCCCAGCCCAGGCGCCGGAACAACACGATGGAGAGCCCGGGTTCGCGCACCAGCTCGACGTGGGGTGACGCGGCGATCCGTTCGGCCGCCCTCTGGGCGATGGCCAGCCCCGCCTCCACCGCGTCGCGATAGGCGTCCAGGCCGTTCACGGCCAGGGAGAACCACAGCGGCAGCCCGCGGGCTCGCCGCGTGAGGTGGAAGGCGTAGTCGCTCGGGTTCCACTCCTCGGGGTTCTCACTGTGCAACACCTCGAGATACTGGGCGTCCTGGGTGTGCACGGCCTTGGCCAGGTTCGGCTGCCGATAGACGAGGGCGGCGGAGTCGAAGGGCGCGAAGAGCCACTTGTGTGGATCGACGATGAAGGAGTCCGCCCTGTCGAAGCCGGCGAACTGGGCCCGTACGGACGGCGCGAACAGCGCGGCCGCGCCCCCGTAGGCGCCGTCGATATGGAACCACAACGAGTGCTCGGCGGCCACGACGGCGACGCCCGCCAGGTCGTCGACGATGCCCGCGTTCGTCGTCCCGGCGGTGGCGACGACCCCGATGACGTCGTCCCGGCGTGGGTCGTCTCGAAGGGCCGATCGCAGTGCCGCACCGGTCAGCCGGTGGTCCGGCGACCGGCACGGTGAACGTCCCGACGCCCAGGACATGGAGGGCCTTGCCCACCGACGAGTGCGCGTCCTCGCTCAACGCCACCAGCGGACGCAACGGGGCGTCGGCCTGGCGCCGGTGTCCCGCGGTGTCCCGGGCGACCATGAGGGCGGACAGATTGCCCGCCGACCCTCCCGCCACGAAGCAGCCCCCGGCGCCCTCGGGCAGGCCGGCCTGCGTGGCCAGCACGCCGAGGGCCTGGTTCTCGGCCACGACGACGCCGGCCGCCTCGAGCCAGGAGGTCCCGTGCAGGGACGAGCAGGAGACGAACATGTCGAAGAGCAGGGAGGCCTTGGTGGGTGCCGCCGGGATGAAGGACAAGAAGCGAGGGCTGTCGCACGACACCACCGCCGTCGCCAGCTTGTCGACGAACACCTTCAGCACGTGGGCGGGATCGCCCCCCTCGGGCCGCATCAATCCGGCGAGCTCGGCGTCGAGCGACTCGACGAGGCCGCCGAAATCGAGCGCCACCGGGTCCATGGACAGGCGCTCCCGGCAGGCCGACAGGATCAGGTCGGTCATCGCCTCGTCGTAGTGGAACATGGCGCTCGCCATCAGGCCGGTGTGCCCTCCGGTCCCGGCCCCGGCCCCGGGGTCCGGCGGCGGCCGGCGCGCCAGGCCTCCTCGGCCCGGCTGGCGACGTCGTGCAGCGGGGCCCCCGTCTTGGTGGCCGCCAGGGCGACGTCGTCGAACTCCGGCTTGGCCCGTCCACTGGTGACCTTCATGCGGACGACGATGCCGTCGACGGTGACGTGTTCGAGCGCACGGGCGACCGGCCAGCGTTCGACGGCCGTGGCGCGGATCCCCATGGTGCCGGTCACCCGCTGGATCTCGGCGCGCTGCACCTCGACGAGCGTGGCGTCGGTCAACACGTGCAGGACGTGGCCCGGTCGGCCCTTCTTCATGGTGACAGGGCTCACCCAGGCGTCCAACGCGCCCGCCTCGAGGGCGGCGGCGACGGCGTGTCCGAGTTGCTCGCCCGTCACGTCGTCGACGTTCGTCTCGAGCAGGAGAGCCGACTGCCCGGGACCGACCGGGGATCGGCCGCCGCGCCGGCCGATGACGACCTGGGTGCAGTTCGGCAGGTCGTCGATCTCGCCGGTGCCTCCCCCGAATCCCGAGGCCGTGACCGTCATGGCCGGGAGGGGTCCGAACGCGGTGGACAACGCGGCCAGCAGCGCGGCACCGGTGGGGGTCGTGAGCTCGATCGTGGACGTCGCGGCCGTAGGAGGGGACTCCCTCGAGCAGGCGGACCGTTGCCGGAGCGGGATTGGGCAACCAGCCGTGCGCGCTGCGGACCGTACCCATCCCCGTGGCCACCGCAGAGGCGCAGACCTCGTCGACGCCGAGCACCTCGAGCGCGGCGGCCGTCCCGACGACGTCGATGATCGCATCGTGCCCGCCGACCTCGTGGAAGTGGACCTGGTCGATGGGACGCCGGTGCAGGGCGGCCTCCACCGAGGCCAGCTTGTGGAACACGGCCTGCGCCCGTGCCGTCACCCGCGCGGGCAGCGCGGCCTCCTCTATGAGGGCGGCGATGGCTCCGTGGGTGCGTACGACGACGTCGTCACCGCCGACGACGGCCCGGGTGCAGGCGATGCCGCCGCGGATGTCCTCCTCGAATTCGAGGTGCCAGCCGGGGAGGGCCAGTCGGTCGAGGAGCGCGCGGACCTCGTCGACATCAGCGCCGGCGTCGACCAGCGATCCCAGAGCCATGTCGCCGGCGATGCCGGCGAAACAGTGGAACCATGCCACCGTCGAGAGACCGGCCGCAGGCAGCGTCACGGGAGAAGCCGGGCGATCGCGCAGGCTGCGCCGTACCCGTTGTCGATGCCCACGACGGTGATTCCTGAGGAACAGGCGGAGAGCATGGCGAGGAGTGCGGTCACGCCCTCGAGCGCGGCGCCGTAGCCGGTGCTGGTCGGCACGGCGATGACGGGGGCCGGCGTGAGCCCACCCACCACGCTCGCCAGCGCGCCCTCCATGCCGGCGATGACCACGATGGCGTCGGCCATGGCGAGCGTGTCGAGCTCGGCGAGGAGCCGGTGCAGTCCGGCGACGCCGCAGTCGGTGAGCTGCCGGGGGGCGAAGCCCAGGGCGCCGAGGACCGCCATGCACTCGCTGGCCACCGGAAGATCGGCGGTGCCGGCCGTGACCACCACGACCGCACCCGTCCTCGAGGGTGCCGGACGAAAGACCACCGTCGAGAAGGAGCCGCTCTCCGACACCGCACCTGGGCCGAGCCCGAGGGCCGCGGCGGTCGCCGTCACCGCCTTCACCTGGGCTTCGTTCGCCCGCGTCAGGAGCACCGGGCCGTCGGTCCCCACCAGGAGTTCCTCGACTACTGCGGCACAGTGTTCCGGTGTCTTGCCGGGACCGTAGACGGCTTCGGGCATGCCGAGGCGCAGGTCGCGCTGAAGATCCACCCGTGCGAATCCGATGTCCGAGTAGGGGAGACGGCGCAGCCGGCGCACGGCGTCGTCAGGCGCGCAGGCGCCCATGGCGACCTCTTCGATGAGTCTGCGAAGCGAGGAAGCGTCCATGACCTGCTCTATCCTGCCCAACTGTGAACCCGCCTGCGACCTCATTGGCCTACTTCGGCCCGGCGGCGACCTTCACGCAGGAGGCGCTGTTGACCCAGCCCGACCTGGCCGAGGCCGATCTGACGGCCTTCGGCACGATCACGGCGGTGCTCGACGCCGTCGCCGACGGTGACGTCGACCTCGGCTTCGTGCCCATTGAGAACGGGATCGAGGGGACGGTCAGCGCCACCATCGACGGGCTGATCCACGACGTCGACCTCCACATTCAGCGGGAGGTCGTCATGGACATCCATCTCCACCTGATGGCCGCTCCGGGCACCGGGCTTTCCGACATCCGCTCCGTCTCGTCGTACCCCCATGCCCTCGCCCAGTGCCAGAAGTACCTGGCCCGGGCGCTGCCCGGGGCCGAGCAGCGTGCGGCCAACTCGACGGCCGACGCGGCGCGGCTGTTGGGGGAGTCCGGCGCCGCCGGTGAGGCCGCCATCGCGCCCCGGCTGGCCGCCGAGCGCTACGGCCTGACGATCGTGGCGGAGGATGTCGAGGACCATCCGGAGAACCAGACCCGCTTCGTCCTCGTCGCCCGGTCCCGGGTGCCCCGGCCCACGGGGCACGACAAGACGAGCATCGTCTGCTTCCAGCGGGCGGACCATCCCGGCAGCCTGCACGGCATCCTCGGCCAGTTCGCGGCGCGCAACATCAACCTGACGAAGCTCGAGTCCCGCCCGACCAAGCAGGCCCTCGGCGACTACTGCTTCGTCATCGACCTGTCGGGTCACGTGGGCGACGAGGTGGTGGCGGACTGCCTGCGTGACCTCCACGCCGCACTGGCCGGCGTGAAGTTCCTCGGTTCGTACCCCGCCGCCGGGGAGCACGGACCCGAACAGCGGCGGCAGGCCGACGCGGCGTGGCAGGCGGCCGACGTCTGGTTGCACGGGATCCGCGGCGCTATCGGCTGACCGGCGACTCCTCCGTCCGTGCCAGCGACCCGGGCAGGCGGCCGGCGATGACCAGGGCCAGCGCGGCGGCGAGCCCCGCCACGGCGAACGCGATCAGGACACCCCCGGCGACCGGGCGGGTGCCCCGGGAGACCGCCGCCACCGCGGCGCCGCCGATGCCGACGCCGAGCGCGATCCCGAGGACATCGGCCAGGTTCAAGGAGGCCGACGCCCATCCCTCGCGGCCGGGGGGAGCGGCCCGCAGCATCATGAGAGAAATCGGCGCGTAGGCGAGACCCATCCCCAACCCGGCGACCGACCAGGCGACGAAGGCCTCCCACACGGGCACTCCGGGCCGGAGCTGCCAGGCCATGCCGGCCGTCCCGAGCAGGATCAGGACCAATCCGGTTCGCACGAGGCGCGCCCCCTCCCAGCGCTCATTGAGGCGCGCCTGGACCCAGGCGCCGATGGTCCAGGCCAGCGTGGAGGCCGTGACCACCGCGCCGGCGACGAGGGTGCTGTGGTGTCGCACGGTCGTGATGGTCAAGGTCACGTAGGCATCGGCGCCGAAGAAGGCGAAGGTCACCAGGCCCCGGCTCAAGATGGTGGCGGGCAGGCCCCGGGCGGCGCGCAGCGTGCCGGCCGGGAGCAGTCGGCGCAGCGGAGCGAACCCGACCGCGACGCCGATCGCCGCCAGCCCCAAGCCGACCAGGACATTGTGCGCGCTCAACGCTCCCAGGAAGAAGGCGGCCCCGAGCGCGGTGCGGACGGCGTCGGCGATGCGGTGCTCCTCGGCCGGGGGCATGTCGGTATGACCCAGACGGACGAGTGCCGGCACGGCGATCGGCCCGGCGACGGCGACCAGGGGGATGAGGCCGAGGAACACCCAACGCCATCCGAAGAGATGCGCAACCGCTGCGGCCACGCCGGGTCCGACGATGCCCGGGATCACCCAGGCGGTGGAGAGGACCGCCATCATCCGCGCCCGCTGCGCCTCGCGCAGGCTCCGCCCGATGGCCACGTAGGCCACCGCCGGCACAGCCCCGGCACCGAACCCCTGCAGGCAGCGTCCGGCCACCAGTACCCACATGAAGGGGGCGAGGCCGGCGACGAGGAGCCCGGCCGAGAACAGCACCAGACCCGCGACATACGGACGCGCCGGGCCGTGACGGTCCGCGTCGCGGCCCGCAACGACGATCCCGACCAGGCTGGCCAACTGGAAGGTCGAGAAGACCCAGCCATAGAGCGCCAGTCCGTGGAGGTCGCGGGCCACCACCGGCATCACCGTGATGACGGCCAATGCCTCAGAGGCGACGAACGTCACGCTGAGCACCAGGCCGAGCGTCAGCGCGCGCCGCTGCGGTGCCCACAGCCCGTCGCCTCGAACGCCCTCGTCCATGCCGGCGAGACTAGGGGGAACGCCCGCTGCTACTCTGCGCCGGGAGGACATGTGACGCTGCAGACCATCGACGTCGACCAGCACCTGTTCGAGTCGAGGACGACGTGGTCCGAGTACATCGATCCCGCGCGACGGTCTGATGCGCTGTCCATCTCCGACGACGATGCCGGATGGCCCTGGCTGACGTGGCGGGGCGACAGGCTCACGCCACTCGAGGTCCCGATTCCCGAGCGTTCGAACCTGATCGGGGAGGACCGCCTGCGGCGCCTACGCGGCGAACGGGCGCCCCTGTCCTTCGACGAGTCGGTGCCCGACTCCTACCGCCTCTCAGGCGCCCGCGTGGCGTCGCTCGACGAGTTCGGGCTCGATGCCGCCGTCATGTTCCCGAACTACGGGCTGCTGTGGGAACAGCGGCTGGCTTCGGACCGTGAGGCACAGCGCGCCAACGCCCGGGCTTACAACCGTTTCGTGGCCGACGTGTGCGGCGAGGCCGAGGGTCGTCTCTTCGGGGTGGCCCACGTCCTGTTGCATGATCCCGCGTGGGCGGTCGAGGAGATCAGACGGGTGCGGGCCCAAGGGCTGCGCCTGGCCATGATCGCGCCGGCGCCGGTGGACGGGAAGCCTCTGGCGCACGCGGACTTCGATCCGGTGTGGAGCGCCTTCAGCGACGAAGGCGTCGCTCCGGTGTTCCACGTCTCGGAGTTCGAGAGCCCGCTCCACCCGGCCTGGCGGACCGGGGAGCACGAGGACGGCGAGCAGCTCTTCGACTCGATCTTCTTGTACCTGGCGCCCGCGGTGGCCCTGGCCAACCTGATCCTCAACGGCGTGCTCGAGCGCTTCCCCCGCCTGCGGGTGGGGGTCGTCGAGTTGACGGCGAGCTGGGTGCCGCACTTCCTCCTGCACATCGACGGCGCGTCGGACTTCTACACGCTGCGGCACGGTGAGCCGTTCCACAAGCTGGCCGAGCGCCCGTCCGACTACTTCCTGCGCCAGGTGCGGGTGGCGGCACTCCCGTACGAGATGCCCAATCGTCTCGTCCCCAAGGTCGGCAAGGACACCTTCATGCTCGGGAGCGACTGGCCCCACGCCGAGGGGGTCGCCGACCCGATGGCACAGGCGCAGCGGGCCGTGGCCGGACTGGCCGACCCGGCGCGAGCCAACATCCTCGGAGCGAACGCGGCGTGGCTCCTCGGCCTGTGAGCGTCGACCTGGAGGCCGCGGCGGCGGAGCGGGAGCGGCTGCGCGCCACCTACCTGCAGGAGCAGGCGAAACGCCCGACATCGACCGCTCGGGGCGTCCACCACGTCGCGCTGTTGTGCTCCGACGTCGAGCAGACCATCCGGTTCTACCAAGGTCTCCTCGGCTTCCCCCTGGCCGAGCTCTTCGAGAACCGGGACTACAAGGGGTCGACGCACCTGTTCTTCGACCTGGGACACGACAACACACTGGCCTTCTTCGACTTCCCGGACCTCGGCCTCAAGCCGTACTCCGAAGTCCTCGGCGGCTTCCACCACCTCGCCATCTCGGTCGACCGGGCGCAGTGGGACGCCGCCCGGGCCCGCCTCGACGAGGCGGGCATCCCCACGCAGATCGAGAGCGAGATCTCGCTGTACTTCTCAGACCCCGACGGCGTACGGCTCGAGCTCATCGCCGAGGATCTCGGCTCGCTGTACGGCACGCCCCTGCACTGATGCCCGTCACGGGCCTGGCCAACCTGGCCGTGAAGGTGGCGGATCTCGAGCAGGCGTGCGCCTGGTTCGAGGCTGCCGGCGCGACGGTGACCGAACCGGTCGAGTGGGAGAACGGTCGCCGATCCGACGTCCAGCTCGGCGCCCTGGCCCTGACCCTTTTCACCCGGGCGATCTACGAGGACGCCTGCACATTGCCGGCGGAGGGGTTCTTACACCCCGCGCTGTTCGTGGACGATCTCGATGCCGAGTTGGCACGCCACGAAGTGCTCTGGGGACCCCGGACGGTCAGCGGCACCTTCGGGACGCGCCGCATCGCCTTCGTCGAGGCGCCAGGCGGCATCCGACTCGAGTTCATGGAGCAGCTCGAGGATCCTGCCGTCTGATCCGGCGCCGCTCCTCCGTCCCTCTCTAGGCCTGCTCGAGCTCGAGCTCGAGGGGTTCGGCGTCCACTGAGGATGCGACGGGAGCCGCCTCGTCGGCCGCCGATGATCTCTGCAGGCTGCGGCGGCCGGGGAGGGTGGCGAGAGCCACGACGGCAGTCGCGACCAGGAGCACGGATGCCACCGAGAAGGCCAACGCGTAGCCGTCGGTGAGCGCGGTTGCCGTGTGGCCCGGCGTCGCCGCTGTGCTGATCAGCACCTTCGAGGTGCGGTTGGCGGCCACCGTGGCCAGCGCGGCGAGACCGATGGCGGCACCGACGGTGCGGGACGTGTTGAGCAGGCCGGAGGCGAGCCCGGCCTCGGCACGCGCCACCCCCGCGGTCCCGGCGACGGCGATGGGCGTCACCGCCAGACCCATGCCCAGCCCGATGAGCACGAACGGCCCGAACAGGTCGGCCAGGAAGGTGCTGCTCGTCGAGATCTGGGACACCCAGGCCAGACCACCCCCGGCCACCAATGTGCCGAGGATGATGAGCGGGCGGGGGCCGAAGCGGGGCACGAGGCGCGCCGTCACCTGGGCACCCGCGGCGATCAACAGCGTTTGAGGGAGGAAGGCCAGGCCGGCCTGCAGCGGGCTGTAGCCCAACACGCGCTGCATGTAGAGCGTCTCGAAGTACCAGGATCCGAAGAGCGCGCCGAACATGAGCAACATCACGACGTTGCCGCCGGCAACCGAGCGCGACCGGAAGATGCGCAGCGGGACGAGCGGGGCCTTCGAGAACTTCGCCTGCAAGATGACGAAGGCGGACAGGAGGAGGACGGCGAGCGCCAGCGGGATGAGAACCTGGGCCGATCCCCAGGGGTACGTCTCGGTCCGCACGAGAGCGAACACCAGGGCGACGAGCCCCGCGGTCACCGTGATCGCACCGCCCAGGTCGAGGTGGCGGTGCACCATGTCGGCCCGCGACTCGGGGAGGTCCCGGCGGGCAGCGACCAGTGCGACTACGCCGACGGGCACGTTGACGAAGAGGATCCAGCGCCAGTTCAAGAGGTCGGTCAAGATCCCGCCCAGGAGCGCGCCGGCCGATGCGCCGGCAGCGGACACCGCGCTCCAGACGCCCAACGCCCAGGCCCGTGTCGGGCCTTCGGCGAAGGTCGCGGTCAGGATCGTCAGGGTGGCCGGCGCCAGGATGGCGGCGCCCAGCCCCTGCAGCGCCCTGGCACTCACGAGCCACGCCTCGCTCTGGGCCAGCCCGCCGAGCAGGCTGGACAGCGTGAAGACGGTGAGGCCCAACATGAAGACCTTTCGCCGCCCGAAGAGGTCCGCCGCCCGGCCCCCGAGGAGCAGGAACCCCGCAAAGGTCAGGGTGTACGCGTTGACGATCCACTGCAGACCCGACGAGCTGAAGTGCAGGTCGCGCTGTATGGACGGGAGGGCGACGTTGACGATGGACGCGTCGAGCACGACCATGAACTGGCCGATGCAGACGATGCTGAGGACCAGCCAGGCCGGCACCTGGCGTCCCGGTCCGAGCTCGACCATCGTGCTTCCCCTGGAATTTTCGGACATCGGTCTCCTTCGATGAGCACGTCGCCGTTCCCGAGGCGCCACGGGGGACCAACGTCGTTCACGCGGGCGCTATTCCCACCGTACGGACGAAGTGGCACGGCGTCCGGCGGGGATCGGACGTGGATCTCCTTCACTCTGGACGACCCGGTCTAGCGGTTCGATGTGACAGGCTCTCGCGCGATGTCGGAACCACCGCCCGTCGAGCTGCACAGACCAGCGGACCTCGCAGCCGGCGTTCCCTACGCCTACGCCTCCGTGACCAGGGGCCGCACGACGGTCGTGTTCACCGCGGGCGCGTGCCCACTCGACGGCTCGGCCGCCACGATCGCGGCCGGCGACGTGGGGGCCCAGGCCGAGGCCGCCATGGCGAACCTCCGCCGTGCGTTGCACGCCGCGGGGGCGCGGCTCGAAGACGTGGTCAAGACGACCGTCTACGTGGCCAGCGGCGACCGGGCCGATCTGGCCGTGGCCTGGCGAGTCGTACACGCCCATTTCGGGGCGCACGAACCCCCGTCGACGCTGCTCGGGGTCAGTGTCCTCGGCTACCCCGAGCAGCTGGTCGAAGTGGAGGCCATCGCGGCGTTGGCCGAATAGTCGGGGAAAAGTCGGAAGGGGTGTCGAATTCGGACCCTACCGTTCGTATGGATGGTGACCGCCGGCACAAGGCCGCGGGTACCGAGTGACGGAGGCAAGGGCATGGGGAGAATCGTGGTCACCGAGTTCGTCTCGTTGGACGGGGTCATGGAGGATCCGGGCGGCGCCGAGGGCTACAAGCACGGTGCGTGGACGTTCCGCTTCAACCGGGGCGCCGAAGGAGATCAGTTCAAGCTCGACGAGCTGCAGACGTCCGAGGCGCAGCTGCTCGGTCGGGTCACCTATGAGGCATTCGCCCGTGCGTGGCCGACCATGCAGGACCCGGTCGGGTTTGCCGACAAGATGAACTCCATGCACAAGTACGTGGTCTCCACCACGCTGCGGGACGAAGACGCCACCTGGGAGAACTCCACGGTGGTCAGAGGCGATGTCGTGCGCGAGCTCGTCGCACTGAAGGAGCGGACCGAGGGTGAGTTGCTGGTCGCCGGCAGTGCGACCTTGGTGCAGACGCTCGTCGAACATCGTCTCGTCGACGAGATCCGGTTGATGGTGTTCCCGATCGTCCTCGGGAGTGGCAAGCGGCTCTTCGGCGAAGTCTCTGAACCGCCGATCATGACCCTGGACAACGTCAAGACGATTGGTGAGGGAATCGTGATCCTGACCTACCGAGCGGAACACGCCGATGTCGGCAGCGGCGGCGCTGCCGCCTAGGTCGACCTAGGTGTACCTGGGGCTTCATTGGACCGACAGCGAACCAGACGAACGAGCGAAGACGAGAGAAAGCGAGAACCGGAATGCCGCAATACCTATTGAGCGTGGCGATGATCGACGACGTACCGCCGAGGCCTCCGGAGGAGACGCAGCTGGCTTACCAGCAGGTCGACCGTCTCAACGAAGAGCTGCAGGCCGCGGGCGCCTGGGTGTTCGGCGGCGGGCTCATGCCGGCGTCGTCCGCCACGGTCGTCCGTGCTGACGGCGGTGCGTTCATGATGAAGGACGGGCCTTTCACCGAGTCCAAGGAGCACATCGGGGGGTTCTGGGTCATTGAGGCGGCCGATCTCGACGCGGCACTGGCCTGGGCCAAGAAGGCGACCCGGGCCTGCATGGAGCCCGTCGAGGTCCGACCGTTCCAGGAGAACCCTCCGGGTTGATGTCCGGTGGCGGGACCAGCGGTCGCGCTCTCGAGGTCGAGCGCATCTTCCGCCAGGAATACGGCCGGGCGGTCTCGGTCCTCATCCGGGACTTCAAGGACATCGACCTGGCCGAGGACGGGGTGCAGGACGCCTTCACCGTTGCCACGGTGAGGTGGCGGGAAGAAGGCTTGCCTCCGAGCCCGGCGGGGTGGATCATCACGACGGCGCGCCGCCGGATCCTTGACCGCCTCCGACGTGAGGCCTCGCGGGCGGACCGCCAGGCCGAGGCCACCTCGCTCCTCGCCCCGGCCGGAGACATCGACGAGGAACCTGCCGTGCCGGACGATCGTCTCCGTCTGATGTTCACCTGCTGCCATCCCGCGCTGGCGCCGGCGGCGCAGGTCGCGCTGACGCTGCGTCTCCTGGGTGGGCTCTCGACCCCTGAGATCGCCCGCGCCTTCGTCGTCCCTGAGCCGACCATGGCGCAGCGCATCGTCCGGGCCAAGGCCAAGATCCGTGACGCCGCCATCCCCTACCGGGTCCCGAGCAGCGCGGAGCTGCCCGAGCGCCTCGGGACCGTGCTGGCGGTCATCTATCTCGTGTTCAACGAGGGCTACACCGCGACGGCGGGGGACCTGCTCGTGCGGGAGGACCTGTGCGCCGAGGCGATCCGCCTCGCTCGGACCCTGGCGGAGCTCATGCCCGACGAGCCCGAAGTGGCAGGGCTGCTGGCCCTGATGCTGCTCATCGCCGCCCGTCGACCGGCCCGCACAGCCGCCGGTGGCGCCCTCATCCCGCTGCACGAACAGGACCGCACGCTCTGGGACCGGAAACTGATCGGCGAAGGCCAGGAACTGGTCCGCATGTGCTTGCGGCGGAACGTCCCGGGTCCGTATCAGATCCAGGCCGCCATCAACGCGGTCCACAGCGACGCGCCGGTGGCGTCGGAGACCGACTGGCGCCAGATCCTGGTCCTTTACGACCAGCTCCTCGTCTTCGAGGCGTCACCGGTGGTCGCGCTCAACCGCGCCGTGGCCCTCTCCGAAGTGGAGGGTCCCGCGGCGGCGTTGACCGCCGTCGACGGCCTGCCGCTCGAGTCGTACCACCTCTTCCACGCGGTGCGGGCCGACCTGTTACGACGTGTGGGCCGTCCGGCCGAAGCGTCCATTGCCTATGAGTCCGCCCTGGCGCGAACCGACAACGAGGCCGAACGCGCCTTCCTCGAGCGCGCCCGCAAGGCCGTGACCGAGCCGCCCGGACGGTGACAGACTCAGATTCACCATGAGGGTGCACCTGGTCGACGGGACCTACGAGCTCTTCCGCCATTTCTTCGGTGCGCCACCCCATCGCAACGCCGCGGGACACGAGGTGGCCGCGGTCCGGGGGGTGGTGGGTTCCGTATTGCAACTGCTGAGTGAGGGGGCCACCCACGTCGGCGTGGCGACCGACCACGTGATCGAGTCGTTCCGGAACGACCTCTGGCCCGGCTACAAGACCGGTGAGGGCGTCGATCCCGACCTGTGGTCGCAGGCCGGGCCGCTCGAGGTGGCTCTCGCCGCCCTGGGGGTTGTCGTATGGCCGATGGTCGAGCTCGAAGCGGACGACGCGCTGGCGAGCGGAGCTGCCGTGGCCGACGACGACCAGGAGGTTGAGCAGGTCATCATCTGCACGCCCGACAAGGACCTCGGGCAGTGCGTGCGCGGGAACCGCATCGTGCAGCTGGACCGACGGAAGGACATGGTGATCGACGAGGGCGGCGTCGAAGCGAAATTCGGGGTCGGACCGGCTTCGATACCCGACTATCTGGCGCTCGTCGGTGACAGTGCCGACGGCTTTCCGGGGCTCGCGGGCTGGGGCGCCAAATCGGCCGCCACCGTCCTGGCTCGCTGGAACCACATCGAGGACATCCCGCCGGACCCTGCGGACTGGGAGGTCACGGTGCGCAGTGCGGCCAAATTGGCGAACGTGCTGGAGGGGTGCCGTCAGGACGCGCTGCTCTTCAAGGACCTGGCGACGCTCCGGATCGACCGCTCGTTGCTCGGATCGGTCGAGGACCTGCGCTGGCGGGGACCGACCAGCGAATTTGCACGGTTGTGCGACGACATGGACGCCGCCGGGCTCGCCCGGCGAGCGGAGGCACTGGCCGCGGCGCGCTGACTCAAACGGCTAGCCGGGCGTTGCCACGACCGGCCCCAGACCGGTGAACGTGAGCCGGCGCAGGTAGAGGTCCCGGCTGTTGGGGAATCCCACGGCCCCGGGGACCCAGGCATGGAACGCGATCCAGAAGTGCGCGCTCGTGTCGGCGAAAACCCACTCCCCACCGGGGCCGACCACGCCAGGCCCGCTCGACAGGATCGGGCCGGGTGTCGCGTCACTGCACGGTCCGAGGGGGCCGGTGCAGGTGGCGACGCCGACGGCGTACTTCGCGGTGTTCCAGTCGTTGCCGGAGTAGAAGAGGTAGTAGTGCCCGCCCGCTGTCACGAGGTCGGGGGCCTCGACGGTCCCGGACTCCCATGCCTGGTCCGGCACGAGTAGCGCGGTTGGGTTGGCCCCGGTGACGAACGCCGTGCCCGACGGGCTGAGTTGCTCCGACCAGATCTCCGACGAGCCCGGGCCGCCGGACTTCCACACGAGGTACGGCGTTCCGTTGGTGTCGATGAATGCTGCCGGGTCGATGGAGCCCCCGAGTGACTGCTGACACTCCAGCGGTGCCGTCGACGTGTCGCTGAACGGCCCCTGCGGTTGGCTGGCGGTCGCCACCGAGATGCACTCATTCGTACTGCCTCCCACGTCCGCCGCGTAGTAGAGGTCGAAGTTCCCGCCGATCATGGCCACGGCAGGGGCCCAGGTGTTGTCGGCGGCCGCCCATGCGGGGAGGCTCGGCAACGCGTTGCCGATCGCCGTCCAGTGCACGAGGTCAGTGGAGTCGATGATCTGGATGTTGCCGGCCACCGAATTGGTGGCATAGGCGTAGTAGGTCCGGCCGACGAGGATCACGGCGGGGTCGGGGAAGTCGAACGGGTAGACCAGGCCTGTGCTCGTGCCCCCGGCCAACTGGGTGCACGCGCCCGAGACGGCCGAGATGGCCTTGGCGGCCTGGGCGTTGTTCTTGGCGGCGATCTGCCCGAAGGCGCTCTTCACGCCGCCCAGGCACGTCTGCAGCGTGTCGATCCCGACCCCCAGCACGGACGCGTGCACGTTGGTGTTGGCCAACGTCCCGTTCGTCACGGCCAGTTGGCTCATGGTGGAGTTGATCGACGCCTGCAGCGCATTGCGCTTGCTGGTCGTCACAGCGTTGGCGAACCGGGTGACAGCGACGTCGTGCTGCAGGGTTGCGAGGTGTGCGTTCGCCGCCGCGAGGGCGGCCTGCTCGCTCCGGCTCCGCGGCGGGCGTCGACATCGGTCCATACGGCTGCGACGAGCACACCGAGACACAGCGCCGCCCCGGTTGCGGTGCGCCACCTCCGTCGCCGTTTCCGGCTGAGGTCAGCCACTCGCGGCCTCCGCGGCGGTGCAACTGGTCGAGACGGAATTCAGCGCGGCGATGGCGTTGGCCTGCTTGCCGACCGCCAGTGCGTTCAATGCCTGCTCGACACCGACCAGACAGGTCTGCAGTGAGGTGATGAGTGACGCCTGTTGTGTGACATGGGACTGCGCCGCGACCAACGACGTCTGTGCACCCAGGAGTTGTGCGGCGTCCTGGTTGAGCGCGGTGGTGTCACTGCCGACCTGCGTCTCGAGGAGGCTGAGGTCACGGCGGACTTCGACGAGCTGAGCAGGAGACGGTGTGCGTCCGCTGCCGGTGACGCCCAGCGCTGTGTGCGCCCGGCCGTACCGGTCGTGCGCCTGTTCCTGGTCGGCAATCAGGTAGCCCAGTGCGGCCGCGAAGAGCGCGCCGGCCGCGACACCCACCGCCCAGCGCGCCCGGCGTGGCAGTCGTTGTCGCGGCGTCGGCTCCGTCAGGATGGGGCGGCGGTCGGTTTCGAGCAGGCTCCTCATCCCGGCCGCCTCGGTGCCTCCTCATTCGCCACGGACACGCCGCCGTGCCCGGCACATTGTGGCACCACTGCGGGACGGCCGATGAGGTTCCGTCAGGCGCCGAGATAGCTGGTCGACAGGGCTTCTTCCATCTCGGCCGGGGACCCCCGATGCGCGACGACACCCTGCAGGACGACGGCGGCGCTGTCTGCAATGGGCAGCGCGGTGCGGGCGAATTGCTCGACCAACAGGATGGAGAGCCCGGCCGCGGCCAACTGGCGGACCTTGTCATAGAGCTGGCCGACCACGATCGGGGCCAGGCCCATGGAGAGCTCGTCGAGCAGAAGGAGCTTCGGTTGGGTCGCGAAGGCACGGGCCAGGGCGAGCATCTGCTGCTCACCGCCCGACAGCGTCCCGGCCATCTGCCTCCGCCGCCCGCTGAGTTGCGGGAACTGGGAGAAGGCGACCTCCTCGATCCGGTCCATCGGCACCCCGACCTGGGTGGCCATCAGGAGGTTCTCCCGCACGCTGAGGTTGGGGAAGATGCCGCGCCCCTCGGGCACGGTGCAGATGCCCTTTCGGGCGCGATCGTCCGCCGACATCTTGGTGACCGTGGTGCCCTCGAAGCGCACCTCACCGCCGCTCGGGGTCACGGTGCCGGCGCAGACGTTGAGCACGGTCGTCTTCCCGCCCCCGTTGGGGCCGAGCAATGCCATCACCGATCCGGCCGCCACCTCGAGGCTGACGCCGTGGACGACCTCGATCGGGCCGTAGCCGGCCCGGATGTCGCGCAGCTCGAGGATCGGTGCGGTCCCGGGATCGCCCGCCGGCGCGGCCTCGATCACGGGGCACCGAGGTAGGCGTTGACCACGACGGGGATCGTCCTTGACCTGGTCGGGTGGACCGCTGGCGATGATCTCGCCGTAATCGAGGACGTAGATGTGCTCACAGGTGCCCATGACCAGCCCGACGTCGTGCTCGACCAGGCAGATGGCGAGGCCACGCTCGTTGACGAGCTGGCGCAGGAGCCGCCCGAAGGCCTCGGTCTCCTGCTCGGTCTGCCCCGAGGCGGGCTCGTCGAGCAGAAGGATCCTCGGTTGGGTCATGAGGGCGCGCGCCACCTCGACCACCCGGGCCCGGCCGGTAGGCAGCTCGCTCACCTCGCGGTCGGCGACATCGCCCAGGCCGACCAGCTCGATCACATGGTCGGTCTCGGCACCGACGTCGATGCGACCACGCCTCCCCCAGGTGTTGCGGATCTCACCGGCCACCTGGATGTTGTCCCGCACCGTGAGTGAGGTGAAGAGCTCGAGGCGCTGGTAGGTGCGGGCCAGTCCCCGGCGGGCCCTGCGGGCCGGGCCGGCTTTCGTCACGTCGTGACCCTCGATCATCACCCGTCCGGACCTGGGCGCCAGCAACCCGCTCACGACGTTGAACAAGGTCGTCTTGCCCGCCCCGTTGGGCCCGATGAGGCCGGTCACGCTCCCTTCGGCCACGGTCAGGGAAACGTCGCTCAACACCTGGGCCCCCCCGAAGGCCACGCTCACCTCTGAGACCTCAAGGACGGGCATCGACGACACTTTCGACGACCGCCTCCACGGCGGGGGGCGCCGTCGTCGGCCGGTCGCTGGACCGGTTGGGCGCGGGCTGGGCCGGCGAAGGCCTCCGGCTGCACCATCCGGCCCACCGCCGGCAAGGCGATGGCGATCAGGCCCGTGGCCAGCACCAACCACCAGTTCCCCATCACCTTGGTGAGCACGAGCAGATACGCGACAACCTCCGCCATCACCCCGAGAAGCAGTACGCCCTTGGCCTGCCAGAGTGGCTTGTACCGGGCCACGATGTCGGGGACCGCCCCGCTCGGGTTGCGCCCGAGGCTGACGCCGATGAGTGCCGGCGCCACGAGCGACAGATTGGCCAAGACGCTCCAGAATCCACCGCCGCCGGCGTCCGTGCTCAGGTTGGTGAAGGTGGTGGTGAGGGCCTGGAACGCGGTCCCGGCCAAGATCCCGCCCATGAGCGCGCCGGCGACGTTGCCGATCCCCCCGACGACGGTCAGCATCACCAGGGCCAGGCTGACGAAGATGATGAACGTGTTGCGCGTTGACGCTCACAGCCGAGGCCGACAACAGGACGCCACCGAGGCCGGCGATCGCGGCCGAGATCATGAACACCGAAAGCTTCAGCTTGATCAGGTTCTGGCCCAGCGTCGCCGCGGCGGCGGGGCTGTCCTTCATGGCGGTCAGACGCCGCCCGTAGTTGCTCCGCCGCAGGGCGATCAGACCGATGCCGACCAGAATGAAGATGCAGGTCGACGTCGTGAGGAACGTCTTCGCCGAGCTGAGGTCGATCGGACCGAGCTTGAGCGGCGGGATCTGCAGCGTGCCGTTGGGGAAGATCGAGTAGTTCAGGTGGAAGATCGGCAGCACGTGCGGAGCGATGTCGGCGATGATCATGTCGGAGACGAAGACACCGAACGCGAGGGTCGCCAGGGCCAGGTAGAGGCCGCGAAGGCGGAGGGCCGGCAAGGCGATCAGGCCGCCCACGACGGCGGTGATGGCCATCCCGAGAAGGAGCCCCCAGGGCGTGATCCGCTCGGCGAGCCCCGTGCCGGAAAGGCCGAGGTGGAAGACGATGATCGTGGCGATCGCCCCGAAGGAGACCGGAGCCAGGTTGATCTCACCGGCGTAGCCGGTGAGCAGGGTGAGCGACAGGGCGATGATGCCGTACGTAATGCCGACGGTCAGCGACCCCATGTCGCTCGTGCCCATGATCTGTTCGAGGGCCAGCACGACGAGCAGCAGGATCACGCCCCAGGTGACCGCCGAGCGAATGGTGGGGACGGTGAACCGCTCCCTCGTGCGCAGCAGCATCGCTCCCCGCAGCCGGTCCTGGGGCAGCACGATCAGCACGACGAAGAGCACGATCATGGGCAGCGCGATGCGGAAGTTCGAGGCCCAGGACCACGACTCGGGGAAGTAACCGAGCACGTAGGTCCCCGCCAGCCCGAGGAAGAGCGCCCCGGCGAAAGTCAGCCAGATGCTGCGAAGCCGGCCGAACATCGCCGCCGCGATGGAGTCCAACACCAGCAGGGTCAGGACATGGACGTCGAGGGTGCCGCCGCTGATCGGGGTGATGAGGATGCCGGCCAGCGCGGCCAGGGCTCCTCCGAGCGCCCAGGAGAAGGCGGCCAGCCGCTCAGGCCGCCCGCCGTTGAGCTGGAGGAGCGAGGGATTGTCGACGACGGCGCGCATGGCCACGCCGGTGCGGGTGCTCGTGAACAGCAGGCGGATGCCCACGGCGATGAGCACACCGCAGGCCAGGGCGATGGCCTCGTGATCGGTGACGTAGACACCGAGGACCTTGAACTTTGCCGCGTTGCCGAAGAACAGGCCGTCGGTCCGGGGCACGCCGGGACTCCAGATCCACTGGGCCAGCGCGATCAACCCCAGCATGATGCCGATGGTGACCACGATCTTGGTCACGTCAGCCGTCTGGCGCAGTCCGCGCATGATGCCGACGTAGAGGACCATGCCCAGGAGGGGGGCCAGGACCACGATCACCGCGAAGAGCGCGAGTGGAGCCGGCCAGTTCCAGCCGTAGCGGAACTGCCAGTAGGTGAACGCCGCCAACATCGCCATGGCGCCCTGGGCGAAGTTGAAGATGCCCGAGGTCGTGTACGTCAGGACGAGACCCGAGGCCGCGATCCCGTAGACGGCGCCGGTGACCAGCCCGAGGATGGTGTAGGTGAGGAACAGGTGCATGGCGGAGCTCCCGTTGCTCAGGTCAAAAGAGCAGGCGAGGTGGTGTGTCTGTGCGCTCACCCCTGAGGCTTGATGACGGTGGAGGTCGCGTACTGGGTCGCGTAGCCCTGGGAATTCGAGCGTGGTGCCGATCACTGAACCGGTGTTCGGGACGACGTACTTCGGGGAGCAGTCGAAGGCTCCGAGCTTCTTCGGGTAGGCCTGCACCCACTTGGTCCCGTCGAGCTTCATCAAGAGGCCGCAGTTCGGCGGGATGTTCTTGGACGGGTTGCCCGACGCATTGAGACCCCCGCCGGTCCAGTTCGTCACCTTGGCGAGGTGGTTGATCATGCACTGGCGGGTCAAGGTGGAGCCGCACGCCTTGGCTTCGGTGGCCCACAGGAGGAACGAGGAGGTCGCCTGCTCTCCCAACTGCGAGGTGAGGCCGCCGTACTTCTTGACGACCGCGAGGTACTGGGAGACGGCAGGGACGACCTTGGCGGCCTCGAGGGGTTCGTAGGACAGACGGACGTAGACGTTGTTGGCCAGGCCCGCGGTGTTCCACTGTGCGAAAGCCGCCGTGTAGGAGCCGGAGTCCATCACCCAGATCGGGTTGTAGCCGATCTGGCTCTGCGACTCGAAGGCGCCGTAGAGGGTCGGCCCCGGAGTGGCGTTGTTGTAGATGATCTGGGCCCCACAGCTCTGGAGCTTCTGCACGAAGGGCGTGTAGTTCGCTTCGCCGTTGTAGTTGATCACGGCGGAGCAATTGGGCAGGAACTTCCAGCCTGTCTGCGTGTACGCCTGCTCGGCTTTGTCCGTTGACGACTGCTGAGTGGAGAGGGTGGAGTCGTACACGCCGACATGCTTGGTCTTCGAACCGAAGAGCTTCTCGGCCTGGTACGCACTCGAGACCGGGCTGGCGTTGGCGGGGTTCGGCGACGCCTGGTACATCTCGTACGCGTTCGCCACCACGGGAGCCACCGTGAAGCCCGGCACGGAGGCCAGGTTGCAGCCCAGGCGGGTCTGCTCCGCGGCACCGTCGAGTGCGAAGCCCTCGCCGACCAGCATGAAGTCCTGCTTGCAGGCCGCTGACATCACCGAACCGACGTTGGTCACGGCGGCGTTCAGGTAGTTGCCGACGAGCTTGCGCCCGTCGATGCCGCCCTGTGCGTTGCACCACGAGATCATGTCCTTGACCGCGTCACCCATTTCCTGGTCGAGACCAGGGAGGCCCGAAAAGCCCCGGTCGTCTCCATACGCGAGGTTGATGGTGGTGTTGGTGACGCCCTTGTCAGTGGCGCCCGTGGCATGCCCCTTGCCGCAAGGCGAGGGGAGCGTGCCGAACTTGGCCGAAGAGGACGACGCCGCGCCGCCGACTCCGGGCGAGATCAGAATCCCCGCCGCGGTCAGCGTCGTGAGCATCAGCGCCGCTCCCAGGGCCCGTAGACCGGTGACCCTCTTCATCATCACAACCCCCTGTCGCACGGGACCGAAATCGGCTGCCGTTCCGCATCCCTCGGCAACCCTAGAACACGTTCCTGTTTTGGCAGCACACTAGCAACCCGGGAGTCGGAAATCTCAGCGCGAGCTGGGTCCCCGCAGGCGGTGGCGACCTACGGGTGACCCCCCGTCTCGATGTGATAGCGCTCGGTGTAGTCCCTGAACTCGGCGGCCAGGCCGGGATACGTCCAGCCGAAATCCGCCGGGTCATAACGGTGCCGGCCGAAGAGGTCCTGGGGTCGTTCCTCCAGGAAGGCGTGCATGCGACGGGCATGGAGCGAGCCCACCTCCTCGCCAAAATCGGCGTACAGAGCACGAACGGTCCGGACCGGGTCGGCGATCAGGGCGTCGTAGTGGATGTGCCGGCACCAGCCCTCGTCCGCGTGCTCGTCGAAGGTCATGGCCGAGCTGAGGGCGAACGCGCATTTGCGCTTCCACTCCTCGGCCGTGGGACGCGGGTCCTTCCGGCTGGTCAGGACGCGCTGGCCGGCGTTGGCGAGACTGGCGAGCGACGTGACGACCGGTCCGGGATCCCGGTGTGTCCAGATGACCCGGGCGTCCGGGTAGGCGGCGAGCATCGCATCGAGGTGCCAAAGGTGGTTCGGGGTCTTGAGGATCCAGCGCTCGGTCGGCTGGCGCGACTGCAGGGTCTGGAGGGCGAGCCGGTGCTGGGCGTAGGCGGACGTCATGTCCGCCTGCTCGAGCCAGCGCGCGTAGCTGGGGACGTGGGCCTGGGTCTCGAGAGCCAAGGCGCGCACGTCGTACATGAAGATCGCCACACACTCCTCGGCCAACGTGGCGCCGAAGGGGTGCATGGCCTTGAGCGGCGGGTTGAGCTTCATCAGCCCGTTGAGGTCCTTGGCCGTGCGGGCGATGCGCGGATCCTCCGCCGCCTCCTCCAGGGTCGCGGGCGGAACGGGGTGCGCGGCCTCCCACTGCAGGAGCGGCCGGGCCACAGGGTCGAGCCCGAGCAAATTGGACAACAGGCTGGTTCCCGTGCGGGGCAACCCGACGATGATCCACGGGCGCTCGATGCGGCCTTCCCGCACCTCGGGGTGCTCTTCGGCCCAGCGCTGGAGCGCGATCCGGTTGGCGAGCGCGCCGGCGAGCATCTTGGAGATCAAGAGGCGACCGAAGGTCGTCAGCTCGGCCTCGTCCTCACAGGCACGGAGGTACACCTCGAGAGGCTCCTTGTAGGAGCCGCTCCCGAAGTCGTCGGAGCCGGCCATCTTGGCGGCGGCCGACGTCACGGACGCCGGAGCGAGCGAGGGGAGCTCGGGCCCGAAACGAGCCACCTGCGCCCCGGTCCAATTGAGCGCTCTGAGGGGCCGGCTGCGCAGCTCGGAATCGCGCCAGGTGAACTCGACCGTGCTCACCCGACTGGTGCTCTCCCGACCTCCACGACGGTGCGTCCCAACGAACGACGTGCCTCGTGCTCGTCCAGGGCCCGGCCCGCCTCCTCCATGGAGACGCGCCGCCCGACGGCGGGACGGATCGCACCGGCGGCGGCCAACCGGAGGAGATCGGCATGGATCTCATCGGCGACGGCGCGGCCGAACGGGTTGAACCCGAAACGGCGCATGCCGGGGTCCACCGAGTCCACCCACGCCACCATGACGGCCACGATGTCGATGTTGCCGATGCAGGCCATCCGGAGTGGCCGCCCCGTCATGCCGTTGGCGTCGTCGTCGGCGAATCCCACCGCCAGGTAGCGGCCCCCGTGCGCGGTGCAGCGCCACGAGCGCTCCACGAAGTCCCCGCCGGTGAGGTCGTACACCACGTCCGCACCGGCATCGCCGGTGGCGACGAGCACCGCCTCGACGAAGTCGTCGGCGGTGTGGTCGATGACCAGGTCGGCGCCCAGGGAGGAGCAGAGGGCTCCCTTCTCCGGACCGCCCGCCACGGCGATGACCCGGGCACCCGCGGCCTTGCCGAGCTGGATGCCGGCGGTGCCCAGCCCGCTCGCCCCGGAATGCACGACCAGCGTCTCGCCGGCCTGGAGGCGCCCTCGCTTGAAGAGAGCCAGGTGGGACGTCTGGAACGACAGGAGGAACGCCGTGGCCTCGACGTCGTCGAAATCGGGGGGAGCCTCGAACACCGAGATGGCGTCGGCGATGGCGTAGTCAGCGATTCCGCCGAGCGCGTTCTTGGTGATGGCGACGACGCGTCGGCCCAGCCACCGCTCCGCGCCTTCTCCTGCGGCGTCGACCATGCCGCACACGTCCATGCCCAGAGTGAAGGGCGGAGGCGTGGGGACCGAGACCAGCTTCCCCCGGCAGCGGTCGATGTCGTTGAAGTTCAGTGAGGCTGCGCTGACCTTCACCCGCACCTCGCCCGGGCCGGGTTCCGGAACCTCGACCGTCCGCACCGCCAGCACCTCGCCCGGCTGCCCGTGCTCGGTGACCTGAAGCGCCCTCATCTCTGGCACGTGCCACTCCCCTTTGCAGAGTTCCCCCCGCCGACTGGCCGAGGTTACCGCCGGAGGTTGATCACAGCGTCAGGGGACATGCAGAGAGGTCACCGAGCTTGAACGCGCCCGAGACGTCGACGTCGAGGTCGGGAATCGGTTGATCGGTCGTGAAACGGTGGAGGAGCGTCCGCATGTACAGAGCGGCGGCCGACGCGTACACGGCCACGCCGATCACCCCGCAGCACAAGGGACAGGCCGACGAAGAGCAAGCCGAAGCGGAGCCCTCCTCGCGCCACCCAACCGAACCGCGCCTCGAGGATGGAGGACGATCGCTTCACAGCGTCACTGGGCCCGACGTCCTCGAAGGCCAGCACGAAATGCACCTCTTCAGCCAGTTGGCCGCAGCTCCGTGGGCGACCCCAAAGGCTTTCAGCCGGTATCCGTAAAGGCAGAGGACCATGTGTGAGGGATGTATAAGGGATGTGTAAGGGCACATCTGACCGTCTGCCCGTCGAACAGGTCGTCCGCTACTCTGACCCCTCGAGGCAGTGGCTATGAGGCTGTCCAAAGGGGGTTTCATCATGGACGTTGGCACCGACCCGAACCGTTCCATCGCGGCGCGCCTCCACTTGAGCCGACGCTCGCTGCAGGTCGCGCTCGGCGTCGTCTGGATCTTCGACGGTCTCTTGAAGTTCCAGCCGGCGATCTTCAAGCCTCCCTTCGTGGGTGACTTCATCCGGTCGATGGCCGTCGGGCAGCCGACCGTGGTCGCGTCGACCATGAACCACATGGCGAATTTCTTGTCGCACGAAGCGACCATGTGGGTGGCCGCCTTCGGACTGGTTGAAATCGCCATCGGCGCCGCCATGTTGTTCCGACGGACGGTCAGGCCCGCGCTGGTCGCCTCGTTCATTTGGGGTGGCGGCATCTACATCTTCGGCGAAGGGTTCGGCATGGTCCTCACCGGACACACGTCACCCCTCGCTGGTGCGCCGGGTGCGGTCTGCTTCTACGTCCTGCTCGGCGTGATGGTGTGGCCGCGGAAAGAGGGAGATCCGAATCGGGCCAGGGTCGGCGCCGACTCTTCGGTCGCTGGCCGTGGTCTCCTGGGCGGAACCGGTGCCCTGTTGGTCTGGGCCGCCATCTGGCTCTTCGAAGCCATCATCTGGGTGTTCCCCGCCAACCGCACTGGCAATGCAGTGACCGATCAGATGTCTGCAACTGCGGCTGGGGAACCGGGCTGGTACGCCCATCTCCTGAACTCGTTCGGCCATGCTTTCACGGGCGCCGGCGTCTGGGTGGCGGTGCTCCTGGCCGTCACCTCCATCGTCATTGCCATCGGGCCACTTGTTTCGAACCGGAGCGAGGTCTTCATCTTTCTGGGCATCGCCCTCGCCTTGGGCTACTGGGTGACGGGTCAGGGGCTCGGTGAGCTCCTGACCTTCGGCGGTACGGACCCCAACAACGGGCCGATCATTGCGCTCATCGGCCTCTCCATTCTGCCGCTGGTCCCCGCACAGGCCAGCGAGCCCACGCTGGCGGCACGACTCATGTCCCAGTATCCCGTTGGCGCCGTGCTGGGGGTGCTGGTCCTTGCCCTCGTGCCCCTGGCCGTGGCGGTCACTCCCGCCGGCACCCAAGTTGTCTCGGCCTCGGGCTCCACGCCCTCGACTCCTGCATCGGTCAGTGCCGGCGGGAGCACGTCGGGATCCGGAGGCTCCATGTCCGGCATGTCGATGTCGGGCTCGACGGCGGCGCCGGCCGCGCGGGGGGGCGGGAAACACTCAATGAACATGTCGGCCATGGCCGGACTCAACGTCACCGACGCCAACTGGAAGTACACCGGGCCGCCATTGCCGGCGGCCGAAGTGAACGCGCTCACGATATCGAGTGACGAGCAGGACAAGGGCCACGCAATGCAGACCCCGAATTGCACGACCACGCCCACCTCGCAACAAGTGCTGGGGGCGACCCAATACGTGCAGGCCGTGTCGGCGGCGGTGTCCAAGTACAAGGAACTCAGTGCGGCGACTGCCGCCGGTTACTTCCCGATCACGAGCACCAACTACCCGGTCGTGCACTACCTCAACTTCAGGTACATGAACCGGCAGGACATCATGGACCCCAACAAGGTGGATTCCCTGGTCTATGCCACCACCCCCTACGGTCCGGTGCTCGTGGCGGCCATGTTCCTCATGCCCGGTCACGGGAACGGCCCGATGCCCTACGGCTGCCTGGTGCAGTGGCACGCGCACACCAACCTGTGCACCAGCGACGTGACGCGCCAGATCGACGGGCTCCAGCCGTGTGACGCCGGCTCCACCGCCGATCCGACCACGCCGTTCATGACCCACGTCTGGCAGGTGCCGGTGGCCGGTGGACCGTTGGCGATCGACCCCTCCGACCTCCAAGTGGTGCAGGCGGCGATCATGGCGCAACAACAGGGTTTGGCTCCGACCACGACGGGAACTCCGCCGCCCGCTGCGACCGCAGTGGCGAACGCCGGCTAAGAAACCGAGAGAGTTGACTTCACGTCTGCACGCCCACAGGTGGAGAACGTCTTTCAAACCCGATCGTGATTGCCGGTGGGCGCTGTGCACTCCACAGCGGAAGCGGAGAATCTGAGCCTCTGAGCGGAGGGAGTGGGATTCGAACCCACGGAGGCTTGCACCTCGCAGCTTTTCAAGAGCTGTGCATTCGTCCGCTCTGCCATCCCTCCGGACGGTTCATGCTACGTGAGTGCCCTGACCACACGGCTCACTCACCCACGAATCACCCTCACCGACGACTCAACCACCGGCCAACTCGGCCAACTCCACGACGACGCCCGGCCCGTCGAGGAACACCAGCTTCTTGTCGTGGTAGTCGAAGATCTCGTTCCGTGGCGTGATCCCGTGCGCGGCCAGGTGGTCGAGCATGGCGGCCATGTCGTTGACCCGGAAGCACACATGGTTGAAGCCGGTGCGGTCGAGCGTGCCCGTCCCGCCGTCGACCTTGATCGGCGGCTGATGGAAGCGCAGCAGCTGAATCTCCTGGTGCACGTCGGCCCCTTTGAGCGCGAGGGTCACGTGATCGGACTCCCACCCCGGGATCCCCATGTAGTCCGAGATCCGCTCCCCGGACGCCACCACCGCGATGGTCTCCTCGAAGCCGAGGAGCCCGAAGAAACGACAGGCCTCCTCCAGGTCGGTCACGACGATCGTCATGTGATCGAAGCCCTCGTTGCGTGCGGTCACCATCGGTGAGTCCCTTTCGCTCGTTCGTTACCCCTTGGCTGCCTGTTCGCGCGCATCCCGGGCCCGGCTGCGCAGCCTCCCCCGGATCGCCTGGTCCAGGAGCACCTTGCGCAGCCGCACCGCCTTGGGGGTGACCTCGACGCATTCGTCCTCACTGATGAACTCCAGCGCGTGCTCCAGCGAGAACGCCATGGCGGGCGTCAGCCGCTCGAAGTCCTCGGCGGTCGCCGAGCGGATGTTGTTCAGCTTCTTCTCCTTCGTCGGGTTGACGTCCATCTCGTCGGCCCGGGCGTTCTCCCCCACGATCATGCCCTCGTAGACCTCCTCGGCGGGACCGATGATCAGGGTGCCGCGCTCTTGGAGGTTCATCAGCGCGAACGTGGTGGTCACGCCGCGCCGGTCGGCGACCATCGACCCGTTGCGCCTGGTCCGCAGGTCGCCGTGCCACGGCTCCCAGCCGTCGAACACGTGGTGGAGGATGCCGGTGCCCCGGGTCTCGGTCAGGAACTCGGTGCGGAAACCGATCAGGCCGCGGGCCGGGACCCGGTAGTCGAAGCGCACCCAGCCCGTCCCGTGGTTGACCATTTCGAGCATGGTGCCCTTGCGGAGTGCCAGGAGCTGGGTGACCACGCCGAGATACTCGTCCGGCACGTCGATGCTGACCCGCTCCACCGGCTCGTGCACCTTGCCGTCGATCTCGCGCGTCACGACCTGCGGCTTGCCCACCGTCAGCTCGAACCCCTCGCGCCGCATGGTCTCCACCAGCACGGCCAGCTGCAGCTCGCCCCGGCCGAGCACCTCCCACATGTCAGGGCGGTCGGTCGGAGCCACCCTGATGGCCACGTTGCCGACGAGCTCCGCATCGAGCCGGGCCTTGAGCAGGCGGGCCGTGAGCTTCGTCCCGTCCGCACCGGAGAGGGGTGACGTGTTGATGCCGATGGTCATCGCCAGGCTGGGCTCGTCGACGGTGATGGCGGGCAGCGCGACCGGCTTGTCGGGATCGGCCAATGTCTCGCCGATGGTGACCTCGGCCAGACCGGCGACCGAGACGATCTCGCCGGGGCCGGCCGCCTCCGCCGGCACCTGGTCGAGCGCCTCGGTGACGTAGAGCTCGGTGATCTTGGCCTTCTCCACGGTGCCGTCGAGCCGGCACCATGCCACCGGGCTGCCCTTCACCAGCGTGCCGTTGTGCACCCGGCAGATGGCCAGCCTCCCCACGTAGGGAGAGGCGGAGAGGTTGCAGACGAGCGCCTGCGTCCCCGCCGCCTCGTCGAACGACGGGGCCGGGACGTGCTCGATGATGGCCCGGAACAGCGGCTCGACGTTCTCGCCCTCGACGCCGGGCTCGGTGTTGACCCAACCCGCCCTGGCGTTGGCATAGAGGATGGGGAAGTCGATCTGGTCCTCGTCGGCGTCGAGGTCCAAGAACAGCTCCTCCACCTGGTGCACGACCTCGGCGATGCGGGCGTCGGCCCGGTCGACCTTGTTGATCACGAGCACGACGGGGAGGCGAGCCTCGAGGGTCTTGCGCAGGACGAAGCGTGTCTGGGGCAGCGGGCCCTCCGAGGCGTCGACCAGGAGGAGCACCCCGTCGACCATGGTCAGCCCACGCTCGACCTCACCGCCGAAGTCGGCGTGCCCCGGCGTGTCCACGATGTTCAGCTTCACCCCGCCCCAGCGCACGGCGGTGTTCTTGGCCAGGATGGTGATGCCCTTCTCGCGCTCGAGGTCGCCGGAGTCCATCACCCGGTCGGTCAGCTCCTGATGCGCGCCGAAGGCGCCGGTCTGGCGCAGGAGCGCGTCGACCAGGGTGGTCTTGCCGTGGTCGACGTGCGCCACGATGGCCACGTTCCTGATGTCGTCGCGGGTCTCCATGGGGGGACCAACGATAGATGACCTGGGTGGGGTGCCTCAGGCGGCCGATCGCAGCGAGGTTCCGGCGCCGCCGAGGGCCAGTTCCACCGCCTCCGCCCCGAGGGTGAGGACGGCCGGTTCAGGGTCGACCCGCACCAGGTGGCCGGAATCGGGCCACCACCCGACCACGCGGCCCGGCACGTCTCCGCCACGCAGCCGCAGGGCCTCGACGAGGGACACCAGGGCGAGTTCGGCGCGGACCGAGTCACGGCGTGGCCCGGACAGCACCACGAGATGTGCGTGCACCGTTCGCACGTCGGCGCGGCCGCGCAAGGCGAGCAACGCGGAATGGGGGCTGTCCCACCAGTGGTCGCGGCCGACGGCCGGCGGTGCAGGGAACGCGGACCAGTCGAGGGCACACCACAGGCGGGTGGCCCAGGTCACGGCTTCCGCCCCGACGGCGGCGCGCCCGGCGGGCGGGAGCCCGTCGACCCAGCGGTCGAGCTGCGAGACGGATGAACTGCCATGGCGCACCAAACGGGAGGATTCGGCCAGCCGGCACCGCACGGCCTCGAGCGGGGAGCGGGCGCCACCCCCGAGCAGCAGGCGAACGGCGGCCACGCCGATGGATCGACGCGCGTTGCGCGCGGACCAGGCGAACGGCTCCGGTTGCGCCGGGTCTCCGGCCTCGTCGCCGAACGCAGTGCGGACCTCGTGGTCGGTGACACGGAACCGGACGGCGCCGGCACGCCGGACGGCCAGACCCGCCAGTTTCGACTTGGCGTCCTCGAGGGCGGCCTGCCAAGAGGCCAAGTCGACCGCAGGGACGGGAGCCACCAACGCAGGCATGAGCCGGTCAGCCATGGTCAGCGCCGGCCCGGGCCAGCCACGCCGCGATGTGCGAGGCGACCGCCCGGAGATGCTCCTCGCGTACGTCCTCCACGCCGTAGCGGCCGGTGGCCGATTCGAGCAGGGCCAGCCGGAACGGGGGAGTGCCGCTCCGCAGGGTCTCGAGCAGAGACAGATAGTGCAGAGACCGTCGCTCCGACGCCCAGGGGCCGCCGGTGGACAGGCCGAGCGCGCACAGCGAGGCCGCGCCCTGCTGGGGGAGACCGACAACCAGGTCGAAGACACCATGGAGGACGACCCGGCCGCCCCCGAGGGGGATGGCGACGCGGTCGTCGGTCCGCGGCATCCAGCCCGGCGCGAACCGAGGGACCAGGCCGCACAGGTTGCGGGCGTGGAGCGCGAGCGTCTCCGCGAGGGTGGCACGCGCCTCTTCGGGCAACGTCTCGACCTGGCGCACCGCGGCGTCGGCTCCGGAGGCCCGCAAACCGTTGACCGCGTCGGCCAGCGGGTCGTCGATCCCCCCCGTGTGGACGAGCTGACGGAACAGCGTGTGCACGAGGCGGGACAACACGTGGTGATCGTTCACGGTGTCGTGGCGACGCTCCTCGGGGAATCCGAGCAGCTGACGTGGCCCCAGGAAGAGTGGTGGCGCGTGCTCACCCCGCGCCGCGACGACGTCGTAGGCGGCATCCTCGAGCCAGGCCCGCAACCCGCCGGCCAAACCGGGGTCGAAGCGCGGTCGGGCGGCGGCGTCGCCGCGGAGGAGCGCCAATACCTCTCCACCCGTGCCACGATCCGCCGGCGCGTCACCCTGAGGACCCGGCCTGAGCAGTGGGCGTGGTGCGACGAGGACCATCGGAGCAGTGTGCCCACGGGGTGTGACACTGCTCTACCCTGAGACGTACATGGCACCCGCGCTCCCGCTGGCGTCGGCCGGCAACACCGCCTTCTACGTGATCTTCGGGGTCTTCGTGGTGGCCATGGTCGCGCTCGTGGTGATCGTGATCATGTGGGCCGTCCGGCACGATCTCGCCGGGCGAGAGGCGTGGCGAGCACGCCAGGAGGGCGCGAAGGCAGACGCCCCCTGATCCGCCGGGAGCCGCGCGGTGAGCGAGGCCGGCCGCCTCGCCGACGCATCGACGCCCACCTGGTCGACGCGCCTGCGCGCCCGCTGGGCGCATCGGCCTCACCTGTTGGACGGCCGGCATGAGGCGACCCCGCGCCGGACGGCCTTCGTGCTCGCCGGCGGCGGGAGCCGCGGCGCGGTCCAGGTGGGCATGCTCGATGAGCTCATCCGGCGCGGTATCCGGGCCGATCGTGTCTTCGGTGCGTCGGTCGGGGCGATCAACGGCGCGTCGTACGCGGGCAACCCGACGCTCGAGAACGTCGGGCGCATGGCCGAGATCTGGCGCGAGGTGAAGGGTACCGACATCTTCCCCCGGGGCACGTTCGACGGGCCGTGGGCCTTCCTGCAGAAGCGGCCCTCCGTGCACGCCAACACCGGGCTCCGGGCCATCATCGAGGCCGGCATCGACTACGAGGACCTCGAGGATGCCACCGTCCCGATCGAAGTGGTGGCGACGTCGCTCACCGACGGCCGGGAGCGGTGGATCGGCCACGGTCCCGCCGTCGAGGCCATTCTGGCTTCCTCGGCCATCCCGTCGATCTTTCCACCGGTGACCATCGACGGTGACGTGCTCGTCGATGGCGGCGTGGTCAACAACGTGCCGATCAGCCGGGCTCTCTCCGCCGGGTGTGACCGTGTCTATGTGCTGCTCTGCGGGCCGCTGCACTACCACCCGCCACCGCCGCGGCGACCCGCGGAGGCGGCGTTGACCGCGTTCTTCGTGGCGATCCACGCCCGCTTCGTCCGTGAGCTCGCCCTCCTCCCGCCGGGCGTCGAGGTCGTCGTCTTCAGCGGAGGGGGAGAGCCTTCCGGTCAGTACCGCGACTTCTCCGCGACGGCGGCCCTGATCGAGGAGGGACGCGCCGAGGTGGCGGACGTCCTCGATCGGTATGCCGGGACCTCGCACGACCTGGCGCCGGCACGGGCACCCGTACCGTGAAACGGTGAGGCAGTGAAACGGTGAGGCAGTGAAACGGTGAGGCAGTGAAACGGTGAGGCAGTGAAACGGTGAGGCAGTGAAACGGTGAGGCAGTGAAACGGTGAGGCAGTGAAACGGTGAGGCAGTGAAACGGTGAGGCAGTGAGCGGGGACCGCTACCTCCTCACCAACGATGCTCCCGAGGCGATGGACCGCTTCACCGCGTTCGCCGCCCTGTTCGACCCCTCGACCTTCCGGCATCTCGACGGCCTGGGCGTGGCTCCGGGCTGGCGTTGCTGGGAGGTGGGCGCGGGCGGGACCTCGGTCGTGCAGCACCTCTCGGAGCGGGTCGGGCCCGGCGGACACGTGCTCGCCACCGACATCAACCTGTCCTGGGCCGGCGTGGCGGCCTCCCCCAACGTCGAGATCCTCGAACACGACGTGGCCGTGGACCCGCTGCCGGATGGGCCCTTCGACCTGGTCCACGCCCGGCTGGTCCTCGTGCACGTGCCCGAGCGCGACGCCGCCCTGGTCAACATGGCCTCCGCCCTCCGCCCGGGCGGCGTCCTCCTCGTGGAAGACGCCGACCCGGCCCTGCAGCCGCTGAGCTGCCTGGAGGAGATCGGGCCGGCGGAGGTGCTGGCCAACCGCCTCCGGCGGGGCTTCCGCTCCCTCCTGGCCGAGCGCGGGGTCGACCTGGCCTACGGGCGTTCCCTACCCCGCCGCCTCCGGGCGGCCGGGTTGGTCCAGGTGGCGGCCGACGCCGCCTTCCCGCTGAGCAATCCAGCGTGCAACCATCTCGAGACCGCGACGATCAACCTGATCCGGGACCAGCTCCTCGACCATGGCATCGCCACCGAGGACGAGATCACCCGGCACCTGGCGAACGTGGCATCCGGCCTGCTCGACCTGGCCCAGCCCCCGATGATCTCCTGTTGGGGCCGCCGTCCGCCCGCCTGACCGGTACCGGCGGCCGGAGCGGTCGTCGGCGTCACAAGTTCCTGGTGGAATAGGAGGGTGCCCGACGCTCCTCTTGAATCCACTGGGCCCGAGTCGCTCTTCCACCCTGCCGTCGCCGGCTGGTTCAACCGCCGGTTCCCCGCCGGCCCGACGCCGCCGCAGTCGGCGGCCTGGCCTCACATCGCGGCGGGGAGCAATGTGCTGGTGGCCTCGCCCACCGGTTCGGGCAAGACCCTCACGGGCTTCCTGGTGGCGATCGACGCGGCCTACCGCGCCGCCGAGGCCGGGTCGAGTGCCCGGGGCGCGCCCGAGGTCCTCTACATCTCCCCGCTGCGGGCGCTCGCCGTCGACGTCCACGAGAACCTCCACGTCCCGCTCTCGGAGATCCGGGAGGAGGCGGCGCGTCTCGGCTACGCCGATCCGGGGCTGCGCGTCGCCATCCGCACCGGGGACACGCCGCCGGCCGAGCGGGCCGCCATGAAGAAGCGGGCGCCCGACCTGCTCGTCACCACCCCCGAGTCCCTCTACCTCCTGCTGACCGCCCCCTCGTCGCGCGCCCTCCTGCGGGGTGTGCGCACGGTGATCGTCGACGAGGTGCACACGCTGGCGCGGGACAAGCGCGGCAGCCACCTGGCCCTGAGCCTCGAGCGACTCGATGCGCTCGTCGCCGAGAACGGGGGCCGTCTCCAGCGCATCGGTCTCTCGGCGACGCAGCGGCCGCTGGACCTGGTCGCCCGGCTCCTCACGGGCGTGCACGACGACCGCCCACCCCCGGTGATCGTCGACTGCGGCCACGCCCGTGACCTCGAGGTGGCGATCGAGCTGCCGTCCACCGAGCTGGAGGCCGTCATGAGCGGCGGCCAGATGTCGGACATCCTCGACCGCATCGCCGATCACACCCGCCACCACCGCACCACGCTGGTGTTCGTCAACACGCGGAAGATGGCCGAGCGGGTGGCCCACCAGTTGGCCGAGCGCCTCGGCGAGGACGAGACGGCGGGCGGTGACGACGTCGACGCCTCCCTCCGGGTGGCCGCCCACCACGGCAGCCTGTCGGCGGCGCGGCGGCGCATCGTCGAAACCCGTCTGCGGGCCGGCGACCTGCGGGCGCTCGTGGCGACGGCGTCGCTCGAGCTGGGGATCGACGTGGGCCCGGTCGAGCTGGTCTGCCAGATCGGCTCGCCCCGCGCCATCGGCACCTTTCTCCAGCGCGTGGGCCGGGCCAACCACCATCGCGACGGCACACCGGCGGGCCGCCTCTACCCGACGACGCGGGATGAGCTCGTGGAGTGCACCGCCCTTCTCGCCGCCGTGCGGGAGGGCCGGCTCGATCTCCTGGAGCCGCCCGTCGCCCCGCTCGACGTGCTGGCGCAGCAGTTGGTGGCGGAGGTGGCCTCCACCGACGACCGCGACGTCGAGGCGATGTGGGCCATGGCCAGGCACGCGGCTCCGTACGCGGCGCTGACCCGGCAGGACTTCGACGACGTGGTCGCGCTGGCGAGCTGGGGGATCGAGACGGGCCGGGGCCGCCGCGGCGCACACCTGCATCACGATGCCGTCAACGGGCGGCTCCGCGCCAGGCGGGGCGCGCGGCTGGCCGCGCTGACCGGCGGCGGCGCCATCCCGGAGACCGGTGACTACCGCGTGGTGCTCGATCCCGACGGGGTGACGGTCGGCTCGGTGCACGAGGACTTCGCCGTCGAGGCGACCGCGGGGGACATCTTCCTCCTGGGCACGCACTCGTGGAGGGTGGCCAAGGTCGAGGTCGGCACCGTCCGGGTCCACGACGCGGGGGACCTGCCGCCGACCATCCCGTTCTGGTTGGGCGAGGCCCCCGCCCGCACCGCCGAGCTCTCCGAGGCGGTGAGCGACCTTCGGGCCGCGCTCGAGCCGCTGCTGCACGCGGGAGACGGCGAAGGGGCGCGCCGGCTCGTGGCCGAGCGCGCGGGGTGTCGGCCGACGTGGCCCAACAGGTCGTCGCCTACTGCGCCGCCGGCCTGCTCGCGCTGGGCCATCTCCCGACACGCGAGCGCATCGTCGTGGAGCGCTGCTTCGACGACACGGAGGGATCGCAGCTGATCATCCACGCGCCGTTCGGTGGCCGCATCAACCGGGCGCTCGGGCTGGCGTTGCGCAAGCGGTTCTGCGTGTCCTTCGACTTCGAGCTGCAGGCGGCCGCCGACGACGACACCGTCGTGCTGTCGCTCGGGCCCCAGCACAGCTTCCCGCTGACCAGTGTGCAATCCATGCTGAGCAGCGCGAGGGCGGCCGAGGTCCTGACCCAGGCCGTGCTGCCCCATCCTATGCTCGGGGCGCGCTGGCGCTGGAACCTCAACCGCGCCCTCGTGCTCCCCCGCATGAACGGCGGCAAGCGGCGGCCGATCCACCTCCAGCGCATGGAGGCCGACGACCTGCTCGCTGCCGTGTGGCCGGGGTTGGCCGCCTGCCAGGAGAACGCGCCCGCGGGGCCGGTGGGCGTGCCCGACCATGTCCTGGCGCGCCAGACGGTCCACGACTGCCTGCACGAGGGGCTCTCCGTCGAGGGCCTGGTCGAGTTGTGGGCCCAGGTCGAGTCGGGTGCGATCGCGGTGCACACCGTCGAGTCGTCGGAGCCCTCCCCCATGGCCCACGCCATTCTGAGCGGGCGCCCCTACACCTATCTCGACGACGCTCCGCTCGAGGAGCGGCGCACCCGCGCGCTCTCGCTGCGCCGCGGGCCTGGGGGAGCTGGGACCCGACGGGCTGCCGGTTCCGGCCGGCGAGCTGGCGGCACTCGACCCCGCCGCCGTGGCCGCCGTGCTCGACCAGGTCCGGCCCCGCCTCCGCAACGCCGACGAGCTGCACGACCTGCTGCTCTCCCTGGTGGCGGCGCGGCCGCACGGGGAGTGGGCGGCCTGGTACGACGCCCTCGCGGCCGACGGGCGGGCGAGCACGCACGACGGCTGCTGGGTGGCCACGGAGCGCCGCGAGGCGGCGGAGGCGCTCGGGAGTGACGACGAGGCGGCCGCGACATGTGTGGCCGGCCACCTGCAACTGGCCGGTCCGGTGACCGTCGAGGAGCTCGTGGCGCCCGCCGCCCTGCCGTCGGGTGCGCCGATGGGGGCGCCGCTGTCGGCGGCCCGGGCGCGCACGGCACTGGCCCGTCTCGAGGGGAAGGGCTCCGCCATAGAGCTGCCCGACGGTCGCTGGTGCGCCCGCAACCTCCTGGTGCGCCTGCACCGGGCCAGTCGCAGCCGGCGTCGCGGCCTGGTCGACCCGGTGCCGATCGCCGAGTACGTGCGCTTCCTCACGCACTGGCAGCACGCGACGCCCGCCAGCCGCGTGGAAGGCCGGGCCGGGCTGCTCGAGGTTCTCGAGCAGTTGCAGGGGATCGAGGCTCCCGCCGCGGAGTGGGAAGCCCAGATCCTCCCCTCCCGCGTCGCCGACTACGACCCGCGCTGGCTCGACGAACTGTGCCTGTCCGGCGAAATCGTGTGGGGACGCCTCACGCCGCGGGCCGAGCGGACCGGGCGCAGCGGCACACCCTCGCCGGCCACGCCGCTCGCCTTCGTGGTGCGCGAGGAGCTCGAAGTGATGCTGCGGGCGGTCAGAGCGGGGTCGCCCGCACCCGAGCCCGAGATCGGTGCGGCCGCCGACGTCCTCGCCGCGTTGCGGGTGCGGGGCGCCTGCTTCCGTCCCGAGCTGGCTCCCCTCATCGGCCGGCTCCCGGCCGAGGTCGACGAGGGCCTGTGGGATCTGGTCTCCCGGGGCATCGTCACCGCCGACGCCTTCTCGGCGGTGCGGGCCCTGCTCTCGGCCCGCGACCGGTGGCGGACTCGCACGGTGCGCCGGCCGTCGGGGCGACTGGCGCGGCGCCGCGCTCCGGTGGGGACGGGCATCGGCGAAGGCCGGTGGTCGCTCCTGCCCGGGGCCGAGGTCCTCGGTGCGCCGGCGGTCGACGACGGCGTGCTCGTGCCCGGCAACGAGGCGCTGGCCGAGTCGGTGGCGCAGCAGCTGCTCGTGCGCTGGGGAATCGTCGCCTGGGAGCTGTGGAGCAGGGAGTCGTTCAAGGTGCCCTGGCGCGAGGTCGTGTGGGCGCTGCGCCGGATGGAGGCGCGCGGGCTCGCACTCGGAGGCCGCTTCGTCGCCGGCCTCTCGGGTGAGCAGTACGCGCTCCCCGAGGCATGCGACGAGCTGCAGGCGATGCATCGCCGCGGGGCCGAGGGTGAGCAGGTCGTGGTGGCCGGGGCGGACCCGCTCAACATGACCGGTTCCGTCCTGGGCGGGGCCCGTGTTCCGACGCGGCGCAACCAGCGCGTGATCTATCGCGACGGCATCGTGGTGGACGGGCTCGAGGCAGGCTGAGGTCGTGGCACGGCCGGCCCGGGCCATCGATCTCAGCGCCGACGCGGGCGAGGCCACGGATCCGGCGGGCATCGACGCGGAACGGGCGCTCTTCGGACTCGTGACAACGGTCCACGTCGCCTGTGGCGGGCACGCGGGGGACGACGACTCCATGGCGGCCACGGTCGCCGCCGCCCTCGAGCACGCGGTCCGGGTCGGTGCCCATCCCTCCTACCCCGACCGTGCCGGTTTCGAGCGCAATCCCATGGAGATCGACCGCGGTGAGCTCGGCGAGTCGCTGGCCGAGCAGCTGCGCGCGCTCGGGCGGATCTGCCAGACCGCGGGCACGGCCATCACCTCGGTCAAGGCCCATGGTGCGCTCTACGAGGAGGTGGCGAAAGGGGGCGCGCTCTACGAGACCTTTCGCGATGCCGTGCGTGACACTGTCGGTTCGGGCGCGGCCCTGGTGCTCCCGTCGGGCTGCCGCGCCATGGCCATGGTGCTCCGCGACGGCGTCGAGGCCTACGAGGAGGGCTTCTGCGACCGGGCGTACCGGAGCGACGGGGGTCTGGTGGACCGGGCCACGCCCGGCGCCGTGCTGGGTGATCCCGAGGTGGCGGCCGCACAGGCGCTGGCGCTCGCCCGCGGCGCGGTGGTCGCCGACGACGGGTGCGTGCTGACCCTGTGGGTCGACACGCTGTGCATCCACGGCGACTCCCCCGGGGCTGTCGCCATCGCCACCGCGGTCCGCCGGGTCATGGCTGACGCGGGGATCGATGTGGTCGCGCCGGCACGTGCATGATCCCATCCGTTCCTGTCGGGGAGCTACGGGCACTCGGTGACCGCGCCCTTCTGATCGGTGTCGCCGACGCCAGCGCAGGCCGGGCGTTGGCGTGGGCGCTGGCCGGCGCCTTCGAAGGTGCAGCCGATGTGGTGTGCGGCACCGCCACCGTCATGGTCCAGGCGACCGACCCTGACGAGGAGCTCCGATCGCTGTGGGGAACCGCGGAAGAGGTGGTCGAGAGCCGGCCCCACGGCCACGCCTCCGGGGACGCGGTCGAGCCGGGCCGGCTGGTCACGATTCCGTGCCGGTTCGACGGGCCCGACGTCGCGGAGGTGGCCGCGCTGGGTCGGTGTGCTCCCGACGACGTGGCGGCGCTCCTGACCGCAGAGCCACTGACCGTGGCCTGGTCGGTGGGTGCGCAGGGCAACTCGAACGTGTCGCATGGCTGCATCAACATCAGCCCAACCAACGCCCAACAGTTCTTCGGCTTCAGCCGCGTCGGGGACATCGTGAACGTGGTCGGCGGACCCCGTCCTCCCGTGCCCGGCGATCACGGGGTCATGGACTGGTCCATCCCCTGGACTTCGTTTACCCCCGTCGGGGTTTCGCAGCTGACCCCACCGCAGACGACGACGACCGTCCCTTCGTAGACAACTACTGCCGACCCGACTGCTTACTGCAATCGGCGCCGCGAACGCGGAGGTATCGATTCAAGCATTGGGCCGAACACGTTGCGCCCTGTGCGATGTCACCCACAGCGGAGTGTGACGCAAGCCCACGTAGGACCTCCTCTGCGATTCCCTTGCGATATCTGTCGAGTGTGTTCATCTCAATGAGCGCAGCCAAGCGGTGGCGCAGGCAACTGAGGGTCGATACGCCGTACGTGCTTGCCGAAGTCGACGGCCGACTGCTTTCGATCCTGTCCGCGGATGCCATCGCAAGCGCAAAGGCGATGTGTCGACGTTCGACAGCCCTTCGATCGACGTTGGCAGAGAGAGGACTCGTTGTTGAAGCGTCTGCACCGTGATCCTCGTGGCGACTCGTCTTTAGGGGCTTGCTGCTTTCTCAACGCCTCAAGGAGATCAGATGCGGCTAACCACGATGACTGGGCCTGACCACGTTGACAATCGATAAGTCACGTAAGGTCGTCTGAAGAGAGACCGGATCGGGGTCACATGCAATCAATGAAGGCCGCCGTCTACGACCACTATGGCGGGCCTGACGTGGTCCGAGTCGCCGAGGTTGCCAGGCCCAGGACCGCAGGGAACGAGCTGCTCGTCAAGGTCGCCACCGCCACCGTGAACCGCACCGACCGGACCAGTTGGCGATGAGGACGGCCAGCGGGGCCAAAGTCCGGATGCAGGGAGCGCTCACGTCTGCTGCTTGCCACTGTTTCGTGCCGGTGGCCCCCAGCCTCCGCCGCCCGGGGTGATCACGGTGACCACGTCTCCGGCGGCGAGCCGCAGGGTGGACTTGGCCGGGACTTCCCGATGTCCGATGAGGTTGCGCCCCCGGCTGCCTGGACCGCCGCCGGCGAGCCCAGTGGGCTGGTGGCGTCTCCTGTCTGTGAGCAGGCTGAGCGTGGCGTCCTCGAGGACCCTGACTGACCGCACAATGCCATCGCCGCCCCGGTGCAGGCCGTCGCCGCCCGAGTTGGCCGCCAGTTCGTAGCACTCGACTCGCATGGGGTATTCGAGTTCGAGCGCTTCGATGGGGGTGTTGAGGGTGTTGGTCATGCCGACGTGGATGCCGGAGGGGCCATCACCGCGGCTCGAAGCGCCCTGACCGCCACCGACCGTTTCGTAGTAGGTCCAGCCCTGGCCGCCGATGATCACGTTGTTCATGGTGCCTTGGCCGCCGGCGGGGAGGTCGGCGACGGAGGCGAGTGCGGCGAGCACCGTATCGGCCACCCGCTGGCTTGTCTCGACGTTGCCGGCGACGACGGCGTGGGGCGGCCGGGCGTTTACGACCGAGCCTTCCGGGGTGGCGATCGTGAGCGGCGCGTAGGTGCCGGCGTTTGCCGGAATGTCCTCTGGTAGCAGGACGCGCAGGGCGAAGTAGCAAGCGGACCTGGTCACTGAGAGGGGGCAGTTCACGTTGCCCTCGACCGCCCTGGCCGTGCCGGAGAAGTCGATTCGTACGGTATCGCCTTCGATGGTGACCGACACCTTTAGAGGGATGTCGCGGTCGCTGAGGCCGTCGCCCTCGATCTCGCTCGAAGCCCGGTAGGTGCCGTCCGGCAGGGCTCGCAGGGCGTCGCGGGTGCGCCGCTCGGCATAGCCCCGGACCTCCTCGAAGCCGGCGAGAAGGGTGTCCAGCCCGTGGCGGTCGGCCATTTCCGACAGGCGTTGCTGAGCGATACGGCTTGCCGACATCTGGGCCCGGAAGTCGCCCCGGCGCAGGCGGGGCGTGCGCGAATTGGCGCAGATGACGTCCAGGATGTCTGCGGTGAGCCGGACCGGAGGAATGATCAGGCCTTCCTGCCACAGGTCACGCGAGGCCGAGGGCATGGATCCGGGGGACATCCCACCCAGGTCGGAGTGGTGGGCCCGGGTGACCCCGTATGCGATCATCCGGCCCCCGGTCTCGACGGGGCTGACGAGCGTAATGTCGGGCAGATGGGTGCCGCCGGCGTATGGGTCGTTGAGGACCCACACGTCGCCCGGCCGGGGATCGCGGGCTATTACGGCGGCGACCGATTCGGGCATGGCCCCGAGATGCACGGGTATGTGCTCCGCCTGCGCCACCATTCGCCCTTCGGCGTCGAAGAGCGCGGCCGAGCAGTCGCGACGCTCCTTGATGTTCGACGAGTAGGCGCTGCGCACCAGCACCGTTCCCATCTCCTCGGCGACGCCGGACAGACTCGCCGCCAGCACCGAAAGCGTCACCGGGTCGAGGCTCATATCGCCCGCTCCAGTATCAGGGTGCCGACGTCATCCACTGCACCGGCCCAGCCGGGGCGCACCAGACAGGTCGCCTCGGGGAACTCCACTACCGCTGGGCCTTCCACCTTCGAGCCGCGGCCCATCGCGGCCCGGTCGAGGACGGCGGCGTCCACCTCCCCGTCCTCGAGCAGAAGGCTGCGCCGGCCGACCGAGGCGTCCCCGGCCGGCTCCGGCTCGGCGAGGCGCGGTGTGGCTCCGGCGACGGATGCAACCAGGCGGAGATTGACCAGCTCCACCGGCTCGTCGTCGATGCGGTGCCCGTAGCGCCGCTCGTGCTCGGCGTGGAAGGCGCCGACCAGTTCGTCGCCGGTCGCGCCCGACATGGTCAGCTCGAATGACTGCCCGGCGTAGCGAAGATCCGCCCGGCGCTCCGTCGACGGCGAGTCCAGCTCGGCGCAGGCTCGAGCTTCGAGCTCGGCGAAGGCCCGCTCCAGATCGTCTCGCGCCGCGCCGAGGAACGGTCTCACATAGTCGCGGCGGACCTCCGAGATGGCCAGGCCCAGGGCTGACAGCACACCGGCGGCACGAGGCACGAGAACGGTCCGACAGCCCAGCTCTTCAGCCAGGGCGCAGGCGTGCAACCCGCCGGCGCCCCCGAACGCGACCAGCGAGAAGCTCCGCGGATCCAGGCCGCGCTCGACGCTGATGACCCGCAGAGCCTGCACCATTGCGGTGTCCGCCACCCGGATCACGCCTAGTGCCGCCCCCGGGATGGTCAGGCCGATCCGGCTGGCCAGCGGAGCGAGCGCCCGTTCGGCCAGCTCACGCCGCAGCACCAGCCCACCGCCGAGACGGGCGCCGTCGGGTAGGGCGCCGAGCACCAGGTTGGCGTCGGTGACGGTGGGCTCCTTGCCGCCCATCCCGTAGGCGGCCGGGCCGGGCTCGGCGCCGGCCGAGCGGGGACCGACCCGCAGTACTCCGCCCTCGTCCACCCACGCCACCGACCCGCCGCCCGCGCTGACCGTGTGCACGTCAACCATGGGCAGCCGCAACGGGACGCCGGCCACGACCGACTCGGTCGTCGTCTGCACCGCGCCCCCCACGACGGGAGCCACGTCTGTGCTCGTCCCGCCCATGTCGAATGTCAGCACATCCTGGTAGCCGGACAGTCCGGCCACATAGGACGCGCCCACCACCCCGCCCGCCGGCCCGGACAGCACGAAGCGGGCCGGATGTGCCGCGGCGACGGTGATGTCGGCGACACCTCCCGAGGACTGCATGATCAGCGGCGTGGGCAGGCCGGCGTCCCCAGCCCGGGCCGTCAACCGCTGCAGGTAGCTGCTGAGGCGGGGCCGCAGGTAGGCGTCGGCGACCGTGGTGGACATCCGCTCGTACTCGCGGAACTCGGGCAGCACCTCGCACGACAGCGAAACCGCCACTTCGGGCAGCCGCGATCGCAGCGCCGCGCCGACCCGTCGCTCGTGCTCGGGATGTAAGAAGCCGAACAGGAGGCACACCGCCACCGCCTCGACGCCCCTGGCGGCTGCCACAGCTTCGACGGCCTTCGCCACGGTCGCCTCGTCGAGAGGAGTGACGATCCCCTCGGGACCCGTTCGCTCGCGCACCGTGAACCGCAGGCCCCGCGGGACCAGCGGCGGGGGGCGGTGGTGGGTGAGGTCGTAGAGAGACGCCCGGTTCTGGCGGCCTATCTCCAGGATGTCGCGGAAGCCCTCGGTCGTGATCAGCGCCGTTCTCCCGCCCCGCCGCTCCAGCAGCGCGTTGGTGGCCACGGTCGTGCCGTGAGCGAACACAGCGACGTTCTCCGCCGAAATCCCGCTGGCCCGCCAGCCGGCGGTCACGCCCAGCGACTGGTCCTGGGGGGTCGAGGGAACCTTGGCCATGACTATCCCCCCAGCGGCCGTCACCGCGACGACGTCGGTGAATGTCCCACCGATGTCGGCTCCGAGGCGAAGACCGCCGTCGGCGGTCTGGTGACCCACGGCGCCACCCTAAACCTCAGCGGTCGCTGGAGCCCGCTGTGATCGCTGATAGGGCGGCCCCGTGGAATCAAGCCAGGTACAGGACAGTGGGTTCCGTGCCGGTCTCCGGCAGCAGACAAGAAACCACCGGGCGGGGGGCTCCGTAGGCACCGGAAATCCAAAGGGCCCGCAACGGAGTCCCGTAGACACCTCGGTGAACAAGGAGGCCCAGTGGTTGGAGTAAGGCCCTCAAGGTCACCCGCGATCGGACATGAAACAATGCCCTTGAGCAGCCACAACGTTGTAATAAGGACAACGCAGTGGGCGCAGAGGGACTCGAACCCCGGCCTGCTGGTTGCAAGCCAGAATGGGCTGAACGCTGTGCTAACCATTGATTGAAATCGCTCGTCGCGAGGAGCGAAATCGGCATCACTAGCAGGTGTGGCCGCAGCTCGCCGGCCACGGCGAAGGCCGGGACCGCCTGCCAACTGGTCCGACAGTCCTCTGACGCTCCAAAGCCACCTGCCAGAACACAGCCCTTCTCACCTCCGATATGTCCCTGCGTCTCGAAGACGGCGTCAGGTCCGATGGCTACCAAGCCGGTGGCGGCGCACCATCATGGGTGGCGTATGGCGCGTCAGCGGATTTCGAGGAGTGTCCGGCGCCATCGCACTGTGGCCGGTTCAATCGTCACCGCCATCCAGATTACTCTGGATGTGGCAATCAACTCATGTGGCGGTCGAGGTCGCACCATCGCTCCTAAGACAGCGCCGCAGATAAAGTCAACGACGACGACGTCCCTGTTCTCCGGCCCGGGGACTGGCACGGCGCACCTGGCGCCGGGGTCCGACCCGAGCGTGCTCCCCGGACCCGTCTTGATGGCCGATGAGGGCAACAACCGCTTGATCGTGGTCGACGCCCAGGGCCGCACTCTCTGGACATGGCCTCAGCCCGGCGACCTCCCTCCGGGCGTCTCGTTCAAGAGCCCAAACGACGCTTTCTTCACTCCCAACGGAAAGCAGATCATCGCAGCCGAAGAGGAGTACTCGGTGGTCACCTTGATCGATGTGGCCTCGCGGAAGATCCTGTGGCGCTATGGCACACCGGGTGTGCCAGGGAACGGCCCGAACCAGCTCTCAAATCCCGACGATGCGCGGGTCCTCCCTGACGGTGACGTGTTCACCGCCGATATCAAGAACTGTCGCATGCTCTTGATTGCCCCGTACGCACATGTGCCATCCCGCATCTACGGCACCACCACCCCCGCCTGTCAGCACGCACCCCCGGCGCACTTCGGAAGCCCCAACGGCGCTTTCCCCATGACCAACGGGCACTACCTCGTCACCGAGATCAACGGGGACTGGGTCGACGAGATGGACCTGGCCGGGACGATTTACGCCTCATGGCACCCTCAGGGCGTCAGCTACACGCCGTCGCCCCGGTCGGGGTCCCGGGCGCCGGTCCGGCCGACCCGGTGTCGTTCGCGCTCGCCAACCGGCTGGCCGGCAACGCCCGCGATACCGGCACGCTCGAGCTCACGGGGGGTGGGACCCGGCTTCGTTGCCTCGGTCCGTGCCACGTCGCTGCGGTGGGCGCCGCACCGGATGTCCGCGTGGACGGGACCCCGGCGCCGCAGCGCCAGCTGCTGCCGCTGGTCGCCGGTCAGGTGCTCGAGGTCGGCCGCCAGCGCGGCGGCTGGCGTACCTACCTCTCGGTGGCAGGCGGCTTCCTCGGACCGGAGTGGTTCGGGAGCAGCGCCAGCGACGAGTTGACGAGGCTCGGCGCCGGCCCTCTCGTCCGGGGGGCACAGCTGCACGCCGGACCGTGGGCGCCCCCGCTGGGGGACCACATCCGGGCCGGCTGCGCAACCGAACTCGTGCCTGACGCCGCGGTCCACCTGCGTGTCGTGCCGGGTCCGCACCCCGAGCAATTCGAGCACGATGCGCTGGCGCGGCTGGCCGACGCCGTCTTCGAGGTCGCGCCCGTGTCCAATCGCGTCGGGCTCCGGCTGCGGGCCGACCAGGGCGGGGCCGACCGGCGGGGGCGGCATGCCGCCGGTGAGCTCGATTCCCAGGGCGTCGTCACCGGGCCATCCAGGTGCCACCGGACGGCGACCCCGTCGTCCTCCTGCCCGACCACGCGACGCTCGGCGGCTATCCCGGTGCTGGCGGTGGTCGTGTCCGCCGACCACGGTCTGCTCGGCCAGTGTGCACCCGGCACGACGGTGCGCTTCGTGCCCACCGAGCCCGCCGCGGCGGACGAGGCCCGACGGGCGGCGCGGCGGGAGCTCGAGAGTGCCGTGGTCGGGCACCTACCCCCTGGCCGTCGACTGATCGGGCGCGCCGGCGTCAGACCAACAGCTTCACGGCCGTGCCGACCGCAATGACGATGACCACACCGCGGAACGCGGGTGCAGGGAGGGCGAGGGCCAGACGGGCACCGGCGTAGCCGCCGACGAGGCTGCCCGCGGCCAGCAGGCCCACCGCCTCCCAGGCGAGCCCGCCATGGATGAGGAACACGACGGCGGCGATGCCGTTGACGATCATGGAGAGGACGGCGCGCAGCCCGCTGGTGTGGGCGATGGAGAGCGGCAGGGCCAAGCCGAGGATGGCGAGGAACATCACGCCCATGGCGGCGCCGAAGTAGCCGCCGTAGACCGAGGCGGCGAACACCCCCGCGACCAGGAGGACGGGCCTCGTGCGCGGGTGGGCCGAGCCTCGATCGAGGGCACGCCGCAGGGCCGGCTGGGCGGCGAACAGGGCGGCGGCCCCCAGGACGAGCCAAGGGACGACGTCCTCGAAGGTGGCGGGGGACGTGGTGAGGAGCAACAACGCGCCGGCGATCCCGCCCGCCACGGCGACCGGCGTCAGGCGGATGAGGCGACGTGACTGGTCACCGATCTCCCGGCGGTAGCCGGCGGCCGAGGCCACGTAGCCGGGCCAGATCCCGATGGTGTTGGTGATGTTCGCGGTGAGGGCGGGGTAGCCGAGCCCGAGCAGGATCGGGAACGAGATCAGGCTGCCCCCGCCGGCCACACCGTTGAAGATCCCGGCACCGAGCCCACCGAGGAGAAGCACGACGACGTGGGACGCGGGCATTGCCGGGCAAGAGTACGGGACCACCGGTATTTCGCCGCCGACCCGTGCCGACCCGCGCCGACCCAAGCCGGCCCTGTGCACGGCATTCGTCTGACACGGGGGTGGGCACCCGGGGCCGCCGATAGCCTGCGGAGCGCCGGGCGGCGTCGACCGCGCCGGCATCAGCGCCCGACAGGAGGTCCCATGGTCAGGCTCACGTGCCTGCTGCGCCGCAAGGACGGTCTCACGCCCGCCGAGTTCCACGCCTACTGGCGCGATGTCCACGGCCCGCTGATCAAATCGAGCAAGAGCGGCAGTCACGTGGTGCGCTACGAACAGCACCCCCGGCCACTCGACGACTACAACGGCGACGCCGACACGGGCTTCGACGGGGTGACGGTGCAGTGGTTCGAGAGCATGGACGCCTACCGGGCCCACATGGCCGAGCCGGACTTTCCCGACATCTGGGCCGACATCGGGCATTTTCTCGACACCGACCAGCTGCACTTCATCGTGACGGAGCATCCCCGCGTCGTCATGGGCGACGACGCGGCCTCGTTCTCCCTAGCCTGACCGGGGCGGCGGAGGCAGGGCGGCCAGACCCGGGGTCGTGGCGGGGTGCAGCGGCCCGGTGTCCGCGGCGGGCGCCGGGGCAGGCTCGGCGTCGGGTTGCGGTCGGGGCACCGCGCGCAACGTGGTCCGCACCGGGGATCTCGCCGCCTCGGCTGCGGCCCGGCGGCGCTCCATCAGATCGCGGAGCTCGCGCCACGCCCGCCCCCTGGTACGGGGCAGCTCCCCGGGCAGGCGCTTCAGCAGGCGGAGCACGTCGCGCCGGTGCCGTTCGGCGACGCCGCCCATGACGAAGATGGTGGCGGCAGGCAGACGGGTCTCTCCCGTGGCCAAGGCCTCCAGTTGGAGCGACGCGACCTCACCGTCCTGCATTGCGCCGAGCTCGTCCTGCAGGACGGTGAGCTCGCGGACGAAGCGGGAGGCGCGATCCCCGTACACGTCGGCGCTGAACTCGAGGGCGTAGCGCAGCCGCTTGCACCGGATGCGCAGTCCGTGGAAATCGGAGACGGCGCCCGAGCGCTTGGCCCGTTTGGCCGCCCTGACGACCTTGTCGTGGCGCACCAACACCAGTTCGGGCAGGCCGATCTCGGCCGGGATCCTGGTGGCCAGCGAGCGGCGGGCCGGTCCCTGCCGTGCCAGGGCGGTCAAACCCTTGACCAGGCGATCCCAGCGCACGGAGTCGAGACCGCTCAACATGGCGGTGCGGGCGACGGCCCGCTCGCGTTCGAGCAGCTTCGCCAGCTCGGCGAGCGGGTCGTGACCGTCGACGTCAGGACCGACGCTCCGCACGATGTCGGTGGCGGCCATGGCGGCCAAACCCTGCTAGCTGCACATCGAGGTCGCGCACCGCGCCGAGGAGGCGCCCCAACCAGCCGAGCTCCTGGCGGAAGACTTGGGCGCGGACCGGCAGCACGCCGGCGAACAGCGAGAGCGCCGCCCGCAGCCGGCGGGTGGCCACCCGCATGTCGTGCAGCTCCTCGGGATCCTCCCCGAGTCGTGTGCCCGGCTCCTTGGCCCGCACCACGCCGAGTTGGCGCCGGAGCACGGCGAAGGCGAGCTCCCCCATGGTGGAGGCGGTCGAGATGTCGGTGGGTCCGAGGTCCGGCGTGCCGGGTATCTCCTCGCCTACACCCAACAGCCCCGCTTCGAACTTGGAGAGGCGCGCCGGTTGGAGCCCGCACGACACCCGCAGTTCTTCGACGATGGGCTCCAGCGTCCCGAGCCATTCGGGGCGGACCTCGACCTCGACCCGCCGCAGCTGCATAGGGCGCTGGCCATCGCCCACGACGATCATCGTGTCGTCGAGGGCGACCTCCGCCGCGTCGACGCCGCCTACCCGCAGCGCGAAGGGGCGCCGGTGGGTGCGGACCTGGAGCACCTGGTGCAGCCGGCGGGTGCCGACGATGGCACGCAGCCGCCGCCCGACGGGACCGTCCGGGCCGAGCTCGGTCAAGCCGGACGGGGGCAGGATCTCGGTGACCTCGAGACGTTGGCGCAGGCCGTTCCCTTCTGCGGGGTGGCTGTCCTTCAGCGTGATCTCGTTGTGACGGCCCCGGCGGCGCGTGCGGACGACGAAGCCGGCGCGGGCGATGCGCCAATCGTCGGTGTCGAGGTAGGAGTCGACCAGCCGCCGCGGACGGGCGGGCCAGCGCGGTCACCGTTCCACCCTCGCCGGCCTCGACGGCGAGGGTGGCGAGCGCGGCGCTCTACCGGTCGCAGGTCGAGGGCATCGAACTGCCACTCGATCTCGACGGAGTCGTCTTCCCCCGGCGGGTCACCCCTGTAATCGGACATCACGAGCTAGGCTACTGCGGGGTTTCGTCGGTTCCCGGTCGAGCGCGATTGCCGCGGATGGCGCGGGTGAGACGTGGTGTGCGACGCAGCGGTGCGACATGCGATGACGGCAGAACTCCCATCCCCGACCGATGTCGTCCAGGCGGCGGGCGGCCTGGTCGTCCGCCGGCAGCGAGGGACGCTCCAGATTGCGGTCGTGCACCGGCCGGTGCACCAGGACTGGTCGTTCCCCAAGGGCAAGCTCGACGAGGAGGAGACCCTCGAGCGGGCCGCCTTGCGCGAGGTGCGCGAGGAAACAGGCATGACCTGCCGTCTCCTGCGATTCCTCGGCCGCACCGAGTACACGGACCGCAAGGGTCGGCCCAAGGCCGTGGCCTACTGGGTCATGGCGGCCGAAGAGGGGTCATTCACCCCCAACGTCGAGGTGGACCAGTTGCGCTGGTTGGCCCTCGAGGATGCCGCCCGACTTCTCTCTTACCCCCGCGATCAGGAGTTGGCGGCCGTCCTCATGGCTGCTGACCAGGTCGAACGCGTCATCTGAACGCTTCGAAAATCTCCAGAAAATCTGTGTTTATTGGAGCTGGAATCGGGAATAATGGGCGTTAGCGATCTACCGCCTGATCGCACTGCCGGCGTGCGTGCCCCAGCCGTAAGCTCCAGGACCTATCGCCAAGGGTCCTGTGACAGCGTTTCGACGTGAATCGGCTGGGGCACCGTCGGCGCTTCTGGTTCTCAGCAAGCGTTTTCCCTGTTCAGCGACCGTATTGCCGATCTCTGCCCTGAGGAGGCGCGGTTCGGCCGTGCAGGCCGATCGCCCGGGCGGGCTTGAGCTCAGGCCACGAGGACCGCGGCACCGTTGACACGGTCGTGGCGCAGGTCCCGCAGCGCAACGTCGGCGCGGTCCATCGGGTAGGCGACGGTCGAGACACGCAGCCCGATCCGGGCCGCCTCGGCCAGGAACTCCTCGCCGTCTCGCCGGGTGTTGGCGGTCACGCTCCGGAGCGCTCCGCTCCTCGAAGAGGTGCTTCTGGTAGTCGAGGACGGGCACGTCGCTCAGGTAGATGCCTGCGACGGCCAGAGTCCCGCCCCGGTCCAGGGCGGCCAGCGCGGGCGGCACGAGGGATCCGACCGGTGCGAAGAGGATGGCCGAGTCGAGAGGCTCCGGTGGTGGGGCGTCGGCGTCCCCCGCGCTGGCGGCGCCCAGCTCGAGCGCCAGGTTTTGCGCCTCCCGGGAGCGGGTCATGACGTGGACGCGGGCGCCGTGGGCCAGCGCGACCTGGGCCGTGAGATGGGCGGAGCCGCCGAAGCCGTAGAGGCCGAGCCGGCCGCCCTCGGGGAGATTGGAGCGCCGCAGGGCCCGGTAGCCGATGATCCCGGCACAGAGCAGCGGCGCAGCCTCCATATCGTCGAATTCGCCCGGGAGCGCGTAGGCGTAGGCCTCGTCCACCACGACGTACGGCGCGTACCCACCGTCCACGTCCCAACCGGTGAAGCGCGGCGTCAGGCAAAGGTTCTCGCGGCCGCGACACACAGAAGGCGCACGTCCCGCAGGTGTGGGCGAGCCAGGGCACTCCGAGGCGGTCGCCGACGCGCCACCGGTTGCTGCCGGGACCGAGCTGGTCGACGATGCCGACGACCTCGTGGCCGGGCGTGACCCGTGGGCGGCGCGGGAGAAGGTCGCCTTCGGTGAGATGGAGATCGGTCCGGCACACCCCGCAGACCCTCACGTGCAGCCGGACCTCGCCGGGGCCGGCGTCGGGCACTGTTCTCGTCGATCCGCACCAGCGGGTCGCCGTCGACCGGACCGGGCGCGGTCGACCGCCCATGCCTGCATGACGACCGCCATCGCGAGCAGCGTACGACGACCGGGCCCGAGCGGTGAAGCGGTGGACCCGTAGCATGGCGATGGACGAGGAGAGACCCATGCCCGCCAGGTCGATCGGTGCACCCACTTCGCCGCACGAGGGGTCGACCCCGTACCGGCAAGCAGCGGGCGACGCGACCGTGCGTCGCCGGCCCCGGGACGATCCCACGTGACGGCGCTCATCGTCGCCGGACCGAGCGGGCTGTCCGAGCACGACGGCGGGCCCCGCCATCCCGAGCGCCCGTCGCGGTTGGCCGCCGTCATGGCTGGCGTGCGCACGGTGGCGACGGAGCACGAGGTCGTGACTCCCGCCTTCCACGAGGCGTCCATGGACGAGCTGGCGCGGGCACATGACCCCGCCTACCTGGCCGACCTGGAGGGGTTCTGCGCCGGGGGTGGCGGGGACATCGATGCCGACACCTACGCGCAGGGATTCGTGGACGTCGCGCGCGGCGGGCCGCGGGGGCCGGTCTGGCCGCCTGCAACGAGCTGGAGCGCCGCGGCGACGGTGTCGCCTTCGTGCCCGTCCGACCACCGGGACACCACGCCACCGCCAACCGGGCGATGGGGTTCTGCCTCGTCAACAACGTGGCCGTCGCCGCGGCGTCGCGTACGGCCCTCGGTGAGCGGGTCTTGATCGTCGACTGGGACGTGCATCACGGGAACGGCACGCAGGCGATCTTCTGGGACGACCCCGACGTGCTGTACGTCTCGACGCACCAGCACCCCCTCTATCCCGGAACGGGCCGCGCCGACGAGGTCGGCGGGCCGGCCGCGGCCGGCCGCACGCTCAACTTCCCACTGCCGCCCGGGGCGACCGGCGATGTGCTGCGCGCCGCGCTCGACGTGGAGGCCCGCCCGGCGATCGAGGAGTTCCGCCCCGACTGGGTGCTCGTCTCGTGCGGCTTCGACGCCCACCGGGCCGACCCGCTCAGCGAGCTACGGCTCTCGAGCGGGGACTTCGCCGAACTGGCCCATGTCGTCAAGGAGTTCGCGCCGCGGCCCGGACGGCTGGCGCTCTTCCTCGAAGGTGGGTACGACGCCCATGCCCTGGAGTCCTCGGTGGTGGCAACGCTCGACGCGCTGCTGGGCGGGCGCGGCCGTCCGCCTGCACCGACCGACGGCGGCCCGGGTCTCGCCCAGCTGGGCGCCGACCGGTCGACGCGTCAACGTGCGATCGAGAACGCGGACACCGAGACGGAGCGCTGACGCCCGCCCGGCCGCCGGGCCGGCTGTTCCGGTCCGCGCTTAGCCAGTGGCCCGGTGCACGAGGACCGGACAGTGCGCGTTCGTCACGCAGTACGCACTCACCGAACCGATCAGCATCCCGACGAATTCGCCGTGGCCGCGGCTGCCGACCACCAGCAGTTCGGCTCCCTTCGAGGCCTCGACGAGGACCGGCGCAGGGTGCCCGCTGACCACGCGGGTGTTCACTTCCAGCCCGGGATGGGCAGCCAACACCTGGGCGACGACCCCGTCGAGCGCGTGCTCGATGTCCGACTCGGGATCGAAGTCGTCGGGGACCGGCACCGCCCAGCCGAAGCTCGGCGGCCACTCCCATGTCATCACGATCTCGAGCGTGCTCCCCGTCAGGGCGGCCTGGCGGGCGGCCCACGAGAGCGCGGCGAGCGAGGAGGCGGAGCCGTCGTGGCCCACGACGATCCGGCCCCCGCCCGAGGACGGCGGGGCGGTCATAGCACTGCGCTCTTGCTCACGTCGTGAGTGTATCGAGATGCCCCACGACGTCAGCGGGCATCGCCTGGGTCGTGCTGACGTCCGGCGCGGACGACATGGCGCTCGCGGCCTCGATCATGGCAAGTGTCCCGGACCATTCCGTGGCGGGGTCGACACACCCGGGAATTGGAAAATGGCGACCGAGGGGGGTGGCCGCCATTCTCCAAGCACCGTTGTCTGGGAAGAGGAGGGTGTCCTCGTCATTGTGCGGGGGCACCCCGGTTGTGGGTAGAGCCGAAAGTAATGGATCGCCTGCTGCCGACGCCGTCACCAGGATCGAAGGACGTGGTCGGCGACGTGACCCGGTGCGAGAGTGGGTCAATGCCGAACGTCTGCACAGTTGAGGAGGCCGTCGCGCTGGTCCGACCGGTCGATCGGATCGGTTTCGGTCTCGGCCCCGGTATCCCCGATGCCCTGCTCGCCGCCCTGGGATCCCGCGACGACTGGGAGGACCTGCAAGTCGGAGGTGCGCTGTGCCTGAACCTCTACGAGATCTTCACCAAGTCCGGGGTGAGCTACCGCTGCGGGTTCTTCGGACCGGCAGAGCGGCTCCACCATTCCCAGGGCCACCGGGTGGAGTTGGTGCCGGGCGGTTTCCGGCAGATGGGGCCGATCATGGCCCGGTTCGCTCCCCGCGTGATGATGGCGCAGGCGGCACCGCCCGAGGGGGGGAGCGTCAACCTCTCCTTGCACGTCGGGGGTACGCGGGACGAGCTCCTCCGCGCCGGGCGGGACCCCGACCGGCTCCTCATCGTCGAGGTCAACGCGAACCTGCCCCGCACCATGAGCCTGCCCCCCACGTACGACAACACCATCGCGCTGGACGCGATCGATGTGCTCGTCGAGTCCGATGGCACCCCATTCGCCCTTACCGACGCGCCAGCCGACACCGTTGACGAGGCCGTTGCCGCCCACGCGCTGACCTACGTCCGCGACGGGTCGACGCTGCAGACCGGCATCGGCGCCATCCCCAACATCGTGGCAGCCGAGCTCGCCCGAGGACCGCTCGGTGGGTTCGGCATCCACTCGGAGATGTTCACCACCGGCCTGATGCGGCTGCACCAGGCCGGCAAGGTCACCAACGACGCCAAGGGGTTGTTCGAGGGTGTGTCGGTGACCACCTTCGCCCTCGGCGTCGCCGAGCTCTACCGATGGCTGGACGGGAACGAAGAGGTGGCCTTCCTGCCGGTCGACGCGGTCAACGACCCCACGGTCATCTCCCGGAACGCCAACCTCGTGTCGATCAACGGTGCCCTCGCGGTCGACCTCTACGGCCAGGTGATGGCCGACAACGTCGACGGCCGGCAGATCTCGGGCGTCGGCGGCCACGAGGACTTCGTGGCCGGAGCGGAGCTGCACCTCGACGCCCACTCGCTGATCTGCCTCCGTTCCACGGTCGAGCGGGAGGGAGAGGTCGTGTCGTGCATCGCCGGCCGGCCTCCCGGGGGATCGGTGGTCTCCACGCCGCGTCACCACACCGGTGTCGTGATCACCGAATACGGCGTGGCCGAGCTCACGGGCCGCACGGTGCGCGAGCGTGCCCACCTGCTGGTCGACATTGCGCACCCGGACTTCCGCCCGGCCCTGCGCAAGGTCGCCGACGGGCTCGGCCGGCGCTGACCCGCCGGGACGGTCAGTCTGACAGGCGGAGAACGCGGCGCAGGTCGGTGTCACCGAGCGGCGGCGCGCCGGCGAGCACGCGATGGATGAACCGGTGGACATGGCGGGAGACTTCCCGGCTGTCGTCGGCCCAGGGCATCAGGATCTCGAACACGTGGAACATCCCGGCGAACTCCCGTGGGCGTCGGTGGGCACCCCGGCCTGGCACAGCCGCGTCCGCGAAGCGACGGATCGGGTCGCGGAACATCTCGTCCCCGCCCCAGGTCACGCAGGTCGGCGGAAACCCGCTCAGGTCGGCGTTCAGCGGTGAGACAGCGCTGCTCGTGATATCGAAGCCGTGCAGGTACGCCGACGGTCGGGATGTTCCACGGCAGGATGTCGCGGTCTGCATTGTCCGTCACCGAGTCCTCGTCGAGGCGGAGGTCGACCTCGGGTGAGAAGAGCAACAGGCCGGCTGGGCGAACCGGATTGATCCGGTCGGTGCGTTCGAGGAGGACCGTGTTGGCCAGCCCGCCTCCGCCCGAGTCGCCGGCGAGGAAGATCCGGTGCGGGTGGTATGCCCAGCCGCACGAGCGCGGTGTAGATAGCGGACGGCGTCCTCGGCTCCGGCGGGGTAGGGGAACTCGGGGGCGAGGCGGTAGTCCGCGACGAAGACGGCGCACCCGGTTTCCTGGCACACGCGTGCCGTGAAGAAGGCGTACATCCTCGGCGACGTGCCGATGTAGCCGCCGCCGTGGAGGTAGAGCACCACCCCGACGGGATCCTGGTGGCGTGGGACGTAGAGGATCCCGGGAACCCCGCCGAACTCGGCCGCATGTCCCTCGACGTCGAGAGCGCGGACGATGGGTGGCATGATGCGCTTGCAGATGTCATCGAGCACCAACTCGAGGGAGCGGAACTCGGGTATGCGCAGCGACGAGGCATAGCCCATGAAGGCCCGGATGACCTCCCGCGTCACCGTGAGGCCCAGGTTGGAGAGCGGCGAGGAATCGCCCGAGAAGGGGTGTCGGAACGGCACCCGAGCCAAAGCCGTGGCGAAGTGGCCGGCCAGCAGCGACACGTCCAACGCCACGATCGGTGCCTGTGCGGTCTGTACGTCGGGGCGGTCGCCCATTGCCATGCCAGTCACGCTCCCGCGGTTCGACCCATAGGTCAACCCGATTTCGCCCGCCTGGCCACCCGGACGGCTCCTTTGGGTCCGAGGCGGATGATCGGGGATGGGCCGGTGACGGGTCTCCTACCGAACACCCGGTGCGGACAGTCCGAGACCCAGGCCGAACCGTCCTCCCTGTGGAATGCTGACGTCCTGACCCCTCCGAGCATCCGCCCGCAACAACCGCTCGGCAGCCCCGACGGGGTCGCGTGGTACCGTACGCCGGCAACACAACGCTGTAGCTGTACTGCCCGAGAGGGGAAGCCGGTGAGACTCCGGCGCTGGTCCGCAACCGTGAATGGTGCGCCGCCGAGGCGACGCCATGGAGCCGGGATGCCTCGAAGACAGGGAGTTCCCACCGTCGAGACACAAGGGCTGGGGCTCGGCACGACCCTGGTCTCGCGGGTCGTCCCGGGTCGAGGTCCGGGAAGCGAGAACCGTGCACATCCTCCGCCGCACCCCGCTGGGTGCCGCCGCTGTCGGGCTGGCGACGCTGCTTGTCGCCGTGACCATGACGTCGTTCGCGGCGTCTGCCGGCGCGGCGTCGGCCCAACCCCAGATCCCGCAGTTCGCCGCGGCCCAATCGGCCGCCACGTGGATCGCCGGCCAACAGGCCGCCGACGGCAGCATCGGGGGATCCCTCTCGACGACGGTCAACGCCATCCTGGCGTTGGCCGCCGCCCACGTCGACACCGCCGGCACGCAAGCCGCGCTGGCCTACGTGGAAGCCAACGCCAATTCGTACATCACGGTCGACAGCGCCGACGGGCCCGGCCAGCTGGCCAACCTGATCCTCGATGCGCACGCCGTGGGCGTCGACCCGACCAACTTCGGGGGGACGAACCTCGTGACGCGGCTGCTGGCCACCGAGCAGACCTCGGGGACCGACGCGGGTCTGTTCGGGACAGAGACGCAGCTGAATGACTTCTTCGTCGGCAGCTTCGTCCAAGGCCTGGTCTTCACCGCGCTCAAGGCGGTGGGGCAGCCAGCCGATGCCGCGGCCATCGGCTGGCTGACCGCTCAGCAATGCTCGAGCGGCGGCTGGGTGCTCCCGAGCCAGGCCGTCGGAGGGGGGTGTGCCTACAATCCCTCCGGCTTCACGGGACCGGACAACCAGACGACCTCCCTCGCCGTCCAGGGCCTCGCCGCCCAGGGAGCGCTGAGCGCCACCATCGAATCCAGCGCGCTCTCGTTCTTCACCACGGGGCAGGACGCTCACGGGGGCTGGAGCTCCTACCAAAATTCCGCGGCCCAGCCGCAGCAGACCGACTCGCAGTCAACCGGACTGGTGATCCAGGCTCTCCTGGCGATGGGCCTGTCCCCGACGGGCTCCGCCTTCACCAGCTCGGGGCACTCGCCCGTCACCGCGCTGTTGACCTTCGTGGTGACGTCAGGGAGCGACCAGGGCGCGGTGGGCTTCCAGGACGCCAGCGCGGGAAATCTGCTGGCCACCAACCAGGTGACGCCGATCCTGGCCGGCTTGATCTACGGGTTCGGACCTACCAATTCCTACTGGGTCGCCACCGGTTCGGGAGCGGTCCACCCATTCGGTTCGGCGAAGTCGATCGGATCGCTCGCCGGAACGGCCCTCAACAAGCCGGTCGTCGGCATGGCATCGACGCTGAACGGCCTCGGCTACTGGCTGGTGGCCTCGGACGGCGGGATCTTCAGCTACGGCGACGCCGTGTTCTTCGGATCCCGGGGCGGCCAGCCGCTCAACAAGCCGGTCGTCGGCATGGCCGCCACGCCTGACGGCGGCGGCTACTGGCTGGTGGCCTCGGACGGCGGGATCTTCAGCTACGGCGACGCCGTGTTCTTCGGATCCCGGGGCGGCCAGCCGCTCAACATGCCGATCGTCGGCATGGCCGCCACGCCTGACGGCGGCGGCTACTGGCTGGTGGCCTCGGACGGGGGGATCTTCAGCTACGGCGACGCCGCGTTCTTCGGATCCCGGGGCGGTCAGCCGCTCAACAAGCCGATCGTCGGCATGGCCGCCACGCCTGACGGCGGCGGCTACTGGCTGGTGGCCTCCGACGGGGGCATCTTCAGCTACGGAGACGCGGTCTTCCAGGGTTCGACCGGAGGCATCAGGTTGAACCAGCCCATCGTCGGCATGATCGGGACCCGCGACGGCGGCGGCTACTGGCTCGTCGCCTCCGACGGCGGAATCTTCAACTTCGGCGATGCCCTCTTCTCGGGGTCAGCCGCAAACCTGCGCATCAGTGATGCCGTGGGCGGATCGGGGAGCGCTTTCTAGCGTGCGGCGCGCTGGATGCCGGGCCCGGTTGCTCCTGTGGGGGCTCTTCCTGGGTGGAGCTGCAGCTGTGCTCGCCCCAGTCGGGCCGGGTGCCTTCGTGCCACTGAAGCTGGCGATCGCGTCGGCGGACTCGGTGGGCAACGACGTCTATGTGGCGGTCGTCGTCGACTTCGGAAGCGGGTCCTCGATGTCGTCGGTATCGAAATGCGTCCCGGTCGCATCGAACGCGCACGACTCGGATGCGCTGGCGGCCGCTGTCGGCGCCGGCAACGTGGCATACAACAACTCCGGCCTTCTGTGCTCGATCGACAACTACCCGGCCAATGGCGTGCAGAACTGTGGCCAGAGCATCGGGTCGGGCAATTTCGACTACTGGTCCTACTGGCACGGATCCTCTGGATCGTGGGTCTACGCCAACGACGGCCCCGCGGAGCACTCCGTCGCGAGTCAGGCCAACGATGTCGAAGGGTGGAGGTTCCAGGTCGACCAACCGGACAACTCCAGCGACCCGCCCCCAGGGGTCGCCCCCTCCTACGCGCAGATCTGCAATGCGTCGACCGAGGTGCCGCCGGCCCAAGCGCCGCCCGTCGCGACGCCGACGACCACGGCCACGCCTACGCCGACGCCTCCGTCCGCGGCATCGGCAACGGGGAGGGCCGGCACTGGCCCCGCCCTCGCCACGACGCCGACCACCGCGGCCGGCACGCGGCCAAAGTCAGGGGTCTCGACCAAGACAGCAGCCCCGGGTGCGACCACGACCACGCTCGGTCCCGGGGAGACCGCTTCAGGCAGCGGCAGCGCCGGCAGTGCCAGCGGTGCCCAAGGATCGTCGAGCACTCACCGGTCCATCGCGGCGAGCGCCGCGTCCAGCGATTCGGGTGGAGGCGCCTCGAGCAATGTCCTCCCGGTGATCCTGATCGCGTTGGTGGTCGCCGCCCTCGGCGGGCTCGCCTTCTTTCGCTGGCGGCGCCGGCCGGCTGAGGAGTGAGACGGGCCGCCGCCGCCCGGCGCCGCTCCCTGCACCCGGTGGCCTGGTGGTTGTGGGCGGCCGGCTTGGCCATCTGCGCCATGCGGACGAACAACCCGTTCTTGCTGGCGCTCATCGGCGTCGTGGCCTGCGTCGTCGTCTCGGCTCGTCGAAGCAGCGCGCCGTGGTCTCGCTCCATCGCCTTCTTTCTCCGCGTGGGTGTCCTGGTCATTGTGATCAGGATCGCAATCGAGATCCTCTTTGGTCAACGCGGCCTCCCGGGACACGTGCTCTTCACCATGCCCCGTGTACCCCTCCCGTCGTGGGCGGCCGGCGTGAGTATCGGTGGCCCGGTCACGCTCGAGTCCGTCCTCATCGCGTTCGTGGAGGGAATGCAGATTGCCGTGATCCTGCTCTGCTTCGGCGCTGCGAACTCGTTGGCCAGTCCCTACCGGCTTCTGCGGTGCCTCCCCGCGGTGTTGTACGAGACCGGCGTGGCTGTCACGGTCGCGCTTTCGTTTACTCCGGAGCTGGTCCAATCGATCGGGACCGTCCGTCAGGCCCGCCGCCAGCGCGGGATCCCGACCCGCGGCCTGCGCGGAATGCGGGGTGTGGCAGTTCCCGTTTTGGAGAGCGCACTGGACCGGTCGCTGCAACTGGCCACCAGCATGGATGCCCGTGGTTATGGAAGGAGGATCGCGGTCGGGAAGGCATCTCGCCGCTTCGCCAGCGGAGCCACGGGCGGCGGGTTGTTGCTGGCGGCCGTTGGGGTCTATGGCGTCATCGACTCCGGCTCGCTTTTCGGGCTGGGGCTGCCGGTCCTGGCGGTCGCCGCCGTGCTGTGCGGTGTCGGCCTCGCTCTCGGGGGACGGCGAACGGCTCGCTCGCGCTACCGGCCCGACCCATGGCGAGAGCCCGAGTGGATCGTGGCAGGCTCCGGCCTCGTTGCGCTGGTCACGATGGCCTTGGCAAGAGCCTTCGACGTGCCGGGACTGACCATCTCATTCTCCCCCTTGGTCTTCCCGAGCATCCCATTGCTCCCCGTCGTAGGGATCTTCATCGCTCTGATTCCGGCCATCGCCGCGCCCGATCCGATCTCGCCGTCGTCGACGTCGGTTCCCGATGAATCCGGGGAGGGTGCGGCGCCGGCGGAGGTACGACGCCGTCAGGTCCATGCAGATCTTTCGGGAGTGTCGTGATCGAATTCGACCAGGTGTCGTTCACATACACCGATGCCGGAAGGCCGACGCTGCACCGCGTCTCCCTCGACATTCCCGAGGGCGAGCTGTGCGTGGTCGTAGGGGAGACGGGGACAGGTAAGTCGACATTGCTACGGGCCATCAATGGACTGGTGCCGCACTTCAGCGGGGGGACGCTGGCCGGAACGGTGATGGTCGATGGACGGACGACGAAGGACAATCGACCGCGCGATCTGGCAGACGTGGTCGGCTTCGTCGGCCAGAACCCGCTGGCCAGCTTCGTTACCGAGACAGTCGAGGACGAACTGGCCTACACCATGGAGAACCTCGGCGTGCCCCCCGACGCCATGCGGCGCCGGGTGGAGGACGCCGTCGATCTGCTGGGCCTCCAGGATCTACGCGACCGTTCTCTGCGCGCGCTGTCAGGAGGCCAACAGCAACGGGTGGCAATAGGGGCCGTGTTGACGGCGTCACCTCGGCTATTGGTGCTCGACGAGCCCACTTCCGCCCTCGATCCGGCGGCCGCGGAAGAGGTGCTGAGCACGCTGACCCGCCTGGTGCACGATCTCGGGCTGACCGTGGTCATGGCCGAGCACCGGCTCGAGCGCGTCGTGCCGTTCGCCGACCGGATCATCCTCGTTCCCGGCGATGGTGAACCGCTCGTCGACGGTTCGCCCGAGACCGTGATGCGGACGTCGTCGGTCGCGCCGCCCCTGGTCGACTTGGGTCGACTGGTCGGGTGGGACCCGCTGCCCCTTTCGGTACGTGACGCACGCCGGATGTCGGGGCCCCTGCGCGAGCGCCTGGTGCCACTGTCGCCACCGGATCCGGGTGCCGCCGCGACGCCTTCGGCAGGCCACCTCGAGGCAGGGTCTCTCCGCAAGGTGTCCGTGTCGTACGGACCCGTATTGGCCCTCGACGCCGTGGATCTCTCGGTCTTCCCTGGCGAGGTTCTCGCGCTCATGGGACGGAACGGGTCCGGGAAGTCGACACTGCTCAGCACGCTCTCGGGAGCGCGGCGCCCGTCCCGTGGTTCCGTGGTCGTCAGCGGCCGGGACCCCCAGTCGTTCCGTCCGGCTGAATTGGTCCGCCAGGTCGGGCTCGTCCCCCAGGACCCGGGGCTGCTGCTCTATGGCGAGAGCGTCCGGGCGGAATGCCACACCGCTGACAAGGTCTCGGCGCTGCCCCAGGGGACGACCTCCCGGACGCTTGATCGGGTGCTGCCCGGCGTGCCGGGCGATCGTCATCCCCGCGACCTGTCCGAGGGCCAGCGTCTCGCCCTGGCTCTGGCCCTCGTTGTGGCGCCCGCCCCGACCCTCCTTCTCCTCGACGAGCCCACGAGAGGTTTGGACTATCCAAGCAAGGATCGCCTCATTGCGGTCCTGCGCGAATTGGCGGGGGACGGTCACGCCATTGTGTTGGCCACCCACGATGTGGAGTTGGCGGCCCGCGTCGCGGACCGGGCCGTGGTCCTGGCCGACGGCCAGATCATCACCGACGGGCCCGCCCGTCAGGTCGTCTGTCATTCCCCGATTTTCGCTCCCCAGGTGGCCAAGGTGCTGGCCCCCGAAGAGTGGTTGACGGTGGACGAAGTTCGGCAGGCCCTCAAAGGGCAGGTGCCCGCATGACCGTCTCGGTCCCGCGGCGGGATCGGACCTCGGGTCATCGGCTGCCGCCCGCCATCCGGTTCGGCTCCCGCTCCTCGTTCCTCCTTCTGCTGACGACGGTCTTCGGCGTCGCCGCCTTCGCCTGGCCCCTGCTGATCCATCAATCTGCGGGCCCGAACTCCGCCCACAACGGCGACGCGCCCTGGATCTTCGTCGGGCTCGTTCCGCTCCTGTTGGCCATTGTCATCGCCGAGCTATCCGAGGGGGCCATTGACGCGAAGGCGGTCGCACTGCTCGGGATCCTCGCCGCATGCTTCGCCGCGCTGCGGGTGCCGAGTCCCGGCATCAACGGCTTCGAACCGGAGTGGTTTCTCCTTATCCTTGCAGCGCGGGTCTTCGGGCGGGGCTTCGGGTTCGTCCTCGGTGCCGTCGCGTTCTTCGCCTCAGCCCTGATCACCGGTGGCGTGGGCCCCTGGCTGCCGTTCCAGATGCTGTCTGCGGCATGGGTCGGCTTCGGTGCGGGCTGCCTGCCCCCGATGCGAGGGTTTCCCGAACGCCTGATGCTCGCCGGGTACGGCGTGGTCTCGGCCCTGGTCTATGGGCTGCTCACCAATTTCTGGTTCTGGCCCTTCGTCGGCCGGGACCACAACGACCTACTCGTTCGTGCCCGGGCTGGGGACCCTCGCGAACCTGCACCGGTTCCTCCTCTTCGATCTCACAACGTCCATGGGCTTCGACCTCACCCGTGCCGTCACTTGCGCCGTCCTCGTCCTTGTCCTGGGCCGCCCCGTGCTGGCTGCCCTACGTCGTGCCTCCCGGCGGGCCGCCTTCGAACCTCAGGTCGACTTTGCGGGGGTGCAGCTGCCGGGTGACTGAGCGCAGGGCGACTGAGCACAACGTGGTGGACGCGGAAGTGGTCGAACCGCGCTCCTCCATCGCGGTCAACGGATGAGAGAGGATGGATCAGTGAAGATCGTCTCGTTGCTGCCGTCGGCGACCGAGATCGTCTATGCCCTCGATCTCGGTGCGCATCTGCGCGGTGTCAGCTTCGAGTGCGACTATCCAGAACCCGCGCGGTCGGTCCCGATCGTGTCCGGCACGGCCCTCCCTACCGATGGCTCGCTCAGCGCGCAGCAGATCGACGCCGCAGTCAGCGCCAGGGTGGCGGCGGGGGAGTCCATCTACACCCTCGACGATGCCCGGATACGGGAAATCGATCCCGACTTGATCCTCGCCCAGGACCTTTGCCAGGTCTGCGCAGTGCCGTCGGGTGCCGTGGAGGAGGCGCTCGAGGTGATCGGGTGCCACGCCCAGGTGGTCTCCCTCGATCCCGGCCGACTCGACGAGGTGATCGACTGCATCGGTGTCGTGGGGTCGGCGACCGGCACCGGGGCGAGTGCGGACGCCGCTGATGACGGGCCTCCGAGCACGAGTCGACGCCGTACGACGACGCGTCCTGGGGCGAGAGCGGCCTCGGGTGCTGGTCCTGGAGTGGCCTGACCCGCCGTTCAACGCCGGGCACTGGGTCCCTGACCAGGTGGAGGCGGCGGGCGGGGTGCCGGTGCTCGCCGAAGCCGGTGCCCGTTCGCGCCGCCTCACCTGGGAGGAGATCGAAGCGGCGCAGGTCGACATCACCGTCTTCATGCCGTGCGGGTTCGATCTTGCAGGCGCAATGGCGCAGGCGCCTGCGCTCCTGGCCCGTCCCGAGATAGACGGCCTCGGACGAGTCATCGCCGTCGACGCCAACGCATACTTCTCCCGGCCCGGGCCCGCGGGTGGTCGACGGGGTGGAGTTGCTCGAGCGACTCCTTCACGGCCCGTCGGGCTCTGACCACGCAGGCGCGCGGGTGTCTGCGCGCCTGACCCCCTGCAGTCGACGGTGTGGCCGATTGCGGGCGAGACCTTGACTCAATGATCGGGTTTCTGCTCCTGACGGACCCGGCCCAGGATCCGCGCCAGGCTCTCGAGCTCGTCGGCGGGGAGTTCGCAAAGGGCGGCCGGTGGCCGCGCCAGGATTTCGTCCGCCCGATGTGCGAGCGCCGCTCCTTCAGGGGTTGCCACCACCAGCTTCACTCGTCGGTCGGTGAGATGGGCTTGGCGCGCGACGAGCCCGGCGCGCTCGAGGTCGTCCACCACCGCCGTCAGGTTGGGCGGATCAACGCCGAGCAGGGAGGCCAACTCCCTCATCGGCATCGGCCGCTTGGCGATCCTCCGCAATGCCTTGATCTTTCCGAAGCTCAGGCCGATCTGGTCGCTTACGTCTCGCCGACGCTCGTTGTCCAGAACGAGATCGGCCATTGCTCCCCAGGCCTCGCGCGGCTCGGTCGCGACGACCGCTCACATTCGTCACGTCGCGTGCACCTCCAGATATTCGGGATTGATCGACTCAGCGGTCCGTTGTGCCGTGATGTAGGCCCACCGCGACGTCGCGACGAGGCCGAGGATCAGGACGACAGCGCCGCAACCAGCCAGGACCCACCAGCCGGCCCGGCTGGCCAGTGCGAAGTCGAGGTGGTTGCTCGTCTGCAGTGAAGCAGAGACCAATGATCCGACAACGGCCACACCGAGGGTCTGACCGATCTGACGCGACGTGCTGGCGATTGCCGCGGCGACGCCGGCTTGCGCCCGGGGCATGCCCGAGACGGCGGCGTTGGTGATGGGCGCGTTGACGAACCCGAACCCGATCCCGAAGATCACGTATGCGGTGAACAACCAGGTGAACGGCGTGGTCGCACTGAGCCCCACCAGCATGAGGCAGGAGAGAGTGAGAGCGATGCCGGCGACGAGGAGGGGAATCCGGGCCCCTCGTCGGCCGACAATCTTCCCCGAGAACGGCGGAAGCACCATGGTCATGGCGGCCATGGGCAGGGTGTCGATCCCTGCCTGCAGCGCGGAGAGCCCACGGACGTCCTGAAGGTAGAGCGTGTTGAGAAACAGGAAACCGCCGAGAGCGGCGAACGCCGCCACGGCGATGACGGCCGCTGAGGAGAAGGGCACGGATCGGAAGAATCGCAGATCGACCAGCGGTTCGATGGCCCGGTGCTCCCAGATCAAGAAGGCAACGAGCGACATGGCGGCGACCGCGAAGGCCCCGATGATGAGTATCGACGTCCAACCCTTCTCGGGACTCTCGATGATGCCGTAGGTCAACGAGGAGAGGAACAGGATCACGAGGACCTGCCCCGGGACGTCCACCTTTCTCGCCATGGCCGCCTTGGACTCCGGTATGAAGCGCAGCGCGAGGACCACCGCCAGCAGCGCGATCGGGATGTTGATCCAGAAGATCGAGCGCCAACCGACCGTGGTCACAAGTATCCCTCCGACCACCGGGCCCAGGGCCATCGACACGCCGACCACCGCCGCCCAGATCCCGACTGCCTGGGCTCGCTCGCGGGGGATGGTGAAGGTGTTCGTGATGATCGACATGGCCACCGGATTCAGCATCGAGCCGCCCACCGCCTGGACCATTCGAAAGGCGATGAGGGCGCCCAGGTTGGGGGCCAGGCTGCAGAGCAGGGAGCCTCCCGCGAAGACGAACAGCCCGAAGACGAAGGTCCGTCGCCGTCCGAGACGGTCGGCGGTGGAGCCGGAGATCATGAGCAGGCTGGCGAGCACAAGCGTGTAGGCGTCCACCGTCCACTGGAGCCCGGACAGCGAAGCGTGGAAGTCATGCCCGATGGAGGGCAGGGCGACATTGACGATGGTGACGTCGATCCCGACGATCAGAAGGCTCATGGAGCAAATGAGCAGGACGCCGACTCTCCGCCGCCGGCTCAGCTCGCCAATGGGCGTCGCGATCGCCCCGGTCGCTTCTACAACCATAATAGTTATCTTATCATCAGAATATTGAGAGGCAAGCGCAGCTGCATGCCCGACCGGCCGTCGGGGCACCAAACCCCTGTTCAGGTGAAGAGGCCGTCCCCCCAGTGAGCACCCCATGATGAGGGTGGCCTCCGGGCCTTTTCGGAGCCCGATGACGAACGGTCGGTAGCTCCCTCTCCGCTTGACTTAGGGGTGCCTAACATTTAGGCTAGCCATACTTTCAACGGATGGGAGGCCACATGTCTAGGCAGAGGGAGCAGGAAGAATCCCCGAACGCCACGGCCTCCGACGTGGGAGCTCGGGCGTGATGAAGCGGTCCCCCGGCCTGGCGGCCGCGACGGGCCTGCGTCGAGTCGACTGGGTTCGACTCGTGGTGGCGCACCGGACCGTGCGAGCTGAAGCAGTCGGCGTCGGGTACCGCCTCCCGGCGACTCGCTCAATCCCGTTGTCGGTGGCGGCGGCGCTGGTGGCCGGAGGCATCCCATCGGTCACTCGGAGGGTCGGCGACGGCCCCGACAGCTCGGGAACCGGACGGTAAGGCGGTGTACGTCTGTCACTGCAAGGCGATCACTGACCGGACGGTTGACGCCGCCATCGCCTCGGGGGCATCCACGGTGCCCGAGATCACGGCGCGCTGCACGGCAGGCGGCGGATGTGGCGGCTGTCACCACCTGCTGGAGGCCCTGCTCGAGGCCACCGCCCGGGAGCGCGAGCCGGCGGCCGTCTCAGCTGCCTGAGCGCAACCTTCCGGCGCACCAATTGCTGTCGGCGCCTACGATCGTCCTGATGGCGACGTCGGCGAAAGACACCAATGCAGGGTGACCCTGGGGTGATCGAACTTCTCAACGAGGTACTGACCGCTGAGCTGACGGCAGTGAACCAATACTTCCTCGACGCCAAGATGTTCGACAACTGGGGCTACGACCGGTTGGGCGAGCGTTTCCGATCCGAGTCGATCGATGAGATGAAGGATGCGGACCATCTCGTCGAGCGCCTGCTCTACCTCGAGGGCCACCCCAACTTGCAGCGACTGGGCACCATCCGGACCGGTGAGAGCCCGGTCGAGAAGTTGACGCTGGCACTCGAGCTCGAGCGAGAGGCAATCGAGCGCCTCAATCGCGGCATCGCCCTCTGCGTCGAGCGCGGCGACAACGGAAGCAGGGACCTGCTCGCAGAGATTCTGGAGGGCGAAGAAGACCAGGCCGACTGGTTGGAGAGCCAACTCGCGCTGGTCGATCAGCTCGGCCAGGGCCTCTACCTGGCCCAGCAGATCCGTGACTGACTCCGGCAGCTCGCACGTCTCTTACCATCCGGTCGAGCATCACCCGCCGCTCGAGGAGTACCTCCAGACCATCGAGTCACTGAACGAGGAAGGGACGCCTGCGATCCAGGCTCGGATTGCCGAGCGGTTGGGTCGATCGGCGCCAACGGTCTCGGAGATGCTCGACCGACTCGCCAGCGACGGCTTCATCGAGCGGTCCGGTCGGACCATCACCCTCACCGAGCAGGGTCAAGATGTGGCGCAGACGGTCTTGCGAAAGCACCGACTTGCCGAGCGGCTCCTCGTCGACGTCGTCGGCCTGCCCTGGCATCTCGTGCACGAGGAGGCAGGTCGGTGGGAACACGTGATCTCCGACGAGGTCATGGCCAGGTTGGTGCAGATCTTGGGGGACCCCGCCACGTGTCCGCACGGCAATCCGATCCCCGGCAGCCAGAACCGGGCGCGTAATTCGCCGCCGCAGGTGCCTCTGGCCGACGTGGAACCGGGACAGCGGGTGCGCTTCGAGCGGCTGGGTGAAGAAGTCGAGTTGGATGGCGCCACGCTGCGCTACCTGGACGATGCCAGGTTCATCCCGGGTACCACGGCCACGGCGACGGCCAAGGGTCCCGACGGGACGCTCGTGCTCGACGCCAGCGGCACCACGCTCGCCCTCGGCGCTGATCTCTGCGAGCGGTTGTACGTCGTCGTGCTGTAATCGTCGGCTGCCATCGGCTCCCATCGGCTCCCATCGGCTCCCGTCGTCTTCCGGTGGCCCGGACCGAAGTCCCCGGAACGGTTCCGTCGCTCTATTTGTGGCCGACGCGGCCCAGCTCGACGGGCCCGTAAGGGGAACGTCTCATGAAGTTTGGCCAGAACACTCCTGGGGGAGCGTCTGCAACGGTGCCCGCTCCTCAATCAACCGGGAAGCCACAGCGATCGGTTGCCGCCTCACTTCACCTCGATCAGCGGACCTTGCAGTGCGCCCTCGGCGTGCTGTGGATCCTCGACGGACTCCTGAAATTCCAGCCCGATCTCTTCAAGCCTTCCTTTGTCCCCTGACGTCATCAGACCGATGGCGGCGGGCCCATGGTTGATCGGCTCGACGATCAGCCATATGGCCAACTTCCTCTCGCATGAGGCCACCATGTGGGTCGCGGTCTTCGGCCTTGTTGAGATCGCCATCGGCATGGGTCTGCTCTTCCGTCGTTCCGTGAAGCCCTCACTGGTGGCTTCGTTCATCTGGGGCCGCCGGCATATACCTCTTTGGCGAGGGTTTCGGCATGGTGTTCACCGGACAGACGTCGCCTTTGCAGGGCGCTCCGGGTGCGGTGTGCTTCTCCGTCCCGCTCGGACTCTTGGTTTGGCCCAAGCGCGATGAGGGCAGCAACCGCGTTCGTACGAGCCCGCAGTCCTCCGCGGCGGGTCGCGGCGTGTTCGGCGGAACCGGGTCACTGCAGGTGTGGACCGGCATCTGGATCTTTCAGGCGATCATCTGGCTCTTCCCGTTCAACCTCAACCCGTCCTACACGAACACGAAGGACCTCATGAATCCGAACACAGTGGATTCGCTCGTGTAAGCGACGACGCCGTACGGGCCTGTACTCGTGGCTGCGATGTACCTGATGCCAGGACCGGGCAGGGGTCCGATGCCGTACGGGTGTTTGGTCCATTGGCACCAACACACCAGTCTCTGTACGTCAGCGGTGACCCATCTGATCGACGGGTTCACACCGTGCCCGCCGGGCACGTTCCACTACGGCTCTACTCCGATGACGCACGTCTGGCAGGTGCCGGTGGCCGGAGGGCCCTTGGCCATCGATCCTTCGGACCTGCAAGTCGTCGAAGCAGCCGTGATGGCCCAACAGCAGGGGCTCGCGCCAACGACCACCGGGGCCCTTCCCGGCTCCGGCGGCACTGCCGAAGGATAGACAGCTCGCGGTCGCGGCGAGAACCTATTTCGGCGGGTTCTCCGGGTGGAGCGCCGAGATCGAGGCGAAGCCCTCCACGAAGGCCTGGACGTCGGTCAACGCTTTGGTGGCGGTGCTCGAGCAGTCCACCGTGCTGATTGAGTAGCTGGAGAGCGACGGGGCCACGGTCACATTCACAGGACCCCGAATGTGTCCACTGGCGCAGGTCGGAACGTTGAGGTTGCCGTTCGTGCGCTCGGCCGTCCCCTTCTTCGCCGCCAGAAGGGCCTTGCGGTGTGCCTGCACCCAGGCCACCAGGTACTTCGCCCCCTGGGAGAAGTTGGCCGATTGGCCGTTGTCGACACCCTGGCTCACTGCGAGAGCGGGTATTCCGCGGGCCAACGCAGTCTGAGCCGCTCCCACGGTCCCCGAGAGGGCGGCGAAGGGACCGATGTTCTCGCCAAGGTTGATCCCCGAGACGACGAGATCGGGTCGCTGTGAGATGCCGTGGTCATCGACGGCCCAGATGATGGTGTCCGCCGGGTACCCCGCGACAGCCTTGGCTGGGTAGCCACTTGCCGTCGTGGCGCTGGTCGCAGTCAAGGCTCCCTCGGTGACTTTTGCACCGGTTCCACTCTGGTTTGTCAGGGGGGCCACCACGGTGACCTTGGTGTGGGGGAGCGCAGTCAATGCCTGCACCGTTGCATTGATCCCGGGTGCAGTCACCCCATCGTCATTCGTGACGAGGATGCTCAAGCTCGTGGAGGGCTTGGTGGATCCTCCGGCGCTGCTCGTCGCCGCAGTGCACAGGGCCAACCCGGTGGCCGAACTCAGAAAGGCCACCGCGATGACGCGGGAATGGATTCGTATTGGCATGTATCCGTCCTCTTGGTGGGCCCAGCGCGGCGTCTGCGCCATGAAAGCGAGTGGGGAAGCTAGCACGAGGATTGCGAAGATCTACGGCGGCAGGGGACGAAATCCGAAGAAGTCGATGCCGGAATTGGGCTCTGTTCTGCCGCACAAGCGCACTGGCCGCGTCGGAGACACGGCGCCGCCGGCTCCGTCGGATCGTCGTCGATGAATCGACGTTCCAAGTCGATCAATTCTGTTCCGGACGCCGGACGCGTCGGAGAGTACGTAGCTGTATGAAGACGTGTCCAAGCGAGACTGGACCGATTTCTCGGTCAGGCCCGCCGCCATCGCCACGAGTCAGCTGACACCAGCCTGTGCTGTCGGAACCGATTGACCGTTGGCCTTCAACGTTACCTCCACGTTGCCGCGAGTCGCGTTGGAGTACGGGCACACTTCGTGCGCCGCGGCAACGATCGCAATGGCGCGCTCGGGATCTGTCACGTTCGGAAGTGAGACATCGAGTCCTACGGCCACATTGAATCCGCGGTTCTCCGTCGTGATCAGGCTGACCTCTGATTCGATTGAGACGTCTCCGAGGTCCACTCGCTCTCGACGTCCGACGACTCCAAGTGCCCCCTCAAAGCACGCGGCGTAACCCACGGCGAAGAGCTGTTCGGGGTTGGTGGCGCCGCCCTCGCCGCCCATTTCGACCGGCGTGCGCAGCTGCACATCCAAGGCCCCATCATCGGTGACCCCGTGCCCATGCTCCCGGCCACCCGTCACATGAGCTCGAGCGGTGTACAACGTCTTGGCCATTTCCTGCTCCCTTCGCTGAGCCCCCTACGTCTGCGACGCTACCGGTGCGCCTCTTCACTTCCTCCCGCCCGTGATCCCAGATAGGAGCCTCAGCACCCTTTCCGGGGTGTAAGACGATTTCGTCCGGGCTGCTCATCACTCTATGGTCGCCTCTCGGGCAGCTGTACAAGAACGCTTGCATCGGATGCTCATTGAACCTTCGTGATCGCTCTCTGGCACGGTTGCAACCGGTGCTTTCATCCTTCACTCCGGGGTTGAGAAATCGAAGGTCCGCCTGCTCGGGTGAAGGCCGTGCGCGCCTTGGCGGTTTCTCGAGCCGTGGCCGCCGGTGGACGTTCTGACCGGGGAGCCGGTTCTGCCATCACCAAGAATCCTCGATGGCTGCGAATCCCACCAACTGATGGTCCGGGACACCGGTTCTCCCTGTTCACCCGGGGGCAAAGCCCTCCGTTGACTCGGATTGTGGGGGATCGGGTAACCGCATCATCCGGAAAGAGTTGAAGAGGCCTACCAGGCCGGCGAACAGCGGGACCAATAGCGCGAAGCGCAGAGCGTCGTGTCTCGCTTCGGTATTGATGTTGATGATCTCGTCGCGCGTCGCCTTGGGCTGTCCGACAAGCTGGTGTGCCAGCTGCGTATTGCTCAGAACCTGCGCGTCGTGCTCAAGCACCTGCGCCACGTGCTGTTGTTCACCCGACGTGAGCACGGCGCTCTGTGATGCCAGGTGGTTGAACGACAAGGACAGCGTGGCCAACATGATGGCACCGGCGACCGCGAGCCCGAAAGAAAGCCCGAACGACCCGGCTGCCGAATTGACCCCAGCTGCCTCACTGACCCCCTCCTCAGATATCGGTGCCAACGTGTAATTGTTCAACTGGGATACGAGCAGCCCCAATCCGGAACCGACGATCAGTAGAGGCACGATGAGGTACCAGCCCGAGTCGACCCGCGGTATGAAGGGGATCAGGAGCAGGATGCCCGCCGACGTCAGAGCGAATCCAGCCCGGATGATCGTGGCCGGTCGTCGGTTTCCCGCCTTCCTACCTGCGAAAAGAGCCACCGCGAACATACTCAGCGACAGCGGGGCCATTGAGAGGCCAGCCTGCATCGCGTTGTATTCGAAGACCATCTGCAGGTAGATCGGCAGCACGATCATCAACCCGCCGAGTGAGATCTGCTGCATCATTTGACCGGTCGCACCGAATCGAAAGTGCGGCAGTTTGAACAGCCCGGGATCGATCAGTGCCGGTCTTCCAAGCCGCTTCTGGCGCGAGATCCAAAACACAAAGCCTGCCATCGCGCCGCTCCCGATGACGAGTAACACGATCACGGACTCGCCACCTTCCTGCCACACCAGGATCCCGAGCACGAGTCCACCCATGCCGATCACGGAGAGGACTGCGCCGACGACATCGATATGCCGTGGACCGGTGTATCGCACATCCTTGACCAAGCGAATCCCGGAGAGAACGATCAAGATGATGAGATCCTCGAGAAGGAACGCAATCCTCCATGACAGATACGTCGTGATGAACCCTCCCAAGAGTGGTCCGACAGCCGCTGCGATTGCGGCAGCGGCACCGACCAATGCATAGGCCTTGCGTTGCTCCGCCCCCTCGAAGTTCCCGTGGATCAGAGACTGCATCGCGGGCAGGAGCAGTGACGCTCCGAGTCCGCCGACGATGGCCCAGAAGATGATGATGACTGTCAGGCTCTGGGTGAGGGCCATGGCCAGAGCGCCGGCCGCATAGCCCAGCAACCCCAGAACGTAGGCGCGCTTGCGGCCGATGAGGTCGCCAACTTTGCTCCCGATCAGAATGAACGCTGCCGACACCAGGGCTTCGAGCGCGATGGCGGACTGGACTCCGCTCACGGTGGTGCCGATGTCGTGGACGACGGCAGAGATCGACACGTTCATGATCGAGGTGTCCACGACCAGCACAAACATCGCCATCGCCAGCAAGAGGGCGAGTCGCTGGTTGTTGGGGCTTACCTGGGGGCCATCCATCGAGGCTTCCGCGTTGGCATCGTCCCCCGGACGGTTCTTTCCCTGTGGTGCCGCGCTGGCCGGGTACATACGAGAACAATGGCACGTGAGAGTGCCGTCACTGGTGTTCTGGATTGAGACTGCAGTGAAACGGACCCCGCGGCGCACATCGGCACCAGCGAATGCATTGACCGGTTTGACACTGACCGCGCGGCCCGTCATGCAGACCAGAGCGACACGTGACTACGAAGCCCTTCACCTCCTCCATCACGTCAGAACGACTCAACGTCGTTGAAGTCGCCAGACGCGTCGACCGTCAGTTCAAGGTTGATCCTTTCTCATCGCCGGTCGGTACTGGCGGAGGTCTCTCAGGTCGGGCATAGTGATGACGAATATCTTTCCGCAGCTTCTCGGCCAACCAAAGGAGATGGAAGATGGCGATCGACACTTTCTTCGCTTACTGCGGCGTCTACGGGAAGGCTGAGGACGCATTGGTGGACTATGACGCCGTCCACGCGCTCCACACCGAGATCGGGCTGATCGATGCGTACGACGCAGCGGTCATTGAGCGCAAGCCCGACGGGAAGGTCAAGATTCTGAAGAAGCATGAGACGCCCACCAGGGTCGGCGGCGTGCTCGGTGGCGGCGTCGGCCTGGCCACGGGTCTCGTGATCGCGTTGTTCCCCGCTGCGGCCATCGGCGGCGGCATCTTGCTTGCCACCGCGGGTGGGGGCGCGATCCTCGGGGCTGTGGCCGGACACGCTGCGGCCGGAATGAGCCGTGATGATCTCAAAGAACTGGGCGAGAGCCTCGACAGCGGTCAGGCCGGGCTCGTTGTCGTCGCCGTCTCGGATATGCGGGCGAAGGTCGAGTCGGCAATGAAGCATGCGGCCAAGATTCAGGCCAAGGAGTTGAAGGCTGATCAGAAAGCTATCGAGGACGAGGCAAAGACCGATTCCAAGTAGCTCCGAGACACGGCCCAGGATCCGAACGTAGCTGCGGGAAAGGGAGCGTGGCAGCGCCATCGGCTGCGGTGAAGTCGATGTTCTGAGTGCCCGGCTCCCGGTGGCACCTCCAATGGTCTTGTCGTCTCGCCAGAAGAAGAGTGATTACCGAGGTCCGTCCAGAGATCACGAGGTCCCGATGCGCTTTTGAGCTCAGGCGAGCGGCGCTCCCTTCGCGAGCAGGAAGAGATCGTGCAGGCGGACTTCATGCGATCGCCGTGCGAGGGCGATCTCGACGTTGCCTTCAGGAACGAGCAGGCGCAGGCCCTCAGGATGGGAGCGGAAGATCATCGGCGTCTCCAGCTCGAGGGCCTCACCGTCAATGCCCGCGTACGCCGTGCCGGACCGGGATCGGATCTCGAGTGTCTCGCAGCTGAACTCGAAGGCATGGCCGCTGCGCGACCCCTGGCCGGCCAGGGCCAGCGTCAGGACCTCGGCCGCCTGTGCGCCCGTTGCGGCCGTGACGGCGAAGACACCGAGCTCCCCCGTGTCGAGGCGGAGGCGCTGGGACGTGTCGGGGGAGGCTCCGAGCACGTAGGGGTTGTTCGACACCATGATCAGGAACGACCCGTCGACGTCGGTGCCATCGGGCGTCGCGAACGACAGATCAAAGGGTTGCTCAGCGTCGCCGAGCAGTTCTGGAAGGAGGCGCCTCGTCGTGGCCGCCTTGGCCTCGCGGTAGCCCTCCTGCTGGACGATCGTTGCATAGACGCCCAGTGAGACGTTGTTGACGAAGAATCGGTCGTTCACGGTCGCATAGTCGACCCGTCGTTCGATGGCGTCTCGGAAGGCGTACACGCTGTGGCGGGGGTCGCGGCGGTTCAGTCCGAGGTCGAGTGCGAAGTGGTTCCTGGTTCCCGCGGCCACGCACACGAAGGGGAGATCGTGCTGCACGGCGATGGAAGCCACAAGTGCCTGTGAACCGTCCCCGCCGGCCATACCCAGGCAATCCGCGCCTCGGGCGATGGCGTCTCGGGCGAGCTGGGCCAGGTCAAGGCCGTGGTCGAGCATCACGGTCTCGACTCCAAGAGAGTTTGCCAACTCCACCAGACCGAACGTCTCGACCTTGCCTCCACCCGACCACGGGTTGCACAAGAGAACGGGGTGAGACGGCCGGGTCGCGTAGTGTGTCTCGCTCGCGGCGGTGGTTCGGAGTCTGGCGGCGAAGGCAGCCCGGGCCGTGACAATCGCGACCGCAAGGAGCCCGGCACACAGAAGTCGCGCGGACGAAGGACTGCCAGTCTTCGTTCCCGGCTCCGAGCAACGACGCGACCAGTACGGCCGCACCGGCCACCGTCCCGATCATCCCGCACACGCGGCGGAAGGCTCGTTTTGTGATGGCCCACCACCCGCCCGCGACGCCCAGCGCGAGGCCGGCCAGTCCGATGGCGACGTACACCCCGTTGCGAACCAGGAAGCCGATCAGGGCCACTGTGAGCAAGACGACCGCCACGAGTGAGACAAGAGCCAGGACACGCTGGCGGGAGGCGGGAGTGTGTTTCGTATCAGGCATGGTGGCCGATCGCGGGCCGACGTGGACGTGCGAGGGTGAATACGCTCTTGCTCGCGCTGCCTAGACGATATGCGCTGAGATTCCATTGGGGTCTGAGCGTCATAGGTGGCGTCCCCTCGTCTTCGACTTGCGGGCATTGTAGGTTCTGGGTCAACGACGCGGTATGACCGAGGGTCACGTAGGGATCAGGAGCGCGGTGAACGAAGGGCCTTCGGGGATGACCAAATGGATACCGGGTCTCAGGGCCGTTCGGACTTACGACCGGCAATGGGTGCGCTCCGACCTCGTCGCGGGAGTCGTGCTCGCCGCCATCTTGGTACCTCAGGGTTTGGCCTACGCGGAGCTGGCCGGGCTCCCTCCTGTGACCGGTTTGTACACGTCCATCGGATGCCTTGTGGGCTACGCGGTCTTCGGGCCGTCGCGGATCCTGGTTCTCGGTCCGGATTCCTCGATCTCGCCCATGATCTTCGCCGCCCTCCTGCCGCTCGTTGCCGGCGGAGACGTCCATCGGGCAATCGCGCTGGCCGGGATGCTCGCTGTGATCGTCGCCCTCATCGAGATCGGGTTGGGCATAGGGCGGCTGGGCTTCGTGGCCGACCTGCTGTCGAGCGAGGTGCAAGTCGGCTACATGAACGGGCTCGCCCTCATCATCATCGTCGGCCAATTGCCCAAGCTCTTCGGTTTCTCGACGGACGCCGAGGGATTCGGCGAGGAGATCAAGGCCTTCGTGCTCGGGCTCCACGACACCGTCGGGGCGGCGCTCGTGATCGGCCTCGGAGTGCTCGCCATCTTGTTGGTGCTGCCAAGGTTCACCAGGGTCGTCCCAGCAGTCCTTATTGGCATCGTGGCCGCGACCGTCGTCTCTGCGCTCTTCGACCTGCACGCGCACGGAGTCCCGACCGTCGGCACGCTCCCCAAGGGGGTCCCTGCGCCCTCCGTGCCCTGGACGAAATTCGCTGATGTCGGGCCTCTGATGGTTGCCGCCCTGGGCATCACGCTCGTGTCGCTCGCGGACACGATCGCCACCTCCTCGAGCTTCGGTGCCCGCCGAGGTGAGGAGGTGGATCCGAACCAGGAGATGATCGGCATCGGGGCGGCCAACCTCGCAGCAGGCCTCCTCCAGGGCTTCGCGGTGTCGACCAGCGGGTCTCGCACGGCGGTCGTCGAGCAAGCGGGGGCAAAGTCCCAGCTCGCGTCGTTGGTCGGTGCCGGCATCGTCGTCTCTCTGTTGCTGTTCTTCAACTCGTTGCTGGCCGATCTGCCGCAGGCGGCCCTCGCGGCCGTCCTGATCGCTGCCGCACTCTCGTTACTCGACCTGAAGGTCTTGGTCCGCTACTACCGGGTCCGTAAGAGCGCCCTGGCGCTCTCAGTTGTCGCCAGCCTGGGCGTGGTCGTCCTCGGTGTCCTTCAAGGAATCGTCATTGCCGTGGTCCTCGCCGTTCTCTTGTTCTTCCGCCGTAGCTGGCAGCCCCACGGCGCCGTCTTGGGCCTGGTGGAGTCACTGGGCGGCTGGCACAACGTCAGCCGGTACCCCGAAGCGCGCCAGATCCCGGGGATCGTGGTCTACCGCTGGGAGGCTCCGCTGTTCTTCGCGAACTCCTCGGCCTTCCGGACCCAGGTGCGCCAGGTCGTGGCTGAAAGCCAGCCGTCGTGGGTTGTTGTCCAGTGCGAGGCGATGACTGACGTCGATGTGTCGGCCGCCCGGATGCTCGAGCAACTCGACCGCGAGCTCAACGCTGCGGGAATCCACATGGCGTTCGTGGAAATGCGCGCCCGTCTCCAAGACCTCGTGTTCCGCTATGGACTGTTCGAGACCCTCGATCGTGACCGCTTCTACCCAACACTCCCTGCCGCGGTAGCAGCGATCCAAGAAGAGTGAGAAGCGCTCAATGGTTGCGGGGAGAAGGTTGGCAGCGGCCGATTCCAAGTAGCGCGTCGCGCCAACCATCGGGTCCATTCTGCACGAAATTCCCTCGCCTCCCAGGCACGGAATGCCGACCGCCGGCTGGTTTGGGTCAGACACTGATCCCCTCGCGTGCGCCATGCGCGACGAGGGCATAGACAACGAGAACACCGACGGCGATGTAGGTGAGCGACCAGATCGGGTAGTAGGGCATCCACCAGATCGCGCTTATGGCGAGGATCGCACCGGCGACGACACCTATCCAGCGGCCGATGTGTGAACGACCCGCGATGAGTGCGAACGCCGACACGATGAGGATAACGGCCACTGCGAGATAGACCCAGCCGTACGTCTTGAGGCTGTGGCCGACGATGGCCGCCTGCCCAGATTGCGTCGAAGACGCGCATGATGCCAGCCACGCCGAGCACGATGGCCGCAAACAGAATCCAACCATCACCGCGTTGTTCCATTTGTACTCCCCGTGTTCGTGAAGATCGTCCGACCTTCGTCAGCGATCGCCTGCGAGGCCGGGCCGTTACCAGCATTGGGCCTTTTGGTCGGCTCAAATGGTGGCTGCAGGGCTCCCGAATTCCGTTGACATCGAGGTCCAGGCTTCCCGGCTGAAACCGTGCGCCTCCTGCCTGCGCCCTGGAGCCCCTTGAGCGAGGCCGTCCCGCAAGCCCGAGCGTGCCGTCCGGTGCTGTTGCCACAGCCAGCCTCGAGAACCGCCATGCGACGAATAGCGAAGCACGAGGAGACCAAGATCCTCGGAGCAAATGGGCGCTGCGACCGCGGGCACCCGCAATCCTCCAGGTTCCAAATCTGTGACACATCTGGGGACACGAGGTGAACACCGTGGCGTGGAGGGTTTCGATGGGTTATTTTTCTTTTCTTTGAGGGTCAGCTGACCTGAAAGGGGCCGCATGACGGAAGACGAAACGGGAGCCTTGGGCCCGATCAGTTATCTCATCGTCGAGTTCCCCGGGAACAAGATGACGGGTGAGGGTTTCGCCGCTCTGGTCGACCTCGTCGATCGTGGGGTCATCCGGATCATCGATCTGATGTTTGTGACCAGGGACACCGATGGTTCGATGCGTTCCCTCGAACTCCAGGACATCGACCACGACGGACAGTTCGACCTGGCTATCTTCGCGGGCGCTTCGTCCGGTCTGCTGAGCGAGAGCGACCTCTCTGAGGCTGCATCGGTGATCGAACCAGGATCCGCGGCCGGAATCTTGATCTTCGAGAACCGGTGGGCAACGACCTTCGTCCAGGCGTTACGTCGTGGCGAAGCCGAACTCGTCGCGGCCGGATACATCCCGCAGTCCGACATCGTGGCGGCACTCGACGCCGCCGAAGGTTGATCGAAAAGAGGAAAGGACGAGACCATGCCACTTCTCCGAGGTATCGCACGAACCGCAGCCATCGCCGGAACGGCTACAGCGGTGTCGAATCGTGTCTCACGGCGGCAACAAAATCGGTGGGCGCAACAAAATGACCAACAGTATGAGCAGCAACCCCAATATGCACAACCACCACCCCCGCCGCCACAGCCGACGCCCGCTCCGGACCCCATTGCGCAGCTGAAGGATCTTGCCGAGCTCAAGTCTCAGGGCATCCTCACCGAGGCCGAATTCGAGGCCCAGAAGGCGAAGGTCCTGTCGACCTGAACAACTGCCGTATGACGTACGGCGCCCGCGGCAGACCGTTCGGGGAGACCGGGTCTCGGGAGGTTTGACCTAGATCGCCTGCTCTCTTCCCGTCTACTGGCACCGGGTTCTCCCGTCCGATGGTTCTCGTCGGAGGGACGGACCCGGGTTCCGGACGCAACCGTGCCTCGGCCGCCCTGACAGACGAGTGCAGTTCAGAGCACGCCGGTCGACCGGACCGAGGGATGGGGCCAGAATGGCGGCATGGAGACAAGTCGAAGCGCCAGGAAGGCGCTGTCCAGAGGAGTCGTCGTTACACTCGTTCTTTTTGGCCTTCTCCTGGGTCACCAGGTGAGGCAGCGTCGGGCTCTGGCCAGCGGAAAGTGATGGGGCCTCCGCCAAACCCGTGACGTTCGTCCGGGTGGATCGCTCACCCGCGACATCTCGACTACCAGCCGGCTTGACAGCATGGCAGCGAACGTGCCAGTGCGCATCTGTTGATGTTCCTTCATGGCGCTGATGCTGCTTTCCCACGAAGCTCACGTGATCGTTGGCTTCGAGCGCGGGAGGGTCGGGCGGATGGGCTCTCCTGGCCGATGAAGACACGGCGGGCGCTCACCACCTGGCCATCGCCGGTCCGACGCCTGGGCGGGAAGGCGAATCCTCGTCGGCAGAGGATCGTCGCCCCTCTGTGAGGTGTAACGGCGACATGTCGTCCCCTTTGCGTCAGCTGGTCGCCAGGATCTTGGCCTTTTGAGCCTCGAACTCGGCATCGGTCAGCACACCCTGGGACTTGAGTTCAGCGAGCTTGCTCAACTGGGAGGCGACATCGGTCCCCGACGGTCCTGCCGCCTCCTTGACGTACTGGTCGAATGCGGTCTTCTGTTGCGCAACCTCCTGCAGTTTGCGCTCTTGCATCTTTCCACCCCGGGCGATGAGGTAGACGAACACGCCGAGGAACGGGAGGATGATCACAAAAATCACCCAGAGAGCCTTGATCCAGCCATTGAGATCCTGACTCCGGAAGATGTCGATGAAGACAGTGATCAGTATCCAGATCCATATGAAGAAGAGGAAGAAGTACAGCATCGACAAGAACACACCACCGAGCGGGTAGCTATAGGCGAGCATCCGAAATCTCCTTTTCTCAGTCTGGGCGAGTCAATTGTCTAACTGGTCGGACCGTCGATGGCCACCTTGGTCGCCTTGGCTCTACCAGTTGATGTCGTGCCAAACTTGGTCGCGCAGTTCCTGAGATTCCGATGAGACTGCCGTCACGTGCTTGCGAGGCGCGTCAAGGTGCCGTCGCCCCGATTTGTCCCCGGCCATTCGAAACTGAGGTGCGCAGGACGGGCGCGGGTTGGGGACGGTCGAAGATCACGGGGGCTTGTTCAGCCCAACGATCGTGCGGTGGTATCCGATGTTGCAGTGGCTTGACGGCGAGGACTTCGTCGATCGACCGGACAATTTGATAGTCCATGCGCGTCCGCATGTGCGCGGTGATCGAGTCGAGTAGGCGTTCACGAACCTCGCGCTGAGCTCCGCACGTCATTCGATCAAGCGGCAACAAACTGCTCGAGGGCCCAGTCAACGTAAGAAGGCGGAAACCTCGACAGGCGAGTAGCACCCGGAACCTCGGCAATTGCAGCGGCTGCTTCCACCGCGTACTGGCGGGCAACCTCGATGGCATCGTCGATTCGGCCGGAGTTGACGATCAATCTGGAAGCTCGGGCCAGGTCGGCAGTGTGCCGACGCTGCAGGAGCGCACTCAGGTCGCCTCCGCTGGGCTGCGCCAGTTCCAGCAGCACCGGCATGGTGAGAACACCGGACCGCATGTCCGTGCCAACCGGCTTGCCCAACCGATCGGGGTCACCGATGAGATCGAGTACATCGTCAATGAGCTGGAACGCCATACCGAAGTTCTTTCCGAACTCGCCAAATCTGTTGATGTGCTCATCCGACAGCTCCGCGCTGAGCGCCCCCACCCGACACGAGCAGGCGAAGAGTGCAGCAGTTTTTGCCTCGATGGTGAACAGATAACGGTCGATCTCCTGACCGATGTCGAACAAATGCTGGGTCTCGGTTGCCTGCCCGATGCAGAGAAGGGCCACAGTGTGGGCGACGTCGGATGCCACCTGCTGGCCAGCGGCGGCTGCTTCGGAACCCGCCCGCGCCATCAAGTAGGTCCCCGCAAGAAGCGCCTGGTTCTGCCCTTCGATCGCATTGATGGTCGGTATACCTCTCCGCGTCTCGGCTTCGTCGAAGATGTCGTCGTGAACCAAGGAGCCGACCTGAACCAGCTCGACAGCCGCCGCCGCCGCAACAACGCGAGGATCGAAAACCTGCCCAATGTCAGCCACAGCGATGGTCAAAGCTGGACGAAGGCGCTTCCCACCACCCCCAACCACTCGGAGGCACGGAGCCGTCAGTTCTGGTGCACCGATCGAGCAAGTTGCCGCGAGGCGGTTGCTCACCGTCTCCAGATGCTCGAAAAGTTCTGATGATCCCAACAGATCCAGCGGTGACGACCGCATACCTGGACGTTACCTCAGAGACTCACTGCAACAGGAGATTGAAGTCAGGGATGCGCCCGCTTGCTACCGGGACTGCGACGATCGTGAACGGTTGCCAGAGACGATGTTCGTTACTCGCCGAGGTGATCCTTGACGCTGACGGCCATGCGGAAGGCCTCCGATTCCGCCCACCCGATGGCGCCCTGGAGGCCCTTCAGCACAGCGATCTCACCACCGTGGATGTACGGATGCCCATGGCCATGAAGCTCGTACAGATCTCTGCCCTGCCACGTGCCTAAGCCCACGCGCGTCATGTCCACTGCCGCGTTGAGCTGGACGTCCGTAAGCTCGTCGAGCGACTCGACGAACGTCGTGTGCACCTCCCGTCCATACTCCCGGAGCCTGTCCCAATCGACCGCGACGTGCCGAACCCACTGATCGAAGCGATCTTGGTCATAGGCAAATCCCTGCCCCACGTTCCCATCCCACCGGCTTTCCACGAGGGGCTCGCTTCGTAGGATCAACCGATTGATCTCGACGTCGGTGTTGATCACAACATGGAGATACGTGGCGCCGATCGAGTTGGCGGTCCCGGGGGGCCACCAGTTGGCCTGCTCCGCGCTCACGTCGCTCACCGTCTTTTCGAACCAGTCCCACGCTCGCTTAGATTGCCATTGGAGAACGTCGACCTCCGATGGCTGTTCCCTCCTACGTTCAGTCACCAACACCTCCTCTGACCATTCGCTTGGCGTAACAATCGTGCATTCGCGGGTCGTGAGCGTCAATCGAGAGCCCAGCCGCAGGTGCCCCAATCAGTATGGAGCGGCCGGCTCCACCGTCCTCCGCATAGCTGGATCCTTCACTTGTGCGGTGAACGCTGGAGGTGAGACGGCACGGCGGACCATCGAGCAGACGGTCATTTGTCCGCTCGTCGGCATGTCGCATAGATCCTTTTGGTGTTGTGCTCGTGAGGCAACGGGTCGCGATAGTGGACTTCTTCGATCGCGAACGATTGGCTGTCTAGCGCCGCAAGTAGTTCATGGTCACGGTAGAGAGTGCCTCCCACGGGGTCAATCTTGTGACCCAAGAACTCGTTGTTGTACACCTCACCTTCGCCCAAATGGGTGGAGACGACGAAAGTGCCTGATGGCTTGAGGATTCGATTGATCTCGGCCAACGCAGTTCCAAGCGCAGGTCGTGGAAGGTTGTGGACGGAGTAGAACGCAACGACCCCCGAGAACGATCCCGATCGAAAGGGGATCGCCCGCATGTCGCCACACGCCAAGCGGCCAATCCCGGTGCGCTGGCGCGCCACCAGGAGCATCTTTTCCGCTAAGTCCATTCCAACAATACGGAGTCCACGTTCCGCGAGGTATTGACCAACCTGGCCGGGACCGCAACCGAGGTCGAGAACGAACTCTCCGGCAGCAATGCGCCCGACGAAGGTATCGAGAACCTGACGATCTAGCGGGAGCTGGAGGAGATCACCCGCGAATGCTTCTGCGTAGTCCTTGGCAACTGTGTCATAGGCGGCCCGCACAGCCGCGGTATCGAAAGGCTCCATCACCAGAAGTCTGACCCTTCGTGGCTGCTCTGCCAATGTCTCACGAAGAGTTACCCCGAACAGTGACGTAGTACGGTCGGGGAGTTCGGACATCGCCGGGCTGGATAGGTGACGATGGATTTCACTCGCCTCTTCGATGAGGCTGGCTGCATCGGTTCACTACATGCTGTTCGCCTGTCGGACGGCATCGAGGTCTCGCACGACGCCGATAGGGCGCATGTCCTTGCTTCCGTGGTCAAGGTCCCCATCGGCCTTGAGTTTTATGCCCAGGTCGACGCGGGACGAGTAGACCCAAAGCAGACAGTCGCACTTGACCCTGCGCATCGAACGCCTGGACCCGTCGGAATCTCACAGTTCGAAGACATCGTCACTATGTCCCTTCGTGATCTCAGCTACCTGATGTTGACGATCAGCGACAACGCAGCCGCCGATGCTGTCACTGCTGCCGTCGGTATCCCCGCCGTCAATGACCGCCTGATCGCCATCGGATGCCGAGAGACGGTCGTCGTAGAGAGTCTCCAGACCATGCTCAACGGCGTGGCGTCCGACATGGGCCATCGGAGTTACCCCGAGCTCGTGGCTGCGCAAAATGGTGAGATGGGACCGGAGGTCCAGGCCCTGGCTACCGACCCGGAGCGCATCGACCGATGTCGAGCGCTCGATCCCGCGCATTCATCACGGACAACTGCGAGGGATGCGACTCGGTTGCTCGCTGCCGTGTGGGCGAACACTGCCGCGAGTCCACGAGCGTGTGCGACCCTTCGCCGGGCGATGTCCCAGCAGGTGACTCGGCGTCTCGCTGGGGCGGTCCCCAACGGTGGGACTCTCGAGGCCAAGAGCGGTGGACTCTTTCGGCGTGTGTTCAATGAGATCGCCCTTATCACTGACCCAGGTGGAGAGGCCTATTCGGTCGCCGTCCTCACCCGGACGCACCGATCGGACAGCTCGCGAGCAACGATTAGCGACAGCATGGCTTTGGCCGTGGCCGAGGCTCTTGAGCGCCTTCGGATGGAGAGCCAGCCCAACGAGGCCACTCCGACTACCAGGCCGTGACTGAACCTCCGCCTGTCCGATGCGCCGGATCGTTTTGGAAGCGCGCGGAGTGCACTAGGTAAGGAGTCGCCCGTACAACTCCGCTCGGACTGCCGCGCACATCTGGGAGATCTCTTCGTCTGACCTGGTGAAGTGTGCCCGGCAATGGTTGGGGTATCCGACGTAGACGTCGCCAGGCTCACGCGGGAAGAGATGCATATGGAGATGAGGAAGGGTATTTCCATGGATCTCGTAGTTCATCTTCACCGAGCCGAACAGTTTCGCGAGGCCTCGCGCTGTTGCCATGGCGTCTAAGAAGAAGCTGGCCTGTTCATTCTCGCCGAGCTCGAATGGTTCGATGACATGGCGCTTGGAGAGTACGCAGGCATAGCCAGGAAGGACCGCCTCGCTCCAGGCTGATATCCGACACAGCTCCGTCTCGGCCAGGAGCCATTCGGGATGCGGGTCGTCACCACACAACGGACATCCTTCGGGCGTGCACAAGCGCCGCCATTCATCTGGATCGTCTGACCAGAGGCGGCCGCTCTCGTTTGCTTCAAGCTCGAGCGTCATCGGGGAACCTCCACCCTCATTGTAGGTTCCGCCAGCCCCAGGCATTGATACCTCTCTACGGGTCCATCGCAATATTGCTGGTCCCCAATAGCTTCGGCAGTGCTGGTGGGTCGGCCGTAATTGGATTCCTGGCCGCCTCTCTGGATGGGGGGCAAACCACCGGTGACGGTTTCATGGCGAGCTTCGATGGTCCGGCGGGGGCCAATCCGGTGCGCGATCTCCATCGTCGAGGCGACGCGTCTCCTCGACATCATTGTCCGAACAGGTCTTCACAATCGCGAGCGCGAGGTCCGCGGTTGAGATCTCGGCGGCTTGGCTGTTCACATCGCCGCCCGGGTCGGTCTATTTGCGAGCCCTGAGGGCCTACTGGTCTCGGGCACGGTCAGAGACCTTGTCGTTGGCTCGGACATCAGATTCGAGGACCGCGGTGAGCACAATTGAAGGGCAGGTCCGTCTCCTGGAGACTCCTCGCCGTCATCCAACCATGACTCCGGAACGACTCAGGCCCTGGCATCGAGGTAAAGGAGAACGAGTCGCGGGCGATGAGTGTGAGCCCGGCTCGGTGTTCGGCGCTCCGACAGCCCCTCCTGCCCAGACCTTCGGGCGAGGGTCGACCACCGGCATAGCGCCACGAGGGCACTTGTGAGCGGAGCTCACCGGTCTCACGTACGCGCCAAAACCTCCCCTGCGTCCCTTTTGCCCGGCAACGCTAGGGTGGGGACACGTACTACGGAATCCACGGTTCTGGGATCGCCCTGTTGGTCTTTTTTGGCCTTATCGCGATTCGGGTGCTTTCCTCTCAGCGACGCGGCCGGGGTCAGCATCACAGTTCACCTCCCGCGAGCCCGTTCACCCATCCCAATGGTTCAATTGATGAATCTCATGCTGCCGGAGCATCGTCCCCCAAAGACTCATTCACCGGGATTCCCCCCAGTTGGTTGACGGACCCCTCCGGCCGACATGAACAACGTTACTGGTCCGGGTCTGAATGGACGGAGCACGTTTTAGACGGCGGTGTCCCCGGCACCGACCCACCTCCAGGCAGAACTGGTCGCGAGGCGTCCTAGCAGTGAGTAGGACCCGGGGGCGTGAAGAGCCAGAGCTCCAATATCCGTGAAGAACCAGGACTCCAATAGCTAGAACACCGCTGCGTCGAACCCCGGTGGCCCGAGACGTCAGCCCGAGAAGTGCGGGAGAGTCACCCAGGACTGCCGGCTCGGTTCGTGATAGACGGCCTGTTCGGCGACCCGCAGGGTGGTGGCCGTGGCCGGCGGCTCTCCGGTGCCGAGATTGCGGGCGTAGACGGGGTGGGCGCCACTGGAGACCTGGACTCGTAGGCGGTGACCGGTGGCGAAGGTGTGACCGACGGGCCACAGCGCCACTGCAGCGGTGAACGTCCCGTCCGGGTTCCGGCGAATGGACGCCGGGTCGAAGCGCTGCAGTCCATCGCAGACGTTGACGGACTGGCCGTCGGGTGCCACGTCGCAGACCCGGACGAAGAAGTCCGTGTGATCCAGGCTCGAGTCGACGTGCAGCTGCGCCTCCACCGGACCGACGAGCTCGAGAGGCTCGCTCAGTTCGTCAGAGGTGTAGACGAGGACGTCGGGGCGGGCCTCCAGTGGCCGGTTGTCCACGGTGCCCCCGGTAAGCATGCCGATGCCGCCCATCGACGGCGTCGGGTCGGCGGGGTCGTAACGATAGCGGTCCGGTTCCGACGGTGCCTCCGGCAGCGAGGGCGCGAGATGGCCCCCGGCTTGGAGATACCAGCGGGTGGGCTCTGATGGAGGGGGCCAGTCCGGCAGATCGCGCCAGTGCCCGCCTTCGCCCTGCACCTGAACCTTTACCGGGGTGGGGTCGAGTAGTCCCTCCCGGCCGAGCAACCAGGTGTCGAACCAGTCCAGTGGGGCGTCGGTCATGCCGCCCTCCCCGCCCCCGCCCAGGTGTCCGCCCGCGCCAATGCGCAGATGTACGGGAGCGGGCGCAGCCGCGCAGGAGGGCGTAGTCATCCACCACGCCGGGCAGCGGGTAATCGTTCCAGCCGTCGACGAGCAGTGTCGGCACCGTCCATTCCGCCAGCAGCGGCCGGAAGTTCACCGGATCCCAAAAGGCATCCCCGGTGCCGCCGTGAGCGAGCTGGTCCCGGTAGAGCTGCAGGTCGACACCCGTGAGCCGGCGAATCACCTCACCGAGAGGCAGGTGGTCGAAGCCCGCCTTCAGCTCGGCCATGCGCCGCTCGATGCCCTCGGGCGAGATGTCGGTGTTGCGGACCGCGCTGGTCTCCTTGTTGAACTGGGTTGCGCCCGCGTCCCAAGGGATGATCACCTCGAGGGCCAGCGAGGCTCCCGGATACCACGAGTAGGCCCGTACCGAGGTCGACAGGGCGACTGCCATTGCGTTGAGGTGCGGCGGCTTGGTGGAGGCCAGCGCCCACTGGGTGAAGCCCATGTAGCTACCGCCGAACGTACCCATGCGGCCGTTGAACCAGGGCTGGGAGGCGATCCAGTCCGCTGTGTCCCGTCCGTCCAACGCTTCGGCGAAGTAGCTGTGCGTGCCACCCGACCCGTCCGTGCCCCGGCAGGCCTGCAGGACGTACCGGTAGCCGCGGGCGGCGAACTCCGGGCCCATGGCCGAGGCGAAGTTGATCCTGCCGTACGGCGTGCGCTCCAAGATGGTCGGGGCGTCGTCGATGCCCACGGGGTGGTAGACGTCGGCCAGCAGCACCGTCCCATCCGACGCCGTGACCTTGACGTCCCGCTCGATGTCGACTTCGTTGGTGCGCTCCCGCATTGCGACCCCTTCGCGACCCGGGCCTCCGGCAGCCGGCGACGGCAAAACCCTATGCCAATTCTCCTTGGCCTGGAATCCCGCACGCTTCACCAATGGGGCCTGGGTCCGAAGCTCACTCTGACGGGTACGAATCGGTTCCTCAACCCCGAGGCCGCCCGAGCCGGCGCCATGGGGGGCATGGTCAAGCGAGGGGACGACTCCCTCTGATTTCGGATTTGACAACAAGGCGATCCGGATTTGGCCAGTGGTAGCAATGACCGAGCGCTCGACCGCCTCCGGGGAAGGGCCCGCGCTGCTCCGTCTTGACTCGACTCCCACCTCGAGCACCGTAGAAAGCCTGAGCTGCTGCGTTCTGATCGAGTACCCAAAGGTGCAGCGATCCCGCTGGTCGAAGTCGAAGAAGTCTCTGCGCGGTCTCCGAGAGCAGGTGTGAACCGATTCCGTTCCTCTTCAATCCGCTCGTTACATGGAGGTTCTCAAGAAGGGACCCCCATTGTGGGTCTTCGTCCAGAATGGTGTGAGCGAAGCCAACGATCTCATCACCCTGATGGGCAAGCAAAGTGAACTGGCCCGTCCGAGGTTCTGCCAGTCGGCTTCGCCATACCTGTTGGCGTTCGGTGATGACGTCCCCGTCGAGATAGGAGTCGAGATAGGCGCCCCGGTAATGACGCCGCCAACTGTCGGCGTGTAAGGCCGCAACGGAACCCGCGTCTTCCTCGCTAGCGTCGCGGTACCGCACGACCAAGGCCTGATCCTGCATTGTGATCTCCTCATCGATCCAGCCATTGACAACGGTGCACAGCCGGACGCCGGACCGTCAAAAGGGCCAGGTCCCTCAGGCTGCTCCTACATGAACGACCGAGACCAATCCCACGATTTGAGACTGTCTTGAAGCGTATGAACTGTGCCATCCACCCGGCCTACGGGCCAGTCGTTTCGTCAATCAGGGCTCTAGCCCCGGTCCGAACACCCGGACAGGACCCTGAATCGCCCACACCTCGCCTCCCTTGTAGCAGCGAGCAGCCCTTGGCCACGAAGCAGTACCGACGACTCCACCGCCAACCGTCACGTACTGGCCCTGATGCGCCACGACCTTGCCCGACGGATCAAGCAACACCGTCGGATGGAAACGGACTCGGTACCCCGCGGGCCACAGATAGTCGATTGATGCATCCGAGGTGCACGTTCCTGATTTCGTGAGTGTGGGTTGAAATGGCGCGGAGGACAACGCCGCCATGGCAGCTTGTCCGGATCTCCACCCGTCGCTCGGCAGCGCATAGCTCTGAGCCCGATGGGCGGACGTTGTGGCCGAAGCTACCGGTAGAGGACACGCGACGCTCGCGAGAACACCAACAATCACGAATGCAGCCAATCGCCCGAACAACACCTCTACCCCCTGATCCACGTCTGGCATAAATCGGTCCAACAGCTCGACACTTGTCGCCTCGGCCTCGTTCGGTTGTCCCAGTTGTACCGCGGGTGGCACGCTCCGGGTCCAGTGTGACACCCTCGCGCCCATCAGCCTGACGATTTCTCTCCGTGCTCCCGCTCGGCTCCTTCTGAGAAGACCCACAGCGGGTACCCCAGTCGAAGCACGTCGAGATGCATGCTCCACTCACGGTCAGTCAGCAGCTCGATGTCGCTGAGGATCACGTTTCTGCCCGAGTCACTGAAACCCCATGAGAAACCCACAAGCGGTACGACTCGCCGTGCTTTCAACTGCGCAACCTCGTCGAGGGGAGTTGCTGCCAAGAAACTGTGCGCGACCCACTCAAGGGGTACCCGTTCTGGTCGGGACGGAGCGTCGAAGAGGGTCGGCCGCTGTCCGTACCAGCAATATGGTGAAGGGGCGTCGCCGAACAACCCGAAGGGGTCCAGCTCGAAGCCAAAACCACCGGATTCGTTGTCCGTCGAGCGAACGAGCTGCACCCATCCGAGCATTGAACGGTACCCGCGCGCTGGGTAGTCGACCGTCGCGGTACAGACAGGAAAGCCTCGCGCGACCGACGACCAGCATCCGTAGAAGTCCGGATCCGTGTTTGGAACACATTCAACATGGACCCCGCCGAGCGCACCTCGCCAAATGAACCCAGCGTCGAGGACCTTGGCACCGTTGCTCATGACAAGAGTCTCCCCGAACTCGGTTCCGAGCGCACGGCCCCGATTCCCCGCGCCTGTTCATCTCTCGAAGGGCTTCTGGGAACAGTCGGATCCAGTGCTACTTGTGTCGGAAGCGCCCTACCCTCGCGAGGGTAGGACACCGCTTTCAATCCAGAGCCTCGGGCCTCTCGGATCTCTCAAAATCTCGGAGTGCCGGGGGCAGGAATCGCCATCAACGTCGATCCGCCTCCTTCTTCCTGGCCAATGACCGTGGCGCCGGGTTATCGGTAAAAGGTGGCGCACTAGGATTGCCATGCACCGTGTCGCTCGGAGCCTACGTCGGCCCACTCTTGGTCGGCCCATTCTTGAACTGGTGCGACTCTCAGTCTCGTCGTCACTGGTAGGAGACACCCGTAGGAGAGCGTCGTGGTTCGCCGTGACGGTGCTGTCGGTCCGTGACCGAAAAGCGCGCTGAGACGCTCCTTGAGATGATGCTCTTCATAGAGCTCTTCACATTGAATCGCGCGTGGAAGGGGCTCACGGACGACAAGTTCTATGGGAGCCGATGCTGGGCTCTTGGAGCGTGCGACCCGTAGAACAGAGCCAGACGGCAACACCTTTCGTCGTCGGAGCGTGGGCCGCTGACTTCGACGCCGATCTCGCTGCTGCCGCTGCCGCCGACGACGGCAAAGCGATGGAGCCACCGATCTCGATCTCGTGGCTCTTCTGGCACGTCGGGTCAGAGCCAGGGCGGACGGCACAGCTGGACTTCCTCGGCGGCACCTGCAGCGGAGACAGCGGATGGACCTCGCCGTACATCGCAGCTCATCCCATCTTCACGACTGCCGAGGAGGCTGTCGGGGCCATGACAGCGGGCTGGCGGGCGCTCGGCGCGGCATTGCGGTCGGCAAGCGACGAACAGCTTGAGCGGCCCGTTCGGTTCTGGGGATATGGCGGACAACCCGGCCCGATGGGAACGGGTGCACAGGTTGTCGCATCGATGATGAACGAGGTCAGCCGCCACGGTACCCAGATGGGTGTGCTTCGTGACTTCTACCGCCTCCGCACCGGCGCTTCATTCGAAAACTACGCTGTCTGATGGACAGGTTTTGTGCGGGCTGCGACAGTCCGGCCTGGTCTCGTCTGATAGTCGGAGTATGGTCGGCCGATTTCTCTTCGGTTAGCGAATGGGTCCCCAGTCACCGCACCTCTGTGGCAGCAAAGAGCGATTTGAACATCTCACTCATTTCGGGCAGCTGATAATGGGCCTGAAGACCGCTCGGGTTGGGTAGGAGCCAGAGAAGGGCGCCGCCGAGAGTTTCGGGCTGGCGACCGACCACGGCTTCCGGTCTACGGAACGCCGTCCGGTACGCCTGCAACCCGAGCACCGCGACGCAGTGGGGCCGCAGCAATGCCACCTTGCCTTCGAGCTGCACTGCACCTTCACGTAGTTCGGCAACGCTGAGTTCGCTGGCCGCGGCTGTCACTCGCCCCACCAAATTTGTGATGCCAATGCCGAGCCCAGGCAGAGTGTGCTGCTCTTCGGGCATGAGAACGGACTCGGTGAATCCACCGGCGCAGAGCAATTTCCAGAAGCGGTTTCCCGGTCGGGCGAAATGCAGGCCGAGGTGACCCGAGAGCGTCCCGGGATTTATCCCGCAGAAGAGCACACGCAGATTCAGTCCCTCAAGATCGGCGAGAGCCTGCTCCATACAATGAGAACATACGCTCCAGCAGAGGTACGACGGGTTGATCCGCCGAAGGGAAACACCCACGACTCATGAGGCATTTCGTCCGATCCGACCCTCCTCTTAGGCGGACGATCTGCACCCAACCGTCCGCGTCAATAGCTGAACGGGGACATTCGAGGTCCGCTGGACATTGACATGTCTCGCGGATCTACGCCACGACTCGTTCGAAGATCAGGTCGAAATCCTTTCGCCAGGACTTGCCACGGTCCTCTGATGCATCCCATCTCCCGTCGATTCGGTCCGGGCTGACAGTGGCAACGAAGCGCTGGTGGAAGTCCGGATCCTCGCGCAAGAGAGTCCACTCGTGATCCGCAGCGACTACGTGGAATAGCCGGGAAGTCGGTCGCGGATCGTGATAGAGGGCGAGGAGCTGACCGTTGGCGTCGCTCCGCCCGAACACGAAGTGCCACATCGGCGCGCCCTCCATCTCGGCTTCCAGTTCGATGAACGCGTCGTTAAGCCACCGGCAAACAGCGCGGCCCCTTTGCTGGACATCGCGGGACGCTAGGAACCAAGAGTCTGTGAGCGTCAAGGACCATTCTCCGATCAGCACGTCCAGTTTCTCAATCGCCGGGTTTCGCATCGATCCCTCCCGTCATTCGTGCCGAAAATCTCCATACTCGCAGTATTCGATCGTCAGCTTGGCCTTTCGTTGTGAGAACTCAGGCATCTGGTCATCGACACAGACGTAGAGATCAACCTGCCTATCCTTCAAGGCGAGCCGCTCGTCGAGGGCTGGTCGGACGGGAACTGGGGCGGGAGTGCCCTTCCTTCACGGATCATTTGATCGCTGGGTTCGGTGTGGCGAGGTCGACTGGGGTGTGCTGCGCGTGTCTGGGCGGGCCCATACATCCGCGGCGGCGAGATCGGTGTCTTGAAAGGACTTCAGGGCGGCATCGGATGGTAGAACCGGAGGCGTTCGCGCCATAGTCGTCGTCGATGATCTCGGCGAGTGGAGAACCCGATAGTTCTCTACTCGCACCGCCGCAGTCCTGATGTCGTAGGCAAGAGCTCAGGTCCCGCCACGGTTCAAGGTCGTGAGATGTCGAGACTTGGAATGGCCTGACATCGCACTGAGTTTCTCGTTACAACCGAGAGCCGACGCTGACATTTCGACTCGCGGTCCGTGCGGAGGCTCATACTCAAATTCGCAGCGGTTCGTAGTGGCACGAACCTGTGGAAAGGAGCCTCAGAATGTCGAAAGTATCGAAGGAGAGCGCCTCAAAGGTCAGCGACTTTGGCGTCGCCGAGGATCGGACTGAGGAGTTCGATGGCTATACCGTTAACTTCGTGTCGATTCGTCAAGACTATGACCTGGCGCCGATGCTCAAAGGCCTGCCCGACGACCGGCCTTCTCGAGCGCTCTACGTGGTGGTCTCGGGCCCTCCTGGAAGTGGCAAGACAACGCTGGCGACGGGAATAGCGAGACAGTTGTCTCTGCCACTGATGGCCAAAGACCTCATCAAAGAGACCTTGATGTCCACATTAGCGGTCCCCGACATAGCAACGTCGAGGATGATCGGACAAGCCGCAGTAGAGGTCATGTACGCCGTGGCGGCGACCTCCTCGGGTGGGGCCGTGCTCGAGGCGAACTTCCATCGCTCGGTCGCTCGTGCTGACATCCAGGCCCTTCCCGGCCTTATCGTCGAGGTGTTCTGCCGCTGTGATCGTGAGGTCGCACTCACCCGGTACCGGGAGCGCTCGGAACAGCGCCATCCTGGCCACTTTGATCAGTTTCGCGCCGACGATGAGCTCTGGAATCACGAGCTGACCACGCCAGTAGCGGGTGGGTGGGCTGTGCTCGAAGTAAATACAAACCTCCCATTGGAGACCTCGGGGGTTGTGAGAGACATCCGGATGCTTGTCGGGTCACGCTGAGGCGATCCTGCCCCAGTTCGCGCTAGGAGGAGGCCCCCTCGTCTCCGGTGGGCGGACGTATTGGTTGAAAGCGATTCGATACCCGGTAGCCCTTGACGATCTCCGCGGACGTCGGCGGTGACGGATATGCAGACAGACGATGCACGGGCACAGGCTCAGGCCGCCTGGGATGCCGCGGCGGCCTGAGACTATGGACCTGCCTTCGACTCGCTCGCGGAGGATATCGAGATCGAGATCGAGAACGGTCAGGGTGCTGGCCCCTGGCATCGGGCGAGGGGAAAGGACGATGTCGGCCTCATGGTGATCGCGTTCGGATGGCATCTCGACGGAAGACCGTTCCACCAGCGGGGTCGAAGCATCTACGCCCACGATAGGACTGCCGTCGCCTTGGTTTACAAACAAGACAAATGGCGAACGGAGAGTCTCTCGACAACCTGACGGTATGGGGATCTCGTCGGGGCTCCCATGGGCTCACCGATCGCATCTGGACCACCCGATCTTGACGCAGAGCACTGTGAGGCCTTCTGGAAGGCAAACCCCGGAGCACCCTCGCGGGACTTCAGCTGAGCCTCGACCGAGCTCCATGTCGTTTCGTGGGATGACCCGTCTCCGCTCGTTGCCGGCTACGGACACCGGCGCAATGAAAAGGCCCAATCGGCGTCGCTTTCCTCTTCGACCCGAAAAACATGATGCGCACACCTGGCACAAGGGACCTCCTTGATCCTCATGCCGGTCCGAGGTCACAGTCCATGACGATGATTGCTTTCGTCGGCTGGTCAACCTCTGCCATTGTTTCGCCTGAGGAGTGCATCCCCATTCTGAGATACGCCGCCAGCGCCGGCTCGTTGCCCTCCCGAACACCGAGGCTCAATGTGATCGCCCCTTCCGAAGCCGCCCACGCCTTCACCTGATCGAGCAGTTGCCTGGCTATTCCACGCCCGCGGTGCGACGGCGCGACCCACATTCCGACTAACTCACGCCGTGTTGGGTCTTCGGACCAACCGTCAATGCCGACGGCTACTCCGACGAGCCCCTCATCGTCCGCCACAAACCACCGACCGGTGAGGGCGAGGTCCCGCCATTTTGCCTCGTCATACGTGGATTCGCGACCGAACGTCGAGGTAAATGCCTCGGGCGCGTCGATCAAGGAGCGGAGACGAACGCCTCGGATGTCCTGCCAGTCATCTGAGTTGAGGGCGCGAATCTCGGTCATCTGATGAACAACTGTATTGGCGCTGCGCCCGAAACGGTCGCAGATCGGATACGCAGAATGAGGCGGCTAGCCAGCAGCGTGGCGCCCCATCCCGGCAGCGAGCTGGGATACCCGAGTCAGGGGACGGTCGGTGTTCAGATCTCGTTCAGAGTCGTTCCGACCTGACGGTTTCTTCGCTCCGACGGAGGCCGCACCTGTGGCCAGATTCGTGAGCGAAACGAAGAGTCACGCATGGCCTCGCCGGGCGTCCGAACTCATCCGAGGCCGAGGAATTTGACCGTGGCGTCAATCGCGCCGAAGTCCGACGGTGTCGCGAAGTGATCGACGCCGGCGAGCATGACCAACGAAGCCGAGGGCAGCGCCGCCATCAACCGGTCGGCGGACCTCACCGTGTCCCGGTCGCCCAGCACCACCAGGATCGGGAAATGCAGACTCGACAGCTCTTCCTCGGTGACCGGCCGCCGGCGCCGACGGAGGAAAGCAGAGAGCGCTCTCGGGTCGTTTCCCGCAGACCGGGCCAGCCGGAGGAACAGTCGAGCCTGTACATCCTCGGGCTCCTCGCTACTTTCGAGCGCTGCCGCGATTGCGGTTGGGTCGCGGGTCTCGAACACGTTGTCTCCGAGCCCGAGAAGGACGATCCGGTCGAACCGCGTTGGTTCAGCGAGCGCCACACGCAACAGCAACTCTGCCCCGGCCGAAAAACCGACCCCAGCGATGAGTCCGTCCGCCGGCAGGACGCGGCGGATCTCTTCATCCGCGTCTGCATAGTCCGCCGGATCCGTCAGCGGCAAAGACGACCCGTGACCCGGTAGGTCGATGACGGGAACGGTAACGCCGAAGTCAGCCAGGATGTCGACCCAACCGGTTTGACGCCAGTTGTGGTCGAAGGAGGATCCGAAGCCGTGCAACAGGATCAGCGAGCTGGGACTTGTAGCCATGATCCCGCAAAGCTAATGGGAACGACGACTCTGGATCTCGTGGATCCGCCGTGAATCCGGCCAGAGCCAGGTCTATTGGATCACACGAAGGGATCTCGGGAGACGAAGATCAGTGTCGCGGGAACAACCCAAAACGAGGGCCAACCCGGTTGAATGGGTTGCACCCATCGTGCGATGTAGTCCAGGTCGACCAAGAAGGTCCCGTTCGAATCTGGGGTTTTGGCTCGAAGGCCAGAGTATGAACCACGCAGTCATGCCAATCCATTGCTTCATAGTCAGATTGGTATCCGCCCCGCTATTCGCAGGGTCCTACTCTACGGCTGACGCCCCTGCACTTCGCAGTCGTCGGCACAGTACGCCTATCACTGCACTCATAACCTCTGGTTCGCCCAAGAACGTTCGAAAGTTCCAGCTGGCAAGAGAGAACGTCCGGAGATCACTAATTGCCCTTACCGTCGCCGATCGGGGTCCCCCGTCGAGCAAAGCGAGCTCGCCCACGGCGTCACCCGGACCCAACTCCGCTCGGTGCACGCCATGTGCAATGACCTCGGCGGTTCCGTCAAGAATGAGGAAAAACCGTCCGGCACCTTCGCCCTCGATCACAACTTCAGCACCGGCCCGGAACGACATCTCCTTTCCGGCATCGCAGATTCTTTTCAGCTGTTTCTGCGGAAGGTCCCGGAACAATTCGGAAGCCTGCACTGCAGCCATGATCTCGTTGGCCATTCGCCTTACCTTCCAGGTCAGGACGATTATATCGAAAGGCGAGGAGGTGTTCGCCGAGGCCGTCGCAGCCGGGGAGGGCGATCTCGAAGGACGAATCGATCGAACTCGCTCTTGACCGAGAGCAACCTGCCAACGCGTGAGGTGATCGTCGATGTCCGTGGCCAGTTCTAGGTCTCCGCTTTTGCCCACCAGAAGTCACGCCGACCCGCTCCTTACCCGTTATCGGAATGGTTTCAGATCCATATAACGCCGGTCCCGACAACTTGGACGCATCCGTTTCGGAGTCGCAGTTATCGGGCGCAAGCTCTCAGGTGTGGATCCGATCGATCTGCTCGACAAGCGCGCCGAACCGACGGCGTTCGGCGGAATGCAGGGCGTCCGCGAGCATCGTCTCCGCTCTGCCAGCCTTGTCCGAGCCAGCCTTCCGATCGAGCTGCGCCCAAGCGAACTGTGAGCGCGCGATCCAGTAGGGGGAGCCTAGCTTTTGGCTGACATCAAGGGCTTCGGTGAAATAGCCCTCGGCTTCATCGAGGCGGCCCAGCAGCCCGGCCAACGAGCCCAAATGGAAGGCGACAGGTCCTTGCGTGGTGACGCCTATCGTCGAAACCTGCGCTTCCCATGGACGCAACCAGTCGTACAGCAGCGTGGCGCCGTCGGTGCGTCCGAGATGAATGCAGATTTCCGAGAGGGTCGTCATGGACGACATCCACGTCAAATCATGAGGAAACAGCGCGAAACCGTTGGATATGTCGTCGTCGATAGTGGCCTTCGCCTCTTCGTCCCGGGCCAAATCGCAGTATGACCGGGCTAGAGTGGTTCGCAGAACGGGCAGGCCAGGATTGGCAGAAGCTGCAGCAGCGATCAGCTCGGCCATCTCAGCGAGCGCGTTCCAATCGCCTCGGACGCGGTACACCGCCAGGAGTTGCGCGCCATACGTGGCCATCGCCTCCGGCACAGTCTGCCCCGCCATTGCCAATGCGGTCTGGGCTTCCTGTTCAGCGCGATCGACTTCGCCGACGAGGAGCGAGTGCATCGATCCCCAGACCATGGTTGACCATGACTCGAACGGCTCACCCAGTCGTGCGGCCAAGGCGCCGGCTGCATCGAGATGAAGGTCGAGTCCCGAGCGGTCGGCTGCTTGCAAGCAGGCAGCAGCACGGTTCAGATTTGCTTGGAAGCCGGCTTTGAGATCGCCCATACCTTCGGCGAACGAAACGGCGAGGCTGAGATCGGAGAGCCGGTCCCCCACCGATTCGGGCGAATAGTCGCCGACATAGACGGTCCCCGTGACGTGCAAGAAGCACTGCGGATCGTCGAGACGGCGGGCCATGGCGAGCGCCTCCTCCACAATTGATGACGACCGGCCTCGGTCCGTTCCGAAGGTGAACTCGGCTCCTAGAACGGCCAGAAGGCGAGCCCGCTCGGGCCCGTCGCCGGGACCCACCGCGTCGATCGCCTGCTCGAGCACGCTGGCCTTCTCGTGATCGACCTGGCCGGCCGTGCTCATACTGCCCCGACTGTTCGCCAGTGCAGCGGCCACGAGCCGGTCGCGGTCGCCGAGGACGCCCGCGATGGCAGCGGCATCGAGGAGGGTCTGGCGGTGCGCAGGATCACCGGTGCGGCGCTGAGCGGTACCGAACCCGATGAGAAGGTCGCAGCGAAGGCGCTCGTCGGGCGGCACCTCGGGAAGGAGTTCGAGCGCCTGGCTGAACCAACTGAGCGCGTCGGCGGGAGCCAGGTGCGCGAGGGCTTGCTCGCCGGCCAGCTTCGAATAGGTGAGTGCCTTCGTCGCGTCGGCTGCCTTGGTGGCGGCCACGAAATGTCGCGCCAACTCGGCGGCCCGCGTCTCCGGAGCAGAGGCATCGAGCTCCTCGAGGACCTCGGCGATCCTGCGATGCGCCCGTGCCCGACGCGTGGCGCCCAGGTCCTCGTAGAGCGTGTGTTGAGTGAGGGCGTGGGCGAAACTGAAGTACTCAACGGCTCCCTCGACCTCGACGAGAAGCCCCGCCCGGACGGCGGCGTCCATAACGTCGAGCAGGGCATCCTCGTCGCCGTCAACCACAGCCGTGAGGACCTTGATGTCGAAGTCGCGTCCGATCACGGCCGCCTGGGAGAGCACACGGCGCATCTCCTCACCGAGTCGGTCGACCCGCTGTCCCACGACCTCGCGGACGCTTTGGGGCAGACCCTTCTCGTAGAGGTCCTCGCTGGCGACCCAACGGCCGGCCTCGTTCTGGTAGACGAGGCCGGACTCGCCCAAGTGGCGGAGCAGTTCGGTGGCAAAGAAGGGATTCCCCTCGGTCTCCTGGCGGACCGCATGGCCGAGGTCCACACCGCTTTGGTCCATTTCGTGCCCCGCAAAGACCTCCATCATCTCGACGATCTCGAGGTCCTCGAGTCCCACGAGGTCGATGCGCGCCGCGCTCGCCTCGCGTCGCAGGCTGGCCAGGGTGTCCGACAGCGCGCTCCCCGAATGCAGGTCCGACGGGCGATACGTCCCCATCACCATCACCTTCGGGAGCTGTGTCGACGAGGCCACGTGGCGCAGAAGTTGGAGGCTCGCCTTGTCTGCCCAGTGGAGGTCGTCGAGGATCAGGAGGAGGCCTCTGTCAGCCGACACCAGCGAGAGGAGGTTCACGACCGCGGCAAAGAGCCGAAAACGCTCTGCGTCGGGATCGGGCTTCTCCGTTCCCGGCGGCTCGGGTAGGCGTTTGGAAAGCGCAGGCACCATGGTCGAGAGCGCCGCCCCGCTGTCGCTGACGTGCTCGACCAGGAGGGAGTCCGGAGCGTGGACGACGAGGTGCGCCAGGGCCTCGGCGAAGGGCTGATAGCTCACCACGAGGTCTTCGTCGCAGCGTCCGTACAGGACAGGTATGCCGAGGTCGAAAGTCGCCCTTGCCACCTCCATGCACAACGAGGTCTTGCCGATGCCCGGCTCGCCGGAGAGGAGCGCCACCAAGTGGGTTCCTTCGGCGGCATTCTTGATTGCCTCGAGGAGGCGCTCCTTCTCCGGTTGGCGCCCGAAGAATCCGAACAGCGAGGCACCCGTCGACTCCAAGCGGTCGGGTAACGGGATCCCCGCGGTTGTGGTCGCCGGTGCCCATCCAACTTCGCATAGGGTGACCGGATCGGGGAGACCCTTCAGCTCGCGTTGCCCGACCTCGCTGAAGGGATGGGCGCAGCGCCGCCCCGCCATGGACCGGACTGATTCGGAGACGAGGATCTGGCCCCCATCGCACAGCGCGCAGATCCGCGAGGCCTCCACCACGGGCTCGCCGAAGTAGTCGCCGTCTTCGACCATCGTCTCCCCACAGCTCATCCCCACTCGTAGTCCGAGAGGTTGAGGCGAGCGCCGGTTGTTCTGCTCGATGGCCTGCTGCATGGCCACGGCACAGGCAACCGCCTCCGAGGGGCTGCCGAAGACGGCCATGAGGCCGTCGCCCAGGTTCTTCACCTCGGTCCCTTCTCCGGCCGAGAGTGCTTGGCGTAACAAGGAGAAGTGGGACTGACGCATCCGATCGGCCTCGTCAGGCCCCACACGAGACGACTGCTCCGTGGACCCGACGATGTCGGTGAACAGAAGGGTCAGCGTCTGCGTGCTCATCGTCGGAACCCCCGCTGCAATTGGTCTAGATGCTAGACCCACGAAGACGCGGCCGTGGAAGGAGGTGCCCACAGCGGCGGAGTGCCCGCAGCCCGACCTCGTAGGACTCGTGGACTGAGCGTGTCACCGAGTCGAGTGCCATCTTCCGGATATGCCCCCTCTTCGTCGAGCGGATTTCCATCGGGCCCGGAAGATCGGAGACCGATCGCCGTACGAGCAGTACGCCCTTCTCGAAGTCCACATCTGACCCCACAGGGCTCGTCCGCCGATTGACATCGATATCGTGGATAGTTAATATCGATATATGAAGCTCTCGGAACGTGTGGAATGGGCGCTCCACTGCACCTGGACGCTGGCAGCCGTTCCCTCTTCCGGATCCCTTTCAACCCGTCGTCTCGCCGAGTTCTACGACCTACCTGCCCCGTATCTCGCCAAGGTCTTGAACTCGCTGGTGCGCGCCGGGGTACTGACGGCAACCAGCGGGCCCCGCGGCGGTTTCCGCCTCGCCAGGCCGGCCACCGAGATCACCGCCGCCGAAGTGCTTGAAGCGGTCGAGGGACGCGGCCAACTGTTCACATGCACCGAGATCCGCCAGCGCGGGCCTGTCCCACTTACGGGAGCGGCCTGCAGGACGCCGTGCGGGATCGCTCGGCTCATGGACCGCGCCGACCGGGCCTGGCGTGCCGAGCTGGCTGCGGTGACCATCGCGGATTTGGTCGAGACGCCGGGTGTTGGGGCACCCGAGCGCCTGTCGAGGTGGCTCGAAGCCGAACAAACCGGGGCGTAGCTCCGGCACTGCCGGTATCGCCTGGTCCGAGAGGAGGCCAATAGTGTCAGTCGAACAGAAGATTCGAACTGCCGAAGACATGCTCTTCGCCCACTACGACATCGAGCGCGACGAGATGTTCGTTGATCTTCACTCCACAAACCTTCGCCTCCGGGTCCTCTCGGTTGGTTCGGGACCCGATCTCGTGCTGCTCCACGGCGTGAGTCTTGCTGCCGCGATTTGGGCCCCCTGGCTGCACGAGCTCGAGGGTTATCGCATACACCTCATCGAGTTGCCAGGGCATGGACTGTCCGACCCGTTCAGCTATCGGGTCGGGTCCGTGCGCGAGCACAGCATCCGGCTTCTTGACGATCTCTTCGATTCACTCGATCTTGAGGCTCCGTCCGTCATCGGTCACTCACTCGGCGGAATGTTCGCTCTCTGGCACGCCGCCGAACGACCGGGGAAGATCGCCTCACTCGTGGCTATCGGCGATCCCGGCGCCGCCCTGCCGGGTGTCAAGGTGAAGATGCCGCTCTCAATTCTGACCGTGCCCGGGATCGGGCGCGCGGTACTCTCGACGCCGCTCCCGCGCTCGACGTACCGCCAGGTACTCGGCCAGGGAACGAGCTCCGCCGCGGCGCAGAGCATGCCAGATGAGCTGGTTGACACCTTGCGCCATGCCCGCATGAGGAAGGACAACCCGCAGACGGTGGCATCGCTGATGCACGCCATTGACAGGTTCCGTCGACCCCGGCCCGAGACCGTGATGAGCGATCGCGAGTTGGCCCAGATCGAAGCGCGCGTGCTGTTCTGTTGGGGCCGGGGAGATCCATTCCTTTCGCCACAACAGGCGCGTCCATCGGTGGCGAAGATTCACGGCTCCGTCTTGCACGAGGTCGCCGGAGGGCACGCACCTTGGTTCGAGAGCCCAGCCGAGTGCGCCAAGCAGATCAATGACCACCTGAGGGCGGCACGTTGATCGGCGGAGGGCCGACTCTGCCACGATTTGGGTTCAACTCTGGCATCACGAAAGAGTAACGAGCCCCATCCGGACCGCGCCCGCTCGACGACGCCGCGAAGCTCGCCTAGCTCGGAGCTTCTGCCCAACAACACGCAGGTCACGGCAGTCCACGGTCGGCCCGGCTAGTCGCCGACGCAGGCCGGCACAATGACTTGTGCGCATTCGTTTCCTTCTCCATGTCGGTGGCGCTTCGCGCTTCTCGCCGCGTATCAGGTCCTCGTCGCGCGACGATCTGGCCGAATCGGTCGGCATGGAGCTCGGGAGGACGCATGAGGGAATTTGACGGCAGGGTCGGAGTCGTGACCGGAGCCGGACGAGGGATCGGTCTTGCCATGGCGGGGGCAATGGTCCGCCACGGGATGCGGGTGGTGCTCAGCGGCCTCGAGCCGGCAGAGCCGGAACGCGCGGCGAACGCGCTGCGAACGGGAGGGTCTGAGGTGGTCGGGATGGTGTGCGACGTGAGTGACCCCATCGAGGTCGAAGAGCTTGCGACCCGCATCGTCGAACGTTTCGGACGAGTCGACCTCCTCTGCAACAACGCTGGCGTCGTTGCTGGCGGCCGGACGTGGGACATCAGCCAGGACGACTGGCGCCGCGTGCTCAGCGTCAACCTGTGGGGCGCGATCCACGGAGTCCGCTCGTTCATCCCGTTGCTCATGGCCCAACCAGGAGGCGGACACGTCGTGAACGTCGCGTCGTTGGCCGTTGTCAACCCGTGGCCGGGCAGTCGCGCCCTACAACGTCAGCAAGCACGGCCTGCTGGCCCTCACGGAGACACTTATCGGCGATCTGCGCGCGGTTGGCGGCAGTGTCGTGGTGACCGTCGTGATGCCCGGCAGGGTGGCGACCGGCATCGGCCTTCCGAGTGATGAACCTGTGCCGGACTACGACCTTGACACCGAACCCGGGATGTTGAGCGCCGAGTCGGTCGCCGACCAGATCATCGAAGCAGTCAAGAGGGATCAGCTGTATCTCTTCACCCATCCCGACCGGATGGAGCAGATCGAGGCCAGGTTCGATGCGATCCAGCGGGCGGGATGGAGGGGTAGTGCCGCGGCGGTCGTTGGATCGGCTTACGAAGCGCCTGCCACCCGAGGTCTGCCTCCTCGTAGGCCATGATCCGAAAATTTCCGAATGGATAGCCGCCCATGGGGATGGTTTGGTTGCCATTCTCCTGCCCGGGACGGGAGGCGGGAAGTACTGAGGTAGCGGACGAGAGGTCAGGTCGGGCCGTTTACCGTCCGCTGCTGCCGGGGCTCGTGGTCCCGCTCACGCTGTAGGACGCTGCGCCGACGCCGGCCAGTTTGCCGCCGTCGACGATCAGATACTCCTCACGGATCGCCCGACCCGCGAAGGAGGCCTCCAGAATTTCGCGAGTACCTGCCGCGTAGCGAGCCTGGGCGGAGAGGGAAGTGCCGGAGGTGTGGGGAGTCATGGCGTTGTTGGGCATGGTCCGCCACGGGTGATCGGCCGGTGGCGGTTGCGGGTACCAGACGTCGCCGGCGTAGCCCGCCAGCTGCCCGGATTGGAGCGCTCCGACGACGGCGTCGCGGTCCATAATGGCGCCACGGGCGGTGTTGACGATGTAGGAGCCCCTTTTCATGGAGCCAATCAACTTTTCGTCGAACAGGTAGTAGGTCTCGGGCACCAGCGGGCTGTGGATGGAAAGGACATCAACGACCTGGGCCAGCGAGCGAGGGTCCGGATGGAACGTCAAGGCGAGCTCATGTTCCAGCTCGGGGGTCAGGCGACGCTTGTCGCTGTAGTGCAGCCGCACGTCGAAAGGAGCCAGGCGGCGCAGCACGGCCAGGCCGATTCGGCCGGCGGCGAGAACTCCGACGTTCATGCCCTCGAGGTCGTAGGCCCGCTCCACGCTGTCGGCGATGTTCCATCCGCCTCTGGTGATCCAGTCGTGGGACGGCAAAAAGTTGCGGACCAGCGCCAGAATCTGCATGACGGCGTGCTCGGCCACGCTGATGCTGTTGCAAAAGGTCACCTCGGCCACGGTGATGCCGCGGGCAATTGCGGCGTTCAGGTCGACATGGTCCGAACCGATACCGGCCGTAATGGCCATCTTGAGCTTGGGGGCTTTGGCAATCAGCTCGGCGGTCAGATAGGCCGGCCAGAACGGCTGAGAGATGACAATGTCCGCATCGGGCAACTCCCTCTCGAAGACCGAGTCGGGCCCTTCCTTGTCGGACGTGACGACCAGCGTGTGGCCGGCCGCTTCGAGAAACGGACGCAGACCCAGTTCTCCAGAAACGCTCCCGAGGAGCTGGCCGGGCGTGAAGTCGATTGACTCGGGGTTGGGGAGCGTTTGCCCGTCGGGATAGCGCACGGAGTACCGGGATATCGTCTCGCGCGTACGTGGGCGGATACCCGTCGACCGGGTCTGGGTACAGGACGCAGAGGACCTTGGCCATGAGAGTGCTCCTTCGTTGAGTGGCTCCCGAGGCGAGTCCGCTGCCGGGGCCACTACCAGCATCCGCTTCTTCGACCGTGATGTCCAAGACGTACTGCGGATCGGGTGAGAAAGCGAGACCGATCGACCCACGGAGGGGAGGTTCATGCACATGACGCCAGCTACTGGGGATACTCAGGGTTTTACCCTCGCTGAACGAAGGAGCTCGGGTTCAGCCGCCGATCCGGGCGAGAGGAACCAGCTGGTCGAAGAGGTCGTCGAGTGACAATCCCAATGTCGCAGTTGCGAATGCTCGTGCGATGGTCGAACCCGGCGATCCACCATTCGTGGCCACGACGATCTGCGCCAGAAGGGTTGGATCGACTTCATCGGCGCCGGTGCGGTGTACCGCCATGGGTCTACCCGTGGCTGAGAGAGGTGGAACCTCTCTGTACAGGGTGTCCCAGAAGGCCGGACCTGAGTGTCCACAATCCTCAGCGAGAAGCCGCGGAATGTGATGAGACCTCGATCATGTGGCGCTGAACTCTGCACCAACTCCTGGACCGGCCCGTCCCCCTGCCGGCGGGGCAGGTGGAAGTGGTAAAGAGGCGGCATGGATCTCCTTGTCGTGGTGGGCGGTGCACCGCCTCCGGCCCGACTTCTGGACCGATCCCGCCACGTGCACCGACTCGGGCTGGACGAATCGCTCGAGGCTCTGGTCGGCTCGCTCCGGGCGAGGATCCCGCGTCGAATCGGCGTCTGGGGACCGCTGGCTGATTCGGCCGCCGTTGCGGCCGGTCTGCGCCGAGCTGGCTTGCCGATCGAACTCTTCACCGACGAGCTGGTCTCTCCGGAGCTCTCGCGCACGCTGATCGGCGTCGACGTACGTCCTGTCACCGATCCCGGACCCCCGATGGACGTGGCTGAGTCTTTGGCCGGATTGATCGGTCGTACCCCGATGGTGCGACTGGACCGAACAGCCATTGGCTTGGAGTGCACCCTCGTCGCCAAACTCGAGATGTTCAATCCGGGCGGATCATCAAAGGACCGCATTGCACTCTCCATGATCGAAGCGGCCGAGCAAGCCGGTCAGCTTCACCCCGGAGGCACGATCGTGGAACCGACAAGCGGCAATACCGGTGTCGGACTGGCCATCGTCGCTGCCCGGCGTGGATACAAGTGCATCTTCGTCTGTCCCGACAAGGTGGCCACCGACAAGATTGCCCTGCTGCGCGCCTACGGCACCGAGGTCGTTGTCTGTCCGACCTCGGTGCCGCCCGACCACCCCGACTCCTACTATTCGGTCGCGGATCGCCTCGCCCGGCGAGGTACCCATGGCATGGAAGCCCGACCAATATCACAACCCCCAAAATCCACGGGCCCACTACGAGACGGCCGGACCGGAGATCTGGGAGCAGACGCGTGGACGTGTGACGCACTTCGTGGCCGGGATCGGAACGGGAGGCACCATCACCGGCATTGGTCGCTTCCTGAAGGAACGAAATCCTTCGGTCCAGATCATCGGCGCCGACCCGGAGGGTTCCGTCTATTCGGGCGGGTCGGGGCGGCCGTACCTGGTCGAAGGGATCGGCGAGGACTTCTGGCCCTCGACATATGACCCCTCGGTGGTGGACCGGGTGATCGCCGTCTCGGACGCACAGAGCTTTGCCACCGCCCGCCGGGTCACACGGGAGGAGGGGCTCCTGCTCGGCGGATCAGGGGGAACGGCCATCGCGGCCGCGCTGATCGCCGGATATGACCTGCCAGCGGACGCGGTGATGGTGGTCCATGTCCCCGATTCCGGGCGCGGCTATCTCTCGAAGATCTACAACGACGCGTGGATGACCGACTACGGATTCATACACGATGCTGGGCCGACGGTTGACGACATATTGGCGGCCCGCGATGCGTCACTTCCGATGCTTGTCCACGCACATCCTGACGAGACCGTCCGAGAGGCCATCGCCATCCTCCGCGAGTACGGCGTGAGCCAGATGCCCGTGATCAAACATGAACCGCCGGTGGTCCTGGCCGAGGTTGTGGGAGGTGTCACCGAGCGCGAACTCATGGATTCGGCATTCGCTGACTCGTCCATGCTGGATCGCCTCGTGGGTGACGTCATGGGCAACCCGCTACCGACCATAGGGGCAGGAGAGCAGGTTCAGGTGGCCGTGGGAAAGTTGGAGGGAGCGCCGGCTCTGCTCGTCCTCGATCGAGGCCACCCGGTCGGAGTCATCACCCGCTCCGACGTGCTGGCGATTCTGGCGACGGGAGCGCGGTGAGGTCAGGATGACGGGTCAGCCCGACCTCGAGGGACTCGGGTTCGAGACCAACGCGGTGCACGGCGGCGAATCCCCTGACGCCGCCACGGGAGCGGTCAACACCCCTGTCTACCTTTCCTCCACCTTCCAACAGGACGCCGTCGGCCAGCATCGCGGCTTTGAGTACGCCAGATCGGGTAACCCGTCCCGCGCAAGCCTCGAGCGGCACCTGGCGCTGCTCGAAGGGGCGGACTTCGGGTTCGCCTTCGCCAGCGGCCTGGCGGCCGAGGACGCAGTGATGCGCCTCTTGAGCCCGGGCGACCATCTCGTCATGCAGACCGACAGCTACGGAGGAACGTACCGATTGGCCACCGCGATCCATCGCCCGGCCGGGCTGGTGATCGACACCGTTGACCTTTCCGAAATGGATGAAGTGTGGCGACCCGCGACGCGCATGGTGTGGCTCGAATCACCTACAAATCCGTTGCTCCACGTCATCGATATCGCCGCGGTATCCGCCGCTGCGCACAGTCGCGGAGCCCTTGTCGTCGTCGACAACACCTTTGCCACGCCCTGGATACAGCAACCTCTCGACCTAGGAGCCGACATCGTCGTCCACTCGACCACCAAGTACCTCGGTGGTCACTCCGACGTCGTCGGGGGCTTTGCCGCGACCTGCGACGAGGGCATCGCAGCTCGACTTGGTTTCCTTCAGAATGCGACCGGCGGCGTTCCCGGGCCCTTCGACTGCTTCCTCGTGCAGCGCGGGGTCAAGACGTTGGGCATACGGATGGAACGGCACTGCGCGAATGCTCTAGCCATAGTCGAGTTCCTACGCGGCCATGCGGCAGTCAAACAGGTGCACCATCCGTCGCTTGCCGACCACCCGGGTCACCGAGTCGCCCAGGCGCAGATGCGGGCCTTCGGCGGCATGGTCAGTTTCACCGTGCACGGCGGGGAACACGCTGCCGTCGATGTCTGCTCTCGGACCCGTATCTTCACCTTGGCCGAGAGTCTCGGCGCCGTGGAAAGCCTGATCGAGCATCCGGCCCGGATGACCCATGCCAGCACTTCCGGTACGAGCAATGAAGTGCCCGGTGACCTGGTGAGACTCAGTGTGGGACTCGAGACGATTGATGATCTCCTGCACGATCTGGACCACACGCTGATGACGTTGCCCGCCGGGTGAGACGCACTCCGTCCCCGGCCGACCGAGTGGGCAAGGCCAAATCCGTCGCCGCTGCATACCGGTAGCGGTGCGTCGCCGGGTCACGCCCGAGTGACACCGTGACCTGCCAAACGCCCGGGCGAACGTTCACGTAGACTGCTGCACGGACTTCAGCGTGGCGATTCTGGACGGTGATGGGCAGGCCGGTCTGTCAAAATGCAAAAAGTCCTACTGGAGAGGTGCGAGAGCGGCCGAATCGGACTCACTGCTAACGCGCAGCAAGCAGTCCACTCCATGCAGGACGATCTACCGACAAGGCTCTGACCTGGAGAGCGATCCAACCGGTTCCGTTCGCGTTTATGGACAGGACTATGACAAGAACACCGGCGGCTTCTGGTGTTGAAGACTCTGCGCGCCGGCTCGACTCACCGAATATGAGTTTGAGGCTCCGGCGGCGGAACGGATGACCAATTTTGGTGCCGCTTGATCTGCGTTGCCACCGCCCCCGTACGGCCCGATTGGGACAGTGTCGCGGGTCTGGAGTCGGCTTCTGTTCGATGCTCGGTTTCGGGTCATTTCCAGCTCAGACATCGGCGATGTCCGTTCAGGCGGCAAGGCTGAACGGCGGGTACCGATCGGTGAGGAGGCCGACGTAAGCCTCGACTCGGAGCGCGTAGCGGTAGGCATCGACAAGGAAGTCTCGGATCACGTCGGGGTACTGTCCGGTGACGAGCACGGCGAACGACCCGACGACTATGCCCACGCACGCGGCCACGAAGAAGGCGGCCAGAACGAAGTACTGGGGAATAGCGAGGAACCACTTGTACAACGGCTTCCACCGCTCGAGGTGCTCGGGGTAGATCAGACGCAGAGATGTGTGCGATTCCATCCCGTCGTCCTCGGATGAGAGGTCGAAATCGAACGGGGGGTAGTCCTCGTGCATGAACAAGGCGTAGCTCATGGCCCGCCATTCATAGCGGTAGGTCATGACGATGGCATCGAAGATCGGCCTCGGGATGCGCTTGGTGAAGAGCACCAGGAAAAGGCTGAGCAGGGTCAGAACCTGGCGCAGGGAGCGCAGTGTCCAGGCGATCATCAGGTGCGGGATGGCCAGTAGCCACTGCACGAAGGGCCGCCACCGAGTGATGCGGCGGTCGGCGTGGAACTCCAGCTGGATGGGATAGGGGGTAGACGCGGACACGATGGCTCCTTTTGTGGATTAGGTGAAATGCAGCTTGGGCTGACGACGTGAGGAACAGAGGTTGCGACCGGAGAAGGCGTCTCTCCGGGGTTGAGGGAGTTCGATCAGCGCTCGATCTGATTGAAAGTGAATCCCTTGGTGAAGAGCCAGATCGGCAAGATCAGCTCGAAGAGGCCGCCGAGGACCAGCGCCAGCATCCCTGCGCCGTGGGTAACGTCGATCAGGTTGAACATGGCCAGGATGCTTCCCACCAAGAAGATCGGGTAGCCGACGACACCCAGCATGGACAGGTTCTTGGCCACAATCCTCGATGTCAGCAAGGCAGACGAGAGAACGAGGCCCGCCATGCCAGACACCGCGTAGATCGCGAGCACGTACGCATTCCACTGCGCGTGGCTGGTCAGGAAGTACACGCCTACTGCCGCCAGCGTGAGGCACTCCGTGACCCTGAGGACGAAGTAGGCCTGCGAGCGAATCGGTGCATACGGGGTGAGTACTCGCCGCATGGCCGCGCCGTTGGTGGCGACTGCGAGGCCGCAGCATCCCAGAAGGAACACGCCGGCGATGAGGGCGCTGTGTGCGGTTGCGCTCGAGAAATAGGAGTGGATGAGCGCGTTGCCGACTGCGAAGGTGAAGGTGGCGGTGATGAAGCAAATTCCGACAAGGACTGCGGTCCTTGTGACCGATGTCGTGCGTGGCGTCGGAGAGGCCTCGGCCGCCACGGTTGTCGCATGTGTCTGTTGCATCGATCGGTCCAGCGTTGCTGTCTTCATGGTCCCTCCGGTCGTGACTTACGTTGTAAGTAGCGTAGACTTACGACGTAAGTTTGTCAAGGGCGGATCAGGAGGGCCATGGGATGGCTGGCGGCGGACCGATCACTCCCGAAGGCGGGTAAGAGGTGCCCCGAGGTGGGACAGGTGGAGGATTCAGATGGAGTCGCGGGCTCGCTCGAGGCCGTCGAGGATCAGGTCCAGTCCGAATCCGAACTCGCTGCCGTAGTCATAACCGGGCCGCAAGACGTGCTCGACTGTGAACTCGGTGAGGTGGGGGTACTGATCCGCGGGGACCTGCGCCATCATCATCGTTGCCACCTCCGCCGTCTCCTCTTGGGTATCGCCGAGGGGCAAAGTGGCTTCTTGAAGCGCGAAGCCGTAGATGTAGCTGTCGAGGGCGGAGAACGCGTGGGCGGCCAGCGGGATCGAGAAGCCCCCTGCACGCAGGCTTCCGATGACGGCGTCATGGTGGCTCAGCGTGGCGGGGCCGGGTGAGGTCCGTGTCGACATCAGGGCGATCGCCCACGGGTGACGCCGCAGCGCCTCTCGGGCGGATTGCGCCCGCTCACGCATCGCCGTCTTCCAGTCGGCTCCACCCGCGGGCAGCTCGATCTCGCCGAAGACCAGGTCGACCATGCCGTCGAGGAGCTGGTCCTTGTTGGCCACATGGTTGTACAGCGACATGGCTTCGACACCCACGGCTTCACCCAGTTTGCGCATACTGAGCGCTGCGATCCCGCTCTCGTCGGCGAAGGCGACTGCAGCAAGCAGGACTCTCTCCCTACTCAGCGGGATTCGGGCCTTCGTGGCCGGCTGGGCCTTCGGGGACATCTGCTTGCCTCCTCACTACGTACGCCTTGACTCCCTTACGTCGTAAGTATAGGATGACTTACAACGTAAGTACAGACCATCGGAGAGACCATGATGAACGCAACGCTCACCCGGCCCACGGACCCGAGAACCGCCTCCCTCGGCGTCGGCGCGATGGCTGTGGCGGCTCACGACCTCAGGCCCGCACCCGCCCAAGCCCTCCAAGTGGGCGCCGAGACGAACCACCCGATTCGCACCGCCAGTACCACTGCGGGAGTCGGACTCTTGGCCATGTCGGTGCTTTCGGCCTTTGGCTACCTCGTTGCCGTGAAGGGGCTCGTGGTTCCGGGGAATGCTGCGCGGACAGCCAAGAACGTCTCGGACCACGAGAGCATGTTCGGCTTCGGCATCCTGTGCCTGTACCTGGTGGCGGTCCTCGATGTCGTCGTGGCGTGGGCGCTCTACCGAGTGTTCAAGCCCGTGAATGCCGCACTGTCGAAGTTGGCGGCGTGGCTCCGAACCGCGTACGCAGCGGTGTTCACGGTCGCCATCAGCCAGCTGATCGGAGCGCTCCGTCTGCACACTCAAGCGCTTGCTCACATCAACTCATTCACCAACATCTGGGATGCCGCGCTCGTCCTCTTCGGCCTGAGTCTGTTTGCCCTCGCCTACCTGGCTTACAGGTCGGGCTTTGTCCCAAAGCTGCTGGGCCTTCTTCTTGCCTTCGCCGGAATGGGCTACGTGTTCGACACCGTTATCCGCGTGATCGTCAGGGGCTCCTCGTCGGATGTCTCGGCGATCACTGGCATGGGTGAGTTCGTGTTCGCGCTCTGGCTCGTCTTCTGGGGGCGCCGCATCAACATGAGCAGCGGTGAATCCCAGGATGACTCGATTCGGGCATCCCGATGACCGCCAAGAACGAAACGACGAAGGCCCCAACGCTCCCTCCGCGAGTTCCAGGAGGGGAATGTTGTGAGGCGCAGGGCGGGTTCCGGGGTATCCCAATCGGCCGGGACAGTGGGACACTCCGGCACACTCGGCCCGGACAGATACACCGAAACCGACTGTGAGCCGCTGCCCGAAACCCTAGGAGCTCGGTCTGGGCGTGAGGACCATCAAGGGGATAATGCGCTCGGTCTTTCGCGCGATGTCTGCGAGCTGCGGATAGCGCTCAGCTGCTCTCGCGAAGAGGCGGTCGCGCTCGTCGCCGGTGGCCTCCTCTGCAACGACGTCAATTGTCTCGCTACTGACCTCGATCCTCGTGACCGGGTGCTCCTAAAGGTTGCGATACCAGGCTGGATGTTTCGGCGCTCCTCCGTTCGCGGCCCAGATGAAGTAGCGCCCATCGTCGGGCAGGTACGCGACTGGTTTGACGCGGCTAACTCCGGAGATCGCTCCGGTGTGGTGGAGCAACAGAAGCGGCGTTTCCTCCCACATGCCACCGAGTCGTCCGCTGTTGGCCCGGAATTCACCGATCACTTTGGCGTTGTACTCTTCCGATGTCTCAGCCATTGGGTTCCTCTCGTCCTCAGTGGCGCTTTGGCTTCGAGGGCGATTGGCCATCCGTGACCAAGTGCTCCCCGCTCCGGCGGCGCACCCCTATGAGGTCCGCAGCGTCGAATCAATCTCAAGGAGGGTTTTGAGACTGGAAAGAACGGCAGGCCAGCCCTCGGAGATGGCTTGGAGAACATCGCTGCCGGGCTCGAATCCGTCGTGGACAACCGTGAGCTTTACCACCCCGTGCCCGACGTCCTCAATGTCGAAGGCCACCTTGGAGCGGGGCTCAGCCCGCCACGCGTCAGCGGTGGCTTCGTCCATCCCGACCTCGGCGGCCCATTCGGGCGTAATCGTGTGCCAGGTGTAGGCCAGCCTGCAGTAGGGATCGGACTCAAGAACCACCTGTTCGGGGTCGCTCACGACAAGCCCGACCTCCTCGTGCGCCATGTCGTAGGTGGAGCCCTTCTTCCAGTCCGATTGAAAGGTCTTCTCACCAGCCCTTTGGTGCCGCCAATAGCGCTTCATGAGGGCGGGGTCGGTGAGGCCCTGCCAGACCTGCTCGGGCGTGGCCTGAATGTAGATCGGGTAGGTGAAGCTCGTCTGGTTGCTGCGTGCAGCCATTGCCTGGCCTCCAGTCCTCGGTCGCCCGGTTGAGATGTACTGCCATCGGACATATCTACCCGTGGTCGAGGTAGATCCAACCTCACGCTGGTAAGGGCTGCCCCCGTACGCTGCCGGAATCGTGGGACGCTTCTGCACCTCGGGGCTACCCCTTCGCCCCGAGTGGCGCGAGCCGCGTTGTTCTTGTCACCAGGGATCTTTCCGAGCGTGAGCGTGGCAGTCACATTCTGGGCGTGCCCTGCGTCAATATGGTGTGACCACGATGGACGTGACAGATTTCGACGCCGAGCGGCCCCGGTTGATCGCGATCGCCATCCGGATACTGGGGTCAGAGGCCGATGCGGACGACGTACTACAGGAGAGCCTGGCTTCGGCTCTCCCGCACCGACGGCATCGACGACCTACCCGCCTGGCTCACGACCGTCGTGACGCGGCTGTGCCTTGACCAGCTGCGCAAGCGGCGTACCAGGTCGGTGGTCGAAGCCGAGGTGCCCGCCGAGGCCGCTCCGGTCGATCCGGAGGCCGACGCGTTGCTCGCCGAGAAGACGGGCGACGCGATGCAGGTCGTCCTCGATGCCCTGGCGCCGGCCGAGAGGGCGGCGTTTGTCCTGCACGACGTGTTCGGGTATCCCTTCGACGAGATCAGCGCTGTCATGGGGCGCTCGGGTACCGCCGTGCGCCAGCTGGCGAGCCGGGCGCGCCGCAAGGTGCAGGGCGTGCCGGAGCCGGCCGCATCGCAGGCTGTCGCGCGCCGAGAGCCAGCCGGGTCGTCGACGCGTTCCTCGCTGCAGCCCGCGGTGGGGATCTCAGCGACCTTGCTCTCGCTGCTCGCGCCCGACGCATACATGCGTGCCGACCTGGTCGGCCAGAAGATGGGCACCGAACCCGTCTATACGGCGCAGCCGCCGTGGCTGCTCGCTTTAACGGCGCGCGGGGGGCGGCACCGGTCACCATCGACGGTGACCTGGGTGCGGCGTGGATCCATGCCGGGGTCGACCAAGGTGGCATTCGTATTCCACGTTGAGGCGGGCCTGGTGCGCGAGGTCGAACTGATCGCCGACCCGGATGTGCTGGCGACCATGGACATAGTTCGTGTCCGAGCGAAGTCCAGAGGTTGATGCCGCTCGGACCACGTTGTCGTCGTTCCAAGTGACAGTTCAACGCCGAGAAAGGAAACAAGGATGATGAAGACCATGACGTGTCAGCAACTCGGTGGCCCGTGCGATTCTCCGCACCAAGGCATGACCGCAGACGAGGTCATCAAGGCGCAAGATCGTCATCTCAAGGAGATGGTCGCAAACGGAGACACGACGCACGAGAGTGCCTTGAAGGACATGAAGGGCCGGTGGAAGAACCCAATCAAGGGCATGGGGTGGTATCGGCAGGCCAAGCGTGACTTTGCCGCTCTTCCCGAAGGTTGATGGAGTGAGTAACCCGCGAGTGCACGGTGGGACGGTGCACAAGCTTCCCGGAGACCTGCGTAAGGCGCTGATTGCCAACTCCACGGCTCTAGATGCCTGGGAGGACATCGCACCTCTGGCCCGCAACGAGTTCATCTGCGACCCGAGAACGCCGCATTCGCCGGACTCAGGAGGAACTCGAGGAAGGCCAGCGTCGGCCCTGCTGTTGGCCGGGGTGCAAGCATCAGGAGCGCACAGGCAGATAGCGGCCGGCTGGGTGCGCCAGCTCGCTGCCGGGATGGAGCCACCTTTGCCGGACTGGCTTGAGAGTGGCCCTGGAGAATGCTGTATCTCGCAACACGTAGGAGGAGTTGGCCAGCGAGACTCTCACATCAAATGCGAAAATGTTTGGTGTGGCCGATAGCGAAGGATCGACATACCCGAACGTACCGGGAAAGCACGCTTTCGATGCTTTCTTCCATCCTGAAGACAACATCAATTACGTTTGAGAGAGCGGACTCCTCGATGGGTTTGTACCGCCCGAAGGCATCGTCGTCTGCTATCAGCCGCAGATTCTTGAGTACAGCCGGTCAGTTGAGGATCTTGTCGTTGACTTTTCGAATCCCACCTTTCGAGGTATCTTCACCCTTCCGAGTACCAACCACCGTGTGGTAGTTCTGGGCGGGTTCGGATTTGGTTCGCCGGTGGCCTCCCTCCTCATGGAGGATTTCATTGCGCTTGGTACAGCCAAGTTCATTTCAATCGGGACAGCGGGCGGGCTTCAGAAGACCTGCCGGGCAGGTGACATCGTTCTGTGCGAACGGGCGATCCGAGATGAGGGCGTCTCACATCATTACGTGCCACCAGGCAAGTACGCCTGGGCCTCGCCGGAGCTTACGAAGCGAATGGCCGACGAGTTTGCCAGGCGGGATGTCACGTATACCACGGGCTGCGCATGGACTATCGATACGCCCTACCGAGAGACGGCCGAGGAGGCTCGCCACTACCAACAAGAAGGTGTCGTATGCGTCGAGATGGAGGCTGCGGCCTTCTTTTCGGTCGCAAGGTGCCGATCTGTGCAGGTTGCGAGCGCCTTCGTCATAAGCGACCTGTTGGCAGACGCCGTGTGGGAGCCACAGATGCGCAGCGAAGGGACCATCACCGGACTGCCCACGCTCTATGTTTCCGCTGTGGCTGCGTTGCTTTCTTGACCAGAAGTTCTGCCAGAGACCGAGTTTTAGCCCTGCCCCAGTTCGCCGGTCTCGGGTACCACCAGACGGCAGCATGGTGATACTCCTGGGGGCGGAACTAGCCTCCCTCTCATATTCAACAAGAGGAGGATCCTGTGGCTGATGCAGTGGTGCTGATCAACATCTTCGAGGTCCCCGACTCCGACGCAGTGAAGTTCATCGCTGCATGGGAGAGAACGCGGGACTATCTGCAGACTCTCCCAGCGCATCTTGACACTGCCCTCCACCAGGCGACTTCGCCTGGTGCCGACTTTCAATTCGTAAACATTGCCCATTGGCAAAGCGCCGAAGAGTTCACCGTGGCGATTCAAAGCGAAGGCTTTCGAGAATCCGCCACCGGACTGCGATGGCCGATGCACCCAACCCTGTACCGCATAGTCAGTACCGGCTGAAGCAGCTACGAATACACGACTAGGACGCCTTGGCGGCTAGGCCAGGGGTAGCCCTGAACGCTAGTTCGGTAGGGCAATCATTCAGGGCCACACGGTAGGTTCTGCGCACTAACGAAGGGGGCGAATCGGTGAAAGACCAGCCCGAACACAACCCGGCACTTGTCGGTCTCGAGTTCCTCTCGGGTGAGTGGGACATGGAGCTGTCGAATGCACCCTTCCTACCAAGTCGCGAAGACACGGCTCACGGGCACGTGACCTTTGAGTGGATTGAAGACGGAGCCGTTCTGGTCATGCGCCAGAGCGAGCAGCCCGGGACTCCTCCGTCGGCACGCTGGGCGATCGGCCGGGACGAAGCCGACCCCGACTTCAAGGTCCTCTACTCCGACAGCCGTGGTGTGTCGCGGATTTATGAGATGAGCTTCACTGAGGGAACCTGGCGGTTATGGCGCGACTATCCCGGGTTCTCCCAGCGTTTTGAAGGCCAAGTGAGTCCGAATGGAAAGAAGATTGTGGCGCGCTGGGAAAAGTCGTTCGATGGCGCTACATGGGAACATGACTTTGATGTGACCTACACGCATCTCTAGCGCAGTACCGGTTGCTCGGGCGGTCTGGTGGCCTGACATGACCAAGAGAAGACTTCCTCACGCATTGTCCCATGAAGGCTCATAGGTCGCTACGACCACGCCGCTTGGCGTCGCCACGCTGTCGGTAAGGCGCAACTTCACTTCGACACCTTCGGGGAACAGTCGCCGCCCAGCGCCGAGCACTAACGGGTGGATCATCAGCAAGTATTCGTCGATCAGGTCAACCGCCATCAGCGAGCTGATCAACTGACCACTGCCCTCCATGATCGCCAGCACCCCATTGGACCGAGCCTTGAGGGTGCCAACTGCGTTGAGGATGTCTTCACGCAACAACGTCGAATTGGGCCACGCGAGTGGTTCGGTGAGTGAAGTCGAAACCACATATTTGGGCGTGTCGTTGAGCGCGGGTGTGAAGGGGCTATCGGGCTGCCTATTCCAATAAGACAGCAGGTGCTCGTATGTCCACTTGCCGAACAACCACCCGGTCAGCCCGCCTCCCGCGGCCATTCGCTCGCCCATCGCCGTACCCGCCGCATCGCCTGGCTCGGTCGACCGTTGGCCCCAACCGCCCTGGGTGAATCCTCCTCGGGTGTCCTCATCGTGGCGCCCCGGACCCTGCATGACCCCATCCAGGGTCACATGATTCATAACGACGATACGGCCCATGGCAGCTTCTCCTTCGAGTCAGGAAGGTATCCCAGATCGCCGGGATGGGGTGCCACCCTGCGACGGGGATGCACCCCAGTCCTCTATTTCCTTTAAGTGATCGTCGCGGAGTAGTCGGGGACGTAGTGGTACCGGTCGCGTGGGGGTCGCCGATAATCCCCGACGGGCGGGCGGCGGGGAAGCTTGACCTTCGGAGCCTCGCGGGCGTCGTAGGGCACGACAGATAGGAGGTGAGCGATGCAGTTGAGCCGGGCCCGCTTCTTGTCGTCCGCCTCGATCTCGTACCAAGGGGAGTCCGGCAGGTCGCAGTGGGCGAACATCTCGTCCTTGGCCTTGGAGTACGCGACCCAGCGGTTGCGGCCCTCGAGGTCCATCTCGCTGAGCTTCCAGCGCTTCAGGGGCGCGTTGACACGCTCTTTGAACCGCCGCTCCTGTTCCTCGTCGCTCACGGAGAACCAGTACTTGAGCAGGATGATGCCGTCGTCGATCAGCATCCGCTCGAAAGCCGGGCACTGCCGGAGGAAGCGGTGGTACTCCTCATCTGTACAGAAACCCATCACCCGCTCTACCCCGGCCCGGTTGTACCAGCTGCGGTCGAACAGGACGATCTCCCCTCCGGCGGGAAGGTGGGCGATGTAGCGCTGAAAGTACCACTGGCCCTCTTCACGGTCGCTCGGGGCCGGGAGGGCAGCGATCCGGCACCATCGGGGATTGAGGTAGTCGGTAATGCGCTTGATCACGCCACCTTTGCCAGCGGCATCGCGACCCTCGATCACGATGACGACCCGCTGACCCTCCTTGCGGACCCACAGTTGCATCTTCACCAGCTCCTCTTGGAGGTGCAGGAGTGCCTTGTCGTATGCGCCATTGTCAGCCATGCGCTCATCCTGCCAGGCGATCAGGTTGTAGGGGTCGAGGTAGTCCAGGGACTTCACGCCGGACTGCCAGACGACTGCGCCCGAAAGGAGGATGCCCTCATTCCAATGGGAATGGGGTGCGGTCGAGGTGTCCCCAAACGCCGTACATGAAGGGGCGGGGCCGGATCAAGAGGCGTTTTCTGTCGATCGTTCCTGATCCACCCATCGGCGTCCTGCACGAAAGCGCGCGCCAGCGAGACGTCGGGGTCAACGTCGGGCGATGCCCGCCGAAGGCTTGGCGTTGACGCCGGCGGCGAGCGGCGCATCCTCTTCGAGGACGCCTATGTGGTGCTGCGGGTTCCCATCACTGCTCGAGGGGTTCTGTCACGCTCCGTGGGCAGCCAGCCATTCATTCGTCGATCTCCGCACATGATGGGGTTCGGCCACGTCCCGACGGGCTCAATCAGAAACGACGGCCACACCGGAGTCGGTGGGCCACGGCGTGAGTCGAGCTCGCGTCGGTCCGTGGCCGAGACTCAGGCGGCGGTCTCGAGGCATCGGACCTCTCCGTCACGCATCGCGTAGAAGACAAGGGTCAAGAGCTTGCGGGCCACCGCGACACGGGCCTTGTACTTGCCTGCGTGCTCGGCGATGCGTTTGTCGTCGGCGCGCAGCTTCTCGTTGCCTTTGGCCCGGTAGTTGCCCACGGCCTCGATGGCCGCCCAGCGGACCAGCGGTGAGCCCTGTTTGGTGATCTCTCCGCGGTGGACGACCTGGTCGGACTCGCGGTGCTTGGGGGTGAGCCCGGCCCAGCTGCACAGCTTCTTGGCCGAGCCGAAGCGGGTGATGTCGCCGATCTCGGCCACGAAGATCGCCGCGATGACTTTGCCCACCCCGGGCAGGGTCATGACGGCTTGATAGCCGGGGTCGGCCTTGAGCTCGGCGTGGATGTGCGCGTCGAGCTCGGCGATGGCCGCCTCGTAGACGTCGAGCAGGTTGCGCAGCGAATCGAGGCGGATCGCATAGGCCTCGGGGAGCTCGAGACGGTCGAGCTGGGCCTGACCGGTCGGTCCCCACAGCTCGCCGACGACGGGCAGGATCCCGTTCTTGGCCATGACCCCGTGAATCTGGGCCTTGGCACTGGTCCGGTGCGCGATGAGCGAATAGCGACAACGCACCAGCTCGCGCCGCTCTCGGACCTCGGGCGGCGCGATCCAGCCCTCGGCCAGACGCCCGAGGGCCAACATGGCGGCGAGGTCCTGGGCGTCGCGCACGTCGTTCTTGACCCGTCGGTTCCCCCAGTTGTTGCCGAGCGCATGGGCGAGGTGCACATGGGCGCCGAGGTCTTGGAGGACATCGGCCGCCCAGTACCAGCCATAGGTGGATTCGAGCACCACCTCGGGCTCGGGCCCGGCGGCCGCCATGGCCTGGGCGAGCTCGAAGGGCTGGCTGACGAAGCGTTCGGTGCCGAGCACCTCGCCGTCTTCTGCCATCCGGACGATGGTGGTGCTGCGTCGATGCAGGTCGATTCCGACGTACTGTCCCATAGGGGCCTCCTCCTCTTTCGAGGTTGTCTTTTGCAAGACCGAGCATGCTCGGATCTCACGAGGGGCGGAGGCCCCGCCCCTTCATCGCATCAGGTTGGGGTGCCACCAAGCGGCACTTATTCGACGCTGTTTCTTACCGATCTCGGTAGATAACAAGCCCGACCAAGAATGTCGCTGCTCCGACAAAGCAAAAGAGAAAGAAGGGCCACGCCGACTTTCCTATTGCGGTGGCAATTACGACTCCACCGATCGCCACTAGGACCATTACGTTTCCGGTAAGCGCAGTGGCTCGCATTTCGATGCTCTTCTGACGTTCGTCCGGCCTGGAGCCGAACAGAGCTCCAACGTCGCTGTCCCTGCCGCCGAGCAGAAAGTATCCGCAGGCACCGATGATTGTCAGAAGTTCGACGGCGAGGGCGGCTCCCCAACCAGTGCCGATCCAGGCACCGAGGGCAATGGCCGAGCCGAGAACTACCGTGGCTGCTGGCGCTCGGAGTCGTGGATGCCTGGTCGTAATCATGTGCGCACCTCCTGTGAAGCATCGAACATTTCATCGACGGTCGAGTCAAAGAATCGGGCAATCTGAAACGCCAAGGGGAGGGAAGGAGAGTACCGACCGCCCTCGATGGAGATGACCGTTTGACGCGAGACACCGAGGGCAGCTGCAAGGTCAGCTTGGGACAGACTCCGCATCGAGCGCATCTCTCGCACCCTGTTTCTCATGACGTAAAGGTACCTTGACTACCAACGGATGTCAAGCATCCTTTACTCGCCCCGAACGCCGGGAAGGGGTGTCACCACCAAGCAGCCATCACCATGGGGATACGCCGACAGGTTGGTGCGGGTCGCAACGCGTCCGGCGCTTGACAATAATCACTATATAGGTAGCGTTATGGCCGTGTCCCGTTCACGGCGTCCCTCTCCGCAGGTGATCAGAGTCCTCCAGGCATTGGCTGCTGATCCGGCGCAGTGGCGCTACGGCTACGACCTGGCCACCGAAGTCCACCTGAAGTCGGGTTCGCTCTATCCCATCCTGATCCGACTGGCCGACCGTGAAGTGCTCGAAACGTCCTGGGAACCAGGTCCACCCGGCCGGCCGCCCCGACACCTGTATCGACTCACCCCGACGGGGCGGGAGTACGTGGCGACGCTCGACGCCGCCCGGGCCGAACGGTCCGTGGCGCGCCAGCGCTTGGGTTTGAGCGAGGCGTAGTGGCCCGGTTCTGGCAATGTTGCTGCTGATTGGCGGGGGTCGGCCCTCGGTCCTCGCAATCTTGCTGCTGAGTGGCGCAGGGGCGGTGTTGTGGAGCCGCGAGCACCCACCTCCAGACACGCAGACGGTACGACGCGACGGTCCGCTCCGGTTGTTGCAATGGGCGGTCGGACTGCTCCCCGCCGACCGGGTCGATTGGGGCCAGGCGATGCTCGGCGAGTTGGACCGGATCGAAGGTCGTTCGGGGCGGTGGCGCTTCGCTCTCGGATGCGTGGCCGGCGTCGTGCTGCTGCCACCATGGGGGCCGGTCGGACCGATGGCGGCACTGGGAGCCGTTGTGCTGGGCAGCGCCGTCGTGTTTGGCATTGGGTTTGTCCACTTCGGGCTGGCCACCAACCCGTGGAACTGGGTCATGCTGGCGATACTGGCCGCCCTCGTGATGGGTTCCCTCATCGCAGTGAACGTGCAGCTACGCCGGCCCGGTGTGGCCCGTCTGGGGCTGGTTGGGGGCCTCTTCGTCGCGGCAGCGTGGTTGGTGGTTTCTGGATTCACGTGGCAAGGCATCATCAGCCCGATCTATTCGGTGGGTGCGTGGTCCGGGCCGGCAGTGTTGATCGGGGTGCCATTGGTCGTGGGGGTGGGTGGCGCGTGGCGCAGCAAGAGCGCCTCTGTGGGCCGGCGCGCCGCTCGACTGGCCGGCGCCAGTGCCGGGCTGGCCATGTTCTTCATCTCGACGATCGCGGTGGTGGCGATCGACGGAGGACAGCGTGACCCGGGGGCAGGGGTGGCCGGGGGCGTGAGCGAGTCGTTCTCCAACGTGGCGATGCTCTTCCTCATCTTTCTCCCCTTGGCTACGACAGCGGTCGGGTGGGTCGCGGCGACAGCAATCGCCCGCCTCCGCTTTGTGGACCCGGCCCAACGGAGCCATGACTCGATGAGCATGCCGAAGGCGGCTGGACAAGTTGCCGAGGGAGCCCAGAGCCGAAGTACTGGACGCTTGCTGCTCCTCTTAGCAGTGGTCGTGGTGGTCGTCATGGCCGTCGCACTCTTCATCGAGGCCAGGTAGTCGAGCCGCTCGCGGGGCTGTCGGAAACACCGAGCTGAGCAGAGATCACCTTGCAGACAGTGGCTCGCTGGTCACAGGACGGGTGACCCAATACGCCGGAACGGTGCGACAGTTCGGCATCCGAGCTACCCGTCAGCCCAAGGCGAGCGGGTCGGCTTCCTTGAAGGTTCGAAGGAAAACCTGGCCTGTCGGATTAAGAAGTGCGGACCGAGTGCCTCGCCCGTCGATGTAGAACACCCGCCGAAATCAGGAAGGCCAGGATTCCCAGCACAGCCGATCCCGCAAGCCACAGGTGGAGTCCCAGGGAGAGCACAAGGAAGACGCCGACCCCGACGATCAGAGACCGAACCCACAACCCAGAGCGATGCACAACGGCGAGGCTATCTCACCACGGGGGCGGCTCCTCGTCTGCGTGATCGGGTTGCCTTCTACCGCCGGGCTGGGGTGCCACCCTGCGGCACTACTCGGGCAGTCGTCCTTCGCAGTTATTTGTCGGGGGCCGACTGCTCGTGGTGCACGAGGTGCTGCAGGGACGACTCGGCGTGGCCTCCCTGACTCGTCGGCGGGGCGACCTCACCCCGGAAGCCCAGCACTCGGAGGAAGAAGAGTCCAACCCGGTTGGGGCGTCTGCGAAGCTGGGCCGCCTTGGCCTCGGCCTCGTGACCGTCAGAGATGAGAATCCCGCGTGATGCGGACCGCACGCGCACGCTCCGGATACTAATGGGGACTGGACCGGCTTGCGAGAGACGAACTGGCTTCCGAGCCACAAAGCGTGAACACGAGGCTGCCCCACTTCGCCGGTAGGGAGACATGGCGAGATCCGATGGCGGTTATAGGCACTTATGACAGCGGTCTGAGATATCGAACCTCGTCTACCGTGATGCCATGAACCTCTGCCAACCTGCGTTGGCCGTCGGGCCTCCACCCGTCCATGTCGTAGAAACGCTCAGCCCGCTCGTTGCCGACGAGGACCCACAACACGGCCTCATGGAACCCTTTGTCGACTAAACGTTCTCTCGCGTCAGTTATCATCATCCGGCCTACGCCACGGTTCCACCAGTCGGGATGGACGTAGATGCCATACAGCTCACCAGCAGAGGACATGTCCGCATCGCGGCAAGGTGCAACCGTGGCGAACCCACAAATCACACCTGCGTCCACCGCCACCGTCGTCTGAGGGTGGGCAGGATCCATGTCGCCGAAGGTGTAACGGGATGCACGATCGGCAGGATCAAGCGCATCGAGGTACTCATCGGGTAACAGTCCCCGGTACGCCACCTGCCACGACCGGATGTGAACCTCAGCAACGGCGTCGTTGTCCTCGGGTTCGGCTCTGCGGAGAAACACGCTCGACAGTACCTGCACCGGACATCACGGGTGCCTCCGTTCGCCGGGACGATGGCCGCCGACCAGCTCGGCAAACTCTGTTGCATGGGTACGATTTGGCCATGGCAGTCGTGAAACGAGTGGCACCCATCTTTCCTGTTCGTGACCTTGACGCTTCACTGATCCACTACCGACGGCTCGGGTTCAGCGTGCGTGAATACCAAGGGATATACGGCATGGCGAATCGAGACGGCGTCGAAATTCATCTCGGTACAGTTCCTGATCCCAGCTCTGAAATCGCCAGACACTCGGCCTATCTCTGGGTAGATGATTCGGACGCACTTGCTCAGGAGTGGCTAGCCGTCGGAGCTGAGGTCCACATGCCTGAGGACACCGAATGGGGCCAGCACGAAGGCGCCATAGTTGACCCCGACGGCAACGTTCTCCGGTTTGGATCGCCAATCGGCTGACTGGGTGCCCCCGAACACCGGGAGGGGTACGTCACCGAACGTGGCTGATCGGCACTTCAAGCCGACTCCGCCGGGCCATGTGGGCTTCGCGCATGCAGTGCGCTCGGTAGGATGCGTTCGGAGACGACGGGGAGGTTGTTATGACCGACGCTCAGGAAGCCCAATGGAATGTGGCCGATTGGCACGGCAAAATGCTCGTTGACCGGAACGGCGAGAAGATCGGAAAGCTGCAAGATGTCTACGTTGACGTCGAGACCGACGAGCCACAGTTCGCCACGGTGAAGGAGGGCTTTATAGATCGACACTTGGCCTTCGTCCCTTTGGGCAACATCCAGATCGGTCCCGATGACCTGCAGGTAGCGGTGACCAGGGAGCAGGTTAAGTCTGCGCCCCACATCGATTTGCATGGAGAGGAACTCTCCCAAGCCGACGAATCAACGCTCTATCACCACTTCGAGATGAACTACACGCCGATCAGCACGGAAAGCGGCCGACGCCTGGCTCGGCGCTGAAGTTGGCCAAGTTGAGCCGAATGCCAGCCCCAAAGTGCCAAGGCAAGTCTGAAGATCGACTGCCCCCGTCCGCCAATGATGTTGTGAAGCTCCCGTGAGGATCCACCGCTGAAAGGTTGCTCCTCGGTAATTTTGGGAGTACCGGAGCCACCGGTCTGACTCCAGATCAGTTGGACGACCATTGCGTCCACACCCCGTCGACCGGAGCTCCGGGCACAGCAAACGAGGCGCGGCGTGCCCCGTTCCAGAGGGGTGATGGGTCGGTCTGTTGAGACCAGATCGGCCCGCACCGTCACTCCTTCTCGGGACGGCCGCGCCACCCCTCAACCGAGTTAAGGAAAGGAAGGGATGGCATGACCATCGTAGAAGCCGCGCGCACGGTCACCGGTGGCATCGACACCCACGGGGAGGTCCACGTGGCCGCCGTGTTGGACGAGGTCGGTGGCCTCCTTGGCACCGAGTCGTTCCGGGCCGATCCAGAGGGCTACTCGGCCCTGTTCACCTGGCTCGAAGCCTTCGGAGACGTCGGGAAGGTCGGCGTGGAGGGAACGGGGTCCTATGGGGCGGGCGTCGCCCGCTTCCTCGCCCGAGCCGGGGTCCACGTCGTCGAAGTCGACCGTCAGAACCGCCAGGCCCGACACCACAGCGGCAAGTCCGATCCCCTCGATGCCGTCGAGGCCGCCCGGGCCGTTCTCTCGGGCCGGGCCCAGGGAACGGCCAAGAGCAGGGACGGTTCGATCGAGGCCCTCCGGGTCCTTGTCGTCGCCAAGCGCTCGGCTCGAGGGGCGCGCATCAAGGCGTTGACCCAGATGCGCCAGCTCACCTTCAGTGCTCCTGACCAGCTGCAGAGCCGCTTGAAGGGCCTCCCGATTGCCGAGTTCGTGTCCGCCGCCCAAGGGCTGCGTCCGACGCGCTCGCCCGATGTGGTCACCGCGGCCACCAAGGCGTCGCTCTCCTCGCTGGCGCATCGCGTGGCCGATCTCGAAGAGGAGATCTCCGACCTCGACGCCATGATCACACCGCTGCTTGAGGAGACCGCGCCCGAGCTCCTCGGCGTCTATGGCGTCGGCATCGACACCGCGGCCGCACTGTTGGTCGCCGCCGGCGACAACCCCGAGCGCCTGCGTTCCGAGGCCGCATGGGCCCATCTGTGCGGGGTCTCACCGCTCGAGGCCTCCTCGGGCAAGGTGACGCGCCACCGCCTCAACCGCGGCGGGGACCGCCAGGCCAACCGAGCGCTCTGGCACATCGTGATCACCAGGCTCGCTTCTGATCCGAGGACACAGGCGAGCCGAGCGTGATGGCAGCTGTCCTGGCAAAATGCGCTGGTGCCTCAGAACGTGTTTGTCGGTCCGATTGCTGAGTTCTACGACGCGACGTCGACCGAGATGTACAACCCGGCGGTACTCGACCCCGCGGTCGACTTCCTGGCTGACCTCAATGAAAAGGTCGGTGGGGGTCGTGTCCTTGAGTTAGGGATCGGCACCGGAAGGGTTGGGCTGCCGCTAAGCCAACGCGGAGTCGACCTGCACGGCATCGAGATCTCGGCCGACATGGTCGCCCAGCTCAGAGCCAAGCCGGGAGCCGATCGTGTCGGGGTGACCGTGGGCGACTTCGCCACGGCCAAGGTGGAGGGTACTTTTACGTTGGCCTTCCTGGTCTTCAACACCATCTCGAACTTGTTGACACAGGATGAGCAGGTCGAATGTTTCAAGAACGTGGCCGAACACCTCGAACCGGGTGGGTGTTTCGTGGTTGAACTCTGGATCCCCGAACTGCAAAGACTCGTCCCCGGCGAGCACATCCGCGCTTTCACGGCGACCTCCGAGCGCCTGGGATTCGACGAGTATGAGGTGGCCGCACAGAGGGTCACTTCCCACCATTACTGGCTGAACGGTGATCGGGTCGTCTCGTTCTCCTCGCACCACCGTTACTTGTGGCCGTCCGAGCTCGACCTGATGGCCCGCCTAGCCGGCATGACGTTGCGGGAGCGCTGGGGCGACTGGGATCGCCAAGCCTTTACGAGCGAGAGTGGCAAGCACATTTCCGTTTGGGAGCGAACGGCTTAGAGACCCAAGGGTTCCGCAGCAGACCAGCCGAGCCGTACGAGCAATCGAGAAGAAGCGTAAGTGACCGTCCCCGTAGCCGGGCTCTGTGCGCCATATTCGGGAGCCGACAGAATGGACAACATGGAATGGGTCCCGCCGAAGCCGCGTCTGCAAGGTGGTGGTGTAGCTATCCGTCCGTTCCGGGCGAGCGATGCTGCCGCAGTCGCCTCAGCATGTCGGGACCCGGACATCCTCCGTTTCACGTTCATGAAGGATGGCCTCACTGAGGGAGAGGCTAGCGAGTGGATTGACATCGGCAATGAGCGGTGGCCTAAGGGCCATCCTCGTTTCGCCGTCGTCGATGCACACGACGATCATCTCCTAGGACAGGTAGGACTGAACTTCAATCCTCGACACGTGAGCGCCGAGGCGCACTACTGGGTTGTTACCTCAGAGCGTGGCCGAGGCGTTGCTTCTCGGGCGCTCAGCCTCCTCATTGACTGGGGGTTCTCCAAAGGCATTGAGCGCGTCTTCTTGGTAATCCACCCCGAGAACAAAGCATCGAACCGGCTGGCGGCAAGGCTGGGGTTCACGCGAGAAGGGGTGCTGCGGTCCTATGAACCGATCAAGGGTCACCGTCCAGACCTCGTGTCGTGGTCGCTGCTTCCCAGTGACCCGCGCCCTTGGCGGTAGGCCGAGCGGTGCCTTCCACAGAGGGGAAGGTGCCGACAATGAGCACACTCGACCCGTGGTCAGGGGTATCACAGAAGGCCGGGACCGGGTGCAACCCAGACACATGTGGCTTGAGAATTGGGTGCGCCAAGATATGACCATGCCTTCGACCGAAACTCGGCCGCTTCTGGTCTTGGTATCGGGTGCGCCCGGCTCAGGGAAGACCACGCTGGCCCGTCAACTCGCAAGAGAATTGAATGTGCCTCACTTGAATCGTGATGAAATCTTGGAGGGATTGCGATTTACTGTCAATCGTGGCGCTCCAGAACCTATCGGGCGTCGAGGTGTCTTAGCCGAGTACGGAGCGCTAGAGCATCTGCTCGCTATCGGAGTAAGTCTGGTGGCAGACGGAACACTGTATCGAGGGGAATTTGAGAGCGACGTTCGTCGCCTTCGTGATCTCGCCGAGGTGATCAATGTCGCGTTCGCCCGATGTGGTCACCGCGGCCACCAAGGCGCACTCTCTTCGTTGGCCCATCGCGTGGCCGATCTCGAAGAGGAGATCTCCGACCTCGACGCCATGATCACACCGCTGCTTCAAGAGGCCGCGCCGGAGCTCCTCGGCGTCTATGGCGTCGGCATCGACACCGCGGCCGCACTGTTGGTCGCCGCCGGCGACAACCCCGAGCGTCTCCGTTCCGAGGCCGCCTGGGCCCATCTGTGCGGGGTCTCACCGCTCGAGGCCTCCTCGGGCAAGGTGACGCGCCACCGCCTCAACCGCGGCGGGGACCGCCAGGCCAACCGAGCGCTCTGGCACATCGTGATCACCAGGCTCGCTTCTGATCCGAGGACACAGGCCTACATGGAGCGCCGGGTCAAAGATGGCCGCTCCAAGCGCGAGGCCATCCGCATGCTCAAGCGTTACGTCGCCCGCGAGGTACCGCCCAGCGGCGACCGGAGAGTGCCCCCAACCGCCGGGGACAGTGAGACATCTCAGAGATTCTGCGGTTCTGATCTTGGGGTGCAGATGACCAACACGGGCAACAGTGGACAGCCTCTTCGACGCGACGTCATAAGCCGGTGTTTCTAATTCCTCGCTCCGTCCACATCGCTTTGGGTTATTCGAATCGAACGAGGCCAACCCTGGGCAACTGAAAGTCGGACCCAATATGTGTCCCCGTCGAAGGAGATCCATGACACCGTAGGGGGTGACCCCTCGGGTCCAGATAGCGCGGGAATGTTGGACCGGTACTTTGGGTTGGCTCGAAAGCCGCGAATCGGGTGGTCAACTTCGGCGGTGCAAGTAACCCCAGAACCCCGAGCCCGCCATGACAAACTCGCCAGTTTCTTCATGCGCCCTTCTTCCGGTTCGGCACCCTTGACTGCAAGTGTACGCCTTCATCTCAAGATGTCGGGTCCGGGAAGGTTCTAAACGGGTGCCTCCGAACGATGCCGGTTATGCGCGTGATCCATCTCCGTGGACGTCCTTCTCGTTGAATGCCTTCATATCAGCGTCGATCTTGGCCATGATCCTGAAGTACTCAGCATGGAATGCCATGCACTTGGGACAGAGGTAGACGTCTCCGTCATCGCTGAAGACCCCGCCGTCTCGCGGCTCGCCACAATTCGAGCATTCAGGCGCTGGTGGCCCCACGAGTTACACCTTCTCATTGTGCCCGAAAGACCATGGAGCATGACCGGGTGTGCGCTGTCTTCTTCGCTACAAGGAGGGGGACGATGACCACAGTGACCGCAAATACCGCAGTGCTGGTGAACACCACGGCGAGCCCTTTCGAAGAGGCTCACATGGCTGCGGCGGCCTTCCCGGCTCGCTACAGCGGACGCACCCTCGAGACATACCGCTCCGACCTGCGCAGCTACGTCGAATGGTGCGACAGCGTCCGGCTCGGGGTGCTTGAGGCCAAGCGGGCCCACATCGAGCTGTGGGGGGCGGCCAGCGAAGAGCGGGGGTTGGCCGCCTCGACCATCGACCCGCGGCCCTCGACCATCTGCGGCCTCTATCGCTTCGCCCACATCGACGGCAGGATCAGTGCCAACCGGGCCCAGTACGCCCGCCGTCCCAAGGTCTACCCGAGCGAGGGTCGCGGCCTCGACCGCGCTGAGCTCGGGACCTTCTTTGTGCACCGCCGAGCGCGACGACCGTGATCACGCCGCCCTCGCCGTCCTCCTCGGCCTGATCGGGCTTCGAGTGAGCGAGGCCTGTGCCACCGACGCGCAGGATCTGGGCTTCGACCGAGGCCACCGGACGCTGCGCATCATTGGCAAGGGCAACAAGCACGCCGTCATCCCCCTCGTCCCACGGGTGGCTCGCACCATCGACCTCGCGCTCGGTGAGCGATGCGAAGGCCCGATCTCGCATCGGCACGACGGCGAACGACTCGACCGGCGCACGGCGCATCGCTGGGTTCGATCCATCGGCACGAAGGCCGGGCTAGGGATCGTCCGTCCCCACATGCTGCGGGCCGCCTTCATCATGGCCGCCCTCGAAGCCGGAGTACCGCTGCGTGACGTCCAACTCGCGGCCCGCCACGCCGATCCGAGGACCATCACCATCTATGACCGCCGGCGGGAGAACTTTGACCGCCATGCCGCCTACGTCGTCGTCGCCTTCCTGGCCGGCGGATGAGACCGAGTTACTGGTCGGGCGCTACACCCCGCCGGGCGCCCAGAGCGCGGGCCACCTCCTCGAACGACCGCTCACTACGCTCTGCGGCGATCCGCATATAGATCACAAGAGCGAAAAAGGCGTAGAACCACAGATCGTCGTTGTGCCACGACCCGACCTCATCGAGGAGGTCGGGGTACACGCCGCCTCGGATCATGGCCGCCGCACGCAGCGCGTAGTGGCTCCGGTGATGCTCGACCTTGCCCCGGAAGACTCGCTCGGGCAGATAGTTCTCACGGATCCGTTCGTAGTCGATCGGATGAGATCGGGTGACACCCGACTCTTCGATGGCGTCGGCCGCGAGCTCTAGGAGCTCTTCTGCGGGGAACGTATTGTCCTTGGGGTGCACGACGGCGAGCCCCTCGATGATTGTGTCGAACTCTTGACCCGAGCTCAGGTCGGCCAACACCGAGCGGACAACCTCCGATCGATCGTCTTGGGTCGGACGCCTCTGCTTTCCAGCCACGGAGGCTAACGGTAGACCGCAGGGTGTTCCTGTGGCATGGCATCGACGATCTGCGCCCCCAGGGCCGGCGATAGGGGGCACGTCCAACCCACTCAACAGGGCTCGATCAGACCAGACCGTTGGCGGGATACTGACACTTTCCAGATCCATCTCTATGCATTAGGTTGCCCAGCGCCATCGGGCTCGTTAGCCGGTCGGCATGGGTGCCGGCTGCAAGACCATCACCGGGATGCGGCGGTTTCCGGCTCGCTGTGCGTAGTGGTTGCGTGGCGGGTACACCGACACGTCCAATTCCCATAGGCGCTGGCGTTCCTCGCCCTCGGCCTCATAGGCCTCCATCTCGTGACGCTGACCGCGAAAGGCGGTGTTGCACCGCGGATTGGCTTTGAGGTTGTAGTACCAGGCCGGATTCTGCTGCTTGCCGTAGTTCGAAGCAACGAGCACCAGCCGATCACCATCGGGCACTCCGACGAGGGGCAAGGTCCGTGATTCGCCGGAACGAGCACCGACGGTCGTGAGCTCGATGATGGGTAGCCCGGTCAGGGCGGCGGAGACGGAGTGACGCCCGGCGCTGCGTCGCATCACCGGACCATCGAGGTGGTGCAGCACCCGTGCGAACAGCCACGCCATAGGCCGCGTTCCAGCCAGAAGCCGCATACCGCGCTGCACGACATTGGCTTGGTCGAAACGCACCGCCCCAGCGATTTCCTGAACCATCGAGAGAACGTAGCCCACTGTGCGGTGTTCGGTGGGCCGAACACCTAGCCCCGATGCGCCGAAGTGCCCCACCTTGCCGGCGTTCTCGGGCACCGAAGCGTGGTCCCGGCAGAACTTGCGAGGAACCCGGACCGAGATCTCGGCCCGGACCTCGGATTCTGACACGCTGCGGCCGGTGTCCATTCCACGCCCGTCAGGGCCGTTTGGGGATATGTCGCCTCACCCGCACCAGCATTCTCACGAGCTCCTCGCCGAGTTCGTCGGGATCTGCCCGCGGATTGTTGTACACGACGTACTCCTTGGCGACGAGCAAGGAAAGGTAGTCGAGAAGCATCGGCTCCGAGTCCTTGACCATGAGGTAGTCGCCGTGTGAGTCGTTGAAGAACACGATCCCCTGTTCAGGATCGAACCGGCTGCGGGCGTCGCCAGGGTTGGGGTCGGGAGCCACGGTGGGTAGCCGACTCGAACCCGATTGACCGGGCCTCTCCGTTTCGGGGTTCACGCCGGGGGAAACCGGGTCGGTCGGGGGTGGGAGCAGCTGTCCCAAGTCAGGTGACGGCCCAGCACCGTTAGATGGAGCGACTTCTCTCTCGTTCGGATCTATCTGTGAACCGGACTCTGTACCTCGACCGGGCTCCGTACCACCGGAGGCTCGCATGGGATTGTCGAGGTCCTCGAGCTCTTTGAGCACACGCCCGAAGATCCGTCGAATGACGTCGGACAGACGTTCGGCAGTCTGTGCATCCACCTCTTGAGCGACCTTCTCCACCGTCTGCGCCACTGCGGGCTCGACCGCCTTGACTGCCTCGACGAACAGCGGGAATGCGGCACGGTCCCGAAGGATGGCTCGACGTCCGGCCGTCTGCTGCAACGACTCGAAGACGATCCGGCCGGACACCTGATCACTGTCCCAAGGGCGGTTGGCGAATTCATCGAGCTCTGCAATGTCGTCCATCACGCTCGTTCCGGCTCTGCCGACAACTGCCACCCTTCGCCGGCGGCCGTCGGCGGGAGCCACGTACAGCGCGAACTCGACCTTTCCCCACAGGGTGTTGCGAGCGGGGATTGTCAGCCGCACGCCCTCAGGTTTTTCCGGCAGTACGAGCTCTGCTGAGCGTCCTTCGACAACTTCGATCTCGTAGTCGCCGTTGGCGAGCGCCGGGCCTCTTCGGGCGCGGAGGTACTCGACGACCCTGCGTTGGGTGAGTATCCGCAGCACATCGGGGTCTAGGTCCGACAGGTACACCGTCGTTCCGGGCTCCTGGCGCATCCGGCGGCGTTCCCGTTCCAGAGAGGCAGTGGCCTTCCCGCGTTCGAGACGCAGCGCCCATGTCTCCGAGCTGTCTTGGGCGCGCGAGACGACGTCGCACCGTGCGCACAGTTGTTGGAAGGCCAGGATCCCGATCGCCTTCTCACCGAGTGTCCTGTTGTCGCCCACCTTTGAAGACTCGAAGAGATTTCGTGCGACCTCTCGGAGTCTCTCGGGGCTCATCCCGCGGCCGGTGTCGTCCACGGCGATGACGGGATAACGACCCTTTCGACGCAAGATGACCCGGACCCTCTTGCCGCGTCGCCCCGCCTCGATGTACTCATCGGCGGCGTTGGAGACGAATTCATTGAGGGCATCCTTCGGATCCTGGTACGCCTGACCGCTCACGAGCACGGCCTTAGCGAGATTTCCGATGCGAAGTCGTACCCGCTCAGCCGGCATGACCAGGATCGTACGGCCCGGCACAGGGCCGCCGGTGGGACATCGATGCGGTCGAGCGAACCCGACCACTGCCCGGCAACGGTTCACGCAGGCTGTCCCGACGGGTTTCGTGAGGGCCGGCGAGTCGGAATTATGGACAAGCCTTGCCGGGCCTGAGACGAAAACTCCTGGGAGAGGTGCGAGAGCGGCCGAATCGGACTCACTACTAATGAGTCTCAGCAGGCTTGTGACCAGCATTTACGCAGGTCAGCGCCTGTGGGGTTGTGCACTGTTGCAGCCGATAGCGCCCGATTGAGACACGGATTGAGACACGAACCGGCTAGTTGGGCCAGAGGTCATGGAGTACGTGGACAGTCGATTGCCCAATCAGCTCCTGTTTCTCAATTCACACGGCCGACCCATGAGCACCGCCACCCTCCGAGAGGCGTGGAACAGAGTCATCAAGACCGAGCCGGCCGGTCCGGGCTTTGCTGGTATCACCCCTCACGTCATGCGACGTGCGGGGACGTCCCTGTGGCTGCGACAGGGATTGAACCTGAAGTTGATACAGAGCTGGGGTGGCTGGCACTCACTCACAGCAATGCTCGACACGTACGCCGCGCTTTTGCCTGGGGAGGAGGAGAATTCAATGGCCCTGCTCGAAGAGCGGCGAGTACCCTCTCGCGGGCGAACAGCATCGCAAACATCGCGACGGCTGCCGAGCAAACGACCCTTGGCGCTTTGAGATGACCACTGCCTTTTCCAGCTTCTGCCACAGCGGCCGGTCTGGTAGTGCCAGACCGCCCTCCCATTTGCGAAGCGTGGCGAGACCCACGCCCATGTACTCAGCTACATCTCGTTGCGTGAGGTGCTGCTCTTTGCGCAGTTGGCTAGGGCTTCTCCCCAACCACCGCCGGGCCAGACCCGCGCGGTTTGCCACATCTGATACCTGTAGGGCTTTGTCATGGTCTCGATGGTCGCGCGGAGAGCCGTTGGCCACCGACGGGAAGTTCGCAGGGTATGGCGATGCCCATCGCCTTTATCAGTAGGCCTAGTGCGACCACCGGTAAATCATTGTGACTTACGCGGCCCGAAGCGGGCGGCCGTCATACGTCCATCGGAACGGCGCCGCCTTTCGGTTGTAGTCCTTGATGAAGGCGATGACCCGTTCGGCGAGGTGCTCGAGCGAGTCGAATTCGCCCCGGCGCAGCAGCCGGCGTTCCAAGATGGAGAAGAAGAGCTCGACCTGGTTGAGCCAGCTGGCGTGGGTCGGCGTGAAGTGCAGGTGCACGTGAGGGTGCTCGGCCAAGAAGTCGTGCACCAGATCGGTGTCATGGGTCTTCAAGTTGTCGACGATGCAGTGCAGGTCGAGGCCGTCGGGCGTCTGGGCGACGAGATCGCCCAAGAAGGCGACGAAGTTCTCCGAGCGGGTCGAGTCGGCGACCCAGCCAGCCACCCCGCCGTCGTGGACGTCGAGCGCAGCGAAGAGCACTGCGGTGCCGTGGCGCTTGTACTCGAACTCGCGCAACACCGGGATACCGGGCACCGCCGGCTTGGTGGGATTGATGCGGGACTTGGCCTGCATGCCCGACTTCTCGTCCACGCTCCAGACCAGGGCGTTTTCGGGCGGGTTGAGGTAGAGCCCGCAGACATCGCCCGCCTTCTCCCAGAACTCGGGATCATGGCTCGTCATCCACGAGCGCACCTGCCAGGGCTTGAGGTCCAAGGCGGCACAGATGCGCCAGCACTGGCTGGCCGAGATCGGCACCCCGTGGTCCGCCATGCGCTCGGCGAGTGCCTCCATCGTCCAGCGCGTCACTCCGTCGGGGGGCTCTTCGGTCACGAGCTTGACCAACAACAACACGTCGTCGTGGTCATAGACGCACGGGCGCCCGCTGCGCTCGAAGTCATCGAGCCCGGCCACGCCGTACTCCTCGTAACGCTTTCGCCACAGACCGACCTGGTTGTAATGCAGGTCGACTGCCTCTCCGATCTCGCGATTGGTTCGTCCCTCCGCTGCCATCAACACGATCCGCGCCCTCCTCGCCATCCGCGCTTCGACGGTGCCGGCACGGTCCACGACTCGAGGATCGAACGATCACCACGGCGCAGTTTCAATGGAGAAAGTCGCATGTTCCCAGCTAATCACATCAGTGTTATTTACCGCGGGGATGCACTAGTGGCAGCGGTCGGGTTGGCGACTCGGCCAAGACGCCTGCGGCGGCCGCATCCCCCGCACACCGATGTCTACTAAATGGGCTCGGGGTTCGCGTCGGCGAGGGGACCCCCACAAACCCCGACTGGCGTCTTCATCCTTGGGTAGGAGCCTGAGGCCCTCGGAAGTCGCCTACCCGCAGCTCAAGTAGCTAGGGCCGCCGCAGCACCGATCTTCCCCTTAGCGACCTGCGCCCAAGGACTGGTGTCGCTGAACCCCATTCTGAGAGATGTTGCAAGGGACGGCCTGAATGCAGACGGGGGGCTACGCTTGTCGCTACGACAAAGTCGATGCCCCCCCGTCTTTGCACGTTTGATGCCTCGCCATCTGCATACAGTGAGGTGAGCACGGGCAGTCTGGAATACGGACTCGTCCGATCGACAAGATCGAACCAATAGTTCGAAGAGCGAGCTCGCCGCACGGCTCTCCGTCATAAGCCTGGAGTCTGACGAGCGCTTCGACGGCGGTGGACGGGATCAGAAGGAACAACGCGCTCCGGTTACTCGAGCGCTGACGCTGATCAATCCGGATCCTGCACGTCCCACGGTACGGCACCGGAGACGCCTCGGGCGATGGAGTCGTCTGCCGCCTTGTGGGGTCGCGGCTGGGCGAAGGTCTGGTACGGACTGCAACGCAGCACGACGCGGTCCTCTTCGTCGGCCATCGACTCGAAAGACGGGCGGGTCTCGTCACTCGGCGCCTCACCTGACATGCGGCCGACCACCGCCATGAGGACGTCCACGGCGAGCTTCCGGTCGGGGTCGATCACCGCATCGGCGTAGACCTGCAGGTACACGAACGGCCAGCGCTCGTCGAGGATGCAAAGGCTGATCTTGGGGTTCCGGAGCACGGCTCGAGCCTTGGCCCGACCTGCGGTGGTGGAGATGAGCAGCTGGTCCTCGTCTGTCGGAACGTAGTAGACGACGGACATCGCCGGTCCGTCATGGAGGCGCCCGTAACCCAGCACACAGGTGCGGTGCGTGCGCACGAAGAGGCGGCGTTCCGAGGGCAGCATCTCTCGATCGGTCGGGGTGACGAAAGGTTCAGGGCTGATGGGCAGCAGCACGGGAACGGGCCTCCTCTTCTCGGGTCATTGCACGAAAAGCATCGAGATCACGGCGTCGACGTGGCGCTCGACCTCGGTCGGCTCGACCGGGTCCATGCCGGTGAGCAGCCGGCACTCGGGCGCCAACACGAAGATGGTGGCCACCGCTCCGGTCAAGAGGTAGTACAGATGCGGGGCGGGAACGTTACGCATCTTCCCAGCCGCAACGAGAGGTTCGAACATCGCCACCGCGAGCGCATAGAGCGGCTGGATGTGCTGTTCGACGAGCCACGCCAGGCGGTCACCCTCGGTCTTGCACTCCTGCATGATGACCCGGTGGAGCTCGGGGTGGCTGGCCGAGAAACGCACGAAATCCGCCACCACCAACCTGGCGACCGTTTCCTGGTCCACGCCGCGCAGTCCCGCCACCCGCTCGGTCAGAGCACGCGCCAGGTCCTCGAAGAGCCGGCCGACGGCGGCCCGCCAGAGTTCGGTCTTGTTCCCGAAGTGATACGTGAGGAGTGGTTGCCGCACGCAGGCCCGTTCGGCGATCAGCCGGGTGCTCGCTCCCTCGAAGGACCGCTCGGCGAACAAGTCGAGTGCAGCCGCCAGGATCCGCTCGCGCGTCGCATCGGCCGACGGCCGTTGCACCCGCTCCTCCAGGGTCCTCGTTGTCACATGCCCTATATTATCAGCTGATCTATCTACTTGCAAGATACTTGTTCATACGATAAACTACTTGCGGACGGACACACAGGTCCACCGGCGATTGCCGCGTCGGACAACGAGGGAGCGCACATGTTCCGACTGGTCAATGCAGGGGGGCGGCCGGCCCTCGAGCACGACGGAGGCTTCTATGACGTGGCCCGGCTGGCCGACGACGATTCGCTCGCCACGGCCACCGCGTGCCTCACCCGCTTCGAAGAGCTCCACGAGCTGGCGCGGCGCTGCGAGGGGACCCAGCCGGACGCGAGGCTGGGCGAAGTCGCCCTCGGAGCCCCGGTGCCCGAGGCCCGGCAGGTCTTCGGCATCGGACTGAACTACAAGGGCCACGCCGAGGAGAGTGGGATGGAGCTCCCTCCGTCTCCCCTCACCTTCACCAAGTTCCCGAGCTGCCTGGCCGGCCCGACGACCGACGTGCCGTTGTCTGGCGCCGTCGTCGACTACGAGGCTGAAGTGGTCGTCGTCATCGGCCGGACGTGCCGCGCCGTCCCTGAGGTCGCGGCCTGGGAGATGGTGGCGGGCATCACTGCTGGCCAAGACATCTCTGACCGTGAGGTCCAGCTCACTGGCTCACCACCGCAGTTCTGCCTGGGGAAGAGCTTTCACGCCTACGGGCCGACGGGTCCGGCCGTCGTTTCGATGGATACCCTGCGTGATCGCGACGACATTGCGCTGCGCTGCGAGGTCTGGGGTGAGGTGGTCCAGGAGTCCTCTACGTCGCAACTCATCTTCTCGGTCCCCAGGCTCGTCTCGTACCTGTCATCGATCTGCACCCTCTCCCCGGGAGATCTGATCTTCACCGGCACACCCGACGGAGTTGGCATGGCGCGCGGTCGCTTCCTCTCTCCGGGTGACGAGATCGTCACCACCGTCGAGGACGTCGGGGAATTGCGAAACCGCTGCGTCGCGTCCGAAGACGAGGAGGAATGATGGGATTGCACCGATTGCTGGGCTTCACCACCGCGGTGCCCGACCCGGAGGGTCTGGCCGCCTTCTACGGCGAGCTCGGGCTCGCCGGGGACACAGCGACCGGCTTCACCGGGAGCGACGGTGGCTCGGGCGTGCTCGTCGATGAGGGCGACTTCCGCCAGCTCGTCCGGGTCGAGTTCGGCTGCCGTGGACCCGAGGACCTAGACGCGGTGGCCCGCCGGCTCACCGAGGGTGGCGCCACGCCCGTGCTCACGGACGGGGAGCTGCGGGTCGTCGACCCGGCCAGCCGCGTCGAACTTGTCGTCCGAGTGGCCGAACCCGCACCCGCCCCCGTTTCTACGGCGCCGGTAATCCCGAACGCACCCGGCTCCACCGTCCGCGTGGACGAGCGGGCTCCCGCCGTGTTCGCCGGACCCCGATCTCCACGCCGACTCGGACACCTGGTGATCGGCACGCCGGCCATCCGGGAGACGCGGGACCTCCTGGTCCAGGGCGTCGGGCTCAAGATCAGCGACGAGATCGACGGGGTCATTGCCTTCCTGCGTTGCTCGCCGGACCACCACAACGTTGCCCTCGTCGATTCGCCGGTTCCTCTGCTGCAGCACTACTCCTGGGAGTGCGACGACATCGATCACGTCGGGCACAGCGCCTCCGCGCTGCTCCGGCCCGACCCGTCCCGGCATACCTGGGGCCTCGGCCGTCACTTTGCGGGTTCCAACTTCTACTGGTACCTACGCGACCCGGTCGGGTCCTACCTCGAGCTCTACGCGGACCTGGACCAGATCCTCGACGACGAGGCATGGGAACAACGGGGGCGGACGCCGTTCGACTTCGAGCGCGTGGCCAACTCGTGGGGGCCGGACATCCCCCTCGAATTCATCGTGCCGCCTGACCTCGACCAGCTCCAGGTGGCGTGGGCGGACCGGTGAGCGCAAACGTGCCGGATCGGGTCGACGTGGTCGTCGTCGGCGCGGGTCCCGTCGGCTGCGGCCTCGCTCTCCTCCTCGGGAGGCGGGGACGCTCTGTACTGTTGCTCGAACGTCACCTGAGGCCCTATCCCTTGCCGCGCGCCGTGCACTTCGACGACGAGGCCGCTCGCATCCTCCAAACTTGTGGCATCGGCCCTGACTTGCCGGCGCTCTCCGAACCGGCCACCACCTACGAGTGGCGCAACGGCGAGGGTTTGCCCCTGCTGCGCTTCGAGACCCCGGTTGAGGGCCGACAGGGCTGGCCCTCAGCCAACATGTTCAACCAACCCGATCTCGAGGCGCGCCTCTTCGAACGGGTTGGGGCGACTCCGGAGGCGTCCCTGCTGTGGGGCCACGCCGCCGTCGAAACCGGCCAAAACATCGGGAGCGCCTGGGTCGATACCGAGTCGACCGTCGATGGGGTCCGCCACCGCGTCGAGGCGGCATACGTCGTCGGTTGCGACGGTGCCAACAGCACGGTGCGCGACCTGCTCGGTGTCACCTTCGAAGATCGCGGTTTCTACTACGACTGGCTGGTTGTCGATGTCGACCTCCACGAGCCGCGCGCATTCGATCCTCCCAACCTCCAGGTCTGCGACCCCCGCCGCCCGACCACAGTGGTCTCGGGCGGTCCTGGGCGCCGGCGCTGGGAGTTCATGTGCCTGCCAGGTGAGACCCTCGAGGCGATCGATCGGAAGGCCGCTGCCTGGGCCTTCTTGAAGCCGTGGGACGTCCGGCCCGACAACGCCGCGCTGGTGCGCCACGCTGGCTACCGCTTTCGTGCTCGGTGGGCGACGAGATGGCACGAAGGGCGGATCTTCTTGGCCGGGGACGCCGCCCACCAAACTCCGCCGTTCGCCGGCCAAGGGATGTGTGCGGGCCTGCGCGACGCGGCCAATCTGGCCTGGAAGCTCGACTACGTGCTGGGCCACCCCGGAGCGGAGGCTGTTCTCGAGACGTACGACGTCGAGCGGAAACCCCAAGCGGCCGCGGTCATCGAGCTGGCCACCGAGCTCGGCCGGGTGATCTGCATCCCCGACGAGGAGGAGGCCCGCTCCCGCGACGAGCAGATGGCGCCCCTCGTCCCGCCCGGGGGCAGCGTCCCGGTGCCGATGATGCCTGGCATCTCGGGCGGCATCCTTGCCCAAAGAGAGATGGCGGGCGAGCTCTTTATTCAGGCAATCGTCCGTGCTGACGGAGCAGAAGGACGACTCGATGACGTCATCGGACCCGGATGGCATCTGGTGACCAACGGCCAACCGCCCGAGCTGGACGGCGAGCTGGCTGCCTGGTTCGGGTCGATCGGGGGCCGCACCGTCGCGATCGGGGCAACGGTCGAGGACGTCGAAGGTCGCTACGAGCAGTGGTTCGCCGAGCACGGCGTCGCTGCCGTCCTTGAGCGACCGGACTTCGCTCTCTACGGGACGACAGCCACTCATCAGGAGATCGCCGAGCTGGTCACGGAGCTGCGCACCCAGCTCGAGGCTCCGACAACGGGAGCGTGACTTTGTGAGGACGAGGGTTGGATTTATGGGGACGACTGGTCGTCGTGACGCATCCCGGAACGCGACGTGATGTACGCACTAACCCCAACGCTCTAGCCAAAGCGAAGACCCGCTGACCGAACGTCCTGATTCCGTCGTGCCATCGAGAACGTTCGTATTCTCGACACCCCACTTTGGATGCGACGGTCCTCGTCGAGCCCCAACGCCGGGCTTCTGAAGCGCTCCCCACTCTGTGCCGACCCCAACACCGACTTCTCGGGACTCTCGCCGCCAGGCGAGTGCTGCTTGCGATCAACGTCCTTGCTCAGCTGGGACCCGACCGGATCGGATGGCGTCTAGGAACGCCTCGTAGTCCCGGTCGTTCTGGTCGGCGTATGACACCGCGAACGCGGCCACGCTGTCGTCGAACGCAGCACCCCTGCCCAGGTAACCGGCGAGGAGGGCGGGCTGGCCCGCCCGGGCATGAGCGCGCGCCAGCGCCGCGCCGCAGAGACGCCCATAGAGCCTCAGGCCCTCGGGGCGGGCGTCGTCGAGCGCGACCGATCCCTTCATGTCGCGCAGCTGGCGGACGTAGGTGTCGAATTCGCCGGCGCGAGCCCACCCCAGGAACACATCGCTCGCCGCCTGCATGATGAGCTGACCGACTACGACTCGCTTGCCCTGGTTGGCATGCCGGGAGCCGCCGACGTAGGGAGCGAGAACCGAGGGCTGGGCTTCTTTGACCTGAAGGAACAGGGGATCGAGGTCCGCCTTGCCGGCCAGCAGCACGACGAAGCAGCGGGTGCCCACGCTTCCGACTCCGACGACCTTCAGGGCGGCATCGACGAACTCGTAGCGATCCAGCAAGAGGTCGCGGTCGGGATCGAGGGTGGCCAGATAGGCCTGCACGAAGGCTTGCGCCTGTTCGAGCTGGGCGTCGGTGAGGCGAATCACCACCGGGGGATCCTCCACGATCACCCGGTGGCCGCGCGCACCGTCGTGAGCTTGGACAACGCCTGCAGGCTGGTGCGCTGGCGGGCCTTGGCCGCGGTCTTTTCGGCACGGGAGCGGGACGGCTTGTCGGGAGCGGCGGCGATGATCGACTCGACGTCCAGACGGGAGTGCCACACCTCGAAGGCGGAAAGCTGTGCCATCTTCGCCATCTCGGCCCGATACTCCGCCGAACAGCCCTGCACCGCCGCCCTGCCGTCGCCATCGGAGAGCCCGGACGTCCTGGCCGCCACCACCAAGCTGGCCGCCAGCCGCTTGACGTCCCACTCCCACGGTCCGGGCTGGGTCTCGTCGAAGTCGTTCAGATCGAAGACCTGGTTGCGCTCGGGCGTGGCGAAGATACCGAAGTTTTGAAGGTGCGCGTCGCCGCAGAGCTGCAACACGGATGCCCGTGGACGGTGTCCGGCTCAGATCGGCGGCCATGACGGCCGGGGAGCCCCGGTAGAAGGCGAACGGTGACGCCATCATCCGGCCGTTCCGCACGGGAACCAGCTCGGGCAGCCGGTTGGCGTTGGACCGGGCCAGGATCTCGAGCGGATCAGGACGGCCGGGGGGCGCCGTCCATCGGCTGTGAGCGCGGCGGGGAACTCGAGCGCGCAACGCCCGCCCTGCTTCGAGCATCTCCGCTCGAGTCCTCGGCGTGCCGTTGGGAGGGCTCACCGGGCGTGCATCACCACGGCTCGGTGGCGGGCAGCGGCAGTCCGGCCAGGCGTCTGGCCTTGGCGGCGGGCAAGCCGAGCAGGCGGAGGCAGGCCTCGGCGAGCTCGTCGACCGAGCTCTCCTCGAGCCGTTCGGGATGGCGCTGGTGAAGGCGCAGCAACCCGATGAGGCCACCCGCCACGGCGCTGAGAGCGACCTCGGGGTCAGCCACGCTGAACTGACCCGCGGCTTGCCCGGCCTCGATGTCCCGCAGGGCACGCGGGGCCAGGCCGCCCGGTGCGTCGAGGAGATCAAGGCCGGCGCCGGTGATGAACCGGGCCACTTCGGGATGGGTCCAGCTGAGGCGGGCGGACAGCCGCAGCGATATCGAGAACACCTCCGCGGGGTCGGTGATTCCGGCCGATGCCCGGTCGATCATGTGGCCCCAGCGCTCGAGGACCTCGCTCGACGCGGTCTCGAACAGCTGGTCCTTGCTCTCGAAGTGGTTGTAGAACGACCCGAACCCGATGTCGGCTGCCTCGGTGATCTCCTGGATGCTGGCCCGTTCCCCGCGCCCTTCGGCGATCAATCGGACCGCGGCGTCGATCAGTGCCTGCCTGGTCCGGGCCTTGCGCCGGTCCAGCCGGGTTGGACCCTCCTTTGTGCTCGCGGATACCGAGCTCACATCAGCCTCCTTCTTTCGACGTCGTTAGACGGGTTTCACCCCGACGGTTCCGTCCGGCCGAAGCTCGAGCGGATCCCGCCAGGGTGGGGAACCGTGACCAATACTGATGGACAACTACATCACTGACGCTATCGAGTTGCCCTTCCGCGGCTGCTGGTCGACCTGCGGGCCTTTGCGGACGGCCCGGCGCAGGTCGATGCCCTGCGACGAGCGCCCAGAACCCGTAGACCAGGTTGAACAGGCCGAACAGCAAGGCCAGGGTCACCGCGCCGACGCCGGGACGGGCGAAGAGGACGATCCCGAAGGCGATCGAGATCAGCCCGCTCACGAAGAAGAGGGCGCGGGTTCCGGCTGAGTCGCCGACTTCGAAGCCGGCGTAGATCTCGACCAGGCCGGCCACCATCGCCCACGCGCCGACGAGCAACACCAGCACCAGCGCGGTTGGCCCAGGCCAGGCGAGGGCGATCACCCCGGCGCCGACGTCGACCAGACCGAGCAGCAGATGACCCATCACGGGACCGGCCCTTTCGCTGCTGAAGGCCTTGACGGCCTCCATGCCGGCGGCGATGAACGCGTAGATGGCGAACAGAATGACCAGCGCTAGAACGGTGATCCCGGGCCACGCCAGCGCCACGATGCCGACGGCGACAGCCAGAAGGCCCCGGGCTATGAGGGATGTGCTCAATGACTTCAACATGACAGCTCCTTTCGGTGGTTTGGTGGTAGCTGTGGACCAGTTATTGTTACTGTACCACAGAACTGATGATAGATTACAGAATCGATGATAGAGTGTCAAGTGGCCGACCGATGCCCCGAGATGGAGAGGTGAGATGACGGATTCAACGAACACCGGGTCGGTGCACCCGGTCCTCTTCGTCAACCCGAGGTCAGGCGGCGGGAAGGCGCAGCGCTACGACCTGGTCGGTCGGTGCCGCGCCCGTGGGATCGAGCCGGTCGTGATGAAGGAGGGCGACGACCTGGCGTCACTGGCCGCCGCCGCCGTGTCGTCGGGCGCCGACGTCATCGGCATGGCCGGCGGCGACGGTTCCCAAGCGATCGTGGCCGCCGTCGCCTCCAGGCACGACATCCCGTACGTCTGCATACCTGCCGGCACACGCAACCACTTCGCTCTGGACATCGGCGTGGACCGGGAAGATGTGATCGGTGCCCTCGACGCCTTCCACCACGGTTCCGAGCGCCGCATCGATTTGGCCCAGGTCAACGGTCGGGTCTTCGTGAACAACGCGTCGATCGGCTTCTACGGGAAGGTCGTTCAATCGCCCGAGTACCGCGACGCCAAGCTGCGCACGGTCATCGAAATGCTGCCCGACCTGCTCGGCCCTGGCGCGATGCCCTTCGACCTGCGCTTCACCGACCCGGGGGGAGCGGAATACAAGACAGCTCAGCTCGTCCTGGTGTCCAACAACCGCTATCAGCTGGACCCGCTCGGCGCACAGGGCACCCGGGGGGCGATGGATGGTGGGACGCTCAGCGTGGTGGTGGTGCCCGACGGACCACCGTTGCGCCGGTTGCGGGAGTGGACCACGCTTCGGTTCGAGATCGACTCCGGGGCCGCGATCGACGTTGGATTGGATGGCGAGGCAATGAGACTCGAGCCACCGCTCAGATTCGAGTCGCTGCCTGCGGCCCTGCGCATCCGGACTCTTGCCGTCCGGCGTCATCCCGCGCCGCCTCCGCCGCCGCTCAGGCGGAAAGGCGCTTCGTCGCCATAGTCGGCGCGCTTCATGCTTTCGTGGCCCTCGTCTTGCCGGCAGGCCGAGAACCGCGCGGTCAGCATCCTTCATCGACGAGGAGGAGTTCTCGGGCGACTGCCCTTCTCGGCGGCGTCGGCACGGGACTTCCTCCACTGCCCGCCTCTCGGTGCTGCAAAACAACGTGTCACGTAGGTTCACGCGTGATGTCCTCCGCCCGGCCGGTAACGGAAGATGGTGGAGTGACCGGTCACCGTGGGCGACGGGGAGACGACCCGGCGCAGAAGACCACTCGCACCGTGGGCCGCGGCACCGATGAACAGCACTCTGCAGGTACCCCACGGCCTGACGTGCTCTTTCCGGTCCTGAACGAAAATGGCGCCCCCCACTGCAGCCGGACGTTTCGGCCAGACGTTGAGACGAGTGCTGTAATCGGGGATCGGTGATGTCAGCTCCGATGCCTGGGACGCCCAGCTCGGCCGACTCCGACATGGGTGGCCGACGGAAGACCCAGCCAAGCCGCAGGAGCCTCATCACGCGTCTCGCCGCGCTCGTCGTTACGGGCCTGGCCCTCTACGTCGTGCTTCCGAGCCTTTCGGCCGTGTTTGGTGCTTGGCCGAGGTTGGCCACGTTGAGCGGCGTGTGGATCGTTCTCGCCGTATTGTTCGAATGCGGGAGCTTCGTTTGCAACTTTGCGATCCAACGGATCGTGCTGCGAACACATGGTTGGTTCGCCGTGGTCACTGCGGGACTCGCGGGCAACACCGTGACCAACACGCTCCCGGGCGGCGCCGCTGCGGGCGCCGCGGTCCAGTACCGGATGCTGGCAACCGCCGGGGTGAACTCCGATGCCGCCGCCGGAGGGCTCGCAGCGTCCTCGCTCCTCGGGGTGGGCGGTCTGCTCATGCTCCCGATCCTCACGCTCCCCACCGTCTTGGGCGACCACGGGCTCAGCCACACGTTGGTCAGCGCCGCTTTCATCGGGGTCGCCGCCTTCGTGGTGTACATGGGCCTCGGTATCGTGCTCCTCGAAACGGACCGACCGCTTCAGGCGTTGGGGAGGGCCGCCCAATGGATCTGGAACAAGGTCCGCCGTCCGCATCCTCCGCTGACGGGACTCGAGAATCGGTTGCTGCAGCAGCGCAACGAGATCCGGGCGGCCCTGGGAAGGGAATGGAAGCAGATCTTCCTGCTCGTCGTGGGACGCCTCGGCCTCGACTATCTCTGTCTTCTGGCGGCCCTCCGCGCGACCGGCAGCCAGCCCCACATCTGGCTGGTCCTCCTCGCATACTCGGCGGCCGGGATCATCGCCCTGTTCCCGGTCACTCCTGGTGGCCTGGGGATCGTCGAAGCCAGCCTGAGCGGCCTCCTCGTGCTCGCCGGCGTCAGCGGGCGCAGCGCGGTGGTGGCCACTCTGGCCTACCGGTTGGCGCAGTACTGGCTCCCGACGGTCGCCGGCGCCGTCGCCTACGGGCTGTTCCGCCGGCGCTACGGGAACACCCAAAGGCCCGAATCCATGCTTGATGCTGACATCGGGGAGCATCCCGGAGTTGGCGGGACAACCTACGGGGCCTTAAGGAACGGAGCGCGCTTCGAAAGCAAGAACGAGATCGCTGATGCCACGGAACAAGGCGTAGAAACCGACCCATAGGATCAGCAGAGTGGCTCGGGCGCCTATGTACTGCTGTGACGCCCAAAAGCCGAGTCCGACTTCGAGAATACCGGTGACGAGGCCGAGCCACCAGAGAGGGTTGATCGGCTGCGCCATCGCGGAGTACACGATGTCGAACGTGCCGTTCAATATGAGCAGCAACCCGAAGGCGGCAGCGAGTGACCAGAAGGCGTCGTAGGGACTCACGAACGACCAAATGGCCCCCCCAATGAAGAGCACGCCGAGGGCGACCCGAAACACCGCCCAACCACCGCCTTGAATCGCGGCAAGCGCGAACTGATAAACGGCGGAGAACAAGAAGACTGCGCCGAGCATTAGGCCGACGGTGGTCACCGACCTGATGTCCATACGCAGGACGACGACGGCAATGATCAGCCAGGCGATGCCGGCGAGCAGGAAGAGCCACCAGCGTCGCGAGAGTTGTGACGGCATCTCGTGTAGTTCGGAGTGCAACATTGAACCTCCCTATCTAGGCAAATATGGCGTAGCGGTCTTCTGTATCTCGCGACGGATGGAAGACGAGAAGCGCAAGATCAGCGGCATGAGACGTTTCTGTGTGGCAGATCGAGCACTTCGGCGCAGCCGTGGATTCGGATTTGAACCGGGACTTCTGCGTCCCCATAGGCAGCGCCAAGACGAAAAGGTCAGTCATCAAGGTCGTCGGTCCTCTCGGGGGTCGGCGCCTCGGCGGCGGCGACGTGCGTTCCCCATAGGTCCTTCGCGACGACCTGGATGGCAGCCGCGACCGGGATGGCCAGCAAGGCGGCGGCGAAGCCCCCGAACAGCCCACCGATCCACGCTCCGATGCTGGCGCCGATGATTATCGACACGAAGACGAGGAGGGGATTGACCCGGACGGTCCGGCTCATCACCACCGGGTTGAGGACGTGATTCTCGAACTGCGTGTAGACGAGGAACACGACGGCGGTGACGATGCCGGCCCGAAGGGACTGGGTCAGGGCGAAGAGCACCGTTGGGATGCCGGCGAGCGCTCCGCCGATCATAGGCAGGAAGTCAACGAGGGCCACCCAGAGCCCCCACAGCAGCGGGTAGGGCACGCCGAGCAGGGCGAGTGTGGTGAAGACCACGACGCCAGCCACGATTGACGTCAGGATGTCCCCCGTCATATAGCCGGTCACGCCTCGACTGATATCCCGTCCGAGTCGGCTGTAGTGCTCCGCCCGCGCCGGCGACATTTGCGCGAGAAGGGCGAGGCGTATCTTCGGGGCCTCGAGCAAGAGGAGCGCCACGAACACGAACGTGGTGGCCACCGCAGCAATGACCGAGACGGCGCCCTTCCCGAAGGTGAGGGCCGGCTTTCCGAGACTCCCGGCCAAGCTGGCCAACTTTGGCGAATTGCGTTGGACCCATGAAGCGATGTGGTAGCGCCGGACCAGACGGCCGATCCAGCCGCGCCCGTGTTGCGCGTTGTGGATGTAGCCGGGGAGATGGTTTGCCAGATTCGTCAGGCTGTTGACAAGGGGGTACCCGAAGGCGACTGCGAGGCCGAGGAACACGGCGACCGCCCACAGCGACACCAGCAGCACGGCGAGACCCCGCCGGCGGACACCCCAGCGCTGCACGGCCTGCACCTGGGGGTTCAGCACGAGAGCCACGAACCCGCCGACGAGGAACAGCAGGACGACCTCACGCAGCCCATAGAGGATCTTCGCCAGCAGGTATGTGGCGGCGAGGAGGCCGATCGTGATCAGGATCGTGTTGAGTGGGACCCCCTTGTCCCTCGTCTTTCGCAGCAGTCTGGCCCAGGACGCCTCGAGAGGGGTCAGCTCGGTGGTCGTCGTCGCCGGCCGGTCCGAATTCGTCTCGAGGGGTTCGCTTCGAGTCTCCACCCTTGCCCAGCATGGGGCTCGGGGAGTCTTTCCACATCACGCGACCACGGAGGAGTAGTCGACACGTCGTCCGGCGGCACTGCCGCGCCATGCGAGGTCACGTGATGCCGTCGGATGGGTCTTCCTTCACGATTGTGGGTGATACCAACCCTCATATGGAAAGGAAACGAACAATGCACAAGCCAGACGGATTGGTCGCCGACGATGTGCGCGAGGCCCTCGAATGGGACAACGCGGTCGACGACGCCAGGGTCATGGTGCAGGTGAAGGACGGCAAGGTCACCCTGAGCGGCGCCGTCCACACCTACACCGAGTCGCTGAAGGCGCTGGAGGACACGAAACACGTGAAGGGCGTGCGAGACATCGACAACCAGGTGCTGGTCGGCCCCGCCGGCGAGGCGGTCATCGACGCGGTCCTCGTCGAGGCCTGCGAGAAGGCGCTGGACGGGGACCCGTTCGTGCCGAAGGGTTCCGTGTCGATCGCGGCGCGCGACGGCTGGGTCACCCTCACCGGTGACGTGCGCCACCACTTCCAGCGCGATGCCGCCGAGGACGCGGTCGCCCGGCAGCAGGGCGTGACGGGGATCACGAACGAGCTCAAGATGACTCCCAACCCGATCCCCTCCGACGTTGCCGACCGGATCAACAAGGCCATCGACCGCAGCTCCATCCTGGACGACTCAGTGATCAAGGTCTCCAACCAAGGCAGCACGGTCTATTTGGACGGCGAGGTCAACTCGTACTACGCCCGAGAGATGGCCGAGGACGCCGCGTGGAACGCCCCCGGTGTCGGAGTGGTCGTGGATCGGCTGCTCGTCACCACCTGAGCCGAAGTCGGCACACCGGTCTCGTGAGCTGCGACCACTGCGGTTCACGAGACCGGCAGCCGTTCCTCCAACCGCAGCGGGTCCTTGGAGGGTCACGCGCGGGGCTGTGGCCCTGGCCATCAGCCTGTACAGCATCGTCTACGGGTCAACCAGATCGTCCTGGCCTCGACGTCAAGCGGTCTGCCGTCGACTCGCACGGGGGCACACGGGAGCCGACGACGCGCGCTCGAGCCGCCTGATCGTCCGTCGCGTCATGTCGTCCCGGCCCGGCGCTGCTCGTCCGGCACATAAGAGGCCATCCACCAGGGCTCTCGCGACCCGCCTACGCGACGGGACGGCAGGCCCGCGGTCACGACTACACATCGCGTGGGATGCCGGAGGAAGCCTGCTTGCTTACCCTCGTCTTATGATGGTCCAGGGTGAACTCAGCAGTGCGGGGCCCCATGTCACCTCCGGAGTGCGGCCCGAGTCTGGCGGCGCCGACCGATTCGCGGCACCTGTGGCCACCCGATGGACGGCGCACGATTGCTCCCGGGAGGAATCGGCACTCGCCGGTGCGGCCGTTCGTGTCGCCCGGAGCCTGGCCGCCGACCTCATGGGCACCGGCATCTCGTTCGTGCTGGCCGGCGCCGACGGCCGGGAACTCGGCCGTTTCGCCGAGTCGGCGCACGAGCTCGACACACTCGACGCGGCCGTCCCGGCGACCGCCGGCCACTGGTCGGGAACGACGCCCGACGAGGGGGACCGTTCGCAGCCGGATGGGGCGCTCCCGTCGCCCAGACGAGTGCACGGCCGGAGGCGCGTCTACGTGGCTGCTCCGATCCGGCCAGAGGCTGAAGGCCGGGCGGCCGGGCTAGTCGTACTGGCCTGGACCCGGGGCGAGGCGAATCCACTCATGGAGCCGCTCGCGCGGCTCGTCGCCCGCGACGTCGAGCTCGCGCTGGCCGAGGATGCGGTCCGCCGAGCGGAACTCCTCACCCACGCCTTCTCGTCGAGGCGCCGGAGCCCCCGTCCCCTGGTCGTCGTGGGACCGGACAGCGTCTGGGCGAACGCCGCCGCCACGCAGTCCCTCGGCCCCATCGACGCGTCTGCGATGTGGGACCTCGCGCAGGCGCTCGTGTACGGCCGGCGCCGGGAGGCGATGGTGCACGGCCCGGGGGGACAGTTTCGCGCGACAGCCGAGGCCATCCGGGACTGCGGGGATCTGGTGGGCGCCGTGCTCAGCCTCGCTGCCCCGCGACCGGCGTCGCGACCGGCGCTTGGCTGGGAAAGCCTGACAGCGACAGAGAGGACGGTCGCCGACGTCGTGGCCGCGGGCCACACGAACCGAGAGGCGGGACGCGAACTCTTGATGTCACCGCACACGGTCGATGCCCATCTCCGACACATCTTCCGCAAGCTCGACGTGAACTCAAGGGTCGACCTCGCAAGGCTGGTCGGGGAGACGCATGCCGCAGGGACACCCGACAACGAGCGCTGATTATCGCAGGGGGCGTGGCGCACCGCCCTGAGCCGCCGGCAGCGGCGCGGTACTCGGCGCGCACCTCCCTCGGCGCTCGGCCGGTCGGGTGCCGACCGCGGAGGCGGATCCTGGGTCGTAATCGCCGACCTATCGGGCGGCAGGGACACTGCTGGATGGGGGCGACGGGCCGCCCGGCGGCAGGTGCCGTTGCCAAGCCAGACACCCGCTCCTACGATGCGCGGACGGTACCCCAACGTGATGGAGGAGCGGTGCAGCTGGTCGGTCGCCGCGACGAGTGCAACCTGCTCGAGCAGCTGCTGTCCGCCACCTCCGGGGGACACGGCGCCAGCCTGGTCCTCAGGGGCGACCCAGGGGTGGGGAAATCGGCTCTTCTGGAGTTCGCCGTCGACGCTGCCCTCGGCTTCCGGGAGGCTCGCACGTGCGGCGTGGAAGCCGAAGTCGAACTGCCGTTCGCTGCGCTCCACCAGCTCTGCTCGCCCTTCCTCGAGCTGGCCCCCGAGCTGCCTGCCCCACAACAGGCCGCCCTCGAAATTGCCCTCGGACTCCGCAGCGGGCCGGCCCCAGGGCGGTTCCTCGTCGGCCTGGCGGTGTTGAGCCTCCTGTCGACGACGGCCGAACGACAACCACTGGTCTGTGTAGTCGACGACGCACAGTGGCTGGACAGTGAGTCCGCCCATGCGCTTGCTTTCGTCGCCCGGCGCCTCCTGGCCGATCGCCTCGCGCTGCTCTTCGCCACCCGTGACCCGTTGCCGGAGCTGGCAGGCTTGCCCGAACTCGAAGTCGACGGCCTCTGCGACGACGATGCTCGAGCGCTGCTGTCGCCGACGGTCGACGCTTCTCTCGACCCGCGGATCTTGGACCGTATCGTGGCGGAGGCCGCAGGGAACCCGCTCGCCCTCCTCGAACTGCCCAAAGGGCGCACACGGGCTCAACTCGTCGGCGGGCGTGACCCCCATAGCCACTGGCACGGTCACCCGCCGGATCGAGGAAGTCTTTCAGCGCCGCGCGGCCGACCTGCCGCCCGACTCCCGGCGGCTGCTCGTCCTCGTCGCGGCCGACCAGCTCGGCGATGCCCGCAAGATCTGGCAGGCCGCCGAGCGGCTGGACATCCCTCGGGACGCGGCTGAACCGGCCGAGGAAGCCGGCCTCCTCGCGGTGAGGCCCGACCTGCGCTTCCGCCACCCGCTCGTGCGGTCCGCCATCTACCGCGCCGCGTCGCCGCTGGACCGCCGGGACGCCCACCGCGCCCTCGCCGAGATGACCAACCGCGAGACGGACCCCGACCGCCGAGCCTGGCACCTGGCGGCGGCCGCGATCGGACCCGACGTCGCCGTGGCCGATGAGCTCGAGCGGTCGGCTGGCAGGGCCGAGGAACGGGGTGGAGTAGCGGCTGCGGCCGCCTTCCTCGAGCGTTCGGCACACTTCACCCCCGACCCGGTGTGCCAGGCCCTCCGCTGCCTCCGCGCCGCCGACGCGTACCTGGAAGCCGGCGCGCACGAGGAGGCACGGAACCTGTTGAAGAGCGCCTCGCGCCGACTTGACGACCCGTTGGCAAGGGCCCAGGCGATGCGCCTGGACGCGGCCATCCGCTTCGCCGAGGGCCGGGGCGGGGAAACGCCCACGCTCTTTCTTCACGCCGCACGGGCTCTCCGCGAGGTCGACCCGGCGTCAGCCGTCGACACCTTGACCGAGGCGCTGGAAGCCGCCACGTGGGCCGGCGACCTTGGGAGCGGCACGACGGCAAGAGATGTCGCGGTTGCCACCGCGCAGCTGCCAGACGGGCAGCATGAACGGACTGCCACGCTGCTGTTGAAGGGCTACGCGGCCAGAAGCAATGACTATAGGGAGGCTGTCCGCCTGTGGGGCAGCGCCGTGGGCGCCGGAGCCCGGGACGCCACCGGCGCCACTCGCCTCCAGCAGCTCTCGGTGCTGTTCCTGGTCACCGGTGACATGCTCGAACTTCGAGCGCCACGCGGCAGTCGCCGATGAGCGCGTGCGCGTGGCCCGTGCCGAGGGAGCCCTCATCTACCTACCTGGCGCCCTGAGCGGCCAAGCCTGGTGCGCACGGTTGGCCGGCCACCTCGACCGTGCGCACGCCCTCGACACCGAGAGCACGGAGATCGCGGACGCCATCGGCGCCCCGCCGACACCGGGGGCCCACGACGTCGTCCGCCTGGGCCTCGTCGCATGGCGGGGTCGGGACGCCGAAGCCCGCAAGCTTGCCGAGGCCGTGGCGAGCGAGGCGGTCGAACGCGGGCAGGGGATGACGTTGGCGATGGTCGAGTTCTTCCTCATGACGCTCGACCTGGGCACCGGGCGCTACGAGGACGCGCTTGGCCACGGCCGCACCCTGCTCGACGCCGACCCGCTCTACGTCTGCTCGTTGTCCCTCGGCGACGTCGTCGAGGCGGCGGTGCGCGCCGATGACAGGTGCACGGCAGAGGCGGCGCTGACCCGCCTGCAGGATCGGGCCGGCGCCAGCGGGACACCGTGGGGCCTCGGGTTGCTCGCCCGCGCCCGGGCTCTCCTGGCCGATGACTCTTGTGCCGAGTCGCTCTACCTCGAGTCGCTCGAGCATCTGAAACGTGCCAGCGTAGCGACCGATTGGGCCCGTTCGAGTCTCGTCTTCGGTGAATGGCTCCGGCGCCAGCGAAGACGACGGGACGCCCGTGTCCAGCTGCACTCAGCCGAGCACTTCTTCGAGGCGACGGGCGCCGACGCATTTTTGCAGCGAGCGGTGGGCGAGCTGCGGGCGACGGGGGAGCAGGGCCGTTCGCCTGGGTTCTCCGAAAGGATCAAGCTCACTCCACAAGAGCAGCGGGTCGCCGAACTCGCGGCCGAGGGGTTGTCCAACGCCGAGATCGGCGCGCAACTTTTCGTCAGCCCGCACACCGTCTCCTACCACTTGCGGAAGGTCTTCACGAAGCTCGGCGTGGGATCCCGGAAGCAGCTGGCCCATGAGCTTCGATCGCGGCTCGAGGTCAGCCGGTGACGAGGGCCGATCCATGGCGTCCACTCGGGTCCCTGGGTTATACCGCCTGAAAAGCGTGAGGTCACCGGATCGACGCCGGTCCCGACCACCGAGACGTCCCCGGTCATGATTGATGTGATTCGATCGTTAGTCTCTTTCTTACTCCGCAATTTCGTGCTCTCCGCGTGCCCTAGCGGAACGAGAACGAGTTGAGAACGAGCTTCAAATTCTGGCTCTGAGGCTCTCTTCGTCACGACAGGTTGGTCAAGGGGAAGCCGAAGGCTTAGCGAGGACACGTAGCGGAGCCGCCTCCAGCGGCCCCTTATCAGCCGAACTCGCACTGATGATCACAATGCGAACCGCCGGCCGTTGGCCGGGGGTTGCGGCCGGCATCCTCACCCCGCGTGAGGTCGTATCGGCCGAGACCCGGATAGAGGGCCAGTCGATGTTAGATGGCGAGGCGGATCGAGCGACCCTGCGGGGAGCTGCTCTACAAGGAGCGCCAGCGGGCCGGTGAGCCTCGGTCCCCCGAGCTGTCGAGCGAAGCTGACAAAAGGGCCTCGCGCTCAGGTAACTCAGTCCTGGTCGGCTTAGTTGAACCCAGGACAGCGGCGGCAGGCGGTCGACTCTTCCAAGGCACTCGAGGTCCGATTCCGAAAGTACTTTCTGACTTCTGAGCTGGGCGTTTGTGATCGACCTCTGGACCCCGGGGAAACTAATTTTCTCGAGCGGGGTCGAGGCTTGTCGCTACGGCAAGGTGACCATCCCCCCCGGTATTGCGGCCGTACGCGTTGGAGTGGGGAGAACGGATTCTGATCTCTGGCGGCACTTCGGAAATAGGCGGTTTGTGCCGCTAGCGAAGGTAGCTACACCGATGCACGGTGTGCCGGAATGTGCCCCACCGAACCGGCGTACTGGGGCACCCTAAGAGTCAGCCCGCGGCTCCGCAAGCGCATCGTGTGGATGCACGTGCATCATCCAAGAGCAGTGAGCCGACCTCGGCGATGGCTGTGAACTTGGGCTCACTCATCTGCCGATGGCAAGGGCGAGAAGGGTATTGACGGCAGTCTCGAACGGACGGGGACTCTGCTGTACCTGGGCGAGTAGAAGTCCCCCTTGGAGCGTGGCGAGCAGAGTAGTGGCGAGGTCGTCCGGGTCGATGTCCGGACGGGAGCTTCCCGTCGGCATGAAGGGATCTCAGCCCATCGCCAATTGCGGCTGCCCACTGATCGAACCCTGCCGCGATGAGCGCTCGGGCCTCGGGGTCACTCTCGGCGAGTTGACCAACGAGCGAGCCAAGTTGGCAGCCCCCCTTTGCTTTGGTGCGCTTCGCTGCGGTGATCACCATGTTCCGCCAGGCTTCGACTCCGTTCGCGCTGCTGAGCGTGTGCCGCTGGCGATTGACGATGGTCTCGGCCTGGTAGTCGATGACCGCCTGCACGAGTTCGTTCTTGTCGGGAAAGTAGTGGTACATCTGAGAGCCGCTGACTTCCGCCGCCACCTTGACGTCTTCCAAGGTGGTGCCCGCCACCCCGCGCTCATGGATCAGGGCGGCGGCCTCCTCCACTATTCGTGCCCGGGTGCGTGCTCCCTTGGGGGTGAGCTTCGGCCGGTCACTCGTCTCGTCGACCATGCACCGATTTTAACAGGATTTTGAGTTTGACAACCCAGTACCGACCTGTCAGAGTGAGTCGCACAACCCATTTTGGAGCGAGAGGACAACCCAGCGCATGACTGATCTGAGAGGCAAGACAGCTCTGGTAACGGGCTCGACGAGCGGGATCGGCAAGGCGACGGCCATCGCCTTGGCTGCCCGCGGCGCTCACGTACTGGTAGTGGGACGCAACGAACAACGAGCCAAAGACGTGGTCGCCGAAATCGAAGGCAGCGGCGGCAGCGCGACGTTCCGGCTCACCACGTTGAGCGATCTGAAATCGGCCCAGGACCTGGTCGAGTGGGCCACTGAGGCAGGCGACGGTCACGTCGACATCCTCATCAACAACGCTGGTGTCGCCTTGCTCGGACCAAGCAACGCAGCCACCGAAGCAGAGTTCGACGAGACCTTTGCACTGAACGTCAAGGTTCCGTTCTTCCTCGTCGCGTCATTGGCACCAGCCATGGCCGAACGCGGATGGGGTTCGATCGTCAACATCTCCACGATGGTCGCGAGCTTCGGACAGGCAGGCATGGCGATGTATGGCGCCAGCCGAGCGGCTCTCGAACTGTTGACGAAGACCTGGGCCGCCGAATACGGCCCGAGTGGTGTTCGGTTCAACGCCGTTGCCCCCGGCCCGACGCGCACCCGCATGATGGAAGCAGTCCCCGACGAGATGGTGAATCAGCTCGCAGGACTAGCACCAGCAGGTCGCGTAGCTCAGCCCGAGGAACTTGCTGCGGCGATCGTCTTCCTCGCAAGTGATGATGCCAGCTTCGTCCAAGGCGTCACTCTTGCAGTCGACGGAGGCCGGGTCGCGACATAACTCCAGATCCCACCTGCTGCCCATGTGCTCGTCGACCCGCTACGGGTCTATAGCAACCCGGGAGAACCGGTGGACGCAACCCGCCAAGAGCTGTCCTGCCTGACTAGGCCCGCAGAAAACGAGAGGAAATACCAATGAGCACACTCCCAGGAAAGACCGTGCTGATCACGGGCGCCAACGCCGGGATCGGCAAGGACGTGGCCCGGCAACTGGCGCTACGTCCCGAGATCGCGCGCATCTACCTGGCGTGCCGGAAACAGAGATCGGGCGATAGCGGCAAAGGCCGATCTCGAAGCCATGACCGGCCGGCACATCTTCGACATCATTCTCATGGACGTCGCCGATCTGGGTTCGGTCCGCGCCGGCCTTGAGGCCATCAACGGATCCGTCGACGCGCTGGTCATGAACGCTGGTGTCATTGGCCCGCAGACGATGGAATTGACCGCTGACGGGGTCACCACCGTGTTCGCGACGAACGTCCTTGGCCACGTCGTCCTCCTCGAAGGGCTCCTGGCCGAGGATCGGCTTGGCGAGGTTGCGGTCTTGGCAGGAAGTGAAGCAGTCAGGGGGGTCCCGAAGTTGCGGATGAAGGGGCCATCGTTCGTCTCACACTCCGCCGACGAGCTCGCCACTGTCATCGACGGCAGCTATTTCGCCGGCAGAAAAGCTGACTTCAACCTCGCTTTCGGGCAGGCCAAGTACATCGGCGCCCTATGGATGGCCTACCTGGCCCGCCAACACCCCGACCGCCGCTTCATCACCGTGAGCCCCGGCAACACCACCGGCACCCAAGCAGCCAGTGACCTCCCATTGCCGATGCGTATAGGGGCCAAATACGTCATGCCCACCCTGGGTCTCTCCCACAAACTTGACGTGGGCGCGAAGCGACTGGTCGACGGCGTCACCGACCCGACCCTGTCGAGCGGCGTGTTCTACGCCAGCGCGGCCAACACGCTTAAAGGTCCCATGGTCAACCAAGCAGACTTCCTCCCCAACCTGGCCAACCCGTCGTTTCAGGACCACGCCAACGAGGCCATCCACCGCTTCATCACCAAACGTCGTTCTGAGCCTCGCCGATTGGAGTCCGATCGCTGAGCGGATCTCTCGCCTTCGTCATCCACAACGCTGGGCTCAGCGAGCCGAGCGTGCGTGAAGAGCCAGTTTCGTCGCTCGCATGGACTACCCGGACACTCGTCTTCCGGCGATCTCGGAGACCAGGATGGGTATCCCCAAGGTGCCGGAGTGGGCGCAGCAACTATCACGAGCAGAGACCGACCACAGAAGGGCCGGAGCGTACGTCCGCTTGAACCCCGGCCACCTGGAATTGGCCCCCGATCTGCCCGATCAAACCGGAGGGCGGGCGGTCCTCGTACGATCCATCCCGTGGAGGGATGCAGGATCTGTGCCGCCGACGCCAAGTACCTCAGGACGACGTGCGCTGATCATGGGATGGAGCTCGTTCTCGAAACTTCGGCCCGTTCCGGCCCACCTTGGGCAGATCAGTACCGGCCGGGTCACACCCGAATCCAGCAGTCCTCCGCACTCTCCTCTCTAGGAGAGTGCAGAAGGAGGACTACTGGAGGAGACTGCCGGACTACTCATCCTCGTCCTCTTCCTCGTCATCGGGGAGAGGTTCGGCCGTGTAGTGCCGCTCGGCATTGTGCGGCCCTGGCTCGACCCGTAGGTGGCCCTCGGCCCGCAGCTGCTGCAGCACCCGGTTCTTGTCGTCGTTGCCGCCCTCGATGCCCTCCAACAGCTTCGTGGCGGTCAGTCCCGGCTGCTGCTCCGCCTTGTACCAGATGGCGATGCGCAGCCGCTCCTCGTCGGCCTCAGCCTGCGCAGCTTTCCGGCCGATGTCCGTGCGGGTCGTCAGCGTGATGTCGACCACGTCGTCCTCGACGTCGGACACGAGGACCAAAGTCCCGACCACCTTGCCGTCGGAGCCGCAGTGCGGCCGGACGGAGCCGGGACGGTCCTTGTCGATGGTGACCTCCACGATGCCGGTGCGGCCTCGACCGAACTCCTCGAGCTTGCTGAACGAGTAGGTGCGCGCCGGTCAGGCCCGACCGCTTGCGCTCACTGCCGATGGCAGTGCGTGCGCTGCCCTTCTTCGTCGCCTTGGGTACGTGGTCGATCAGAACGACCGCCAGCCCGCCCGACGCCAGCCATGCCGGTGCCAGCTTGTAGAAGGACGTGACGTCCGTGCCACGGTCGGGGTCGAGCCCTCCAGCGCCATGCCCTCCGTGACGGAGTCGAGCACCGCCAGCGTCGTCGGTCGCCCGTACTCGTTCTCGACCCACTCGATGCGCTCGCCGAGATGGCACCTGCTCGATCCAGCCGAACCCGTCGAGTCGGGTTGCGTAGAGGAACCCTTCCTCCAGCTGATCGGCAGTCATGCCCAGTTCTCGGAGTCGCTCGACCGCACTGATCGACCTCGTCCTCGATGTCGAAGTAGAGCACTGCGTTTCCGGCGTGGATCTCCTGCGCCATCACCTCCAGTGCGGCCCACGTCTTGCAGGACTCCGTCGGACCAGCGAACAGGTGCGTGCGGCCGGGGTACAGCAGCAGCACTGCCGTCCTCCCGCTCCCACACTGTCGGCTGCAGTCGCGTAGATCTCGGCCCGTGGCGATGCGGTGCACTGGATCTCGAGCCGGAATCGGTTCCCAGGTCGTGTACTCAGCCAGCGCCGCTCTCGCCGCTTCTCATGCTCCTCGACCAGCTCCATCACTCTCCTCGGCCGTCACTTCAGCGGTCGACATCGGGTCGGCACTCCTCGCTCCATGCCACGTTCCCGTGCACGTTCTCTGTCGGCCCGCTCGCACCGCTCGACCCAGTCACTGGTCGGCGGCTGCTGGCGGGGCTTCACGGTGCCCGCCCTGTGCCGGATCTCTGCACGGATGGCCTGCTGCAGCATCTTGCCTCGCTGCGATGGGCGAGGATCGAACGCAATGTGCAGTTGGTCGTCGGTCATCGCTCGCAGTGCGTTCACCGTGTTCTCCTTCACGATGCCACCGCCAGTCCCAGTCCCTGCAGCATCGCCGTTCGGTTTACACGCCACTGTCCGGCGACCTTGCTGCAGCCCGGTAGCTCCGAGCGTTCAGCCATCAGGCACGCCGTGTTCTGGCTGATCTTCAGCAGCTTCGCTGCATCGATCAGCGTGATGATGTCATACGTCTCCATGTTGCTCTTCTCATTCCTGCCTCCTTGTTTCTCGTGCAGCGACTTGCTGCAGCGACCTTCTACTCGTCCTCCACCATGGTGGCGGAGATGACGTACTGCATCCGCTCGTCGTGCGAGAGATCACGCCGCCAGTTCAGCAGCACCATCGTCTTCTGCGTCGCAATGGTCGCTGCCATTCGTACGCTGTGCACGCGGTGAACGGGTTGTGTTCCGACCATTCCGGTTCGCGTTCCGACGAATCACAGCGCGCACGACTTCCCGCGTAGACTTCCCGCGCCAGTGCATCACCGATCACCGTTGCATATTGTTCGATCAGTTCAACGGACAGTCCGGTGAGGACTGCAGCTTCCGCTACCTGTTCACCGTTCATAGTCCCGGCGGCATCCCGGTGCTCTTGGTGCGCGGGCGCGAGCTTGCGCCATAGTGCTTCGCGGCGTTCGGCTTCCGCTTGCGCCGCTGCGTCGCGTTGGTGTTCCGGCGGGATGATGTCTTCGTCGTTCACATCGTACGTTGCGACCCATTCGTCCGGTGCCAACGGTGGCGGAGCGCCGGACGTCTTGATGCACCGTTCCGGTCCATCCGATAACACTTGCCAGTAGGCGTGTTGAATCTGTCGACCACACACACAGAACATGTCGCCCGCGATACACATTGTCACCATCGGGATCACGAGATCATCTTCCCAATGCACACGGATCTCCGCATACTCGTGTTCCGTTGCCGTTCCGCAATCATTGCAAACCAACTTCCCCATTACTGCACACCTTCCGTTCGCGTGTATTCGTCCAACATGTCCACGTTCACCATTAGCACCCCGCGTGAGAAACGCTCCTTCTCTTCGGGTGATGCGGTTCCCATCCAATACGCGGCGCAGTTCGTTCACAATGTGGACGTCCTCTTCCGTGATCAGTTCTATTCGTTCGGTCAACACCGCATCCAACCGGCGTACCGCATTATCTAGCGGTGTGTATTCAACGGGACGCGGCATCACATCCAACCATGCTTTAACCACCGCATCCGCTGCAGCTTCTAACTGTGTCCGTTCCATGTTCTCCGTTCCTTCCGTAAGGTGCGCCAGCCCGTGCGCTCCGTACACGCATGAATCTGGTTCGCACAACTTCCATTCCAACCCTCGCACTTGTACTTCGTCACTCATTTGGGATTCCCGAATGCGTGTTCCCGCGCCTGTTTTCGATCACTTCATTCGGCCGCTCAACCCAGTCATCGAGTGGTGGTTTCGGCTTCATGTCTCCGGTCACAGCTCGACCCTGATCTCGTCCTCGGACTCGAGGACACGGAACAGTCCGTCACCACGGGTGTTCACGACGGCGCAGATGTCACGGCCAGCGTTCGGCGTGATCCAGCTGGTGTCGATGCTGCCGTCGGGTTGCTCGTGCTCCATCAGCTTGGCGAAGAACTCCTCGCCCAAGTACGCCGGATCGACAATCAGCAGTCGACCGGAGTCCACACCGACCTTCTTCTCACGGTCGGCGGTCACGACGACTCACCCGCCTTCAGGCGCTCGACCGCCGCGATGGCCTCGGCCTCGGTCGGGAACGTGTTGATCTCGACTTCCTTCACGGTGCCACGACTACGTCGCCGGACCTCTATGACGGAGATACGCCACCTTGTACTCGTACGTCCAGGGTTCATATGGCTGGAAGAAGTCCTCCCGGCCCGTCACGATGACGCACCCGCCAGCAGTTCATCGGTGCGCACTCGATACACTCCGCAGACGGTCACGAGTCCCGGCAGTCTTCCGGCTCGTGCTTGTCTGCGGACGTGCTCAGTGCTGACCTGCAGCAAGGCTGCGCACTGGTCAAGAGTCAAATACGGCAGTTCGGCCAGTTCTCTAGCCGGTTGTTTGGTGGTCGTGGACATAGCACGAACCCCTTTCTCTCAGGATTCGTGGCCCCTAGCTCCCCGCCGACTTTTGACATAGTCAGCGAGTCCACCCCGCTTAACCAAAAGTCAGCGGGTGCACCACCGGAAGTTCGGGGTTACCTCTCGGCCTAGCCCGTCTCACCACACAGTTGTGGCTAACTCCATTTAGACAATCGCACAGATCTTGTGACCTTGCGCAGAGCAAAAAGTCATAAATGACCGTAATTGGGCCCCCTCACCTGCCGGGGTTCCGCACCCACTTGTATCCAGCGGGAGTCCGGTGGAATGGTGAGCGCGTGTAAACGCAATGCGTTGCAGACTCTCCGCAACACTCTCCATTGTACCGGCGAGACTTGCTGGACCTATGGAGAACGCAGTGCGTCGAACGGTTGCACATTGCGTTGCGCATGCGTTGCAGACGCGGAATTGACCGCACCAGCATGCGGTCCCTTGCACAGCAGCTGCGGGCGTTCTGCGTCAGCCTGGCGTGCTCTCCTTGCCGTAGAGCAGCAACGCCAAGGGGCGGATCGGAGTCCACTGCCCACGGAGCGAACAGGTTGTCGGGGATGTCGGCTAGTTCCTCGTTGGTCGGGTCGCTGCCGCGGTAGACGTCGATCGGCTCGATCATCACGACGGCAGCAGTTCCACTTCGGCCATCTTGTCTGAACCGGCCAGGGTGGCGTGGCGTCCGTAGACCTCACGCACCATCCGGTCGGACTTCCACCGGCCAGAGGCGATGTCCTTGACAGGCACGCCAGCGTCGGCCATCGAAGTGGTCCAGTAGTGGCGCAGTCCCTTGAACGTCACGCCACGGACATGCGCAGCGCCACGGACGGACGTGAACCCGTCGGTCAGGTGGTTCGGGTTGGTCGGCTCCGCACCGTTGCCGATCACGTAGTGGTCCGGCTTGCCGGGGTCGAGCACCACGTTCAGCACGGCCACGTCACGGGCGGAGAGCCTGGTGGTGTACTGAGCGTCGTTCTTCGTGTCCTCAACGAACAGTTCACCACGCACCACTACGACCTGACGCTCGACACGAACGGTGCCAGCCTTCAGGTCGACGTCGGCCCAGCGAAGTCCAGCGATCTCGCCACGACGGGCACCCGTGATGGCAGCGAGGCAGATGGCTGGCAGCATGTCGTGGCCGAAGTCCTCGGCGGCGTTGAGCAGCTTGGGCATCTGGTCGGGCGCGACCGTCTTCGCCACCGACTTCGGCTGCGAGGGTGCGACGGCCAGGGTCGCCGTCGGCCCAACCTCATATCCCCGACGGGCAGCGAAGGACAGGCACGAGCGGATGTCGGCTGCGTGCCGGTGGACTGTGGAGTCGCTCAGTCCTTCCAGGCTCCAGCGGTCGTAGGCGTTCTCGATGTCCGCTGCCGACAGGTCTGCTAACCGGACGTCGCCGAGCGCCGGAAGGATGCGGTAGTCGAGGCGGCTGCGGGTGTCGTTCTTCTGACGACGTGACCACTCCGCACCACGAGCGGACCGGCCACGGTCGCACCACTCGTTCAGCACGTCGCGGAACGTCGGCCCGCCGCTTGACGCAGCTGTAGCTGGCGCTGTCGGCTCCAGGTTGCGCACGGCCCGTTCCGCCTGCTTGCGTGTGATCGGCTCCGCCCTGCTGCCGAACACGGCCCGCTGCTGCTTGCCGTTGAGGCGGTAGCGGTAGTACCAGACGCCGGACCCTGGCTTGCTCTCCGCCAGTGATCCGCTGCCGTAGGCTGCCTTCGTGCTCGACGTGCTCATCCCTGGTTCCTCCTTGCTGGCTGTCACCAACAAGGCTACCAGGATTGAGACACGATTGAGACACACGCCGGTCAGCACGTTGCTCGTAACGCTCTGACCAGCACGGAGAGGTGCGAGAGCGGCCGAATCGGACTCACTGCTAATGAGTTGACCTGGGTAACCGGGTCCGAGGGTTCAAATCCCTCCCTCTCCGCTCGGGGAGCCGGGCACCTGGTGCCCGACGACCCGGATCGTCGGCCCGCTCAGGCGGGCCTGCCGTGCGCCGTCGCCCCGGCGGGAAACGGCCTGGTGCGAGGAGTGTGTGACGTCGTGGGCCGCTACTGGCTGCAGACACTGGGGTGTCCGAAGAACCAGGTGGACTCGGACAAGCTGGAGGGCTATCTCGCTGCGCAGGGCTACGGGCGCGCCCCGGACGCCGAAGCAGCCGACCTCGTCGTGGTCAACACCTGCGCCTTCATCGAGTCGGCCCGCCAGGAGTCGATCGACACGGTCTTGAGCCTGGCCGACCGGCGCCGGCCCGGCGCCAGCCTGGTCGTGACCGGCTGCATGGCCGAGCGCTACGGCGACGAGCTGCGCGACGCGCTGCCCGAGGTGGACCTGGTGGCCGGGTTCGGGGCGTGAGCTCGCCGCTCCGCTCACGACGCCGCCGTGACCCGCGCCGTCCCCGTCGCCCTCACGGCGGGACGCCGCCCGCTCGCACCGCTGCCGGCGACGAACGGGTTCGACCTCCTGGAGCTGCCCCGGCCCGCCGCCCGCGCCCCCTGGGCCTACGTGAAGGTCGCCGAGGGCTGTGACCGCATCTGCGGCTTCTGCGCCATCCCGTCCTTCCGGGGCAAGCAGCGCTCCCGATCGCCCGAGGAGGTGCTGGCCGAGGTCGACGCGCTGCGCGCGCCCGCGGACGGCGCGCCGCCCCTGCGCGAGGTCGTCCTCGTCGCCCAGGACCTCGCCTCCTACGGCCGGGACCGCTCGGGCCCCGGTCGCCGGACCCGCATCGCCCACGGCCCGTCGCCCATCGCCGCCCTCACCCGGGCCGTGTCGGCGCGGGTCGAGCGCACCCGGCTCCTCTACCTCTATCCCTCCGGGCTGACCGACGAGCTGATCGAGACCGTGCTCGCCACCGGCGTGCCCTACTTCGACCTCTCGCTCCAGCACGTGTCGCGCCCGCTGCTCGCCCGCATGCGCCGCTGGGGCGACGGCGAGCGCTTCCTGCGGCGCATCGCCGACATCCGGGCCGCCGACCCCGAGGCCACGTTCCGCTCCTCGTTCATCCTCGGCTACCCCGGCGAGACCGAGCGCGACCACGACCTGCTGCTCGAGTTCCTCGACGCGGCGCAGCTCGACTGGGCCGGCTTCTTCCCCTTCTCCCGCGAGGACGGCACCCACGCCGCCGGCCTGGCCGAGCAGGTGCCGCCGAGCTCGCTCTCGAGCGCCTGCGCGAGTGTGCCGAGCTGCAGGACGCCATCACGGCGGCCAAGCGGGACGCGCTCGTCGGTGCGAGCGCGGCGGGTCCTCGTCGACGCGCCGGGGCGGGGCCGCACCGTGCACGAGGCGCCCGAGATCGACGGCATCGTGCACGTGCCCGACGGATCTGCGGGTGGGCAGCCTCGTCGACGTGACCATCACCGGCGCGGCGGGCCCGACCTGCACGCCGTGGCGGCCGACCGCAGTCCGGTATCCGCCGGCGCAGGGCGGGAGCAGCAGCACCGTGAGCGAGGCCACCCACGAGCCCCCCTGGCACCCGGGCTTCGCCTTCGGACCGAGCGCGCTCGTCACGCCGGCCAACGCCGTCACGGTGGCCCGCCTGCTCGCTGCGCCGGTCTACGTGCTCATGCTCGTGGTCTGGGGCGCCTCGTGGGTCAACGTCGTGGTCGGCCTCGTGCTCGCCGGCAGCGACGGGCTCGACGGCTACATGGCCCGTCGCCACGGCACGACCCGCTCGGGCGCCTTCCTCGACCCGCTGGCCGACAAGGCCGTGCGTCCTCGGCGCCCTGTTCACCCTGGCCGCCCAGGGCCACCTGCCCTGGCTGCCCCGTGGTCCTCATCACCGTCCGCGAGGTCGGCATGCAGCTCTACCGCTCCTGGGTCGGCCGACGGGGCGTGTCCATCCCGGCCCGCAAGTCGGCCAAGCTCAAGACGCTGGTCCAGGACATCGCCATCGGCACTGTCATCATCCCGCCCGCTGGCCCACCAGCACACCCTGCAGGTCGCCGCGATCTGGTTCGCCTGCGCACTCACGCTCTACACCGGCGCCGAGTACCTGCTCGACGGCCGACGGGCGCTGCACCGGCCGGCCGCCCGTAAGGTCAGCCCCGTGAGGATCGAGATCGTCGCGGTCGGCACCGAGCTGCTCCTCGGCCAGATCGCCGACACCAACTCCGCCTGGCTGGGCGAGCACCTGGCGGCCAACGGCGTCGGCTCGCACTTCCACCAGGCCGTGGGGGACAACCACGACCGCATCACGCTGGCGCTGCGCACGGCGCTGGCCCGCAGCGACGGCGTCATCATGTGCGGCGGGCTGGGGCCCACGCAGGACGACATCACCCGGGAGGCCATCGCCGAGGTCATGGGCGTCCCGCTCGTGCGCGACCAGGCGATCGTCGAGCGTCATCGCCGGCTTCTTCGAGGCCGCGGGCCGCGCCATGTCGGGCAACAACGCCCGCCAGGCCGACGTGCCGCAGGGGGCCGCCGTCATCCCGCAGGTGGCCGGCACCGCGCCCGGCCTCATCTGCCCGGTCGGCAACAAGGTCGTCTACGCCGTGCCCGGCGTCCCCTACGAGATGGCCGAGATGTTCGAGCGCGGCATCCTGCCCGACCTGCGCGCCCGCATGGCCGAGGCGGGGGACGAGGAGGGCGTCATCGCCAGCCGCGTGCTGCGCACGTGGGGCGCGAGCGAATCGGGGCTGGCCGAGTCCCTCCAGGACCGCATCGACGTGCTCGACGCCGCCGGCGACGTCACACTCGCCTTCCTCGCGTCGGGGATCGAGGGGATCAAGGTGCGCATCACCGCCCGGGCCCGCACGCCAGAGGACGTCACCGCGCTGCTCGACAAGGAGGAGGCGGAGGTGCGTCGCGCCATCGACGAGCGCCTCGGTGACATCGTCTTCGGCGTCGACGACGAGTCGATGGAGGTGGCCGTGGCCACCGCTGCTCGTCGCCCGGGGCCTGACCTTCGGCGTCGCCGAGTCGCTCACGGGCGGGCTGATCGCCTCGCGCCTCGTCAACGTGCCCGGTGCCTCGGCGTGGTTCCGCGGGGGCGTCGTGGCCTACGACTCGCAGGTCAAGTTCGACGTCCTCGGGGTGCCCGCCGGGCCGGTGGTCACCGAGTCGGCCGCGGCGGCCATGGCCGAGGGTGCCGCCCGGGTGACCCGGGCCGACGTCGGCCTCGGCATCACCGGGGTGGCCGGGCCCGACGACCAGGAGGGCGTGGCGCCCGGGCACCGTCTTCGTGGGCCTGCACCTCCCGGGCGAGCCGGCCCAGACCCGCGAGCTGCGGGTGCCCGGCGACCGCGAGCGCGTGCGTCAGTACGGGGCCATTTCGGCCCTCGACCTGCTGCGACGCGCCCTCGACGCCCACTCCGCGCTGAGCGCCCGACGCTCACAGGAGGCCCACAGGCGGGTCACACTGGAGGCGGAAATCGGGGCGCGACCCTGTGCGTCAGGGAGGTATGGCCAAGTGAAGACCGAGAACGGACCGCGGGTCCTGGTGGTTGACGACGAGCCCTCCATCGTCGATGCGGTGGCGACGTCGCTGCGCTACGAGGGGTTCAACGTCGACGAGGCGATGACGGGGCGCAAGGCCCTGGCGCAGGCCCAGGAGGACCCGCCCGACCTGGTCATCCTCGATGTCATGCTGCCCGACCTCGACGGCCTCGAGGTGACGCGCCGGCTCGCGTTCCGACGGGCTGCGGGTGCCCGTCCTCTTCCTCACGGCGCGCGACACGCTGCAGGACAAGCTGGCCGGCCTCACCGTCGGTGGCGACGACTACGTGACCAAGCCCTTCGCGTTGGCCGAGGTGATCGCGCGGGTGCACGCCATCCTGCGTCGCACCGGCTACGAGCCCGAGGACGACGGGGTGCTCCGCTTCTCGGACCTCGAGCTCGACGAGAGCGCGCACGAGGTGCGGCGGGCCGGGCAACGCAATCAACCTCACCGCGACGGAGTTCAACCTTCTGCGCTATTTCATGCTCAACCCGCGCCACGTCCTCTCCAAGTCCCAGATCCTGGACCACGTGTGGCACTACGACTTCGGTGGCGACGGCAACGTCGTGGAGACCTACGTCAGCTACCTGCGCAAGAAGCTCGAGAAGTTCGGACCGCCCCTCATCCACACCATCCGTCTCGTCGGGTACACCCTCCGGGAGCCGGAGTCGGCCAGCGGAGCAGCCTGAGTGTCGCTCCGGCTGCGACTTCTCGGTCGCGGTCGGGCTGATCGCCATCGTGGCGCTGGTGGTGGCGGACTTCGCCACCTATTCGGCGCTGCGCTCCTCCCTCTACAACCAGGTCGATCAGGAGCTGGCGCAACGCCAGCCGCATGTCGTCGTCGACCAGGCGACCGGGAACATCGTGTGCCCCTCGCCGCAGAGCGGTCGGTGGCGGCAGCCCGGTGGACAACCGAGGGGGCCGGGGGCGGAGGCGGCCCGGGCGGCGGAGGCTTCCCCAACATCTTCGGCATCAGCTACATCTCCGTCGTCAAGCAGGGCGGCGGAGTGGTCGAAGGCCTCGAGTGCCCCGCCTACGTCGCCGATCATTCGTACCGTCCGCAGCTGCCCGCGCAGATCTCCGGGTTCTCGACCCAGCCCGACGGGTCGGAGGTGGCGTACTTCACCGACCGGATCGATCGATCCGGACGGACCGTCCTTCCGCGTCCGGGCGCGAGAAGGTCGGCAACGGGGCATTGAGCGGAGACCTGCTCGTGCAGGCGCAGCCGCTCGTCGATCAGAACAGCACCCTGCACACCCTGTTCCTGACCGAGCTGGCCGTGACGGCGGGCGCGCTCGTCCTGGCGCTGGCGGGCGGATGGTGGCTCGTCCGGCTCGGGCTCCGTCCGCTCGAGGACGTCGAGCGGACCGCCGACTCCATCGCGGCCGGCGACCTCGACCAGCGTGTCCCCGGCGCGGACCAGGCCACCGAGGTCGGTCGGCTGGCCCGGGCTCTCAACGTGATGCTCGAACGGATCCAGGCGGCGTTCTCGGCCCGCGTTGCCTCCGAGTCACGGTTGCGGGAGAACGAGCAACACCTGCGGCAGTTCGTCGCCGACGCCTCGCACGAACTGCGTACCCCCATCGCCGCTGTGTCGGCCTACGCGGAGCTCTTCGAGCGGGGCGGGTCCCAACACGCCGACGACCTGCCGCGTATCGTTTCGGGCATCCGCACCGAGACGGCCCGCATGGACCGACTGGTCAACGACCTCCTCACGCTGACCCGCTTGGACGAGGGCGTGCCGATGGAGATGGCACCGGTGGAGCTCGTCTCCTTGGCCTCCGACGCCGTCCGTACCGCCACCGCGGTCGGGCCCGAGTGGCCCGTGCAGTTCTGGGCGGCGCGCCCCGTCGAGGTGACCGGCGACAAGGACCGCCTGCGTCAGGTTCTCGACAACCTGCTGGCCAACGTCCGGGCGCACACGCCGCCCGGAACGACGGCTACCGTGCACGTCGACCTGGTCGGCGACCAGGCGCAGATCGAGGTCCGCGACACGGGTCCCGGCATGCCGCGACGAGGACGCCCGGCGGGTCTTCGAGCGCTTCTACCGCGCTGACCCGGCCCGGGCCCGTACCGGGGGCGGCAGCGGCCTCGGGCTCTCCATCGTCGCGGCCATCGTGGCGGCCCACGGCGGGTCCGTCTCGGCCGCCTCGACACCCGGGGAGGGGTTGGTGGTCACGGTGCTGATCCCGGCCGGCACCGCCCAGGCGGGTGACGATCCGGCCGTCCGCCCCGAGGGCGGGACCCCCGAACCAGCCGCCTGACGGGCGCGCTCCGCGGCGCGCCGTCCGAGATTCACACCGGATCCACAGCGGAGCTTCACGGAGGCCGGAGACGGCACCGGCACCATGGCGGCCATGACAGCCCTGGCTCCCTTCGAGGCCGACGTCGATCCTCGTCGTGTCCCGCTGGACGTCGAGATCGTCGTGCCGGTCTACAACGAGGCGCCGCAGCTCGCGGAGCGCATCACCGCCCTCCGCACGCTTCCTCGACGAGTCCTTCCCCTTCCGGGCGCTCATCACGGTGGTCGACAACGCCAGCACGGACGACACCGACCGGGTGGCACACCAGCTGGCCGCGACCGATGCGCGGTGTGGCCGCGCTGCACCTGCCCCGCAAGGGCCGCGGCTACGCGCTGCGCGCCGCGTGGTCGACCAGCGATGCTCCGGTGGTCGCCTACATGGACGTGGACCTCTCGACCTCGTTGCCCGCCCTCCTGCCGCTGGTGGCGCCGCTGCTGTCCGGGCCACCGGGACGTGGCCATCGGCTCGCGGCTGGCGCCGGGCGCGCACGTCGTGCGCGGTCCCAAGCGCGAGCTGATCTCGCGGGCGCTACAACTTCTTGCTCAAGCTCACCTTGCACGGACGCTTCAGCGACGCCCAGTGCGGGTTCAAGGCCCTGCGCCGGGACGCGGCGGAGAAGTTGTTGCCGCTCATCGAGGACAACGAGTGGTTCTTCGACACCGAGTTGCTGGTGACGGCCGAGCGGCTGGGCCTGCGGATCGGCGAGGTCCCGGTGGACTGGGTCGACGACCCCGACTCGCGGGTCGACCTCGTCTCGACGGCGGCGGACGACCTGCGCGGCGTGTGGCGGATGCTGGTCCGGCGCCCCAAGGGCCTGCGCCGCGTCGCGCTCGAACGAGGTGGCGGCCGACCAGCTCCTGCGCTTCGCGGGCGTGGGCGTCGTCTCCACGCTCGGGTACCTCTTCCTCTTCGTTGCCTGGCGGCCGCTTCTCGGCGCCTTCGGCGCCAATGCCGTCGCCATGGCCATCGCCACCCTCTTCAACACTGCCGTGCACCGGGAGCTCTCCCGCAGCACCGACGGCCAGGCCCGCCGCGGCCGGCTCTTCGCCGTCGCCGGGGGCCTGTACCTGGTGAGCCTCGGCCTGCACGACGCTCGGGCTGGTGGTGGCCCAATGGGTCGCCCCGTCGGCCCTGCTCGCCGAGCTGGTGGCCCTCACCGTGGCCAACATGCTCGCCGCCGTCTTCCGGTTCGCCGTCCTGCGGGCCTGGATCTTCCGCCCGAGCGCTCCGCGCCGGCGCCGGCCCGATGGAGGTATGCCACGATGACCGATCCGACCACGCCCGCCCCCGACGCCGCGGTGGGGGTCCTCGATCCGCCGCGGCCGCATCGCCGCGCCGCCGGCCGAGGCCGTCGAGCAGGCCGCTCCGGCCGCGGCCGACCTGGCCGCCCGGCCCCCGCCGCGGCTGGCTGGCCCGCTTCGTGCGCGGCAAGGAGAGCGACGCCGCTTGGGTCCGCCCCGCTCTGCTGGCCCTGCTCGCCGCCACCGCCGTCCTCTACCTGTGGGACCTCGGCGCCAGCGGGTGGGCGAACTCCTTCTACTCCGCCGCCGTCCAGGCGGGCACGAAGAGCTGGAAGGCGATGTTCTTCGGCTCGTCGGACTCGTCCAACTTCATCACCGTCGACAAGCCGCCGGCGTTCCTGTGGCCGATGGAGATCTCGGCCCGGATCTTCGGGCTGAACTCGTGGAGCATGCTCGTGCCGCAGGCGCTCGAGGGCGTGGCCACCGTCGGCCTGGTCTACCTCTCCGTGCGCCGTTGGTTCAGCGCGCGGCCGCGCTCCTCGCCGGCGCCGTGGTCGCGCTCACGCCGGTGGCGGCCATGATGTTCCGCTACAACAACCCCGACGCGATGCTGGCCCTGCTCCTCACGGCGGCCACCTACGCCACCGTACGCGGGCTCGAGCGGGCGCAGACCAAGTGGCTCGTGCTCGCCGGCGCGCTGGTGGGCTTCGGCTTCATCACCAAGATGATGCAGGCGTTCCTGATCCTGCCGGTGATGGCCGTCGTCTACCTGCTCGCCGCGCCCACGGGATGGTGGCGCCGGGTGTGGCAGGTCTGCCTGATGGGCGTGTCCGTCGTGGTCGCCGCGGGCTGGTGGGTGGCGGCCGTCGCCCTGACGCCCGCAGCCGACCGCCCGTACGTCGGGGGGTCGCAGAACAACAGCATCCTCAACTTGATCTTCGGCTACAACGGCTTCGGGCGGCTCACCGGGCAGGAGTCGGGGAGTGTCGGCGGCGGCCGGGTCGCCGGCAGCATGTGGGGCCCGACCGGCGTCACCCGCCTGTTCAACACCGAATTCGGCAACACGATGTCGTGGCTGCTGCCCGGCGCGCTCGTGATGGGCGCGGTTCTGCTGGTCATCACCCTGCGGGCCCGCCGCACCGACCGCGAGCGCGCCGCGCTCCTGCTGTGGGGCGGCTCGCTCGTGAGCATCGGGCTCGTCTTCAGCCTGGCCCAGGGCATCATCCACCCCTACTACGCCGTGGCCCTGGCACCGCCACTCGGTGCTCTTGTCGGTATCGGCACCATGGGGCTCTGGCAACGCCGTGACAGCTGGGCGGGCCGCATCGGATTGGCGGCCGGACTCGCCGCGACGGTTGTCTGGAGCTACGTGCTCCTGGGCCGCACCGCGGACTGGTTCCCGGCCCTCCGGCCCTTCGTGGCGGTGGTGGGCGCGCTGGGCGTCGTCGCCATCTTGGCCCTCCCGCTGCTGCGCAGCGTGCCGAAGCTCGCCGTCGCCCTCGTGGCCACGCTGGGCCTCGGCGCCGCCCTGGCCGCACCGCTCTTCTCGACCGTGGCCACGGCGGCCACCCCGCACAGCGGGGCGATCCCGTCGGTGACCCCGACGCGCGGCCGGCGGACTGGGCGGCCCCGGCGGCGGCTTCCCCGGCGGCGGCTTCCCCGGCGGCGGTTTCCGCCGGGCCTTCGGGGGCGGCGGCTTCCCCGGCGGCGGCACCGGCAGGGCGGCTTCCCCGGCGGTGCGCCCTCGTTCGGGGCCGGCGGCGGGTTCCGACGTCGGCGCCGGCGGCGGGTTCGGGGCGGGCCGGTGCCGTGGCGGAGGTGGCGGTGGCGCCGGGTTCCTGAGCGCCAGCCAGTCCAACCCGGCCCTGACCAAGGCGTTGCAGGCCGACGCCGGCCGGTACGCCTGGGCGGCCGCCACGGTGAACTCGAACAACGCGGCCGGCTACCAGCTGGCCAGCGGCGAGCCCGTGATGGCCATCGGCGGGTTCAACGGCACCGACCCGGCGCCGACGCTGGCGCAGTTCGAGCGGTACGTCGCCGCGGGCAAGATCCACTACTTCATCGCCAGCGGCGGTGCGGTCGGCGGCGGGTTCGGCGGCGGCGGGTTCGGCGGCGGTGCCGGGGGCTCGGATGACGCCTCGCAGATCACGTCGTGGGTGGAGTCGCACTTCACGGCCGAGACCGTGGGTGGCGTGACCGTCTACGACGTGGCATCCGGCGCCTCGTCCTGACGGGCTCCGGCCGCGCTCAGCCGAGCAGCTCGCGGTAGCGCGCCAGGGTCGTGCCGTCGAAGGCGACGAATCGGATGAGGGTGACGTCGGTGTCCGCCGCGCGGATGGTGGTCACCGCAACCTCGGCGGCCTGCCCCGCGGGGTAGCCGTAGACCCCGGTCGAGATGGCGGGGAAGGCGACCGAGCGGGCGCCCACGTCGTCGGCGACCGCCAGCGCGTTCCGGTAGCAGGCGGCGAGCGTCTCGGGCTCGCCCGCCGTCCCGCCGTGCCAGACCGGCCCCACGGTGTGGATGATGAAGCGCGGCGGGCAGGTCGAACCCGTCGGTGACCACAGCCTGGCCGGGCGGGCACTCGCCGATGGCGCGACAGGCCGCCTGCAGGCGCTCGGCTCCCGCCGCACGGTGGATGGCGCCGTCGACGCCACCGCCCCCGAGCAGCCGGCGGTTGGCCGCGTTGACCACGGCGTCCACCCGCTCGGTCGTGATGTCGCCCTGCACGGCCTCGAGCAGCGGCGCCACCGGGTGGACTACCCCCCGGTGGGCGCGGACGAGGATGCGGGGACGAGCTTCAGCAGCGAGACCGTGTGGGCCGGCGCCGTCTGGCTCTTGTTCTCGCCCCAGTGCGAGAAGGTCACCGTGCCGTGGATGGCCGACGAGCCGCCCGACCTTGCGGCGTTGGTCACCTCTCTGATCGGCAGCGGGGTGCCGCTGGAGGGGAGGTAGAGCACGACGGGCACCTTGCCGCCGCTCTGGGTGGCGACCGAACCGTTGATCGCCGTCGCCTGCTGGCCGGCCACCGTCGGTGGGCTTACCGTAGGTGTAGGGGCCGCCGATCTCGAGCTCCTTGGACACCTGCGACGAGAGCAGCCCGCCGACGAGCTCGTCGAGGCCGCCGTTCGAGGTCGGGAAGGAAAGCCACTTGCCCGCGTACTTCGACGACTGCGCCTTGGTGAGTCCGATCACGTTCTGGAGCGCGGCGGCGTTGCCGGTCACGTATCCAGTCGACCCCACCACCAGAGCCGTCATGCGCTCGTTGACGTTCTTGTTCTTCACCAGCAGCTTCTGCGAGCCCGAGGTCGTGCCGGCGTCGCCGCTCACCTCGAGGGTGGCGCCGTTCTGCTGGGCCACCGAGTCGAAGTGCACGCCCTGGCTGCCGACGGCCTTGAGGGCCGCGTTGTACTCGTCCGTCGCGCTCGTCGTCGTGTCGACGTGGTGGCGGCACCGGCGGGGGCCGCAGCCGTGGCAAGGACAGGGACAGGGCGGCCGCAGCGGTGAGTCCGGCGGCGGCCGCGACGGTGCGGGCGGGGGTGTGGCGCAAGGGGGGCATGACCTTCACTCTCCTGGAGGCCCGGCTCGGTGGCGCGGCGAGCGCCGACTCGGCCAGGTGGGCGACGGACCTCATCTTCCCACGCCCGCGGGCCGGTCCGGGGTCGGCCGCCCCTCAGACGGCGCTGATGGGCCCGACGGAGACGGTCGCCATGGGGGCCTCGGGCCGCACCTTCTCCCCCCACCTGGAATAGGTGATGTGCTCGGCCGCCGTGGACTGCCCCTTTGCGTTCACCGAATCCTCCTCGACCGGGAAATGGGAGCCGTGGGCACGGACATAGAGGACGACGTGCTGCGATTTCCGACCGAAGGTCTGGGTGCCGTCGATGGCGTCGACCGCATCCCCGTCGAGCATGCGGCCGGGCCCGAGGGAGAGCGGCGCCTTGAGGGCCAGCTCCTTGGCCACGTCCTGCGAGCGGACCCCGGCGACCACGGGCGCGAAGGCCGAGTTGTCGGTCGAGAACTCGATCCACTGGCCGGTGGCCTCGGCCGCCTGGGACGCGCTGAGGCCCGCCAGGCTCTGGAGGCCGGAGACGTTGCCTTTGACGTAGGAGATGCCGCCGATGACGAGGATGGAGATCGACCCCTTGCCCATGGCGACGGTCTGGCTCCCCGAGGCCGGCCCGGCGTCGCCGCTCTCGACCAGGGTCTGCTTGGACTCGGTCGAGTTGGAGGCGTAGTGCACCGACCAGGAGTGGGTGGTGGCGAGCGCGTCCTTGTAGAGGGCCGAGGCGCTCGTGCCGGAGCCCGACGGCGCGGCAGCGACGGGCGTCGCCCCGGCCGCCACGCCGGTGGCCCCCGCAGCCGCCAGCAGCACGCCGGCCACCAGCCTTCTCGCGAGCACCATCTGCCCTCCTCCTCACCCGTTCACGCCCGGGAGACGTCAGCTTCGCATGGACGCGGCACCCCGTTTGGTCGCCGATCGTCCCGTCGGCGCGCCCCGGCCGGCGCCGCGCGACCGTTCTCCGGGCGGCGCCTCCCGGTGCCGCGAGGGTCCACGTCCTACGAACACACGTTCGTTATGCTGCCAACGGGCGGCCCGACAGGCGGCACCGGGGGCTCGTCACACCCCCGCCGTAGGGTCACCACAACGGCACCGAGCGGAGCCGCACAGGTCGAAGGAGCCACAGATCGAAGCACAGTCGAAGTCCCACCACACAGTCGCAGCACACTCACAGAGGAGAGAGGGATGGCCGAAACGGAACGGGAGAAGGCACTGGATGCCGCGCTGGGCCAGATCGAGAAGCAGTTCGGCAAGGGCTCGGTCATGCGCATGGGCGACAACCTCTCGATGAACATCGAGTCCATCCCCACCGGGGCGCTCTCCTTGGACCTGGCGCTGGGCATCGGCGGCCTCCCCCGGGGCCGCATCGTGGAGATCTACGGCCCCGAGTCGTCGGGGAAGTCGACCTTGGCCATGCACGTGGTGGCCGAGGCGCAGCGCAACGGCGGCATCTGCGCCTACGTCGACGCCGAGCACGCCATGGACCCGGTCTACGCCCGGGCCATCGGGGTCAACGTCGACGACCTCCTCATCTCGCAGCCGGACACCGGCGAGCAGGCGCTCGAGATCGCCGACATGCTGATCCGCTCCGGCGCGCTCGACGTCCTGGTCATCGACTCGGTGGCGGCCTTGACGCCGCGGGCCGAGATCGAGGGGGAGATGGGGGACACCCACGTCGGCCTCCAGGCGCGGCTCATGTCCCAGGCGCTGCGCAAGCTGACGGGCACGCTCTCGAAGTCCGACACCATCGCCATCTTCATCAACCAGCTGCGGGAGAAGATAGGTGTCATGTACGGAAGCCCCGAGGTCACCCCGGGCGGCCGCGGCGCTGAAGTTCTACTCCTCCATCCGGCTGGACATCCGGCGCATCGAGGCGATCAAGGACGGGGCCGACGTGGTCGGCAACCGGACCAGGGTCAAGGTCGTCAAGAACAAGTGCTCGTCCCCCTTCAAGCAGGCCGAGTTCGACATCATGTACGGCCGGGGCATCAGCCGCGAGGGATCGCTCCTCGACGTCGCGGTCGACCTCGGGTTCGTCAAGAAGTCGGGCGCCTGGTTCACCTACGAGGGCGAGCAGCTCGGCCAGGGGCGGGAGAACGTGAAGACGTTCCTCGTCGAGAACCCCCAGCTGATGGCCGAGATCAACGACCGCGTGCGCGAGTGCCTGGCCCCCAAGGAGGATGACCTCCTGGTGGAGGACGCCCTCGACCCGACGACGTCCCGATCTCACTCGACTCTTAGCTCGCATCCCGCCTCTCACGGCGCCGAAGCCTCCGGGCCCGCCCCCGCCTCCCCTCGGGTCAGCGGTCCGGAGCGCTTCGCGTCCGGACCACAATGGTGCGATGCCGGCCAGCGAATGGAAGCAACGGGCCTACCGCGTCCTCGACCGCGTCGTCCCCACCGTCCCGTTCCGCTACCTGCCACCCAAGCAGTCGGTGCGCCTGGCCTTCAACGTCGTCCTCGACCGCGAGCCCGACGCCGCAGGGCGGCGCCGAGTACGTCCAGAAGCTCGCGGACGGCGTGCTGTCCCGGCACGGGGTGGCCGAGGCCCTCGCCCACTCCGAGGAGTTCCGCCGGCGTGTGCCCATCGGCAACGTGCTGCTCTCCATGCACGTCAGTCGCAGCGACTTCGTGGCGGGCCTGCCGCGGGCGGCGCGCATCCTGGATCTGGGCGGGACGCACCAGGGCCTGCCCGACGGGGCGTTGGTGCACCTCGGCTACCCCTACCCCTTCGAGCGCCTGGTCGTGGTCGACCTCCCCGTCGACGAGCGCGATTCGATCTACCAGGGCGGCTCGTCGGGGGAGCCGGTGGTCTCCGAGCTCGGGCCGGTGGAATTCGCCTTCCATTCCATGGTCGACCTCGAGCGTTACGACGACGGCTCGTTCGACCTCGTCTACAGCGGCCAGTCCATTGAGCACGTGAGCGAGGCCGACGGGGAGGCCGTCGTTCGGGAGGCGTTCCGCGTCCTGGTGCCGGGCGGCTGGTTCTGTCTCGACACGCCGAACGGGCCGTTGTGGCGGCTGCGCTCGGATGCGCCGATGAACCACGACCACAAGATCGAATACTCGGCGGGCGGGCTCGTGGCCAAGTTGGAACGGGCCGGCTTCGAGGTGGTCGAGTGCAAGGGCCTCAATCTGATGCGTCGCGGCGCCGCGGCGGGCGTCTTCGACGAAGCCGAGGCCAGCGCGCACCCCGGGGTGTTCGCCGCCGCGGAGGACTGCCTGCTGCTGGCGCTGGTGGCGCGCAAGCCGCCGGCCTGAGCGCCTCGCCCTAGGGCGTCGTCGTGGCGATGATGGTGTTGGGTACGAGCTCGACCCAGGTCTGGCCCGGCTGCAGCGGGATCGGCACGCCGAAGGAGTTGACGAACTGGGTCGGCGATCCGAGCGTCGAACGGTGCCAGGTCCCTGGTATGGCGTAGCCGTTGCGGTAGACGACGGCGGTGCCACTGGCGTTCGGGTAGAGGTCGGCCTGGACCTCCAGGCCGCCCTCCTCGTTCTCAGCCCAGGGGCCGTAGCTGATCTGCACGTACTGCACGATGACGTTGGCGGCGGCGTTCTGCACGTTGTTGGCCAGCATGTCCGGGGTCGTCCCGTTGTAATAGCGCAGGAAGGTGTCCGTCGCCGCGTTCCACTTCCACGTCACGTTGGAGGTGCCGGAGAAGTCGATGTTCACGCTCGAGATGGCCGTGCCGCCGGTGGGCGGCGTGGCCGAGTAGGTGAACAGAGGCTGGGGCGGGGTTGTCATGGTCGGGTGCGTGCCGTAGACGATGGCGGTCGAGGTGTAGTCCGCATCCGGAGCCACATGGCCGGGAGGGTGGATCATCAGCGAGTTGCTCTGTCCGATGTCGACGTTGACGAGGGGTGAGGCGTTGAGGTTGGCGAGCACGGGGTTGATGCCGCCCACATGGGCCAGCAACGGGTTGCCCAGCTGCCCGAGGATGCCGATGTCGATATTGCGGGCCGAGCGGACGGGGCCGATCAGCGTGGCGTCCTGGCATTGGAACACGGCGGCGAAGCGGGTGATGCCGCCTTCGACGGGCTCCTCGAAGATGACGTCGGCCTTGTCGAGCCCCGATTGCGGCCGGCCGGCCGGGTAGTTGTCGATCTTCACCGCCATGGCGGGCCGTTGCGGGACGGTGCCGCCGGGTGCCGGCACCCCGGTGAGGGGGCAGGCGGGAGGCGGTACCGTCGACGCGGTCGTGGTGGTGGTCGGCTTCACCTTGTCCGAGGCCTGGTGGGTGGTGGGGGCGGCGGACGAGCAGGCGCTCAGGAGCAGCCCGGTGAGGCCGGCGGTGGCCAGCGCACCCCAGGCGAGCGGGCGCCGCGCTCTGGAGCGGTCGGTGTCGGAATTGGCCATGGCTGGGCGCAGATCGTACGGGGATGGGGCCCCCGAGTGGTGTCATCCCCGCCGGGCGACGCGCCCTCGGTGGGGCGCGGCGGCAGACGCCGTCAGGCCGAGGCGGTGCCGGCGGCCGTCCCCGCGCTGGCGGCGGCGCCGGTGTAGACCTCCGACCAATTCCCGCTCGAGCTGCCGTAGGTGGTGGCGGGACCCAGGCCGAAGCGGCTGTAGACGTTCTCCATGGCCCGGCGGATGACGTCGGTCACGCCGGGTATGGCGCCGAGGATGACGATGGGCGGGATGACGCCGGTGGTCCCGAGCAGCGACACGAAGCTGGCCGAGCCGCTGGCCAGCACGCCGCCGCCATTGCCCGCCGCGGTGTAGTACGTGACGTCGGACCAGTTGGACTGGCCCGGGACCGGCGAGTGCGCCAGCACGTCGGCGTTGTGCGGGCCGGGAAGAGAGGGCACGTAACGGTCGTACTCGCCGAGGATGACAGTGCTGAAGGTGTGGCCGTCGGAGAGGTTGCAGCCGTCGTAGAACCACGACGACGCATCGGTGACCACCATGTCCGCCTTGGCCCCGACCGACTGGTACATCGAGCCGATGAGGGTCGACTCGGGGTTGTTGAGCGGGGCCTGGTTCCAGTTGACCGTCGTGAGCGTCGGTTGCTCGTGCGCCAGCGGATCCTCGGCGGCGTCCTTGTAGCAGACCTGCAGCCGGTTGGGACCGACCGAGGTGGGCTGCAGCCGGATCTGGCGGTAGCAGGCGTTGGCCCCGAGGAAGGCCAGGTTGACCCCGCTGGCGTTGGCCGCGGCGGCCCCCTGGCGCATGGGCTGGGACCAGTACTCGTCGTGACCCAGACTGAAGAGGCAGTTGTGGTTCATGAGCAGCTGGGGTCGGGCGTGCAGGTCGATGTCGGTCCAGTAGGTCAGGTCCAGCCCGAGGCTCTCGAGGTGGAACAGCAGGGGTAGCTCGTTGCCGACGAAGTCGGCCGCGCCCGAGGCCCAGGTCTGCGGATAGGGGCGGTCGAAGGACACGGCGCGGGCGCGGCTGGCGAAATCCGACCGACCGGCTCTGTCGGGGCCGTAGTAGAGGCTGTAGCTGCCCCACAGGTTGTACGCCTGCCAGGTGGTGACACTGTTCTGGAACACGTACGACGCCTTGGACGCGTCGTCGCGGATGGTGAGCGGGACGAACTGCTCCTCGCCGCCGTCGCCGACGAGCTTCAACAGGTAGCAGCCCGGCAGCCAGTCCTTCGTGATGTTGAGCGTCAGCGTGGGGGACCACGGACAGGTCACCGTGCCGATGCCGGGCGTGACCACCGGCGCGGCCTGGACCGTGGCCGGGACGAAGTCCGTCTGGACGATGAGGCGACCCCCGAGGCCGTGGTAGAAGCCCATCCGGTACGCCTGGACCTGCACGGCCCGCGCGGTGCTGCTGACGAACACCGCCACGTCGTCGCCGGGCACCGCGCTGACCTGGCTGGCGAAGCCCTCGAGCGCGTGCTCGGGCTGGTTGTGGTTGCAGATCCAATTCAGCGTGCCCGGTCTGGCGTTCTCGGCGATGAGCCACGGTGCGGTCGGCACGGTGACGCCGCTCGGCAGGTGTGCGTCGACGACTGCCGGGTGAGGGGAGGTGCCGTGCTTGGCGCGGGCGGGCACGCGCTGTTTGGGGTGCTTGTCGAGGTGGGTGGCGCCGGCGAACCCGACGGCGCCGAGGGCGGAGAGCTGCAGGAACTGCCGGCGGTCGATTTGGCGCTGGGGCGGCTGGGCCGGGAGCGGCACATTGCCGGAGCCACCGTCCGGCGGATTGGCCTGCACGGCATGAAGCTTACCCACGCTCTCCCGTTTCAGCCGGGCGGTGCCTTTGTCGCCCGGGCACCGGCACCACCTACCATTCCTGCGTGAGCTGGGCCCGTTCCCTCCCCGGACCGTTGCGGCGGCCGCTGTCCCGGTTGGTGCACGCGGCTTGGGACGGCGCGGCCGAGCTCGGCGCGGTGGGACCCGACGACCCCCGGGGGCAGCGCTTCGGGCGGATGGGCGCGGGCGCCTGCCTGCTCTTCCCCCAGGGCGCCATCCACAACGAACACCTGATCCACGTGGGGGCCGAGACCATCGTCGGTCCGGGCGTCTCCATCTCGGCCGGCATGGCACCGGGGCAGCAGATGCCGAGCGACCCGGTCGTCTCCATCGGCAGCCGCTGCCTCATCGGTCGCGGCTCGCACATCGTCGGCCACTGGGAGATCGTGATCGGCGACGACATCCAGACCGGTCCGTACGTCTACATCACCGATCAGAACCACTCCTACGAGGATCCGGTCGAGCCGATAGGGCGCCAGTGGCCGACCGAAGCCCCGGTGCGCATCGGCTCGGGCAGCTGGCTGGGCGCCAACGCGATCATCCTGCCGGGGACGCAGATCGGCGAGCACGTCGTGGTGGCGGCGGGCGCGGTGGTGCGCGGCGAGGTCCCAGACCGCTGTGTGGTGGCGGGCGTGCCGGCGCGCATCGTCAAGCGATGGGTGGAGGGCGCCGGCTGGGTCACCGAGCAGGACGTGTCCCGGTCGTGACGACGGCGCCCTCGCCGTATCTCGTCACGGTGAGCGGGCAGGACGGTCCTGGCATCGCGGAGAGGTTGTTCGGGGCGTTGGCCGAGCGCAACGTCGGGGTGGACGACGTGGAACAGGTCCGGGTCCACGGCCGGCTCCTGCTCTGCGTGGAGGCGGACATGGCGGCGTCCGAGGTGGAACCCATGCGCGCCGTCCTGGCGCAACGCTTCGGCGCCGCGGGCGTGGAGGTGACGGTCGAGCCTCTCGTGGAGGCGGAGCCGGAGCCGGAGGTGTCCACGGAGAGCCATCTGGTCACGCTGTTGGCGCCCGAGATCGATGCCGCCACTCTCGAGACGGTGACGGGCTGCATCGCTTCGTGTGGCGGCAACATCGAGCGGATCGTGCGCCTGGCGGCCTACCCGGTGCACAGCTATGAGCTGTCCGTCGCCGGGGCCGATGTCGACAGCCTGCGGCGGGCCCTGGCGGAGGCGGCCGCCCGTTGCCAGGTCGATCTCGCGGTGCAGAGGGCCGGGCTGCACCGCAGGGCCAAGCATCTCATCGTCCTGGACGCGGACTCCACCCTGCTGCAGGGCGAGATGATCGACCTGCTGGCCGGGCGCTGCGGCCGCGGCAGCGAGGTGGCCGCGGTCACTGAGGCCGCCATGGCGGGCGAGATCGACTTCGCTGACGCGCTACGCCGGCGGGTGCGCCTCCTGGCCGGCTTGAAGGAGGCGGACCTCGAGGCTGTGCGCGGCGGCATTCTGCTCACCCCCGGCGCCCGCACGCTGGTGCGCACGCTGAAGCGGCTCGGGTACGAGTTGGCCGTCGTGAGCGGGGGGTTCACTCAGGTGATCGGCCCGCTGGTGACCGACCTCGGCATCGATCACCTGGCGGCCAACATGCTCGTGCTGGACGGGGGCGTCGTCACTGGCGAGCTGGACGGGACCATCGTCGACCGGGCCGGGAAGGCCACGGCGCTGGCCTCGTTCGCGGCCGTCGCGGGCGTGCCGCTGGCCCGCACGATCGCGGTGGGCGACGGGGCCAACGACATCGACATGCTCGCCGCCGCTGGGCTCGGCATTGCGTTCAACGCCAAGCCCGTCGTGCGCCGGGCCGCCGACGCCGCCCTCAGCGTGCCCTACCTCGATGCCATCCTGTTCCTACTCGGCATCTCGCGCCGCGAGGTGGAGCTGGCGGACCTGCTGGAGGAGGACACGTGACCGTCCTGGCCCAGGGCGAGCAGGGGAAGTCGGCCGACAACCGGGGCGAGCGCCCGCGGCTGCGGGGCTGGCTGCACGCCGGTGCGTTCTTCGCCTGGCTGGTCGGGGGGCCGTTCCTGATCGCCGCCGGCCCGGATGCCGCGGCCACGGCGGAGCTCGCGATCTACGTCGCCGGGATGTTGGCCATGTTCGGCACCAGTGCGGCGTTCCACCGGCTGCGCTGGTCCGCGCCGGCGTGGCGGCGCATGCGACGGGCCGACCACGGCGCGATCTTCGTCGGCATCGCCGGGACGTCGACGGCGGTGGCCGGACTGGCCCTGACCGGGTGGGCCGAGGTGCTGGTCCTCGCCATGGTCTGGGCCGGTGCCGCCGCCGGGATCGTGCTGCGCCAGGTGTTCCTCGATGCGCCGCAGTGGGTGGTCGCCATCCCCTACGTCGTCGTGGGCTGGTGCCCGGTCATCGTGGCGCCCCAACTGGTGCGCAGCCTGGGCTGGGTTGGGTTCGCGTTGATGCTCGCGGGAGGGTTGGCCTACACGGCGGGGGCGCTGGTCTACGCGCGAAAGCGACCGGATCCCTGGCCGCGGGTCTTCGGATTCCACGAGGTGTTCCACGCCTGCACGCTGCTCGGTGCGGGGTTGTTCGCCTACCTCGTCACCTTCATCGCGTTGCCGCGGTACTAGATGACTACCTTCTCGGCTCGTACCCCTTCGCAACCGAGCCGAACTCCAGTCGGCTCATGAGCTTCAAGTCGACATGCTCCGATAGCCCCGCGAACAGCGTCGGCCCATGGCCCGCGAGCCGGGGATGCAATTGCCAGTGGGAGCTTCGCACCTCCCACGAACAGTCCCACTCCTGCTCGAGTTGCTTAATCGCCTTGCCCAGATGTCCGCGCACGAGCTGTGGGTTCCAAATCGACCTGCTCCAGGGTGCTCGACACGACGTACTTCTTTGCGGCATCGATCGTCTGGCCGAAGGGTTCCATCCAATCAGGCCTCGGTCTGGTGGCGTGACGATGTAAGTCTTCGTCCGCAGGGATCGAAATCTGACGTTGATGGAGTAACGAGGGGACGTCCCGCCGAGTGGGATACGCGAGATCCTGGACAACGGCGCCCGACGGACACGCCACCCTCGACCGGATCACCAAATGCGCGACACCACTGGTTGTCCTACTGCTTTTGGCCCGCCGCCCCCGCCCGGGCGCGCTCCGTCACCCTGGTCCAGAGCGGCGAGGGGCGCGACGCCATGACCCGGCCCGTGGGGCCGACGATGCTGAGCTCCTCATTGGCATTCCCGCTCATGGTCCAGCCTTTCGAATGCACCAGGTGATGGTGGTACAGACACAAAAGGGCGAGGTTCTCGAGGTCCGTCCGGCCTCCGGGTTTCCAGGGCACGACGTGGTGCACGTTGGCGAAGGCCACATTGGGACAGCCCGGGAAGCGGCAATGGCGGTCTCGGCGCATGACTTCTCGACGCTGGGCATCACTTGGGGTCCGCCGGGCCCGGCCCTCGTACATGGTGTGGCCGACATCGTCGTCGACAGCGATGGCAACGGTGGCGTCACAAGCGATCCGCTGGACCGTCTCGCCATCGATCAAGCCGTCTCGTTCGAGCTCACCGGACAGCTCGCTCGCTTCGTCTGCCTCAGAGATCAAGGCGTCGAGCGGGACGTGGACCACTACGAAGTTCGGGCTCGATGTCGCGCCCTGGCCGGACCCCTCGGACCCCGAGAGGTGGATGAGCTCGAAGAACCCGTCGCAGAGCCGCTGGTCCCACGGGGTCTCCCCGTCAGAGGGGATCCTTTGGGCTCTCGCCTCGAGACAGGCCCTGGTTTCGGCGTAGGAGTCGGCGGCCAACTGGGCCGTCACGGTGCGAAAGGTGTCGTTGAAGCGCAACGAGCGCCGCTCGTGCTGCTCGGCTGAGGTCAGAGGAGAGCCGGACCCGCTGGACGTGGCGGTCACCTCGGCCAGCTCACGGACCGAGTGCTCTTTGGCCTGCTGGCACAACTCCGCATCGCTCTCGGGGGTGGCCACATGGGCCACGGCGCGCACCTTGTCCAAGGACACCTCGCCCCCACACAGGGCGCCGACAAGGTGGGGGAGGTCCCAGGCCAGCTCACCGAGGTGGGTGAGCGAGCGCGCCGTTGCCATCGAGACCCCGAAGCGCTCGGTGACCCAGTGCTGCGTCGAGGTCGCCCCCTCCTCGCGAAAGGACTGGGAGCGCTCGACCTCGCCCAAGTGCACGACGATCGCGCCTTCCGCAGCTGCCTTGGCGGCAAAGAGCTCCTCGAGGCGCTCGGTTCGCTCCTCGTTCGACAGGGCGGCTGCCGCACGGATCACGTCGGCGCCGACACCGGCACGGAGCGGGGCGACGTCGGTCGCAGTCTCGGCCATCAGTCATGAGAACGGTCGGGCCGACGCCTGTGATGTGCGACCTTCTTAGGGACCGATCACCCCGTCCGTCAGCACATCATCGGTGTGCTCGGCCAGCCAGGGCACCCCCTCGGCGACGTCGGCGAACTTCACGGGGAGCCTTGGGATCAGCACCAGTTGGGCGACGCCGGCGCGGAAGTTCTCGGCCACGACGTCGAAGTGCGGGGCCGGCTGCAGCACCAGGTCGCGCCCGACCGGCGGCTTGAGGTCGATGACGACAGAGCGCTTGAACAGGTAGTTGCGCAGAAAGGTGGCCCCGACGGTGCGCCCGAGGTCGCCGGTTGCCGGACGCCTCGACCTTCACCACCTCGGCGCCGAGGCGCCCCAGGAGCTGGGTGGCGTAGGGGAGGGCCTGCATCTGCTCGATGCGGACACCGCCGGCGGCTTGCCCCAGTGCGCCGTCTCCGGGTTGACGGCGTCGCCCCGCCTCACGGTCCTTCGAGGCCGAGCATCGCAATGGCGTTGCCCCGCATGATCCGGTACACCTCCTCGTCGGAGAGGTCGCGCACCAGTTCCTCCGCCACGGCGCGGGTGTCCGGCCAGGTCGAGTCGGTATGGGGGTAGTCGGTCTCGAAGGTCACCCGGTCGGCGCCGATGACGCCGAGGGAGTCGAGCCCGTGCTGGTCGCGGAAGAAGCAGCCGTAGACCTGGCGGTGGAAGTAGGTCGACGGCGGCTCGGGGACGATGTCCTTCACTCCACCCCAGGCCCGGTGCTCGCGCCACACATCGTCGACCCGCTCGAGGATGTAGGGCAGCCACCCGATCTGGCCCTCCGAGTAGGCGAGGATCAGACGGGGGAAGCGAACGAGGACGCCGGAGAACAAGAAGTCGCACAGCGACGACATGGCGTTGCCGAAACTGAGCGCGGCGGCCACGGCCACCGGGGCGTCGGCCGAGGTGGCAGGCATCTTCGACGACGAGCCGATGTGCATGCAGACCACGGTGCCGGTCTCCTGGCAGGCGGCGAAGAAGGGGTCCCAGGCACCGCTGTGGATGCTGGGCAGTCCGAGGTGGGGCGGGATCTCGCTGAAGCAGACGGCGCGCACGCCGCGGGCAGCGTTCCGGCGGACCTCGGCGGCCGCCTTCCCGGTGTCCCACAGCGGGATGAGGCACAGCGGGAGCAGCCGGCCCGCGCTGTCCCCGCACCATTCCTCGACCATGAAGTCGTTGTAGGCGACGACGCAGGCCTCGGCCAGCTCCTTGTCCTTTGCCTCCAGGAAGGTCTGGCCACAGAAGCGGGGGAAGGTGGGGAAGCACAAGCTGGCCTCGACCCAGTTGGCAAGGTTGTCGACGACGCGGGCCTTCGGGTCGTAGCAGCCGGGCCGCATCTCGTCGTAGGTGATCGGCGACATCGTCATGTCGTCGCGGTCGAATCCGACGGCGGCCACGTGGCGCTTGTTGATGTAGACGAGATCCTCGTAGACCCAGCAGTCGGCCTGGGGACCGCCGGGGTCGAAGGTCTGGCGGTAGGCGCCGCCGCCGATGTGCTCCATGTCGCCGATGCCGCGGCGCTCCGCCTTGGGGCCCCGGTCGCGGTAGCGCGCCGGCAGCCAGGTGTCCCACAGGTGCGGCGGCTCGACGATGTGGTCGTCGACGCTGATGATCTTGGGGAGCGGCGTCGTGCTGCCGAGCCGGGGGGTGGTCTCGTCGATCATGGTTGCTCCAGTCTGGCCGCGAAGGGGACGAGGGGGGCCAGCGACTCCAACTCGGCCCGGACGGACCGCTCGTCCCCGGCCCGGACGCGGAGCACCACCTCGGTGATGCCGAGCCCGGCGTAGTGCTCGAGCTTGCCCTCGTCAGCGATGGTGCCGAAGGGGACGACGGAGAGTGCGGCGGGATCGCGGCCGGCCTCTTCGGCCCGCGCACGGAGGCGCGGGATGGCGGTGCCGAGGCCGCGCCCGCCGATCGGGATCCAGCCGTCGGCGCACTCGACGACGGCGGCGAACACGGCCTCGTTGGCGCCCCCGCCGACCAGCGTGCGCACCCGCGGCTGTTGCACCGGCTTGGGCCAGGACCACGTCAGGTCGAAGTCGACGAACTCGCCGTGGAACTCGGCTTGGTCGCTGGACCAGATCGCCTCCATCGCGGCCTGGTGCTCGCGCAGCACGGCATGGCGGCGGGCCCAGTCGACGCCGTGGTCCTCGGCTTCGGCGCGGTTCCAGCCGAACCCGATCCCCAACGTCATCCGGCCCCCGGAGAGATGGTCGAGCGTCGCCACCTGCTTGGCCAACAGGATCGGGTCGTGCTGCGCGACGAGCAGGATGCCGGTGCCGAGCCCGATGCGCGTCGTCACCGCGGCCGCCGTGGCGAGCGCCACCACGGGGTCGAGGCAGCGCTTGTAGTCGTCGAGGCGCACGCCGCCGACGAGCGCGGGGGCATGTCCTCCCGCACCGGGAGGTGGGTGTGCTCGGGGAGGTAGAGCGAGTCGAAGCCGAGCTCCTCGACCGCGGCGGCCAGCACGGCCGGGGCCAGGTCGCCGTCGGTCAGGGCGGCGGTGATGCCCAATCGCACGGTCAGGGCCCGGTGGGAGTACGGGAGGCGAACTCGGCCAAGGCGCCCCCGCCGACGGCGGTGCCGAGCAACCGGGCGAACGCCGCCTGTTCGCGGCGATTGGCCTCGAGCACGGCGTCGCGGCGCGCCGCCCGCAGCAGCGACGCGCTGGCCCGGGTGGCAGCGCGGGGATGGGCTGCGATCCGCGCGGCCAGGGCGATCGTCTCGTCGAGCACGGCGCCCTCGTCGCACACCCGGAGAGCCAGGCCGAGGTCGACCAGTTCGCGCGCGCCGACCCAGTCCGAGGTGAGCAGCACCTGCGCCGCCCGCTGCCACCCCATGAGGGCGGGGAACAAGACGCTGCTGGCGGCCTCGGGGGGGACGCCGAGCTCCGCGAACGGCACGCGCAGGCGCGCCCCGGCATCGACGAGGACGAGATTGCAGTGCGGGAGGAGGGTGAAGCCGAGCCCGACGGCGACGCCGTTCACCGCCGCCAAGAGCGGGACCGAGAGGTCGACGAGGCAGTCGAGCAGTCCCATGAAACCCTGCCCGGCTCCCTCGACGGCAGTCCCGGATGCGATGGCGGCCATCTCCGCCAGGTCCTGGCCGGAGGTGAAGGCCGAGCCGCGACCCGTCAGCACGACGGCACCGACCGCCTCGTCGCTGTCGGCGGCGTGCAGCGCGGCGGTCACCTCCTCGTACATGGCGGTGTCGAACGCGTTGCGCACCTCGGGCCGGTTGAAGGCGATGACGCGGACGCCGGGAGTGGCGTCCTCGATCTCCACGCGGGGCACGGCCGGTCAGCCCTTCGACCCGTCGGCGCGCCGGCGGATGATGGCCTCCGCCGCGCCGCTGATGCCGGTGGAGATCGGCCAACCCACGTAGTGGGTCAGGTGGACGACGACCTCGCGAACCTGTTCGACGGTCAGCTCGCCGCGCCCGAGCGCGGCGTCGAACTGGATCTCCAGCAGCTCCGGTTTGTCCTGCGCCACCAGCACCCCGATGGTGAGCAGCCGGCGCTGGCGCAGGTCGATCGTGTCGTCGGTCCACACGGTCCCGAAGAGGTGGTCGACGGTGATGTCGGTGTAGCGCCCGGGAAGATCGGCGGGGTCGACGGTGAAGCCGTAGACCTCCTGCATCTTGGCCATGCCCGCCGCGCGCGCGTCCTGTGGTTCGCTCATGCCGGCCTCACGTTGCTCCTCGTCACCACGTCTCCTTTTGGCTGCCTGACCCTATCGAGGCGTCTCGCCCGAGGGGCGGGTCGCGCCGAGGCACTCGGCCCCGTCGTCGAAGCGTAGATGTGGCGGCAACGCCGCTCACTCAGCTCGGCTCGCAACGACTCCTCGGGGGCCTTCGACCCCGAGGACCTCTCAAAGGACGCCGCCCTGGTCAGGCTGTGCGCGAGTACGGGCCGATCGTGCACGTGCTCGACTGGTCCATGTGCGCGGCCATCGGCCTGCCGGCTGTCACGTAGTGCCCCCAAGCCCCGTCCACAGAGGAGGACTGACGATGCCCGCCTATCCGCGTGCCGAGCTGGAGGAGATGGTCGAGCGCTGGCTCGCGGCGAACCGAGCAGGGGAGGCCGACAAGGACTGGCACCACATGGCCGACCTCTACACCGAGGACGCCACCTACGGCTGGAACGTCGGCCCCAACGACGAGTTCATGGCCGTGGGGCGCGAGGAGATCCGCGACGTCGCACTCGGGCTCGAGATGGCCGGGCTGGAGGGCTGGACCTACCCTTACCAGAAGGTGCTGATCGACGACGCGCAGGGCGAGATCCTCGGTCTGTGGAAGCAGGTGGCCAACGCGACGAAGGCGGACGGCACCAACTACGAGATCGCCGGTCTCGGCGGCAGCTGGTTCCGCTACGGCGGGAACTTCCAGTGGTCCTGGCAGCGCGACTTCTTCGACGTGGGCAACGCCGGCGCAGTGTTCATGGCGATGATCGCCGACGGGACGCTCCTCCCGGGCATGCAGAAACGCATCGAGAGCGCCATGTCAGGCGAGCGCCTGCCCGGCCACTACCGGCTCGGTGAGGCCCCGGTCGGCCTGTGGGAGATACCGCAGGGCGCGTAGGGACGATCCCAGAGGGTGACCCACGACTCGGTGGCGTGATCCTCAGGCGCTGGTGAAGCGGTAGGTCCCGCTCCCCACGGAGAGCACGACGGCGCCGTCGGTCGCCGAGACGACCCTCACGCCGGGGGCGCGCGCCGCCGGGACGCCCCCCTCGCGCACGCCGGCGGGCATCCGCACCGTCGCCGTCGCGTTGGGAGGCACGGTCAGGTCCACGGATATGCCCTTGCCCCGCCGCTGCCACGACACCTGGACGGGCCCGGCGACCGTCGGCACCGACCCCGAGGCGCGCCCGAGGCCGGCCGACGGCGGCGAGACGACGGCGCGGGCCGTGCCGTCCGCCGCCGGCTCATCCAGGGTGACGCCGAGGAGCGTCTCCTGCATGGCGACCAGCGCGGAGGAACCCCAGCCGTGCGACATGGAGTCCCCGATGAGGTCGCTCGGCTTCCAGACCTCCCAGGTGAAGGTCCCGCCGGCCGCCACGATGTGGGCCCAGCCGGGGATGGCGGTGTCGGTCAGCGTGTGCACCATGGCCTCGGGCAGTCCCGCCGCGGCGAGCCCGCGCAGGAGCTCGAGCCCGTGGTTGGGGCCGACATCGATGCCGAGGCCCGCCACGTACGACCCGACGGCGGGGACGTCGGACGCCGGCACCACGCCGTAGGCGAGCGCCAGCGCGTTGGCCTCCTGTGACGCGTGGCGGCTCGCCGCGCCGTCGGCGTCGACCCCGTCCACGTAGGTGCCGTCGGGCCGACGCAGCACGGCGTTGATGGCGGCGGCGAGCTGGTCCGCCCGGGCCTGGTTGGTCTGGGCGCCGGCGGCGTCGCCGGCGACGGCGCCCAGCCGCGCGACTCGCCGCAGGGCGTTGACCGCGAGGACGTTGCTCGCCGTGTCGGCCGCCACCGCGAGGTCGTAGCCGTACACCGGGTCGCCGTTGCTGGGGTCGGCCAGCCCGTAGAGCAGTCCCGTGCCGGCCCGGCGGGCGCTCCACAGCCAACCGGCCACTGCGGCCACCGACGGGTAGAGCCGCAGCGCCGTCGTGCGGTCGCCGGTGGAGGCGTAGTAGCGCCAGAGCCATTCGGGGTAACGCGCTCGTGAACGTCCCGAAGGCGCGTGCGCCGTCCCCGTTCGGGTACACGGCGTTGACCTGCCCGTCGGGCCAGTAGCGGGCCTGGCCGCGGGCCACGTCGCGCAAGGCCTGCCAGGTCATGTTCTGGTCGCCGTAGGCGCGCATGACGCCCTCGGACTCGTTGGCCCCGTCCCAGACGAACGGGCCCTTCTCCCGGGTCGGCGTGTCGACGAACTGTTCCTGGCTGCAGTACAGGCACGAGCGGGCGCAGAGCTTCCAGACCGCGTTGAGCGTGCGGTTCTCCGAGGAGAACGTGGCGGTGGGGACGTCGGGCATGGCGGCATGCCGGCTGAGGGCCACGACGTCGTTGGCGCGCAGGGGTTGGCCCGGGTTGTCGATCTGCAGGTAGCGGAACCCGACGTAGGTGAAGCCCTCGAAGGTCTGCGGCCCCGGCCGCATGATGTACGACATCGAGAGATTCGTCCCCTGGGTGCCGTGCAGTGTGGAGACCTGCCCGTCCGGATCGAGCAGGTAGCCGACCCGCATGGACACTGTCTGCCCGGTCACGCCCGACGCGAAGGCGACGCGCGGTCGCGCCGCGTAGACGGCCCCGAAGTCCGCCACGACCGCGCCGCCGGGCAGCGTGCGCACACGGACCGGCGCGACCGGGGTCTCGCCGATGGCGGTGCGCTGCGCGTAGGTGGCCGTGAACGGCGGCGTCCCGGCGAACCCACCGATGGCGGGCCGGGACCACGACCGGTCGTCGAAACCGACGCTGGCCCAGCCGCTGGGGTGGGCGCGGCCGTCCACCCACTCGACGAAGTCGCCCCCGTCGGAGTTGCGCTGGGGCGAGGGCAGCCACTCGGCCGGGTGCTCGCTCCAGGACCCGTCCGAGACGTGCACCACGCGGGACCCGTTCGCGTCGCGCAGGGAGAGGAGGAAGAGCAGGCCGGGCGACGAGGCCGGGCGGCCCTGGCCCGCCCCGTACCATCGGTGGAGGACGCCGATGGCGCTGCGCCGCGCCGGCCGGAACGCCGAGGTCAGGTCGACGGCGCGCACGTACTGCTCGTCGGGATAGGAGAAGCTGGGCCAGGCGTCGACGGGCCTGTTGTCCACGTAGAGCCGGTAGGTGTGGGCGGCCGAGATGTAGGCCGTGGCGCGCGCACCAGGGTGCCCGCGGGCGGGGTGAACTCGCTGCGCAGGTAGGTGACGCGGTCGGGCCCCGCCGGTCCGGCCGCAGGGATCAGCCAGACGGCCGACCCCCAGTCACCGGCGCGCAGACCGGTGGTGAAGCGGGCGGGCCCGGAGACCGGCCCCCACCCGGGGTCCGCCCCCTCGACCTGTACGGTCCACTCGTAGGCGGCGTCGGCGGCGAGCGCCGGGCCGGCGTAGGTGACGAAGGCCTGCCGGGCCGAGGCCATCGTCCCGCTGTCCCAGACGAGCCCGCCGTGGCCGGGGTCTGTGCGCCGGACCACGATGCGCGCGGCTCTCTGCGCGGCCCCACGGCCCGACGCCTGCAGCGTCCAGGCGAACGAGCAGTCGTCGGGGTCGATCCCCACGGGCTCGACGAGGCCGTTGACCGTGAGCCGTCCGGGCCGGAGCGTCGCCGCCGCGCCGACACGCCGCGCCACGGACGCGGCCGCCGTTCCCGGCGGCCGCGCCGCACCGGCCACGGCCGCACCCGCGGCGACGCCGGCGGAGGAGGTGAGGAAGGTGCGGCGCCCGAAGCGGCTCACGGTGGGCCGGCCCCCGTGGCGATCGCCCGCACCGTGTCGAGACCGGCGTCGGCGTAGAACAGCGACCCCGAGGGCGAGACCACCACGCCGACCGGTGTGCGCATCTGGGTGTGCACCCAGCGCGTGCCGGCGTTGTCACCCACGGGGAGGGCGCCGGCGGCCGTGTAGAGATCGCCCGCCTGCATCGTCCGGCCGAGCAGCGTGCCGGTCGTCGACGGGACGACGCGGATGACATGCATGAAGCCGTCGCTCACGAACAGTCCTCCCGTGGGGCCGATCGCCAGGCCGCGGGGATCGTTGAGCTCGGCCGTCGGCCCGTTGGCGGCCAGCCCGTCGGCGAGATACGGCCCGTAGCTCCCCGTGCCACCCACGACGACGCCGATGTCGCCGGCGCCGACGGCGGTGCCGTAGTGGGACCCCGCGGTGGCCGGCGCCAGCAGCACGGACTGGTCGCCACTGTCGGCCACCAGGAGGTCGCCCGCGCCGTCCACCGTGACGGCCACCGGGTCCCACAGCTGGGCCGAGCGCACCGGGCCACCCTGGCCGGCCGAACCGCAGACGCCGGTGCCCGCCACGGTGAAGAGGTGCCCGGCCGTCATGGCCTGCCCGAAGAGCGTGGTGCCGGCGGCGGGCAGGACGCGTACCCGGCAGCTGGCGGTGTCGGCGATGTAGAGGTCGCCGGCCGGGTCGACCGCCACGCCGGTCGGCTGGTCGAGCTCGCTCGCCGTGGCCACGAGCCCGTCGCCGTTGAAGCCCGCCGTGCCCGTGCCGGCCACGGTCACCGCGGTGAGCGAGCCGGCCGGCACCTCCTGGACGCGCTGCGCGGTGGCCTCGGCGATGAACACGTCACCCTCCCTGTCGACGGCCACGGCGCTCGGGTGCCCGATGGTCCCGCGGCCCGCACACGCGCCCCCGGCGAAGGTGGTGGGCCGTCCGGCTCGCAGCCGGCAGCCCGTCGAGGGTCCCGGTCCGGGCCGGCACGACGAGGACCCGGCAGTGGCCGGTGTCGGCGACGAAGAGGTTCCCGGTCGCATCGAGCGCGATCCCTCCCGGCCCGTCGAGAACCCCGGGTGCGACGACGGTGCGCACGAGCGGCGCCGCACCGCCCGCCGCGGGCGCCGCGACCGCCGCGGCGCCCAACGAGGCGAGACCGGCCAGGGCCACGGACAGTCGGCGCACGGCGCACATCATGCCGGTTGGGACGCCGGCGGGTCTCGGTGGCAGGCCATAGTGGGCGCCGCGCCGCGAGCAGCACGCACACGGACCGGAGAGATAAAGGAGACGCCGTGCCCGCACCCGAAGAGGCCCTGAGCGCCGGGAACATCACGTTCACCGGCTACGAGGGCGCCGAGATCAACGCCTACCAGGCCCTTCCCGCCGGCAACGGGGCCTTCCCCGGGGTCCTGGTCATCCACCACCTCCCCGGCTGGGACCCGGGGACCAAGGAGATCGCCCGGCGCTTCGCCGCCCACGGCTACAACGCACTGTGCCCGAACCTCTACGCCCGCCAGGGCCTCGATGTGGATCCCGACGACGCTGCCGCGGCCACCCGCGAGGCGGGTGGCATCCCCGACGAGCAGTTCGTGGGCGACGCCGGTGCGGCCGTCTCGTACTCTGCGCGCGCTGCCCACGTCCAACGGCAAGGTCGGCGTCATCGGCTACTGCTCGGGTGGGCGCCACTCCTTCCTGACCGCGGTGAGCCTGCCCGTCGACGCCGCGGTCGACTGCTACGGGGCCTTCGTGACCGGCACCGTTCCCGAAGGCTTCCCGCTCAAGGTCAACCCGCTGGTCGACCGGACGCCGGAGCTGCGGTGCCCGCTGCTCGGCCTCTTCGGCAACGACGACCAGTTCCCCAGTCCCGAGCAGGTGGACGAGCTGGAGGCGGCCCTCGAAGCAGCCGGTAAGACGTACGAGTTCCACCGCTACGACGGCGCGGGCCACGCGTTCTTCTCGGTGGACCGGCCGGCCTTCCGGCCCGAGGCCGCCCTCGACGGCTGGCAGCGGATCTTCGACTGGTTCGGCCGCTACCTGGCGGGGGGCTGACCATGTGCTCCTACCTCACCGTCGCCACCGACATCGCGGGCAGCGCCAAGGGACCGCAGGGGTGGTTCGGTGTCACGTCGGCCAGCGTCTACTTCGACCACCCGTTCCACGCGCCGTTCGACCACACCCTCAACATCGACTTCGCCGACCCGGCGCGCGGACCGGGTGCCCGTGTCGCCGTCGAGCTCAGCGCGGCCTCGGCGCGCCGCCTGGTCCAGAGCATCAACGAGGCGCTTGCCGCTGCCGGGGCCGCCGCGACGTGACGCCACCCACCGGCCCGGCGGCCGGCGTCCACCTGCCCTGGGCCGAGGTGCCCGGTGCGGTGCAGGCGTGGGCGGCCCGGGTCGGCGGCGGGGCACCCGGATCGGCACGCGACGTGCCCGGTGGGTTCTCGCCGGGCGCGACCACGGTGCTCGACTGCCCCGGCGGGGCCATCTTCGTCAAGGCGGTCGGGGCCGCGTTCGAACCCCGACTCCCCCGAGCTGCACCGGCGCGAGGCGGTGGTGTCGGCGGCCCTGCCGCGGGCGCCCGAGCTGCCGCAATTCCTCGACGTCTACGACGACGGCGATTGGGTGGCGCTCGCCTTCGCGGCCGTCGACGGCCGACCGCCGGCCCACCCGTGGGACCGGCGCGAGCTGCAGGCCGCGGTCGCGCGCGCTCGAGGCCCTCCACGTTGCTCTCACGCCCAACCCCGTGGCCGGTGCCCAGCCGGCGGCTGACCGGCTCCATCGCCTCTTCAGCGGCTGGGCCGAGCTTGCGTCGGTGGACCCGGCCCCCGAGGGGCTCGATGAATGGAGCGGCCGCAACCTCGAGCGCCTGGCCGAGCTCGAGTCGCGGTGGCGGGACGCGGTGGCGGGAGCGACGCTCCTCCACGGCGACGTGCGCTCGGACAACCTGCTCGTCACCACGAGCGGCGTCGTGTTCGTGGACTGGCCCCACGCGTGCGTGGGCGCCCCGGTCCTCGACCTGGTCGCCTGGGCACCGTCGGTGGTGCTGGAGGGCGGGCCGCCTCCCGAGGAGCTCCTGGCCCTGCATGGGCCCGCCTCCGCCGTCGACCGTGACGTCCTCGCCGTCCTGGTCGCCGCCTTCGGCGGCTTCCTGGTGCGCCATTCACTGCAACCGCCACCGCCCGGGCTGCCGACGCTGCGCGCCTTCCAGGGTGCGCAGGGGTCAGTGGCGCTGGCCTGGCTGCAGCGCCTGACGGGCTGGTGACGGCCGCGGGTAGGTTCGGCTCCATGCGCTTCGGTTTGCAGATCCCGAATTTCGATCCCGGCGCCCTCTTCGACGGGGTGGTCGCCATGGCGGCCGCGGCGGAGGAGACGGGCTACGACTCGGTGTGGGTGATGGACCACTTCTACCAACTGCCCCCCATGGGCGGGCCCAGCGAGCCGATGCTCGAGTCCTACACCCTGCTCGGCGCCTTGGCGGCCCGGACGTCGCGCGTGCGACTGGGCACCATGGTCACCGGCGTCACGTACCGCAACCCGGCCCACCTGGCCAAGATCGTGACGACGCTCGACGTCATCAGCGCGGGGCGGGCCATCCTCGGCATCGGCGCGGCCTGGTACGACACGGAGCACGAGGGACTCGGCTTCGACTTCCCGCCCGCCGGCGAGCGGCTGGACCGCCTGGAGGAGGCCCTGCAGATCTGCCGGGCCATGTTCACCGAGGGGGCGCCGTCGTTCACCGGCACCTACTACCGGATCCACGAGGCACGCAACGTGCCGCCGCCGGTGCAACCCGGTGGGCCTCCCATCCTCGTCGGAGGAGGTGGCGAGAAGCGGACCCTGCGGCTGGTGGCCCGCTACGCCGACATGACGAACCTCTTCGGTGACCCGGCCACCGTCGCCCACAAGGTCGACGTCCTGCGGGGCCACTGCGAGGAGCTCGGGCGCGACCCTTCCGAGGTCACGGTCAGCCGGCTCAGCACGCTCGTGCTCACCGGCAGCGAGGAGGAGACGGCGGCGACCAAGGACTTCCTGCGCCAGGTCACCGGCGAGGAGCCCACGACCTCGGACGTCGGCACGGCCGACGAGCTGGTGGCCCGCGTGGAGGAGCTGGCGGCGGCGGGCGTCGAGTACTTCATCTTCAACGTGCCGACCGGGACGCCGGACACCGTGCGGCAGGTGGGCGAGCTGCTGGTCGACCGGTTCGCCGGCTGACGCGCTACGGAGTTTCGACGTCGGCAATGCGGCCGGGCCTCGTTGCTACGAGGACAGCCGCGCGAGCGCGGAGGCGGGACTCGCCAGGTCGTGCAACGCGGCACGGGCCGCCCCCAGCCCGCACATGCCGTGGACTCCGCCCCCGGGCGGGGTGGCGGCCGAGCAGAGGTAGACGCCCTTGATGGCCGTACGGTACGGGTTCCAACGCGCGGTCGGCCGCAGGACCATCTGGCGGAGGGTGGCGGCACCGGCATTGATGTCGCCGCCGACGTAGCTCGGGTTGTGGTCCTCGGTGGCCACGGCGGTGAAGGTCGAGCGCCCGAGGATCAGGTCGCGGAAGCCCGGTGCGAACCGTTCGATCTGCGCCTCGATCCTCTCGGTCATGTCCACCGACGATCCGTTGGGGACGTGGCAGTAGGCCCACAAGGTGTGCCGGCCTTCCGGCGCCCGGCCGGGGTCGACCACGCACGGCTGGGTGACGAGGCAGTACGGGCGGTCCGGGTGCCTGCCGGCGTTGACGTCCGCCTCACTCCGGGCGATCTCCTCGAATGTCCCGCCCACGTGCACGGTGACGGTCTGCCGGCAGCGCTCAGCGCTCCAGGGGACCGGGCCGCCCAAGGCCCAGTCGACCTTGCACACCCCGGGCCCGTAGCGGTAGCGGGCCAACGCGCGGCCATAACCCGCTGGGAGCGAGTCGCCGGCCATCTCGATCAGCTGACGCGGGGTGACATCGAGCACGACCGCGCCTGCCGGCGGGAGCTGGTCCAGTCGCTTCACCAGACAACCCGTCTCGACCCGTCCACCCACGGTGGTGATCTCGGCGACGAGGGCGTCGACGACGGCTGCACTCCCACCCTCGACCACCGGCCATCCGTAGCGGTGCGCCAGCGCGGTGAAGAGCCGGGGAAAGACGCCGGAGAGCGGAGCCGTGAGCGGCAACATGGAATGGGCCGCCGTGCCGGCCACGAGCGCCCGGCCCTCCTCGGTGTGGAAACGCCGCGCCAGGTGCTGGGCCGACGGAAGCGCATGCAGCGCGAAGCCGGCGGCCGCGAGCGGATGGGGCGGTACGTCGCGCATGGAGCCGAGAAAGGCGGGCAGGACCTTGTCCAGGTCCCGGACGAGGGGGGCGAGCAGCCGGGCATAGGCCTGTCCGTCCGCCCCCAGCGAACGGGCCACGTCGTCGACCTCGGGCCCGACGGAGACGGCGCGCTCCCCACCGAGGGGATGGGCGAAGGCGACAGGCGGGGTCAACAGGCGGACCCCCCGGGCGCGGAGATCGATGTCGCGGAAGGCGGGCGAGGCCAGCAGCAGGGGGTGCACCGCCGAACAGACGTCGTGGTGGAAGCCCGGCAGTGTCAGCTCGGCGGTGCGGCACCCGCCGCCGGGCTCATCCCCCGCTTCATAGACGTCGACGGCCAGACCGGCCCTGGCGAGCATGAGTGCGGCAACCAGCCCGTTGGGGCCGGCGCCCACGACAATGGCGTCTGCGTCCCTCATCGGATCACAGTCTCAAGGTCAGCGTCTCCGCGGCGCCGATCACGGGCACGGGGCTCTCCGCGAACCGGCATACCGTCCGTTCGACCTCGATATCGCTCCGTTCCGGTCGATGATGGAAGAGCGCGATCTGGCGGGCCCCGGCCATGGTGCCCAGGCGCACCGCGTACTCGGCGGCCGCATGGCCGAACGGCCCCTCAGCGTCCACCTCCTCGGCCCGAAGGTGAGCGTCGTGAATCAGGAGATCGACATCGCGTGCGAGCTCGAGGGCGGATGCGTGGTACTCGCCGACGCCGTCTGGGCCCGGGCCGAGCGCCGTCGGGCAGTGGTCCGGGATGTACGCGACGGACGATCGGCCGTCGTCGACGCGGAGCCCCACCGTGTGGCCGCCCTTGTGGGGGACGTCGAGGGCGAGGATGTTGAAGCCTTCGGCCGTGAAGGCCTCGCCGGGAACGAGGCCGAACCGCCACTGGCCGCGCAGCGCCGAAGGCTCGATCGGGAAGAACGGCGGCGACATCATGCGCGCCAGCAACGCCTCCGCGTCAGTGTCGTCGCCCTGGACCGGCAGAAGCAGATTGACGCATGCGTCGTCGCGGTCCCCGGAGCGGAAGAAGGGCAAACCTTGCACATGGTCCCAGTGCAGATGGGTCAGCAGGACGGTGCCGCGGAAGGGCAGGTCGCCCAGCAGCCCCGGTAGGCGCCGCAGCCCCGTGCCTGCGTCGAGGAGCAGCGTCGGCCGCTCGTCGTCGTGGGACAGCGCGACGCAGGAGGTGTGCCCGCCGAAGCGCACGTAGTCGGGACCGGGCGCCGGTGTCGACCCCCGCGTCCCGCAGAATGTGACACGCACGTGGTCAGTCTCGCGCCCGGACCTCGCGGCGGTGGCCTGCGGACAGCTCCTCCAGTTGTGCACGCTCGATCAGGTCGGCATCGAAGAGAGCCACCCGGCAGGGCGTCACCGCAACGTTGCTCGATGTGCGGATGCCACCCTCGAGGTGGGCGCGCTCACCGAGCAACGCCCCCGGCCCGTACTCGGCCAACCGTTCCCCGCCGCGCTCGACGCGGACGATGCCGTCCAGGATGAGAAGGATCTCCGTGCCCGGCTCGCCCTCGTTGAAGAGGATTGTGCCGGCCGGGAAACGCTCGATCCGGCGCTTCCCTCCACCTTGCATGAGCTGGGCCGACAAGGACGTCTCGAGCGCCGACTCGACGGCGGACACCAGCGCATCGGAGTCCTGGTCCCCCCAAGGGCTGTGCTTGCCGAACGATTTGCGGTACCAGTCCTTGAAGTCGGTCAGGCCGGACTTGTGCGTGACCTTGTTGTCGGCGCCGTAGACCCAGTGCCGCGGGAAGCGGCTGGCCCCGATCAGCGCGTGCTCCGCCCGGCCGTCCGCGTACAGCGTCAACGAGAGCGTTGTCCACACGAGCGGGGCCTGCCACTGCACGAACGGGCGCCGGCGCACCCGCCGCGGCGCCGGGACTCCCGTGCGCCCGCCGCACGTCTGCACGAACCGGACCCATCCGTCGCCGCGCTCGGGCTCGCGCTCGAATGTCCGGCAGCTGGACGGCCTGGAAGCGGTGCCGCACCGCGCCGAGGTTGACCAGGGTGGTGCCCATGAGCCCTCCGCCCTCGTAGCCCATGTCGACGATCCGGTCGCCGTCCACGGTGATGAAGGCCCGCAGCTCGTTGGCAAAGCGGAACCGGTCCTCGTCCCGGAGCCGCTCGACGTTCATGCCCTCACTCGGGGGAGGCGCGTCATAGTGCGTGACCCCCGAGTCGAAAGCCAGCCGTTGGGCGCCCTGGATCGCCTCCGTGGGGATCCAGGAGAGCGAGGTGACGAGACCGGTGTGGCGGGTAAGCAGCTTTGTACTCATGGAGACAGCCTCTACCGGCCGACCCGGGTTGACGAGTGTGGTGACAGGCATCGCGTGGTGTGCCTAGCACCACCCATTTCGGGAAGGTCCCCACCTGTTCCGGGCACCCGGCATGTGCGAGAACTAGACTCGTGGATGACACAGCAGGTGGTTCCGGCACGATCTCGGTGTTCCTCGCCGACGACAACCTCATTGTCCGCGAGGGCGTCAAAGCGCTCATTGAGCGGCACGCGGATCTGCGGATCGTTGGTGTCGGGGCGGACTACGACGAGGTCGTCGACGGGGCCACCAGACTGCAGCCGCAGGTCCTGGTCACCGACATCCGGATGCCGCCGGAGTTCAACCGGGAGGGCATCGACGCGGCCAAGGAGATACGCAAGCGCCATCCGGGGACCGGCGTCGTGATCCTCTCCCAGTACGACGATCCGGAATACGCGGTGTCCCTGTTGGCCGAGGGCTCGGCCGGCTACGGCTACCTCCTGAAGGATCACATCGCGCAGGGGGACCAGCTCGTCGACGCCATTCGGTCGGTCGCCACCGGTGGCAACGCACTCGACCCGGCGATCGTCGACGCGCTCTTGCGTCCGATGACCGCGGACGGCGGTCTCTCGCCTCCGGAAGAGGACCTCCTCGCCATGGTCGCCGAGGGCAAGCCGATCAAGGCCATTGCCGCGGCCAAGCGCCTCCCGCCCGAAGCGGTCGACGCCGAAGTCGAGGCCGTGTTCGTCAAGTTGGCGGAAGGGGTCTCGGCCGGCACGGAGGGCGCGCTGCAGAGGCTGCGGTTGCTCCACAAGGCGATCGTGGACCGCGAGGAACAGGGGGAGACGCTGTCGCGGCTCCTTCCCGGTGGCCTCGCCGAGAAACTCCGTCGTGACGGGCGTCAGATCGGGGAGACCGAGCGGGTCACCGTGACCGTTCTGATGAGTGACATCCGCTCCTATTCCACCATCGCCGAGCACGCCGATCCGAGCCAGCTGGCCGGGCAGCTCAACATCCATCGTGCCGGCATGAACGATGCCATCCTCGGCGAGAACGGCACGGTGATGCAGTTCGTCGGCGACGCCGTGATGGCCGTTTTCGGCGCACCGTTCGAGCAGGTCGACCATGCCGACAGGGCCGTCTCAGCCGCGCTCGCCATGCACCAGAAGCAAGCGACCATCAACCGTCAGTGGGAGGAGGAGGGCCTGCCGCCCTTCGGGCTGGGCCTGGGGCTCTCGACCGGGGAAGCGGCGGCCGCCCTGCTCGGATCGGAGGAAAGGCTGGAGTACACCCTCGTCGGGGACACGGTTAACATGTCCCAGCGGCTCCAACAGCTGGCGGAGGCGGGCGAGATCGTGGTGTCCCAGGGCACCGTCGACGCCTGGGAGACCGCCCGGGAGACGATCGCCCTACCGGCCCAACTGGTGAAGGGGCGCGAGACCCCCGTGGTCGCATACAAACTGGTGGACGACGGATGCCGATCCGGCGACGTCTTGGCGAAAGAAGGAATCTGATATGGAAGCCTTGGTCGTAGACAAGGTACGCAAGACGTTCGAGGCGGAGAACGCGCCGGGTACGCGCACTGCGGGGCGCCAGCCTCGTCGTGCACTCCGGCGACTTCGTCGCGTTGATGGGGCCTTCGGGCTGCGGCAAGTCAACCCTGCTCAATTTGATCGCCGGACTCGACGTCGCCGATGAGGGCACGATCAGCGTGGCGGGGGAGCTCGTCACCGGCCGGACCGAGGACGAGCTGTCCCAGCTGCGCCGGCGCCACATCGGGATCGTGTTCCAGTTCTTCAACCTCCTCGAGGGGATGACGGTCCTGGAGAACGTCGCGCTGCCGGCGGTGATCGCCGGACGGAAGCGCAAGATGGCCGAGAGCCGCGCCCGCGACCTCCTTGATCTTCTGGGCATCGGTGACAAGGCGGGGACCGTGCCGGGCATGCTTTCGGGTGGTCAGCGCCAACGTCTCGCCATTGCGCGTGCCCTCGCCAACGAGCCGACCCTGCTGCTGGCGGACGAGCCGACCGGCGCGCTCGACTCCGAGGGCGGGCAGGAAGTCATCGAACTCCTCAGCCGCCTCCACATCGGGGGGCAGACGATCGTGCTCGTCACCCACGACGCCAGTGTCGCGTCGGCCGCGGACCGGATCGTACGCATGCGGGACGGGAGGATCGCGGTAGACGAGGAGTCCGAGCTCCCCCTCGCGGTCCAGTCCTAGGGGACCTCAAATCCTGTGACCGTGCGCGACGAGGTGCAGTTCGACGTGGGTGGAGAGCCCTCCGTCGCCGCGACTGGACCAGGACGGCCCACCTTCGGCTGGTTCAGGCTGCTCCAGGTCGTCCTGTTCGGGCTGACCGTGGCCGGTGTGGTCATCGGGTGGCGCATCAGCGTGCCACACGCGATCGTGCCGGCCAACGCTGTCGCCTTCGGCCTCACCCTGGCGTGGGCACTGGTCGGGATCGTCGACACGCGGGCTCGGGATCGCCCGGGGGCCAGGGCGTCCGCCTACCATCTCCTCGCCGCCGTCGACGCGTTGGTGGCGGCGGTGGCGCTGACGGCGGGCCGGAAGTCTGAGGTGGTGCATGCGTCGAGCAGCGCCCGGGGCGTGGCGACGCTGGCCGCCATCGTCGTCACGGCCATCTCGTTCCATTTTCTCCTCGCCCTGCCCGATGGACGGCTCCACGACTCCGTGCGCCGCTTCATGGCGGTGAGCGGCTACGTGATAGCCGTCGCCGTCGGCCTCGTGTTCGTCGTCGACCAGCGACCGTTCAGCCTCACCGACGGCGCGATCAGCTGGTTGGTCGCGGGAGCGTTGGCGATCGCACCGATGCGAGCCCGTTACATCGGGTCGATCGGACACCACCGGGAAAGGATGGAGTGGTTCGCGATCGGAGTGACCCTGGCGGCCACGGTCGCACTGATGGCGACGGTTCTCCACCTGCTGGTCGGCTGGCCGGGTCAGCTCGGCGCGGTGACGGTGGCGGCGACGGTGCTCGTCCCCTTGGGCCTCTTGGCCGGGGAGAGCAAGCGGATGGGCCCCCACGCCAGCCGGGGCCTGGTCCAGGTGCTCGCGGTGTTCGGGTTCGTCGTGGTGGTCTCGGCCATCTACCTCGTCGTCGTGCTCGGACTGGGTCACGCGCCGAAGACCACCGGTGACAAGGAGGTCCTGGCCCTTTCCATGGTGGCATCGGGACTGGCGGCGCTCATCTTCGTACCGGTGCGGGCGCGCTTCCTCGAGTCGGCCACCCGGTTCGTCTACGGATCACGCGAGGCTCCCGACGAGGTCCTGCGGACGTTCGGCAGCAGGCTCACGCGCGCCATCCCGATGGACGAGTTGCTGCTGCAGCTCGCCGAGTCCCTGCGCAAGACGATGAGTCTCACCAGCGCCGAGGTCTACACGGGGACCGGAGAGGTCTTGGAGCGCACGGCGTCGGTGCCCGATCTGGGTCCCGGATCGCTGGTCGTGTCGCCGCGGGAGCGTCCAGTGGTGACGCGGGCCGGGGTATCGGGAACGGCCTGGGCCTCCGTCTGGTTGCCCGAGCTCGTCAAGGGGCGCGAAGCGGAGCAGGTCCGGGTCGCGCCGGTCAGTTACGCGGGGGAGTTGTTGGGCCTCGTCGTCGTGGAGCGGTCGAAGATGGCGAGCGCGTTCTCCGAGGACGACGACCGGGTACTCACGGACTTGGCCCGTCAGGTTGGCCTGGCTCTCCACAACTCCCAGCTCGATACCGCCCTGCAGACCACGCTGGACGAGGTCCGCAAGCAGGCGGACGCGTTGCGCGAGTCCCGTGCCAGGATCGTCGCCAGCGGGGACGCCGAGCGGCGCCGGGTCGAGCGCAACCTCCACGACGGTGCGCAGCAGCACCTGGTTGCATTGGCGGTCAACCTCCGGCTGGCCAAGGACATCATCGTCGACGACCAGGAAGCCGGAATGGAGATGCTCGACCAGCTGGCCGGCGAGGTCCAAGAGACCATTCAAGAGCTCCGGGAGCTGGCGCACGGGATCTACCCGCCTCTGCTCGTCGACAGCGGATTGGTCGAAGCGCTCCGCGCCGCGGCCAACCGCAACCCCCTTCCGGTGGACATCGTCGCCGATGGCATCGCCCGGTACCCGTCCGAGACCGAGGCGGCAGTGTACTTCTGCTGTCTCGAGGCGCTGCAGAACGCGGCGAAGCACGCGCCCGACGCACGGGTGCAGGTCCGCCTGTGGGAGGAGTCCGGTGGCCTTCTGTTCACCGTGTCCGACGACGGACCGGGGTTCGACCCGGACACGGCGCGGCGCGGTCACGGCTACGTCAACATGGCGGACCGTCTCGGCGCCATAGGCGGAACGGTCCGGTGGGACTCAGAACTCGGGAAAGGGTCCGAGGTCCGGGGCTCGGTCCCGCTCGTCTAGATGTCGCCGGGTCACACCGAAACGAACTGCTGCGTATTCCGGCCCTCCCAGAGCTGCCGAAGCGTGTCGGCGCCCAAGTGCTCTTTGTTGAGGTACGCGCGTGCACCGCTCGTGGCCACCTCGGGCGGCAGGTCCGCCGCGTCGTAGGTCGAGCAAAGGATCACCACGACCTCGGGGTGCCTGGACACCATGGTACGGGTGGCTTCGATCCCGTTCATCTCAGGCATGTTGATGTCCATGAGGACCAGGGCGGGACTCAACTCTTCCTCGAGTGACACCGCCTCGCGCCCGCTGGCGGCCTCTCCCACCAGCTCGAACTCGACGGCCCGCTTCAACACTGCCTTCATGGCCGCTCGGAACGGTGCCTGATCGTCGACGATCAGGACGGGGAGCCCATCACTCATAGATCCATTCTCGCACGGCGCCTGAGAGGAACGCCGTGGTGGTGCCACGTGTGCCGAGGGGGGGGTGGTGTCACCCACCCCCAGGGTCGCTGAGATACACCAGCACGGCCTTGACCCGCCGGTTCACGTCACGCTCCTCGGTGAGTCCCAGCTTGGAGAAGATGGAGTTCGTGTGCTTCTCCACCGCTCTCTCGGAAACCTGCAGGGAGGCGGCGATGGCGGCGTTGCTCTTGCCCTTGGCCATTTCGCCCAGGATCTCGGACTCCCGTGGCGTGAGCCAGGACAGGTCCGATTTCCGGCGGGAGGACTTGGCCGCAATCAGCTCGTCGACGATCTGTGGGTCGATCATCGACCCTGACTGGGCGACCGTTCTGATGGCTTGAGCCAGCTCGTCGGCCCCAGCGACCTGCTCCTTCAGGAGGTAGGCCCTGCCGGCCGACCCCGTTTCGAGGAGCGCCAGCGCGTATGACGGCGTCTTGTACTGGCTGAGCACGACGACGCCCACCTCGGGCTTGTGCTCCCGCAACCACGAGGCCGCCTGGATCCCCTCGTCGGTCCCGGTGGGGGGCATCCGGATGTCGGTCACGACAACCTCGGGCGAGGTGTCCTCGATGAGCTCGAGGAGCTCGGGCAGGTCGGCCGCCCGGCCCACGAGCTCGAGGTCGGGCTCGCTGTCGATAATGCGCGAGATCCCCTCCCTGAGGAGCGCATTGTCCTCCGCAAGTACCACCCGGATGCTCGCCATGCGAAGCGTACGGTAGCGTGTGCCGCCGAAAGTGCCCAGGTCGGACCTTTGGGCGTCGTGGTGCCGGCATCACGGGGCGGAACGGTTTGACCGTTCCTCCTGGTTGGCGACACTGACTGAATACCGGTGACGCGTCCGCAGAAGAGAAATCGATCGAGATTGGCCCCCGGTTACAGGACCACGCCATCGCTGGCCCTGCTGGTCATGATCGTGCTGTCACCCGCAGGCTGCGCAAGCGTTCGGGCTCGGTCCCGCACTCCACGCTGTCCACGACCTCCCGCACCCAGCGGGCGACGTCGTCCGGGTCGGTCCGGATGAGCCAGTGTCCTCCGTCCGCAGGGCGGCGCCACATGAGAGACGCCCACTCCTCGAGCCCCTCGAGTAACGGCGGGCTCACGTAGCGGTCGCGGGAGGGGACGATCAGCTGCACCGGCACGTCGGTGTGCCCGGCCCGGGGGTGGCGCATGCGATCACCGACATTGGCCCGGTAGAGATCGACGCCATGCGCGAAATCCGAGGCGAGTGTGGGCGCCGGCCAGCGGTCGTCGGTGGGCACACCCTCGCGGTGGAGCGCCGCGGTCCACAGCTGGTTGGCCCGGCGCGGGCGCATCATCAGTGGGGGCAGGAATGGCAGATGGAAGAACGCGATGTACCACGAGTGGAGACTCTGCCGGAGGACAGGTCCGAGCTGCGCAGGGTGAAGGGAACGGTGACGCCTCGCCCAGAGGCCGGCATGATCGAGCGGTGGACCCGAGATGGACGTGAAACTGGCGAACCGCTCTGCCGCACCTTTCGTGGTCACCGCCTCCCAGCCCTGGATCGATCCCCAGTCGTGTGCCACGAGGTGGACAGGCGAGTCAGGGCTGGTCTGTTCGAGAACGGCCATCATGTCGTCGACGAGGAGCGGCAGGCCATAGCCGGCTCGAGAGCCCGGATCCTCGGAGTTCCCGGCGCCCCTGACGTCATAGGAGACCACGTGATGATCCGAGGCGAGGCGCTCGGCGACTGGATTCCAGACCGCGCTCGTGTCAGGAAAACCGTGCACGAGGACGACGGTCGGTCCCGCCCCCGTTCCTCGTTCCGTCACCGCAAGGGTGAGTCCCGCTCCACGAACTCGCCGTTCGGCTGCCACGCGCAGAGTCAACCACGTTCGTTCGAGCCGGCCCGTTATGCCTTGGGCGCGATCGCCGCCTTCAGGTCTTCCAGTGCAGCGTTCAGCTCCGCCGAGCGGTTCCGCCGGGCCGAATCGGCGGAGGCCAGCTGCTCGCCGGTCGGCGTGGCGCCCCCTGAGCGCATCAGGTGGTCGGCCTCGACAGCGAAGGCCAGGCCACGCAGGCTCTCCGCGCTCCGCGTGCAGAGGACCCGATGTGTCTCATCGGGTGCGGAGTCCGCCGCCCGTTCCAGGCCATCCACTGCCTCGTCGACCTGCGCGGCCACGGTCGCCCGACGCTGGTCGTCGTCCGCGTCAGATTGCGACAGCACGAGCTCCCGGGCCAGCTCGGCTGCGGTCACGGCGGGCCGCACCGAGCGCTCCCAGTCCGCCACGCGGCCCTGCCGCCTGGTGCGGGCGATCAGGAGGCCGACGAGGATCGCCGCCAGGACGATGACCACAGCCAGGAGGATCCAGCCCCACGGCGTGGAGCTCGACGTCGTCGTGGCCACCGTCGTCGTTGTGGTGCTCGGGTGTGATGAGGTCGTCGTCGGGCGGCCTCGCGTCGTCGTGGTCGTCGGCGCCGTCGTGGAGGGCTCTGACGTCGTGGTCGTCGGGGCGGCCGTTGTGGTGGTGACGGCTGCCGTCGTTGTCGTGGTCGTGTCCTGCGCGGCCGCCGGTCCAGACACGACGCCGAGGAGGATGGGCAAGGCGCTGAGCGCGAGCACCACCGCGGCTGCACGGCGAGAAATCTTCGAGCGCATGAGACCAGCCTAGGGTCAGCGTTGCCGTCAGTCAGGGACCGCGGCGGCCCGGGCATTTGTCGGCAGGCAGCACGGTCTGAGCGCACGTCCCGCCGGCCGCACTATCGCTCCGGCCTGGGCGGACGTAGATTTGCCCCGTGCGACGACTCCGGCGGGGTACAAGTGCCGGTCCTGGATGCCCTGTCACGAGGACAGTCGGGTGACTCCATCGGCCGCGGGGCCCGAGCGACGTCAGCTAACGGTCATGTTCACCGACCTCGTCGGTTCGACCGATATCGCGTCCGCGCTCGATCCGGAGGACTGGCACGAGGTACTGAACGCTTACCAGCACCGCGTCGCCGCAATCGTCATGGCGCACGGCGGGGTGATCGCTCAGTTCCAGGGTGACGGCGCAGTCGCCTACTTCGGCTACCCCGCGGCCCAGGAGTCGGCAGGCCGCGACGCCTTGGCGGCCGGCATGGAGATTGTCGACGACATCGTTCGATTCGGAGCCGAGCTCCCGGCGGCGCTGGGGATCAGCGACCTGCAGGCGCGGGCCGGCATCCACACGGGCGAAGTACTGGTCGCAGCTGTCACGGCCGGCGGGACGGAGCGGCGTCCGGACGTCTGGGGCCAGGTGCCCAACATGGCCGCCCGTCTTCAGGCGGTCGGAGAGCCGGGCCAGATCGTGGTCAGCGGCGAGACAGCCACACTGGTCACTGGCTTCTTCGAGCTGGAGCCCTTGGGTTCCCTCACTCTGAAGGGCATCGGACATCCCGTGCCGGCCTTCCGTGTCCTGCAGCGGAGCAGCGCCCGAACTCGTTTGGAGGCGCGGCCATTGACGATGTTCATCTCTCGGGCCGGGGCATCGGACTGGCTGCACGAGCAGTGGGGCCACCTCGGGAACGGGTCAGGCCGACTCGTCGTCGTCTCGGGGGAACCGGGAATCGGAAAATCGCGCTTGCTGTTCGAGTTCGGCGAAGAGATAAAGGCGCGTCGTCATTCGGTCGTGACGCTGGTGTGCAGCAGGCGGGGATCTCTGAGTCCACTCCAGCCGTTTGGTGAGGTCATGGGTCATGCCCCCACGACCCCGCAAGAGGCGGCCGCGTGGGTCGAGGTTCAGGCGGGTGACGGGCCACTCCTTCTGGTGGTGGAGGACGCGCATTGGGCCGACCCCAGCACCTTGGAAGCGGTGCACCTGATCGCAGAGGGGTCGAAGGCGGTGCTCGTGGTGCTGAGCGCCAGGCCGGAGATCGTCGACGACCCGCACGTGCTGCCCGAGGCCGAGCTCCAGCTCGACCGGTTGAGCAGCGAGGAAGCCCACACGATGCTCCAGCAACTGCCGGACGCGTCCCGGCTCAGTGTGGATGTCCGCGAAGCGCTGGTGCAACGGGCCGATGGGGTACCGCTCTTCCTCGAGGAGCTCGCGCGGGACTGGCCGAGGGCGCGGCGGTCAGCGCCCACGCCATGCCGACGACGCTCTCGGAGGTCATCACGGCTCGCCTGGACCGAGTCGGTGAGGCCAAGCGGGTCGCACAGGCAGCGGCCGTCATAGGGCGTTCCTTCGACCGTCGGGTGCTCGAAGCGGCAACCGGGCTGGAGAGCGTGACGCTCGACGCCGAGCTTCGCCGGTTGCAGGAGCACGCGATCATCGAATCCTCCCCGAGGTCGGACGAGATGCAGTTCCGTCACGCCCTGATCCAAGAGACCTCCTATCGCTCGGTGTTACGGGCCGATCGGGTCCGGGTGCACGGCGTGGTGGGCGAGACGCTGATCGCGTCCGGTCGAGCCGAGACCCAGCCGGAGATCGCGGCATACCACCTGGGTGCTGCCGGAAGAGCGGCAGAAGCGGTGCCGCTCTGGAAACAGGCTTCGCACGCGGCACGACAGAACGCCCGCTTCCGCGAGGCAGCGGGTCACGAGCGGGAGATGCTCGCCCTCGTGGACCAGCTGCCCGAGGACGAACGCGACGGCACCGAGCTCAAGTCACGCAGCCGTCTGGTGATGTGCTTGACCGCGGTCGACCAGAGCGCCCCAGAAGCCCTCGAAGAGTCGCGGAGGGTGGAGGAGCTTGCGCGCCGCCTCGGCAACCGCGAGATCCTGTTGCGCAACTACATGGTGCTGGTGCCGTGGTGGCAGGCCAGCGCGGAATACAAGACGATCAACCGGATCCTGCGCGAGGCGAGGACGGAAGCGGAGATCCTCGGCGACGACTGGATGCTCGGTCTTATCAACACCTACGAGGGAACCACCCGGATTTGGCAGGGGATGCTGCACGAGGGACTGGCGCAGCTCCGAGCTTCCTACGAATCGAGCGGCCTTCCGGTCGAAGCCAGTCTGCGGGAACTCCCACCGATGCGTTCGGTCGAGCTCATGGCTTTGGCCGCGCCACGGGTCGCAACGGCGCTGGCCTGCTGGCTGACCGGGAACACGACTGAAGCGTGGCGCATCGCGGACGACGTTCTCCGCTGCACGACCGAGCGACAGGTTCCGCAAGCCCAGGCCGTGGCCGCCGTCACCTCGGCCATCATGGCGCAGCTCGATGGTGAGCGTGAGGTCGTGATCAAGCTGGCGGGGGAGGCGTTGCACGTCGCTGATGAGGTCAGCACGCGGCAATGGCGGCAGTGGGCCCGTTCACTGCAGTGGTGGGCTGGCGATGGGATGGAGGAGCCGGAACTACCCGGACCGCTGCTCCGCCCCTACTTCGAGATGCTCTTGGCGGACGATCTGCTCGCAGGCGCCGAGCGGGCACGTGGCCTGCTCGACGACGCCCTCGACACGGCCCGGACCACCGGCGAGCAGTTCTGCGAAGCGGAGATCCTCCGACTCCGTGCCGGTGTGCTGCGGCGCGGCCGGAGAGTGGAGCAGGCGGGCCGCGACTACGAAGCGGCCGTCCGGGTGGCACGGAGCCAAGGCGCCCGCATGCTGGAGCTGCGGGCGTTGACGGACTGGCTCGGCCTCCCGGGTGCGCCCGACCACGTTCGGGTGGACCTCGAGGCGAGTGTGGCGGAGACAGCTCAGGGCGGACCCAGCCGAAGCCTCACTGAGGGCCGACGAGCGTTGGATTCATCATGACCATGACGTGGGACGATGCCTATCTCGACAGCCTGCGCACCCAGGCGGATCCGGAGGCGGACAACGTCATCGCCGGGCTGTTCTCGGGCACGAAGGACGCGTCATCGGCCTTCCGGGCGCTCGTGGTCGAGCAGCACGAAGTCGCCGACCCCGCGCTGAAGGCGTTCCTCGAGAAGGGACCGGTTCCCCCCGCCTGGATCGATCCCGCCCTTGTCTCTGCAGGGCAGGAGTGCTTCGCTCGGTGGGGCTCCCATGTCTTCACTGCACTGTATGCAGCGGCGCTCCCGTCGGCGTACGCCTGCTGGCGCGGGGTCCAGGTCCTCGGCTTGACGGCTCGTCTCGAGACCGACGCCAAGCGTCGGCTGAACGAGACGGCGCAGTTCCACCTCGATGTCATGGAGCGCGGCGGCCTGGAGTCGGGGGGGCGCGGATACTCGGACGTACGACACGTCCGGCTGATGCACGCTGCCGTGCGGTGGCTGATTCAGAATGACCCGCGGGCGGAGTGGAATCCGGCCTGGGGCACGCCCATCAATCAGGAGGACCTGCTCGAGACGCTGCTCACTTTTACCGAGATCGTGTTCGAGGTGTTCGACCGGACCGGGATCGTGTACTCGGAAGACGATGCGAACGCCTACCTGCATGCGTGGTCACTGATCGGCCACTACCTGGGGATCCGCGCCGAGCTTCTTCCCCTTACCCGGGCCCAGACATCGGTCCTCATGCCGATCGTGCGCAGCCGCCAGTTCGGTCCCAGCGAGTCGGGCAGCGCCCTCATGGCGGCGCTGCTCGAGCAGGGGACCCGCCTCGCGCCGCCTGGGTTACGCGGCCTGCCGGCGACAACAGTCCGTTTCTACGTCGGCGACGCCACCGCCGACCTCCTCAAGGTCCCGAAGGCGGATTGGACCAAGAATCTCTTCGGTCCGCTCGCTGATCTGAGCCGACGGGTCTCGCTGGAAGACTTGCATCGTCGCCTGCTCCAGGGACTCTCCGAGAAGATCGGCTTCGGGATGCTCTCGCTCGCGGTCAGGGCGGAACGCTACGGCGACCGACCTCCGTTCGAGGTGCCGACGTCGTTGGCGACCCGGTGGAACATCGACCCCTATAAGGGCCCCGCGGGCAGTTGACCCTGCGCCATTGCGGCCAGCTGCGTGGCGGTGAACGGCGGGTCGAACAGGGAAGGGTCCTTCTGGCGTGAGCGGAACAGATTGACGATGAAGTTCATCCGCTCCTCGAGTACGGCCCAGTCATGAGCTCCGGACGGCGTCCCTGACCCCGCAGTCTTGTCCCATTGGGCGAGCGCGCTCTCGGCGGCCGTTCCGGTCAGCTCGCGGAGTCCGGACGGGAACATGCCCTCGGGCAGAGGCGGCACGTCGCACCGGAGATCGAACGTCTCGCTGGCGGTGACGAGCTGCATGATCGATTCGGTGAGCGCCGTATCCCAGGCCTCGTCGAGGACCTTGCAGAGATCGTCGGTCAGCCCGTCGAGCTCGTGGCGGATTGACGCGATGGGAAGGTGGCGAATGATGTCGTCTTCGACGAATTTCTTCAGGGTGTCGCTGATCGCCGCGTTCAGCGCGCCCGAGATGGCCGGCTGCAGGCGACGCTGTTCGTGAGCAACCGCCAGGATGTTGGCTTGGAGGATAAGAGTGGTGCGTTCGGCCGGTGCAAAGAGGGCGCGTCCGTAGCTGCCGAAGGCAGTGGCCGCTGACCGCGTCTGTTCCGAGCGACGCAAGGGCGGGTGCGAAAGCTGCAGCCAGCTCCTCCGCGCTCGCCGGCTTCAGGTCATGTGCGCGCGAACAATTCCGTGAAGATCGGTGCAAGTTCAGCGAAGACCAGAACGTTGCCGGCGGCGATCTGCCTGGATACGTCCCCGGTAACACCCTCGACAAGCCGACCGAGGTGGTCACGGGTGAGTTTCTGCACGACCCGCCCGACCAGGCCGTGGTTGAATCGGTGCAGGCCCGCCTCGGTGGCCTCATTGTCGAGCAGAAGCTGCTTGGCCCGAGCTGGCAGCACCTCCCCGCGTATGGTGGCGCCGGCGGTCTTGGACGCCCACACGGCGAACGCACACCAGGTGGCATCCTCCGCGAGACCGGCGGCGCGCAGCGCCACGGCGAACTCGTGGTAGCGCTGGGTGATCAAGAGATTGCGGAGCACGGGGTCCGCCATCCCGGCGATGTCCCCGACCGAAGGGTCCATACGCTGCATCGTAGGTTGCACCTCGAGCGGCTGCCAGGATTTCTGCCGTGCTCCTTCGGCGGCAGAACCTTCGCTCGGCGACCAGGCACCAGCAGCTACCCCACGGGTGCCAGGCGCAGAGCAGGTAAGTCGCACCGGAGATGGCGGACATCCGGCCGATCTGAGTCGGATATCCGTCCGTCCGTACCCAAGCCGCGGGCGCGATGGGACAACGAGACGAGGGTCATGCCCAAGCGGAGCTCGCCGCCGAAGGTTTGTGAGGCAGTCGTGGGCCCCGATCAAGACTGTCGCAACGGTGCCAGCCGGGCCGGCGACACCTTCCAGCCAGGCCGCGGCCCGGCGGCAGTCGGACCCGAGGTCGGACAGCGTGGAAGGCGACTCAATCGGACAGGCAGTGGATGCGAGCGGAGCGCGTCAAGAGCGTCGACGACCAGGCTCACGCGGGGCCGACAGTACCGGTTCGACGTCGCGGCGCCGGCCCACCACCCGGGTAGACCATGCGGGTACCCTCGAGACGAGCGACCGGAGGACGACATGGAACTCGACATCCACGTGCCACGCTTCACCTGGCCTGGAGGCCCGGAGGCCATCGGGCCGACGTTTTCGACATTGGCCGGGACCGCGGAGGCACTTGGGGTGCGGACCCTTTCGGTGATGGACCATTGGTTCCAGATGGACATGCTCTGGCCCGCCGAGGAGCCGATGCTCGAGGGGTACTCGGCACTGTCGTTCGCCGCGGCGAAGACGGAGCAGCTGCGCTTCCGGCTCCTCGTCGGCGGGGTGACGTACCGCCACCCGGGACTGCTGGCCAAGACGATCACCACGCTCGACGTCCTGTCGGGAGGTCGAGCCGAGCTGGGGTTGGGGGCAGCATGGTACGAGCGGGAGCACCGAGGGCTCGGCGTCCCGTTCCCGCCGTTGCGCGAGCGCTACGAGCGGCTCGAAGAGACGCTCCAGATCTGCTTCCAGATGTGGAGCGATGACAACGGCCCCTACGAAGGCACGCACTACCGATTGGCCGAGACCTTGTGCTCACCCCAGCCCGTCAGCTCACCGCGCCCACGGGTGCTCATCGGAGGAGGGGGTGAGCGCAAGACCCTTCGGCTCGTCGCGACCTATGCCGACGCGTGCAACATCATCGGCGACACCGCGACCGTTGCACACAAGGTGGAGGTCCTGCGCCGCCACTGCGACGAAGTCGGCCGCGAGTTTGCGGACATCGAGGTGACGGCCCTCATCGGGGTGGCGGACGACGCTGGCCCGGACGCCATCGTGCACGAGGCCGAAGCGCTCCATGACGCCGGCGTGCAGGCCATCGTGATCAGCGCCGCCGGTTCCGAGCCGTCGCGGTGGCTCGAAGAGACGTGGGGGTCGGTCATGCCGAGGTTGGCCGCCATTGGCTGATCGTGGGCCTCGCTCGGCGGGCCGGTTCGCGCGGTCTAGTTCTCACGGCAGATCCGTCGAAGAGGAAAACCCGGCCGTCCGCCGTGATAGCGCCCGACGGGATCGGCGTTCCCGTGTGGATCCAAGGGGCGCCGTTCAGTCTCGGAAGGCGTCGCCGTGCTCGCCGTGATCGCAGTCACGGCGAACCGCGTCGCATCGTTTCGCGTCCTGGGAAGCCCAGACTCGCCCGGGCGCTCGTGAATGAAGGTTCCCTGTCCGCTGGATTTGCCCGTTATCGTGCTGACTCGGGCCGCTAGCTCATCCGGAAGAGCAGGGGACTTTTAATCCCAAGGTGCCGGGATCGAGACCCGGGCGGCCCACCAGAAGTCGTGGTCAGTGGGGCTGAATCAGCATGACACTTCCATAGCGTGAACTCCGGTCCCGACAATTGGGATCTGGGCTCCTGAGGTGGTCGAGACCGGCGTCGATCCGGTGACCTCACGTTGTTCAGATGTGTCCATTTTCCGACAACTTCGATCAGGGAGCCGGCACCTTCTTGAAAAAGACCCAGATCTGCATCCAAGCCGGCGCTATGGCGCCCGGCCCACTCCAGTGTCGGACGACGACAGGAGTCGCGGCGCAGCCGATCATTGTCATAGGCCGCTGCGCCGACGCCCTTGATTGCCGCTCGTTACAAGCTCAGAATCCACTGCCGCCGGACTACGAATCACCATTGTAACCTGCCCCATACCGGCACTTGCATGGGTGCACCCGGGACCGTCAGCTGATTTGGGGTAGGTCCCGAGTGACCTCGAACAATTCTCCAACGGTCTTGGCCCTGAGCGTGGCGTCTAATCGACCATTGAGATCGTCAAAAGTCAATCGACCAGCCTCAAAGTGATGGCGCAATTCCTGCGTGACTCGTTCTCGGTCATCATCGGAAGCCAGCATCTTCGAGCCTTCGCCCTGGCGCAGTCCGGGCGGTTCAACGCCGATGTTGAGCGGTGTGGCGTTTGCCTTCTGTAGTCTGGGCCTCGTAGTCGCCAGATAAACGATGCTTGCTACGACGCCACCAAGGTTGAAAAACACGGAGAGAATTACAAGGACCACGATCCATCTGGTCTTGTCGCTCCCGATTTGTTGAAATGAGTTCGCGGGGCGGCGAGCGGCGTCGATGATTGCCCAGAGCGGGATTCCGATGACGATTACCGCTCCGAGGAGAATCAGTACAGCTACAAACATTTCAACCTCGACCGTCCCAACAGTTCTCGATTTGGAGAGCGATACCGAGCCTCATCACCATAGTTTCGCGGGGTTGGAACTCAAGAACCTCGGAACTCGGAGTGATCCAGTTTCAGTGTCCCTGATAGCTGGGTCGATGGGACACTTCGGATCCCCCGGGGCCCCACTCGCAACCATGCCGCTCGGCTGACAGCTGGCATCAGCGAGCGAAAGAGCGCCCATGCCGGGCAGACTATGGCGATGGCGAAGACCTACCAACTCGGGCCTATCCGTCGAGCGGTCAACGTTCTCATGAAGCCGCTGGTTCGCCTCGGCATCGGCGGCAAGTCCACGTATCTTCTGACCACCACGGGACGTAGGACTGGGCAGCAGAGGACTACACCAGTGATCCTGGTCGAAAGCAATGGACAGCGATGGCTTGTGTCGCCCTACGGAATGGTCGCCTGGGTTCACAACGTGCGTGCCCAGCCTGAGATCGCACTTCGCCATGGTGGGCGGTCGGAGACGCTCCATGCCGAGGAGGTCGATCCTGCTACAGCCGGTCCCGTCCTCCAGCGTTACGTTCGCGACGTGCGGGTAACCGCCCCGTTCTTCGATGGCAAGGGTGACGACCCCGTGGAGAAGTTCGTCGAGGAGTCGCCCCGCCATCCAGTATTCAAGCTCACCACCGTCTCTCCTTGACTGCCCCTTACCGCAGCCTGCGGCCGCAACCAAACACCGTGAAGGCTCCGGCCGGGGTGGGCCGCAGTCTGCGGGGGTGACCTCGACTGAGAGCGATGGGTCGGTGCCGGGGCGGCAAAGCCGCCCCTGACGGCGTCGGCCGCGTTGCGTAGACGCGGACCTCATGCGGGCCGGCGACCAAAGGTGCACACTCGCTGGCGACGCACCAGCAGGGAGGGCCGCCATGGACAGCTTCGAGGACATTCACCGCCGCCACATCACCGGCAGCCTGGCCATGTTCGACCGGATGATCTTCAAGGGTCACCTCTCGCACCTCTTCAAGCCCGACGCGGTGCGGGCCCTCCTGTGGGCCCAGGGCTACCCCATCACCGACTTCACCGAGTACGCCAAGGCCACGACGAACCGCATCGCCAACAACGTCGACCGCCTGGCCGAAGAGTCGGGCCGTCCTCGTATCTCCTTCGATCACGTGAAGACCCGTAACCGCACCCAGATGAAGGACGACCTGGCCAAGTCCATCGCGGCCGATGACGGCATCACCGAGGGGATCGTCTGCTTCATCAGCGCGGTCGAGCCCTGCATGAGCTTCCAGGTCCGCAAGAGCTACCAGACCCATCGCATCGAGGTCACCCGGCGCGAGCGCAAGTGCCTGCACCACTACATGTACCTGATCGATCCCGAGTTCGGTTTCATGCACGTGCGCATCCAGGGCTGGATCCCCTACGAGGTCCAGATCTACATCAACGGCCGGGAGTGGCTGGCCCGCCAGCTGGACAAGGCCGGCATCGGCTACGTGCGCTACGAGAACTCCCTCCTCGCCATCGACGACCTCGAGCGCGCCGCCAAGCTGTGCGAGCGCTTCGCGCACCGGGCCTGGCCCCGGGTGCTCAACGCCTTCGCCCGACGCCTCAACCCGCTCATGGCCTCCATCGCCCGTGCCGGCTTCGGCGGTTACTACTGGGTGCTCGACCAGGCCGAGATCGCCACCGACGTCATGTTCAAGTCACGCTCGGAACTCCTCGCGGTCTGGCCCGACCTGGTCCGTCACGCCGCCTTGAACATGTCGGCCGAAGGGCGGAGTTCCTGCGCAGTCAGGAGAAGGCGATCCTCGCGACCGACTTCTTCACCGTCACCCTGCTCGACAGCAGCAGGGTCTACGTCCTCGCCATCATCGAACACGCCAGCCAGCGCGTGCGGATCCTAGGCGTTACCGCCCGCTCAGACAACCGGTGGGTGATGGGATGTCTGGTTCCCTCCGATCATCACGGCAATGGGTTTCCTTGATCCAGATCCCTCGCTGCGACCTCGGTGGCCTGCTGACAGCCAGGGGGTGAGTTCCTATCAGTCGCCGGGTAGGTGGGGCAGTTCGGCACTTATACGGGTAATCGCTTCATCGGTTCACGGAGACTTGTGGTTGCTCTGAGGACTTCCTCGACTGGCTCGGAACCTTGGCAGCACCTCAGGACGGCTCGGGCGTCTCCTCGGCTAGTTGAGGCATCGCGGCGGTTGGAGTGGCATTCCGAGGCGTGCTCGAGATCCCCACGGCACGAATCGCGAGCCCGATGGTGATGACACCAATGCTTCCGATCGTCATAAGAACGAAAGCGGGAGTGATTGCTGTGAAGGAGAGGTGATTCGCAATGAAGTAGTGCCCGATATCTCTATGAGCCCATCCTGTCGCCGAGTAAGCAAACAACACTCGCGAGCCAAGTAAGACCACCCACAGTGCGAGGTACACGACACCGGCCCGCACCCACACTTGGCCGGTGGCCTCATCTTGCTCCACCTCTGTCGCAGCCAACATCGCGAACCCGAAGAGTGCACCGAGGCCAAGACATGCAATTTCGAGTGCAACATCGTTGCCTGTCGTTGGCATCCCTTTCACATAGCGCAGGGCGAGCACAACCAAGACGGCGAGGCTGAGAATGCGCTGGCGGCGCGTGTAGCGGTGCCGCCCCATGCGCAGGAACACGACGACGGCGAATACGGCAATGATCAGGATCCAGGTTTCGAGGGTCATGTGCGCCCCCCAGTGAATCGTTTCTGCCTACCAACCAAGCATCACCCTCACGAGGGTTGCTGTCAATGGCTCTTGCAACCGCCGCCAGGCAGACTGATCGTCATGGTCGAGCTCGGGGACCCAGCACCCTCCCGGCCAACGGGTCTTTGGCGAGCCCTGCGCCACGACCCTTTGCACGCCGCCGAGATCGCAGTCCTTTATACACTTCCCCAGCTCACGCCCCACGTGAAGATGTGGTGGTCCAAGACGAGTCACACGCGACTCTCGGACTCCCCCGATCGGATCGCCAAGCGGGTACTTCGCCGCTCGACGAGCGTGGCACGCCGAGGTGGCTTGATCACGGGATCCTCCTTCTACGTCGGCATGATTCCCGCGATGGCAATGATCTACTGCGAGCAGCTCATCGTTGTGTTGCGCATCGCCGCTGCATATGGCCGAGATCCAGTCGACCCGGCCCGGGCGGCCGAAGTGCTCGTCGTCCAAGGGCGCTACCCGACTGTCCAAGATGCAGCTGCCGCCCTTCAAGAGGCCGGCGCGGCCGCTGAGAGTCGTCGTTCGGTTCCGGAGGTACGCACCTTTTTCGATGTGGTGCGGCAGTTGCCGTCGATGATCGGGCTGCGGCTTCGCCAGTACACGCTGTCACCGATCGACTTGGTGATCGCGGGTGCCGAGGTTGCGTCGTACCTCATTCCCGTTGTGAGCATGCCAGTCTGGACTTACGCCAGCGCCCGGGCGACGAGGCGGCTCGGTCATGCAGCAATCGACTTCTACAGCCAACCAGTCCCTGAGCAAACGCTGAAGAGTTCAATCGTGTTGCCGCCCCGCCCCGAGCCGAAGACACGCAAACTCCTCATCGCGAGCGTGGTGCCGTTGGGGCTGACCTTAGGTATCTTGTTCTGGTTCCTCCCCCTCGGCCTGTCTCATCACGGCCTTCGCTGGGTCGGTCTCGTCATTAGTGAGCTGGCCCTTGCGCTGACATTTGCACGTTTGATCCGACTCACTCGTCTACCAGCAGACGTGGGAGCATGACCTTGTTCACCGATCGGCGGGCGAAGGTCGAACGGGTCAAGTGAGTTCCTAACGGTAGTCAAGCCCCTTAAGCCACATTTTCGCTAGCTTCTTCTGGTGGCGGGTCGGTGGCCGGAGCGACCTTTCGGGACGACTCCTTTCTGCCTCGACCCGCCGCCCTGTTCTTGAGGGTTTTGGCTGACGTGATTCGACGACGGGGCCGCCCGGACTTTGGGGTCGATCTTGAAGCGGTCAGTGCAGGCAGCCTTGCCTTCGGCCTCGGTGATCGCTTCGCCGTCTTCATCTCGTAGTTCGTAGAGCTCTCCCTTGCGCCAGCAGGCGGCGATCCAGGTGATGAGGAGGGCCGAGACCGAGCACAACGCCGAGTTGTGGTGCTTGCCCTCGACCATGACCAATCGGTAGTAGCGCTGGGCCAGGGTCGGGTCGATGTGCCGGGCGTGGTCGGCTGCCAGGTAGAGGGCCTGGCGCAGACCCGCATCACCGGCCTTAGTGATGCCCTTGTGTCCAGCCACCAGTCCGGACTGGTCGATCTTGGGGACAAAGCCGGTGAAGGATCGGACGCCGGCGAGGTTGGCGAAGCGGTTGAAGTCGCCCTGGTTGGCCAAGATGGCCGCCGAGAGGACGGGCCCGAGCCCCGGCGCCGAGCGGACGATGCCCAAAGGGTCGGCCTCGTCATAGAGCACGGCGATCCGCTTGTCCGCCGCGGTGATCTCGTCGTCGAGGCAGCGGAGCACTCTGACCTCCGAAGCGATGTCGTGGGCCAACTCGGTGAAGTCGATGCCCCCACCTGACCAGAGCTTGAGGGTCTCAGCCGCCATGGCCAAGAGCTCATCGGCCTTGTCTTCGCGCCAAGTCCCGAACTCGAGCGGAGCAACAAGGCGGCCAGCCGGGCGCGCCCGAGACGCTTGAGCGCACGTGGATCGGCGTATTTCTCCAAGATGACCAGGGCGGTCTTCGAGGCGGTGGCCGATCCGAGGCAGTCGGCCCACCCCGGTCCTAACAGCTCGACGAGTGCATCGAGGCGGAGACTGGCCGCGCTGCGGCGCTTGACCAGGCTGAAGCGGTGACGCACGGCCCGGCGCAGTGACTCGGCCGGACCGAGGTTGTCGATGCCACGCAAGCCCTCTGGGTGCAGCAAGGGCATACGGGCCAGCACCCGTGAATCGAGCCGATCGGTCTTGGTGTGCTTGTTGTAGTAGTCCCGCAGGTCAGCCGATTGCTCGGGGGGCACCAAGATGACCGTGGCGCCGCGTGCTTGGAGCCAGGCCGACAGCGGCACCCAGGCGTTGCGGGTGGGCTCGAGGATGACCGTCACCGACGCACCGTCGGGGATCTTGGCCCACAGGCGCTCGAGATCGGTCGTCGTCGTGCGGAACTTCCACGACGACCAGATGAACTCACCTCGCTCGTCGGCCAGGCTGGCCCGGTGGTCGGCCCGGCAGGCGACGTCGATGCCCAACCTCACGTGATTCATCGCATGGTCCTTTCGCTCGATAATGCATCAGCCAGCTCTGCGTCGTTGACCGGTGCACGTTCCGCAGGGGTGTGACCATCCAGACATTCAGAAGCAGGGGTCCGATTCCATGATCGGCCGCCGAGTTCCAGAAAAGGGATGCACGTGCGTCGGGGAGGCTCGTCTGACAGACGATCACTGTTGTGGAGTCGAGCTGTTGCTCGCTCCGGCCCCCATAAAGTCAAGCCAGAAGAACCGACCCGACGCACCCTACGAAGGGCTTGCGCCAAATCGGTGGATGCCCAGAACCAACGCTAAATGTCCCAGTACGCCGGGACGGCGGCGCCTCGGCGGATCTGGGATGCCCGGGCTGGTTGAGCGATTGGAGTCCTGCGAGAATGCCCGGGATGATCGTACGGCCGGCGAGTGCGCGGACACCGTCGAGATTGCATCGCTGTTGAACGCCTTGCTGGCGACAACATCAATCGAGTGGACTGATACGCCGCGGACAGCCCAAGGCATTGCGGAATGGCTCGACGAGCACGAGACGGTCCTAGTAGCCGAAGAGGAAGGTGAGATCGTTGGCGTCGCCGCATTCGGGTGGTTCCGTGACGTAATCAGGTGGCCCGGTTACCGATTCACGGTCGAGAACACAATCCACGTGCGAGAGGACCGTTGGGGTTCGAGAGTCGGTCGAGGACTCATGCGTGCACTCATCCATGAGGCGAAGAGCACCGGCAAACACACCATGGTTGCCGCCGTCGACGGCGCGAACTACGCATCGATTCGCTTCCATCAGCGCCTCGGCTTCGTCGAGGTGGCCCAAATGTCCGAGATCGGAGAGAAGTTCGGCCGATGGCAAGACCTTGTCATTTTGCAGCTCCGCCTCGACGACCGACCAGTACCTTGGCCGGCGGGGTGAGTTCCTAACGGCAGTCAAGCCCCTCAAGCCACATTTTCGCTAGGTTCTTTTGCTGGCGGGTCGGTGGCCGGAGCGACCTTTTGGGCCAACTCCTTTCTGCCTCGACCCGCCACTCTGTTCTTGAAGACTTTGGCTGAAGTGTTGCGACGACGCGCGGCCCTGACTCTGGGATCGATCTTGAAGCGGTCGGCGCAGGCAACTTTGCCTTCGGCCTCGGTGATCGCTTCGCCGTCTTCGTCTCGTAGTTGGTAGAGCTCTCCCTTTCGCCAACAGGCGGCGATCCGGGTGATGAGGACGGCCGAAACTGCGCACAGCGCCGAGTTGTGGTGCTTGCCCTCGACCACGACGAGTCGGTAGTAGCGCTGGGCGAGGGTCGGGTCGATGTGCCGGGCGTGATCGGCTGCCATGTAGAGGGCCTGGCGCAAGCCGGCGTCACCGAAGAAGCGGCTTTCTCTAATGATGGGAGTCCTGACCAAGCATCTGGTGGACAAGTAGACCAAACTGCCCAAACTGCCCAAGCTCGCCGGGTCGAGGTTAGCGCCTATGAGCGGTAGTAGCGATCTTCGAGACGCACCACGTCGTCGAGTTCGGTGGTACTTGCTTCTAAAACGACAGTGTCCTCCAAAGCCGTCATTCGATGTCGGAGTACCGGGGCGGATGTGGACGGACTCCACCGGGAAGGATCTTGAATGACTTCAACGGCCCGTCCGGGGCGCCCACTTCGAAAAGGAGCCGGCCCGATTGCACCGCAATCGTCTCTTCCTTCTGCTCGTGATACTGAAGGGAGAGAGCGTGACCCTCATTGACGTGCAGCGTCTTGCCGCAGTAGCGACCGTCGACCAGCGCAAATGTTCCTCGTGACCCCAGGGCTTCTCAACTCGAAGGACGGCAGATACCCGGGACGACTTGGTCATCTGACAAAGCTACTGACAATTCGAAGGCTTGAAGCGTTCGTGGCTGGAGCTGAACACTCCGGGCTACGACGTGGTCGGACGAGACATCCGGCACTGCCGCCGAACGCCGGGAGGGGGTGCCACCCTGCAGCACATCGGGGACACTCGCACATAGGTTCTGCTGACCTTGCCGTATCACGACGTCGAGGACTTGTTGCTGGAGCGGTGGCAGGGGGGGCGATAGCTCATCACCGCAACAAACAGTATGCCGATCAGGAGCCTGTCGACGACAGTCAGAATCAGTATGCGCCGCCGCCAGCAGACCCGGCGGACGAGATCGAGCATTTGGCGCAACTCCACTCCTCGGGCGCACTAACAGACGAAGAGTTCGCGTCAGCCAAGGCGAAGGTCCTCGGGTCCTGAGCGCAACTCGGGGTGACCAGAAGTCCTAGAACGCATCAATACGACAGGAAGAATAGGGAATGTGATGAGTGGTTCTCGCAAAGACGTTCTGCTGAAGGCGCTCGAGGCCGAGGTGGGTGGCGCATCAGTTGATCTGAGTACCCTGTTTACCGACGATGTCGTGGGTTGGTCGCCATATGCGTCGGTGTCGGGGCTCGTAGCACTCGCTGAACTCGCCGCCCTCCGTGAAGTCGCATTCTCCAAGGTCGTGATTCTCCTACGGGGACTGGATGAAGTGGGCAATAGGGCGTATGCCGAGTGGGTGATCGAAGCCGATCACACTGGGCCACTGATCCTCGCCGAGGATGCCGAAGTGGAGGCAACGGGACGTCACGTCAAGTTGCCTGGCGTCACAGTGGCCGACTTCCGAGAAGGGAAGATCAGGTCATATCGGACGTACTTCGATGACATCTCGCTGATTGAGCAGATGGTCGACGTCTGATACTCCAGTCGCCGTGGACTTCCACGTCGAGGATCAACCAGATCCACTCGACATTGAGTTCCTCGAAGTGCAGATCCGTCGTGAGGCGTCCGCCGCCATGGGGCTCGGTGACGAAGTAGAGCTGGCGATCTTCGTTCGCGACGCTGGCACGGTCGTAGCCGGCATCAGCGGATGGACCTGGGGCGACTGTTGCGAGCTGCAGAGCCTCTGGGTGGACCCAAGCCTCCGAGGTGGTGGCCTTGCGACCCGGCTCCTCGCCGCTGCTGAAGCCGAGGCCGTGGCCCGCGGATGCAGTCAGACAGTCCACTTCACTTACGACTTTCAGGCTCGAGCTCTCTATGAACGGAACGGCTACGAATTTGGTGGGCCGAGTCGAGGATTTTCCGTCAGGAACCGCCGCCCTCTGGTTCCGAAAGTGCCTGCAACCCGTGGACTAAATGCCCGACCGTCGTAGGGTCAACGAAGCTGGACGATGGCGCTGCCCTTCCTTTACCTGGCCTTCGTCCGAGTGCTTCAACTGGTCTCCGAGCAGAATCAACGAGGGCGCGGGTTGCAAGGCGGGCTAGTCGAGCTGGACCTCGTCGCCCTCGGCCTTCGGCTCGGACCCTGACTCCAGGACCTCCCGGGTTGCTCGCCCGAAAGCCCGCAGGGCGGCCCGGATCAGGCCAACAAGGGTAGGGCTCTCGGGTGCCGGGATCTCTATGGCTACCCGTGCGACTCCTGGCTCCTCTGGTTCGATGCGGGCACCGGCCGCGGCCAGCGTCTCGAGAATCTCCCGGTTATCCCAGAGGATGTGGCTGACGAAGGTCGTGATCCCGTTGCGGCGGGCGTGATCGGCCAGCATCTCCAAAAGGAGGGTGCCGAGACCCCGATGCTGGTAATCGTCGAGCACCGTCACCGCTACCTCGGCGTGGTTGGGACGGGTGGGGTCTCGGATGTAGCGGGCGACGCCGATGCCTGGCTGGCCGGGCTCGTCGATCGCGAACGCCGCCCACGCGAAGTGATCGTGGTAGTCAAGATTGGTGAGGTACTCCAGATCGGCGTCCGAGAGTCGTGAAGGTGCGGTGAAGAACCGGAGGCGGCGGGCTTCCGCTGACAGGTGCTCATAGCCGATCGCCAGCTCATGCCGATCGCTGAGCTGAAGCGGCCGCACGAGCACCCGGCTATGGTCGGCCAGCTCATGGATAGAACTCGTCGACCCAGGCATGGAGTTCGGGAGTGACTCGGACATCACGCGCTCTGCACGGCTGAGGCGGACACCCGTGTCTGCTCAGCTCCCGTAAAGGTCATCGATCACTGGGCCGTAGGCTTTCTCCACGACGGCGCGCCGCACCTTGAGCGTCGGGGTCAGCTCGCCGTTCACGACCGTCAGGTCGTGGGGCAGGACGGCGAACTTGCGGATCGACTCCGCTCTTGACACCGACTCGTTGGCATCGTCGATCGCTGCCTGGACCTCCGCCAACAACGCCGGATGATCCGTAGCTTGGGAGGCTGCGGTCCCACCCAGGGCCCCTCGGTGGCCCAGGTCACAAATGCTTCCTCGTCGATGGTGATCAGCGCCGCAACGAACGGACGGGCGTCGCCGACCACGACCGCCTGGCTGATCAATGGGTGCGCGCGAATCCGATCCTCCAGCGGCGCCGGCGCCACGTTCTTCCCGGCGGCGGTCACGATCAACTCCTTCTTCCGTCCGGTGATACGCAGGTAGCCGTCGTCGTCGAGGTCGCCGATGTCGCCGGTCTTGAACCATCCATCGGCATCGAAGGTCTCCGACGTGGCTTGCTCGTTGCGCCAGTATCCCTGGAAGACCTGCGGTCCCTTGGCAAGGATCTCGCCGTCAGGGGCGATACGGATGCTCGTGCCCATCAGCGCCTGCCCCACGGTGCCCGGTTTCCATGCGCCGAGCCGGTTGACCGTCAGGGTCGGGCTGGTCTCCGTGAGCCCATAACCCTCGAACACCTTGATGCCCACACCGTTGAAGAAGTGGGTGAGCCGCTCGCCTAGCGGGCCTCCGCCACTGAAGGCGAACCGCAGCCGGCCACCGAATGCTGCCTCGACCTTCTTGTAGACGAGCCGGTCGAACAGCGCATGCTCCGCTGAGGTGAGCGGATGCGGAACATGATCTCCATGGTGCCGCGACCACTGCACCGCGACATCGGCGGCCTTGTCGAAGATCGCCCCGTGGCCCTCGGCGTGCGCCTTCTGCTGGGCACCGTTGAACACCTTCTCGAAGATACGGGGCACGGCGGCAATCATCGTGGGCTGCACCATGGCGAACTCTTCGAGGAGCGCATCCATGTCGGTGGCGAAAGCGCCTTTGATTCCCCATTCCACGCCGACAAGGGTGATGATCTTGGCGAGCACGTGGGCGAGCGGCAGGAACAGGAGGCTGACCTCGTCGGGTTGGAGCATCGACCCGATCGCGTCGATGGTCTGCCACACGTTGACGCGGAGGTTCCCGTGGGTGAGGGCGCAGCCCTTGGGCCGGCCGGTCGTACCGGACGTGTAGATGATCGTGGCGACGTTGGCGGCCTCGAGGGAGTGGATACGCTCGTCGAGGATGGAATCGGCCACGGCCTCGCCGCGGCGGGCAAGCTCATCCAATGCCCCGTCGTCAATGACGAGGATCTCGGGACGCCCGTCCTCCCGGCTCCCGGCCCCCTCGTACAAGTTCCGCATCGCCGCCGTCTCGACGACGAGCATCTGGACGTCGCCATCATGGACGATCCACTGCATCTGGTCAGCCGACGACGTCTCGTAGATCGGAACTGTCACACCGCCACTGGCCAGGATGGCGTAGTCGAGTAGCAGCCACTCAAGCCTCGTCCGCGACATGAGGGCAACTCGACCGCCGGGCTCGAGCCCACTGGCGACGACGCCCTTGGCTATGGCCCGGCAGTGTTCGTAGAACTCACCAGCGGTAACGTCGACGAAGTGGTCGCCGTCCCGGTAGGCGGCCATGACCCGGCCCGGTTCCTTCTCGGCACGCTGGATCACCGGTTCGAGCAGATTGGTATTTGGCGGAAGCGGATCCATAGGGGGGCCCGACGTCTCTTGCATCACCATTGCCTCTCCTGCCGGGGTCATCCCGATCCCGGCTCATCGCATCGTCGATAGTCTTTCACCAAGGTTTCCGACTGCGTTGCCCCGGGGCAAAGGTGAAGGTCGCTTGGAGCAGGCCCTGAGAGACGGCGAGCAGAGCTGGCCCAGGAACGGTGGCTGGCCTTGCGACCCTCGCGAAGTCCTCTCGCAAGACCCCGAGCCAAGGGGCCGAAGCATCGGACAGCACCGTTGGGCGCCAACAATGCCTCCCAATCTCTCCGCGTCGAGACTGCCTCCGTTCGCCGGCTAAG